>JALEFZ010000055.1 GCA_022760475.1 Bacteroidia bacterium | reverse complement strand
CCATAAAGGAATTTGACCCACATCGAATGGAAGTCAAAAGGATGTACACCCATAAGGAAAAGAGGGGAAAAGGGCTTGCAGGCATGGCCCTTGGTGAATTGGAGAAATGGACAAAGGAACTGGGATATTCTGGATGTATCCTGGAGACAGGTATCCGCCAAAAAGAAGCCATTAGACTGTATGAAAAAAATGGATATAAGCCAATCCCGAATTATGGGCAATACATAGGGATTACAGAAAGTAGCTGTTTTGAAAAACAACTTTAAGTAGCCCAATTTGGCAAACATTCCCAATTTACTTGTAGTATCTTCCGCCAAAGAAAAACTCGTGGAATGAAGATTATTTCCAACATCCTGCTGCTCTCACTCATTCTTTCGGCTTGTAATCAAGACAACTCAAGCAGCAAATCCAGCAGGGCTGGCATCAATAAAAATGAAATCACCCAGTATCTCCTGGAAAACATCGATGTCCACCAAATTCCAGGTTTGGGGGTGGCCATCATCCAGAATGGCGAGCTGGTATATGAGGAGTATTTCGGCTATGGTTCGATTGAAAATCGCGATTCTGTAGAGAAGAGTACTATCTTCAGGATTTATTCTGCGACAAAATTGATGACTGCTACAGGAATATTTGAGTTGGTAGAAAGGGGAAAGTTGTCTGTCCATGAACCTATCTCAAAATATTTGGATGACCTTCCCAAAGCTTGGGAAGACGTAAAGATTGAGCACCTACTCACCCATTCTTCGGGAGTCCCTGACATCATCAGATATGACATGGATTTGAGTGATGAAGTACTACTCGACAGGATGGCTAAGGACGGCATAGACTTCACACCGGGAGACCGCTTCTGGTACAACCAAACAAATTACTGGCTACTTGCGCGGATCATCCAAAAGATTGAAGGGATCTCATTTGAAGAAAAAATCCTTAAACACCAATTTAAAAATGATTCAGGAAGAGTCTTTTTCTCTTCTAATTCATCAGACAGCATCCCCAATCGGGTCAATCGGTATGAGTTTAACTCAAAAACGCAGGAACTTGAAGTCATCAAGCACAACGACGGCATAAGGGCGCATCCCGGAAATGGAATCAATATCAGCCTGCCAGCCCTGGTCAATTGGAATCAAAGATTAGACAAAGGTCAGCTCCTCAGTTTAGAGACCAAGGAAAAAATGTGGCAACCTTATAATTTCGCTGATCAGACCAGCAGTTTTCGCTATGGATGGGGAGATTACTCAAGTATGGGAGTGAATGCGGTTGGCTTTACGGGAGGAGGAGTATGTGGCATCAGAAAATATCCAGAGAAAGACCTGACGGTCATCTACCTCTCTAATGGACAAAAGTACTTCCCAATTCACAATACAATCATCAATCACTTGGCGAACATGGTGGATTCATCTATTGTAAACCCCAGGTCAAATAAAGAAGAGGCAATCATCACAACTTTTCTAAAGAATCCCGTCCAAAAGGCCATTTCAGACTACCATTCCATAAAAAAGGATAATCCAGAGGAGGGATTTGAAGGAGTCATCAATACCTTGGGCTATGCGATCATGAGAGAAAAACGCGTGAAGGAGGCCATTGAAGTTTTTGAACTAAATGTTGCAGAACATCCAAATTCTTCAAATGTGTATGATAGCTTGGGAGAGGCTTATTATAATGACAAACAGTACGACAAAGCCATAAAAAATTATAAAAAATCCCTTGAACTAAACAAGAATAATAAGAATGCAGAGGTGATGTTGGATGTGATAAAGAAAGAAACAAGTTAATTTTCAGCATAATTAAATCATTCCATTTTCCATGCATACGATCAATTACGAAAACTTCGAAATCATCAGGGCCGAGTTTCCAACAGAGATCGTCCATCCTATCAGGATGCTATTTCATCGGATACCAAAATGAACTGGGAAAAGAAGACAAAACCAAAAAACACACCTTCAAGACTTCGAAAAATTGGGCATCAAAGACCAGGACAAATAAGCCTTAGTTTATCTGGATTCATTATTGAATGATTTAGTCGAACCTATTTTATATTTAAAAATTAGGTCTATACTTAAATTAAGTATCTCATAATCAATTTGGTATTAATAATCATACTATAACATTTAATTGTTACTACTTGCAATAAACATACAATTGTGGAAGTTTTGTACTATCAATTCGATCAAAACTTTTAATAAACAGACATGAAACAGGTGATTTTTTTAATCTTTACATTGACTATCTGGTCAATGAACACTTCAATGGCACAATCTGAAAACCATCACAACATCGACTTATCATTGGGCTTGGGCTCCAGGACTTTTAGCCCTGCCTTTTCCTACAATTACAATTTTGCCCTGGGGAAAAAAGGCCGCCTTAACATCGGTCCTGGCTTAAGGTTATTCACTATTGGAGGCAATAATTGGAGGTTTGCTGAAGAGAATGCCCCCAATGGGAACAATGGAGACGGAGATTCGGAAGTCAATGCCTTTGTTGCTGAGACTAATCAAATGTTTGGATTCAACCTCGGGATTTACCTCAAATATGAGATCACAGACTTTCTGGAAATTGGCATTAATGTAGATGCAATCGGCCTATCCTTTGGAAATGAACAAGAAGGAAAGCTCACAGTTGCTGAAAATGGAGAAACAGTTCAAGTAACGAATGTGGGATACATCAACCCTAATACTTTATTCGATGACGGGAATGTGTCAAATGATATGCTTTGGTTAGGCTATAGGTTCAAAGAAAAATACCTAATCCGAGCAGGTATAAATTTTACGGGTAAAATGTATCGAGTTGGTGCAGATCAACTCCCCGATAGGGTAGAAAGCCAGAATTATGAAAGAATCAGCACCTTGGGCTTTGTAGGATTCAGCTACAAATTCTGATTAATTCCTCATGATTTATGTCATTAAAATTTTATTCATACCCTGATTAGACAGACAGGTTGTGATGATAAAAAAAACTCCCGAACCAGAAGAGTCAGTTGTATCCATCGGTTCGGGGGCCATAATTCCCGCCTTCTTCATTTCTTAATTTACATTAATGCAATTGTATATGAGCCAGACTAATTTTCGGGAAAATTATGGTAAGCCATAAACCACTTGTAGGTGAAAAGAAATTAGAAGCCCTTGAAAAATATGCTTGAGACATTGACTCTACACCCACAAAGCCAATTAACTTGAAGACGATTTTCTATACATGGCTCTTCGTCAGTCTCTTTCTACCAGCAAAATTGGTACTCGGACAGGAACCATCTGATAGCCTTAATATAAAGATATCCCTCACCTTGGGAGGTCGGAGACAGGCAGGAGCTTTCTCTCAAACCATTGTAAATGGCGGACTGCTGACCGTTTTGAGCAAAGGCAATTGGTCATTTGACAACAATACCACCTATACCTATTCCATCGCCAATGGTTTTCAGTTGTCCAACGACTGGGCAGTTGTTTCAAAATTGAAATATAACCATAGGCAGGTTTCACCAACTGCCATTCATATTTACAAAAACAACCTGCTCTACAGAATCCAACATAGCCAAAGGTACCTGGCAGGGGTTCAGATCACTCCCATCAAAAACAAAAGGGAATTCTGGTTTTTCATAGGGGGAGGTTATGAAAACACCAACTACAATGGCGAAGCCTTCGAAAATAGTGAATTACTTGGCTCCCAAAGAAGTTTTGGGCTGGCCACCATTTACATAGAAAATCAACACTTTTTCTTTAAGAAAAGAATTTCCCTCAAATATGACCTGTTCTTTATCCAGTCCCTTCGGGAGCGTAGTGATTTTACCATTTGGCTCATCCCCAGCCTGAATGTATCCATCAACAAAGCATTGTCCATGGCAATCCGATATGATTATCGGTTCAGGAATGTCCATTTGACTGAGCTTCCTGGATTCAACGAGCAATTGACTTTCAACCTGGGACTGACACTTGGGAATTAGGAAATGAAGAAACCGAAGAATTAATTCAACACTTAACATACAATTGCAATGAAAAACCTGTCCATTTTATTTAAAATTTCTGCTGTTCTCTGGATCATCTGGGGACTGGTCCACATTCTTGCAGGGGTAATGACCATGAGAGGAATCCTGACTGATGACATCACGGCTTCAGTAGCAGGTATTGCAGACGCGGTAGATGCCGCTAGCCTTCAAGCAGATTATCCCAAAGCTGCAGGTGCTATTCTTGGTCAACACGGATTCAACCTGTTCTGGATCGGAATTGTAACCACCATTTCTGCATTCTACGTTTGGGGAGGGAATAAAAATGCCATTTTTCTTGCAGCCATCACTGGTGGTTTGGCAGACCTTGGATACTTTTTATTCATGGATCTGGGAGGCTATGTAAATTTCGTTCCGGGTACCCTAATGACCCTGGTTTCTGCATCAGCTATCATTCTAAGCTTTTGGGGACACTTCAGATCAAATAACAAGACTTCCTGATTGTAACTTGAGTCGAAGCTATAGTTGCAGCCGAGCTTGATTTTCCAAGTCCGGCTGCAACTATAGCTTCGGCTTATGCTTTCTATCACATGAAATTTCAGAATCCTTTGAGGATATAGAGAGGAATCTTGAAATCATGCCTGATAGGGAGGCAGATTTATTGATCAGAAACTACCAAACACTCCTTCTGGAAATAGAAGAACGAGCCCAACTGGATGGTGTAGAAAAAAGAGTATCTTTAAGTGCTTATGTATTTGGAATGTAAAATAATGGCCTTAATTCTCTCCTTATGAAGAGATTCCGACTCTACCTTTTCTCCTTTATTTCCTTGCTCCTGTTCTTTATCTCAGCTTCCACAGCCTCTGCCCAGACGGACCCCACTCATCCCAATATTCTTCTGATCATTGCTGACGATCTGGGAGTTGATATTTCCAATGGCTACCAGAATAACAACCTCATGCCTACGACCCCGGTTCTCGATAGCCTGCGAGAAGCAGGTCTTACATTCGACAATGCCTGGGCAGCACCCGCCTGTACCCCTACAAGGGCTTCTATCATGAGCGGAAAATATGGGTTAAAAACTGGCGCTCTAGCCCCTCCTGCCAACCTGGACCTGATTCATACCTCCATATTTACAGAATTGGAAAACAGAAGCAATAATCTCTATGCCGATGCAGTCATTGGCAAATGGCATATTTCTCAGCCTGTTAATTTTGATCATCCCCAGCAGCATGGGGTCGATCATTTTGATGGGTTGATGCAGTCCGGGGTGGATGACTATTACATTTGGGAAAAAGTCTTAAATGGAGTCGCATCTATGGAGTCGACTTACACCACTTCCTATCTTTCAGATGCTTCCATTCAATGGGTTAATGCCCAAAACAAACCTTGGTTTCTCTGGCTGGCAGAGGCTGCCCCCCATGCTCCCTTTCACGTACCACCAAGTGGTTTGTTCAGCGTTAACAACCAGAACACCAATCGTCAAAAATATGTGGCTGCCATTGAAGCCATGGATGCTGAAATTGGCAGATTATTGGACAACATTCCCGATTCAGTAGGACAAAATACCCTCATCATTTATGTGGGAGATAATGGAACTCCAGGCAATGTCCTGCAAAATTATCCCAGTGGGCATGGCAAAGGGACCTTATATCAGGGAGGCATTCATGTGCCTCTGATTGTAAGTGGGCCTTCGGTAAGTCGAAAGAATGAAAGGGAAGATGCCCTGATTTATGTTACAGATATTTATGCCACCATCCTGGAGTCTGCAGGAATCAGCCTGCCCGGAGGAATTTATAACAGCCTGAGCTTCTACCCACTGCTTTCAGACGGTACCGCCACCAAAAGACGCTATAACTACACCGAGATATCTTCTTCCAGTTTGACTGGATGGACCATAAGGAATGAACGATACAAATTGATTGAGTTCCAGGATGGAAGCCAGGAATTCTATGATCTGGAAGTAGACCCACTGGAAACCAATAATTTGATTGCTGCCCTTGATAGCTTGCAAAACGAGATAAAACAAGATTTCGAGGATGAAGCCTTTGATATTAGGAATGCCTGGTCTTGTACTGACTTCATCCAAAATGGAGATGAAACAGGGGTAGACTGTGGGGGAAGCTACTGCGCCATGTGTACAAGCACAGAATTAGATCTTCTGGAAGAAGGATTACAAATAAGGATTTTTCCTAATCCAGCAGAAGATATCCTACATATTCAATCCGATAAAGACCTAAAAGGCAATATTGAAATTTATACCCTTCAAGGGAATATGGTGCAGTCCCATGAAGGAGTTAACCTTAAAAGTTTAAGCATAGACCTGAGTAAATTTCCGGCGCAGCTTTATATGCTCAAAGTATGTGTAAATGGTAAAAGTACACATCAATTGATCCAGAAAAGATAGTACGAGCTCAGTTTTCTAAAGTGGGAGGGATGAATTTGCCTTCCTTTTGGGTTGTCCAGACTAAAAAACTAGCCAAGCCTCTTCATGATATCAGCAATCATTTGCTCCTTATCTACCTTGGCTCGATCCAGGAATCGTTGGGTAACCGCCAAGCCTTCTTTATACTTGGCCGACCATAACATGATTTCAACCAGCACGGGAACCAAATCCTTTCCCTTTTGAGTTAAATTATACTCCTTCTTGGTCTTCAGTTTTTCATAAACCTTGGACTCAATCAGTCCTGCCGACTCAAGTTTTTTAAGCCTGTCAGACAATATATTTGTTGCCATCCCTTCCTTGGATCCCAGGAAATCTTTGTAGAAATGTTTATCCTCAAACATTAAATCCCTAATAATCAGAAGGGTCCATTTGTCTCCAAAAAAATCCAATGCATAGCTCACCGGACAATCTGACCTCATTTCGATTTTCCTCATCAATTTGCTTGTATTTCGCAAGTAAATATAGTTATAAAACAGACGGAAATTACTACACTTTGTTTCGACTACACATGACTAAGGTATTTGCTTTCCCCAAACCTTATTTCCAGTCCATCTTAAAATGGCAAATGTAAGTAATTGTCATAGTCTCTGATCCTAAAGCCTTGAAAGGAATTAATTACATATATTCATCAGCAAAAGAGAGTCAATCAAAATGAAATTAGGGTACACATCACAATTGAGCCAGTTGCTGGCCATATTCTCATTCTGTCTAATCCTCATTGTTTCAAGTTGTAATCCATCCACTGATTCCACAAAGTCAGAAAAAACCTACGATGATGAGGTTGCTGCAATTCTTTCCACCCTCAATGAAGAGACAAAAGCTGCATTTGAGAGGAATTATGAAGGATGGCAAAGTAAATGGGTACACAATCCTGACATTTCTAAAAGCTATCTTAATTTTGCCGACAGCAGCTTCTCGGAGTCCATTGGATGGGGAGAGATTGACCATTTTGTCAAAACCTACTTTGAAGAACATCCAGCCCCGGAACCACTTCCTGAAATGCTGGAAGACATCAGCGTGAAGCTCTATGGGAATGGAGCATGGGTGGTTTTTGAGCAGCAGGATTCGATCAGAGGCTTAAAACGAGAAACAAGGCTCATGGAAAAGGTAGAAGGAGAATGGAAAATAGCAGGAATGAGTACCAGCATATATGGATTTAAGGAGGACAAGTAGCCTCTAACATTCCTTTATGCATATCACCCTATCACCATCAACAAAATACTACTATGAAATATAGTCAAATTGGAAACAGCGGTTTGATCACCTCTAACCTGACCCTTGGAACCATGATCTTTGGGGAAGAATCCGGTCGTTCTACCCCACGAAAGGAAGCCCTTGAAATTATAGATAAATACCTCGATGAAGGAGGAAATCATCTCGATACGGCGGATGTATATGCAGGTGGACGTTCTGAAGAAATCGTAGGCGAGTCTATAAAGAATCGAAGAAGAGAGGTAATCGTCGCTACCAAGGTTCGTTTTCGCACAGAGGGGCATAAAAATGGGGAGGGACTTTCGAGGCTTCACATTACCGAGGGTGTTCATCAAAGCCTCAGGAGACTGAATACAGATTATATCGACCTCCTGTATGTGCATTGTTTTGACCCTATTACTCCCCTAGAGGAAAGCATCCGTGCATTGGAAGACTTGGTCAGGTCAGGCAAGGTTCGCTATCTTGGTATTTCAAATTTCAAGGCCTGGCAACTCATGAAGGCGCAAGGGCTTACACAACAATTGAATACCAATGCTTTTGTAGCTGCTCAGTACCAATATAGCCTGGTAAAGCGGGACATGGAATACGAATTTTTCGATTTGCTCGAATCAGAAGGACTTGGCCTTCTGCCCTGGGGCCCCCTTGGAGGAGGATTTTTGACCGGAAAGTATTCCAAAGAAGGTCCAACTACGGGAAGGATTGCCACCACATCTTCCGAAACGGAAGAATCCTGGGAACGGAGAAATACTGTTCAAAACTGGCGGATCATGGATAAAGTCTCAGAACTTTGCTCGAAATATAATGCCACCCACTCCCAAATTGCCCTTGCCTGGATACTCTCGAAAAAGGTAATTCCCTCTGTAATTTTAGGAGTCAGGACAATGGAACAATTGCTAGACAACCTTGGATCGGCAAACCTTGTCTTATCTCCTGAGGACATAGCAGAACTGGATGCGATCAGTTCTCTGCCAGAATTATATCCCTACAGGATGATAGAAGCATATGGCAGCAGAAACCTGAATCCATGATTCACTCTCAAAAGGATCAAGTATGAATAGAAAAGAATTCCTAAGACTATCCGGGATATTAGGAGTAGGACTGCCACTCCAGGCGACACTCAGTTCCTGTACAGAAGAAAGGCTATTGCTCATGCAGGGAGAAAAAGTACTGATCATTGGAGCAGGAGCAGCAGGCCTCACCGCAGCTTATCAATTGATGCAGAAGGGGGTAGATTTTGAAGTATTAGAAGGTTCTTCTACCTATGGAGGCAGGATGAAAACGACGCAGACTCTTGCAGACTTTCCGATTCCATTGGGGGCAGAATGGCTACATGTAGAGAAAGATGTTTTGGCAGAAATTGTCAATGACAGCGCCATCCAGATAGATGTTCCTACAGTTTCCTATGATCAAGAGGCCGACTTTGGGATGCTGGATGGCAGGCAATTAACGCCTTCCCAAATTGGTTTTACCATCGATCAAAAATTTGTCCAGTCTAGCTGGTTCAATTTCTTCGACCAATACATTGTTCCTTCAATTAAGGACAAAATCACCTTCAATGAGACCGTAAAAATCATTGATTATTCTGGAGATAAAGTCTTGGTTGAAAGCAACTCTGGAGTATTTTCGGCTGACAGGCTCATCATAACAGTGGCAGTAAAATTACTCCAGAATGGAGCCATAACTTTCCGTCCGGAACTGCCTGCAAGGAAGGCAAACGCCATCGAAGCTGTTACCGTGTGGGATGGTTTCAAGGCCTTTATAGAGTTTTCAGAGAAATTCTATAACACATTTACTCCATTCGATACCCGACCTAGTAGTGCTGGACAGAAACTGTACTATGATGCAGCTTATGGTCAAAATAGTTCCAGCAAACACATCATGGGTCTTTTCACTGTCGGAACGGAGGCTCAAAACTATATTTCCATGTCCGAAACAGAAAGGATCGAATTCATGTTAGAAGAATTGGACGCCTTGTATGAGGGCAAGGCCTCGAAGAGCTACGTCAAGCACATATTCCAAAACTGGAATGACGAAGCCTTCGCTAATGGAGCCTATATTTATGACAATGAACGGTCGGGGAGAATCCGTAAGCTCGGAGAATCTGTAGAGAATAAACTATATTTCGCAGGTGATGCCTACACCACAGGTGCTGACTGGGGCAGTGTGCATGCAGCCGCAAGATCTGCCATCCGTGCGGTTACGGAACTGACCACAGGTTAAGCCTGAACTCTTTTCTTCCACTTCTTCAAATGCTTTGAGTAGAAATGGCAAAGATAAAAACGGAAAACTTTGAAAAAGTAGAAATCCATTGCTCGGAAGATCTGAGAGATTGGTTGCAGGGAAGGCATACTCAAAGCGAAAGCATTTGGCTGATTACTTATAAGAAAAGTGTCCCTGAGAAGTATGTTTCAAGGGAAGAAGTCCTGGACGAATTACTTTGTTTTGGTTGGATTGATGGCATTCGGAGGAAGTTGGACGAAAATAGAAGCATGCAATTGATCTCTCCCAGGCGGGTTCAGCACTGGGCAAAAACCTACAAAGAGCGGGCAGCACGGCTGATAGAAGAGGGTAAAATGCATGAGTCAGGCCATAAATCCATTCAGCTTTCCAAAGAAAATGGACTCTGGCATTTCATGGACGATGTAGATAATTTGGTGGTGCCCAAAGACCTTTTGGAAGAACTTGCCAGCTTGGACGGGGCTACCGAGTTTTTCCATGCGATCAACGATTCCAGCAAACGCTTCGTTCTCAGGTGGATCAAACTTGCCAAAACAGACAAAACAAGGCAAAAGAGGATCAAACAGCTTGCAGACTTATCTGCCAAGGGCGAAAAGTTACCTGGAAGTTGAGTTGACTGAGGTATTCAAATCGATTGGGATTTTAAGGTATCGCATATGCCTTTGCTTCAAGTAAAATACATTCTATCAAGCCTTTTCTCCTTGTTGAGCTTATTTGTAGGGATCAATGAGGCCTTTTCTCAAGCAGATTCAAGCAGGCACCTTATCCCTGCATATCCTGAAGAATCTCTTCATCGGCTGGAGGGCCCACCCTTTGCCCAATTGGAAAAGTCTATCGGGCTGATGCCATCCATTCAGACTACGGGAAACTTATTTGTAGGCATGGGCATTGCCCGTGGTCGGTTCATGCTTGGAGAAGGTGGAGGAACTGCCTTGGGCCTGGGTGTAGGGGTAGATTACAGCCCCACCCAGCACATTTGGGCGCCTAATTTCAAGCTGTGGACACATGGATTTGCCTTTTTATTTGGCGGAAATCTGGGTCTTAGTGGGATCTACTATATGGATGGACAGGAAAGAAACTTTGTCCTAAGGCCGGAGGTGGGACTAGGCTATTTCAAACTCTATCTTAATTATGGCTACAATTTTTTCCTAAATGAAGATTTTGATGGACTTAGTCGACACAATTTTTCCTTATCTTATTATCATACATTACTGCCTTTCAAAAATACCAACAGAAAAAAATAAATACCATCCAGCCTAGTTACAGATCATATGAGCGCAGGAAATTAGGGCAGAGAAAAAATCCCCTGTCGGGCATAGCCTACATGCTCGCAAATTCATTCATGGCTGATAGCTTCGCCCGATTTTGGCAAAATTGGAATCCCCTATTTTCCTATTTCCTCCTGTATTATTGTTACAAACCCCTCAAAAAATACCTCCCTAAAGCACTGGCAAGCTGGACTACCTTTATCTTGAGTGGGGCAATTCATGACCTGGCTGCTTCCCTGATGTTGGGGAGACCATATTTCCTATTTTCCCTCACCTTTTCCTTTTTTGGCCTATTCGTCATCATTGAAAATGCCCTGAAAATTCGTTTACCTTCCAAATTTGGCTTCCTTAAAGTTGCATACCACATTTCTTTAATCTTGATTTCCTATCTCATGGCCTCCTTCCTGATTCCATAGCCAATACAAAACATCCATTTACTTTAAACTGTATTAATTATTGAATAAACTAAATTTAATACTTCATATATTATTCAATATCAAAAAAATTACTTATTATCAAATTGCATAGCCACTTAAGATGCCTTGTCATTTTAGGAATACTATCAGAAAGCTCATACCCTCCTGGCCTTTGTCTCTTTTTTCAATTGCACATCTAATTTTAGAAATATGAATAGATGTGTGCTTGTTTCTATCATCTTTTCGAAGTTCCATTGTTATGAAAAACTACGCTATTATTCATAAGCAGGCTTTAATCCATGGATTAAAAGCTGTACTAAATGCTTGTGCCATCCTTTTGCTCATTCCATTTATTGTAAGCTGTAATAACGACATTGTAGAAGGTGGAGCCAAGCCCTCAGTTCATGTAGCCTTTGCAGGCGGGGGATGGCGCGCACATACAGGACATTCCGGTTGGGTCATCTCCCTTTTGCAAGAGAACGACCATAAGTTGGACAGTGCCTTTTCTCAAGTTGAGGTGATTTCATCAAATTCGGGAGGGAGTTGGTTCAGTACCATGCTGATGTATTCGGATACCTTTGCGAACGCCATCCAGGCGCCAAATGCTTTGATGGTATGGGATTCAAGTGGTTGGTTAGGAAAGCAGAAAGTCTTATTCGATAATAATACTTCCTATTCAGATCTTTTTTCAGATCTGGGCTCTTGTTTGGAAGCTGTTTTCAATAGTACTCCAGATTGTTCGCTCAACTGGAAAGATTTTGTTTATGACTTCATTTACAAGGGATATCGTTTAGCACCGGGTACAACACTTTCTAGCAATCACCTTGACTGGGCAGCAGATAAGCCTCTGTTACTTGCAGCCACCATGCTTACCGACAATGTCGTCGTGAATACGAAGGGAGAATTTGCTGACCAGAGATATTATCAGGCTTGTCTCTTCCAAAAACCTTCTCTCGACATCCACAACGGTGGCAAATGCTCTTCTGATACGCTCAAGCAAGTAATTCCTGTAGTATTTTCCAGCATTCCTCAATCTCAGTCTTACAAGGCCATTCCATTTCTTCCCTCCCTTCATTCTGATACCCTTTACTTAGGATATACAGCTAGTAACTACCTGGAAAGTGCAACCAAAGCCTACAACCATGTCCTGGATACACTTGACTATAGCGAAGTGGATGTTATGACTGCAGCGGCGACTTCTAGTGCTGCCCTAGGATTCCTTGGAAGTGAGTCTGTGGCCGCAGACGTAACGATAAATCTTGGTCCAATACACATTCCAACATCATTAATCTCATGGTTCGTTTCAGGTGGACTACAAGATGAAGCCTTGAGTTTCCAGCTATTTGCCAATAAGGTGAAATTCCTGGACGCCGAACAAAGAGAAAAAATGGGAGCTGATCCGTTAGCCAATACCAAAGTAGTCCGACTTGCAGATGGAGGGCCGGTTGACAACACTGGTGTCGCGCAATTGGTGAGTTCCCTTCAAGCCAATGGAAAAGACGAAGGATTCGACATTGTAGCTTTTGATAACGTAACAACAAGCTTTAACCCAGGGCCAAATGGCGCCCAGGTAGGCGGAGATATCGCTTACTTGTTTGGAAAAAACCTTCCTTTTTGTGCAGATATATCAGCTGTGGAAATTTGCATAGATGTACCGGATCTCCAGATATTCAAGCTAAAGGCCTTGACTCATACTCCACACACATGGAAAGCATACAATGAGCAGACAGGTGATACCAGCCAAAAACTCATCTACACAAAATACACAGTCGAAACGGTAGACAACAACAACTTTGGTATTGAAGGAGGCAAAACAGGTACCCTCCACTCTTTCTCTTGCATTTGGCCAGGAGCCAGTACTGCGCCTGCAAGCGACGATGATTTCGATCAGTACTCCAAAATGCTCCAATTCATAAACAGGGCACTAAAGGCAAATGATAAGGAAGGGCTTAATTACCTGCAAAGTGCCTTGCATCCCACGGAATGATTTGACCAACTAAACATTCTCAGAAAAAATTTGTAAGCTAGGTAGAACGAAGGCTGGAAATGCAGTCGTTTTACCTGGCTTTCTTCTTGAAGATACTTGAAACAAATCGCTCCCATGAAATGCGTCAATTGTGGAAACGAAGTTGAAGGGAATTTTTGCTCCCATTGTGGCCAAGCTACTGAGGTGCCACCTATCACCTTTTCTTCCATGTTCAGCCTTGCCTTCTCTACCCTGACCAATTTGGACAGAGGTTTTGGCTACAACCTTAAGCAACTGTTCACCCAAACCAAAGAATTCATTGAAGGCTATATAAAGGGAAAAAGGAAAGGAATCCTCAATCCCATATCTTTTCTTATCATTTCTATTTCTCTCTATCTCATTGTCGATACATTGGTGATCATCAAAAGAGAAACAAGCGAGCTCAACTCGGTTTCATACTCCATTGGTTATGAGGCTGGAACCTTTCTCAAAAATAACCTAAAATACTTCTGGATACTTTCGGTCGTATGGATGAGCGCAATAAACTCCCTCATTTGGAGGCGCTTCAACATGGCAGAGCAGCTCGCCATCAACTCTTTTATCCTGGGTCAATCCACACTTCTGGGCTTAATTGGACTTATATTCTTTAAGTTTCCTATCATTTTTGATCCTTTGATTTATATCTGCATGGTTTGGATGACCTATCAGGTTCACAAACAGAAAAACAGAGATTATAATGCTATTGTACAAGCCATTGGATCTATTATCCTGTTTTTTTTGGTTGCGATAATGATCAGCCTGATCTTTGGATATATCCGAACCAGACAATGATGCTTTTTTCTCAGGCAAATCCTTCATTTTAGTTTAAAATAGTTATCCTGGGAAAGTGTTGCCTTCTATCCCATCTAATTCAGAAGCAAATGAACAATAGTTTCAGATCTTGTATTTTCAGCCTGGCAATCTTATCCTTTATCCTCTTTTCTTCTTGCAATAGGCAAATCAATTCCAATTCATCTACCAAAAGCAGCACTGATAGCCTTGCTGTAAGTTCAACTCCAGCAGTAAATCAAGTACCTGTGGATCGCCTCTTTTTTCTGGAAGGTCAACTCTGCCAGCACCTTCGCCAGATTCTTCAAGACAGCAAAGGAAATCTTTGGTTTGGTACCAATGTCTATGACATCATGCTGTATGACGGTGATTCCCTGACCTATCTGACAGAGAAAGACGGCATCGGGGGTGGCCGCACTACAGCCATTATTGAAGATCAGGACGGCAATGTATGGTTTGGCATGTACCAAGGCCTTTCAAAGTACGATGGGAAGTCTTTCTCCAATTACTCCACTGAAGATGGCCTGATTGATGATGAGATCTGGAGTCTTATCCAGGCTCAAAATGGGGACTTTTGGATAGGAACGACCAGGGGTGTAAGCAGATTCGATGGAGAAAAATTCACCAATTTTCCTTTTCAAAAGGCCACTGTCGCCGATACCAATACCATATATGCCCATGATCGCATTACAGATATCATGGAAGACAAGGATGGAAAACTCTGGTTCGGAACAGATGGATTCGGGATTAGCATTTATGATGGCAAAGGATTCTCTTTCCTGACCAAAGAAAATGGCCTTCCTGACAACAATATTTCAAAACTCTACCAAGACCAAAGTGGGAAGATTTGGATAGGGACTATGTTTGGAGGTCTGAGTCGCTTTGATGGAAAAGCATTCACAAACTTCACTTTGGAGGGCAAATTGGAAGGTGTGGAAGTCAGCAATATTTATGGAGATCCTGAAGGCGATATTTGGATTGCTATAGAAAATTCAGGCGTATACCGCTACGATGGCAAGGCTTTTACCAATTACTATAAAGACCATAACCTTCCAACCAATGGCATTCTTTGTATGTACAAAGATCAGGAGGAAAGATTCTGGTTTGGTGGCTGGGGAGGGCTTTTCAGGTTTGAAAATGAACAATTTGTTAGTGTAACACGTGAAGGTCCGTGGGAAAAGTAAAGGGAAGATGCTACATTTGGAAGAAAGGGTAGCTCAAGACAGTCTCAAATTAATTTTCACCCTGAGAAAAGCACACAGATGAAAAAAATCGTCCTAATAGGCCTTAGCCTTTTATTCCTGATCTCATGCGAGGAATCTCCGGAAACAAAGTTTTCTCATGATGGGGTAAGTTTTCTATCTCCCAAAGGCTGGAAGATTACCGAACAAGAAACCATCGAAGATGGTGGCTACTACCTTTCTGTCAAGAGAGACGGCCTTAATTCGGGAGGCTTGCTCACCATCACATGGTTTGATGGAGAAGTGGAGCTGGATTATCTCTTAGAACAATACAAAACCAACCTTCAAGAGAATTACCGCAAGCTAAACACCACACTGAATTTTTCAGAGGCTCAAGCAAAAACCTTCAATAAGATTGACTGTAGCTCGATAGAATATAACACGACCTACTTGGCAAGCAAAGTCCTCGGCGAAATCATAGGCTTTTACCACAATGGAAAAACCTTCTGTGTATTGAAGCAGGATCTTGCCAAGGATGTAGAAAAAAGCCGCAAAGGCTTTGCGATCATTGAAAACAGTTTCGTAGTAGAGATACTCGAAATCGTGCCAGAAGCATCTCAGCCCTAAGAGGGGGACATATCTTAAAGGCCATCGCGTTTTGTGCCTTCAAGTCCTACTTAAGAATCATTGAGGGCTGATGATGATAAAATCGCCTAATTTGGACAGCTCCTTCCAGTCAGGCTCATCATACTCCTCTGATCGAAAACAACTGATATTCTTGATGCTCACTTTCTTGTTGTAGCGTCTCAATTGTGCCATTGTTCCCTGTCCATAATCGGTATGAAAGCGGCCGTTGAGATGAAAAATTTTCTCTTTCTTATTCTTCTTCCAATGCTGAAAAACCCTGTAACTCATAGAAGCATCCCAGGTACATTGGGCATGGAAAATATTCTCCTGCAAGGAGTGTCCTGCCTGTCCCATGATCTCCTTAAAGCGAGCCAAATAAGCTGAGTCTTCCGTATAGATTGGTATGGGAGGCAGATAGGCCAGAGAAGACTTTGGCAAGGAAGCTAGTTCATCCTTTCCTTTTCGGCTGACGATGTTTACATATCTTCTTGGTGCATTGGCAGCAATGACCGATTGCTTTCCCTCCTTGGCGCGCTCCACCATAGGTCTATATGCTTCTTCATAATTTTTCCAGGCACGTGCATCGACCCTCATTTTATCCTCACTTATATACCCCCCCAGGTATTCATCCAGCACTTGCTGACAATCTGTCTCAAACATCTCCAGGCTAAGGGTGACTGTTCCATAAGTATCAAGCAAAAGGCCATAAAGTTTGTCTTGCAAGGCATGCCCAAGGCTATCGTTGTGCTCCTCTCCAAAAAATAACACATCGGTATCGGCTACTGCCTGCACCAATTCCTCAAGGCTGATTAGTTTGCCTTGCATGCTGTCATAAACTTTATAATTCTTCATGGAGCTAATACCTGTATTGAATTGGGCAAAACTTGTATTTCCCCAACAGATCATAGAAAGGAAGAGTAAAATGAAGCTGCTTGCGTTCAAAACAGTAGATTTATATGAAGTATAAGAAAGCATTTTACTGATATATATTAATGATTTTTGCCATTACCCGAGCTCATTTAAACGACTAATAAACCCAAGTGACCATGTTGTACTACATGCTTTTATTCGCCTGAAGGTGAAGTTGTCATTACCAGATAAACTAAAGTGTCAATCAGGGCTACCTACGGTGTCATTTCGAGCTTTAGTGAGAAATCTACTCATCGAATTGCATAGATTTCTCACTACCGTCCGATAGGACATGTTCCAGTCAAAACGACGGTTGCCCCATGGTCAAAATGGGATTTATCCTTTGAGTGCTTTACACAAGTATACAAATATTACTGCTATTTGAATAAATTGAAATACACAACTTTTATTCAAAAAAAGAGCCATCCTGCATTACAGAATGGCCTAAACTCTATTCAAAAAAATTATTCCCCTAAGAGACTGCTTAAAATTTATTCTAAAATCAGTTTTTTAGCTAATTCCTTTTCCATAGACCTGAACTTCACAAAGTAGATCCCTTGTGGCAGGCCTTGTAAGTCCCATGAAACGGTATTCTGTAACCCAGTCGCATTCGTTTGCTTTAGGACTTGTCCATTGATGTTCAGCAGACTGATGGTTGCATTGCTCATTTGATCTGAAAGGTTCCAATCCACTGTGATGGGTCCACGGGTCGGATTTGGAAATACATTCATACTCAAACCCTCTACCGGATCTACCAACAACTCCACAATCGGACTGAGCGAAAACTGCCCATCAAAGTCAACCTGCTTGATTCTGTAATAGATATGATCCAATGATAAGTTGCTGACCCGCTTGTCTTCAAAATCGTAGGTGGAGACCTCATCTGTAAATCCTACTCCCTTGACTTTGCCAATGGGGTCAAAGACCTGCCCTTCAGGAGACCTTTGAATCTCGAAGTAATCATTGTTGATTTCCATGGCCGTCGACCAACTGATGTGGGCATCTGCACCATCCAGTTTGACGCTAAAGTCCAGCCATTCTACTGGAAAATTCACAGACTCTCTCCAGTCCATCTCCGTGGTACTCAAATTATTGTCAGAATAGGCACTTGCTGATGGACTTCCATTGGTTGGATCATAGTTGATAAGGTCATTGTCAAATCCATCTAACAAGCCATCTTCATCTGCATCTGTGGTTCCTCCATTTTTACCTGTATTGGCAAACGGTGTATCATTGCCATCCACAGTTCCATCACCATTGGTGTCGTGTGCTTCTATTTCGTCCAGCAAACCATCGCCATCCGAGTCTGTATCTCTATAATCCGGTAGGGCCGACCCGCCTGAGTTTATAGGTGAAATGACCATACCTGTAATGCTTCCACAGGGTGAACAATCTTTGTCATAGGCATCATCCAACCCATCTTCATCTGTATCTTCGTCAGAGGGAGCGATGTATCCAGCTGTGGTCTGACCTTCGATATTGTCTACAATTCCATCATCGTCAGCATCAATGTCCAGATAATCAGCTTCTCCTATTCCATCTGTATTATACAAGGGGAGGGCAGTTCCGTTGGTAACCTCACCTGCTCCACTTCCGCTATCCTCATCATCTATCAAATCCATCAAACCATCCCCATCCTCGTCAAGCATACTTGTAGGATCTCCAGGAGTCTGATAATCAACCCTTCCATCCTTGTCCACATCAGTTCCGCCGGCCTCTACGATATCCATGATGCCATCATTATCCGAATCCAGGTCTTCGCTGTTGGGGATTCCATCCCCATCGGTATCGACCAAGCAGTTGCCTACGGAGTAAAGTTGGAAATCATCTACAAGATTCCCCACACTTGCATTTCCAGAGGCTGTTGAAACTGCAGTCAAGGCAAAGCGGGTAGTAGTCTGCCCTGCCGGTATGGTATATGTGCCTGAATAATATCCCCATTCTGTCCTGGTATCACTCATGACTTGGCTATAGTTATAGCCCGAGCCCTCCGGGCCAATTTCAATCTGCATCACATCAGGAACTGTGTGGGATGTCCTTCCTCGGTGGGCAAATGACCAATGTAAAATTTCACCTGGTGTGGTATTGATAACCTGATAGGTACTTGCAGGGTCGTAGGCATTCAGTTCTGCCAATTGGCCTCCTTCATAGGCATCTATTCCCAAAAAACCGGATATCCAAATCTCAATGCCATTTCGCGAAGCAGTGGTGTGCCAGCCTGGAACATCGTTTTCATTAATGATGCGCCAGTTTCGTGTAATTACAGGACTCTCAAATCCACCATTTATAATGGAATACTGGGTATTTTCTGTTCCCTGACACTCTTTGCTATCAGGTATTCCATCATTGTCATCATCCAAATCATCTATGTTCATGATGCCATCTCCATCCGTATCAATCAATGAAGGATCACTTGAAGAGTTTTGTACCATTAAAAATAAACCCGCAGCCAGCAAACCAGCCACAATAGATCCCCGGATAAATTTGTTTTGAAGAGAAAGGCGATTTGAATTCGATAAAGAGAACTTGTTTTTACTCATAAGATCGGAACTAAAAAAAAGTTAGAGTCTGGAAAC
Organism: Bacteroidia bacterium; assembly: GCA_022760475.1. GTDB lineage: Bacteria > Bacteroidota > Bacteroidia > J057 > J057 > JALEFZ01. Next base: position 496,259 of record JALEFZ010000055.1, on the reverse strand, counting down.
CCTAATGCTGTCCGAAATTGAATAAACTTCCAGCCAAAATTAGTACACAAACTATTTAATTCTGATTCATGTTATTTTCATTTAAAAAAAGACTAATAATTTTTTCAAGAAGATGTCCAATTGCATTGAACAGGATCGTCATGAAGTCAAACATAACATTTGACATATGAAACTGAATCAATCAATTAAAATCGCCTTTTCATTTTTTGCTCTTCTAGGATTTTTCTTCGGTAGTCCTTTATTATTTGGGCAAAAAAAATCAATCAGAATCAGTACCACCCAATCTATCAAGGCTTCCAAGGAAGAAGTTTTTGACCTATTGGTTCATTTGAATCGTTATCCAGAGTGGTCTCCATTTTTGCTTACGGATCCAGAGCAGGAAAATTATGTTACGGGTGTTGATGGTCAGGTTGGAGCGACCTTTCACTGGAAGGGAGTCAAGGAAAAGAGCGAAGGGATCCAGCGACTTGCAGCAATAGAAGGGGAAGAGTTCGTGAAAATGGAATGTGAAATCTACAGCCCATTCAAAGGAAAACCTGTATTCTCTTACAAAATCAAGGAAGAAAATGGCAAGCTTGAGTTGGTCCAGGACTTTTCTCTGGAACTGGGTCGATTCTCTTACTTCATGACTCGTCTGTTTGGCGTAGAGAAGCAAATGAAGGAAACCAACAGATTGGGGTTACTGCGGCTGAAGGAATTATTGGAAAAGGAAACACTAAACTCGAAATGAGATTGAGACCTGGCCCTAATTAAACCAGCTTTTTTAGACTCAATGCCAAGGAATGATTGGTATTGGGTCTTTTATATGATCAAGGATTAACCAGGATTGCTTACTTAACTTTCATTTTCTTCTCCTACCTTCATCAAAGAAATCAATTTTTCTGTATTTTAGGGTAAAATCTCTGGGGATGAATGGCAAAGAAAACCTTATAGAAATAATAGAGAAATACATCAAACTTAAGGAGGCAGAAAAGAATCTCATAAGAGAAAGCCTAAAGCCCTTATTCCTTAAGAAAGGTAGCCTTCTCCTCGAAAAAGGATCACATATTACTCCCGTAGGTTTCCTGGAGTCTGGATTAATGAGAAGTTTTTACTGGAATGAGGAAGGGGATGAAATAACCTCAGGTTTTTTCCTTGAAGGCAAAATCTGTACAGACCTCAACAGCTTCCAAAAGGGGGGTAAAAACGAGCGGAGTGTAGAGGCATTGATGGATTGCCAGTTGTGGATCCTTGATCAATTTGACATTCATAAACTCCAGAGCGAGCTTGAAAACTGGCCTTACTTCGAACAGCGATACATTGCAGACTTGCTGCTTCAAAAGGTAAATTTCCAACGGGAAATGTCCCGCGCCAATACAGCTGAGTCCTACGAACTATTTTTACGCACCTATAAGCAAGCCGCACTTTTTGCACCCAGGTACCAGATAGCCTCATTTCTCGGAATTTCACCTTTTACCTTGAGCCGCATTAGCAATCGCTAGACTGCCGCATTTCTTGCCTTTTAGCAATTCATGTGTCCTACCAAGAACTTATCATTGCATCATTACTAATAATGATTGACAAATGAACCTAAAAGGAAAAACCATATTGATAACAGGTGCCTCTTCAGGTATCGGAGAGTCCTTTGCATATTTGCTCGCCTCCAAGGGTGCCCATACCGTATTGGTAGCCAGGAGTAAGGCCAAATTGGATCAAATAGCTCAGGAAATTCAAGATAAGTACCAGGTCAATGCATGGGTATACCAGAAAGACCTTGGCATTGTCAGTTCTGCGCAGGAACTGTATCAAGAGATCAAAGGAGATGGAGTAGATGTAGATATCATCATCAACAATGCCGGCTTTGGCAAGTGGGGTAAATTCGAAGAATTCTCCCTCGAAACCTACACCAGCATGATCCAGCTCAACATCAATTCCCTCATGGAATTGTGCTACCTCTTCATCGAAGACTTCAAAGAAAAAAGTGAATCAGGAATCATCAATGTAGGTTCTACCGCCTCCTTTATTCCGGTTCCCTATTCTTCCGTGTATGCGGCTACAAAATCCTTTGTGCTGTATTTTACCGAAGGACTGGTCGGTGAATTTGCAGATACCAACATCAGGATTTCGTGCCTGTGTCCTGGAAGTACAGCGAGTAATTTTAGCGCTGTTGCAGATCCCAATAAACAAGCCGATACCTCCACCACAAATTCCCTAAGCTCGGATGAAGTAGCTAGATTAGGCTTGGAGGCCTTTCAGGCAGGAAAGCACTATGTAGTTACAGGCAGAAGAATGCAACTGAAGATTTTCAAATTTTTATCTCGGAAAAGAGTGATCACGCTGATTGCGGATTACTGGAAAAAGCTACTTGGCCTGGAAAAGTAAGAGTTAACGAGTAGGTAAAAAAGTACAAATCCAAAAAGGAATATCCCATCCAATTTTTACCCTTGGCATTGATGAAACAGGATACATTGAGTGCCTAAATTAAGGCAATCGTGATATACAGGACCTCAGTAGGGAAGTTCTCAAAGCAGCCCAGGAACGCCCCAGGGCAAACAAAGTGACCTCCAATGGAACCCCCATTAAGGCTGAACTCGACTTTTCACTCGAGTTTCATAAAAATGAGAAAAGAGGTACTGGAAGGGTGGCTAAATTTGAATATTCAACATAAAAAGAAGCAATTTTTACTCTTAGCAGCTCGCTAACTCGTGAAAACAGCCACCTACAAGGGATTTTTTTTCCACTTCATGAAGAAATGGCTATATATTCCTAAAACTAAGTTTGATTTAAGTATAAAATAGTGATTTTTCCACTATATTGGTTAACCAAATATTGGTTGACCAATTTTTTGTTTGAGTGCCCCCAGCTTCTAATTCAAAATCTTCAACCAACTTACTTGTTAATCTAGACTACTCTCAACATGTAAAATGGGCTGCTATGAGACTCTTCAACCTAATCTATCTTCTACCAATTTTCTTTTTGGCATGCAACAGCAGTCAAATGGGAAAAAACTTCTCCCCTGTCAAGAATATTCAGGAGCTTGAAGAAGCGATTTCAAGCGCAAGACCAGGAGATGAAATTGTTATGGCCAATGGCATCTGGAAGGATGTACAAATCAAATTTACATCAGAAGGAACAGAAAGTAAGAAGATCATCTTACGAGCAGAAAGTGCTGGAAAGGTATTCATAGAAGGGAGTTCAGACCTAAAAATTGGAGGAAAATACCTCGTGGTGCAGGGTCTTCATTTTAAAAATGGACATTCCCCTTCCAAAGCAGTTATAGAATTTGAGATCGGCAAAGACAAAGTCGCTCATCACTGCCGGGTAACGGATTGTGTCATTGAAGGATTCAATAAATCCCAACGCAACAAATCAGACCTATGGGTCCGTTTCAGGGGAAGACACAACCAGTTGGATCACTGCTACCTGGCAGGGAAGTCTAACAAAGGTCCCACCATTCGGGTTGACCTGGAAGGCAACGAAAGCATAAAGAATTACCATAAGATTATCCACAATCACTTCGGACCCAGGCCACCCAAGGGAGGTCCAAGTGCAGAGACCATCCAAATTGGGACTAGCAGTACTTCCATGGTTCCTAGTTATACCCTAGTGGCAAACAACCTTTTTGATGAATGCAATGGAGAAGTAGAGGTTATTTCCAGCAAGTCAAATTTCAACGAATTCAGGCAAAATATCTTCTACAAAAGTGAAGGTTCTCTGGTTACCCGACATGGAAATTATTGTACCCTGGATGGCAACTTCTTCATTGGGGATGAAAACAACCCAAATATTGGAGGAATTCGACTCATCGGAACAGGCCATTGGGTGGTAAACAATTACTTTTACCAACTCAAAGGCAAGAACTTCCGGAGTCCTTTGGCGGTCATGAATGGAATTCCAAAATCTCCCCTAAACCGCTATATACAGGTTACCGATGTGGTTGTCGCTCACAATAGTTGGATCAACTGTGAATCGCCATGGCACTTTGGTGTGGGTTCCAATGTTGATCAGCGTGATGTGCTGCCTCCTTCAGAGATTCGCTCTGCCCGTCCCATCCGTACCACAGTAGCCAACAACATCATTTACCATGAGCAATCAAAGGCGCCTGCAATAGTGGCTCATGACAAATTGGATGGAATTAATTTTCAAGCAAATGTCATGAATCAAAAGATGGGAGGGCCTGAAATTGAGGGAATTGCAGTCAAATCCTTTGTTGTAAATGAATTGAATGGCAAGATCTTTTTGGCTGCTGAGGGACTTGAAGACATCAAGGCCTATCATGGCTTTGAATTTGAGAGGATCTCTACAGATTTGCTCGGTCAAAAGAGGGGTAAAAAAAATATGATTGGTGCAAGCAATGGCATGCCTACAAACACCCCTGATATCCTGGACAAAAGCCAATATGGCCCAAATTGGTTCAACTCAGAAGTTTCACCCAAAAGTCCTCAGACATACCCTGTTAGCAGCTCAGAAGAATTATTGAGCAAAATAAATGAGGCCAAAGATGGAGATATCATCCAATTGGAAATGGGAACTTACGAACTCCCTTCTCCCATTGCTATTCACAAAAAAATAAATATTCAATCCAAAGAAGAAGGGAAAAAACCAAGGATCATCTACCAAGGACCTGCCAGCAGCCCAGCATTTGAAATGAATCCAGGAGGGGAGTTGAAGTTAAAAAATATCATTCTACAAGGAAGTGGGAGTCAATTTGCCTTTGCCAGCCTCAAAGAAAACATGTCCAGCCATTACAATCTTTATGTAGATGGCTGTGAGGTCAGCGATTTTTCCTATATCATCAAAGCCTACAAGTATTCTTTTGCTGAATACATTCACTTTACCAACTCAAGCCTAAAAAACTGTAAAAATGGCCTTGAACTTTCTGAAGAGACTGAAGATAAAGGTGAATACAACGCAGAAAATATCCTGATTGATAATTGCTCATTCGAAGGCATAAGCCAAAATGTAGTAGACTACTATAGAGGAGGTTACGATGAGTCTACCGTTGGAGGCAACCTGATCATCTCGAACAGCAGTTTTACCAATTGTGGACAGAAGGAGCCTAACAAAGTCCTCCTGAATACCTATGGCATCATCAATGTGGACATCCATGACAATAACTTCACCAACAATCGGGTAAAGTTGGTCGCTTTGCTATGGGGAGCCAAAAACAACAGCCATTCCAATAATGTAATCAAAAACTCCGGAAGCATTAAAGTAGAGCAAAACCTGAAACTCAATCTCCTTTACTAGGATGAAAAAAGTAATGCTATCCCTATTGTTTCTGGGCATTTATCTACAAATGAATGCCCAGAAATTCCCTTCTCACAGGGTTCCGACCAATGATGAACTGCCGCAATTCCTGAAGAAGGAATCAATTCGTGAACTCAAAAAGCAGGGAGAGATAAACTCCAGCAACTTGGCTGCCTATTTTCGGAAAAAATTTACCGAAAGGTATTTCTATGACTTCAGGAATAATGAATCGCGCTTTGGTGATTATGATTCCCTGTATCAATTGGCAAGCTATCACCGCGAAAGGGCAATGGATCATATGGGAAAATATGCTGATTCTACCCCCTGGAAATTGCCATTCAATTACCTGAATGGAAAAGCCGTCAATGCGTATGCCCTACGCCACCTTGCCCGCCAGCACAAAATGCTGGATGTGTCTTTTCATTTTTTCTACGAACAAAAAGATCCTGCTTACATCAGGTATTTTGAAGGACAACAGAAATCGCTCAACCAGGCCCTTCTAAATGGGCAATATGAAAAAATCGAAGATGGAAACGGCGTATATGAAGCCTTCCGCTCAGGATACAGGATACTCAACTGGCTACAAATCCACGCTCTTTTTCTGGGCCAGGAAGAATACAGCGACCAGGACCAACTTCAGACCCTATCGACTTTGCTTCAACATGCGGCACACTTATACGAACGCAATGACCGATTTCACCCGGGAAATCACCAGACTAGGGGAATGTCCGCCTTGGCGATGATTGCTATTTTATTAAGGGATTTTGAGGATGCAGAACTCTGGTATAAAAGAGCCATGAAACGTTTGGGAGAGCACCTGGAACGTGAAATTAATCCTGATGGTTTTCAATTTGAAAGGTCAGTTCATTACCACATGAGCGACATCAACAACTACTTCTATGTATATCGCCTGGCACAGATAAATGAAATCAAGGTAGATCCTGCTTGGGAAAACAAGCTTCAGATGTTATTTACCACGCTTTGTAAAATTGCCTATCCTGATAAAAGTGCTCCCGTCTTACAAGACGACACCGATGAGCCATGGGCAGAATCAAATGACATTGAAGGTGCCATGACGCTGGGATACCTCCTCTTTCAAAAGGCTGAATATGGATATTTTGCAGGTGACAAGGTAGATGCAAAGATGTATTGGTTTCTGAATAAGGACCTACTGGACTTATTAAAGAATAAAAAACAAGTCCCGCCTAAGTATGCTTCCCTTTATTTTCCGGATACACATTATTACATCATGAGAGAAGGGTGGAATATGGGAGATAAGATGATGATTATAAGCGCGGGTTTGGACAGCATAAAACCTGATCATCAGCATGGAGATATGCTAGGAATCCAGGCCATGGCCAATGGCAAAGTAATTCTACCCAACTATCAGGTCAGGTATTCCCTGAAAGACTATGAGGTTTTCAAGAATTCATTGGTAAAAAATGTAGCCTTGGTTGATGATGAGTTATTGGGTAGAAAATGGACTTCTAACAAAGGTGGCAGTGGTTTTGGGAAATTCAAGGACTTACCAAAGCCACGCACAATCGCTTGGAAAAGCAACAGCAGCTTTGACCTGTTTGTGGGAAGCCATGATGGATTCCAGCGGATTGGAGTGGATTATGAACGTCAGGTGATATTTGTCAAAAACAGTTTTTGGATTGTCAAAGACAACTTCAATTCAGATCAGCCCCACACCTATAAACAAGTTTTTCAAGGCCATTATACCCCACAGAAAAGGCCTGAACTCATAAGAAGCGTTTTTGCGGATGGAAGTGGCTGTGATATCCTCCAATTAAACCCTATAGACTCTTCCAGAATCGAAGGGACCCAAGGAAAACATCGAGCCATACTTAGCCGCACAGGAGAGAAAAACTTCAGCTTTATCACTGTTATCTTTCCATTCAAAGGCTATCAAAATCGAATAAATGAAGAGCTAGATTCTCCTGTCCTGAATGCTTGGCAGCTCAACAATACTGATTGGAAATCAAAAGAAAGTCAAGCCATAAGCTTTTCCAAATCTTCTGAAAGCTACTTCTTTAACATGAGTTCCATAGTAAAGGAAGGGCTTGAAATAGGTTTCTCATCAACGGTTGACCTGCATCTAGATCATATGGAGAATATAATCATGCTTACACTCCTGAGTTCTGAGCCTACCGAAGTACTTATTAAGCATAAAGGCAAACCCATGAGAAAATCCATCAATGCAGGCGAAACTCTATTGTTCCAGCTTGAATAAAGCTGCTTGTAGGAATAACTGGAATCTTGATGTGACGTATTGTAGTTAGGTCTACTAATGACAACTTTACGGCTCATGAAAATACCCACCATCACAGGCATCATTGACAGAAGAATCCTGATAAATTATCAGGTCGATAAAAATGTACTTACAGCTGTCCTTCCCAAGCCTTTCAGGCCTAAGCTCTTGGATGGCAAAGGCGTAGCAGGAATCTGCCTCATTCGTCTCAAACATATTCGCCCTAAAGGCTTACCCAAATCCATCGGAATATCTTCCGAAAATGGAGCGCACAGGATTGCCGTGGAATGGGATGAAAATGGACAAACAAAAGAAGGAGTCTACATTCCAAGACGGGACACTTCATCAAAAATCAATTCATGGGCAGGTGGGAGGATATTTCCAGGAGTTCACCATCATGCCGATTTTAAGGTAGAAGAGGGGGAAGGAAATTATAAAGTTGCCTTTGACAGTGAAGATGGAACTTATCTTACTATTGAGGCCGATGAGACTACTGGTTGGCGGGAAGAATCTATATTTAAAGACCTTGACTGCGCTTCTGGTTTCTTTGAAAAAGGTGCCGTGGGTTACTCTCCGGATAATGGTATGAACAGCTTTGATGGGCTTGAATTAAATACCTTTAGGTGGAAAGTTAGTCCTCTGGAAGTCAGGCACGTAAGCTCCAGTTTTTTTGAAAATAAAGACGTATTTCCTGAAGGTTCTGTTGTATTTGACAATGCCTTGCTTATGCATGACATTGAGCATGAATGGAAGGGGCTCAAATCCATTGTTTCACCTGAACCATAGTTAATTAGAGGGACGAATGGCATATTTAAGTCAAATTGACTAAATTAAATATGTAACTATTTAATACCCTACATCATGTCAAAAACTGCCGTTGTAACTGGGGGTAATAAGGGAATAGGAAAAGAAATCGCCCGCCAACTGGTCGAAAGAGGCTATCATACCCTTATTCTTGGAAGAGACGAGCTTAGTGGAGAAGAAAGCGTAAAAGAGATTTCAGTCCAATATCCCGAGGGAAAAATCGAATACCTAAAAGCTGACCTAGGCAGCATCAAAAGCACCCAAAAAGCCATTGAAAATATCCAGGGACATTTTTCCAGCATTGATTTGCTTGTGAACAATGCAGGTGTCTGGAACCAAAAACTCAAACTGAATGACGATGGGCTGGAAATGAGTTTCATGGTCAATCACATCGCACCTCTCTTGCTTACTCATGGCCTACGTCCGCAACTAAAAGAAGCAAACTCTTCAAGGGTGGTGAATGTAAATTCAGGTCTGTACATAAGAGGAAAGTTTAACCTGGAGGAGACCCCAACGGGAAAAGATTTTCATGGCCTGAACACCTATGCCAATAGTAAGCTCTGGAATACCATGGCCAGCATTGAAATGGCGGAGCGCCTGAAATCAGATGACATTAGCCTGAATGCGCTTCATCCTGGTGTGATCAACACAGGTCTTGGAGACATGAAGGGATTCATGGGAGGCTTACTTCGTCTGGTCAAAAATTTCTGGGGTAAACCCACGGATGGGGCCAAATCTCCTGTCTGGGTGGCCACCGCTCCTGAATTGGAAGGTGTAACAGGTAAATATTATAACATCATGGATGAATGGGAATACAGCCCGACAGCCGCAGATCCTGATTTGCGAAACAAGGCCTGGGAAAGCAGCCTGAAATTGGCGGGAATTTCCTGGAATTAGGAGTCGCATTGTTCTCCATCCATGCATAATCGAGATAAATCAACCACTAAATCCATTATATGAAACTAGGAGCTTTTTCTGTAAGCCTAAGCGTTAAAGACCTAAAAACATCCAAGGAATTTTACGAGAAGTTTGGCTTTTCTGTCCTCGCTGGAGGTTTTGATAAAAACTACTTCATCCTGAAGAACGAAGCTGCCCTCATCGGTATCTTCCAGGGAATGTTTGAAGGAAATATCCTCACATTCAATCCAGGTTGGGATGAAAATGGGCAAAACATGGACCATTTTGATGACATCAGAGCGATTCAAAAGTCTTTGAAAGCAGCAGGCGTTGAGCTTACAATGGAGGCAGATGAAAGCAGCACTGGGCCGGCAAGCATGATGCTTAATGATCCTGATGGGAATGTGATTTTGGTAGACCAACACAGATAAAATAATAAAATGCCCTTGGAAGAAGTTCCAAGGGCATTTACTTTTTGCTTAAACCCACCTCTTAGCCAGGCTGTTTTTCAAGGCTTACTCCCCGATTTGAAAAAATGATGTAGCGGGAGCATTTGAACGAAAACAACATGAGTTTATTCAATGAAATAGGTGCCGATTGCTAATATCCTCAATAGCGTGGGAAACCAGACACGAGTAAACTACTGCAGCCTATTACAAAATACTATACCTCAGAAAAAGAAACTTTACCCAAACTATGCAAACTGCTCAAAGGAAGCAGGTGATATGCATTGACGATCGATGTACCGTGTTGGAGAGTCAACATGATGAATGAATCCAAAGAGAAACTTTAATTCAAGGATCTATATTGGGAAGGACTCATACCTGTTTTGGCTTTGAATAGTTTGTTTAGTCCCTGAGGATATTCAAAACCCAGGCTATACGCAATTTCACTCATGGTATCCTCCGATCCTAAAAGTTTGGTTTTTGCTTTTTCAATAATGTAGTACTGTATGTGATCTTTGGCACTTCTGCCTGTTTCCAGCTTGATTAAATCACCAAAATAATTGGAGGACATATTCAACGATTGCGCACAATATTTTACAGACAAAACTCCTTGTTCCAGGGCTTTGCCAGTCTGATAATACGTACGCATGATTTGCTCAAACTTACTCACTAAGTCCTTATTCAGGTTGGTACGGGTATAGAACTGGCGGTCATAGTACCTTTTGCTGTATTTGAGTAGCATGTCAATATGGGCGATGATGATCTCCTGGCTATGTTTGTCGATATGCTGTTGGTACTCTTTTTCTATTTGTTGGGTCAATCCGGTCAATTCAGCCTTTTCGCCCTGCGAGAGGTGCAGGGCTTCATTTGTATCATATTCAAAAAAAGAATAATTCTCTATGGAATGACTGAGTTCTGAGCGGCGAATCAAGTCAGGATGAAAAAGTAAGGTCCAGCCTTTCCCACCCTGGAAGTCTTCGCTATTTTCTACCTTGACTATTTGGTTCGGTTTAATAAAAGTCATCGCGCCTTCTCTAAAATCGTAGGAATTTCTTCCGTAGCTCAAGGTGCCATTGATACCTTCTTTCAAACTGATCTGATAAAAATCAAATGTGTACCTCCTTTCTCCGTAGTCAAACGTCGTCATCCGCTCATCAATGGGAAGAACCGAAACCAAGGGGTGTTTCGGTTTTTCAAAACCATAAAAGTCGTGGGCTTCACTGATACTCTTTATTCGGAATATATCGCTCATTTTCTGAGGTTTAAAGTTATTTTATGGCTTGACTCAATCGCCCGTATGCCGCTTGCAAGGGGGCAGGATTCCGAAATGGATCGACTTCTTACCCGTAAACTAAAGTACTACCAGCAACAAGATGAGGATAACCCATGCAAAATGTTAAAAAGCCGGATGACAACAAAGCCACCCGACATTATATTACTTCATGTGCGCGTCAAACCATGCGACCATTTCTTCTGGATTATCTGAAAAGTAATTATAGCCTTTAAATCGCAGAGGGGTACCTTCCATGTAAAGGATTTTTTTATCCTCAATAGGAGTAAGGTCATGCATCTCTTGTACGTCTGTCCAACGTGAATTAGAGTCATCTCTTACTTGAAAAAAGAAAGTTGGAATATTGACGTTTTTGAATTTTGGAATAATATTATGGTCTTCAACAGTAAGCCCTGTAATATCATTATAAATTGGTTCAAAAGCTTCCAATGCTTCCGCAGGGTCAATGCCCATCTGCCCTGCCTGTCGTTCGATAGTAGTTTGTCCTTTAAGAGGGGCTATACAAAGCAGACATTTGATATCCTCAAAAGCATCTGGTTTATGTTCCATTGCATTGATAGTTGCATTTGCGCCCATACACATACTTGAAAGTGCAATATCAGCAGTGGTATTGCGAGATTTGACATACTCAATGGACGCTAAAACTTCCTGCCATTCGTAGTAACCAACCCCTGATATTTTACCTGCGCCATCTCCACTTTCGCCATGACTTCTTAAATCATAAGCCAAGATGTTATACCCTGCATCATGCAGTGCCTTATACCTCGGCAAAAAATTCACCTCAAAGCCACCAGCAAAACCAAGTCCTTCCAAATGTCCTGCAAATCCATATCTGTTAGCAGGAGAGAAGTGATTGCTAATAATTACATTATTTGAATCGGCAGGGATAAACCAACCTTTAATTTCTACACCATCGCCAGTAGTGAAGGAGACTTCCTCAAAGTCCATATCATAATCGGCGGGAGTCCTAAATATTGGAGTTCGCGGGGGCAAGGAAAGCCCTTGTGCCAACATAGTCAGCATTTGTGTTTGTTGTTCATTAACCATTTCGATGGTGTTTTTTGTGGAAAGAAATGTTACTTCATGTAGTTGTCAAACCAATACAAAATCTTCTCGGGATTTTTGGTCAAGTAGTCATAGCCTGCGGCTCGTTTGGTACCAATGTCTGATACCCAAAGCATATCTTTTTCGACCATCAAATCATGATAATATTCGTCGATAGATTCCTTTGTCAAAAATTCATCTTTATCATTCTGCATAACAAGCGTTGGAACGGTGATTTTGGACACATCACCTTTGAAAGATTTTGCCGACATATCAAACCCCACTCGTTTACTGTTTTCTGTATCTACCCAGTTGTTTAAGAAACCAGGCAAACCAAAAGATTTCATGAAATCTTTATAACGCATGGGCTGAATGGCCACCATTGCCTTGATATTGTACTTTTGCAAAGCATTAGCTCCATAAGCATATGTCGAAGCTGCTGCTCCCATACAAATACTTAGTAAACCGATTTGAGCATTTTGATAATCAGGATGGTTGGCTACAAAATCGACAGCTGCAACTATATCCTGTGCTTCATCTGGCCCCCAAGAACACCAACCGCTTGTATTGGTATCGCTATTTCCATGGCTCCTAAAATCATACATTAATACAGAGTAACCCTTATCCAGCAAGTATTTTACATGCTTAAGAAAGGATATATCTTCCTGCCACATTTTGACCATCCCTTTCCCTTTTGGGGTATAGCCAGAACGAGATGATTGCACACCGAAATGAGATTGTATAATTATTTTGTCTGTACCACCTTTGACCAACCAACCTCTTAGGGTTACACCGTCAGCAGCAGCAAACTGGACATCTTCATAATCAAGATCGTAGTTGCCGGGATTGTCGAAAACGGGGGCAATACCTCCCTTAACAATCATATTTGATAAAAAACGAGTTATCATATCGAGTGATGTTTGTTAACAATATGTAACAAAGTTATTCCAAGCATTATTTGGCAACTTATCCGTTTTACTGAAAACCTTATCCACAATACAGCGTCAGATATTTTACCCAAATAATTAAGTCCCCGATTATAAATCGCCCGTTTTCGTTCAAATGCTCCCCTGAGTCCAGAACATCCCAAACAGTGGAATAGCCATCAGCCAAGCCCCAGTCACGGGTTGGATGAATACCATCACAGCAGACATGCCTAGCAAAGACCATTTCAAAAAGCCTGGGATGGCTTCTTGCTTAAATTCCATCCAATTGATCAATGCTCCCAGAATCATCAGGACCAACCCAAAAAACTCAAACCAATAAAATGCTTCCCGTATCGGTTGCTGGTTCACAGTATTAAATAGTCCCTCGTTCAGAATTTCTGCAAAAATTGACCAAAAGACCACCATTCCAAAGGCTGTATGAATCAAGCCTATTCCTATAATGGTTTTTCCTATCCAGTTTTTCATGATGCGCTGTATGATTTTTGATTAAGAGAAAGAGAGTTCGCCATATTTTTCAGCATGATGGGGACTATGAGTCGATGGAAAAATTTTACCGGGACAAAATAGGCTTTCCCAAGCCAGTTATTGAAGCGGACAACAGTAGCTACTTCTATTTGGGTACTCCCATTGGAACCTGTCCTGAAAAGACTCATTCGAAAATCAAGGTGTTTGTCATCCTCCCCTACCATTAGTTCAGATTCTGTCCTACCGAATGTTTTGAATAAAGAAAAAGATTCGCCTGGCTGTCCCTTATAGTTTTCCATGAAATTCTCAGTCTCTGAGCGCTTATCAGATCCGGTCTTTAAGCCGAAAACCGAAACAATCCTGTTTCTTAGCCAAAACAAAGCATGGAACCATGAAGGAATGCTGTGAAAAAATTCTACGAGCAATTTTTCCAGTGGGATGTAAAGCTCAGATTCCAACTCAATAGCGAAACTGTCCTCGTAGTTAATCCTATCCAAACTAGAATTGATCAAGCTGGGATCTGGAATTTTCTTTTTAATAATTTTCATACAATACTGTTTTGTATTTTTTTAAATAAAATTTTAATCTCCAACATAAATCCCCCAAAGTTCCTGAATTTGCTCCTCTGAAATTTCAGGAAACAACTGCTGAACTCCCACCAACAATGCATATTCGAGCTTGGCCTTTCCGACCGCTATCTGTTTTTTATAGCCCATTTCCAGAAATATAGTCTCCAGATAAGTCAACCGAATCTGATCCACCTTCGCCAAATGCTTCCTGACAATGTCATTGTAAAAACTCCAGGAACGTATAGCAGCTTCAATCCGCTGATCGGCCTTCTCAACCTCTTGATTCAAGGCCATCATCCTCGCCCTACCCGTTACCTCACGCTTCGAAATTCTTATCAATGCAAGGGTATTTTGTTCTTCCCAAGCTTCCATCAATTCTTCTATGTATGACTCAATGCTTTCAAAGTGGTGATAAAAAGATCCACGAGTAACCTTTAAGCGCTCGCACAAATACAGTATCCTTATTTTCGCTTGATTGTATTCAGAAAGAATTTTGAAGCCTTCCTCCAACCAATCTCCTTTACTTAACTTTGCCATACGATACAATGATATACAAAAAAAAGAAAACATACAATAGTGTATGTTTTCCTGATATAATGATTTATCTCAATCCAAAATTAGAAATAACGGATAGTCAACTGGATCAGCTTGGACTTAAGCTCATTATAAGGCGGCATTAATAAAGTCAATGCACCAGGAATGTGCTGCTGATACAAGGCCTTTTCATTTGAAAATGCCAGAAAACCTGCATGTCCGTGCCCTTTGCCTATACCTGAGTTGTTTGATCCTCCAAATGGAAGGTTATTGTTAAAAAAGTGAACGGCTGCATTGTTGATTGCAGCAGTACCCGCCCTGGTTTCAGCCATAACTTTCTTGGCATTGCGGGCATTATTGGTATACATGTACAAAGCCAGGGGCTTCTCTCCGGCTCGAACGTAATCAATCACTTCATCAAGATTTTTGTAGGTCAGAATGGGCAGCAAAGGGCCAAAGATTTCTTCCTTCATCAATGGAGATTCTTTGGGTACATTCACCACTACCGTCGGTTCAATCATGTTATCCTCTGCATTCGACTTGCCACCAAGAATGACCTCAGCCCCCATCTGAACAGATTCCTGGAGCATTTCTTTGACTCGATTGTATTGCTTTTCATTTACCACACGCGGATAAGACTCCGAATCTTCTGGATTTTCACCGTAGTACTCCTTTATCTTAGCCTTGAAAAGTTTGGTGAACTGATCCAGTTTGCTTTCGTGAACGTACACATAATCAGGAGCGATACAAGTCTGACCTGTATTGGCGAATTTCCCCCAGGCAATGGTCCCTACTGCAGCCTTTAGGTTTGCAGTTTCATCTATGATGGTAGGACATTTCCCTCCCAATTCCAGGGTAACTGAACTCAGGTTCTTAGCTGCAGCAGCCATTACAATCTTCCCCACGGCTGGCGAACCGGTAAAAAAGATATGGTTGAATGGAAGGCTTAATAATTCTGTAGAAGTATCCACAGCCCCTTCAAATACTGCCACTTCATTCTCCTCAAATACCTCCTCGACCATTTTTTTCATCAAGGCGGAAATATGCGGAGTGTACTCAGAGGGCTTGATCATGACCGTATTCCCTGCTGCAATGGCTGAAACCAAAGGTCCAAATGTCAGGTTCAGGGGATAATTCCAAGGGGAAATGATCAAACAAACGCCCTTGGGTTCATGGATCACCTTTGAAGAAGATCCCAGAAATGCCAAAGGAGTCTTTACCCGCCTTGGCTTCATCCATTTGCGAAGATGGTGCTTGGCATGGCGAATCTCACTGGCCACTACATAGATTTCAATCAGGTCTACTTCTGAGGCAGGCTTTTTGAAATCATTGTACAAAGCAGTCTGAATCTCCTTTTGGTACTTAAAGACAGTCTTATACAACTTATCCAGTTTGGCGATTCGCTGTCGAGCTGTACTTCTGGCAACTTCATATTGGTTGGCCTTTTGGGCCTCGAAAACTTGCTGTATTCTTTCAGCCTGTTGGCTGGCAACTTTTGTGATCATCTGGAAAAAATTAAAAGTTAATCCTGGTTATTGGCGTTTGCGGAGTTCTTTCTTCAAAATCTTCCCAGTAGCATTCATGGGCAATGCATCCAGGAAATCTACAATTCTGGGGTACTTGTAGGAGGCGATGTTTGCCTTGGTATATTCAATCAGTTCTTCGATTGAAACCTCAGCCCCTTCCTTTTTTACGACAAAGGCCTTGATTTCTTCGCCCATCTTTTCGTCTGGGACACCAATTACAGCTACCAGCGAAACAGCCTCATGCTTCATCATTACTTCTTCCACCTCCCTTGGATAGACATTCAGCCCCCCACGTATAATCATGTCCTTGGTCCGGTCTACAATGTAGAAGAAACCATCTTCATCTTTGATAGCTACATCTCCGGAATGCATCCATCCATTCTTAAGGGTCCTTTCATTGGCCTCGGGTCTTTTATAATAGCCCTTCATCACATTCGGCCCCCGATAGATCAACTCACCTTTCTCACCTACTGGCATCTCATGGTCATTTTCATCTACAACCTTGACTTCAACGCCAAAAACAGGGGTGCCAATAGAACCAGGTTTTCTGCCAACCTTCAATTGGTTGAAAGTTACTACCGGGGAGCCCTCTGACATGCCATAGCCTTCTACTATGGGGACATTGAACCTACTTTCAAAGTCCTCCAGCACCTTCACAGGAAGGGAAGCCCCACCAGAAACGCAGAGCCTAAGTTTATCGGAGATTTTATCATAGTCAAAAGCATCACTTTGCACATTCAACAAGCCCCAATACATCGTCGGCACTCCTGCAAAAACAGTAATTTCATGCTTCTGCATAAGCCCAAATACTGCCTCACCATCAAATCGTGGAAGCAATACATTTGAAGTCCCTTTATATATCCCACAATTCATCAAAACTGTCATGGCAAAAATGTGGAAGAGGGGAAGCACGATCAACTGCTTATCATCCTGGTTGATGTCCAACATATCGGCGCACATAATGGCATTGGTAAACAGGTTGGAGTGAGACAACTCAGCACCCTTTGGCTGACCGGTAGTACCAGAGGTATAAATGATCACCGCGGTATCATCTGCGGAGGTGGCTTCGTATGTACCAGCGGGTGATTGACCAGCCATCAATTGCCCTAGCGTAGAAGTTCCCGCTATGGGTGATGGCATGTCTGCCTTGGGCATAATCATGTAAAACTGCTCGCAAGCATCTGCCTGCTGAAAACCTGCGTATCCCATTTGTCCCATAGGAAGCTCATCCGTCCCAATGAAGCAAAGATAGGCCTTGGCATCACTATCTTTTAGGTGATAGGCAATCTCGTCTTTCTTTAAGAGTACGCTTAATGGAACCACAGCAGCCCCAGCTTTCAGAATACCAAAATACGCTATGGGAAAATAAGGGATGTTAAAACAACTCAGGGCAACTTTATCTCCGGCTTTGATGCCTTTTGCACGTAGGCCATTGGCAACCTGATTTGCAGCAGCATTGACTTGGGCATAGGTCAGGCTAGTATCCATAAAAGTGAAGGCGGCCTTATTAGGTAGGTCCCTTGCACTATTTTCTAGAAAAACAGATAGGTTTAGCATTAGAAAGAAAGATTAGTAGTAGCGGAGTCCGGCATATAAAATAGTATGTATGCCTAATTTCTAAGAAATGAAATATAAGAAATGTTTGGATTGGTGTGGCAACAAAGAGCAGTATTTCCCTCGAAATACCTTAAAACTTCTATTCCTGGAATAACTCACACCAAGTTTGAAGGTGTGCCGAATTGGCTATTTGAAATTACGATTTCGGGGAGAATAAAAAGGCCTGACAATGATTGCCAGGCCAGTTGTATAAAGAAAAAAACTCTTTAAACTACGATCAATAAATACCTCCAACAACACGCTTGTTAAACTCAGAGCCTTCAGGAAAGCTTGGAAGTTTTTCAGGCTTGGTATGTCTATGCAAGTCCGTATTGGTCAAGGATTTCATGAAGGCTATCAGGTCAGAAATTTCCTGATCATTCAAGCCCAAAGGATCTGGTGGCAAAGTCTGATAAGGAACTTCAAGTCCCATTCCTTCTCCTCCGCCTTTGTTGTAGAAGTCCATCACTTCTTCCAGCTTATCGTAGACACCGTTGTGCATGTAGGGAGCCGTTTTTTCGATATTTCTGATTGTTACGGTTTTAAAGGAATGCATGTAAATTTCAAACTGCTCCTGCAAAAGGCCTTTATACCTGCCAGGGTCGCTGTCCAACTGCATTTTTGCAGGGTCCTTTGAGTCAGGTACGCCCAGGATCTCGGATTCATTTTCCTGATAAAGCGGGGGCACAAGGCCATTGAAAGTAGGAGCAAAGTGGCAGGTTCCACATCCAGCCTTGCCCATAAATAGGTTAAAGCCTCTTTTTACTTCATCAGCAATTTCATCCTTTTCTTCTCTCACGTACTGGTCGAACTCTGACTCCCAGCTACCCAAGGAAATGATGTAGGAAGACAAAGCTGTGGCAACAGAGTAGCGATTGATGGGATTGGTTCCAAACTGTGGGAATACATTTCTGAACCTCTCCGCATACTCGGGACTCTTGCTCAATCGGTTGAATACCTGGAAGAAATTCATGTTGAATTCCTTGTCATTGAAGAGTACGTGGTGGATTTGCTTTTCCAGCCTCTCTGCGCGCAGGTCATAAAAGTACCTTGAAGAGTAAACTGCGTTGAGGAGGGTAGGCGAATTGCGGTCTACGGTGCCATCAAATCCACGGGCGAGGCTTTTCTTTTGGCCGTCTGTAAATGCCCTGTCAGGTTGGTGGCAAGAAGCACAAGATCGTTCCAGTTTATCAGACAAGATCGGATCAAAGAAGAGCAGCTTACCCAGCTCGACTACTTCATCGTCGTATTGCTCTTCTAGTTGCTCGGTATAATAGAATTTATTGATCAAGTCTTTTGAGAAAATGTTCTCCGCATCATAGTTGATGGAGAATTTTTCCCTGGCATGTGCAGTCTCATCTATCGTCTCAATCCCGAGGGCTTTATGCGCTTTAAGCAGATCCCTATAGAGGGGATTGAGGTAAGTAGTCAGGAAATGCAGGCGGTCAAAGCTATCGAAATCCTGATTTTCTTCCAGGTAATTCAAGGCTCCATCGAAGTTCTTACGAATCCTTTTAGCTAAATTTTCATTGCGAGAAGAAATAAGCTCATCGTATAATGAAATAGCGTCCTTAAGTGCCTGCATGGCGATGTGAGATTCTTCGATTCCCCTTAAAGTTACAGGCGTATCAAAACCTGTCAATCCAAGAGAAAAAATCCTAATAAGTTCAAAGCGTGCGGCCTCGAATACAAAACGGTCATACAAGGCTGGCACTTTTTGAGAAAACAGAAAATCCCTGACAGAGGCGGATAATTCCTTACTTAAGATCTGAATCTCTTTGGCATCAGGCTCATCTGAAAAAATGTTTTCTTCTAAAATCTGTAAACCTACCGGCTGAGAGATGGACCTATTATCGTCCTGGGTTACTTTTGGAAGGGGTGCGCCATTGATAAACAAGGTCACAAACTCATCATCATAATAAGTTGCGAGGTATTCTATTTTTTTAAATGCATCCCTACTTTGGAGGAATTGCTTTTGGATATTTTCTACATCTCCTTTTCCCTCTGCCAGTTTATCGGCCTCGGCTTGTAAGTCTTTCACTTCCTGGTAGAATGACTCAAGGCCCTGATTATAGGATAGGCGAATATTATCGGTTATTGACTCATAGGTCTTGCTTGGTTTGTGGGTGAATGCGGTGAAGGTGAGCCCAAAGGCAAGTAGTAGGCTGATGATCAACCAATGAGTAACTGTAGGTTTCATGCTATTCGCTTGTTTAGGTTAAACAACATGTAGTAGGAGAAAAAATTGGGTAAAAAAGAAACCGGCGAGGCAAGCCACAGCCGGTTTCTTTATCAGTTCAGAAATATTACTTAGTCAAAACAACTTTAACAGCTTCTCTTCCTTCTGGCTTAACGAAGAATACGTTTTTACCAGCAAGCTTAGAGCGGAAGTCGTTTACGTTGATGTTGTTTACGTCGCGGTAAACAGCAACACGCTGACCCATTTCGTTGTAGATAGCTACAGATGACTTAACGTTGAAGTTAAGAGCGTCAGCAGTTGGGTTAGGATATACCTGGAATACTTCTTCTACAGAAGTTTCGATAGCTGGGTTAACTCCCTGACGCATTACGTTAGAAGAACCACAGTTGCTAAGAGTGAATACGAAAGTACGAGCTACACCCTGAGTTCCAGATAGGTTACGTCCGCTGTAAGGAGTGATAGTTACAGTGTAAGTACCAGTTACAACGTTTCCAGAAGCGTCAAGAGGCATTTCCATTAGGTAGTTGAAGTAGTTTTCAGTTCTAGATCCAGAAACAGGACCGCTAACCTGAATGTCAAGAGAACCCTGGATGATCTGAGGCTCCATAACAACTTTCAATACCCAGTCGCGAGAAGTTCTTGGTCCCTGGTTGAAGTCTGCTAGACAGATGGTGTCTCCGTAGTTTACGTAAGGACGAGCAGTAACATCGTTTCTGTCGATCAACTGTAGCTTAGCAACACGACGCTCAGCAACTTCAGCTAGCTTGTCCCATCCGTGGATAGCGTAAGTTAGAGAGTTGTTGAATGGGAATGGGTTAGTCGTACGTGGGTGCTGAGAGTTTACAAGAAGAGTCTTTCCATCAGGAGTCTGCTGAGCACCAGTAACCTCAGCGCCTAGAGGTACCTGACCGATACGGATCAAGTCTTCAACACCTGGGAATGGAACGTCCATGTCAAGAGCCCAAAGCTCACAAGTAGAGTTAGACTGAGCACCAGCAGGTACACGGTTGTAGCTACGTCCGTTCAAGTCTTCACAGATGATCATGTAAGTCTTTCCTTGAGGAGTAGTCAAGAAGTTAAGACCGTCAGGGTTAGAGAAATGCTTGTCAGGGTATCCAGCACCTAGGGCAGCAGAAGTACCGTTAGCATCACCTGGGTAAGGACCACCTTCTAGGAATAGGCTTACCTGAGAAGTAGTAGGATCGTAGCAAAGGATACGTCCGTGAGAATCGCGGAAGTTCTGGTCAGCAGTCAACCACTCACGTACAGAGTCGTTAGATACAGCGTTCAATGCTGGGAAACGCATGCGAGCAGCTTCGATCAACCAGTTACCGATTTTACCGTTGTAGTTGTTACCGTTGTAGTCAGCGATAGATACAGGAGAAGACTTGTGTAGGCGGTAGTCAGTGAATTCGTTCCAGAATCCGTCGTTACCAGTTTCAGTCCAGTAAACACGTCCGTTGTGAGCAGCAACCCACTCGTTACGGATGAACATTGCAGCAGCAGTATCACCAGTGAAAGGCTTTCCCTGTAGAGTTACAGCACCGTCAGTGTAGCTGTTTCTGGTAGATAGGTTAGCAGCGTCTTCGATGTTGTTGATTTCGTAGTCTTGCCAGTATCCTTGCTCCAATACTTCATCGTAAGCGTAGTAAGAGTAAGTACCTTTAGTGAAATCACCAGGAGTGTCAGCGATGAAACGAGTGAATAGTCCAGGACGAGCATCTTCACCTAGGTAAACAGTTTTGTTGTCTCCCATAACAACACCACCTTCCCAGCCACCACGGCCCCAGTTGTACTGCTTGCGGATAGCTTCAGAAGTACGAGGATCGATCTCAACCATGTAGTTGAAGTTGTCTACTTTCTTGATAGTGTCACCATCGAATCCAGGGAATCCAGATCCAGAGATAACCCAATCAGCAGTGTCACGTACACCGTTGCCACCTGCGTAGATAGAGCTTACAGAAGTACGGAACCACTCCTCAGCAGTCCAGATACGACCGTCATAAAGAGAAGTAATACCAGCACAGTTCATACCAGTTTCACCAACGTTGTCAAAGTTAACGTTGAAGAATTTACCAGAACGTCCGTCAGCCAGAGTCTGGTTCATGATGTTTAGAAGACCAGTAGCAGGGTCGCGCTCAACCTTGAAAGTGGTCATACCACCACCATCACCGATTTTGTCGTCAGCTACGATCCTCTCGTGGTTTACAGAAACCCATCCCATACCAGTTTCACCAGCTTGTGCAGGAGTGAAACCGATGAAGTCATGCCACTGCTTGGCAAGGGCTTTTCCTCTTCTGGTTTCAACTGAGTCGTGTCCACCGATGAAAAGGATCTGCATAGATAGAGGAGACTGTGGCAATAGCACAGTGTCAGCTAGATAGTTTCCTGGATCGATTGATTCAGGAAAAAGTTTGGTTACGTCAGTCTGTGCCGTAGCAGCAGTCACAGCAAACATAACACTCAAGAGTAGAATGATTACTTTGTTCATGAAAAAGTGATATTAAATTGATGCTTGTGTATATGTTAAAAGTAGGAAGGATTCGTAGTAATTCTCTAAATGGTATATTATGTTTATTTTAACAAATCCTTAACAGGGGAGAAACTGAATATCAATCACCTACAAACAAAGATTAACACATTTGTCTGTATATTTCAAAATTTAAAATACTTGCAGCCCTATTAATTTAGTAAATATTTTAAATAATAAAGTGTCAGGATTGACATAATGCGATTGGTGAATTTTTTTTAGGTGAAACAAAAACTATACTTGTTTAACAATTTTTTCTCAGACATAAATTGAGTGGCTATCCAACAAAGATGGTATTTTGTGAAAATCAAAAATAAATACGAAAGCTATTGACCGATATGCAAACCGAAAATATTGATTATCAACGCCTAAATAAATTCCCACCTAAAGTAATCACCTTTCTGGAAAAGAGATTTAAACAAAATCCTGAATTATCTAAACTTCGAACACTTCATTTGGGCGATGATCTAACTAAATATGGTCAACAAAGTGAGGAAATATTAATCGAGAGCAGTTTGGATAAAGTTTGGACCTTATATACTGAGGAACATCCTTCAAAGACCTGGTCTGGTCCTATGGTCAATTTCATTTTTGCCTATCTCCCTAAGGAAGATAAGCTAATGTACCCGAGTAATGAAGAACATGTAAAATTACAAATTGGAAGTCAATTTTACTGTTGGCTGAATATTTTTGGTCCCAGATTGGTTATTGGAATGAAGCTGCTAGATTTGGACGCAGATAGAAAGTATATGGAGATCGCATATATTGAGGGTGGACTTTATAAAGGTGTACAAAGCCTCCAATTCCTTGAGGAAGGTGAAAATTCAACAAAATTGATCCACAAAAGCTACTTCAAAAGCGATGCAGCCTGGAGAGACGCTACCCTATACCCCTTCTTCCACAGAATGACGGTAGGAGAATTTCACAGAAATAAAAAAAGGAAGCTGGAGCTTGGCTAAATCCTGATTACTTATCCTTAGCCGGAACAAAGTTTTTGAAACCGATGGGCACACGCTCATTGGCGAGATCTTTGAGCCATTCGTCAAGTTCTTCTGCATAATGCCCCATCTTGGCAATCATCTGAATAGCTTCAATCACATCCAAACCAGCCGTCTCACGGCTAATTCTTAAGTAAATGGTATTCTCGAATAATGAATATCCAGCATCTATCAATTGATGATTCTTCCTCAACAACTCTACGGCAACCTTTTGCTGATTGCTGGAAGGCCACGGAACCAAAGGAGCAGAAATTTGAAGGAGGGTAGCCGACTTGCCATCTGTAGTCAATAGTTCTATCAAAATCTTGGCCTCACCTTTTTGCAACAACCAGGTACCCGGTCTTTCTCCACGGGTCTCTTCAGGTTGTATCCCCAACTGAGCAATGGCTTCTTCTAAGATTCCTATTAGATGCCTCATAAAATATTCATTCTGATTTTTAACTGGTTGGAAGTTAGCAAATGGAATGCATAGTTTCTAAACCAGGCAGAAAGAATTGCTCATTAAGAATGAGTTATTCACAACTATTTCAAGCTAGACAATGAAATCGCAAAATACAGGATTTCTGCCTAGGATTAATTGTGCATAAATCTAACATGAACTTAATGTTAATTTGTGTAACTTTGCCACAAATTACATGGTGTCACATTAACACTACTTTTTTCTTCCAAAATAATTTCAATGAAGCAGTTTCTACGTTTAACCTGCGCCCTTATTTTTCTAATGGGGGCACTGTCTACCTATGGTCAGGGTGTAACTACCGGTACAATTCGCGGTGTAGTTACTGGCAAGAATGGTCAAGCCTTGACAGGAGCAACCGTTGTAGCTACCCATACTCCTTCCGGAATTAAGTATGGCATCAACACACAGGATAATGGAAATTATACCCTTGCAAACCTCCGTGTAGGAGGACCTTACTTGATCGAGGTAAGTTTCATCGGGTACCAAACCACAAAGTCCAAAGGCATTTTCTTAAGTCTGGGACAAAAACTGGAATTGGACTTTACCCTCAACAAAGAAGATGTGAGTGTCGATGCAGTAGAGATCGTTGCAGAACCCAATCCCATCATGAATGGCGATAGGACAGGGGCAGCAACCAACATCGACAATGACCAACTGAGACGCCTTCCTACAATTTCACGTTCGGCCTCAGACTATACCCGTCTGAACCCGGCCGCCAGTGGCAATTCATTTGCAGGAAGGAACGACCAGTTCAACAACTTTTCCCTTGATGGATCAATTTTCAACAACCCATTTGGCCTGGATGCAGCGACCCCAGGGGGTCAAACCGATGCCCAGCCCATCTCGCTGGATGCAATCGACCAGATTCAAGTCTCTATTGCTCCCTATGATGTGACTCAATCTGGATTTACAGGTGCATCTGTAAATGCTGTTACCAAATCCGGAACCAACAACTTTGATGGGACAGTATTTAGCTTTGCTAGAAACCAGAACATGACCGGAGCAAGGGTTGCAGGAACAGATATCGAAGCTCCAGACCTATCTCAACTTCAAACAGGTTTCTCTCTAGGAGGTCCGATCATCAAAAACCGTTTGTTCTTCTTTGTCAACTTCGAATTGGAAAGAAGAAGCGACCAGGGGTCTAACTTCATCGCTAACAACAGCAGCAGAAATGGAGAAAACGTATCAAGGGTAGAAGAGTCTGACCTTATGGCAGTTTCAAATGCACTGGCAACGCTGGGATATCAAACTGGTGCTTACGAAAACTACCTTCATAGAACTGATAACGAAAAGGGAATTTTCAAGCTAGATTTCGCCATCAACGAAAAACATACCCTTGTAGCTACCTATAACTTCCTAAGAGCTTCCAAGCAGAAGCCTGCTCACCCATCCGCATTGGGTAGAAGAGGTCCCGACGCTACCACCCTGCAGTTCTTCAATTCAGGATACGAGATCAACAACAACCTTCAGTCAGGTATACTCGAACTTCGATCAGTATTCGGAAACAGATTTGCTAACAAAGCCCAGCTGGGTTATACAGGATTCAGGGACTTCAGAAATGCCCTTTCAGATCCATTCCCTGTAGTCAACATCAACAGAGATGGTATCCGCTACATCGTAGCAGGACATGAACCCTTCTCCATCAACAATGTGCTTGACCAGGATGTATTCCAGTTTACTGACAACCTGAACATTTACTTGAATGACCATACCTTGACAGTAGGGGGATCTTTCGAAAGATTTGATTTCAACAACTCCTTTAATCTGGGTGTGTATGACATAGCCGGAAACCCCGGTGGAACCTTCGGCCCTGGCTTTGCTTCTGTTCAGGCCTTCCTTGATAGTGTGTCTTCCGGAGCATTTGATGACGACGCCGCAGCAGCTCAAAACACCTTTGACACGAATAACGAAAATGGAACCTGGGCCCTTGCCGAGACCAACGTTGGACAGGCTGCTTTCTATATTCAGGATGAATGGACTCCCACCAAAGACCTGAAACTTACCTTCGGTGTACGTTTGGATGTGCCTCTATATTTTAACACAGACTCATTGATCCAGGAAAACATTGACAGAAATTGCTGTTATATCCCTGGACTTGAGTACTCAGATGAAGATGGAAACGCAATTACTTTTGAGCACACTCAACTTCCAGAGCAAGTACCTTTGATTTCTCCTAGGTTTGGATTCAACTACGACCTGGGTGGTAAAGGAACAACCCAGCTTAGGGGGGGTACTGGTCTATTCACTGGTAGGTTCCCATTTGTATGGATTGGAAACCATGTAGCTAACCCGAACTTCTTTTTCTACAACGTAACCCGTCCTGATTTCCGTTTTCCTCAGGTTTGGAGATCTAACTTTGGTATTGACCAGAGCTTCGGAAAAGGATGGATAGCTACCATGGATGTGATTTACACCAAGGACATCAATGCAATGATTGTTAGGAACTATGGATTGAAGCCACCTTCCGGCCAGCTCAATGGTGTGGACAATAGGGTAATCTATACAGCAAATGACCGTACCAATGACTTTGCTAACAATGCCTATGTATTTACAAACACCAATATCGGACGTAGTTTCAACCTGAGTTTACAGTTGCAGCGCGACTGGGGCAACGACTTCACCACAAGCCTTGGCTACAACTTCCTTGACGCAGTGGATGCAAGCTCCATCGAAGCTGAGATTTCAGGTGATGCCTATGACAGAAACCCAGCCTTTGGAAACGTAAACCAGGCCATTTCTGCTCCTTCTCTATATGGAAACCGCCACAGATTTGTAGGTTCTGGATTCAAGAAATTCACTTACAACAGCATGGCAACCACCATTGGTGTGTTCTTCGAAGCCGCCCAGGGTGGAAGATTTAGTTACACTTATTCTGGAGACATCAACCGCGATGGTTCGGGATTGAACGACCTGATCTATATCCCAACATCTTCCGAGATCAATGAGATGAGTTTCACAGGTGATGCGGCAGCTCAGGAATCTCAGCGCAATGCCCTGAATGCATTCATCCAACAAGATGAGTACCTGAATGGACGTAGAGGAATGTACGCGGAAAAGTATGCAATCCTCAGCCCTTGGTTCAGCAGCATCGACTTGAGGATTCTTCAAGATGTGAACTTCCTGGTAGGAGAAGAAACCCATACCATTCAGTTGAGCCTTGACTTCCTGAATGTAGGAAACTTGCTAAATTCTAATTGGGGAGTTCGTCAGTTTCCTGTCAATACCCAGCCTATCGGCGTAACAATTGACGATGATAACAACCCAACCTACAGCTTCGATGAATCTTTGACCAGCACCTTTGTCAATGACTTTAGCCTTCTTTCAAGATGGCAGTTGCAGGTGGGTCTGAGGTATATCTTCTAATGGAAATGTGATCGTTTAAATAAAGTTGGGAGGGGCAATATGCTCCTCCTTTTTTATTGCCCTATTTTATCGATTTGCTCTTCCGGATTTATTCGGTTAATGATATTCAGCGTAATCAAAAAAACCCCTCCCAAAAGTAAGGCTTCAGAAATCCAGTTAATAATACCTTCATACAATCCAATTTCCTGTTCAAACCGATCATAGTAATCATTTAGTATGTCATAATAATCGGCATCATTCCTATATGAGCGCACAAAGGCTTGAACCCATAACAGAACACTCATCCCAAGCCATATCCCTAATGAAAACAGGAAAACCCTTATAACCTGTCTAACTTCATCAAAAGTCCATTTAGAAAGCGCGTTAAGTACGAAATAGTAAATGATTAGAATAAATACGACAGGCAGCAAAAGTGAAACTCCATATATAGCACCAAGCCGCCAGGGAGAATAGATCAGGGTATCCTCAAGAAACCTGTACAAAAGAGAATGAAATTGATTTATTCCAGCATGAAATACCAAACCTGAGGCGAATAAGCCAATAACAATTTTTATTTTCATGGTGATTTTAATTTGAGAAAGTCACAAGAAATTGTCCAATATCCGTAAAAATACCTACCAATATGGATATTTATGCGCTAGCATAAGTTGAAATAAAATGAGTGTTTTGATTAAGCGAAAACGAAATAACTATTGCCAATTGCAGGAAATTTAGAATTCAAAGAAAATCTTCCTAGTTTAATTTTTCGATTAACCCCCTAATTGTAAACCTATGTCTATTTCACTTCGTTCACACTCATTCAACGCGGTATCTGCTAGCCAGGATGGCGACGCCAGATCACTAACAGAAACTTTTGTCCTAAAGGTAAATGTGGATTTGAATGATAATCAAAACCTCTTGACCGACACAGAAGCTGGAATTGAGACCTTCACTTATGGTGAAAGCCCTGAAAATGGCGACTTCCAAATTCTGTTTTGGACTGAGGACGGTGCCAACCAATCCACAAGCGAAGAAAGAATTGTTGAGATCGTTACCCACAATACCATGAACTCAGCAATGGTTACTTTCAAATCAAGGAGCAACCCTGACAATGTGCTCTTCCAGGAAAAGTGGGAAAGGCCTACGCCAATTGATGACATCGAAACTGCTACCAGTGGCAAGCCACCTAGCAAGAGAGTTATCCTGAACATTCCCCACAACCCAAGACCTTTATAATAAAATGCTTAAAATTGTATAGGTTTTTTAATCTATGCATATGCAAAAACCCTACATCCTTCTAATACCAATTATTCTTTTCCTAACCTTTGGTTGGGAAGGATGTAGGGAAAATTCTTCCCCTGTTCTTGAAAACCCAAGAATTGATAGCCTCGAGGCAAAAATCAGCCTAATCAAATCAATCAGTCCAAACATTGCCGTAGAGCTGGCTCATCAAGGCCTTCAAACCTCCCTGGAAAAAAAACTTCCCAATTACCAGTTAGAGTTTATGGGACTGATTGGAAGCCTTTTCTCCAATGAGGGTCGCATCGAAGAAGCTCTTGAGTATTTCGATCGAACCATAATCCTGGCGGAGAACCTTAAGGATACGCTCAATCAGGCAAAATACCTCAGTAGGAGAGGTTACGCATACCTTAATGGACAGCAACAGGATGAGGCCATGGAAGACATAACCCAGGCCATTCTTATCTTGCAAAAAATGAGCAACTCCAAGCAGGATGAAAAGGTTAGCCTCCTATATTCTGCAAACCTGAATTTGATGACCCTCTATGCAGGGAGAGAGGAATACGAGAAAGCCTTTTCTTATGCTGACAGTTGCAAAAGGTTGTTGGAGCAAAGAAATGATCCCATCAACCAGGCAAGTTTTCTTCAAGAGTTTGCCTGGCTTCAGTTGAGTTATGGAACGGAGCAATCCGACATTGAAACCCTGAAAAGTTCTATCGAAAATTATCGGAAGGGCTCAGCGATTTATACAGCAAATGGCCAGGAATTTATGGCCCAAAGCATCAATTTGTATATTGGAGATGGGTTTGAGACTTGGAAAAACATTATCCTTCAAAATAATGAAGGCGAGCAAAACGAAGAATATTTCCAACTGCTTGACAGTTCCCGCTTTTACCTAGAAAGGCACATCAGTTATGCCAGAGCGGCCAACAGCTCCCGAGGGCTTTCTGCAGCCCTGCAAACCCTTGCACAACAAAAATTTGAACTAGGAAAATATCGCGAAGCCAAAAGCCATACCCTGGAATCCCTTAAAGTTGCAGGAGAATTGAATTCACAAAAGGACTCCACCCTGGGGTATTTCCTCATGGCACGAATCTATGAGAACCTTGGGATGTTGGATTCTTCTATCTGGTACCTCAAGCAGGATGAGTTTGTGAAGTATAACGAACGACTCACTGCAGCAGAAGAGGCGCTAAAATTTGCTGAAGCTGGTTTTCAGACTGATAAGAAAGAGCTGGAAAATCAGAAAATCAGAATTCAAGCAAGACAAAGACTACAAGGAACCATTTCGGCTGCTGCGGTCTTAGTTTTACTCTTGATCTCAGTAGTCGTCTATTACTATGTATCCTATATAAATAGGAAGAAACTGATGGCACAACAGGCCAGAATCAATCAGCAGTTGGTGATCGACTTGATGAAGGAGCAGACCATCGAGTCCCTGAATTCCAAACTGGAAGGGCAGGAAAAGGAAAGAAAACGGGTTGCTAAAGAATTGCACGATACCCTGGGTGGTACACTTGCAGCGGTGAAACTCAGCATGGAAGGTCTCAAACGTAGTTTGGACGATAATGCTAGGGAAAAATTCAAGCATACCCAGGAATTGTTGAGCATGGCATACCAGGAAACCCGTCAACTGTCCCATGACATGATGGCGCTGCCCCTAAAGCACCTTGGCCTTGAACCCTCCATCAAATCTCTCTGTAAAACGATAAATAGCAGCGGCAAAATCGAAGTGAGTTACGAGGCTGAGATCGATGAGTCAATTAATTTTTCAAATGAAAAGGAAACGCATGTCTATCGCATCCTCCAGGAACTTCTTCAAAATGTAATCAAGCATGCCCAAGCAAACAAAGTCTGGGTTAAGCTAAAAAATAGCCATGAAGGTCTTAGCCTATCAGTTGAAGACAATGGGAGAGGTTTTCCAAAGGTGATAAATAAAAGTACCCATGGGATGGGACTCTCCAACATAGAAGATCGGGTAACAGGACTTCGTGGAGAACTCGATATCGAAAGCGAACCCGGCAAAGGAAGTAAGGTTAGCATTCTTATCCCCCAAACGCCCGAACAAAAGGAAGAACAACAATAATTTCACTACAACAAACGAGTTGGTCTTTTTTCATAATCAGGATTTTTTTACCTGAAGTGAATTACATATGTAAAAAAGTGTAACAGATCAGTAAATCATGCTGTTTGCACAATTTTCACCATGCGGACATTGAAAAATTCTTATGTCATTGCATTGGGTTTAGCTAACCAACTACTACTCACCTTTTCACGTCCTGGGTCATTAAACCCTCTAACAACCAAGTCATGAAAGTTGAACGTATCATTCACCTTAGGGGACTCCTATTGCTTTTATTTTCCCTAGGAATTACCCTCCACACCCATGCTCAGATCAGTGGCAAACTAGTCGATGAGAAGGAGGAAGCCATTATCTCAGCCAATGTATTGCTCCTGAATTATTCTGATAGTTCCCTTTTTAAAGGCCAAATTTCAAAAGTAGATGGAAGTTTTTCCTTCAAAAATGTAAAAGTAGGCAAATATTTAGTCAAGATTTATAGAATTGGTTTTGAAGAGTATTTCTCAAAACCCATTTCTATAAAAAGCATCGGAACTCCCGTTAAACTGGGAACAATTAGCTTGGAAGTACAGGAAGTAGAGCTTGGAGAAGTAGAAATTACTGCGCAAAAACAGCTTTTCGAACAGAAAATTGACAGAATGGTGGTCAATGTGAGTGCGAGCGAAACTGCCGCAGGCAATACCGCACTGGAAGTGCTGGAAAGGTCTCCCGGAGTGATCCTTGACAGAAGCAACAACAGCCTTGCCTTGGCCGGTAAAAATGGCGTGGTAGTTATGATCAATGGCAAGAGGAATTACATGCCCATTTCAGGTGTAATCCAATTGCTGGCAGGAATGAGTGCAGACGAAATAGAAAAGATCGAACTGATCACAACCCCTCCTGCGAATTTTGATGCAGAAGGAAATGCCGGATATATCAACATTGTCTTAAAGGATAACAGCAACTACGGATTGAATGGTTCAGTTACCTTAACAGGTGGCTACGGGCGTGGAGAGCGTTCCAATGCTAGCCTAAGTCTGAACTACCGCCGCAACAAATTCAACATTTTTGGCACCTATTCTTTCTTACTTAATAACCAAGAACAGACATTTGCATTTTCAAGAGATCAATTGGTAGGAGATGAAAGGATTCAGACCGCAACTGTGAGCGATCGCCTCCCCCAGCAGTTGAATCACAACCTTCGCGTTGGCATGGACTACCAGATCAGCAAAAAAACGGTATTGGGAATTTTGGCAGCTACCTATGACACCAAATGGACCATGGATGCCTTCAACAATTCCACATTTACCTACTCCCAGAGACCTGATACCTTGATTACCCTAGAACTTGATGAATTGAACCAATGGAGGCACTACATGGGGAATGTCAACCTTCAGCATAATTTCACGGAGCAGAGTAGCTTGACTTTCAATGTTGACTACCTGTATTATCGAGACAACAATCCCACAAATTATGACAATTCATATTTCAATGAGGAAGGAGATCTGATCCGTCAGGAACAGGTCAAAAGTGAGAAACTTACTCCGATTAATATTGGTGTAGGATCACTTGACTTCAAAGCTCCTC
Organism: Bacteroidia bacterium; assembly: GCA_022760475.1. Classification (GTDB taxonomy): domain Bacteria; phylum Bacteroidota; class Bacteroidia; order J057; family J057; genus JALEFZ01. The sequence goes on along the minus strand of JALEFZ010000055.1, from coordinate 464,242 downwards.
TTGGGGACAATACCAAACTGGAAACAGGGGTAAAAGCAACCATTTCACGTTTTACCAATGATGTCCGGGTATCTTTTAATACTGGCACATGGACTGTGGATCAAGACTTGACAGGGATTTTCTTCCTCGAAGAAGAAATTGGTGCTGCATATGCAGCTATAGATGGAAAATTGGGTGAGAAGACTACCTACAAGGCAGGACTCAGGTATGAGTACACCCAATCAAACCTGAGTTCGCAGGAGCAACAAAATATTGTAGATAGAAAATACGGGAACCTGTTTCCTAGCCTTTTCCTATCCAGGAATATTGGGGACTACCAAAGTGTAAACCTCTCTTATAGTCGCAGGATTACCAGGCCGACCTTCAATGACATGGCTCCATTTGTGATTTTCATTGACCCTCAAACTTTCTTCTCTGGGAATGCTGCCCTGCAACCATCTATCTCCGATGCCATCAAGCTGGATTACCGCATCAAAAATCTGATGTTTTCCTTGAGTTATACCTATGAGGATAGCAGCATCGCCAACTTCCAGGCAAGGATTGATCCTGAGACAGGTAGGCAAATCATCGCAGCAGAAAACCTGCAGTCTACCAATACCCTTAATTTGACAGCTACCTTACCTATCAAAATTACTGATTGGTGGGACATGATCTTTAACCTGAATGGGACATACACGCAGGTAAATCTGTTTGTAGACGAACAATTGCTCAGCCTGGAGCAACCCTTTTTCAGCGGATTTTCTTCCCAGAAATTCAAGTTACCAGGTGGAATCGGACTTGAGTTGTCGGGTTTTTACAGATCCAAGGTCTTGTTTGGAACCTCAGTTGTGAGGCCTACTGGTCTCGCCAACATTGGTATCAGGAAACAATTGGGAGATAAAGGCAGCAAAGGAACCCTTACCTTCAATGTAAATGACATTTTCAACTCCCTGGAAATCAGGCCTGAAGTGAACCTTCCTGAGGTAAACCTGGTCGGAGAAGGACTTCTTGACTTCAGTCAGCGAACTTTCTTACTGACTTACTCAATGCCACTCGGCAACAAAAAGGTCAAGGCGGCAAGAAATAGACAAACTGCCTCAGAAGAAGAGAGAAGAAGGGTGAATTGATCCTGATCCCATGGCTCTCTCAGCAAAACTGAATAATCCTTTTGTCATTCTACATGAGGTGGAAGTCCGAAGTAAGCAAAAACTTACTTTGGGCTTTTCTTTTTGAGCTCAGCATACAAATGCATACTTTTTATTTGGTCTTGAAGCATCCACAAGCATTTTATCATTTCAGATTGCATGCTTTCTTGAGAGAAGCGAATAAAAAAAGTTTATCTTCTAGCTGATCTCCAGGTAACAATTCCTGATTTCCTTGATATCACCATAAAACCCCACAAGCTATGAACTGGAAATCAAACCTTAAGAATATAGGTCAATTTGGGCCTAGGTCATTCGCCATTGTATTCTTTCTCTGTTTTGTTCAATTCTCAGTACAATCCCAAACAGTATTCTATTCCAATTCCTTCGACAACTCCCCCTTCGGCTCAAGTTGGATAACTGAAAGTATAAATGATCAAGGCCCAACTCCCCCACCCGGAGCTGCGCTCTGGACCTGGACAGCTGATGGCAGGGCTTCTCAAGGAGCTTACTGGGAAGGAAGACCTCCTATTAATTCTCCTTCGGGTGGCGGAGCCATTGTATTCAATTCTGATTTTCTGGACAATGGAGGTATACCCAAGAATTCTTGTGGAAATGGAGCCACTTCCTGTGTTCCACACGAAGGCTTGGCCATTTCTCCCAATATCCAAGTTGACCTCAATACACTGGCACCTGATTCGGCTGTCGGATTGATTTTCAATCAATACTATCGTGGATTCCAATCACAAGGCCTTGTAGAAATTTCCACAGACGGAGGAAACAACTGGTTTCCCATTCCCATAAATGAAGAGCTTTCACAAAGAACTTTTGGAGGAGAATCCGAGGCAACGGATCTCCAAATCCTGAATTTGATGCCTTTCCTCCAGCCTGGAATCAACAACTTTCAGATCCGATTTCACTTCATGGGAGAATATTACTTCTGGATCATTGATGATGTCCGAGTTCAAACCATACCCATAGACGATATCAGCCTAAGTAGCCTGATTTACCCTCCAGAGAATCAATATTGCTACTTCGGTTCGGAGGAATTGATCCAGATAGAGTTGTGCAACCAGGGAGCTGCTCCGCAGGATAGTTTTTTTGTTACCCTTGAGATTGGTCGCCAAAGAAGTTCTGATTTCATCAACTTTCCGATTGTGCTTCCCCTACAGCCCAACGAATGTGCTACGGTTGCGATTGATACCCTGGTAGATTTGTCTGACTTTATTTTTTTAAATGTATTCGTAGAGGTGCCCCAAGACCTTAACCCTCAGAACAACCAGATCAACTATTTTAATCCTTATCAGCTTTGTCAGGACTCCTTGGGGGGTGAATATATTTGTACCCATGCAATCATCCGCTTTAAAAATGGCACCCCACCAGTCATCAAAGACTCCATCAGAGCCAAATACAGTGCGACACTCTTAAAAAGTTGTGGCTGCGATAGCCTGGAACTTTGGGATGTCCCCTATCCGATCATGATTCCAGGTGGCCCCATCATCAATCCTGAAGAAGGTGTAAAAAAAATGGTGGAAGAACCTGATGTGGAAGAAGGAGGCCTTAATTATGTGATGGCATTTTCTGCCCTAAATCCCCCCATTCCAGGAACCTACTCGCAAAATGGCGGATCACAGGCACGTGATTCAATCCTCATCGGGGTCATTGACACAGGAATCGACTTTTTCCATGATTCCATTCAGGAAAGATTTTGGGAAAATGCAGAAGAACTTTCTGATCCCTTTGCCACAGACGAGGACAGCAACTGCATTGCCCAGGACAACTGGGGCTATAACCTCATAGAACCTGAAAAAATACCCTATGATGACCACATTCGTGGGCATGGCACCCATGTAAGCGGAATTATCCTTGCAGATCTGCCAGAATCTGTAGATTTACAGCTCCTGGCGGTAAAAGCCATGGGGCAGAATGGCCGGGGAGGCTTATTTGAGCTACTTTGTGGCAGCCAATACCTCATTGACGAAGGAGCAAAGGTCGCCAATATGAGCATGGGCTACACTGGTGTGAAATCGGATATCCTGGATTCAATGATGAAGCGGCTTTACATGGCAGATGTGCTGGTAGTGTCCTCTGCGGGGAATGATAGCCTGGACAATGACAAGGGAGAAACGCCCCATTGGCCTTCCAATTTTGCTATGGATTACCCCAACATCTTCGCCGTAGCTGCTCTAAACAAAGCTAAGGATCAGCTCAATCCCATTTCAAACTTTGGAGAAATGACCGTCAACATTGCCGCTCCAGGTACGGAGATATACTCCCTCCTGCCAGGCGATGAATTTGGCCCCAAGGATGGAACATCCATGGCGGCGGCGGCGGTAAGCCGTGCAGCTGCCATTTATCGAGCGAGCTGTCCAGAGGCATCTGCAGTAGCGAGTCGAGATTATATCCTCAGCGTAGCAGATACCCTGGAAGTATTGCTTGAAGAAGTATCAGGTGGAAAAATTTTGAACCTGAACGATTCGCTTTACTTCAACATCAGTTGTCTCACAAATCTGGAAAAAGAATGGAAGGAGGGTCCTGTTCGTTCATACCCAAATCCCTTTGTAGAAAAAATAACCCTCGAATTCCAAGCCTCCCCTGGATCAAACTATGTCCTGGAAGTATATGATATCCAGGGAAAAAGATTGGAACGTATAGGTCAAACAATCCTTTCATCCACAGGAATCATAAAGTGGAAAACCTCGGTTGTGAGAAAAGGCGTCTACATTTACAAAGTGAGTGAAAACGGAAAGCTCATGTCTACAGGCAAATGGATTAAGCAATAGATAAATACCTGAATTGGAAATTATGATTGGAAATTCCTTTAAATTAAGGGGAGTTTCCAATCATACCATATGAGGCCCCTATTACTGATTCTTCTGTCGATATTAACTTCAGTCGCGCTCGGTCAAGATGACTGCTTGAGCCAATTCAAGGAAATCGAATCAAAGGCTAAAAGCCTGAAAAGTGTTTATTACAAAGAGGCAACCCAAAAATTAGATTCCCTTGGAAAAGCCTGCTCTGCCTCTTTACCCATGGAGAAGAAGGATACCCTCGCCTTGATTTACCATAAAAAAGGGGTTTACCACTACCTTTTGAAAGAATATATAGCCTCTATCAAATCCTATGAGCAATCCTTGAAAATCCGTCTCAATGACCCTCAGGTAGACCCAGTATTAATTGGACACAGCCACCTCAATATCGCCAAAGCACATAAGCAAATGCGAAATTTTGCCATGGCTAAGGAGCACCTCCTGACAGCTTATGACACCCTGGTTTTACATAACAATTACAAACGAACGGGAGAAAGCTGTCATGAGCTTGCCCTTGTGCTTTGGGAATTGCAGGACTTTTATCCTGCCCTGGATTACGCGGATCAGGCAGCCAGCTATTACAAATTGGCAGGTCAGACCAGAAGTATAAAGAAGAATCAAGCTGCAATTTTACTCTTAAAAGGCGTGCTCCAGGCTGAATTAGTTCATATTGAGGCAGCAAAACAAAGTTATTCTCAAGCAAGGATGCTTTATCAAGAGCTAGGGCTGGATTTCCAGGTATCCAAGTGTTGGAACAACATCGCTGAGCTGTATTACCAGCAAAAGCATTTTGATTCGGCTATTTTGGCTTATAAGCATGGGCTGGCATTGCTTGAAAAAATTGATTATCTGAAAAGCCCCGAAGCCAGTCAGATGTACAATGGGCTGGGTGTATGTGCGAAAAACCTTAAAATGATGTTTCAGGCTAAGGTGGATTATCAAAAAGCTTATTCCATTGCCAAAGAGGTTTATGCCAATGAAAATCATCCGGATATTGCCAGGATACAAGAAAACCTGGGTGATTTTCACCTTGCAGAAAGGAATAGTTGGGAGGCACTTACCTATTACGAACGCGCGATTCAAGCCATGTTGCCTTATTATCTCCCAAAGTCCCACAATGGCCTTCCTGACGAAGTGGTTTTTGACCTACCCAAAATTAACGATTCCACCTTTGTAAATGGCGATTACGGGATGTTACTCAGGCTAATCCACTCCAAGGCAAATATCCTTTCAGAACTCTCATTCAACAAGAGACATATATTCCTGGGCAAAGACAGGGAAGAGCTCAAAGAGATAGCCTTAAGGCATTACCTGCTTGCAGATAGACTCCTTTTTAGAATGAGGAAAGAACAGCTTCATGTAAATAGTCATTTGTATTGGGTTGAAAAAGGGAAACCGCTCTACGAATCAGCCATTACCCATTGCTTTAAAATGAATAAGCTCAATGAGGCATTATATTTTGCGGAAAAATCAAAGGCTAGCATCCTGCTTCAGGGCTTAAAAACCAGGGAGATCGCTAAAAAGTCTCCTGAATTCCAAAGGGTATTGGAACAGGAAAACCAATTAAAAACTGAGGTGTTTAGCCTGGAAAATCAATTAAGAGATGCCTTTAATAAACAAATTGCCTCCGATTCTCTTCAAAAAATTCAAGGCAGACTGGTTCGCAAACGTATCGAACTCCACCAATTTGTATTTGACCTTTATGAGAATCACTACAAATATTTTAAGGCAACCTTTTCCTATGATGATGAGTACTTGAGAGAAGATATTTTGCATGGAGATGCGGTTGTTTTTTTACCTGGTGATAAGGCAAAAACAGCCATTCAATTCTTCGAAGGGAAAAAGAAAAGTTATGCCTTCTTCCTTCAGGAAGGAGATTCTCAGAAATATAAATCCTGGATGCTTGAGGTAAAATGGAATCGGGAAACCCTAAAAAAATTCATTGACCTCATCAACGACCCCTCAAAGGCCAGTAAAAAAGAGGATTTAGGTAACTACAAAAAATGGGCATATGAACTCTACTCGGATCTATTAGGGTCAATGGAAGGAAGGGAAGTCAGAAATAAACTGGTTTTCATACCGGATGGATCTTTGCAAAGGCTGCCATTTGAAGCACTCTTGACAGCAAGAAATGCCGCTAATAGCTACAAAGCACTTCCTTATCTCATCCAAAAATTCAACTGCAGCTATGCCTATTCTCTGGCTGTCCTGGAACAAAGTCGGGCTTTTCCCGAGGATGAACAGTGGGGGGTACTTGGTGTAGCACCGGTAAAATTCCCCAAGCAAGAATCCTTTACCTTCCTCCCCAAAAGTCGAGAAGAAGTCAAAAATATCGTAGGGAAATGGAGTGGCAAGTCCCTAATAGAGCAGAAGGCAAGCCTTGAACGATTTGCTAGGTCTATCAGCCGCTACAAGGTGATTCACCTTGCCACACATGCCTTCGCAAGAAGGGAAGAAGACGGCTTGCCATTCATCGCATTTGCAGACACTCAATTATACTTACCTCAAATTTATGGACTAAGGACCGATGCAGAAATGATCGTTCTTTCTGCTTGCCAGACCCTGGAGGGAAAAGACTATCAGGGTGAAGGCATCATGAGTCTGACAAGGGCCTTTCGTTTTATCGGAGTGCCGAGCATCGTAGCTTCCCTCTGGCAAGCTGATGAAAACAGCAGCTACCAAATCATGATTGATTTCTATAATGGCCTGGGTGAAGGGATTGAAAAGGATGAAGCATTAAGGAATGCCAAACTCTCATACATTGAGTCGAGTGAACAAGCCTTCCCCTTTTATTGGGCACATATGCTTCATAGAGGCTCGACTGAGCCCATCAAAATCAACCCTGAACGAAACTATTCTTTGCTGTTCTTTCTGGGAATTATCCTCCTTTTCGCTGTGGGCATGATTATTTTCAGAAGAAGGTCTTAACATAAATGGGATAACAATAATTAGTTTTTGGGGAGTTCACTTTTAAGGACCTCAGCATCTTTGCGAAGCGCCAAAGGAAGATCCTTGAGTTGCAGGAGGTCATTTAGCATAGCGTTGACATTTTCCCAATCCTCCAACTTTACCCCAAGGAGAATCAGGTACCAGACAGCCTTATACTTGACTGTAGGGAGGAAATCATGCCGTTTTCGGTCAATTTCTTCAAGCAGTTCTTTTGCTTTCGCATCATCAACATACAAATAGGCATAAGCCAGGGCTAAACTGACATCAAGTCCTTTGCTGCTATCCCCAAGGCATTGTTCAAGGGAATTTATGGCATCGGCATACTGGCCTTCTTTTAATTGGACAGCTCCTTCCTCGCAAACTCCTCCTTCAGTATCTCTTAAGTTGGGAAGAGTGGGAGCTTCTACATACATGGCAAAAAGCTCAGGACCACTTTTTTCTACCTTCCTCAGCAAAATGATGCTTGCCAAAATTAGGGCAACCCCAGCAGCAATGGCTACAATCAATAAGTTTCGTCTACGAAAGTCCCTTATTATCCCTCTTTTATCTTCATTTTTCCCCTCATTCAAGAGATTCAAAAAATCTGCTTCCTCCTTTTCCAGATTTGCCCTCCTGGAGACAGTTTCTCTAACTTGCCGGTATAGCGCGACTTCATTCGCCAGGGAGGAATCACGCTGAATATCTGCTTCAAAAGTTTCTTTTTCCTGCCCATTAAGACCTCCACTCAGGTAAAGCTCTATTTTTTCATATAAGTCCTCCATGCTAGCCGTTTTTCAGGTGTTGAAATGAATGAGATTCCTTGACCAGTTTCATCAATCTGGCTGTACACTCTGACTTCTTCTTGCGGAGATAGCCATAGCTGACCCCTAGCGAATCAGCCATGGATTCCATAGAGGAGAAGGTCTGAGACCATGCTCCTTTCAGGATTTCCTGACAGCGATCGCTAAGTTCCTTGAACCTTTCCCAAATGAGGGCTTCTTGCCGCTCTATCAACTCGAGCCGCTCAAGAGCTTCTGAATCCCCTTCTACACCCTCATATCCACTTAAGTCTTCAAATGTTACCTCCCGGCGAGCTTTCTGTTTGAGGATATTGATCCATTTATTTTTGGCCACTCGATAGAGATAGGCTCCAAATGGTACGTGCAACTCTATGCCCTGTTCTCTTACCCTTCGCCAAATGGCCAGCAAGGCCTCCTGGAAAAGGTCTTCTCCTTCCTGATGATTTCCGCTATTTTTTTTGCACAAAGCAATGATGGCAGGTCGGAAATTTTGATTAATCTCCTGAATCAGCTTGGGATTATTTTCCCTAAGGGCTTGGATATATCGCTGGTCGGGATGGGGCATGGACAGATATTATCTCCTTGAAAATTACGAAAAGAAGATAAAAATATCTAGCTGACCTCTTCGCTAAGTTCCAGTTTAAGGGCTTCCTCTAATTCTCTGGCTAACTTAAGTTTGCCCTTTTGTAGCAGTTCAGCACAAAATCTATAAACTTGAAATTATCCCCGTACACCATTAGGAGTTCTCCATTTGCAATGAGGGTAATCCTCAAAGAAAGCCTTTTTCCTCATTGCTTATTCCTGCGCCAAACTCAATATACTTTTTTGTCTTGCCACAGACCCTATAAATTACCACAAGATTCCCTCCAGAAAATGCTATAAAAAGCCAACAGTAAAAAAGAAAGACGATTTTTAAACAGCTTCTTAATGGTCATTATTCAAATCATTTTTCGAGGGGGGTAACAAAATCTCCAATCGCTGATATCAAGGCAAATCATTCACAACAACAAATTCGTTATGAAAAATTTTGCCTTTAAACCCCAAAAAATATTTTTACTCTCCTTTATCAGTTTCTTCCTCTTTACTGCTGCTATTATAGGTTTTGACGAAAGCCATAACGGTAGGCTAATACATGATGGAGAACGACTCGGTAAGGTTGGGGACTGTCCGGCTCCTACCATAGAAAAACTCCGAATGAAATTTGGCATTAACCAGGCTGCCGCAAAGGCCAAACTCCTCAACATCCAAAAGAACGTAGTCAAGGCCATAGAATTCATTCGCCATAGCGATCCCAGTGTAGCTGACTGCCTGAAAAATGCACAGGAAAATAACCGGCTCTGCATTGAGTTTGCTGCTGCCAGAAGCATCATTGGAGTAACCAAAACTGCCGAGCCTGGCTGTAATGCCGACAGGGTCAATATCAACTGGCCCTACATGCGTGGATGCGACTCTATTTCCACATTGGATTCAGGCTTTATTTTTCTGGTAAATGTCCTGCTACATGAAGGCATTCACATGGAACAAACCACTACTCCAAACGACTTTACACCTACTGATACGAGGACAGACAGTTCAGTCAGAAGGTGGAAAAAGTCTTTCGACATGGAGTTGGGTGCGATTGATAGCACACAGAAACTGTGGTGTCCCCTGATTGATTCATTATCAAAATCCATCGCCGGAGGCGGTACCCCTATTCCCAATCCACTGCCGGGCGGAGCTGTAGGAAACATGCTCGGAGAACTCAATCGACTTCCCAATAACGCCAAGCGATTGGCCAAAGCCAGAGAGATAATCCAGCAAGCGAGATTGGTCAAAATCCTTAATGCCAGATACAGAGAACGCAATGCAAAAGGGAAAAAGTTTGCCTGTGATTTCCTGGCGGATTCTATCACCAGCGTCCAATTGGTGGACTCATTTAGGCGATTAGGAGTCCTAAGGCTACAAAATCCATTTGAAGGCAATGTAGAAAGCATCATTTACCCTGATCCAAATGGTTTTGCTGTAACTCAAACCAATGGCGAAGTTTTCAACATGCTTTTCCATGACCTTGAATTCATCAGTGATATATTCCTTCCCAACCCTGATCAAATGATCATAGCAGGGCCGAATGGTTTTGGACAAACGATTTTGGTAGGATATGGAGATACGGATGGCGACGGACTCTTCGACAATAGCAGCGCCCAAATGTTATTGACCCTAAACAACTCAGATCTTGGACTGGATTTCATACCTTTCCCAGATGGAAGGCTGCTGATTTTCGATTACCAACAGCAGCAAATGCTTGAATTGGTGGATGGCAACAGAGATGGGTTTCCTGACCAAGTCCTACCGCAGCCACTATCGCAACCGATTCCGGAACCCGTCGTTGACTGGGTAGCCTCTCCCAGCGATCCCAGATTATTGATTGGGCTGCCCTTCAAGCAAGGGATTTTCCAAACCATTAATCCACGTGAAAACTACTTTCTTCTCGAAGATCAAAACAGCGATAACTTTTACGATTTCATTTTTGAAGAAGACAGAAACCTGAATATTGGGACAGCCCCACTCTACATGCTTCCCCCTCAGCCTGGTAATTTGGAAGACTCCATCCATGGAAGTGCATTTTCTATGGTAGAAGTGCTGGAAGTAGACTCGCTTGGTGACTCAGTCAGGGTCATAGGGATGATGGGACTAGATGAGTTTGGATTTGGAGTAGTTAATTATGGATTGCCTCTGCCTCCAGGTATTCGCCTTCAATTGCGCGATAGGGATCGCCTGAAAAACTCTCCGATATACCTGCTTGACAATACAAACTCCATTTCGGACAAACAAAGCATTAGCCTGAATATATACCCCAATCCAGCAAGAGATTTTGTCAATCTGGATTTTGAAAGCAGGAGAAATGAAAAGATTTCGGTTATCCTCTACGACTTACAAGGCAGGAAAGTAAGGGAATGGGAACTTGGATTTCAGACAGGCGATCAAAAACACAGGCTTCCGATCCAAGGGATTCCAAGGGGTAACTACCTTCTCCTACTTCAAAATGAAGAAACAAAGCTAGCTAGAAAATTAAGGATCGAGCAGTAAGAATAGGGGTAAATATTTTTCATTTAGTTCAGGCTTGGGACAGTGATCATATCATGGATCACTGTCCATTTTTTTAGAATGGTTCTCCTTACGGAAATAGAAAAAAATTTCTAACGCCGTGAATTCCTTGTTCCTCGGGTTTACATGTAATATATTCAATATATAACTACTCGCATATATGGTTTCTAAATCTAATAAAGCTGCAAGGGGTACAGTACAATGCGACAACACTACCCTGCACCTCCTAAAGGCCAATGACTTTGTTGCGAAGAGCATCCGCAAGCAGATGGCCGATCAAAATATCTTAATGATCAACCTCGTATCCTCCCCGGGAAGTGGCAAAACCACCCTCCTACAAGAGACTGCAAAGCGCTTGGGAAGCAAGGTAAAAATAAAGATTCTGGTTGGCGATCTCGAAACCGAAAGAGACGCTGAAAGGCTAAGAGATGTCGGTGCAGAAGCCATGCAGATTGTAACTGGAGGTATTTGCCACCTTGAAGCACAGATGGTCTGGCAAGCCATGGAGTCCATAGATGTAAATGGTATCGACCTATTGATTGTTGAAAATGTAGGAAACCTTGTATGTCCGGCATCATTTGATCTGGGAGAAGACTATAGAATCACCTTGATTGCCACCACAGAAGGCGATGACAAGCCCAAAAAATACCCTAAAATGTTCCTCACAAGCGACCTAATGGTCGTATCAAAATCCGATCTGCTGCCTTATCTGCCTTTTGAAGTAGATGCAGTGGTCAAGGATGCAAGGGATATCAATCATGAAATTGAAGTCATGACTGTTAGCAGCCTAAATGGTGAAGGCATAGACGAATGGTGTGATTGGTTATTATCCAAGGTATCAGAGAAAAAAGACTTTGCCATGGCAGAGGAGAAGGCTTAATGGAAAGCTGGGAAATTAAGTTCGAAGGAATTGTACAGGGAATAGGTTTCCGCCCATTTGTCTACCAAGTAGCTCAAAAAAACGGAATCAAGGGGGAGGTCAGCAACGGAGTTGAAGGTGTACGGATACAATTCAATGCCGATCCAACACTTGCAAGAGCCTTCTTCGAAGATCTCTTGCAACGCAAGCCTAAATTAGCCCACATCACAGCCAAGTACTTCCAAAAAATACCGCAGCAGTTCTTTGAAAATTTTCAAATTGTTGAAAGCCACGACTTTGGCAAAAGGAAACTTCACCTTAGCCCGGATTATGCACTATGTCAAAATTGCAGGGATGAAATGGGGGAAGCAGGAAATCGCAGGGAATCCTATCCTTTCATTACCTGTACCCAATGTGGTCCAAGATTTTCCATTATCAAAGGCTTACCCTATGACCGCCCCCTCACTACAATGAAAGAGCTTTCTATGTGTGAGGACTGTTTGGCAGAGTACAACGATCCTTTGAATAGGAGGCATTTCTCCCAGACAAACTCTTGTCCTAAATGTGGCATCAAACTCTGGCTGATATTTCCGGATGGGCAGGAGGAAACTGATTCAATTCTCATCCTGGATCATATTCATGACTATTGGAGCCAGGGCAAAATCGTAGCGATCAAAGGCATTGGAGGCTTCCTTTTCACATGTGACGCATTCAATGACGAGGCAGTAGCATTGCTTCGTGATCGAAAGCAGCGTCCAGGCAAACCCTTGGCGGTCATGTATCCCTCCTTGGATTCCCTAGATCAGCTCAGGCTATGCGAAGAGGAAAAAAAAATGCTTTCAGGACCAATTTCACCAATTGTACTAGTCAGGAAAACTGAAGCACTTGGCCTGGCCACGGGAATCGCAGAAAAACTCGGAGAATTAGGTGTCATGATTCCCTACAACCCCCTTTTTGAGTACTTGCTAAAAGGATATCAAAAACCCATCGTTGCTACCAGTGGAAACCTGAGTGGTTCTCCCATTTTGCATAAGCATGGGGATATAAAATCCTTGTTTCATGTGGCAGACCTGGTTCTGTCTCATGTACCACTCAAAGGGAAAAACAGGCCTATTGCCTTTCCACAGGATGATAGTGTGGTCCAGTTTTCCCAACTGCATAAGCAGCAAATCATCATTCGAAGATCCAGAGGACTCGCTCCAACCTATTTCAATGGTAGGCAAAAACTTCCCAAAGTTGCAGCTCTGGCTACGGGTGCTGATATGAAATCATCCTTTGCGTTTCTTCATGAAGGTAATTTCTATATCAGTCCCTACCTGGGAAATCTCTCACACTTTGATGTAGAAACTCGATTCAAGGCTTCCCTTGAACAGTTTAGAGAGCTGCTCCAAATGAATCCAAAGCACATCATCAGAGATCTTCATCCTGAATATGCGTCATCAAGGATTGCAAATTACCTTTCTGAAGGAGCTAAGACCTATTCTTACCAACACCACAAGGCTCATTTTGCAGCTGTTTTGGCAGAAAATGAACTTTTGGGAAAGAATGAGAAGGTGATGGGTGTCATTTGGGATGGAACTGGATTGGGAGAGGATGGACAAATATGGGGTTCAGAATTCTTTCTTTGGAACAATGGACAGATGACAAGGCAAGCTCACTTAAACTATTTTAAGCTGATAGCAGGGGATAAGATGGCTAAAGAACCCAGGCTATCCGCCCTGTCTATTTTGCATAAGCCTTCTGGGTATAAAGATCACATGTCTCCTGAACATATTCAGTTTTATACCAAAGTCCGAATCAATTCCAAAATCAAAACATCTTCCATGGGAAGGCTATTCGATGCGGTGGCTTCCATTCTGGAAGTTTGCCAGGTACAAAGCTACGAAGGCGAAGCCGCTATGAAACTGGAATCCCTGGCAAGGCAATTTTGGAACGATCAACCCAACAGCATTTCTATGGAATGGGAAAATTGCTTGCCTAAGCCTGAAAAACTGCTGCAGAAAATGTTAGAAAGCAAGGCCAATGGAGTTCAGGTCAGCCAATTAGCCTACAACTTCCATCTTGCCCTTGTAAAATGGATAGAGTTAGAGGCCAACAAATTGAAAATCAAAAAGATCGCGTTCAGCGGAGGCGTTTTTCAAAATGCCCTCCTTGTTGATATGATAATAGAATTCTTGCGTGAGGGCTACGAACTGTTTTTCCATAAACAACTGAGTCCAAACGACGAAAACATCGCCTTCGGGCAATTGAACTTATTCCTTTTAGAAAACTACTAACATATAAGATATGTGTCTCGCAGTCCCCGGTAAAATTAAAAGCATTGAGACCAAATTTGACGGCAAAGTCAAAATGGCTCAAGTCTCCTTCGGAGGGATCATGAAGGAAGCAAGCCTAGAGATGGTCCCTACCGCCAAGGTAGGCGACTATGTATTGGTCCATGTTGGCGTCGCCATTAGCATCGTTGACGAGGAAGAAGCAAAAAAAACATTTGTCTACCTCGAACAAATAGGTGAACTCGAAGACCTTCAAGAGATCAAAGATCAACTCCCGGACCCATCCACCTATAAATCCTAAGCAAATGAAATTCTTATCTGAATACAGGGATCCAGAATTGGCACTTCAGTATCTGGAAGAAATAAAAAAGACTGTTACCCGCCCATGGTCAATCATGGAAGTATGCGGAGGCCAAACCCATAGCCTTGTCAAGCACGGCATCGTCAATGTACTTCCCGATAAAATCACCATGATCCATGGCCCAGGATGCCCTGTCTGCGTGACTCCACTTGAACAGATAGACAAGGCACTTTTCCTCGCTGCACAGGAAAATGTCATCCTGTGTTCTTTTGGGGATATGCTGCGTGTACCCGGTAGTGAAAAAAGCATGCTGCAAGCAAAGGCTGAAGGTGCAGATATCCGAATACTCTATTCGCCATTGGAAGCCATAAAGCTGGCTCAAGAGAATCCTGATAAGGAGATCGTCTTCTTCGCAGTAGGTTTTGAGACAACCGCTCCAGCCAATGCCCTTTCAGTCCTTCATGCCCACAGACAGAGGGTCGAGAATTATTCCATATTGACTTCCCATGTATTGGTGCCACCAGCAATGGAAGCTGTCATCAATGACGAAGAAAGCCATATAGATGCGTTTCTAGCAGCAGGTCATGTGTGTACCATCATGGGTATCTCAGAGTATGGCCCTATTGTAGAAAAATACAATGTCCCCATTGTCATAACAGGTTTTGAACCTGTAGACATCCTCCAGGGTATACTGATGACGGTTCGGCAGTTGGAAGCCGGGGTTGCAATCCTGGAAAACCAATACAGTCGAGTAGTAAAAGCCGAAGGAAATCCAGCCGCCATGGATGTCATTTTCCAGGTATTCGAAGAAGGCGACCGAGCTTGGAGAGGAATTGGAAACATCCCCATGAGTGGATACGAGGTAAAGGAAGTATTCGCAAAGTACGATGCCAATAAGAAATTTGACATCCAGGTAGGGAAGGTTGAAGAGCCAGCAGAATGTATGGCAGGGCAAGTCCTCAAAGGCATCATCAAGCCACAACAATGCCCGGCGTTTGGCAAGAAATGTACCCCTCAGAATCCGTTGGGAGCACCTATGGTTAGTTCAGAAGGTGCATGTGCGGCTTATTATAATTTCTCTAATACCCTCAATCAAATGGAAAGTGTAGGCGTATGAGCAATCCAAACCTTAGAATGAGCCTAAGCTGTCCAATGCCCAAACTAGATTTTGACATCATTACCCTTGGACATGGAAGTGGTGGGCTACTAACCAATCAGCTGTTAGACAAGGTAATCTTGGACGTACTCCAAAATCCAATTCTGGATAAACGGCACGATGGAGCATTTTTGGAAATGAATGGTCCAATGGCTTTCACCACTGATAGCTTTGTGATTTCACCTATTTTTTTCCCTGGAGGAAACATTGGCGACCTGGCCATCCATGGTACGGTCAATGACCTCGCCATGAGTGGAGCTACTCCCCAATATATCTCCCTGGCTTTTATCATTGAAGAAGGCCTTAACATGGAGGAATTGTGGGAGATTCTTCATTCTATCAAACACGCTACTCAACAAGCAGGGGTAAAGGTTGTAACAGGAGACACCAAAGTCGTTGAAAGGGGCAAAGGGGATAAGATTTTCATCAATACTTCAGGTATTGGTGCCATTCATCCAAAAGCAAAAATCGATGCCACTCGAATCCAAAAAGGCGATAAGGTAATATTGAGTGGACCCATTGCGACCCATGGCATTGCCATTATGTCACAGAGGGAAGGCCTTCAATTTGGCACAAGCCTGACTTCGGATTCTCAGCCACTCAATGCTGCAACCCTGGCACTGATAGAGGAATTTGACGAGCATATCAAGTTTTTCAGAGATCCAACCAGGGGAGGCGTAGCTTCCAGCCTTAATGAGGTAGCCAGTTCCCAGAAAATCGGAATTGACCTGAAAGGGCACAAAATCCCCATGCTGGATGAAGTCAGAGGAGGTTGTGAACTTCTCGGTCTTGATCCTCTTTATGTAGCCAATGAAGGTGTTTTCATCGCCATTGTAGCAGGCAGCAAGGGTGAAGAAGTAGAAGATTTTTTAAAAAATATCGATGGATTTGAACAGGCTTCTCTGGTAGGTGAAGTGGTCGAGGAACATCCATCACAGGTTATTCTCCACAGTGGCATCGGGGGCAAGCGGGTGGTCCATATGCTAGTAGGAGAACAACTTCCAAGAATCTGTTAACTTATGAAGACGAATACAATTTTAAACCGAAGGCTGATTTCGAAAGTCGAAGTCTTTCAAGGAGAGGAGGATAATCCCCTACTGGCACCAAGAGGGGTGATCATCAAAAATAAGCAGCTGTTGGTCAGTGATACCGGACAAAACAGGGTCTTCATATGGAAAAACCTTCCTCTGTCCACTTTTCAAAAGCCTGATGTTACACTTGGCCAAGCATCTGCCTCAGGTGTAGGGAGAAACGCAGGAGGCAAGGTTACTGCCTCTACCCTGCTTTACCCTTCGGGCATTTGGACAGATGGAGAACAACTCATCGTGGCAGATGCCTGGAACCACAGGGTCCTCATTTGGAAAAGTTTTCCAGAACATGATGGCCAACCTGCAGACGTCGTACTTGGCCAGCCAGATTTCCATTCCAGCGAACCCAATGTAAAAGGAATCGCTCATCCCCCTACAAAAAACTCTTTGAACTGGCCTTATGGGGTATTTTCTGATGGAAAATCACTCTGGATTGCGGATACAGGCAATCGACGAGTACTCTATTTTGAAAAGATTCCAGACCAGAATTTTGCCCCGGCAGATGGATTGATTGGCAAACCTAGTTTTAATGACAGAGACTATGACCACAATGACGCCATCTGGCCATACTCGGTAAAGATTTCCCCTAAGGGTCAAATGGCCATTACGGATACCCAATATTACCGTGTCCTATTTTGGCATGACTGGAAGGATGGCTTAACAAAAAAAGCAGACCTGATTTTTGGTCAAGGCAGTTTTGACGAAAATGGACAAAACCAATATGGATGGTTTCCTGAAGCCCACACCTTAAATTGGTGCTATGACTCTTGCTTTTATAAAGATGGCATCTGGATTGCAGATACCGGAAATAGCAGAATTTTGTGGCATCCTGAAATTCCTTCCTCAAACAATCACCCGGCAAGCGATCTTTTGGGTCAGGACAATTTCCAAACAGGGAGTGAAAACAAAAACAGCATATGGAGCACCGAAGCGAGCTATTACTGGCCTTTCTCATTATCTATTGAAGGTCAAATACTGGCAACAGCAGATACAGGTAACCACCGCATTATTTTGAACTATCTGAATTTTTAGGATCACATGGAAGAAACTTTCCCCCTATTATTTGCAGCAGTTATTGGATTTGGGCACGCATTCGAAGCCGATCACATCCTTGCCGTATCAACCCTAGTATCCAAATCAAAGTCTAACCAACAGGTACTCTCTAATGGTTTTATCTGGGGCTTAGGCCACACTTCGACCATTTTCATCATGGGATTATTGTTCCTGATCTTTCAGGTCCATGTACTCAAGGAATATTTTGACTTTTTGGAGATTTTCGTTGGAATTATGCTCATCCTCCTTGGAGTTTACAGGCTTTGGGCATCCTACAAAAGAGAAGCAAAGGCCGTAACTCATTCCCATGACAGAGAAGCCTATGGCATAGGACTTGTACATGGTCTTGCTGGAAGTGGGGGATTGATATTGTTGGTCATGGCGGATCTGGAAAGCAAATGGGAAATGATTGCCTATTTGAGTCTGTTTGGCATAGGTTCGGCCTTGGGCATGGCTGTAGCTGCCATCCTGTTGAGGCTTCCGATTCTTAAGGGAAGTTTTTTCGAACAAAGGAAGAGAATATTTGTATGGATAGCTTCAATCCTGTGTGTTGGATATGGCGTCCACATTCTATTAAGATTCATATAATTTATCATGGAATCCAATATCAATCACAGGGATTTTTTGCAATTTGGCCTCAAGCATTATAGCATAGAAATAGAAAAGATTGAGGGCAAATTCTTTCATTTAAAGTATAACTACCTGATTGAAATAGAAGGCCCCAATCTCTTTAAACTTTTACATGAAGGGCAGGTGGTTGGCCCTTTTGGTGGCGTGGAAAGCCTTTGCGAATTCATCAAACAAGATATCCAGTTAAATTATGGTTAAAAAGGAACTCAGTATCATTGCCCTATCAAAAAGTAACTCAAGTCAGGGGAATTTTGCATTGATCCTCGAGGAGGTAAATGGAGATCGCAGAATTCCCATCATCATAGGTCCATTTGAAGCACAAGCCATTGCCATCGCACTGGAAAAACTCGAAATCACACGACCACTTACCCATGACCTAATGCTTCAAATCCTGGAAAGGGGCCAAACCCAGCTAATTGAGGTTGTCATTTCAGAACTGCGCGACGACGTGTTTATTGCGGAACTGGTGATCAACAACAACGGCATTCCTGAAAGAATTGACGCTAGAAGCTCGGATGCCATAGCATTAGCCATAAGAAAACCTTGCAAAATATACACTTATGAAGCGGTGCTTGAAGAAGCAGGCTTTACCAACGATGCCGTCAAAGCCCTGCCGAAGGGTGTCAGGCCATTAGAGGACTACTCCGTCAAGGAATTAAAAAATCTCCTGGATGAAGCCCTTGAAAAGGAAGATTATGAGCGCGCTCAAAAAATTAAAGAGGTACTCAACAAGAAATAAACAGGCTTTTTCATGATCATCCATTAATTTTGTACCTCAATGCACAAGAGGCTCAAAACTATTCATGAAAAACAAAGCCAAAATCTTACATGCTGCCAAACGCCTTTTCAATGAAAATGGCTTTGTGAATGTGCGCCTACAGCACATCTCTGATGATACCATCATCTCAGTAGGAAATATTGCCTACCACTTCAAAAATAAGGAAGCAATCGTCAAAGGAATTTATGACGAATGGGAAAACCGCCTCAAAGAGACCCTCATTGAATTTCGCCATACCCCAATTTTCGCAACCATGGACCGCATATTCACAGAGGGAGAAAGCATGCAGGCAGAATACAGCTTTTTCTTTTCCGACCTGGTAGAGATCAAAAGGGCATTTCCTGACATTTTTGAGCAAATCCAACAATTCTTCCAATGGCAATTTCTCCTGATTAAGGAAATGTTAAGGTTTAACGTCGCCAGAGGGGCCATGAAAAGCATGGCAGACGACCAAATGGAATTTTTAGCTTCTCTACTGGTAGAACAAATCAATTCATGGCCAGCAAAGAAAATCACATGGACAAGCCCAAAGCCTAAACACAGCAAGTCCCTATCTTCCTTTTGTTGGCAATTGCTTAAGCCCTACCTGAGTGAGTCTGGGCAGGAGGAGCTGTTGGTACTTCTTGAACAGAGAGTGAGGTTAAAGACTGACAAAGATCACTCCGAATAAAATAGTCCTTATATTTCTCTAAACTGCATTTTTGATTTAGACTCATTCTTAATAAGCTGTTTTAGAAAAGATTTTCTAATCATGGCTTGAGCATATGCATCTTTTTTCATAAATTAACATCTACATATATTAATTTATTATTCTAACCTACTCTCGCTATGGCTAACGTATTATGGCTACAGGGAGGGGCATGTAGTGGCAACACCATGTCTTTCCTGGATGCTGAGGAACCTACTGTTGTAGAGTTAATCACAGACTTTGGCATCAATATATTGTGGCACCCAACTGTGGGTCTTGAAATCGGTCATCAGGTTTCCGACCTGTTAAACAGCTGCATCAAAGGCGAAACTCAACTTGACATTTTTGTATTCGAGGGTTCGATTGTCCAGGGTCCTAACGGAACTGGAAAAATGAACTATTTTGCTGACCGTCCCATGATGGATTGGGTACGTGAATTGGCGGACGCTGCTCAATTTGTAGTGGCAATCGGTGATTGTGCGACCTACGGAGGCATCCCTGCTGTACCACCAAACCCATCCGAATCTACTGGGATGCAATTCCACAAGAAAAATAAAGGAGGCTTCCTCGGAACAGACTTTGTGTCCAAAGGTGGTTTACCTGTGATCAACATTCCTGGATGTCCTGCTCACCCGGATTGGATTACCCAAATTCTAGTAGCCATATCAGTTGGAAGAATCGGGGATGTTCTCATTGATGATTATCATAGGCCAAAGACATTTTTCTCTGACTTTGTACAGAATGGATGTACCAATGCAGTGGCATTTAGCGAGAAGGTAAATGGCAATTTCGGTCAAAAGGGTGGATGTCTATTCTACGAAGTGGGATGTCGTGGGCCCATGACACATGCCAGTTGTAACCGCATTCTATGGAATCGCCACAACAGTAAAACCCGCGCCAATCACCCCTGCCTGGGATGTACAGAACCTGGCTTCCCACACCACGATTTGAAAAAAGGCTCTGTTTTCAAGACCATGAAGTACCTCGGATTCTTGCCTAAAGAAACTCCTCCGGGCGAAAGCAAGCTCGCTTACTACTTCAAGGCAGGTGTTGGAAAAGTACTTGGAAACCCAGAATCTGCCGACAACTACGGCAAATCCAAATAAGCATCATTCGATACAAACTCATTTAAAATGGCAAATTTTAAAGAATTAAATATATCACCTGTAGGTCGAGTGGAAGGAGACCTCGACGTAAAGGTATACATGGAAAACGGGGTTGTTACCCGTGCCCATACACAAGCAGCTATGTACAGGGGATTTGAAAAAATCCTCGTTGGAAAGGACCCACAATCAGGCTTGATCGTAACCCCACGTGCCTGTGGGATCTGTGGTGGATCTCATCTTTATTGTGCCTCTTCAGCACTGGATACTGCCTGGGGAACTACGCTTCCGCCCAATGCCCTTTTGCTGAGAGCTCTTGGACAGGCAACTGAGACCATACAGTCTATTCCAAGATGGTTCTATGCAATTTTCGCTACTGACCTCGCCAATAAAAAATTCGCAAGTAAGCCTCTTTACCAGGAAGTTGTTAAGCGTTTTGCTGCCTATGTAGGAACCTCATTCCAGAAAGGGGTAACCGCTTCCGGACGTCCAGTTGAGGTTTATGCCCTCTTCGGTGGACAGTGGCCTCACTCTAGCTATATGGTTCCAGGTGGAGTGATGTCTGCTCCTACCTTGAAGGACATTACCCGTGCCCATGCGATCATGAACCAGTTCAGAAATGATTGGCTAGAGACTGTTTGGTTGGGTTGCTCTATAGAAAGGTATATGGAAGTCCAAAGCTGGGATGACCTGATGGCCTGGGTAGAAGAAAATGAATCTCAATACAATTCTGACCTCGGTTTATTTATCAGGGCAAGTTTGGAATTTGGTCTGGATACCTTCGGACAGGGTGTTGGAAAATACCTTGCTTGGGGAACTTACCTTCACAAGGACCTCTATCAGAAACCTACAATTGAAGGCAGAAATAAAGCAGTTATCAGTGCTTCCGGTTTCTGGGATGGTGAAAGGTACTACGAAGCTGATCACCGTCAGGTAATGGAGCACGTTAAGCATGCATGGTATGAAAACCAGGCTGATGCCTTGCACCCCTTTGATGAGCCTGCACCGACGGGTTCTACCAACTCCACCATCCTTGAAAATACCAATTTTGATGGTAAGTACTCATGGGCCAAAGCCCCCCGTTTCATGGAGCACGCTGCTGAGGCAGGACCTCTGGCAAGGGTGATCATGAATGCCAACCCTGCCAACCTTGACCACCAGATCAAAGATCCTCTGTTTGCAGATATCATGAAAGTCAAAGGCCCTAGTGTCTTTACTCGTTCACTAGCACGTGTACATGAAGCCCCAAGACTGTATACCATGATCAATGATTGGCTATCTCAGATTGACTTGGACGCACCATTCTACATCAAGCCTGAAGAAAAAGATGGAATAGGATGGGGAGCTACTGAAGCTGCTCGTGGCGCACTGGCACACTGGATCGAAATCAAGGAAGGAGTGATCAAAAACTATCAGATCATCGCTCCGACTACCTGGAATGTAGGGCCGAATGACAGCAATGACAATGCAGGGCCTATCGAATCTGCTTTAACTGGTATTGAAATCGAAGATCCACATGATCCTGTAGAAGTAGGACTTGTTGCCAGATCTTTTGATAGCTGTCTGGTATGTACTGTACATGCCCATGACAATAAGACCGGTAAGCAATTGGCTAAGTTTAAACTATAAGATCAACTTTAAGAATAGGGAAAGTTTAGCCTTTGGCAGCTTTCCCTTTATTTTTTTGATATGGAAAAAATCAGCATCCTTGGATTTGGAAACCCTGTCAGGGAAGACGATGGGGTAGGCATTTATGTCGTTCAGGAATTACAAAAAAGAATCAGTGCACCCAACATCGAGATCCTGGACATGGGTACATCCGCCTTCGAGGTACTTTTCCAGTTAAAAGGAAGGGACAAAATTATCCTAATTGATGCGGTCATCAACTCTGGAGAAGAAGTAGGTACACTTTTCAAGTTACCTGCGACAGAGATTGAAGCTCATATCCAGGATGATCCACTTGTTTTCCTTCATAGCCTGAAATGGGATCAAGCCCTCAATTATGCGCAAAGATTGTTTCCAAATGAAGATGTCCTATCCAAAATTGAGGTTTACCTTGTAGCTATCCACAGCACCAGATTTGATACCCAAATGACACCTCAAGCCAAAGAAGCAGGTGACAGGCTCATCGATATGATCATGAAAGAATTGACAGTCATCTCCTAAACTCTATCGACCATGTTCATTCCACAAAGGAAACACCTGACTCCACAGGTCAATGGAGATCTTACGAACAAGCTAAAGCTGAAATCTCAGCATTTGGTAATCCATCGACAGGTCCTGAACAAATGGGAGGGAGAAATTGACAATGTTTTTTTCTGTTATTATCCCAAAAGAAAGCAATTGTTTCTAGCACCAGTCTCTCATGCATTCTTCCCAAAACTTCATGAAGCCAATCAAGCCTTTCTAAAAACCAAGAACCTTCAGGGCGATAAGTCTATGCCCTTGCACGAAATCTTGATGGATGAAGAGCTCGATACCTCAGATCGGATTCTCGAATTTGAATTCATGGAGAAACATGGAATTTTAAAGATATATATTTAAATTAATGTTTATTGATCCAAACATACCAGGAGCCAATTCTTCAGAACCCAAAGGAAAGGCGATGGACTTACTTCTCCTGGTAGAGGATGCTTGGATGATGGACACTGAGGTCAAATACTTGATCCAGGAAATCAAAGGCCGTTGGTATGTCACCATGGTGTTTATTTCTATCCATGTAGATATAAAGATGGTGGCCAGGAAAATTGATCATTATCACTCGAAACAAAAGGCCTTAATCTTTGCCAAAATATTCCAGCGTGGGATAAGAAAAGACGCACGCGGAACCCTAAAGAGAGAAAAGCATGCTTACGATATTTGTCTCAATTGAATTTATCCCTGAAGTCGAGCAAATCCTCCTTCAAGAAGACAGGTTAAATGAAATTGTTTTTGTTCGAGACATCAAGTCTCCGGAAAAAATCGGAAAATTCCCCTACCTCAGTATCATAGACAATGAAATTATCATCCCTCTAAGGTGGGACAACAGCACACCACCTTACCTTTTGCCCTCTTTAGTTCCTTTCAGCAAGGAGAAATTGTTAGGATTGATTTTTCATATCCTGGAAAATGATCCCAAGGCATTTGAATATCTGAACAACACT
Source organism: Bacteroidia bacterium (assembly GCA_022760475.1). Lineage (GTDB taxonomy): Bacteria > Bacteroidota > Bacteroidia > J057 > J057 > JALEFZ01. The sequence goes on along the minus strand of JALEFZ010000055.1, from coordinate 440,427 downwards.
GAACTATACCCAGCCGTCGAGCAACAAAATAAGCTCAAGTACGGAATACCCATTCCTTCAACGACTGAGGTAGGTGATGAATATCGCATTCTACACAATGAAGGTGTAATTCTTCATTATGGATATGCCCCAGGACTCCAACAAAGAAACAACCCGGATTTCTACTATAGCCATGCTATTTCCAGGACTGCCAATGGTGATGAAGCAGCTTTTTCAATGCGAGAAATGGCTACCCTTTTCATGGATCAGGGCAGAAAAGCAGAAGCAGAGCAAGTCTTGCTGAGGGCTTGGGAAGAGGTAATATCTGAAGAAGGGAGGAAAAATATCCACCTTGCATTGATCAAATGTTGGATGGAACAGCTTGTATTACCTTACCCTGAAGACTTACTCGAAAAAATAAAAACTGGCATCAGTTCCTGTCTGGAATATTTCGAATCCAATGAAAAAACACTACAGGTGGCCTTGCTGCTCCTGGATGCGACTCACATCGCCAATATTTCCCAAAGTTATGCAGAGGCATTGGGTTACATAAGAAGGGCTATAGACATCTTCGAAGAAGAAGGCATGGACATGCTGGCCGCCTCTGCCCACCTCCAAAAAGGCACCCTACTAGGTACTTGGGCCCAAAATGGCAATCCACAATTTTTCAAACCCGCCATAGAAAGCTATCAGAAAACACTATATACTTTTACCAAAGAAAACAGTCCTGAAGTATTTGCAGATGTACAGCATAAGTTAGGGGTCCTCTATGCAGAAATGCCTGACGAACATAAAAAAAGAGGGATTTGGGCAGGGGTATCATCTGCTTCCTTCCATGAGGCATTAGAATTCTACTCCAAAGAAGTCTATCCCTATGAATACGCCAGTATTTGCAACAATTTTGCCAATGCCTATGTGAAATTTCCTCCTGCCATCAGGACTGACAACCACGTTAAGGCGCTTTATTACTATCAGGAAGCCCTGGAAATCAGAACTGCTGACCGCTACCCGTTTGAACGTGCCATCACTTTACTGAATTACCTTGAAGCCAGTTGGAATGTAAGAAATGATCCAAGCAGTTTTAATGTAGCTCGGTTTGACGATATGATTGCCAAAGCAGAGGAAGCCAGGCAGCTTGTAAAAGACTCAAGCATCATTACTGAGGCTGAAAGACACCTTGAAAACCTATCCTTATTGAAGGAAAACATCAAAAATGGCCAGAACGATGCATGAGTTATCACTTGTACAAAGCATTTTCGCATCTCTTAGGGAAGAGTTGAGCAAGGAAGAGCTCGCAAAGCTCACCCGGGTAGACATGAAAATAGGGGTATTGGCCAATGTAGAACCAACCCTTTTACAGAATGCTTTTTTGGCATACCAGGAAAGTAACCCGGAATATAAGCAGGTAGCCCTTTCAACCGAGAGGGTTCAGATCAAGATTCATTGCTCTTCATGTAAAAAGAAAAGTGCTGTAACAAATTACATATTCCGCTGCCAACACTGTGGTCAGCCCTCAAATGACATTAAAGAAGGTGAAGAATTGCTTATTCACCAAATCCATTTTTAGCAAGTGAGGGATAGATGTCATGACAATGTTCCGCCATCAAAATCTATCCAATGCCATAATTTTGTTATTACCCGAATGATAATGACCCCATTTTACTTTTCTTTTTTGGAGATGGTATACCTGCTTAGAAGGGTATTCATCAAGGTAAGCACCAAAGAGAATAATATGGCCCAGCCCCATCCATCTACATCAAAACCACCTACCAAATAGTCCGCTAGGAGAACCATTGCTCCATTGACAAACAGCATAAAAATGCCCAGGGTAATGACTGTCAAGGGAAGGGTAATCAGCGTTATGACTGGTTTGACGAAAAAATTAACCAATCCCAGGACACAACCTGCGATAACAGCGGCCATGTAACCGTCTACTGTAACCCCAGATAGCAGCTTGGAGGCAAGAAATACCATTAAGCCATTTAGAAGAATAGAGATGACCAGACGCATAGGAGAAAAATTAATTTTCAAAAATTGTTAAGGACTCAAGCGTTCTATGCGACAAAGATAACAAGAATCTTTGCATGAAGTCTTATAAAGAAATAAACTATCTGTACTTATATTTTATGAGTCAAGAATGTCCTATCTTAGGAAACATCCTTGCCCTACATTAATTAACCCCCTAATTAACTTTTCTATGAAAACAATTTCATCCATTATTCTGGCATTATTTGCCTTAATCGGGGCGGCTATGGCACAAGCCCCCCAAGCCTTTAAGTATCAGGCTATTCTGAGGGATGCGTCCAATGCTCCTCTTGTAAGTCAAGCGGTTAGCCTACGCATGAGTATACTGGAAGGAAGTCCCAGTGGTACCAATGTGTACCAGGAAACCCATACCGATACCACTACGGCACTTGGACTTATTGCCCTGAATGTAGGTGAAGGTACAGTGGTTTCAGGAACCTTTGCAAGCATCAATTGGGGTGCAGATTCTCATTTTCTACAAATTGAAGTAGACAACATGGGTGGTACAAATTTTCAATTATTGGGAGTCAGCCAACTGCTTTCTGTTCCTTATGCCTTGTATGCAGACCGAGCGGAATCTGCCGCCACGGCAGACAGCATTGCCGATGACGATGCTGATCCGGTGAATGAGATTCAGGATCTTTTTATCAGTGGAAATAGCCTTTCTATTTCTTTGGGCAACACAGTTACCCTTCCCAGCTATGTGGCGGGAGTTGGTATTGACATTACCGGAAATGTCATTTCCAACACCGGTGATCTTGATCCAACAGATGACCTTACGATAGGAAGTGCAGCATTGGGAGACCTGGGAGATTTCTACCCGGCTCCTACTGTGGTCGGAATCAGAGGAATCCCCGTAGCTACAAGCACGCCACTTAATGGCCAAATTCTGAAATACAATGGTTCGCAATGGGCGATTGCAGATGACGACAATACTCCCTCCCTATGGTCTTCTGCTACCGGAGGAATATTTTACAACAGTGGCGTTGTATCGATTGGTAGTTCAAGCCTGCCAACGGATGCAGACCTTTACGTAGATGGCAACATCAGGGTCAAAGATGATGCTGATCTCCTTGGGCTGGATATCCTGCAGGGATTCAATGACCTTCGCCTTGCTGGAGATCCCAATGGTGGCGAGGACATGAGAATTGACGCCACAGGTAGAATCGGAATTCGAGGAGTTTTTAATAACGCTGCTTTCTCATTGATTAACTTTCCAGGAAATACCGGAACTAACGGAGGTATTTTATTCGCCTCAACTACTGCGGGTTCAGACAGGTTGCAAGTATGGGATACCACAACTCTGGGTGTGTTTGTAATTGGAAACTTCACTGTTACCAGCGGTACCAAAAACTTCGGTTTGGATCACCCACTCGATCCCGCCAACAAGAACCTTTTCCACAATGCCGTAGAGTCTCCAGGCTATGTTACCTACTATCATGGTACGGTCAAGCTGGATGCAAATGGCGAAGGTGTAGTAAGCATGCCTGATTATTTTGAGGCTTTGAACAAGGACTTCAACTACCAATTGACTTGTATTGGCGGATATGCTCAGGTTTACATTGCAGAGAAAATCAATGGCAACCGCTTCAAAATTGCAGGCGGAAAAGCTGGAATGGAAGTTTCATGGCAGGTTACAGCTACCCGTAATGACCCTTGGGCAAAGGATCATCCGTACGAGGCTGAGCAAATCAAATATCCTCACCAAAAAGGAAAGTACTGGTATCCTGAAGGTTATGGAAAAGGCCAGGATTTTCAGATTGGCAAAAGAGACAATAAGACCGAAAACAAATGAAAAAGCTAGCCTATGTAATCGTTGGCTGGATCGGGATGCTAGGCATGCTGTCAATGGCCACTGCTCAGAATGGAGAACTGGAGGTTGTGAGCCCTGCAGGAGAAGCCATGAGTACCTCTGATATGAATGTGAGTTGGACCCTGGGAGAGTTGGTCGTGGAGACTTATTCAGGAACGGATATTGTCCTTACGAGTGGCTTTGAGCAGCCGAAGTCGATTCCTACCTCTATTGAAGGATTTGAGGTGGATTTTGGTAAGGTAAAAGTCTTTCCAAATCCTGTCAGTCAGACCCTTTTCATCGAAAGAGAGAAATCGAATGGTTCCTTAAATCTGAATCTATATGATATTTCAGGGAAGCATGTCCTTTCCACCAGCATCAAATCTCTGTCTGGCGAAATAAACATGTCGAATCTGGCTAAAGGTACTTACACTTTAAGGCTTTCAGATTCTAAAGGAGCTCAAAAAACAGTCAGAGTGAGAAAACTATAGAAATTGACCCGTTTTATTTTTCCCGCCGAATCCCGAACGAGGGATTCGGTTTTTTTTGTCCTTAGAAATTCAGGTAAATTTTGAAATTTATGCTATTCAATTCCAGAATTTTCTCCTTTTATGTGTAATAATGGCACATTAATGTAAAGTTGGCCAACTTTACATCATTCCATGAATTAAAAAATAGGAATTTGATAAGTAACCCCCGAAAATCCAAAAATCAAATTTTGGTCAACTCAGCCCTTGAAGATTCAACAACGGGTCATACGACCTATTGAACTCTTTAAGGGCAGTTCATTTACCCCCCTTTCGGAATAAATAGCACCAACAATGAGTTACTTTTCTATCGACACCGACTAGCTATAAAAAAAGAAGCTCAGAGGTTTCCCTCCAAGCCTCAAAAACTAACAGCGAACTTTTATCTCACAAAAAGATTCTATTCAAAAAACCCTGATACAAAAGTAAATAGGAGGTATCACAAGAAGATCACGTTTGTTAGACATTCTTGTGATAATTGAGGAGGAGTTTCTCAATACAAAAACTCAAAATCGTAGAGATTAAGCTGTATAAAAAGCCTGTTTCTGCTAAGTCTGCCACCGGGGATGGTTCCATCATCAATCAATTTGTGCAGGTTATCCTGGATTCCCATTCTTATGGGCTCTGAGTCAAACCCCAGGGAAAGTGTCAATCCTCCATAATGAAGGTTCAGGTAAACAATGCCATGTGAATAATCTGCCCCATACTGATTGGACATGTCGTACTCCTGGCCAAAGTCCAGATTGGAAAGGCCTTTGGTAGAACCTGTCCATAGCAAGGCACCGGCACCTATGCCCACCATTTTTCCCATCATCGGTCGCCTGATATCCAGGGATCCACCTCCGGTCCTATATTCATCCAGACCTAAAAAGGCCATAAAATCATTTTCAAATTTGAAGGTGATCAAGTTTGAGCGCAAAAGTAGGGTGTAGATCAAGCCGCCTGAAAACTGATTGGTTCCATCGCTTGAGGCATAGTGTATGTAGTAGTATTCGATATTGTGCTGCCTGGAAGTCCAATAAAAAGGCTTCCACATGCAGGGAAATTTTTTCGCTCCAAAAGAATAAATCACCGAGGCCTTATTCACCACTCCAATTGAAGCTCCGGAAAGCCCTAGGTAGTTGAGGTTTCCACGAAGGGAACTATGCCATTGAAGCCTGAGCTCAGGCCCACTACCAATCCTGAAACCCCTGCTCATGGTCAGGTTTGCAGAGAGTTCATTGATATGTGTCCCAAGGTTTAGGGAAGGATAAAGCCGGATCACAGAAGCATTCCTTACATAATTCCTTGCAAGAAAGCCCATTGTTGGAACCGAATTTTGCGCAGTCAAAGTCTGCGAAATGCAAATTAGGAAAAGTAATTTGAAGAATTTTCTCATAACGAGATTTCTTTGAATTTTTAAACGCAAGTTAGGCCTTTTGCTCGAACACCCTGTCAGGGTTATAACCCTGTCAGGGCTAAAAAATTGAATTGTCATTCATTTGCTAAATTAATGTAAGTCAAGTGATTTGCTTGCATACGACATTTCACCTGTCCTATTAAAATACTATGAAGTCCAAAACAATTTTATCCTGGCTTTTCCGCCTGGCAGCAGCCGTCGTCCTGCTTCAAACCCTCTTTTTCAAATTTACCGGAGCACCCGAAAGTGTCGAGATTTTCAGCAGCCTTGGAGCAGAACCCTGGGGCAGAATCGGTTCGGGAATCATTGAACTCATTGCCAGTATCCTCCTGCTTATTCCACGTACTGCTTGGATGGGAGCCCTAATTGCCCTGGGAACCATGGCAGGTGCGATTGTTTCTCACCTCACTGTATTAGGTATTGAAGTAGCAGGGGATGGTGGAACCTTATTTTTCCTCGCCTTGGCAGTAGCTGTTTCTTGTATCATTGTCCTAATTCTTCACAGAAACGACATCAAAAATCCTTTGAAGGCTTCGGCTGCCTGAGAAGGAAGCCGAAATATTTTTGAATTGCTTGCCCCTATTGCTATGGAGCAAGCAATTTTCCTTTGATCTCTCCAAAACATAATTTTTATTCTAATCTGAATAGAATAAAAAATTCTTAAGAAAAATTCATATTTTTAAATTTATCAACCTAAATGACACAATCATGTACAAAAAAGTAGCTTTAACGCTATTGGTATCGCTCCTATGTCTTTCTGCCATAAGCCAAAAAAACTTCCAACCTGGATTTATTATTGACCTTAAGGGCAAGAAACTTCAAGGCTATATCGATTTCCAAAATTGGGAAATCACCCCAAATAAAATTTCTTTCAAAGAAAGCACCAATGCTTCCACAATAAATTACAACCCAACTCAAATCAGAGAATTTCAGGTCGAAGGAGAGAAATATATCTCTGCAAAAGTGGCCCTGGAAATCAGCCCTGTCGGTAGCGTTTCAAGGCTTGACCGAAATAGCGAACTCAAACTATCCGAAGAAACAGTTTTCCTCCGGGTTCTGATCGAAGGTGAAAAAAGTCTTTATCACCATAAAATTAGCTCTTCAAAAGAAAACTTCTTCATCAAAGATAAGGGAGAGTTTAAGTTACTGGTATACAAAGAGTATGTGCTTGAAAAAGAAGATGGCGCATACCTCAAAACTCAAAATGACAGCTACATTTCACTATTGAATGATTACCTGAATGATTGTGGAAACGTCTTTAGATACCTGCAAAAAAATAAGCCTGCCTACAAAAAAACGAGCCTAATCAAGTCATTCAATTTTTACTACGACTGTGCAAATAGAACTCCAAGCCTTGAGGCTCCGAAAGAAAAAATCCAATTCAGTTCAACCTTAATCCTCGGAGCCGTTCTCAGCCAGGTAATCTTTAGAGGTTCATCAGACCATTACCTCATAGGTGAAGAATTTCCTATTTCCACAGACCCAACTTTGGGTGCTACTCTCAACATCATTTTCCCAAGAAGTCGACAAAGATGGTCTCTCAGAAATGAATTATTCATTACCAACCATAATTTCACCGGAAGGGTCAAAGACTCCATCAGTTCTAGTGAATACACAAATTATGATGTCAATTTTGGAGTTACTTATTTTAAGCTATTCACCAACTTACGATATACCTTCCCAGCTGAGGGTGCCAGGGCTTTTGTTAATGCTGGCATAAGCAACTCCCTGCGAATTGATGCAAGAAATGAAAGACAAGAATCCTTTTATTTTTTCGGTGTTGAAGGGGAAAGAGAAGGGCTCGCAATTTCCTCCTTAAGTGTCCATGAGTTAGGGTTAAATGGAGGAATTGGATTGGAGTACAAAAAACTCTCACTGGAAGGGCGATATGAATTGACCGATGGAATGTCTGCCTCCTTGAATTTGGGCTCACAGGTTAATCGTTATTACCTCATCCTAGGCTACACCTTCTAGGAAGAAGTTGTTTTAATTCATCCTAAAAGCCTTGATCTCAAGAATTGAAAATGATCATCAACTCTTGGAATCGAGGCAGCTTTCAAACTTATAAAATGGCTGAGTATAGGTAGGGGCCTGTTTACCCGGAAGGGAAGTTGGATCTTTATCATAAAGATCCTGTGCGATGCAGTGATCTACCTGCGCCTCCACCCTTTCATTCAGCCAATATCGTGCAACAGCCCTTAACCAATAGCCTTTCCACCCCCCTGCTTGCTGCTGGATCAAGAATTCGGCATCAGCCTTCGCTAGTTTTGCCATTGATTCCAACTCTCTCCTTATAAAAGCCCTTTTTTCCCGTATTTCTATCACAGCCTTCCTCAATTCAGTCCTCCTTTCAGGATCTTCCTCATACTCGAGTTCTGATATTTGCATCTTGAATCCCATTTCCTCAAAAAGCAGGGGCATAAGAGAGTCGGCTTCCCCCAATTCATTCAATAAGTCTTGCTCATACCTCCACAATCTTCTCTCATGGCTTAGTAATACAGGAAATTTTTGAGTGGCAATAAAGTCAGCCCTTGAATTGTACGCTCGGATATCCCTTGGGAACCTTTCAACTGCCTCATTAGATAGATCAATGCCCTTTTCAATGTAATCAGGTGCTAAATCGCTAATCACAAAGGGGTCTCTACCCATGGCAAGGTCAAATACTAAAAATTCGTAAGTAGATACACTGTCTATTCCATAAGCGTAAATTTTATCTAACCATTCTTGTCTCTTTTCGGGCTTGAAATCGTTTTTTTTGATAAAATCCAATTGCTCTCTGGTAATATTTAAAGATAGAGCTACATTTCTTCCCAGATAGCCTCGGTTAAAAAGTGTGGCAAGATTCTTATAAGCCTCCAGGTTTCTCTCATTATGAATAAGGCTCTTTTGCAGCTTTTTATATACCAACTGATAGTCAATGGATTGAGCAGGAGGAATTTGTTCCAATCTGGCTTGAGCCAGGAAGTAATCTGATTTATCAGAATTGTCTTCAAGGGCTTTTTTTAAGTCTAAAAAATATGCCAGACTTTGAGCTCTTGAAGCCTGAAACTCTTTGTTATCCATAGGCCTTTCAGGACCGCGCTCAAATAATTTTATGAGTCCATCAAGGTCTTTTTTATATGAAATTAAAATTACACTGTCCTGAAATCTTTTGTCGTAAGGCCTACTGGACATGTATTCCTCAAAAGTTGGCTGAGAAAGAGGCACTGAATTGCGATCCGGTATATCAATCACCCACATAACATTCAAAGGCTCGTCAGCAAACATGACCAAATAATCGCCCTCCAAAGGCCTGAACTCTCCCTTTACAGCTAGCAGTTCCCTTCCCCCAGAGAAATTCTTATAGAACTTGAAAATGTTAGCAATATTTTCCTGACTGTAGACCTTTGCTTTTCCAAAACTGACAGGAACCTCGATGAATTTCCCTTGATATGCCAAGTCATATTTCTTATTGAGGAAATAAGACCTTGAGCCAGAAATCATATTCTCAGGAAGATACTTATGCTTGAGAATATAGCTTTTGAACGACCAAATACTGGGAAGTTCTGAATCAAATAGATTAATAACTGAGTCCGGTTTCAGGCTTACTGGCACCCTTACCCACTTGGATCTCCCTAGGATGATCCTGTTTTGGATCAATCCAGGAACATTCACTAAGCCCTCCATCAATTGGAGACGTTCATTTGAACTGATAATGAGCTCATCCTTCAGGTATTCTACTTCCACACGAATTCCAGTTTCTTGTCCCGTTCCTGAAAAATGACTCTTCGCAATGATTCTGAACCTCGGATCATTTTCCAAACCTTCAACCTCCTTTGGCCAAGTGTCAACCTTCTCCAGAGAGTCGATGCGCTTATTCGCAATAATTTGGATAGTCGAAACCCGATCCAGATAGGATAAGAAAGCAGGCAGGTACTTATCAGCATACTTAGCGAGTGCTTCATCCTGGTTTTCGCTCAATAAAAATGATTTTTCCAGCTCATAATCGGCCATGAATAGTTGTTTCTCAAGGCTGGGACTACAAGCATTCAACAAAAGAAGACTCAAAAAGAAAGGAAAAATTCTGAGGGCTGGCATGCTTAAGTGTTTTGAGCAATTTATCAATTTTTCATAGGTACTCAACAGAAAACTCAAGGGGTAACATCTAAAAAGTTGGCCCCATAAAGGGATGACAGCGTGGACTCTTTCATGGAATCATTCACATATTGAATGCTGCATTTTTATGCATTTCATTATCTTGTTAATGAAGACATTGGAATTCTGAGCTTAAGTATTTCTGATGCTATTGACACTATTTTCATTCCAAAAATCAATGAAAAACCAATTGACCTTCCTACTGCTTCCGCTTCTTATCTGGAGCAACATTTATTCGCAGGTATCGAACGTAGACAGCCTTAAACAACTACCTGAGTTTAGCAGAAGGGATAGTGCATCGCTGAAAACCTTATTCGCCATTTCGGCATCTCATTATCTGAATTTTGAAGACGACAGTGCTAAAAAATATGTAGAGGAGGTAATTAATCTCAGTTACCTGCTTGGCTCAATTGAGTTTATAGGTAAAGCTTATGAAATGAAAGGAAGCTTTTACTTTAATGAAGGTAAGTTTGAGGAAGCATTAGATTTTTGCGATTCAGCCTTATACTATCTTGAAAAGAATGACAACCGTAGGCGCGTGATGACCACTTGGCACGCGATGGCACTTATTTACCTTCGTCAGGGGAAATTTGAAAAAGCCCTTGAAGCCTACAACAATTCTTATCGCATTGCGGAAAAACTCAGAGACAGCTTGACCATGGGTATTGTTCTGACAGGACAGGCTGGGATTCAAAAGAAAATCAATGAGTATGATTTGTCGGAGGACTATTACCATCAGGCCATTTCTATGTTACAGGGCAATGATTACAGGAGTAGCCTGAGGCGAGGCATGGCAAATATGAACCTCGGAAACCTCTATATTGAATTAAAAAAATTTGAAAACGCACTTGCTGTAGAAGAAGAAGCCATCAAAATATTCGAAGAAATAGGCCACAAAAAATTCGAAATTTCAGTCAAAGGAAACCACGCAAGTACATTAATGGAAATGGGACGGATTAAGGAAGCCATTTCCCCTCTTAAGGAAAGGGCAGCTTACCATAAGGAAGTGGGTCCTTTCGAATATCAAGTTGCCCTGGCAGCTCTTGGAAATGCCTACAAGCAATTGGGAAAGTTTGCAGATGCAGAATCCCTATTGCTGGAAGCACTGAGCTTATCAAGAGAACTCCAAGCAAGAGAGGAAGAGAGTATCCACCTTAATGAACTCAGTAGTTTGTATGCCGCAAAAAAAGATTTCCAAAAGGCATATGCCTATTTGAATGAACAACAAAGCGTAAAAGACAGCATATTCAACAAAAACTCTGCGGAGGCCTTCCAAAAGCTGACTCAAGAACTAGAAACGGAAAAAAAAGAAGCCTCCATTTTAAGGTTAGAATTGGAGAATGAGCTCAAAGCTGCAACCATTAAAAACGACCGCTACATCCAGTATGGATTAATTTTGGGCCTCATCCTATTGGGGATGGCTGGGTTTTTTGTCTGGCTAAGTCAGAGAAGAAAACTACAAAATGAACGTGTTTTGGCAAGAAAAAATGAGGAGCTGAACAAGGAAGTTTTCAACCGAAAAAAGAAAGACCTGGAACTCCGAGCATTAAGATCCCAGATGAATCCGCATTTCATATTCAATTCGATGAACTCGGTAAATAGGTTAATCCTGGAAGGTAAAAATGAACAGGCCTCCCTGAACCTGAGCAAGTTTGCCAAACTGGTGCGCATGATCCTGGAATTTTCGGAAAAGGAGGCCATCAGCCTCAAGGATGAATTAGAATTGCTTCAGGCCTACGTCCGACTAGAATCTCGAAGGTTCAAGGATAAGATAACATTTGACATAAAAATAGATCCAGAAGTTGATACCGAAGAGATCGAAGTACCTTCCATGTTGCTCCAACCCTTTGTGGAGAATGCCATTTGGCATGGCCTCATGCATAAAGAGAATGGGGAGGGGAAGATTTTCATCGAGATAGCTGAGAAGGAGGATTTTCTGGAATGTGTCATTGAGGACAATGGGGTCGGAAGAGAAAAAGCCCTTGAAATAAAGGGAGAGAGCTGGATAGAAAAAAGTTCGATGGCCATGAAAGTTACTGAAGCCAGGCTTAACTTATTGGCTAATAAACACCTTAAACAGAAGTTTATCCAAATACTAGATTTAAAAAATGCCAACAACCAACCCATTGGTACTCGGGTGGAAGTTAGCATTCCCATATAAGTGAAAATAGAGATTGATTTAGCATGGAAAGAGAAGGAGGCCCAAAATAGGCCTACCCCCTTTCACGCTTCTATCACTCTATGATATATACATTACTGGTTATGAAGTTAGATTGGAATCCACCACCACCTCCCAACAGCCAAAGTTTTCCATCAAAGGAAAGTGTACTGGCCCCTGCCACAGGATCAAAACCTGCATTCCTGGCAGCAACTACCCAATTGACGCCATCGGGTGAATACCAGACATCAGGAAACTCTGTCAATTGATTGATGGAATTGTCTGATCCTGAAATAAGCCAAAGGAGCCCGTCATGCGACACACAGCTGTGCTGTAGCCGATCACCAAAAGGAGCACTATTGGTGTGCCTAGTCCAATTCAGACCATCCATGGAAGAACTAGCATTGTCATTATACCCACCCACATACCACATTTCATCATTATGGATAAATAATTCTCCCAAGCTTGAAAAAGCAAATGAATTCGAGTCTGTAAAAAGGGTCCAATTTCTGCCATCAGAGGAAGTCCAAATACTAGTAAAAAAGTCTACATCCTGGTCTCTCCCTCCCATCAGCCATAGTTTGTTGTCATAGGCCACCATCTCCGCTCCATAATGTGCAGCAAAAGGAGTGGAATCAGCCTCTAGCACCCAATTTATCCCATCCTCACTAGACCATACATCACCGTATTCATTTCCTTTGGAATAATTGGCACGTCCTCCAACGATCCAAATCTTCCCTTGATGAACTGCAGCATTAAAGCCGCCCCTAGGTCCCCAAGGAGCATTGCTGACTTCCTCTTGCCAGTTAATTCCATCTGAGCTGGACCATACATCTCCATAAAAAGCCCCACAGCATCCGACTCCTCCTAAAACCCACATCTTCCCTTTGAAAACTACAGCCTGATGATCTGCACGCCCCCCCCATGCTGCTGTTCCGATTAAATTTGCCTTGACCTGGGCTCTGGTTTCGAAGGAAAAGGTATTAGAAGCTGTTTCAGCTCCTTTATTATCCTTGGCTACCACCTTCCAATAGTAAGGAGTTTCATCTTCCAGCCCTTCGATTTGATAAGTTAATGCTGATAAGTCCTGGGCAAGCAAAGTATTCGGGTTTGAATTCTTGTCTAGGTAGATGTCGTAACTTACTTGATCTCCATTGGGGTCTACAGCACTTTCCCAGCTTAATGTCAAGAAGGTATCCTGAAACTGACTGGCATTTTCAGGTGCTTTTAGTAGGAAATCGAGAGGGGCATCATTCGGAACATCTCCGGTTGAGAAGTTAAAGTCAACACTTGTCATAAAGCCCTCTGGATCAGAGGCGACAACAGTTCCTTGATAATTTTGATTAAATTCCAGGCCAGAAACTTTATAGGAAGTTTGGCTTGAATTCTCCAGCTCGACCTTCCCATTAAGAATCAACTGATAGGTAACAGGTTCACCTTCAGGATCGACCGCCGCTGTCCATGAAATGGTGGTCTCAGTCAGGTTGACTGCGGTACTAACGGAGAAAGTTTCAGGAGGCTGATTCTCCTTCTTACAGGAAATCAAACTTAATGTAAATAATAAAAAGCATAGAACCGTTCCCAAAAGGGTATGCTTAGGAATTGAATTTTGAGTTGTCATCATTTTGAGATAAAAGGTCAATAGAAGCGATTGCAGTATGAAGTTTTGAAATTCAACTCTCACTCAATAGCATCCTTTTATATCTGGAGTATAAATTGAGATAAGTGGCAGAAATGATGAAACAGTTGGAAGGAATAGACTAGAAATACCAAAACCCAGGCAGATTTTACCAGAGATCAAAAAATGAGAGCTTTGCTTTCATAAGTGGACTCATTAACTTAGAAATGAGGAATATTGGTAGTACCAGAGATAAATGGGAATAATTGCTCAAGTAGTCCTTCAATTATGATCAAAGCATTAATCATAGATGATGAAGAAGATGCAAGAGAGAGTTTGCGGCTCAGCTTGGAGAAATTTTGCAAAGAAGTAGAAATTCTCTCCCTCTGCGATGGACCTCATGAAGGATTGGCCAAATTATCTGAACTCAAACCGGACTTGGTTTTTCTCGATATTCAGATGCCTTCCATGAGCGGGTTCGACCTGCTAGAACAAGTAGGAGAACCGGACTTTCAGGTCATTTTTGTTACTGCTCACGATAAATATGCCATCAAAGCCATTCGTTTTTCGGCATTGGACTACTTGTTAAAACCTGTGGACATTGAAGAGTTGGTAAAGGCTGTGCAGCGAGCTATTCAAAAAATGGAAGGAAAACATACTTCAGCTTACAAAAACCTTTTTCATAATCTCAAAAATAGAATGGGAACCAAAGGTCGATTGGCAGTTCCTACCTTGGAAGGCATGGCTTTTATAAATGTCTCCGAAATCATTTTCTGTGAAGCAGAAGGTAGTTATACCACAGTCTACCTTTCACAAGCTACTCCCATGCTGGTTTCCAGAAGCCTCAAAGATTTCGAACAGATGCTAGATCCCTCCAACTATTGCCGAGTACACCATTCTTCCTTGATCAACCTCAACCATGTCAAAAAATATATCAAGGGAGATGGAGGGTATGTAATCATGGACAATGGCTCAAAAGTTGACATTTCAAGGCGGAGGAAGGAAGAATTCATGCGTTTGATTAGCAAAATCTAGGGCAGCAACAAGCGCTGCAAGTGCTCTTTATAGCTACTAGCCATGGGAATTTGCTCATTGCCCACGGTCAATTGATGGCGTTCGATTTTCTTTATGGCACTGATAGCCACAATGTAGGATTTGTGTACCCTCACAAAAGCCCCCTGAGGCAAGAGTTCTAGTGCCTTTGAAATGGTCATACGGGTACTGACCGTCTTCCCCTCCTGATGAAAGAACAGCAGATTGGTATCAGAACGGATATACAGAACCTTCTCAAGTTCTATACGCACCCAATCATAGCCATCCTTGATGAAGAGGCTCGGAGATTGCTTCAAGCGCTTCTGTCGCCCCTGAAGCGCCCGGTTACAAGCTTCCAAAAAGCGGGTTAAAGGCACTGGTTTTAGGAGGTAATCCAGGGCTTGGAGCTGAAAACCTTTTACTGCATAGTCTGCATATGCCGTTATAAAGACCAACTGGATGTCCAGGCTGCGTAGCAGTTCTGCCAGCTCTGTCCCCATCAAGTCAGGCATCTGCACATCCAGAAAAACAAGGTCTACCTGATTCTTTTGAAGGTATGCGAGGCCATCGGTAGGGTGCAAAAAAGTCTCTTTCAAGTTTAGAAAAGGGATTTTTGAAGCATGGCTTTCTATAACCTTTAGGGCCGCGGGTTCATCATCTATGGCAATGGCTTGTAGGAGCATCTGTGGCTATTGAGAGTGAGTGTATGAAAAATTATAACATCAGGCTCAGTGAAACTTTGAATTTGCCGTTGGAAGGTCCGTAAGCCAGGGAATGGCTTCCAGGATATCTAATGGCTAACCTGCGCTTGGTTTGTTCAATTCCCTTTCCAGTTCCAGGTACTTTTCTTGGGCTAAGGTCATTTTCAGTATAAAAGAACAACTTCCCATCTTCAAAAGTCAATTCTATCCTGGCCTGATCACTTCCCCTGGAAGAAAGCCCATGTTTAAAAAGGTTTTCGACGAAGGGCAACAACAACAAAGGCGGAATCTGTGCAGGAACGTCATCCCAATACAAATCTACCTTTACCTGTTCAGGATTTGCAAGACGTGACTTTTGTAGAGCAATGTATCTTTGAAGGAAGGTGTACTCTTCATGGAAGGGTACATACTCCTTTTGGGCTTGCTGAAGGGTAAACCTAAGGATACCCGATAGTTCCTGAATGCGGTCGGCGAGGCTTTGATCCTCCAATGGCACCGCCTGACCATATAGGGTATTCAGGGCGTTGAACAAAAAGTGAGGATTCAATTGCCCCCTTAAGGCTTTCAATTCAGCAGCAGTTTGTTGTTGAAGCAATTTGGTCTGTTCGTTCCTACTCCTGATCAGGGCTGCAATGGAGGTAAATCCAAGGATGAACAATAAAGCCAAAATGGATAATAAGAGATTTTCTTCTACGAGATCCTCCCTGAAGTATGTCCATTGATACAGAAACAAATACAGAAAGGAAAATAATATGAGAATCCAGCAACGGTAAAGCCATTTTCTGTCCTTGTTGATTCGCCACCATCGGTACGGCCCCAGAAAATTGAGAAGTCCCAGGACAAGTATGACTACAAGAATGAGAACATAGCCAAGAATCCACCTAAAAAAACCTCCAAGTCGTTCCCATTCTCCCCCATATTGCAAGGTGAGACTTACTTTCAGTTGCCAGGTAAAATAAGCGACTAGTGCAAGGAAAAAGGCCACGAAAGCCCCTATCCCAATCTTATTCCAATTTTTTTCTAGCATTTGTATCTTCCTTTAGGCGCTTCAAATCTTTTGCTGCCCTCACAGAATCTCTTTGAATCAGATACATCCTGTTTACCATAAATTCATAGTCCATCAATGCCTCAATGTAATAAAGCTCGCCCTCTTTCGCTTCAAAGTAAAAGGTCTTTGCCTCCATAGAGGGATATTTAAACTCTGGCAAGGTTTCAAGGGTAAGTTCTCCCACAGGGACCTGAATATCAAACCAGGTTCTAGGCCTTAGGCGCTTCACAACCCTTTTTCCATTGACGTGAAGGCCAAATCCATTGCGAAAATAAGTCCCTTTTTGATAGACCCTCAGGGTAGCAAAGCCGGATGGCTCGGGTTGAGGGTTATTGGCTAAACCGAAGAGAAAGCCAAATAATCCTACAATTAGTCCTATCTGATATAGATATCGAGATCTTTTTATAAAGCGATGGCTATTCACCCTGCTCCTAGTTTCCATTTTTTTCCCATTCAGATTTCGAAAAAATATATCCAAGATTGAAAGAAAGGTTTCCATAAATGCTCGCTACGGGTTGTGAAAATTGTGCTGTAGGGTTTGAGTAATTCTTTATTTCTTATCTTTTCTTGGAAAATTATGTGTGATGTTAAATGAGACTTGGAAAAACACCTGGCTTAATCGATCAAGAGGGGTATTTATTGCTGTGGCATTTACTACCTCCCATGGCTTTTTCTCCAATCCATACCTATAACCTAATCTGATGGACTCGGCCAAACCGATCCTGGTCTTTTCCCTGCCTATTCTCCATTCCATGCTTAAGTCTACAAATTCGCTTTGATGATAAATTACGGGGAAAGAATTGGGACCAGCATTGGGATCCAAAATGTCAAAATCAATGAAGGCATCTTCTACCCTTGGAGTGATCGAGTGGCCAGTTAGGGTTTGGCCAAAGCCTGCCCTTAAAACAAGACTGGTATTTCGATCCTGAAAAATTGAATAACCAATGCTGAAAGAGGTCATATCCTGACCTGATATTATATCAAACCTTCTCGATTCGAAGGGTGGGAGATCCATAAAGGAGAAATTGGTTCCAATAAGTACCTCTGCCCATAAACGCTTATAACGCGCTCCAACTGCAAAATTTGCAATAGCACTCAGGTTTGGCAACAGTATATCTCTTTCCCTCATCGAAGAATAAAGATTTTGATAGCCAAGGTCGTATGAAATACTTCCCCCAGGTATTCCGAGTACCAGGTAAACGCTGAAAGGATAGTCATCCGGATTATTTAAGGTCTGGCTGAGGTCATTTTTCTGTTTTAGAACCTGTGCTCCAACGAGAGCAGGAAACAGGAATAGGATTAGGGCGATTGATTTAAACTTGATCATCCGTGCTGTATTTTTAAGTGATGCCCAAATGAATTCAATTTGTGGGAGGCCTTCAAAAAGATGTGTCCTATGATTGAAACTTTGTGGTGAAAGGGTAGAATTATGTGGTTTACAAAAAGGAATATTTACTAATTTGTCTTTCTCTATCGACTCCAATAAGTGTTTGCCTAATGTTCAAATCATTCTTCTCCCCTCTAATTTTCACATTGATTATTCTTCCAAATCTTATTTTTGGGCAGACCCGTTATACAGACGACCTCTTTGAAAAGGTAGCAGTAAGTACCCATTTATATAGTGTAAAGGAAGGGGATAGTTTGATGTTGGATCTATATCAAGCTGAGGGAGATAGCCTTAGCGAAAAGCCACTTCTAATCTGGGTACATGGAGGGGGCTTTTATGAGGGAACGCGCGACAATCCCAAGGAAGTAAGGCTCATGAAGGCTTTTGCGAGAAAGGGCTACATAGCTGCTTCTATCTCCTACCGCCTTTTGAAAAAGGGTACGGAAGAAAAATTTGGCTGTGATTGCCCGGCCGAAGACAAAATTATGATTTTCCGAGAGGCCGCCAGAGACTTGCTGGATGCCGGGGACTTCTTGTTAGAAAAACAAAAAGAACTTGGGATCAACCCCAAGCGAATTATCCTTGGAGGAAGTAGTGCAGGGGCAGAAACCGTTTTAAGTGCAGCCTTTATGAAAGACTTCCTTTTTCCTGAAAGAAGTTCATTACCGAAGATAGAATTCTCAGCTGTCATTTCCCTGGCAGGTGCCCTCGCTGACGTCAGGTATCTGACTGGAGAAAATGCTGTTCCAACGGTCATGTTTCACGGCACGGATGACGACCTTGTTCCCTACGGGACTGCCCCTCATCACTATTGTAATCCAGAGGAGGCGGGCTATCTGTGGTTAGATGGCTCAAAAACCATTGCAGAAAAACTGACTGAACTACAAGAGTCCTTCCTACTTTACACAGTTAGAGGGGAGAAGCACGATATTGCACAGATTCCTTTTGAGCAATTGGATTTGATATTTGGCTTTCTGAAAGATGTGGTGATTGATAGGAAGTATAAAGTCGTCAGATTAGAAAAATAATATTCATTGGATTAGCCAAACAAAGAAACTAATATGTCAAAACTAACTCCATTCCATGTTGCCATCCCGGTCTTCGACCTGGTCGAAACTCGTGCCTTCTACCGAGATATCTTGCAGTGCGAAGAGGGAAGGTCTTCCGACCAATGGGTTGACCTCAATTTCTTCGGCCATCAATTTGTACTTCATATGAAGCCTCGGCCTGAAGTTCAGGAAGGAACACACCACAATCCGGTGGATGGACACGATGTACCCGTGCCTCACTATGGAGTAGTCCTGGAATGGGCAGATTGGGAATATTTGAGAGACAGGCTATTGGCGCATAAGGTAGCCTTCGTCATCGAACCCTACATTCGATTTGAAGGGCAGCCCGGGGAACAAGCCACCATGTTTTTCCTTGATCCATCTGGAAATGCACTGGAGTTCAAAGCATTTAAGGATATGGGACAGCTATTTGCGAAATAAAAGCAGAAATATGCAATTCATTCTGGCCTTATTCCTTTTCAGAAAAGTCACATTCTAATTCTCAAAAAGCCTTAACATTTAAAGGAATTGGACCTTCTCTATTTTCGATCAATTGGAGGATAATTAAATATGCAGATCGCTAAAATAAATTCAATATATCCTTTGGCATATTAAAAAAAATCACTATAATTGGTTAACCAATTTTTGGTCAACCAATTATCAGGACTAACTACAAACTTATGGAAACTATTTCATCTGCCCGTACCATCGGTCTGCTTCCTGGCTATTCGGCCAAACTAAAAATCAACTGTTTTACATAAAAAAACTTCACAATAATCTGTTTTACCTTAACAGCAGATTTCTTGAATTCTAAATCAGCAATTAAATAGAAAAAGCCCTCCCCATCTTTTAAAACTCCATTACCAAGAAGAGTTTGCAACAGGTTAATCCCTTCCAACACCTGCTGCAATAGTCGCCAAAAAAGTATGATTCCCAATTGGGAAAGCAGTTTGGTTCTCTGTAAAAGAGCACCTATGAGCTGGTATCTGAAACCTGGCTTTGCTGGTTAAAGCTTTGTTTCAGTACAAAAAAAGCCTTTATGCGACATTTTTTTGTCAATCAAAGGGTATGGCTTTGTAGTTCCGATATCTATGAAAAGGACTATGGCCCTACAAGAATGTGTCATTTACATATCCTGGAAAATTGATTTCGATACTTTTTCCAACTCTATAAGACGATCTGGTGCATTCCTTTGGTAATGGAGTTGCTCCTTGGAGCTGGGTCCTTGAAGGGAGGGCCCTCTCCTACCTTTAAATCTGAATTACTAACCTAGTCCCAAAACCGATAAGCTTCTTTTCGGAATGGATGACCTATACCCAAGATACTCGCTATTAATCAGCCGTTCTTTTTCAAAAACTACTCAATCACATATTAAAGATTTACAATGAAAAATAAGACTAATCACCACCTCGCAAAATCCCCTATCGCTAGCCAAGAAAGGACGAACAAGACCCATGCGCTCAAAGCTAAGGGATCACTCCAAGTTTTATTCGCTTTCATCATAGTACTAATTGTCAGTTCCCTCCCTGCTCAAACTCCAACCCTTTAGGTTGCTTCCCTTTAGTCCTTTGTTTGACCTTAACTTCAAGGTCAGCAAAGGGCATTTTTTTGATTTCGGCTGATAAAATTTATGTCAAAATATACATATCTACCTCAACTCATTTCCTTTCCAGTGGGCTTTACATAATTTACCCCCTATCAACAGCACAAGCCTACGAACATGCTAGTCAAAGCCTACGGCTCAGCCGTCGAGGGTATTCACGCGTCCCTCATCACCATAGAAGTAAACGTCGCCAAAGGAGAATTTGGCCTTGTCATTGTGGGTCTGCCTGACAATGCCGTCAAGGAATCCTGGGCCAGAATCAAAACCGCTTTTCAAAACAATGGGCATCAACTTCCGCGAAAGAAGGTCGTTGTAAATATGGCCCCAGCCGATGTCAAAAAGGTGGGATCAGCCTATGACCTTCCCATTGCATTAGGCCTTCTGGCAGCTGACAAAGTTATTTCAGCAGAGCAAATCCAGGATTATCTGATTATGGGCGAACTTTCTCTTGATGGGAGTCTACAGCCTGTAAGAGGCGTCCTTCCCATGGCCATAGAAGCCAGAAAACGAGGTTTCAAAGGCATCATGCTTCCACGCAGGAATGCCAGTGAGGCAGCGATCGTCAATCAGTTGGAAGTCATTCCCCTGGATCACTTTTTGGATGGTGCCGAATTTCTGAACGGCGAGAAAAAGATCCTACCTATGAAGCGTGATACCCGCGAAATCTTCTCCAAACAGCAAGAAATTTTTGCAGAAGATTTCTCAGATGTAAAAGGGCAGGAAAATGTAAAAAGAGCACTTGAAATCGCAGCTGCCGGAGGCCATAACGTCATCCTGATTGGACCCCCGGGCTCGGGCAAGACCATGCTTGCCAAACGAATTCCCAGCATCCTTCCACCTATGACATTGGAAGAATCTTTAGAAACCACCAAGATCCATTCCGTCGTGGGACTACTCCCAGAAAACACTTCCTTACTTGCCCAGAGGCCATTCAGATCTCCTCACCATACCGTCAGTGATGTCGCCCTGGTTGGGGGTGGCTCTTCTCCCCAGCCGGGAGAAATCAGCCTCGCACACAATGGGGTTTTGTTCCTGGATGAATTGCCAGAGTTTAAACGTTCCGTCCTTGAAGTTCTTCGACAGCCACTGGAAGAGCGGAAGATTACTGTTTCTCGGGCGAAGACTACCGTTTGTTACCCTTCCAGCCTGATCCTGGTGGCTGCCGCCAATCCATGTATGTGTGGTTTTTTTAATGACCCCATAAAGGAATGTCACTGCTCCCCCCAACAAGTTCAGAGGTATTTCAATAAGATTTCGGGGCCTTTGATGGATAGGATTGACCTACACATTGAGGTAACTCCGGTTCCATTTGAAGAATTGGCATCCAAGGAAGCGGGAGAATCCAGCAACATCATAAGGACAAGGGTAATCAAGGCAAGGGAAATCCAGCGAAAAAGATTTTCAGATTTCCCGACTTTGTACTCAAATGCTATGATGCCTTCAAGGTTAATCAGGAGCTTAAGCCCTCTGGATACAGAAGGAGAGAGTTTACTTAAAACAGCTATGAAAAAACTGGATCTCTCGGCAAGGGCTTATGATCGCATTCTGAAGGTAGCCCGAACCATTGCCGACCTGGAAGCCTCTGTAGATACACAGCCACATCACATCGCGGAAGCCATCCAATATCGCAGCCTGGACAGAGCTATGTGGAAGTAGAGATTTTGCATGCTACTTCATAAGCCTAAATTAAGGAAAAGAGGTATTCATTTTGACCCTTCTACTTAAAGGAGATTTGTTTAAATCGAAAACAAGCACAAAATACTTTTAATTCCCTACAAGCATGAAAAGATTTTCCTGTTTTCTAGTGATCTTTTTGATTTCATACTGCTACTCAGAGTGTCAGGTAAGCCTCGGCATGCAGTTTGGTCAAACGCGCTCTCGCCAATTCTATGGTGAACCAGTTCCTGATCCCATCAACCCCTATGTCAACGGGGTAAATGGCTCTTTCATTTTCAATTATAGCATTAATTCTTCTTGGAGTATAGGGCTAGAACCAGGTATCATAGAAAGGGGAGCCAGTTGCGTACCTGGAAGTTTCTTCATTCCCAGACCCCAGGATGTACGCAACTTTTTGACCTATTATGAAATACCCCTATTTGTGAGGCATGAAAAGTCTATCCTAAATGAGAGGTTGTTGATAATGGCTAAAGTAGGTTACAGTGTATCCTACCTAAGGTCAATCGTCCAAGAAATTTATGACCTGGAAACGGGTGAGGCCATTAGTAGTGAACGACCTGGCATTGGTCCAGGTTGGGGCTTTTTTAGGCGGTTTGATCATGGCATAAATGGTGGCTTAAGCATAGGTACCCAGCTTGGAAAGGGTATCTTGCTAGTTACTTGGAGGCAGTACCTAGGCTTGGTTGATGCGGAATATGAAAATGTTTCTAAGAATTGGAGTAGAAACCTGAGTTTGGCCTATGAGTATAGGTTTGGAGGGAAAAAATAAGGACAGATGGATCAAAAGGAAAAATAACATTCGATAAAAAACGTTCGATAATTCGATTAACAGAGCTAGAATTTACCACTACATCAAAGCAAAGAACGAATATTAATCTTCATTGGAACCCTGAGCATCTTTCATCAGTGGGTGATAAAAAGTCGAAACATTTTGTTGTGGTTAATTCAACATAGCAACCCTGAACTAACCCACTGATTTTTTGTCATGTACTCAGGAACTTTTTTTACGTCTAAGAAATTTTCAAAGTGGCCTGAACCACTTCAGCTCAATCCATATTGCAGAGGCCATTCAATATCACAGCCTGGACAGAGCTATGTGGAAAGGAACAAGCCCATGAGCCTGTTCCCATTTTGTCTGTGGCATCTACCCCTCCAACTCCTTCAACTCAAGCTCGGCCGCAGGCTTATACGGTCCGTACATGGCATTTTTGAAGGCAGTCTTGGCTTTCTCCATTTCTCCAGCTTTCTTGGCTGCCATCCCCAAAAGGAATGAATATTTGGCCTTCTGCTTGGAATCAAGGTTGCCTTGCAGGAGCATTTCCAGGGACTTGATGGCATCGTCAAACTTCCCAGACTTGTATTCTGCCCTCGCCTGGATGGCCAGGAATTTAGAGCTTTTCATTAACCTTGCTTCCGTAGCCTTCGCCTGCTTGATGGTCGTCAAGGCAGATCCAGGACGATTTCCTTTCAAATGAAGGTTGGCAAGATCCATTTGGGCATTGGCCTTTTTTACAGGATCTTTTTCCAGGTTAATGGCCTGGCTATAATATTTGATGGCGCCCTGGCTATTGCCCAGCTTATCTTCGATTTTCCCCAGTAAGATGTATGCCCCACTGTAATCTTTCTTAGTCTCCAGAACCATCTTTGCATATTTCTTGCTGGACTCATATTCCTCATTGAAATAGTAGGAAAGAGCAGCCCTATAGTTAAATGCAGGTCCGGTTTGCTCATTCTGCTTGGCAATCAACTTTTGATATGGCCCAAATTGTGCCTTGTCCCAGGCTTCCTTGGCACCCTTATCGTCTCCCAATTCCTTCTTTGCCAATCCCAAGCCATAATAAAACTTTGCCTTGGCCCCATCAGAAGCACCTTGAAGGCCCTTGGACGTAAGAGCAGTCTGGTAAAATTTCTGTGCGTCTTTCCATCTCTTTTCCTTTTCAGCAATCTTCCCTTCGAAATAGAGGATATTTTCATTACTTGAAGAAAGTGCCCGTGCATCAATCAAGACCTCCTTTGCTTTATCGATTTTATTTTCCTCAACCAACAGGTTAATCAAGAGTAGATAATATTGAAGTTGAACAGGTTTGTTGGTCTCGTATTCTGCAGCCAATTCATAGTTAGCTATAGCTTCATCTGTCTTTTTCAGCTTTTTGGCTGTCTTTGCAATCCAGGCGTAGCCTGAAGAAAAGTTTGAACGAAGGTCTACCGTCTTTTGAAACGAAACCCTTGCATAAGCGTATTTTCTCAAAGCAAACTCACTCCTCCCCCTCTGAAAATAGTATTTGTAGTTATCCGATTCTTTGGAAATGGCCTCGTTGTACTTCTTAATCGCCTGTGCATGCTTATTTTCTTTTCTATAGATTTCTGCTTGCTGATAAGCATTCTTTCCCTGCGCAAAAATGGATGATTGCCCCAGGAAAAATAATAATGCCAGTACAAGGAAGCTGTTTTGTATGTATTGTTTCATTTGAATAATTTTTGAGGCCTGCTACTTGGAAAAAATGGAGATATGATACCTCTTACACTTATTTAATCAAATTAACGAAAAATACCCTCAAGTGATATCAACTTATTTTTGTGAAATCTTCAATTTCTTGCTTTTTCACAATTCAAAAATACGGATTGCAAGATCTATGAGGTATTTCTAATTTTACCTCCAACATTCAACTAAATAAAAAATGAAGAACTACGTAGAAGAACTGCGCTGGCGAGGCCTTATTCATGAGATGATTCCCGGTGTGGAAGAATACCTACTTGAAAATCAGGTTGCCGGTTATCTAGGCGTAGATCCTACGGGAGATTCTATTCACATAGGAAACCTTGTTCCCGTCATGATGATGGTACACCTCCAGCGTGCAGGCCATAAGCCCATCATGCTTGTAGGGGGTGCCACCGGGCGCGTAGGTGATCCTTCCGGAAAAGATAAGGAGCGTCAACTCCTTTCCGCAGAACAAATCGCCCACAACGTAGCCTGCATCAGAAAGCAATTGGCTCAGTTTGTAGACTTTGAAGCCAAAGACAATGCAGCAGAAATCGTCAACAATTACGATTGGTTCGAGAAAATCGGATTTATCGACTTCCTAAGAGATGTAGGTAAGCACATTACCATTTCCTACATGATGGGCAAGGAGTCTGTGAAGAAGAGAATGGAAGGAGATGCTGGAATTTCCTACACAGAATTTGCCTACCAATTGCTACAGGGATACGATTTCCTTCACTTGTATGAGAATAAGGGAGTGAGAATCCAAGTAGGAGGTTCTGATCAATGGGGAAATATCACCACAGGAACAGAGCTGATCAGGAGAAAACTTGGATCCGAAGAAAAAGCATACGCCATCGTGTGTCCTTTGATGACAAGGGAGGATGGTTCCAAATTCGGTAAGTCAGCTGAAGGAAAAAGCGTTTGGCTTGATCCCGAGAAAACTTCTCCTTACGAGTTTTACCAGTACTGGATGAACGTTTCAGACAAAGACGCTGAAACCTACATTAAGATTTTCACCCTGAAAGAGAGGGAAGAAATTGAAGAACTGGTTGAGAAGCATCAGGAAGCTACCCACCTTCGCGGCCTTCAAAAAGCCCTTGCTGAGGACATCACAAAGCGTGTCCATGGCAAAGAAGGACTGGAAAGTGCCCTTAAATTGACCGAGTTTTTGTTTGGAAGAAATACAAGTTCTGAGGCACTGGCAGCCTTGTCCCTGCAGGACTGGAAGGCAATTACAGCTGTATCTGACAAAAAACTCTATTCCAGAGAAAAACTAAAAAATGGCGTGGGCATCCTGGAATTGCTTACCGATTTGGGAATCACCAAGTCAAATGGAGAAGCCCGCCGTGCCATTGACAAAGATAAATCCATCAGAATCAATACAGAAAGATGCGAAGACATCAATTTTGAAGCAAAGCTTGAAATTGCATTCTACGATACGTATTTCCAGCTTCAGAAAGGCAAAAAGAACAAATTCATAGTTGAATTAACCGACTAGAATCAAGCATCTTTTACAGTCTTTGATGCCCGAATTCAAATTGATCTTGAATTCGGGCATATTTTTTGAATATTCCCGAAGCAAAACACCGAACCACCCAAACAAACCCTGCATACACAACTTCATGCGAACGATAACTCTCATTACCGTTATTCTTTCGGGAATTTTTTCCTCGCTTTTTTCGCAAAATGTCTACTTATCAAGGGTAGCCCCTGGTTTCCCTGGCAAAGACAATGATGTAGCACACAGAATTGAATTGTTCAACGAGTCCAACAACTTTGCGGACATCTCCGGCTATTTCCTGCTGACCAGGTATTATAGCTTTCAAATTCCTGATGATACGTATATCCGCCCCTTCAGTAATTTCAGTTTTGGATTGACAGGAGGAGCCATCAACAAGCTGGATCTTGTGATGCCCCAACAGGCGGCCTACAAAAAAAATTCTGTCAAAGACCCTTTTGAAGGAGACTATGTGGTTATCCTTGATCGCAACAAGGAATTGGTGGACGCTTTTTATTTCAGTAAAAAATCCAGCGTTTCATTTTTACCAGCCATAGTCGACCTCCCAAATGGTGAGGGAAAAAAGATGATGAAGGAAGAAGGGGACGAGTCATGGTCATATTTGAGAAATGAGGTTGACCCTGTAGTGGCATTTGTAAAAATAAACGGAAGTTGGAGGGCAAATTCCAGGACGACCAACTTTTTTCCCGCCACCAACTACCGAGCCATCCAAATCAAGGAATACAAAGACGGCTTCGTTACGCTGAGTTGGCAGACCATGTTCGAATTGGATTGCTTTTTTCACTATGTAGAGCGGAGCCTCGATGGCAAAAACTTCAAGTTGCTGGAGAAGGTTCCAGGTCGCAGAGAAGGTGATGAAGCCAAAACATATGAATTCTACGATACCAAGGTAGACAGGGACAGGGTATATTTTTACCGAGTAACACATTACGATAAATTCGGCGAGGTAATCCATTCCCCAATGGCAAAAGTCAGAACAGATGACAATCCATCAGGTTTTTCATTTGAAATCATTCGTGGCGATGGCGGTTCTGCTCCTTCCATCAATGTCCGCTTTGCTTCCAAACAAAGACAATCCGTACGAATAAAATTGCTGGATGAAGAATTGAGAGAACTCGCATTCTTGTATGATGATGATGTAGAAGCGGAAAAGCAAAACCTAATCAGTTACAGCAAGCCCCTGCCAATAGGGAAGTACTTTATCGTGGTAGTCACTGAGAATCAGAGGTATTATGAGCCTCTGGTGATTGAGTAGAAGCCAAACATCCAACAACAAATCAGCAGCGAGTATCAGTTCGTCAACTCCCAGGCTCAGAACAGGGGCCTGGTTGATGGGAGGAAACAGGTATAATGGAAGGTTTTCAAGCAAGCCATATACATAGTTCCCTATCCAGGGAAGGTGTTTTTTACCTCTCACAAGCCCAAAAAGTAATCATAAATTAGATGTTAGGATACTGGCTGTTCCATTTTTTGAGTTTTAGTGGGGGAAAGCTGAACTATTAATTGTTCAGGGCTAATTTGTCATATCCATTTTTCCTTATATTCGCTAGTAAATGACCAGATTCGAGCCAAATGGATATAGTGAACAGGATGGACAGCCTTGCGAAGGAATGGGAAAATCTAAATGACAATCGTGCGATCTTCCTTCGTTGTTACTGCATGATGACCCAAAACATGGTCGTAGCCTTGGATGCAAAACGCTTCCAGGATGAGGAATGGGTCAGGCACATGCTAGGGCGATTTGCAGAATATTATTTCGACGCCCTGGCTTGTTTTGACTGCGGAGAAGAAGTTCCTAATGCATGGAAATACGTTCACGAAGCTGCCGAACAGGAAGACCTTCATGTCTTGCAACACCTATTCCTGGGAGTGAATGCCCACATCAACTATGACCTTGTGCTTACCCTCTATGAAATCCTGCGGCCAGAGTGGTATATGCTACCAGACTCAAAAAGGGAAAATCGCTACAAGGATCATTTACTGGTCAATACCATCATTGCGGAGACCATCGACAAGGTACAGGACGAGGTGGTAGAGAAGCATGCTCCAGGAATGGACATCATAGACAAACTCATGGGCCGCCTGGATGAGAAATTGATCGCGGGCATGATCAGCAACTGGAGAAAGTCCGTATGGAAGCATACCCTTCAATTATTGGAGAGCAAAGGTGGGGAAAGTGTCCAAGCCCAAATCCTTGAAATCGAAGAAGATGTAATGAAAAAGGCAAGGTGGATTGTAAGGCTGTAGGTCCAAAGCTCCAGCCCGAAATAAATTTCCTAGACTGGGCTTAGATTCATTTGTTACACAATGGAAAAGGTGTTCCCGCAATTATCTACCCTTTTTAGCAGCAGCCTCAAACATTTTTTCCAGCGCCAGATAAGAAGACTCGCTGGCACCCTGCACGGCAATCGTACGACCTTTGGGATGCATCGCTTCCCCTGCGAAGTAGACTTTATCATCTAGTGGAGCCGAGAGCTTTTTGGCAGAGGCTTTTCTATGTGAATATGTCCCCTGGATGAAAGGCTCTGCCGTCCAGTTTTGAACAATGTGTTTTACATAGTACTTCGACGCCTTCCCATCAAAAATCTCGTCCAATTCCTTCATGACAAACTTGATGATCGCTTCGTCAGATTTCAGGGAAACGTATTTCTCCGATTCATGCCCATCTGCCAACAATCCCAATATGTTTTTAGCAGTCTTTTTTCCGAGGGTGGCATCATAGTAGACATAATTGCCGACAACTATCCTTTCAACCAAATTGTCCAATACCAGCACCTCTGGGTAAAACTTCTCAGAAAATTCGATGAATACCTTCAAGCCATTTGGCATCCATTCTTTGTCTATCTCTTTTGTTTGCTTCTCGGGAAGTGCCGGAATAAACTTGATGTAACGATTCTGCAAAATCTTGATGGGTACCGTTACCAATACCTTATCTGCAGTATATTCTTTGCCCGTAGCGGTTTTCAGGACTACTTTTTCGCTGCTGTAGTCTATTTCTTTGACAGGGCTGTTGTAATTGATTCTCTCTTTAATGGCTGGAGTTACCAATTCATCAAAAAAATCATACCAGGTAGTTTGAGTGAACTTCCAATCATTCCAGATGTACCAATGCTTGCTGGCATTCTTCTCTTTTAATTCGCCATCCTTCCACAAAGAATAAGTCTCCGGAAAATACCTGAAAATTGGATAGTCTGGATTTTCACCATCAAACAGGCTTTTTAGGATGGGAGGCCTTGCCTTGATGAATTTATGAACCCATTCTGCACCCAGGTCTATTGGGAAGTCTGCAAAATCGTCTATTTTTTTTACTCGTCCCCCATGAACAGAACTGGCCTCTAAAATTTCAAAATCTATTTTCTTCTGACTCAAAATATGGCCTGCGCTTATCCCGGCAACTCCTGCCCCAACAATGATAACTTTCCCTTCGAAGCTCTCTTCACTACCAAAAAATTCCTCATTTGAAACTGAGGAAAGCAGGTTTGCCATAAATGGGGAAGCCAATCCCAAAACGGTAAATTTCTTTAAAAACTCTTCTCGGTTCATTTTTGATTTTATTTGATTCTCAATTTCTTAGACATATTAAGGCTGGTTGCTGGACTTGGCCCGCTCTTCAATTCTGCGCTTGATTTCTGCTCTGAATGCTTTGTTGTGGGTAAATTGCTTGTGCCTCAAAAACTCAATAAAGTAGGCCACAATGGTACCTCCCAACAGTGCTTTTCCGATTTCCAGGAGGATTTCTAGCACGACTACTGTAACAAAATCAGGAAGTTGATCCTGGGAAAAAAGTTGCAATGATTTGGTAGCTAGCATTACCAGAAAACCGATAATGAAAAAGACCATAAGGAAACCCAATTGAAAATCTTCTTCTTCTATTATCAAATCAAGTTCAGCTGGATTTTTCTCGTAGTAGTCTAGTAATTCTTCTGTAATCTTCTGGTCTGAAGCGAAGGTAATCTCATAAATATAGTTGCCTATGCTTTTCATCTCTTGAAATGTGGTTTGAGGGTGATCATAAAAAGCGCAATGCTTGCCATACATAGGCTTGAACCACCAGATCAGATGAGGGTTTTATAGATGCCAGGATCACAATACTTTCCAAGCATAAATTATATGGATATGTGCAAATAGGGCTCGTGATGAAACCCTATTTGCTCTACTACCCCAGCTCTAAAAAGCCAAGGGCAGGCTCAGTTCCGCTAATTTCTTAAAGGGACTTAATTTCTTTGGCAAAATTATCAATGGTATCCTCAAGGGTTTTCCTACCAGATTCAAGTGTATCCTTTGCCTCTTTCAGTCTTTTCTCGAGTTTTGTTTTTGCTTTTTCGCCCGCTGTCTCAAACTGTTTTTCCAATTCATTTACCTTAGCCTCCGTAGATGCCAAAAACTGGTCAAGTTCCTTTTCTGCCAACTCTTTGAGGGCAGACATTTTGTTCTGTAGGGTGGCAATTTGGGCTTCAATTCCTGCTTTTGCATCATTTGAAGCCAATGAAAGTTCTTCCCTCAACTCCTTAAGTTCTGCTTCGGTGGTTTCCCATTCTCTATTTATCTGTTCTTCCATTTTTTCTGAATGGTTGAACCTAAAGACCATCGCATTCAGCTCTGCCATCTTCGTATCTACCGGAGTTTTCCAACCTTCCTCTACTTCAGCAATTACCGCTGTTTTGCCATTCTCCAATTCCTTAGCTACTTCATCAATGATGTTTCTACCGAAGGCTTTTTTGGTAGAATCAAATACCATTCCACCAAGTGCCCCTACCGATGCTCCCAAAGCCATTCCAATTGGACCACCAACCAAACCCACAAAAGCACCTGATATCATACCTACCCTTGTTCCCAAAGGCCCTTTTTCTGAAATGCTTTTTGTTTCTACTTCTCCCTGGTCATTTTTACTGACTACTGCCGTGGCATAGAGGCTAATGTCTCCATTCAGGTGCAAGTCTTTTAATGCAGTCTGGCCACTAAAGGCCTTTTCTTCGTTGTCGAAGACGGATACAATGATTCGATTCATGTTATATAATTGATTGTTTGATGTACAGGTAATGAAATTCCCTTCCCATGGGCTTCCACCTTCCGTGCATAAATTTCGGAGAGGGCACAGCCAAGCTATCAACTGCATCCAAAGCCTTGTCAAGGCTTGTCTTTGTATTGGCGAAGATTTGTGCAGTAAATGCTGACATGGTTTAGGTTTTATCTATAATAATCTACTCTCTGTTTGATTATTTGAAACAATACACGCCTATCAGGAAGAACGCATTGGAAATCCCGACTAAAACCTATCCTAACATTTGCCCATTCGGCTCCTGTCCCATTTCCTCCAAGGGGAAATGAGAAAATGGACTCGAGGAGGGCAGCTCGAATAATCCAAAAACCTGCTTAGGTTTATTTCGTTATCTCACAATTTCTAAAACAAACATCCAGCTTTGCGGCATCAAATCCTTTGACATATGTCACGAAATTATCCGCCTCCTAATTCGACTCAAGGTTTCTCTGGATATTCCCAAATAAGAAGCGAGGTAGGTCAAGGGAACTCTTTGAAGGTATTCAGGCTCATGCTCGACGACGTAGAGGTAACGGTCCATGGCTTCTCGGTGCTGAAGTTGTCGAAGTCGATCTTCCAAAAAAATGGCAAACTCCTCAATAAAAAAATTAACGACATTCGCCACAACAATATCTTCCTTTTGCAGGCTCTTGAATTTTTGAATGTCGAACCTGATGCACTTACAGTCTTCCATACATTCAAAAGAATCCCTGGAAGCAGCCCCCTGGGTACTTTGTATGGAACCCACCCACTCATTTTCAAAAGCAAACCAATTGATGATTTCAAGTCCATTAGCCAAATAATAGCTCCTTATTCCGCCTTGCTGGAGGAAATAAAAATATGGATGGAATTCTCCTTCTTTGATGATAATCTCTCCCTTTTTGAAGGACAGGACTACCGCAGCTTCTGACATTTCCGCCAGGAAACTGGGAGAGAGAACAGTATCATTTCCCAGATAATTCTTGATCAAGTCATTTATTTCCATACCAAGGGTCTTTTTTTGATTAACTCAAAGCACTCAGCACTGTTTATGATACATAGGATAGCTTATTGTGGCCTGGGGCTCTCCTTACTCCCTCAACTGCCAATGACAATATATTGCCTATCCCATTAATTATTCCCGTAACCGTATTGGCATTAAGCTGAAGAAATTCCTTTATTTCCTTTTGTGCAGCCTGGAAACTCTCTTTTTCGTTCAGGTAGTTCAGACAGAGAAGTTGTGGAATAATTATTCCATGCTCCTTCTCAATTCTCTTGCTTTCCAGATTAATTGACCGGATTATCTGTCGAATGCTTACCAGGATGTCTGTATATTTCACTATTGAAAAGATGAACCAATCAATAAGATTAAACATAGGAGTTCTAGCAAAAAAATCATAATCCATATATAAAACTTAAGGGAGCTTACTAAGCCTGTTGTGAGTTATTATATACATAACTATCAAGTGAAGTTTGCAAATAAATTGCTGCTAAAAGGCAATTATAATATTTCTGAGTTTTTCTATATGGAAGGTTTTCATGCACACTCACATTTTTAAACGATGAACTTTTCCATTCAGGAAGATTACTATGGATCTACCACCGTGATATCCC
The DNA here is from genome assembly GCA_022760475.1 of Bacteroidia bacterium. Classification (GTDB taxonomy): domain Bacteria; phylum Bacteroidota; class Bacteroidia; order J057; family J057; genus JALEFZ01. Next base: position 407,666 of record JALEFZ010000055.1, on the reverse strand, counting down.
TCTGGACCAGATTCAAAAAGGCGCAGCAAAACCTTTTTATGTCGTTCTTTGAGTTCATTTTATCAGGATTATCTTAGAAGGGGTTAATTAATAGAAGTAAATAAGCCCCTATTCCGTCATGGAAGAGGGGTCAAAATCAACATTACCTAAAACAGTTCCAACATTTTAGATGTGTTGGATTTCTGTGGGTAAATTTTTGTGGGCTGCCAGCCGAGTTAAAACTGTCTGATGGACCTCCTTATTTTTGAGGATGTCTATGTGCCCCAATTCCTCTAAGAAAACCGTGGAGATTTCTGGATACTTAGCAGCGAGCTCAATGCTGTTGGTGAATGGAATAGCCTTATCCTCCATCCCATGAATTAGGGAATACTCAAATTCAGGATGTTCAAGCAAGTCTTTCAAACCAATTGGAAAGGCCTCCTCAAGAGAACGACCATCTTTTCTGGCCATTGCCTCAATGTTTTGATACAATCCTTTTCTCACTTCTCCTGACAAGCCCAATATCTCACAGAATATATCCATGATTGCCTCGGGAGAGGAGGGCATAGAAACAGAGACCATGCTTTTGATCCTAAATGTTTCATTGTCCATTCTTCGGATGCCGTCCATGGCCAGGAGGGTAGCCGTCCCACCCCATGAATGGGTAACTATATGTCCCACAGGCCTTTCAGCATTGTAATGCAAGAGTAGTTCCTGAACCACCTTTGACATTTCGATCTGATTGATAAAGGTCCCCGAAGAACGGCCATGACATGGCAGGTCAGGCAAGATTACTTCGTGTCCTGCTTTTACCAAGGCCTCCACCAATGGGCGCATATTGTACCCCAAACTTCCCCAGCCATGAGATACATAAACGGGTATCCCTTCCCCAAGTCGAAGTACTTTTACCTCAAAACCTCTAATCGATAGGACATCGGTGCATCCCTGCTGGTAAAAAGCGTGGTGCTTCTGCTTCATTTTCTGGCGAGAAGGCTTACAAAACAGGCTTGTAACGATTTTGATGGTCAATTTCTTTGAGATACGGGTCGATAGGCTGAGGCCTTTTTTTAAAAGAGAAAGACCTGTGCTTAGTTTCTCTGTATTGGTATGGATGTTATTTCCTTGAGACATTTGTTTACTTGTTTAAGTGGTTGAATAGTAGAATAAAAAGGAATTAAAAATGAGTGTGGGCTTGAGAGCTTTGCTCACTTTAGCATAGTCTTGCTTTGGGTTTCAAGTGCCTGAAGACGCGCTTCAAGGTTCCTTAACGCCTGCATCTGCGCTTTGAGCTCCGCGTTTTGCAACTGTATGGCTTCATTGGCGGCTTCGAGGGCTTCGATACGGCGTTGCTGCTCCTGCGTGGCACTCACGTTCAGCATGGAGATGGCTTCGTAGTCCACAGTGTGGAAGTCATCCACTTCGCGGCCATAGACGAAGACTTGAGAGGTGAGACCGCTAGTGCTATCAGAAGTCAGATTAGAGACCTGGAAGCGATCTTTTTCTACAGCGGTTACTTTGTAGACCTCGCTTGCTTTTTCGGTGATCAGTTTGACACGCTCTCCTGCTTTCAAATCAGTAGCCAACATGATCCAACCTTCCCGCAGCTCGGCACGCTGGTAGATGTCAGGCACGACCTCAGTCAGGTTCCTGCTTACGGCCTGGGGATAAACCTCGGCTACTTGCTGGGCGATGACCTTTTTGATGGCTTTGTTGCCTTTGGCAATGCTGTCGCGCAGTCGGTAGTCGGTTACCTCAATCTGCATGAGGGTAGACAGGTCCGTTTTGCTGTCAGAAATCCCCTGGATGTGTTTGATTCTGGCATCTGAGAAGGCATGAAACTCACTAGCGGCAATTCTTCCATTCGCCCACAAGGAATAGTTCGTCGTACGCCCTGAGTTACTTCTGCCCGTAACTGAACCAAATGGATTTGAATTATTTATCAGGTAGGCATGCGAACCGATAGAACTGGAGACGGTCCCTTCGATTTGTAATTTTGCTTTGGTAGGCGTGTCGGTCCCGATTCCTACGTTTCCTTCTATGATGACGCCATTGGTGGGAGCGGCTGTGGTGCCCGCATAACTAGCTCCAATGGTGATTCCACCTGAGACATCCAGCTTGCTTTGAGGATCTGTGGTGCCGATGCCCACTCTTCCGGACTTTTTCAAAGCCATTAGGGGAGCACCCCCTACATTGCTGCCAGCATGCAATTCCAGGGTGTTGGAGGACATTGCGAATCCATGAAAGCTGGTGCCACTTGCATTCTGATACACCGCCAGTTTCCGACCAATGGATTGTCCGAGGTCTACCAAATGTTGAGGACTAGCGGTGCCAATGCCGACGTGGCCGTTTTTCAGGATGGTCATGGCATTGGAGCGATTGGAGGTGCTGGTTCCATTACCTACTACAAAGAGGCGGTCATCTAAATCAAACGCAGTCGCACTATTTGGGGTGTAGGTTTCGGCAAATTCCCCAAATACTGCTTCGCTTCTAGAGGGAGCTTCATTATTTCTTCCTCCGCCTAAAAATGAAGTCTCTCCTGAGGCTTTATTTTCTCTACCTCCTCCAATGAACGAGTAGACTCCTGAGGCCGTATCCTTATTCCCGCCTCCAACAAAAGCATAATTACCAGAGACAGTATTTAGGAATCCTCCCCCGACAAAGGAGTTAGCCCCTGAGACCGTATTTCTTCGCCCCCCTCCTATAAAAGAGTAGAGCCCTGAATTGGTGTTTGAATTACCCCCTCCCACAAAAGCGCCTTGACCATAATTCGAGATCGTATTGTTAGTTCCCCCTCCCATGAATGAATCAAAACCCGAGATGGTATTGTTAGTTCCCCCTCCTACAAAAGAGCGATCACCTGAGACACTGTTTTGACTGCCCCCCCCTACAAAAGAAAAAATTCCTGAGACATCATTAAACAAGCCGCCTCCCAAAAAAGAATAGTTTCCAGATACCTGGTTATCTTCCCCCGCCCCTACAAAGGAAGACCGACCGGTAATGACATTGTTTACCCCACCTCCAATGAAAGAATTGTTCCCGGAGGTAATATTATTAACCCCTCCAACTACGCTAGAATAATAGCCTACTTGACTTAAGTTCCACTGTGTTCCATAGATACGACCTACCCGAAAAGCAGCTAGTTGGGGAATCCACATCATACGCGTACCTGCTCCACTATCGGGAAGAGATACATTAAAAGAGGACTGAAACGTCCCTGACGACACAAGCCCCTCAGGACTCAGCTTAAAGATTTCTGAATCAGCAACGGAAAAGCGAATGACATCCTCATCCGGTGTAGCCTCTACCTCTATGCGGGTATCCTGGTCATCGTCTGAAAACGTGGCACCAGTAGGAAGAGTCTGTGTGCTCAGCACCCCAAGTGAATCCGCGACTACCACGCGTGTACCTGTGCCGCTAAGCCCGCTCACCTGCATGTCTCCTACAATGTCGAGTGTATGGTCAGGGATTGACTCGCCTAGTCCCAGGTTGCCATTTTTGAGGAGCGTAAGGGCATTGGAACGGTTGGAATTGCTGGTTCCATTGCCTATTACGAAAAGACGGTCATTGGGATCAAAAGCAGTGGCACTACTTGGTGTATAGGTTTCTGTATATTCTCCAAAGACCGCTTCACTTCTGGAGGGAGCTGCATTATTTCTTCCACCTCCGATAAATGAAAGTTCGCCCGAAGTCCTATTGTAAATCCCCCCCCCAACAAAAGAAGAGCGCCCCGTAGCAGTATTTTCTTGGCCGCCTCCCACAAAGGCAAGAAGGGCGGAGGAAACGTTGCTTACTCCCCCCCCAATAAAGGCTCCTCCACCGGAGGCTTTATTAAACTGGCCTCCCCCCACGAAAGCGTAATCTCCTGAGGCTGTGTCCTTATACCCCCCTGCTACGAAAGTGTTAAGTTCTGAAGCTACGTTGAATCTACCACCCGCTATAAAAGAGCGGTCGCCTAAAGCGCTATTGTCAATACCTCCTCCGATGAAGGATAGACTTCCAGAGGCGATATTGTTAATGCCTCCAACTACTGCTGAAGCAAGCCCCAATTGACTTACGTTCCATCCCGTTCCACTTACAATCCCTACGCGGAAAGCGCTTCTTTTTGGAACCCACATCAAGCGATTACCAGCTCCGCTATCGGGAATGGCACCATTATAATTAGTCTGCGCCTTCCCTTTTGATAATATGCCATAAGGACTTACTTGGAAGCGCTCTGAATCGCCTACGGTAAAACGAATGATGTCCTCGTCGGCTGTAGCCTCTACCTCTATGCGGGTGTCCTCGTCGGCGTCGCTAAGTTTGCGGCTAGACCCACTTCCCAATTCTACCCAGGCTGCACCATTGTAAAACCAGAAGGAACTGGTGGTGTTGTCGAAGACCATCAAGCCTTTAGCGGCATTGTTGATGTCCTTTCGTTGGGTGGAGTCCATGCGGGGAATGAGCATGCCCTTGGTTGTACTTTGGATGTCCAGCATGGCGCTGGAATCGGGTTTATTTCCGGTAGTGTTGATGCTGATGCCCTCTGTCTGGGCGAAGAGAAATGAGACACATAAAAGTCCCAATAAGGTGATGAATATCCGTTTCATTGTTAATCCGTTTTGATCGTTGACCCAAAGGTCTGGATCGACCGATTAACCGGATTGAAACATTGTTCCCAATCCTTGGACATATGTTCACACCCCTAATTAGAGCTTCTGAGAGTGGATTCTTTAGGATTTATTCCCCAATTCCTGTTCGCGCCACTCACCTGGAGACTGGCCTTCCGCCTCGCGAAACATCCGATTAAAGTAGGTTGGATCGTTGTAGCCTACGGCATAGGCTACCTCTGCTACATGCAGTTCGCCCGCCCGTAGCAGCTTTCGGGCTTGTTCGATGCGAACCCCATGAATGAAGCGGCTGATCGGTAGTCCAGTCAAAGCCTTGATCTTTCTGTGCAGGTTGGTACGGCCTATGCCCAGGTCCTTCATCAAGGCCTCTCCTTTATAAGTGGAGTCATCCAGGTTGGCCAGGATTAGCTCTCGTACCCTAATCACGAAAGCATCCTCTTGCTGGATAGCAGGGTCTTCGCTAGGAGTAGGTGGGGTGCTGCCTTGATAGCGTGCCTGTAACTTGGTGCGGAGTTCGTGCAGTTTCTGCAAGCGGATATGAAGCTCCTCTTCGTTGAAAGGTTTGGCCAAATAGGCATCAGCTCCGCGTTTGTAGCCCTCCATACGTGAGTCATGGTCAGCCTTGGCGGTGAGCATCACGATGGGAATGTGACTGGTGCGCTCATCCAGTTTGAGGGTCTCCGTTACTTCATAGCCGTTCTTATATGGCATCATCACATCTGTGAGGATAAGGTCTGGCACCTGTTCCAAAGCAGCCTCAATACCAGCTTGTCCATCTGGAGCGGAGGAAAGTTCGTATTGCCCATCAAGGCAGGCATAGAGATAGGATACAATGTCGGGATTGTCTTCGATGATCAGCAGGCTGGGCCGCTCCCCTTCCACAGTTGAGGGGGTTGGAATAAGGGTCCCCTCCTGTGGAAGGGGCGGAATTTCCAGCTGAGGGGAAGGGGCACTTTGAAGAGGTGCATTATGTTGAATAGGCAGAAATACAGTAAAGACAGAGCCTTTTCCCATTTCACTTTTTACCTGAATTTCTCCTTCCATCAATTCCACCAGGGCCTTCGTAAGCGAAAGGCCGATTCCTGTACCTTCGCCTTCCCGGGTATCGCTTTGGTCCACCTGATAAAAACGGTCAAAGATCATGGATAGCTTGGAAGGCGGAATGCCCCTTCCAGTGTCTGAAACCTGAAGTTGAAGGGTATTTCCATTTGTTTTTTCGACCGACACCATGACTTTTCCTCCCTCTGGGGTAAACTTGATGGCATTGGAGAGGAGGTTGGTTTGGATGAGTAGCAGCTTGTCAGGGTCGTGGTCCATGAATTGGCTGTCCAGATCAGTTTGAAATTGAAGATCCAGGGACCTACTGCTGGCATAGGACTCAAAAGATTCTGTTCCGTAACGGAGAAAAGGAATTACATCCTCCTGAATAAGTTGAAGCTGGAGATTACCTGACTCGAGTTTCCTCAAATCCAGAATTTGGTTGATCAGGTTAAGCAGGTTGCCAACATTTCTTTTGATCAACTGCCCTCCTTTTTCCAGCCAGCGATCGGGTTGGGTTATGACCTGATCCATCATACCACCTATGACGGTAAGAGGGGTACGGAATTCGTGGGAGATGTTGGTAAAGAATTGAGATTTGAAGTCGTCTAATTCTTTGAGACGTTCATTTTTGACTTTTAGCTCAGCGGTACGCTCTTCTACTACCTGAGAAAGCTCCTGGTTTCGAGCTTGTAACTGCCGGGTTTGCCAGCGATTGTAGAAGTAGACCAAGGCTGCAACGAACAGGAGAGCCAAAAGTCCATATAGTGCATAGGCCCAGGCACTCCGGTACCAAGGAGGGAGTATGACCACTTTCATGGGGGCGGACTCACTGATTATGCGCGAATTATTTCGGGCCTGAACACGAAAATAGTAGGTTCCTTCGGACAGGTTTGTATAGACTGCATAGGTCTCATCCTTCCAGGAGGACCATTTCTCATCAAAGCCTTCTAACATCACCCTATAGCGGGTTTCTTCCTCATTTTGAAAAAATGGTGCGGCAAACTCGAAACGCAAGCTATTCAACGAAAAGTCTACCTGCTTGTAGGCAGGAGAGCCGCCATCATTGTGGTAAATAATCGAGTCTCCCACAGATCTGATCCGCCGCACATAGACCCTGAATGAATCGGCCGGTGCTTTTGCTTTAGCAGCATCAAATCGCGTGACCCCTTTGCCTATCACCCACAATATATCAGGGTTTTCAGGATCAGGATATAAAGCTGTGGCACCAAAAAGTTGAATTTGAGGCAGGCGGTGAAACAACTTGTTCTCCAAGGTATATTTCCCCTTTCCATCAGGGGTCAGACAACTGATTCCTGCTCGCTGGGTAGGGGCAAGCTCGGTGAAATCAAGCAGGGTATACACACGGCCTTTGGCATCCTCTGCTGTAAGAAAGGTAAAGGTATTCGCATCAGCCATTTGGGGGCCAAAGCGGGTTTCCGGAATCATAGCATCGCTACTGGGATCATATCTCCGATACCCCTGACTGCTTGTCACCAACAGTTCCCCCCCTACGGAATAGGTCAGGGCTATGCCTGCTGGCATTCCCTCTTCCTCCTGAAAGCTTTTCAATTCACCTGGGATAGAGACCTCTCCTGTTAGGTCTTTTATTACCTTGGGCATACTATCCGGAAATACAAATCTCTTTAGTCCACCGTTAAAAGATCCCAACCAGATGGTATCAGGAGTTGTTTCTACCAACGTCTCTGTTTGGTTTCCAGTCTGGATTTCTCCTTTTAGAGAAAAGCCTCCTTTTTCTTTCTTCAGAATTTTTATGGAAGAATTAGAACCCGCATATAAGAGAGTTGGATCATAAGTGGAAGATTTGATAAATAAGTAATCCCCCATACTTTGGTATTTGACCTGTGCAGGATTCTTAGCTTCTGGATTGATCAGATACACCCCATAAACTGCTGAAGCATACAAGTTTTCGCCATCTGAATGAAAACCAAAGACATTTTCAAGGTCACAGATTTTCTCCCAGCGTGCCGCAGCTTCCAGTCTATCAGCAGCTAAGAGTCGAAAAATATGTTTACGGGTTCCGATGTATATATAGCCCTGATGTCGAATAATGGCAGTTACAATTCCAAATTCCTCTTGCCCAAATTCAGAGAAAGGAGAAAAAGGCTCTATCCTGGCTATTCCCTCATCCCCAGGCACGACCCAGAGTGATTGGGCATCATCCAACCAAATGTTAGGGTGTGCTGACTGAACGCCAAATAGTCCTGTTGCTTTATTCAGCGGCTCAATAAAATTCCCTTGAGGGTCCAGCAAGAGCAAGTCTCCTCCCTTCGTAGTCAGTACATGTCCATGTTCTCCAAGTTTTTGTAAATCTGTAACCTTACCACTCTCCCAAAGGGAAGCAATTTCTGGTTTCCAAGAAACAGGTACTGGCTTTAAGCCTGTGCGGGAAGGGATTTGCTCTGCCTTTGGGCTTGTAGGCACATAGGCGATTACATCTGACTCAATCGAGGATTCAGCATCAGATGCTTGAAATGATGCGGTTAGGTATACATCCTCCTCTTCTGAAAGAGAAGTAGGCAAGTTGAGCAAACGATCCCCCTCAATCCGTCCAGGCCCTATGCCCATTCGCCAGATGTATGCGTATTGACCTATTACATACAGGCGCAGCCCCCTGACATGGGTCCAAATCTTTTTCAGCTGGTGGTTTTGCTGGTCTACTTGAAGGATGAATGAATTTGTCCAGAAAAACACCTCTCTCCCCAATGCTTTTGTCCTCCAATGGAGGTCTTCTTTCTGCAGGCTATCCGGGACCAGGGATGTTAGAGATTGGAAGCGTAATTCTCCAGTAGAATCTGGCGTTAAATAGCCCATCTCATTGTATCCGGCTACATAGATTCGGTTTTGCTCTCCCAGCACCAAATCGGAGATCGTGGTTGGCTTGGGCAGTGGAATGTCCCTGGTTATCACCCCGTCATACTCCAGGATTCGGCTATTCCCTATGTAGATTAACCCCCGCTCATCCTGAAGGACAGTAAAACTTCGGAACTGTCCGCCTATTTTTTTTGCAGAATAGAAGTGTCCGAGACGGCGGCCGAATTCTCGGGAGGTATATGAGGGCTGTGCCCAGAGGCCGTTGGCCAGGGAAATTAGCAGGAGTAAGGAAAGCAGGAAATGGATACGCTTCATAACCAGTGTTGAGCACAACCCAATAAAAATAAATGATATATATCTCTTCCCCAACTGTTAGGTAACGTTTACCAAGGAATAAGGTAAAAAAAGCTCTCCTACTACCCCAAAAATCCCCTACCCGAGGGTAGGGGACCCGATCAAAATCTGTCAAATAACTGACATTCATGGCTTTATCAAGAAAGATTCCAGGGCTTGAAGGCGGGCTTCAAAAGCTGCATTTTTGGTTTTGAGGAGGTTGTTTTCTGCCTCTAAAGCTTCAATACGGTGCTGCTGCTCCTGCGTCGCACTCACATTGAGCATGGAGATGGCCTCGTAATCCACGGTATGGAAGTCGTCCACTTCGCGGCCGTAGACAAAGACATTTGCTGAATTAGTATTAAGTCCCATGACCTGAAAGTGGTCTTTCTCTACTGCCGATACTTCGTAAACTTTACTTGCCGTTTCTGTAATCAGTTTCACCCGCTCCCCGACCTGGAGATCAATCACCAGCATGATCCAACCCTCTTGTACCTCCACGCGTTGGTAGATATTCTGTACGACCTCGGTGAGGGTCTTGGTAACGGCTTGGGAATAGACCTCAGCGACTTGCTGGGCAATGGGCAAGGGTGTCGCGCAGGCGGGTCTGAAGCATTAGGATCGAAAAGTTTTGAATCCCTATAGATACCTAGTTCATTACGCTGTAGTTCGAAAACGTTATAGCTATTTCTGAATACCATTTCCAGGCTATCTACTTGGCAGAAAACTCGACCTCCAAAAATTAGAAGTATAACAAGAAGTACATTTCTCATGAGTACAAGAACGACATTTTATTGATGCCGATTTTCATTATCTAAATTCTTTTTAAAGGCCAAACATTATCTAAGCCATTTCCTCCATGCAAAGGTCTTGAAATACCTCTCTCGGTGCATCGCTTCCGACCGGCTAAGAAAGGCTTCACGATAGATCAACTTCCAGGGACCACGATTCTTCGTGGCTCTCTCACGGTTTTCGTTGTGGCGAATGAGGCGTTCTTCGAGGTCTTGGGTATATCCGTAGTAGTGCTTACCCGAAGCCTCAGATTTGAGGATGTAGGTGTAGTAAATGGTTGTAATGCTTCATTTAATAAAAAACTACCCATCCTTGAAAACAAGGAAAATGGGTAGTTTGGTAAGCAGAGAGTGAGGGATTACTAAAGTGATCCCCGAAGGGGGAGAGGAGGCACAAGCAAAGAAAAGTCTCTTCCCTGCGGTCAGATTTTTGCATTTCTCCCTCGCTTTTGAAAACCTTCGGCTTTCAACACTCCCTCGAAACGCAAAAACTCCTGCTCGCTTACGCTCGCAGGAGACTTTCTTTGCTTGCAGAGAGTGAGGGATTCGAACCCTCGGTACCCTCGCAGGTACACACGCTTTCCAGGCGTGCCCAATCGACCGCTCTGGCAACTCTCTGTTTGACTCGGTCAATAAATTGAGGACTGCAAAGATACGAGCCTTTGGGCAATTTCAAAAATTTCTTTTGGGTGATGGAACTCGTAACAAAAAAGGGGACTTGAATTAAAGCCCCCAAGCTCATCATGAGAAAGATACCAGCAGAATTTAGTCTGGCATTGCCCGATTTTTATTACCATGTGAAGGAACAAAAGCCTTTACCCTAGCTCTTCTTATACACAGACTTATAAGCCACCTTGTCTATCACCATCTTAGCGATTACTTCCTTCATGATCTCCGACGTCCCTCCATAAATCGGTCCTACCCGTACATCGCGGTAAATCCTTCCAATGGGATATTCTTCCATAAAACCATAACCGCCAAACATTTGTAAACACTTGTAGACTGCCTCATTCAATAAGTCAGCCACCCTGTATTTCAACATCGAACATTCCTTTACCACATTTTCTCCCCTCGATAATCGATAACTGGTCTGGTAGTTAAATGATTTATAAGCTTCCAGTTCGGTGGCGATTTCAGCGATTTGATGCCTCAAGACCTGAAATTTGTTGATGGATTGACCAAATGCCTTCCTTTCTGCGATGTAGTTCAAGGTAATTTCCAGGACATAATCCATCAGGCCAATCGAAAAGTTAGCCCCGGTCAATCGCTCCACTTGAAGGCTTTCCATCATGTAATAAAAGCCTTTGCCTTCTTCCCCCAATAAGTTTTCCCTGGGTACTCGTACGTTGTCAAAAGCAAGTTCTGCCGTATCCGAACAGCGAATCCCCACCTTGTCCAACTTGGTTTTTGTTACCCCTTCGGCATCCAGGTCAATCACCATCATGGACAAACCATTTTCTGTACCAACAGCAGTTACGGCATAATCTCCATAGAACCCATTGGAAATGAAGGTTTTCGAGCCATTGACTACATAGTGATCTCCATCCAGTCTTGCAGCCGTGCGGATGCCCTTTACATCTGATCCAGCCCCAGGTTCAGTCATTGCCAATGAACCTACCAGTTCCCCTCTTACACTTGGCATGAGGTACTTCTCCTTTATAAAGGGTGAACCTGCATGAATGAGGTAGTTCATCGCCAAATAAACATGCCCACTTATTACAGTACTAAATCCATAGGAGCCCGTACGCCCCATTTCCTCACAAAAAACAGTGGTATATAGGAAATCCAGCCCCATGCCTCCAAAGGCCTCATCTACCTCCAGCCCAAGGTATCCCATCTCTCCCATTTTCCTGAATATCGCCCTGTCTACTTTGCCTTGAGCTTCCCATTCATCAAGATTTGGAATTACCTCTGCTTTAAAGAAATCCCTGAGTGATTCCCTAAATAAGCCGTGTTCCTCAGTAAAGAATAGATGTTCCATGTTATTACTTTTATTTTTCTACAAATTGAATGAATGTCTGTTTAAGTCATACACTTACGCCTGCAAATTCCTTTACCACTTCAGCAGCAGATTTTACAGATTTAATGCTGCCGACACCCTTCCCGGCTTGCCAGAATTTGACATTGTCGTCAAATGCAGTTTTGCTGTAATTTTTAAGTCCCCGACTCATCAAATACATGCGGGCATACTTTTTTAGCTTTGGCCTTCTCAACATAAAATTGATCACAGGTCCAGTCCTCAAACCACCCCTCATGATATCGGCCGTCTTGATGACTGAAGAGTTATTTCCTGCAATTTTATTGGTCCAAACAATGTCATCCTCGACCGCATCTACAATCGCTTGCTTATAGCTGTCTGTGATCCTGCATTCATGCGTAGCCAAAAATCGAGTACCCATCTGTACACCCGCATATCCCATATCCAGGGCTTTTTGGTAATCCTCTGTATCTCCAATTCCTCCTGCACAGATCAATGGAATACCAATGTCATGAAGTTCTTCCATGAACTTTTCAGCCGACTGGATACCTGTCTGGCCTCCTCCCCTCCAATTGATGCAATTCACCCCATCCACGCCTGCATCACGCATGGCAAGGGCAACTTTTTTGTTCGGGACGTCGTGATAGACCTTGATCCCATGTTCCTTGGCGATCTTTACCACAGCATGGGGCTTGCCCAGAGAAGTCAGGAAAAACTTTATCCCTTCCTCAATGGCAATTTCCATCCATTTCTGCATTTGCTCATGGTATTTTTTGTTCGCCCCTCCAAAGATGGTGAAGTTGACTCCGAATGGTTTGTCAGTCAATTCCTTTATCAACCGCAAACCTTCCCTAAAATCATGTCCATAAAGCGAGGTCATGGACACAGGTTGAACCACTCCAAAACCTCCAGCATCAGAAACTGCTGCAATCAATTCAGGATTTGAGCCGGGATACATAGGCCCACAAATTATGGGAACTTGTGCTCCTGTATCGTTCAGGAATTGTTGAGTCGTCGATTTCATATGTTGTTTCCTAATATTTTTTGATAAATCATTTTTGGGGACAATAAGAATCATTTGCCCCCCATTTCAGGATTTTTAGTTTAATTTCTCCTGGTAATGAAGCGTTTAACTTGTCTGGCACATACTATTAAACATAGCACAACCAATAACCACTTAATAAATGCCCCACCCAACTTCTTGATTGCCTTAGCCAGCACCACCTTGTGAGCCTCATAATGAACTCCCATTTCCTGTACACCTACCCTTTGGGCATAATCGGCATAATCACTTATCAGATCCGCAAAAATTTCAGGCTCCTGCCTAGACAAATCTATTGTCTCCCCAGGATCATTTTTGAGATTATAAAGCCGCCATGTTACATCCCCATGAGGCTTGGAATTCCTCATGATTTTCCAATCCCCTTTGAACAAGGCCGCACTCCCGGCAGATTCGATTCCAATGGCATCCTTATTAGAATAAATGCTATCGGCCTTACCTTCAAGCAAAGGATTTATACTTCTTCCTGTAATGGGAACTTCTGAATTAAGTTTGGCAAGATCGAGTCCAGCTCTCTCCAATAAGGTCGGTACGATGTCAGTAACCATGGTGAATGCGTCCTTTTGCCCTTGGGGAATGTTCTTCCCAGTCATGATCAAGGGCACACGCAAACCTCCCTCTCCAGTGTAAGTCTTAAAAAATGCAAAAGGTGAAGCCGTCGCACTTGCAAACTCAGTTCCAATGGCTCCATAATATCCTTTTTCGCCCAGTCGCTTTTCATCTCTGTGATAGCCTTGAAACTTCATCCATGCTTTGACAAGATTCAAGCCCTGGGGGTAACCCCCCTCAGGGCCGTTATCCGAGGTAATAACAAAGAGGGTGTTGTCATAAAAACCTCTGCCCTTCAAATATTCAATGAAGCGTCCCAGGTGAAAGTCCATGGCTTCCAACATGGCTGCGTGAACGGCCATGTCATTTGCCGCTTCTCGTTGTTCTGCTTCCGAAAGTTTTTCCCATTTTCTAAATACCGGAAGCATATCTCCCAAGGCTGCAGCCTGCGGAATTAATTTTAATTGTTTGGCTTTTTCAAAACGAGCCTGTCTCAATGCAAACCAACCATCTTTGTAAACTTCGCTATACTTTGCTACAAATTCTTTGGGTGCCTGGACAGGAATATGAACCGCCTGGAAAGACAAAAAGGCAAAAAATGGATTCTCTTTCTCCTTTTCCTCATCCATGAAGCCAATCATCTTGTCCACATAGGCTTTTGAAGAATAAAAATCTTCAGGTAAATCCACGGTTTTGCCATCCTGATGCCATTGAGCACTGGAATTGATAGGAAGGTAGCCTTTGGCTTCGTAGTTGTCTGCGCCTGAAGCATCCAGGATAAAGGTTCTGTCAAAGCCCCTTTTGCTTGGCAAGGTATTCTCGGTATGGCCCAGGTGCCACTTTCCAGTCATATAGGTATTGTACCCGACTCCTTTCAAGCGAGTGGCTATGGTTTTGACTTTGTCATTCAAAATCCCCTGGTAGCCTGGTAGGCGCTGTTGATCCTCGGAGAGGAACTCGGGGATGTTTGGAATGCCAGTCAAATGGCTATCTGATCCCGTCAGGAGCATCGCCCGAGAAGGCGCACAAACTGGCGAACTGTGATAGTTGGTAAACATCATCCCTTGCTGTGCCAAGGCATCAATATGAGGAGTGGCTGCCTCTCCTCCATACACCCCTAAGTCCATTATTCCAGCATCATCAAGCAGGATAATGACAATATTAGGAGCCTTGAATGCAGAATCTCCCTGTGCTACAATCAAGCCAGAACATAGACAAAACCATATGAGAATTGCGAGCTTCTTCATAATAATCTCCTTCAAACTTTTCTTGTTATGGCCAATAATCAGGCTTTGGCAGGTCTGGGAAGGTAATTCTGAAGGTCTCCGCTCCGGCGAAGTTTGGCGCCAATAGCCTTTCCCGATAAAATTCTCCGCTTGCACCCGCATATTTTCCTGTCCCACCAAGGATAGCACCTTTGAACTTTTGCCCCCTTATCCCCCACTCAAAAAACATGATGCCATGGATGGTATCTGTCGTTGGTTCGTACCACTCTTTGGGATTCTTGGCAGACCTGAAGGCAAAGGTTGCCGTCTGTTCAAGGATAACTTTCCCATCGAGATTGTCACATTCCCTGGCAGCTGTTAAATAGGCATCTATTTTTTGCTTATGATTCTTTGCAGGAAATATCAAACGATCAAGGGAGGCTGCAATAAAGTCTGAAGATATATTGGTCAGGACGCGATTTACAGAAGCAAAATTACCAATAATCTTATTGGGATAATAAGTCTCAAACTTTCCATCGCCAATCATTTTCAATCCTCCGGAAGTCTTTTCGATGAAATCGGGATCATCGGGCTCCAGCTTTAGTGGATTTTGACAGTATTTATCTTCAATTGTCCCACCTACATGCATTGGGCCTCCACCATGTAGAAGGAGACCATTAACTGGTAAGCCTTTTCCTACATAAGAAATGTAGCTTCGAGGAATGAGAGAAGAAATAATCGGAAGACGGGCCAGAATAGCCTTTCTTTTTATATTGGAAAGGGCCCAATTGAAAGAATGATTCCAGGTTTGACCAAATTTATTAGAATCAGAAATGGTATCGACAATCAACATATTTGTGATGATGAAGAGTAGTAATAGTTCTAATGATGCAGTAATGTGAATTCCATCTCTATCCTGTCTATTTGGACTTCTCAGCCAGAATAGACAGGATGGTCTGTGCTGTCTCATGTCCTGAATTCTGGTTTTGTCCAGTTACAAACCTTCTTTCCTTATCCACCACTGTGAGGGTCTGAAGAAAATCTAAATGCCCTGTGGTAGCCTTATAATCAACACCCAATTTGCGAAGCTCTGTTTCAGGATGATAGGGTGTAAACTTGATCCCAAATTCTTCGATCTGCTTGTCGGATACCCCCGATATGGTCCTTCCCGTGATCAGATAATTACCCATGGTATCCTTGGCCTGGATTAAGCCCAATGCTCCATGGCAAACGCTTCCAATCACCGGCTCCTCAGCATAGTATGCCTCACTTATTTTCTTCCCAAGAACTTCAGAATTGCCCAAATCATAGGCTGCCCCCCAACCACCAGCCAACCAGATGGCATCGTACTGGGTAAAATCGACATCATCGATTTTTAGGGAGTTTTTAACTTTTTCCTGGAATTCCTTGTCTTTCAGGTATCGATTGTCCGCTTTCGTTTTGAGAATGCCAAGAAAAGATGATGGATCTATCGGAATCTGCCCGCCTTTTATACTAGCGAGTTCTACTTCCATTCCAGCGTCCTGAAATTCGTAGTAGGGAACAGTCATTTCTGAGCCAAAAACTCCCGTTGGAAGCCCACTCGTTTTTCCCTCAGTACTTAATACAGCATGACTGGTGGTAATGATCAAGGCCTTTTTTCCAGGTAGCTTGTACTCCTTCGAATCTGCATAGTCTGGATGCAAGCCAGCCTGATTGAGGATATTTGGCAACAATGAAAAGAGAACTACAAGGGTTCCTACCGTAATACCAGCCCCAATTAATATTCTTCTGCCTCTTGGAACTGCTGCGAAGTTGTTTCTAAACAAGTAAATGGAAGTAACAATGGCCAATACCAGATGTAAAACTGCTGCTGCAGGATTGGCAAATACACCTGCAACAAAACTGGCTGTAATCGAAATGAAGGCCCCCAAGTGAAACACCACAAAGGTGGAAAGAAACGTTTTGACCAAGGCGTCATTATCAAAGTTTCTCCAAACTTGAAAGGCAAAAATCCCTAGTCCAATAGCTGCTGCCCCATACATTCTACCTAAAGCCATATGACTGCCCGGACCGTTTGCAAGGTCAGGCACCAACTGGGGAACAAAAAACAAAACAAACCCTGCCAACAACTCAATTACAGCAGTTATGAGGATGAATCTTTTCATGACGTTGGAATAAGTTAGGCTAAATAAGATTTGTCTCCATTTTGGAGCTTAATCAAGGGGCACGATCAAACATTAAAATGCGAAATCTCTGTATTAAGAAATTTTCCAGTAGCCCTATCGCTCAAAAGGGAGAATTTGTGAATATTTATTTGATTTAATTCTAAGTTAGTATTATTATACTACTAATCAAAATTTTTTAGTACAAGAGTGCTAATTCCAATTATGAAGCTAAAAGAGAGAATTATAAATAAGGCCATTGATCTGTTTAATGAAAGGGGAATCTCATCGACATCCCCCAATCAGATTGCTGCTGAGCTGAATATCAGTACAGGCAATTTAACTTACCATTATAAGACCAAGGCCGTACTGGTGAAGAAGGTATATGAAAAAATGCATGAAGATAGTGCAGACTTTATCAATCCGGAAGGCTACTTGACCCTCAATGACTTTAGGAAAAGCATGATGAAATTCCGGGATTTCATAGACAAACACAGTTTCTTTTTCCAGGACCTTGTATTCATCCTTAGAAATTATCCAGAAGTAGGTAAGCTGTATGAACAATCCAACCTGAGGAGATTCAAACAGGGCAGAATGTTATTTGACTACTATATTGAGACAGGACGCATGATCCCAGAAGAGGAGGGGATAAACTACAACTATTTGACACATAATGTCTGGATGATTGGTGCTTTCTGGAATATCCAGGGAAAAATCCTCAGTTCCGACCAAATCTTTGCGAAACCTATGGATTTGCTGGACATGACCTGGTATTTGATTTTACCCTATCTGACAGCAAAAGGGCGGGAGGAATATGCCCAGATAAATGCTTTTCTGGAAAAGCAGGAAGATGTAGGGAAATAGATAGTGAGAATCGTACTATATCTTAATAATTTTTGAGGGGGGATGTAAATTTACCTCATCTCCATTTATTATCCTTTGTTAATTTTCTTAAAGGGATATAACCTAATAAGCCTTCCTAAGCATATCAGCATATTCGTCAGGAAACTGACCTTCCTCGATAGCCTTAGCAACTGATTCTATGTCATAAGGAACCCTAATGAATTCTACCCTCAGCCCTTCAGGATTTAACAAGCTTACATCATCCCCTAGTTCAACAATGACATAGCAGGCATCCGGATTTCCATCCTTGGGTTTGCCTACTGAACCTGTGTTGATTGCATGTAAGAAGGTTCCTTTTCCATCATTCAGGATTCGGTGAAAAGGCTTATGGGTATGCCCAAATGCCATGATGTGGGCGTTTCTACTCCTCATTAATTCCACCAAATCCTTCTCATCATGCGCTTCAAAAAGATACTCATTGATCCTCCTGGGACTCCCATGAACCAACAACAGATTTATTTGCTCTTCCCCATGCCTGAATTCAATATGCATGTGCCTGGGCAAGCCTTTGAGGTAAGCTCGATTCTCTGTGGAGATTAACTGATTGGTAAGAAATCGCGAAACAGCCCCACTTTTCATCCCTTCACTGATTTTATATCGAATGCCATCATCCTCAGGGTCAAAGCCAATGGCTTCATCATGATTTCCTGCAATGGTCGGGATATACCTCCTACGGATTTCTTCCACAACCTCATTCGGAAAAGGAGCATAACTCACCAGATCTCCCAAACAATAGATTTGATCCACATGCTGCTTTTTCATGTCCTCCAACACAGCCATTAAAGCTGGAATATTTCCATGCACATCGCTAAAAAGAGCTATTTTCATTTGAACAATTAATTAATTCAAGTTTCCAATTAGTAAGGCTATCAAAGTCAGTGAGCAGTAGGCTTGGCAAAGATGCTTCAAAGTCGCCCAGCAAAACAAGTAGAACTTCTATTTTACGTGCTGCCAGCACGAACACATCCAAAACGAAGTTTTCCTCTTGAGAAACGAATCTGAAAGATGAACCACGAAGGATACTTATACCTCAGCCAAAACCTCTGGTAGCAATAATGAGTTGGGATTTTAAAACACCAAATTTCTAGAAAAAAAGATCTACAGGCAAAGCATAATGCAACAATGTTGCAATTGAAGTCCTTTATATTATATTTACAACGAACAAACAGATCTACTTACCCGCATATTTAAAAATAACCTACTGTCATGCTACAAAGAAAATTCGATCAGGTTGTAAAGGGCTTTTTCCCCAATGCCATGGATGCGAAGGACACTTCTATTCATTACCTCGGCAAGATGCAAATTGACCACAAAATCAATATTTCCAAGGTACTGATGGCGACTTCGGTATGTTCAGATGACATCAATGTTCCTTCCACAACCTTTTTCAATGTGCTATTTGGTCCATTTATCATGGGTGGTTTAGGAGGCTTACCCTTCGCTGGTCAAACGGGGATGACGGCCTTTGCCCACCACATTCCTGATGAAGGAAGTGCATTCATTTTCTACGGTCCGCACATTGGAGTCACCCTTGAAGGAGACCTTGGTAAAATGTACAGGCCACGCCAGGAACAAACCGGAAACTCTTGTGGTGCCTTGATGCTGGCATTGAGCAGATTCGGGGACAGCAACTACAAGCCTGTAATAAATGAGGATGACTACCAGCAAATGAAGTTGGAAGAGTCTTTAATTCCTTACAGGGATCAGATTCTCGGGAGCAAAAATCCTGCACAGGCCATTACAGAAGCAACCTATGAAATCATTGACAAAAAGATTCACGATCACCTGAAGACATGTAAAGATGAATTCAAAGTCGACACAGTTGTTCTCCTGGGAGGAATCATTATCAACACGGATTATGGTCTGGATGACTACTTTGACGCCAGAAACTTCGAAGTAGTAGATGTGAGGAATCTTTAATCATAGAGATATTTCTGATGCCAAGGCAGCTAAACTTCATTTGCCCTACTGATTACCTCGAGTCCACCATCACTCGGCAAATGAAAGGGAAACATTACTTTTTTACTTCTTTGGGCAATTCTTTGAGTCTGGATAGAGATATCCTACTGGAGATCAAAGGGTTCCTAACAGTCAATGACATCAGAAATATCTCTTTTATCCTTTCGGATGATAATCAAATTGTTTTAGATGCATTTCAGAACCAGAAATTCCCTCATATATGGAGTTTACACAAGCTTTATAGCGACCTCTCAAGCCAGGCCAAACGTTTTAAGGAGGTATTGAATAGCTGTGATTTATCTATTTTTCTCCTTTCATATTATTTAAACATGAGAATCAGTGAATTACAACCCAATCTTGACAACTGGTTTGATGGTGAGCTCAGGATTTTGGGAAAGATTTATCACAGGCAACAAGATGTGTTTCAACCCATCCATTCAGAGGTATTCTTTAGGGAAAAATTGAGTTTAAACTAAGTTCTAATCAAGATTTTGAGGCTTAGGTAATTAGACGACTGATAGCCTATTCAATAATAATTATTTTGCTTAACTCTTATTTCGTCTTATGAAGTATTACTTTCCTGCAGTCCTTTTGTGTTTGTTTATTGCTTGCAAAAGTGGTGAGCCTGACCCACAACTTAAGCAGGCTTTCGAACTCCATGAGATCGCTATTCAAAAGCACGATTCTTTGGAGAATGAGCTTACAGCCTTGGATCCCCAAAGCCTTAGTGCAGAAGGACAACAAAAATTGACTGAGCTCAAGAAGGCCAGTACCAATTGGGAAGAAAGCGTAGTTGAAGTACCAGGCTTTGAGCATGAGCATGAAGAAGGACACGATCATGAAGGCCATGACCATGACCACCACCATGACCATGCTTCAACTAATCTTAAAGACTTGCCTCCGTCAGAAATCCTTAAGCTCCAACAGGCTTTGGTGGATGAGGCGCAACGTCTACTTGATGAATTTCGTCAATTAGCAGTAAAGTATCCCAATACTGCCTCATTAAATGACTAGAACATGAAGTATTTGTTGTTGTGTATTCTTGGACTTTTTGCAAATAACCTCATAGCGCAGACTCCTGTAAACTGGGTGCAGCTTAGTGAGGTTCGTTTTTCCCGAGGAATGGACTTGAGTACGGGTTACCTGGTAGATCGTCCAAGGTTCAGCAAAAGGATCAAGAGTCTGGAAAATAAGCGAATTGAAATCAGTGGTTACATGCTTCCCATCGACCTGAAAGGTGAAGCCTATGCCCTATCTCGATATCCTTATTCGGCCTGTTTTTTCTGTGGGGGAGCAGGTCTGGAGTCTGTAATCGAAATTTGGTTTCTCAAAGATGGTCAGCAATTTAAGCTGGATCAACGAGTCACACTCAAAGGTAAATTACGCCTCAATCCAAGTGGAGATGGTTTGATATACCTGCTCGAACAGGCAGAAGTAGTAAAATAAACCCAGCCAGCTATTGATAATTCCAATTTTAAATGGCCTTTCCAAAGGCCTCGTTGAAGTTTAGTGCTTTTCAAACAATACTTTGAATTAAAATGAAATCAATAACTCCTTCCTCACATACAACCAGAGACCTACTCTGTAACAATTGGGCTGAAATGACAGCCATTCGTGAGCCTCAACATAACATTGTTCATTGGCCTCGCCCACAAGACCAGCGCATCACAGAATTCCTGGAGTCATTGACAAAGAGGGAGTCATTACCAACTTTATTCAGGGACAGTTTATTAGCTACCCAGGTAGAAAATCGGCTGAGAGACCACCTTGCCCCTTATTCCAAGGGACAGGAAGAAGGTTTTGAACGTTTATGTTCAGACGTAGGCGAATTGGCAAGCTCTTTTGCAGGCCTTGCCTCATCTCCCAGGCTCCAAACCTCATTTGCCTTCATCCAAAATGATATGTGCAAGCTGTTTCATACAGATGCCATCGAACTTAGGTTGTTATGTACCTACATAGGACAGGGTACCCTTTGGGTACCAGATCAATACGTCAATTGGGACAACATCAGGGAACCTAGCAATGAAGCGAGGGTTAGCGATCTGAGTAAAGTACGCCAATTTGCTCCTTCTGAAATAGGAATTTTGAAGGGAGCCATGTATGATTCCAATGATGGCCCTGCCGTTTTACACCGAAGTCCAAGCATTGGAGAAGCTGGAGCCATTCGTGTCTTGCTGCGACTGGATAGCCAACTCGCTTGGTAAAACCAAAAACCTCTACTTTTTGTCCCTTTAAAATTATTGCTTTCAATGGCCTCATCACCAACTCCTGTATTCATCGTAACCGGTTTTTTGGGTGCCGGAAAAACCAGCTTCCTCAATCACTGGATTCAACATACTCCTGATGAGCGGATCATGGTCATAGAAAATGAAGTTGGGGCAGAGAATCTTGATAGTCAGTGGTTGGTAGGGACCGATATTACACCAGTCCCTCTAACTGCGGGATGTCTTTGCTGTTCTTTGCATGACGAGTTGATCGAGTTGTTAGAAACCCTTAGCAGACAAAGAGATACCTTCGACCTCCTGGTGATAGAGACCACAGGGGTTGCAGATCCGGAATCTTTAGCCCTGCCATTCTTATCCAGGAGCTACCTGGAGCAGCATTTCAAGCTACAAAGCATTCTATGTCTGGTAGACGCAGGAAATTTTGAGCATTGGCTGACACAGGCAGCTGAAGCAAAAAGACAAGTGGCTTTTGCAGATGCCTTATTGGTAAATAAAATTGATACCCTTGAAGAAACAGATCTGGCAAAGCTCGAAACTGTTCTAAGTGAAATCAATCCCCAAGCCAAAGTTTGGAAGGCTGAACATGGAAGATTTCCTGTAGACAAACTAAAATCAGTGAATCATTTTGAAGGAGCAGGAGCTGTAGAACAATACCACCACATTACCGAAGAAAAGCAGGCCAACAATCATGGCATCAGCACCTTTAGTTTTACCTTTGATCAGCCACTCAATGTACGAGGCCTCGCCAGGGATTTGATGAAATTGCTGAACAACAGCCGCCATCAGATCTACAGAATCAAAGCAATTCTAAATGCACATGACTACCCGGTCCAAATAATACTCCAATCAGTTTATAACTCCTTTGTTCTAACTGATGGCCTTGTCTGGCCAGAAGATGAGCCTAAAATCAGCAAAGTGGTAATCATTGGGAAGAAATTGCAGAAGGAGGATTTGAAAAATATTTTTGTTCAGCACCTTCTCGCCAAAGATCAGCTTCCTTAATGGGACAGAAAGTGCAAACTTTGCCCATTCACTGTTGATACATTTTTTTAATCCCCAGGGCTTAGCGAAAAACTCCCATCTCCGTCAAAATCAGTAAAAAACAAACTAGTCCCATTTATCAAGCAATAGGAGCCAATTAAAACTTATAACGGAACCCAAGCCTGAAAACCTGTGTCTCATATAAGTTTTCATACTCATTTGTAAAACCTAGCCCCACAATCTCCTGACGAATACCAAACTGATTGAACATGTCGGTTACAGAAAGCAAGATTTCGCCCTTACCTTCCCATAAAACTCGTTTCACGCCCAAATCTATTGAAGCCCTTGATAGCTGCCGCCCTTGTGGAATATTGAATGGGGCATAGTACAAGCCCGTCAATTGAAGCTGCCATCTTTGCGAAAGCTCAAATTGATTGTTGATTTTTACATCCCAGGTGGTGCTTTGGGTATTGGGAATGGAAAATGGCCGGACATATGGGAACAACAATTCTCCCGAAAACGCCTGAATGGTATTTTGATACAGGTTAAAACTTGCACTGAGCTTCCATGAGTTGCTGACCTGCTGCGAGACAAGCACTTCAATCCCTGTTTGAGAACCACGCCCTACGTTTTGATAGATCCGGTTTACGATATCAAACTGAGTGCTTGTGGTATCAATGCTGTATACGCGAGTAAAGGGATTGTTAATCAACCTATGGTAGCCCGAAAAATAGAGAGAACCCTTCTCCCAACTGAATCGATAAGCCAGTTCAAAGGTCTGCGTAAACTGAGGCCTCAAATATGGGTTGCCAACTTTCAGGAGTTCCGGATCGTCAAACTTGGGAAATACCCTTAATTCAGGTTCTCCTGGACGATCCACCCTTCGATTGTAAAATACAGAGATCCCATGCCTTGGATGAAGTTTGAGGGTAAAACGTACATTGGGATACAATTCAAAATATTGGTAGGCATCGTTTTGAGGGTAATAAATATTGGTGCTATCCAGGTCATAAAATACAAAGGTCTGTTCAGCCCTCAAGCCCGCTTCAACTTCATAGCGTTTTTTCTCCCAAATGTAATTCAGGTAAGCCGCATAGACGCTTTCTCCCCATCGAGAAGAATTGCCCACCTCAGGATAAAGGACGGAGGCTTCTCCCTGGCCTATTTCGTAGGTAATTGGAATGCGGCGCAGTTGAATCTTACTCCCTGCCTCCAAACGGCCACTGCTCAGAGGCTTGGTATAATTGAGGAGGAATACGCCTGTATGCTCTACCGCGATGATATGGGTGGTATCCTGCCCCTGGCGAAACTCAGAGCTGTCTGTTAGGAAATATTGCTCATCTTCGATGCCACGGGTATATTGGAGGGAAGTCTCCAACTTATGGCCAGCTTGGCGAAACTGATGCTCATAGGTAGATTGAAAATTCAAATAGCCAGTGGTCTCTCTTTCTGACCAATGCCAATACCTGTTTCTGGCATCGCTCAGTAGGTTGATATAAGGGACTTGGGCAGTATCTACATGATTTTCATAATCCATGAGGGCAGAAAAACCCAGTCGATTGCTACCATTCATCTGCCAATCAAAACCTGCATTGACAATATATTGGGTTTGAGTCCGGTTTTCTGGAACCTGTGAAGCAATGATCCTCCCGTCTTCGTAGCTACGAATATTGAATTCATTGTTGGGCAATTTTTTTTGCCTCAAAACTTCAGCCCTCAAAAAAGCATTCCAATTTGACTTGATATAATTCAATCTGAGGCTGGGGAGGTATTTGGGATTGAGGGAAAAGCGGCCCAATTCTGTAGGCAAATCTTCTCGGCGGGTGGTCAACTCTCCGAGCCCATAAGTAAACCCCAAATCAACTTTCAGCCCTTCTTCCTTTTCTGTTTTGTAGACAATATTGATGATCCCTGCCATCCCGGATGCGTCATACTTTGCTGAGGGATTATTGATGATCTCTATCCGTTCGATATTGGAGGCGGGGATATTCTCCAAGCCCTGCTGGTTACCGAAACCTGTCAGGCTAGACTGTTTTCCATCTATCAAAATAGCTACCTGATCACTGCCCCTTAGCAATACTTTACCTTCTGCATCAACGGTGATCCCTGGAAGATTTCGCATGGCATCCAGCGTAGAGGAGCCCGCCTGGGAGATGTTTTCGTCCAAAGTAAAGCTCTTCCGGTCCAACGAAGTCGAAGCCAAGCTCTTTTGCCCTTCTATATTGATCTCGCCCAATTCTGCCCCCGAAGGAATTAAATACCATTTACCCAGATCATAAAACTTGTTCAGCCGCCCCACCAAGATCTGCTTTTTTTGGCTTTCATAGCCTATGAATGAAGCTTCAATTTGATATTCCCCATTCGATAAGCCGTAGAAAGCTCCATTACCTGACGAATCTGTCAATACGCCAGCCAGCAGGCTGCTATCAGGAAGACGAAAGATCCTAACTGTCCCAGCCTCCAGAGGCTCTCGGCTTTCAGTATCAAAGAGTTGAAAGGAAATGCTTGCGCCTTGCTGAGCCATCAGTTTCCCAAACCCCAAAAGAAGCAGGAGGAAAAAAATAAAGGAGTATTTCCACATATTATTTGATCATTGATGAGATCTTGACCGCAAACATACGGGAAACTTTGTTGAATCATCATTGTGTAGAATTGCATAAATGGCAATCATCCTCCATTACTACTTCTCATATGTACATACATGCTGCCATTTGATACAGAAACTAAAAAAAACGTTAAAACCCATTCCTATTCGAAGGAATTAACTCATGCCTATGTCTAATTCTAAAAAATAAACAAATGAGCAAGACATTGCAGAAAATTGCCCTTTCAGGCATCGCCTTGATAATGCTGGCCTGTACTTCACAGAAAAATCAGCCTACCGAAAGCCGGGGAAAGCAAGGCCAACCAGATCGTCCACCGAGCTTCGAGCAGTTATTGGATAAAATGGATGCAAACAAAGACGGAATGCTTTCCAAAAGTGAGGTACAAGGACCTTTACAAAGAGAGTTTGTCAAAATTGACCTGAATGAAGATGGTCTCATCACCAAAGAAGAGTTTGCCAAGGCACCCAAACCTGAAAGGGGGGAACGTCCACCACGTAATAACCGCAAATAAATAAAACCAGGATCTACCCTGGACTTCAAAGACTGAAAAGAAATAAGCCATCCTTATTCGATAATAAAGATGGCTTATTTGAATTAAGATGATTTACCAAATCCTGTAGTCATACTCCAAATTCCAGTTGCGAGCTGAAACCGTCTGTTTACTGTAAGAGGACTTGGCTATCTGTTCTTTCAAATGCGTGAGTAGTTCGCTCAGGTAAATTTCTCCATCCTTATCCAGATCAGCCTCTTTTGTAGTCAAAGATTCCACCAGAAAATAGGTGAATACCCCATTCTTTAAATCTTCATGCTCATTGGCGAATTCATAGCCCGAGGAAGCAGCAATCGTAACCCCACCAAAAGAATTGTTATAGTTGTTAAAAAGGCTCTCCATCAACTCAAATTCCTTTTGGGTAGAATTATTTTTCGAATCTCTTGGGCGTAATCCTTTGCCAATAATTTCTCCATTCTGCCTGACAGAATCTTTGCCAATCTTCGACTGATCTACATTTCCACTCTCACAGGCATCGATAAACATGATCCTATTTCGGGAAGGGGTATTGCGCAGTAGTTCCTCAAACTTTTTGTAGGGAATGCTTTCATTGGCATATTTCTCCGTTTCTGCTTCTTTACCAATGAAGTAAAACTCTCCATTTCCAAGATCTGTTTTGCCATGGCCAGAAAGATAAATGATGACATAATCGTCAGGTTTAAGCTCGGAAATTTGACCTGATAACTTCTTGAGAATGCTTTGATCTACATTTTCATTAAAAAATGTATCTATCACCACTTCATCAAACAAGGGACTATTTTGAAACGTATTTGCAGCCTTTCTGATATCGTCAACTGAATACGTCAACTTGCCCCAGTTGTCGTAGTTTTCTATCCCAAGGCCTAAAAAGTAAAGTTTTCTTTTTCCTAAAGGCGCAATAGAATTAACTTCAATGACATCAATGTTGGACATGGAGTCTTGCCCAGACTTTGCAAATAGTTCTATTCGATTGAGGCCTTCTTGTAGGCTCAGTTTGCGAGAATCTCGAAATTCCTTATCGACCAGAAGGTCTTCCTCCCCAACAATCACCCCATTGACTTTGATATAGACCTTAGATTGGATCGGTTTATTAAAATTCACGAGCTTATAATCCAAGTTGAACTCCTTCGTTTCCTGAAAGTAAGTCGGGGAGTTGTTTTCAATAGAACAAATCAAGCCATTAGACTGGGCACCGATCCCTTGGTTGACCTTCCTGAGGGAAATCAATTTCCCTAGTTTTTGGGCATAAACAGAATCTGTAAATGAATAAAGGGCCATCAAGGAATCAGGTCGGTTATAGCTAAGCTCAAAGCTAGCAGAGGCCTCCACCCTCCCAGCCTTTGCAAAGCGGATTTCTTTGAAAAGCTCTTTGTCCCCGAAATAGAATTTCTTCTCCTGGTCGAAGGCCAGATAGCTTTTCTCTTTTATGAGCAAGGTAAGCCCCAATAAGGAGTCATGTTTGGTATCGTAAAACCTGATTAGCCCATTGTCTGACGCCAGGACTAATAGTTGTAGAGAGTCATTATAATGTAGGTGATCCAACCCAAATGCAGGAATCAACAACTCTTTCTCGAGCTTTTTCTTCTTCCAATTGTAAATTTTTAATCTTTCCTCTACCTCTTCATTAGGGCTTATATATACCAGTCGGTCTTCACCAATACATTCCAATGAATAAAACTCTTCTTTTAACCAGCTTTCGTATTCCTCTGCCAATAAGAGGTCTTCAGATTCCCCCGTTTCAAGCGCAACTTTAATAATTTTGTCTTTTTCTGCATGGATATAAAATGCGTGGCTTAAGGATGAGTTGGTGCTAAATGGTATGCGATAATCTAAAAATGAAATATATTTGGATACCTTCTCCTTCAAGTAAAATTCAGAGATGGGATTCAAACTATTCAAGTCAAAGAGAACAAGTGGAATACTATCCAGAGACTTCGCCTTGTTAAAGAATAGGTACCTGTTCCCGTCCTTAGAGAAAAAACCTTTCATACCCCCATTTCTACTTTGAAGGAGTTTTTTGTTATTCTCAAGACCTACCAAGTATGAATAACCCGTTATCCCTAACTTCCCAAAGCGGGAAACAAACTTCTTCCTGGGACTAAAGGTCTCCAAATCCAGGGGATTTCCAGCCTTGCTGATGGTGTCAATTTCCAACCGCTTCAGGTCAAAGGTGATTTTGTCATAATCATCATTAATGATCTGAATTTTCCCGTTCGATGAAGAATGTATAAAGCTGATTTGAAATTCATTTAAGTTATAACCAATCAATCGCCTCTGCTCAAGGCTATGCATGGCAATGCCACTTTGCAATAGGGAAAAAATCCGTCCATTCCTGTCAATTTGCATTGGGTTAGGAGGGATGTTAATGTCATTGCTATCATCACCCCATGACCAAAAATCCTTATAAAATTTTTCTTCATTGAGGTCGAAATAACTGATCCCTCTCTCATTTTTAAAGAAGACCTTTCCATTCTCAGGATATGTCCCAAGTATTGTCATCTCTTCATTGACAATAAACTTCTTCTGGTCGCGAATACGAAGAGCAGTTATTTTCCACTCTCCTTCATCCCTATGCCTAAAAAAGAGAAAGCCGGAAGCATACTCTGCTTCCTCTGGGAAAAGGTCAAGCTCCAAGGAGTTTAGCCTTTCGTTCTTTTTCCAATCAAACACATTTATCTGCCATTTATCGTTCTCTCCCTCTAGGGCAGATATGACGATATTGTCTCGGACATTGAGTAGATATCGGATACGTTCAAAATCGTTGTTAAGTACCGTTTGAGAGAAATCGTCAAGGTCGAGAAGGATCACCTTCTTCCTGCTCGACGCCCAACCTGCAATGGCAATTTTGGAGCGATCACCTGAATGAAGGATATCCTGGATCAGGATGCTTTTACCTGAAAGACCGTCAAAATAAATTGGGTTATCCTTGAGAATCAGTTTCCTTTTTTCACCTGTCAGTAGGTTATATACCTCTATCTTTTGCGGAGTTGCGAGGACAAAGGATTCATGATCTACAAATCTGCTTATGATCTCGGTACTGGATGAGTTTTCGATTTCCAATCCAAATGAGTTCACCAACTCCCCAGTATATGAATTCCATATGTTAAGCCTGGACTTTTCCCCCGAAATAAAACAACTCAGTATATATTTTCCATTCGGACTGATGTCCATGCGGCTATTGAAACTGGATTGATTATCGTGGAAGCTATTACTGGAAATTAGTAAGCGATATTCACTATCATCCCGTTTTTCAACTGAAGGCTTATAAGGCAGAATTTCTTTTCCTTCCTTGTCAATCATAAATGACTTTCCCCCTTTCACCACCCGAGCCATCTCATTATTTTGAAATGGAGATGCTTGGTCAAATGCACCAGGAAGTAACTTCCCTGTACTATCTATGAATCTGTAGGTACTATCTGGTAGCTGGTATATCATGAAACCATTTCTCAAATAGCCCCTTCGGTTTATTTCTGCTATCCCTTCCGAAAAGAGCATGCCCTTGTTCTCATGGAAAAGCCAAAATTTCTGGTCTTTCATGAGCTTGAATAAGCCATTCTCAAGGTAACAAATATCGTCATAGAGGGTCTCTGTCCCCATTCCGCCATCAGCAACCGGGTGAATACCCTTTCTCATTTTACCCCTGCCATCGACAAAACCAATGATACCGATGCTACTTTGGGCGGTAGCCTCTTCAATGAAATCAAATGCCTCTCCTTCAACTGCTTGGCCATCCCTTCGAATATTCAAGTATTGCTTTTCTGCTGAATGACAAGGCTGATGAGAATATTCCTTGTCGTTTATGTTGCCAGGTAAATAGTCTCCTTCAAGCTTTTCTACGACAGCTAAATCACCTACAAAGGGATATGCCTTTTTATACATAAATGGAAGAACCAGTGCATTATCATCAGGAGAGACATAACCAAAATAGGGATCTCTAAGGAAGAAGTTCGAATTCTCAAGGTCCATGTAGGCTGGGACCAACTTTTCTGCGCTTGGTATAATCAAAGCCGAAGAGTCATATTCATATCGGAATGTACGGCCTTTCAGCTCATTTATTTTTTCTTGTTGATCAAAAACCAGGTATCCTTCACTCTTTTTATCTATTCGAAAATATTCAACTCGTTTTCTTGGGAGGCTAAGCTCTATGTACTTTTCTTCAATTTGAATTTTCTCAAAAACTGGGGGTAAGACCTCATTCCTTTCTTTATCTACGAGGCCAAAATAAGAGGGAGGCGACGCCTTTCCATACCAGGAATCCGTGTTGAAGTTAGCGTTTACTCCAACTATGGTGAAGCCATTTTTCTCCTCACTTATATAACAATAAGGGCTATAGACCTGCTTCTCATGATACTCACCTTTCTCAAGGGCATACCAGTAATAACTCTTTTTCCTACAAGAAACTTGTTCGCAATCAGGGTTTTTCTTGCTCACAAGGAAGTCCTGGTTCTCATATAAATGTATGTCTACATTCAAAGTAAATGGAAAGATCACTTCATTCTTAAGATTCAGTAGAGCAGTGTATCTCTGGTAATTTTCTCCTTGCCTGGCGACCTGAACAAATCCATTATTAACTTCGCTGATACCATCATAATCAGGTGGAATAATGGTATCTCCCCTTACATTCATCAGACCTATTTTCTGGCCATTACAAATGTGGGCATAGCCATTTCTAAAGGCTCCCAGGCAATACTTTTCATCCGGGCCCAGAACCATTTCACCCTTGGTATCAATAAAGCCCACCTTACCCGAAACGCTTACCGCGGCAAGTCCTTCCGAAAAATAATAAGCTGCATCATATTGTGCAGGTATAACAATCTCTCGTTTCTCATTGATATATCCCGCACGATTCTTTTTATAAAAAACTGCCAGGCCTTCTGAATACCTCTCATGCTTCCCCCTCCATTTTTCTTGTGCCTGACCTGCTCCAGAAAGAAGAACCAGCAGCCATACCAGGGGTATATGCTTTTTATTCATAAGAATTGGGTGCTTATTCAGCTGTAAGTATCTCTAACTGACCTTTCGCCAGTTTGACATTTTTTCGAAGGCCCTTGGATGTGGTTTTCTTGATAGAAGCAGATAATCCTTCAGTTATGATTTCATAACCGTTTTCCACTTTCGTAGTCAAGGGGGTAAACTTGGAGTTTTGTGCAAAGATATACATCGTCTCCTGCCCAAATGGCTCGTCAGGAATAAAGCCATCTCCGATTTGGATAAATTTGCCTGTTTTATTTTCCGGAATTTGTAAGTCGTCATTCAACAAGACCAACTGACCATCAGCCAATTTATAAATCACCCTTATGTAACAGCTTTGGTTTACTTGTACATAGACCCTCAGAATTTCCTCCGGGGTAATGGATACATCTTTTAAACCCTTGTTGGTCTTCAGGCCAAGTTCCAGAGGGATTGATTTGGCTGTATCAGTTCTGGCTTCATCCTGGCTTGACTGTCCGCCAGTATCAGAACTATTTTGCTTGGTCTCAGTGATAGACCTATTATTGGGTTTTGAATTATTAGCTGAATTATTTCCAGTATGTTGATTTTCAGCTGTGTCAGTAGACTTGTCCCCTTTTGTCTCCTTCGTGGAAATCGTTTCAGGCCCTTTCTTTTCTTCTACATCTGAAAGTTGAGCGCCAGGATTTTTTTCTGCCGTTTCTTTCTTCACTTCTCCCTTCTCATCTCCGTTTATGATCTCATTGCCTATGATGATTCCGGCAGGAATCAATACAACCAGGATAAGTCCAGCGAGAATCCATTGCTTGAAATTATTTTTAAGGACGGGGCTCTCTCCTTCGTCCTCAACATCATTGACCAAATCTATGGTTGCCATTCGAATTTGGGACAATTCCAGCAAGTAGTTTTCATTGCTTACTACACTGGAATTCAGCCTGTTTCTCAGATTGTGGTAGCGCCCCGAAAGGTTGGTGAGGCTTTTGCTTAACTTCCTGGAGTTTGAGACCTTCTCTTGGGTTGACAGATGATTGAAGACCTCTTCAAGGCGATCCTCTGCAATCATCTGTTGTAATTCCTCTATGCCTTTCATCTATTTTTTCTTGCCAATAGCAGTATTATTTAATGCTTGAAAAGGATTAAATATAAAGCATTGATTTTGATTCAAGTTCAAATTATCAAAAAATCAGAGAAAGCGGAATTCGTCCAGTTCATCAACTTTCTATATCCTGATCCAGATAAATAGGCCCACAAGTATTGGCAAAAACAAAAACAGCACCACTCCCCCCAATAACATTAAATTGGATAAAGGAACAAAAATCATCCCCAAAAGAAGTACTACCGATAGCCAGATCAGCGGTTGCGTCTTCCTTGTGATCTTCTGAAACCTCTCAGATTTTTCAAGACTATGGACCACGAGGGAAATAAAGGCTAATAGCAGCGCGAAAGAGCTTAACAGTACTGCTTTGACTTCCTGAATGTGCTGAACATCATTCAAAAGGATGTGTTTAACCGCAGCTCCTATGAATATGATAGACAGGGTAATGGGTAAATGAGAATACAGCCATGAGGAAAAACTCCACATTCCAGCACGGGGATGCCGATCAGAAACCATGTCAAAATATAGCCACCATATTCCTATAGCAAGCAGGATAGAACAAAGAATTTTAAACCCTAATTCTATCTCTAATTCTTGCCCTCCAGAAGCAGAGACAATCGCCACTACTACCTCCCCAAGGACAATGATTGTCAGGAGTCCAATTCGTTCAACGAGTGAAGCACTTACCTTGAAAGATTCTTCCAGGTAGGCATCAGTAGCCTCATTTTTCCTGGATATAAATATATTTATAATCGGAAAAATCGTGGTCAAGAAGAGTGCAACGAGCCATAAGATCAAAGCAATTTCCCTTTCTACGAATGCAGCTGAAATAAATAGTATACTGCTGATGACAAATGAAATGGAATATGGGTTCGACAATGGCCTGTGATCAGGATCATGCACCCCGGTTCGCCACCAAAGGAAGCTCAATATCAAAAGAAAAAAACCGTAGGTAATCGAAAAACCGCCAAAGTTCTCTCCAAAGACATCGTGGGAGAATATGGCCATCACAATCAGGGCTACCATCTGCACAAAGGTCAAAACCCTCGTTTTGATGTCGTTGTTGCCATGCAGGTCGTGATAGAATGTCCCATTCACCCATGCCCACCATACCAGGAGGTATAGCCCAATAAAGCCAAAAATTCCTTCGGGCTCTGTCAGGTTTTCAGAAAGGTCATGAGACAATTGGGCTATGAGGGCGACATAGACCAAATCGTAAAACAGTTCCAAAAATGAAACCTTTCGATCATGTATCCTTTCACTTGCTCGCCTCGGCCTCTGCCACCATCGGCGAAATTCTTTATTGCTCATTGATTAAGGAAAGTTCAACTAAACAAACAGATTATCTCACTCCAAATTTACCTTGCTTTTCGCATATAGGTCGTAAAACTCTGCAAAGGTATCCAGTTGAAACTGATTTCCTACGCTTCCTATGCCCGTCTTCGGAGCCAGCACTTCAATGTGAAGTGGAGACCTTAACAATGTAGTGGATCTCCCTAGTCAAAAAACGCCTTTAGAATCTTTTTTTGGTAGCCCGGTTTTTCCTTCAAATACCTCTTCCACTGTGATGCTGACAACATGGATTTGAGTTCTTTCTCCTTTTTTGAGTTCAAATTGTAGCCTTTCATGAAGGCAGACCACATATTCAATTTCTTATCAATGATCTCTTTTTGACCTATTTGGGCATACTTCAGGTTTAGTTCATAAACGGACTTTAGCTGATGAGTTTCAAGCGCAAGCACCCTTGTCATTTCCTGGGTCATACGGGTTGCCCTTTCTTCAGGCGTGCCTGGATTCTCCATTGTTTGGGCTGAAAGTGCGCTGGCCATTAACAAAAATATTGGAAATATGGTCTGCTTTATCATGAGATTTGATGTGAGTAGTTTGAGGAATCAATCTTCTTGCTCTGCTTCTTTATCGCATCATGAGGAAAGCGTTTTGCCTGAATCTCATCGTATTTCTTCACATAATTCGGATTTTCCGTACCCATGATCCTGTCCCAAATCCTGAAATAGTAGCCATAATTCCCCTTGAATTTTTCGTGGTGAAGGTTGTGATGGACAGAGGTATTCAAGATTTCAAATAAAAATGAATGCCTGAACCAACTGGGAGCAATCTCATATCCCAAATGCCCATATACATTGAAACATATTCCAATAAAGACAAAACCGAAGATCGCCAAAGGATGCATAGGAACAATCAACAATATGATAGGTATCACCAAGGCTTCCAGGATGCTCTCGGAGATGTTAAATGAATGTGAGGCCAATGGGGTCGGATTCGTAGATTTGTGATGCACCAAATGTACCTTTCGAAAAAAGCGTGGATGATGGATTGTCCTGTGCATCCAATAGAAATAGGTATCCTGTAAGACTATTGCAAGCAACATACTAAGCGGAATCCACCACAGAGGATAGGCATTTATATCTTTGTAGATCGAGGTATATTCTCTGAAAGGAGAATAAATGATCAACAAACTGATCAAGCTAAAAACTACCAGCGTTTGCGCTGAGTGTTTCAGTTCCATGAGCCAATCTTTTTTCTTGCTGAAGCGTTCTTGAATTTTTTGGCGAGAAAACTTCTGAGGAGAGATCAGATAGAAGATCAAAAATGGGACGCCTGCCAAAACGGCAAAACGAACAACATTGACCAAGAAGGGGAGAAAAAATTTGATTGAATTTTCCATATGTATTTTCAGAGTTTGGTAAAAGGAAGCTTTCTCACGAAAGCTTCCTGCAATAAGAAATAGGAATGAATGTAATCTAGTTCCAGTCTATCGAATAGGAAGTTCCATTGAGCGTCAGGCTTGCGGTTTTATTACCATGAAACACGATGTCCCCTGTATAAGAGAAAGTACTGCCCGAAACATCCCCGGTAAGGGAGATAATCCCTATGCCGGATGCAATTCCTTGGTTGGTGTATTTGTTGATGGAGAGGCTATCCAATTGAATATCAAGCAGGCTATTGATGGAAGTTGTTGTACTTGGGTTGCCAGATCTTTGCCTGGTGATTACCTGGCTACCATCTCTCTGATAACTGCCTTCCAGTATAAAATTGGGTTTTGTGAACTCCAATCCCGCCATATTCCCGGTGAATGTGACTTCATCCTCCGAAGATATTTTTGACGTGGAATAAGTACCCGTAGAGTAAAAGGTAAAATCACCTTCCTGCGGAGCGCTAAACCTGTTGCAGCTCAACATTATGGTCCAATCTGTATTGTAATCACATTGAAACCTTGGTCCTTGATAACTGTAACTGAATGTATCTGCATGAAGGCTATCGCAAGTAATGTCTATATCCAGTGAGTCTACCTTTTCAATCAACAACTCAATTAGTTCCTCCCAGCCACCCGTCTGAGCTTGCATGGAGGCTTGGACCAATTCGACAGCTTCTTCTGCCTCCAGTTGGGAAATATTTTCCTGAGAATCACAAGAATAAAAAGTCAGAGAGCTTAGTGTCAACAGCAGAGGGGCCAAAAGGATCGTTTTCAATTTCATTTTTAAAGCATTTTGATTGATTAATGTATGTTCGTTGTCGATTGACATTAGCGAAGGAAGGAGAGAATCAGGACTTGGAAAAAAATAATCAACCAGCTGTTGGATAATTTCAAGCAATGGTAAATAAAGCCGTAGTTCTCCTTGTTTTAGCCGATTTAGAACTGCATTTACCATTGATTGAAAAGTAAAAACAGCTGATTGAGAAAAGCAGTACACTCGTTGAAATCAACTGAATATGGGTATCGAATTCAGTAATATTATCCTATGACTGAATTTCAACAAGGCAGAACCAGGCGATTTGAAATAGCCCTTCACATCGTTACTTGGATCTTCGTATTTCTCGCACTTTGTCTGTCTATCTACCAGTTCATGAACTTTGAGGACATTATCCTAAGAACAACCCTCAATATTCTGCCATGGATAGGTTTTTTTTATGCGAATATTTACCTGGTCAATACCTTCCTCGAAAAGGCAAAGTATTGGCAATTTGCTTTGGGGATTAGTGCGTCATTGATCCTGACTACCATTTTAAGAGCAGAAGCCAACGCCTCCTTTACATATGAAGAATTCTTCTTTAAGGACATCAACTGGACATTAACTTCCCTCTTCACCAATCTCTACCTACTCTTTATCAGCGTATTGTTTCAAATGCTTTACAATAGATACCTGAATGAAAAGAGGGTTCTGATTACAATTAGCGAACAAAGAGAGGCCCAGTTGCAAGCCCTTAGGGCTCAAATCAATCCCCATTTCCTATTCAATACCCTAAACAATATTTACGCCCTGGCAATGATTGATCCCAATCGCACAGCAAATATGGTTTTAAGACTCTCCAAATTACTGCGTTATGTCATCTATGAAAGCCAAAACAGGATGGTCAACTTATCCTCAGAGGTAAGCCAGATCGAGGAATTCATAGGGCTTTTTCAAATGAGGCTCGAGGATACTCCCAATATCACCTTTTCCTATTCAGGACTTTCAGAAAACCAGTTGATAGAACCCATGGTGTTGATCCCATTTCTTGAAA
Source organism: Bacteroidia bacterium (assembly GCA_022760475.1). Lineage (GTDB taxonomy): Bacteria > Bacteroidota > Bacteroidia > J057 > J057 > JALEFZ01. Next base: position 371,374 of record JALEFZ010000055.1, on the reverse strand, counting down.
ATGCCTTCAAGCATGGAGATTTTGACATCAGTCCCAATGCCTTCTTACACCTGGATCTTAAAGTAGAAAATGGATATCTTGATTTCCAGGCTTTAAATTCCAAAAACAATCAAAACCAACAAAAAGATGCCCAGGGAGGCGTCGGACTAGAAAACATCAAAAGGAGGTTGGAATTGAAATACGAACAAAATTATCAGTTAGAAATTCAGGATTTGGAGGAGGAGTTTTTGGTCCACTTAAAATTGCCTATCACTCATGGATAAAATCAGAACCCTACTGGTAGATGATGAATACCTTGCCCTTAAGTTGTTGGGGGAGTACAGCAAGAATATTCCTGAACTTGAGATTGTAGATCGTGTAAAATCTCCAATCAAGGCTTTGGATATCCTTAACAAGCAAACAGTAGATTTGCTATTCCTTGACATACAGATGCCTACACTATCAGGAAATAACCTGCTGAAAACCTTGAAGAATCCTCCATTGGTCATCTTTACCACTGCTTACAGCGAATACGCCCTGGAAGCCTTCGACCTGAATGCCATAGATTATCTTCTTAAGCCCTTTTCATTTGAACGCTTTCTCCAGGCTGTCAATAAAGCCAAGGAACAACACTACCTCCGCTACCAGGAAAAAACCAGTCCTGCACCAGCTCCCATCCCAAGCCCTAATAAGGACTATTTTTCAGTCAAAGCTGATGGCAAAATTGTAAAGGTATTTTTTGAAGACATCCTCTTTATTGAAGGCTTAAAGGAATATGTACGCCTGATTTGTAAGGACCAAAGACTGGTTACGCTTGAGAGTCTTAAAAAACTGGAAGAAATTCTTCCAAGTGAAGAATTCATCCGAGTTCATAAATCTTATATCGTTGCGAGGAAAAGGGTCAAAAGCCTGGACGGCAATATGCTTGAAATTGGTCAGCACAAAATTCCCATCAGCCGCAGCAAAAAAGAGGAAATTGTCGAATGGATATTCTTTCAGTGATAACTATTTCGCAAAGAAAGCAATTCTCTTCTGCCAATTGCTTAACTTCTATCCAGCAATATGTCGGAAAGCTCCTCACATACGTACCTGACGGAATCGCAATTTGAAGACCTCTTCAAGTCGCATTTCCAATTCTTATGCAACTTTGCACGGCAATATGTTGGGGATGATGAGTTGGCCCAGGATTTGACGCAAAAGGTCTTCATCACTCTGTGGGAAAAACGCGAAAGCATCGATACTCAACTTTCCGTTAAGTCATACTTATTCACCATTCTGAAAAACCGCTGCCTCAATTACCTCCGCGATCAGAAAAAGTACCGGAGCAAGCTTTTAGATGTAGATTGTGGTGATCTCGAAGTTTCCGTAGAAGAGGACCCCTTGGCAGAAGAGGAGCTCAGGGAGCAGATTGAGGAAGCCCTCAATGCACTTCCCGAAAAATGCCGATTGGTATTTGAGATGAGCCGCTTTAGGGGAATGAAGTACAAAGAAATTGCAGAAGAGTTGGAGCTTTCCCAAAAAACGGTAGAAGCACATATGAGCAAGGCCATCAAAAGCCTTAGAAAATACCTTGCCCAATGGCTAGGCCTGATCCTTTTGCTACTTACTATTTTTGTGAATAAAAATTAATGAAGGCCTAAGGGTACAACTGACTTTTTGTGTAACATCATTAGAGTAGAATAAAATTAAGTTGATGGAATCAGAAGAAAATAGCCAAATAGAAGAACTCATGGCAAAGTACCTCAGTGGTAATGCCAGCCCTCAAGAGATTGAGGAGTTGGAGGCATGGGTAATGGCTGATTCTGAAAACCGACACACTTTCAAGGCTTTCAAAAAGGCATGGATGCTCACAGGTGCTACCATGGACGAAAGAAAAGTGGATGTAAATCAGCTCTGGAAAAAAACCAGCAAAGAACTGTTCCCTCAGGCAAAGGTAGTCCCTTTGGCTTCAAGGCGAAATACAGGCAGATGGCTTTTACTCGCTGCAGCGGTAGTAGCCGTTTTGATCCTGGGCATTTGGCTCATCAACAATGTCAATACCCAGGCACCTCAAACATTTGCTACTGCTGAACAAGACATGCAGGTGGAATTGGCAGATGGCACAAAAGCCCATTTGAATAAAAATACACGGATTACCTTTTTACCCAAGGATGAAAACGGAAATCGAAAACTTCAATTAGAAGGGGTAGCCTTTCTAAAGGTCGCTCGGGATGTCGAGCACCCACTTGAAGTAGTGACCAATAGCATTCAAGTAAGGGTTCTTGGCACTGCCTTTCTGGTAGATGCCAGAGATGACAGGCAAAAGGCTGAAGTGATTGTGGCCTCCGGCCATGTCAGGGTGAGTTCCCCGGGTCTGGATTCTGTAGAGCTGTTGGCTAATGAAAAGGCGGTGTTTGACCTCGGGCAGCAAAAACTGGTAAAGAGCCCCAATACCGACCAAAATTATCTCTCATTTGCACAGGATAGCCTGATTTTTGACAAGACACCTTTGGGTGGAATAATTGAGGTGTTGGGAAGGCATTTTGACAAGAAGATAAAGCTCGAAAACGAAAGCCTTAAAAACTGTAAGTTTACAGGGACATTTACTGACGAAAGCCTCAGAGAGATACTCACAGTTATTGCCAACTCTTTGAATATCAATGTCAAAAAAGAAGAAAACGCCTATCTCTTCTCTGGTACTTGTAACTAAAGAAAACGCCATTTTCTATGATTCAAGGATGTCATGGCAAGCTGCTCCGTACTTTGGCAATTTTGTCTTTGATCATGCTCTATTGCCTCCCAAGTTTTGGACAAGCTGAAAAGGCAGTGAGTATCTCTGTAAATGACCTTAGCCTCAGCGAAGTTTTACAACAAATCAGTCAGCAAACAGGCTTCAATTTTTCATACAATCCAGACGCGGTAGACACCCAACAAAAAATTGATTTCCAGGTCAAGGAGAAGGATTTGGGAAAATGTCTCAAAATAATTCAAAACAAGACGGGAATATCTTATCAAATCATTGGCAGGCAAATCATCCTGAAAGCCCCCAAACCTGAGCCTAAAAAGTTCACCTTCAGCGGATATTTATCTGACAGTCAATCGGGTGAGAGCCTCATCGGGGCTGCCATTGGCATCCCTGGCAAGTCTATTGGCACCTTCACCAATGAATTTGGCTTTTTTTCCCTCACCCTTGAAGAAGGAGACCACCAATTGATCTGCTTCCATTATGGTTATCAGAAACGAGGGGTTTCGATCAGGCTTAGCAGAAATATCCTCCAAAAAATTGACCTTAGTCCGCTTTCTTATGACCTCCCGACAGTTGAGATCGCACCTCCGCTTGAGGACATCCTTGAAAAGAAACAATTGGACGCCCTTGAGATCTCTCCAAATGAACTAAAAAAACTACCTGAATTTGCAGGAGAGCCAGGTATTGTCAATTCCCTCCAAAGCCTTACTGGCATAAAAATGCACAGCGATGGCTCAGCCTATTTTTATAGCCGGGGAGGAAGCCGGGATCAAAACATCATCTTCATTGATGATGCACCAATTTTTAACCCTTCCCATCTCTTTGGGTTTTATTCGGTATTTGTGCCAGACTTCGCAAAAAGCATTTCTGTCTACAAAAGCAACATGCCCGCAAACATGGGGGATAGGCTCTCGTCTATTGTAAGCATCAGAACCAAAGACGGAAACCTGAAAAAAGGAGGGCTCAGTGGAGCAGTTAATCCATTTGTATACCGAATTTCCTTTGAAACTCCCATTAAGAAGGAAAAAAGTTCGCTTTTTGTAACGCTTAGGAGGTCAAACTTTCGCTGGTTGTACGGGAGAATTACTCCGGATTATGACGCGAGCTTTTATGATTTCCAGATCAAGTGGAACCGCAAATTGAACGATAAAAACAGGTTATTCTTTACCGGGATTTTGGGTTCGGACTTTCTGGGAAGTCAGAACCGGACACAGGCAGGCGCCATAGGTATTGATTGGGGTACTTCTGCCTCCACCCTAAGGTGGAACCATGTTTTTGGACCCAAAATGTTCTCCAATACCACCCTTCACACAGGTTCCTATGCCACGAGAGCCTTTCTGAATCCGACAAGATGGAATCAAGAACTGGGGATGTTGAGCATCAAAAGCGATTTCACTCATTATACCAATCCCGGATTTAGGTCGAAATTTGGCTTCGAACGCCAGTGGTATTTCACCAATCCCGGCCAACTAAGCCAGGATTCCAGTTTGGTCATCCTTCCCAACTTCAAGTCGGAGCTTTCCCAAAAAACCGTTCTCTACTACCAAGGTCAATGGGATATCACAGCCAAAATTCGGCTAAATGGAGGATGGCGAGCCTTGAGCTGGGCGAACCTGGGCCCAAGTACCTATTATACCTTCGATGACCAATACAATCTGGTCGACACCATTCAGGCTGCTGTTGGCGCCTATCATCGATATTTCAACCTTGATCCCAGGCTGAACCTCAGAATAAAATTGAGTGAGTCTTCTTTATTGAATTTTGGTTTCGGACAGTACCACCAATACCTCCAATTCGTATCTAACTCCATTTCACCCTTCACTACTCTGGAACAATGGTTACCGGCATCCCCCAACATCAGACCACAAGAGGCAAGACAATGGTCTTTGAACTACCTGAATTATTTTGAAGAGAATAAACTCGAAATAAGCGCAGCCATTTACCACAAAAGCCTGCTAAATCAGGTTGATTTTGAAGGAAATACCCAGACCTTCCTGAATCCCTTCCTCGAAGGGGACTTGAGGTTTGGCACTACCCGCGCTTACGGATTCGAGTTTATGATCCAAAAAGCGTGGAAAAGATGGGATGGATGGCTTTCATACAACTATTCAAGGGTCATTCGCCAGACGAGGGACATCAACAACAACCAAAGTTACCCTGCCTTTCAGGACAGGCCACATGACTTTTCAGCCTTTTTACATTACCAATCTCCCAAAAACAGAGAATGGTCTTTTTACTGGATTTCTTATAGTGGCTCCCCTTTTACAAGCCCGGTAGGATTTTTTCAGTTTAATGAACAGCAAGTACCCATTTATGGAGAGAAACACAATGACAGACTTCCGGCTTATCACCGTTTGGATGTTTCTTATAAGATGAAATTGAAAGCCAATAAATCAGGCCGATTCCAACATGATCTTACCCTGTCTGTCAACAACCTGCTTGCGCACCGAAACCTGATCGCCGTCCGTTTCAATAAAGTTGAGAAAATCGCGGCACCCTTTCGGGTGGAAAGCAATGTACTGCTGGATAAACCCCTAGGGGAGACCCAGTTGTACCTGGTCAGGTTTTTCCCTTCCATCACCTATAGATTTAGCATCTAATTTTATGAGCAAGCTCCGCTATATAATTCTGCTCCTTAGCTGCTTTTTGATTCTCTCCTGTGAAGAAAGAATCGCTTGGGAGATTCAAAGCCAGCCAGATGATCGCTTGGTGGTACAGGCAGTTCTTACCGATCAATTCATGATCCAAAGCATTTACCTGAGTCGAACTAGCGGGAGTTTGAACGGGGGCTTTCCCTATGTTGAGGATGCGGAAGTCTGGGTATCTACCGGGGGCCAGAGGTTGGACTTTTTCCTGGATTCCAGTCGATCTACCTACAATAGTGAAGTTCCATTTGGGATCAAAGACAGCCAGGTCTATCGACTAAATATCCGATGGCAGGGAGATACGCTTCGAGCAGAGAGCCAACTCTCAAAGGTATTGCCAGTGCCAGAAATTAAATTTGACCTTGTTCCTAATCACGATAGCCTATTGGCGTTGACAAAGATTGGAGAAATTTTTGACCCTACACAAGATGCCATGTATGAGGTCAATATCGACTGGTCGCACCTGACAGACTCCGGACCTGCCCAAGCCAGAAGCTACTTCTACAACTTCAGCACTATACACATCAATGAGATCATTCGCCCCATTCGGGAAGACTTAGTCTTTCCCAAAGGGAGCATTGTAAGCATTAAAAAATTGGGTTTGAACGAAGACTTTGCCAAATTCTTGCAAAGCATGCTCATTGAGACAGAATGGAATGGCAATTTCTATTTCTCCACTTCCAGCAATACCCCTACCAATATTCAGCCTGACGCCTTGGGCTTTTTCTCCACCTGCGCAGTTCTGACAGATACACTCATAGCTCAATAAGTTTTTTTTCTGACTAAGGGTAAGTCGATACCCCAGGGTATTGAAAGGGAAAACCATTAATTTTTTACGATCATGAATGAAAAATTATTTATTCCCTTTTTCTTAATCCTACTCTCAGGCTTTGGTTGTAGCAACAAATCTGTACTCCCGCTAAGCGACCTATTCAACCATAACGAAGAGCCTGTCTTTCAAAGTCCGTTTAATATTGCAGCCGACCCTTCCATTTTAGTGGTAGGAGATACTACCTTTATGTACTATTCTGCGGAAAACCAAAAAATCGGCTTGGTCATTTCAGTTGACTCAGGAAAGACCTGGCAATCTCCGGATGGGAACTCAAATGATGATTTTGGTGTGCTAAATGGTAGAGATGATGCCTGGGATCAAGTTCTTGAAACCGTAGATGTGATCAGGGTGGGTGATGAATTTTGGATGTACTATACGGGTTACAGACCCAAGGACAAGGATAATAAGCATGTCAACAATTACGAAATTGGCTTGGCGACTTCTAACGATGGATTCAAGTTTACCAGGCACCCCCAAAGTCTGGAAAAGGCCATTCTTCAGCGTGACACCACAGATGAAAATACCAACGACAGACATGCATTGACCAGCCCAGGCGTAATCCTGGACAATGGTAAGTTTTACATGATATATGCAGGCTGGAATGTAGCTGATAATTGGAGAGGAGCAAATGCAGGTATTCGTATCCTTGGAGCTACCTCTGATGATGGGATAAAATGGACAAAGATGGATCAAGTCTTGTTAGGGCCAAATGACGTTCCATATACCCCTGATGTAAATGAAGCAAGCCTCATAAAATCAGAAGACGGCTATTGGTACATTCCATTCTCTACTGACAAGTCAATAGGGATAGCCAGATCCAAAAGTTTTGAAAGCGGCTATGAAGTTTATCCTGAAACCATCGTCCCATTTGGGAAAGGTTGGAAAGGTGAGGTTACAGCCCCAGATGGATTCATTGAAGATGGGAAATTGAAATTATGGTATCACGGTGCGAAGCGCCCCCTGTACCTGCTTTGGTCTATTGGATTTTCTGAGGCCGATTATCCCCTGGATTGGAACTAAATCAAAGATTTCTTATTCAAACAAAAATGGTAAGGCTGCTCCTCTTGGGCAGCTTTTTCTATGTCCACTCAGTTAGCCCAACTAATTTTTAATTTTTTCCAGGGCAGACTAAGGGTAAGGATAAAAAGCAGGGTAATAAGGGCAAACAACAAACTTTTCTTTTACACTTAACGACACACTGTTATGAAGAAATTACAAGTAATTCTAGCCTTTATCCTCAGCCTTGCCTTATTCACTTCTTGTGATGTAGACCCGCCCATCAACCAGGAAGCACCTGACCTCCCCCCACAGGAAATGTTTAGCATGCCAACTACAGCTCTGAGTACCATGGAGCCAGATACAGCTGTTCCCAATGCCAATGCCACATATAGAAACTGGACTTTTTCGGCCATTAACCTGGTCGTATGGAACACGGCTATTGCTGTCCATGCAGGAATTCCCATTGCTTCATTCGGGAAAGCTGTAAATCAAAGAGCAGTTTATATTGGAAATGATACTTTTTCATGGACCTATGTCTATGAAGCTCCGGCAATTCTGGGAGGAAAATCCTACGATGTTGTGCTTACTGCCCAGTATATCAATAATTTCCAGGAGGTAGAATGGATCATGAACGTTACGGAGCAAGGCAGTACGAATACTTTTGAATGGTACAAAGGCATATCCAGCACCGACTTTTCTGAAGCGCATTTTACTGTCAACCGCAACCCTGCCAATCCAGAAGGATACCTGGACATTGAATTTGAGAAAGACCTTAGCAGTGGTGATTTCAAGATCAGGTACACCAGCGTAGCAGCCTCCGATCCAGGGCTAGGAGGATATATAGAATACAGAGAAAATGTAGGCGCAGCCTTCGACAGAGCTTTTGACATCTTTGGCGGAGCCAATAAGCCGGGTGAGTCCATCGAAATCCAGTGGAATCAGCAAAATGAAAACGGCAGGGTGAAAAACCTGGAGTTTTTCAACGACAGCAATTGGCATTGTTGGGACGAAAATCAGGCAGATACTTCCTGCTAAACAAAAATCATCATTCCTAAAGGGCTCCCGATATCATCCTGTTCTTGACCGGTCGCAGCCCAAAAAAGAACCCCCTGTGAAGGGGGTTTTTTATTTAGTGAGGCAGATATTTTCGAAGGACTCCATAAGAGAAAGTTCCAAGGAGAGCACCTAATATAACTACAAGAATGCTGAGATGGCCATACCCGACCAGGACATACATGGGTCCGGGGCAGGCTCCAGACAAAGCCCATCCCAAACCAAATATTATCCCTCCTAGCCAATACTTATACTTGAAGGAATCTTTGGGAGGAATGTTTACTGTTTCTCCTTCAATTGTTTTCATTTCCGCAGCTTTCATGGCCTGGGTCAAAATAATCCCAAGCAATACCGCAGATCCTATGATCCCATACATATGAAAGGATTGGAAATGAAACATTTCGTAAATCCGATACCAGGAGATGATTTCCGCTTTAGACATCACCACACCAAAAATTAGTCCTACTCCGATATATTTTAAGTATTTCATTGTTTTCGCTCTTTGGATTAAAAAATGAAGGGCATGATCAAATGGGTCATGATGAGGCCACCAATAAAAAAGCCAATGGTAGCCTTCAGTGAAGGCAATTGCAGGTTACTCAACCCGCTAATGGCATGACCGGAGGTACAGCCTCCCGCATAGCGTGAGCCAAAACCAACCAAAAATCCACCCAATAGCAGGATGAAAATACCAGTTGGACTGGTCAATGCCTCTACACCAAAGATTTCGCTTGGCAAATAAGCAGCTGCGGAGGGGTCAAAGCCCAAGTCCTGGACCAATGTAGCTTTGGTTCCCTCCGAAATATCTACCGAAGGATCTTTGGTCAGGAAATTTGAAGAAATGAAGCCACCCAAAATCGCCCCCAAAACCACCATGAGGTTCCATTTGTATTTTTGCCATTCAAAACGAAAAAAGTCGGAAGCCCTATCAGCACCAGCAGCTGCACAGAGAGTTTTTAGGTTGTAGGACATCCCAAAGTCCTTTCCGAAATATATCAACAGAAACATAATAGCCGCAATGATGGGTCCTGCCACATACCAGGGCCAGGGCTCATAAATTAATTCAGAGAAGTTCATAAACTTGAAAGTTTAAGTGAAACAAGGGAGGGGCTTTCTTGTGCCAACTCATACGATTTAGAATATTCTAATATTCTAAATCGATGTATTAACATATATTTTTAAAAATTGAGTTGCAATTTTAGGCAGGTATAGAATGTCAATCTGTTGGCTAGGAGACAGAAGGAAGGGAAAAAATAAACCCAATCATATCCTGATATGATTGGGAACGTTAAGAAAGCTCGTCAGCTCTTTATTGATTTTTGATCATTTCAAGCATGTTTTTTCCATTGATATTTTCAGGATTAAGCTCAATGGACTTTTCATACATCTTGATGGCTTCTTCTTTTTTGCCCAACTTAAAAAGGACTTCCCCATAACTGTCGTACGCATTTGAGCTTTGAGGATAGCGCATGACATTCAACTCAAACACCTTTTTTGCCTGCTCATTATTTCCACCATTCATCAAGTCATATCCCCAACGATTGAGGTCATCTTCAGAATGTCTGTAAGCAGCTGCCGCACCTTTGATGTCATTCATCCCATTGATGGAAAACTCTAAACTCTTCCTAAGGATAGGAAGCTGTTTTTTATTAGGAACATCAGTCAAATAGGCTTCCACTATGCTTTGAATAATCATGGGTGGATTGAGGAAGAAAACATAATGGCTACAATCCTTAGCCGTTATTCCCTTAACATTTTCATTATTTCTGGCAAATTCCTGGTGGGCCTTTGTCCAATATTTCTGATATTTTGGCTTGTTGAAGCCGTTGGGAGGATATTCTGCGACAATGTCAATGATGGGAATATCGGAAGGAAAGGAAATTTGCTTTCGATAGGCTACAGTCTTTTTCCAAGCCAAGGCCTCATAATAATTACCCGTATAGTCTTCTTTGAGCATATTCATGAATTCCGGAGTCTCTCTTTGTACAAATTCCTGCATGATTTCATCCGTGAAGTAATCTGGAAGGTTGGCATCCAACAGGACAATACTTTTCACTTTTTCAGGATTTCTGTCTGCATATATGGCCGCACAAAATCCTCCATAAGAATGTGCCACGTAAGTGATATTTTCCTTTATTCCCAACTGCTCCAGGCCTTTCTCCAAGTCTTCTATGATCCTTAATGCATATGCCTTTTCATCATCAGGAAGGTCTGGATTGAGTTCACTTTTACCCATTCCACCCCTGTCATAAGTAATCAGAGTAGCTCCTGTAATCTCATGAATTGGCCCTAAAAGATCATTCCAAATGCTACCGTCATTTCCGCTACCCGCCTCAAATAGGATAGGATCGCCATCCCCTGGGGTGATGCTAAAATGAATGCGGTGTTTCCCCACACTGATCATGGTATCAATCGCCTGGCCAGCAAGCCCTAAAGGAAGCAGCAATGCAATCATTGCTGCAATTAGTTTGGTTTTCATTGTGAATCTATTTCCTATAAATATCTCCAATCCTGAAAAAAAAAGATTGCTTAAATCCTTATTCTATTTTTTCTAGATTAATCCCATGTCTATTTCTTCCACAACTTGACCGTCGACCTCAAGCCATACTTGTCTTCAGTAATGAAAAAATAAAGCCCATTTTGAATCTGTGGGAGTTCAATCGCTTGCTCCCCCAGGATAGATCCTTGCCACACTTCACGGCCCATGACATCTACCAAACTCGCTTTCATCTCTTCTGAAGCTAGAAGCCTGATTTTAATTTTTTCAGAGAATGGATTGGGATAAACAAGTGCCAATGGCTCATTGCCTCCAATTACTGAGGTTGTATTGTTGACCATAGCTGAATCTACATTGGTGAGTTGGACATGATCGACATCCAGGATGCCATTAAGAGCTCCATATTCGGCTACAAATTCTACTAGATCTACATCCTGCCAATCAAATTCACCCCTGGGGCTGTGCCAGGTATTGTTAAAATATGAACCATGCTCTACAAAGTCCGACAAGGGAATATGATAATGCTCCCAACCCCTGCTCGTAGGAGAAAAGGTATAGCGATTCCTCCAGGGCAAATCTGTACTGTCCTGGGTTTTGCTGTCTACAAAGCGTACATCAAAATTGGAGTTCTGCACAGAAGAAGAAGCCCTCACAAAGAAATCCAGGGCAAAGTCGTTGCTCTCAAGGATGCTTAAATCTTTGTTGGGAGAATAATTGAAACCAAGAGAACTGTATTGGGCTTGATCCCTCCACTCGATATGGTATTGACCATAATTTGCCCCGTTTTGAGTGAACAGGTTAAAACCACTACCCCATTGTTGGATTCCCTCCTCGATAAAATCCCGGTAGATGAAAAAGCCCGCAGTATCCGGCTGGATAATGAGGGGAGTTTGAGGAGGCACATTAAAACCCATAGCTTCCAGCAAGGGCACATTTAGGTTGTGATCAAATAAACCCTGGCTGTTTTTTTCAAATAGCCCAAACCCGCCATGATAATCCCAGGACGTCCAACTGATTGACGCACTGTCCAGCAATTGCCTGAAATCCCGGTACCAGTTGATTCGATCAGTTTCAGGGCTATTTTCAATGAATACCCCGAATTCTCCACAAAATACGGGTGCGCCACGGCTTTCCCGAAACTGAACCGCTATGTCCAGCCATTGTTCCATGCTGTTTTTGTTTCCATTGCTAGTATAATTGTTGTATTCATTCTCAATCCATGTCCCTGAGAAAAACGGATCAAGCGCTGGCATCCTCGTAGAATCGTAGGATAGGGTACATTAGACAATCTTTCCATAGATGGGCCTACCCAACTCGCCCCTTGATGGGTAAAAATAAAGGGATCGTAGAAATGGAAGGTATAAATCAGGTTGGTGTCTGAATACTGGGGAATAAACTGAAGGTTCCGATAAGAATTCCAGTTAGACCCTCCAACGATGATGGTATGCCTCTTATCAACCGTCCTGATGGAATCAATGACACGCCCTTGAATGCTTCCCCACAGGACATCTGAAATGCCATGAGGTTCATTCAGAACTTCGTAGTAGATTTTATCAGATGAATTTTTGTAATGAGCAGCCATTTGAACCCAGACCTTTGTCAATACTTCCCCTACATTTGGATCTGTATTCACTGCCGGATCAAAGGTGTGGTTATCCAGAATGAGGTGAAGATCCAGTTCTTCAGCCCAGGCAACCGCAGAATCCAAAAATTGCAGGAATAGAGGTTCCAGCACATAGTCATGGCCAGCCTGGGTCATAAAATGAAGGTTAATCGGAAGGCGGATCACATCGCAACCGAGGCTTTTGATGTCTTCAAAATCACTTTTCTGATAGCGGGAAAATGGAATTTGAAAGGCGTTTGGAGCCTGAAACCAATTGGTGAGGTTAACTCCCCTTGAAAAGGGGGTCTCCTGAGCTTGAATTTGTAAAAAGCAGCCCAAAATAATCAAGAGCAGCGGCAGTTGTTTCATGATAGCATGATTTAAGAAATATAGATCTCGGACAAGGGTTTCACTTGAGGTTTCCCAAACTTATTCAATGGCACTTCCTAAAGCCATGGCTTGATACCTGCCAACTCATCATTCAAAATTCCCCAAAAGCTACCCTCCTGAATATATGTATTTTACCATACGGAACATAAAAAAGCTCTCTCCAGTCTGCTGGTTTCCCTATACATTTCAAAAAACAGCTTGATCAAGTCCTTGTCTTTTAGCCATGTCAAATGTGGGTTCGCATTATGCAAATCCAGCCATTCCGAATAAAACGTATCAAATGGATTCTCCTGATCCCTCCCCTTATGAGCTCGCTCCAGGCCTTCTGAAATCAGGCTGTCGAGCATCCTTGCCTTTTCTATGGTTTGATGGGAAGCAAACATAAGGTTTTTATCTGTGCTAAGGTCAGTATCCATGTTTTCTTCCATCTCCCACTGCAACCAGCGAACAAGCAATGGCCATCGCAAGGTCAATATCAACCAAAATGCAAGGGTATCCATGTCCGCAAATTCCTCATAACTTTCCTGCTCACCCTCTATATCAAGGTAATCATTTGTTACTTCCCTGAGTTTTTGCAGGGCAGTATGAAACCTCAACAGGTTGGCAAACCTCTTGATACTTCTGGGTGAAGGGTCGAGGTAAGGGGCAAATTGGCCCACCCGAGTTCTCAGGTCATGGTCTTTTTCCAGTTGCTCGAAACCCAAATCCAAAAAGCTCTCCTCAAAAACCTTGCGTTCAACCCTGTTTTTTATCTTGATTTTTAGGTGGGTAGAATCCGTCAAATCCCTCGATTTAGGCACATCAAGTACGGTTTTTGCTTTGGTTTTCAAATCGCGAACGCGTTCTTCTGTGATGCTGGGTCTTCCACCATTTTGCAACTCTCTACTTTTTTTACTTTCACTGGAATCCAGTAAGTCCTCATCAAACAACTTGGAAACCAGGCTTAGTTTTTTCCTGTCAGAAAGGGTCGGAATCAGGAAGGGCAATTGAATAAATTTGTCCAGGAAGTACCAACCCACCGAACCAAATTTATTGACCTTCCCTGGGATGCTTCCTTTCATTTTGGAGTAGGCAACATCAATGGAGGCGGCGACCATTTCGGCGTCCATCCCCAGGATGAAATAGCATTTCCTCCTGAATTCGGCATTCATCATGAGGTTGATAGCCTCGATGACTTCTACTACTTTTTGGGGAGAGCATCGATCGAGGTCATCGATGAAAATCAATGCAGGAGTTCCTTCATCTACCAATAGGTCAAAAACCCGCTGGAGGTCTTCATTTACCTCATGGAAATAACCTAACTTCTTTTCGTAGTCAGGACTTTGCAGGTACTTGTCATATTTCTCCCGAAAACTCTTGGCATAAGCCTCCAATCCATTCCTGATCCCCAAAATTATCGCAGGCAATGGCAAACCCAGACTCAACATAAGGATATAAGCATTGTCGGGGATCAACATTGGTAAGACGGCAGAAATCACAAGCATCAAGACAAAAATGATCATATTGGGAATGGTTCTGGTGATCGCATCCTTGATCGAATCCCGCCTGATGGCTTGCCGGTCAATCCTTCGGGATTGGAGTTTGAACCAGAACTCTTCCTGTTTGATAGGAGAAAGTTTCTCAACTAACTGGTGGATGATTGCATGGGCCATTCCTGCCCAAATTTGTTCACTGGATTGGTATTGCCAAGGGTTGAACCATACACAGGGATAGCTGGGAAATTCTTTCTTGATATAACTGGAATCCTGGTTCCAGTCATCAATGTCCTTTTTGGAAGCCTTGGTCTTTAGGCCAGAGCTTTTGTGATTGCTTTCCTTGCTGGTCGCCCCTTCAAAACGCCTTTCAACATAGCGCATCAGGGTCGTTTTGCCCTGCCCCCAGGGAGCGATGACTCCGATGGTCAAAGGTGGCTTCGCCTTTTGACGCTTGATGATCTGTTCGATGTTGTGCGCATAACGCTCATAGCCCAGGAGGTCCTCCTCCGCCCAGTGGTCTGCGTGTAGGCGGGTGTTGACGAAGGGGTCGGAGATTCCTTCCTCTTCTGTGGCCTCAGTTTCAGAACCAAAAGGAGTATCCTCATATTTTTGTTCTTCCGCCTCTGGATATTCCTTAACCTCTTCTCCAGAAACGTACAAGGAATATAATCCCTCACTCTCGATTCCCATGGTTTGGAGATCCTTATTTGACTCTACAAAGGCCTCTTCAGGCAACATATTTGGCAACAGATGCTGATAGAATCGTTGGGAGAAATTGAGAGCGACTTCTCTATCCAATTCTCCACTAGCAATCACCAGGGTATCCACTTTAATATTCAAATAGGAAGCAAAAATCTCCGAATGAGGGAAGTTTAAAAACAGGATGTCAATTTTCTCCTCAAATCGATTGATGATATCAGCAAATTCCAAGGCTGAGATTGAAGCAAAAGCCTCATCTTCATTGTATAGTAAATATCTTCCTTGTAGCAATGGAGGAATCTGCTCTTGTGCTTCAGCACCTTTTTGTTTGATTTGAATTTTCCTATCCCCGCCGCTATCCTTAGAAGCTTCGATAAATTCTGCATCGCCTGAAACATGAAGAACCAGGATATCCCTGGAGGAAGACTTGATTTCTTCCAAACCCTTTTCAATCTCTCCTCCGTTTCTAAAAGTAAGGCTTTGCAACTCATAGGACATTCCTTTGCTTGCCTGAAAAGAGGCAGTTATTTCTTCAAACTCCTGATTTGTCCAGTGCCGGTCAGAAGCAGAGCGAAGATGGAAAAAATTGAGGGTTGAGCTATTGTTGAAAATCGCCATGTTGAGGATTTATTTAAAAGGCAGAGGGTAAATTTCATTTGAAAAAAATATACTCAAAACTCTCCAACTTCTCTAAGCAGGCCTTTGGATCCTTAATTTATTATCTATCAAGGCACTACCCAAAAGCCTACTTCCTTCATGTCAGACCTTACCCCATCAGTCGCATATACCCTTAATTTCACCTTCCTCGCTCGCTCAAAAGGCCTAAGTTTGAAATTTTCCTTTTGAATTTCATCCCCCAGGGGAAACCAGTTTTCTCCATCATCAAAAGAAGCTTGCAAGCGGTAACTTAGATTATCTCCATCAGGGTCATTTCCTTCCCATTTTACTCCAATGCCCCTCTTACCATTCTTTATCAGCTCTCCTTCTTTTGGGTAATTTATCTCTACGCTGGGCTTACTTGCAGATAGTAGTTGTTCTGCCTTTTTTCCGCCCGGTCCTATGAGTTCAATGGAGGCAGTTCCAGGCAGGCGATCTATCCTGTGGTTAAATGCCACCAATTCGCGTTTTTTAGACTCATCGGGATATTGCCATATAACTTCAAAGGGATAGGTAGCAAGCACATTGCCATTTTTGTCTTTCAGCACAATTCCCCAGCCATCAGTTGTGATGGCCCCTTGCTGTAGGCCTTCATCCCCTTCAAACTCATAGGTTGGAGAAAATACGCCTGCATATTGACCATTGGCTTGCGCCAGGTATCCCCTGACAAGGAATAGCTCTGGATCGTTTGGCTTTTGGAATTGCTGTATCAGGTGCCAAAAACTGCATTGGGTAATAAAAGCAGCTACACTTACAGGGCCCATGATGGCATCCCAACCTCTGTGGAAGTAGACCCCAGCACTGAATATACTTACTCCATTCCCATAATCGTTGTCATCAGAGTTGTGGTAACTGAATCCACAAAGTGCAGCCATTTCCTCAGCGGAAAACACATAGGGAAATGAATGAATCAACTCGTGGGCAATGGTACTGCTGGAGTATTTGAACCTCATAAATTGAACCTTCGGATGAGGCGCAAAACCACCAATTCCTTCATCATTTCTATACACTTTTGAAAAGTCCTTGTCGTTGAGCAATACAATCACTCGTCCCGCCCCTCCCAATTGCGCTGTAGTAGAGAATCGCTGGGTCAAATGCGCAACGGCTCGCTCCTCCCTAACCTCCTCCTCAGTATTGGTAAGAGGCAATAGGCTAATAAGATAATCGACGGTTCCTAGTTCCTGGGAACCTAAAAATTGAAGGGCTTCTGCCCTGACGTCTACTCCATCTACCGGAACTGGGAAGTAATCATAAAAATCCTTATCACACTCCTGTTTCAGGCGCTTGGCATTACTTGTGAGTTCCATCCCCTCTGTAACAGTCCAATCATCCGACAACAGTACAGGCACAATGTGAACCTTGGGCATTTGGGTTTCTACAACCTTTCCATGTGTGCTAATTTTAAGACCCGTAGATTTGCCATAGCTGTCAATAAGTTCCAGTTCCAGGGTATAAGGACCGGGAACCATTTTGAAGTTCTTGGGAATGGGAGACTCATCAGTTCTGGCAATTGAAACCGACCAGGATACCTCCGGGCCTTCACCTCCTGCCAATGGCACCGATGCGCTTGAGGTTGGCTCAGTCCAAATGATCTTTTCACTTCCTCCCTGAATCAGTTTTAGTCGAAACCTCACTGGAATAGTTTGGGTGTAGGTGCTTTTTCCCGACATGTAAATGGCACTTCTGCTCCCCTTTAGGCCAAAAACCGCCGTGTAGCGATTCGCCACCATGTCCAACTCAGCATGGTAACTGGTCTCACTTTCTTTGGTGAGCTGTTTGGTAGGTTTGTCTTCAAAATAATCATCATCCTGCCATACACCCTGGGAAGGCGCCATCGCACCCTTAACAGTTATCCATGGAGGACTGATTTCTTCCCCATAAATGGTCGGAGGAGGAGTGTCAGTCGGATCGTCTCCATCATCAATTACCACCTCCTCTTCGAAAACTGAATCCTTCATGATATACGCCCTTTCTTCCAGCTCCTTGATAAAACGCTCCAACACCTTCCTGGCCTCAGGGCCAATTCCTTCGTCATCTCCCTTTTCCCATGCCTTGATTCCGGCACCTAACAGCCGTTTTGTCCTTTCAAGTTCTTCAAGTGCATCCAATGCCAACTCAGGCCCTGAGGCCTCCTTCTCATCATCGAAATAGGCATCATTTACAAGATCTCGGGCTTTTTTGTAGGAATCATAGGCTTCTTCAAAGGGAGTTTTGAGCACCAAATCCTCTGGATTGAGCTCCACTTCGAACATATCGGAAAACTCGTCTTTCAAAGAGAAGAAATCTTTCAAAGGATAGCTGGCTCCAGCCACCAAAGAGAGGCTATTGGTATATGAACGGAATTTCATACCACTGAAAGAAGAATAACTTTCTATAGGTGTAAATCCAGTCTCAAATCGAATCCCTGCTGATAAGTTTATGTCATTCCAATCAAAATGGTAATCTACTTCAGCAGATAAACTACCAAAAAAACGATTGGTAGAATTCCTGATTCCAAGATTTCCTTTAAATCGTTCCATTAGACCATTCTCGTTGGTAAAACCGACTGTCCTTGTCCAAAAATTTAGATGAGGACCTAATTCAGCAGTAATTTTGCCTGGTACATCTATAGGAAGGACATAACCACCTGCTATGCCTAACTGGGCATAAATATTTCGATCCCCATAGCGCACCCCACGATAGCGTTCCACCCATCCACCTTGTGCGATACTCAATGAAGGGACTAAATACCAATTTTCATTTTGAGGTATTTCCAAGCCAAGTGCTGCTTGTAAGCCAGGAATCAATCTTTCATCGGATTCAAAATCCCCGTCCGCAATTCTGGCTCCATTAATGCCTAAATTAGCCCTTATCAAAGGCTGCGAGAAGAGAAAGCCAGGCATAAAAATGACTAGAGCAAGAAAAAAAATGGGTATGAGGAATTTCATAATAGGGGCTTAGGGATTGTAAATATCTGCCAATGGCTTTAGTTTAATTTAAGTAAATTTCCTTGAATACAATTGTGCGGCTTGTTGCTATTTTAAATATGGAATAACATATCCCATTCCCCTCCAATCTTAATCTGGATAAATAGTCCTAATATTAATTCACCATAAAGGACTTTTATGTTTTTCAAATAAAATTCAAATTATCATATTTACATTTGTTAATTTTTGTGTATCCATTATATGAAAATGGGGTATCCATTCAAGTATTTCTCCCTCTCACTCCTCTTTGCGCGATTTCTGCGCAACAAACAAGCCATTATTTCCTCTTTAGTGCATATCACATAACCACCATTATGAAACATTTTCTTTTAACCAGCCTTTGCCTGTTGATTGGCTTATGTCAATTAAAAGCGCAAAAAAAACTTAGCGAACTGCCCCTGCGCATTGCGATCCTTGACGAGACAATCGCTCTGCCAAACAGTACCTGGAACCGCTTTTCGTTCAACCCTGGAATCCTTGTCGGAACCGAGTATTCCTTCAAAGAAAAAGGCTCCTCAGAGTTGTTCGCAGCGGCCAATCTTGGGTATTATTATCATCCTTCGTGGCAGTCCACCTTCTTCCTGAATGCAGAACTGGGATATCGACTCAACATCCAGCGATGGAATGTATTCTTGAAAGCAGGTGCAGGATATTCCCATTCATTTACCCCCGGAACCATCTATACAAGCTCTGAAAGTGGACTGGTGGAAGCTACAGATTGGGGATATGGAAAATTCATGCCCTCAGCAAGCCTTGGATTTGGATACCGACTGGGTGAAGATCCTTACAGTCCTGAAATCTTTGCTCAGGCAAGTGCAGCCGCGGAATTGCCCCTTACCATTTATTCAGGAGCCCACCAGTTTGTAGGGCTTGGCATCCAACTTTATCCCTTCAACAACAAATAAACCTCCACCATGAGATACTTATTGATTCTAATTATCCCTTGTCTGGCATTGTTTTCTTGTGAAGACCTGAGCGCTGACATCAATCCTGCTACCTATTCCTGCGAAATGACCTTTGCTGATAACAGCGAATCGAATCCAAATAAAGACGAATACCAAAAAAGCTTGGAAACATTTACCCAGTCAAATCCAACGGTTCAGGTTTCTGTAAAAAATGCCACCAGCGACTGGAATGGAGCTACAGGTATGGCAGATATCGCCAAGGATATACCCTTTACTCCATGCTCTCCCTCTATGGTAGGCAGCATCTCCAAGCTATTTACAGGAGTTTTGATGATGCAACTGCACGAAGAAGGCATTTTGAGTGTAGATGATCCACTTAGTAAATGGTTGGATACCGAACTGATTGAAAATATTCCCAATGCCAAGTTGGTAAGCCTTCGTCAGTGCCTGAATCACACCACGGGAATTCCAGATTACCTCGGGATCAAGCATTACATTGATGCCGTAAATAAACCGAATTTTAAATTGACCCAGGCAGAAAAACTCACCTATACCTATGGAAGTGATCCTGTACATGAGCCGGGGAAAGTATTTGACTACTCAAACAGCAATTACGTTATCCTGGGTTTGGTAATTGAAAAAGCCAGAAACATGACCCTTTGGGATGCCGTGGAGACCTACATTGCACAACCACTTGGCCTTCAACATACCCAAATGGGGACTCATGACGATCCCATTCCTGATGGTACAGCACTTCCATACCGCCGGGCTGGAAATAATTATCAGGAAGTGAAATTTTTGGCAGTCTCTGATGCCGCCACAGGAGACGGGGGAATGGCGAGCAATGGCCAGGAATTGATCGAATTCATGAAAGGTATCTTTGATGGCCGTTTGATGAAGCAGGAGACCTTGAGCATGATGCTTCAGGATTCAGTTCCTGTCATGGATCAATCCAGCTATGACGAATGGCCTGACGAGCATTATGGCCTTGGGATTGAGGTATACCAGACACCATATGGAGTTGCCTATGGACATCAGGGTTCTACAACATCATATGAGGCTTACCTGCTCTATTATCCCGAAAAAGAAACCGGAATGGCTACCCTTTATTCCTATGATGGGGGGGGATATACAGCAAGAAGGACACTACATGAAAGCCTATTAGCGACTTTGTTTAAGTAAGATAAAAAGGATAAAAGTGAAGACCTGGGCATTTAGCTTCCCAGGCCTTCACTTTTATATTTAAATGGAATTATTTTCAAGAATATTCTCCTTCAACTTTCTGTATCTGGTTGTAAAATTTCTTCTCAGTTAGCGCATGCCATTTGCCAATTTTCTTTTGAAAACCAGAATAGCTTTCATATACCTTTCTTGCAAATGGATCATCACTGATCAGGTCCTGGACTGCTTCCTCCGAAAAACCCCTTAATTCATCCAGAACTTCTTGTGGGAAACTTCTCAACTGGATATTCTCTTCGGCGATCATCTTATCCAGGTATTCTCCATTTTTCGCATCTGCCTCAGGCAATGCCCAGGCCTGTACCCGCATCGAAGCTGCTTCGATTGCTGCCTGTAGATCTCTGGGTAGGCCATCGAAGACCTTTTTATTGATGATAAATTCCAATTGAGACCCACACTCATGCCAGCCCGGTGTGTAGTAGTACTTGGCAATTTTATGAAAGCCCATCAAGTAATCGTGATAGGGACCAATCCACTCGGTTGCATCTATGACCCCACGCTCCAGGGAAGTGAATATATCACCACCTGCCACCAGCACAGCTGCGCCTCCTGCTTTTTCCAGTGCCCTACCCCCCAAACCAGGGAGGCGCATTTTCAATCCCGTCAGGTCTTTGACTGAATTTATCTCTTTGTTGAACCATCCCCCCATCTGCACTCCTGTATTACCTCCAAGAAAGGGAACCGCATTAAACTGTGCGTAGAGTTCTTGCCAAAGCTCGAGACCACCTCCACTTAGCAGCCAGGAAGAAACCTGGGCTGCATTCATTCCGAAGGGAACTGCCCCGAAAAACTGCGCCGCTGGAGCTTTTCCAGCCCAATAGTAGGCACAACCACAACCCATTTCAGCCGCTCCGATATACACAGTTTCGAAGGTCTCCAAAGCAGGAACCAACTCTCCACCTCCGTAAACCTTAATCTCTATTCTTCCACCTGTCAACTCATTCACCCATTTGGCGAAAAGATTGGCAGACTCACCCAGGATCGGAAAATTTTTAGGCCAGGTGGTTACCATTTTCCAGCGGTATTTTTTATTCGTAATGATGTTGGGAGCTTCTTTATCGGCTACCACAGCCTTGTTATCGCAAGCACTCAGCACCGCCGCAACACCCGCCCCGGCCAACAATCCTTTTTTGAGAAATTCTTTTCTTTTCATAACAAAAGTTGTTTAGCCATTCACCGGAAATACTGCATATATGATATCCGGGAAAGCTACTATCAAGCCGATAAAAACCAATTGAATCACCACAAAGGGTACAATTCCCCTGTATATTTGCTGCGTTTTGACCTCTTTGGGCGCTACACCTTTGAGGTAAAACAGTGAAAATCCAAAAGGTGGGGTCAGGAAGGAAGTCTGGAGATTCATCGCCAACAACACCCCGATCCAAAGCATATCCATGCCGAGAACATTAAAAATCGGCGTAACCACCGGGACAATGATGAATATGATCTCTATAAAATCAATGAAGAAACCTGCCACAAAAACCACCACCATTACCAAGGCCAAAAATGCCATCGGCTGAAGATTTGAGTTCTGAATAAGTTCAATTAGATAATCATCGCCCCCCAGGGTTCGAAACAACAAAGTAAAGGTAGTCGCACCCAGCAGGATCATGAATACCATGGAAGTCAAATGTGTAGTTTGCCTCATGACCTCCCCAAGGATTTTAAGTGAAAAGCTCCTATTCAAGACGGTCATGAGCGTAGCTCCCAATGCACCTACGGCTGCGGCTTCCGTGGGAGACGCAATACCAGCGAATATAGAGCCTAAAACTGCCAGAATCAGGAAAAAAGGAAGGACGAAGGCCTGGATCACTCTCAGGGCAAAGCCCTTGCCACGAAAAGCTTCGACTTCTTCTTTCGGCATCGGCGGAGCCACATCCTTGCGGATATTGGCATAAATCAGGATGTAGGCTACATAGGCAAGCACCAGCATGACCCCTGGAAAAAGAGCTACTCCAAACATAGCCCCTACATCCACAGATTGACCTCCACGATTGGAACTATTGATGGTATCCGCCAATAAAACAAGCATGATAGAAGGAGGAATGATGATACCCAGGGTGCCTGAAGAAGCAATCGTACCAGCTGCTAATTCTACCTTGTAATTTCTCTTGATCATCGTTGGAAGGCTAATCAAGCCCATCGTTACCACCGTAGCCCCTACGATCCCTGTCGAAGCTGCAAGCAAAGCCCCTACGATCACTACCGATATGGCCAATCCTCCACGCATTGTCCCAAACAATAGCGACATGGTTTCCAGCATCCCCTCAGCAAGTCCCGACTTCTCCAGCATGATTCCCATAAAGATAAACAAGGGAACAGCCATCAAAACTGTGGTATTCATAATCCCCCATATCCTGGATGGAAGCAACCTGAAGTCTGTAAAACTTAAGTACTCAGGAAAAAACCAGATGATCAGTAAGCCAAATAAAACAGAAGCTCCTCCCAGTGTAAAAGCCACCGGATATCCTTGCAGAACAAGGAAAAAAATCAGGATAAATAGTATAACTGCGAGTACTCCCATATGCTTATGCCAGACTTTCAGCCTGAGGTTTTTTATCAATAATTACCTGGATTGACCTGAAGACCGAAACCAGTGCCTGTAAGAGAAGGAAGAAAAAGCCCGTAAAAATGGAGCCTTTCAGTAAAAACAGATTGCCCAAACCACCCGCCTGGGCAGAGGTCTCACTGATTTTCCATGACATGAAAAGGTAAGGCCAGGATACCATCATCACCACCACACACCACGGCAACAAAAGGAATAATGCCCCAATTAAATTGATCCAAGCCTGCGTTTTTTTCGAAAATCTTTGGTAAAAGACATCTACCCGGACATGCTTATCATGCTTGAATGCATAGGCACTCCCCCATAGAAATAGAAAGGTAAAGAAGTATGTTTCTAACTCTATGACCCATATTTTTGTGAAATTGAACAAATATCTCATCAGCACATCGGCGCAAATTACCACAACAAGCGCCAGCGACAGCAGACTGATCAGCCTACCTACCTTCTCAATCAGATTTTCTAAAAGTCTAATGATTCTCTTCACAAAATTGCTCTTATCAACTGGCAACTGAGAAATCAATTCTTCTCTCTCAGGATTTATTTTTAAACCGGAATATAGGAAAATACTGTCATATTCTGTCAAGGAAAGAAACTCGAACTACTTGATTATTCAATTATCAATCAATTACCTAATTTCGTAATAAGTCGGTTATAGGATACCCGGCTCTTGCTCTATCTAAAAAATTTATGAACCAAACTGGAGATTTTGCCATCTCAGAGCTCCTGATTTTTGAAGAAGTTTTCCTATGGAAAGTCCTACTTATATACCTTGTGATTAAGGGTTCATCCATCTATTCGTTGGGATGGAAGTTTGTAGCTATTCAGCTTCTCATCATGCAAAGTTTTCTCCACCCCATGAATGAAACAGACCTGTTTTGGGTCATGAGCTGGGTGTCAATTTTAGCTTGGCCTACACATCCAAAGTTTGCCCCCTCCAAGCTTTTTAAAGTATGGAAAAAGAACCCCGACATCATTTGGGTCTTCACATTCGCTGCACTTTTGGTATTGTTATTTTATATTAATGAATTAACATTGATTCATTACCCTTTCCCACAGGTAGAAACCATTATTACCTTGATTTTTTTGCCATCTATCCTCATGGGTCTTCATCGGGAATTTCGTAAATGGGGGTCTCCCAATTGTATCATTTCCATTATTAGCCCCCTGAGATCACTAAAAATACTCCTTCCTGATAAATGGTCATTTTCTCTTTCTATTAGCATCTACCATTGTAGCCTAATACTTATTTCCTACCTGTTAAGCAGCTTGAAATTTTCCTTTTTTTTGTCCACTATCTTTTTATTTCTCAGCTATTTTCTAATTAATGGCATATTGAAATACCAATCGGAAAGACTTAACCTTCAAAGAGTTAAGTCAGCCCTTCACACTCGAAGGAAGTTCAATCAGCTCTCCTAATCTTTCCTGAGGCATTACTTTCAGCCAAACTCTTTCGTTAGAAAATAAAATTCTCCCCTTTGACTTAGGGTGACAAGACTTTTGATTGTCTTAAGAGTACCAGTATTCTAAACTTTTACTTTCCTTTAATCTAGTAGTGCTAGTGTGTGTAGTTTTACGCGGGCTCTTAAAGAGCCCGCTTTTTATTTTTTATAAATAATTGAACTATTTGTCGAAGATTGCGTTATTTGACTATAATCCTATACTTTCAGGAATTTTTGAAAAATACTTGAGCAATATTCATTATCAAGCCTTTAGATCCATTCAAAATTTCCCCCAAACTGATGTGAAAAAGAAAATTATTAAGTAACAGGATTATTTGTTATACATATTCGTCAAAACCACATACCTTTTTTATATAAGATGCAACTCGAGGAAGCCAAAGAGAAATTTATACAAGCGTGGGGAGCACTAGGCTCTCATTGGGGGATAAACCGTACCATGGCACAGGTCCATGCCCTTTTGCTGGTTACACCTGTATCCCTTTCAGCTGAAGAAATTATGAGTTCCTTGGATATTTCCCGAGGCAATGCCAATATGAACCTACGTGCCCTCATCGATTGGGGCTTGGTAAGCAAAGAGCACAAAGCAGGAGAAAGAAGAGAATACTTCTACGCAGAGAAAGACATCTGGCAAGTAGCCCAACAGGTAATCATCGAAAGGAGAAAGCGTGAGCTTAAGCCAGTTCTAAAGGTTCTTGAGGAAGTCAAGCAAATAGAGGGAGATCGGAATAATGAAGAAATCAACACCTTCGTCAATTCTGTCACCAATCTTCATCAGATTGTGAGCCAGGCAGACCAGTTTCTAGATATCGCCGTTAACTCCGAGAGAAACTGGTTCTTCGAGACCCTCTTTTCAATGTTCTCCAGGAAAAAGGCCTAAGAGACCTATAGAAATTCCGCCATTTTTTGTTGAAGATTCAAAGCAGCATTTCTTGCAGCCTGGGCGAAATCTGCCCCATTAGAAGCATAAATGATGCCCCTGCTAGAATTTACCAACAAGCCACCAAAATCAGTTAAAGCTGCTGATGCAACTTCTTCTACTGTCCCTCCCTGAGCACCCACACCGGGCACCAAAAACCAGGACTTGGGTGCAAGCTGGCGAATCCTTCCCAGATCTTCAGGACGGGTAGCTCCCACGACAAAACCAAGTTCTCCGACAGATTCATTTGCCCAAGATTGAGACTTTTCCAGTACATGCTCATGGAGGGTTTTCCCATCACTGATGTATTGAAAATCCTGGGCCCCTGCATTTGAGGTCAGTGCCAATAAGAAGACCCATTTGTCTTCATACTCCAAAAATGGTTGGACAGAATCCTTGCCCATGTAGGGAGCTACAGTTACTGCCTCAAAATCATAACGCTGAAAAAAAGTCTCGGCATATTTTCGGGCAGTATTCCCAATATCTCCTCGTTTTGCATCAGCAATAACCATGATATCATCCGGAATAACCTCCAGGGTTCGCTCAAGACTTCTCCAGCCCGAAGGCCCCATGGCCTCATAAAATGCCAGGTTAGGCTTGTAAGCCACTGCAAGATCTGAGGTAGCCTCGATGATCCTTTTGTTGAATTCAAAGACGGGATCTTGCTCTCCCTGTAAAAATTCGGGAATTCGATTCAAATCAGTATCCAATCCAATACAGAGAAAGGATTTTTTCTGAAAAATTTGAGCTGTGAGTTTTTCGGCCTGCAAAATGCAATTGTCGTTAGGAAAAAGATTATTATTGTGCCCAAATAACAATTTTTTAAGTCAAAGAGAAAGGCTTAGTGGTTCGCTTACTTTCCTATGTACCAGGGGCTGTTGTAATTGCCCTGCTTGTTCTGATCCCGGTTCTCAGGCTGCCTTCCCTTCAGGGAGCACTTTTCACGCCTGAAGAATCGCATTACATGGTTCTTGTACAACGCATGGTTGATGGAAATACCCTTTATCAAGACGCCTGGCATGCGGGTACGCCATTTCTTGTATGGGTTTATTACTTTTTCTACATCATCTTTGGCAAATACTCCCTCTTGATGATCCATATTTTCACCTGCATCTATATATGGATCACAGCTATTTTTCTAAATGGACTTATCGGTCAATACAAACCATTTCAAAAACTCCCAGGTCTCCCAGCCATCATTTTTGTCTTCCTGACCTGTCTCCCCTGGCATAGCCAGGAACTGAATACATCCTTAGCCATCATTTTGCCTTCGCTGGTGGCAGTTTGGAGTATCCTCGAACTAGGAGATCGACGGCGGATCAACTACCGACTGATGCTCAGGGCTGGTTTTTTGATGGGACTGATCATTTTGATTGCTTATAAAGGTATTTTTATCAGTTTGGCAATTTTGCTCACCTACCTCATAGTAGGTAAAGGAAACCTGGATGAGCTTTTTGCCTTTGTAGGTGGGCTATCAATCTCCATTTTTCTGGGCTTGATCTTGCTGTTTGTAAATGGAAACCTGGATGATTTCTTCGAAATAGGAGTGCTTTACTACATAGACCGGGCGAGGCTGGATATTGGGGAGGGCTACGATTACCATGTAGTTGAACAGATTCAAAGCTGGTTTTTCACCCACGGACTCCTCATGCTGTTTTTGATATTTGGATGGATACATTATCGCCTCAAGTTCTTTTCCTATGTAGCCAAAATCAGAACTTTAGAGGTTAGCATGTCCGTCTGGCTTTTTGCGACAATCTTTCTATTGGCTTCCAAATGGAACCAGCTCCAGATTGATGACTTCATATTGTTGGCGGTACCTGCCAGTTTTTATTGTAGTCGGATAATGGAATTTAAATGGTTGTACAGATTTAGACTTTTCGTTTTCATCCTGCTGTTTGCATGGCCCCTGTACCAGTACAGGTATTACTTTTCTCATAAAATTGAGACCCTCGCAACAGAACCCATTTCTACTGTTTGGACTACATACAATTGGCTTGAACTCTCAGAATCTCTCCCTATCAAAGAGTATTTGAAAAATGACTCCGTTGAAGGGGGAATCTGGATCATGGATTATCAGCCAGCACTTTACACATGGCTTGGTTATCCCTGCCCAAACAAGTACACAGATTTCAGGATTTCTGCATATAAAATTCCTGTTTTATCGAAGGGTCAGGAAGAAAAATTGATCAGTAAACTGGAAACAGATCGTTCCTTCTTCCTCCAATTCCAAAGTTCGCCACCTGGCCTGATACTTGATCCCAGGGATCAATTTGTATCGCTCAAGGATCGGTATCCCTCCATCGGAGAAAAATATGAAAGGGTAGACCTCGGAAACTATCCCATCTATCGCAGAAAAAACATAACTTTGAAGCATGAAATTCGGAGTAATTACATTTCCAGGTAGCAACTGTGATGACGACCTCATCTACAGCCTACAAAATAACCTCGGTCAGGAAGTGGTTAACCTTTGGCACAAGGACAGAGACCTACAATCTTCAGATGTTGTATTTCTCCCTGGCGGTTTCTCTTATGGAGATTACCTAAGGTCAGGAGCTATTGCCCGTTTCTCACCCATCATGGAAGAAGTTGTAGCCCATGCTAATAAGGGCGGGTATGTCATCGGTATATGCAACGGTTTCCAAATGCTTACCGAATCAGGTCTGCTTGATGGAGCGTTGCTGAGAAATGACTCCATGAATTTTGTCTGCAAAAATGTCTTCGTGAGACCAGTCAGTAAGACAGCCAAAATCACCGCAGGTCTGGAGGATCGTGCCTACAAGGTGCCCATTGCTCACGCAGAAGGAAATTTCTACTGCTCTGAGGATGTAAAGAAAAAATTGGAGGACAACGATCAAATCCTGTTCAGGTACTGCAACGAAGAGGGACTTTTTACTCCTGAATCCAATCCGAATGGAAGCCTTGACAACATTGCAGGAATCACCAACTCAGGTAAAAATGTCTTTGGCATGATGCCTCACCCTGAAAGGGCTGCTGACGAAATTCTTGGAAACATCGATGGAAAGACCATCCTGGAAATGATCCTTTAAAGATCAAAGCCTTTCAAGCATACTTTTACCGACATCAAGGGACTCGGACAGAATTCTCATGATTAGCCCTCGGCCATTGTCTCCATTGGTGAAGATAGCCAGGGCACGTTGAGACCTGGGTAAAATGACCATGACAGCATTTACTCCCGGATCACTTCCTGCATTGAAAAGGGCATACTCACCATTGGGCAAGTCCTCAAAAATCACCCATCCAAGGCCAATTCCCACTCCTTCTTTCATCTCTCCTACTGGGCTGATCATTTTTTGGTAAATATCTTTTTCCAGGTCAGCGCCTTCAAGGACATAGTTCATGAAGAGGCCACAATCCTGAAGACTTATCAACAAGTTATCCGATGCAAATACCTTCCTGGACTCCCTGAATTCCAGCCACTTGCCCTCTTTATCAGTCCCGTGGGCCACATGTCCCTCCGGAGTTTTGTTATCATCCCAAACCAAATAGCTTCGTTCGAGGCCCAAGGGAGTAAATATCAAAGAGTCCATCAGGTGATCAAATGATTTAGCTGTTTTCTTTTCGACGGCCTTTTTCAGGTATTCAAAGCCCTCTCCAGAATACATCACCTTTTCTCCTGGATGAAAATTAAATTTTAGCTTTTTATCTTCTTCCATCCATCTCCAGTTGGAGAATCCGCTTTTATGTCCAAGACAATGGAGGCTGTTTAATTTTTTATGTCGAGAATCTGCAGCGACATCAGGATCTACCCAATATTTATAAAGAGGTTCTTCCAAGTCCCAATTTCCATTAGATGCTAACTTCAGCACCAAGTGGGTCGAAAATGATTTAGTCAGTGAAGCTACATCAAAAAGGGTTTTGAAATCAGCTTTCTCACCCTTTCTTTTTTCACCTAAAACAGTGGCCTGAATAGGTCTCCCCTTCTGTATAGCAATCACCCCAACGGCAGGGATTTTCATCTCTTCCAACCAGGATTCAATTTGTTTATCTTCAGGTAATTTGAAAGCTGGAGCATCTATCTCTTGGGCATTAATTGGACCCAAAAAGGTACCAGCTACAAGGAATAAGCAAAGGAGGACGGAGGTAAATGTAGCATTCATGGAATCAAATTTATTCTGACAGGACGTGTATGGGCTAACTTAGTAAGTATCTGCCTCGTATGCCTATTCGTGGAGCCTGATTTTACAATTCCCAAACAATGGATGACATTGTTTTACCTATTTGCTCCAAAAAGCCTCTCGAGAAAGATTTTTTCAGATCCTTTGCCTACATTTGCCCTTGCCTGAAAAGGGTGTAAGTTTCATTATAATTTTTTTTAAGAGGTCATGAAAATCTCCTACAATTGGCTCAAAGAATACATTGATATAGACCAAAGTCCGGAAGAAATAAAAGTCATCCTGACAATGCTTGGGCTTGAAATCGGAAAAGTAGAAGAAGTAGGAGGTGTCAAGGGAAACCTTGAAGGCGTGCTTGTGGGCCATGTCCTCACAGCTGTCCAGCATCCCAATGCAGACAAACTTCGTGTTACGACCGTAGATGTCGGAGGAGAAGAACCTCTCCAGATTGTCTGTGGTGCACCCAATGTTGCTGCTGGTCAGAAAGTGCCTGTCGCTACGGTTGGAACCGTGCTTTATCCCTTTGGAAGCGAAGAAGAGAAAGGCCTGAAGATCAAAAAAGGCAAAATCAGGGGTGAGGTTTCTATGGGAATGATTTGTGCCGAAGATGAGCTCGGACTGGGTCAGAGCCACGACGGGATCATGGTTTTGGAAGAAGGCCTTACTCCCGGTACGCCATTCAATACGGTAGCAGACATGGATAAAGACTATGTCCTGGAAATCGAATTGACTCCCAACAGGGTAGATGGTGCCTCTCATTATGGAGCTGCAAGGGACCTCGCTGCCTACAAAAGAGATATTTCTGAGCTAAAACTTCCCAACATTAGCCTGGACCCCACCAAACTCAAAAAGAAAAATCCTATCCCTGTCGAAATCAAGGCAACGGATAAGTGTAAAAGATATACTTCCATTTACATTGAAGGAGTAGAAGTAAAGGAAAGCCCCGAATGGCTTCAAAAAAGGCTTAGAACTATTGGCCTGAAGCCCATAAACAATGTCGTTGACATCACCAATTTCGTCTTGCACGAACTGGGAAATCCCCTTCACGCATTTGATGCAGATAAAATTGAAGGAGGGAAAATCATTGTTGATACCCTATCTGAAAAGACCTCCTTCGAAACACTCGTGGATGGGGAAAAAGAACTGCTTCCAGATTCGGATCTGCTAATCAATGATACAAAGAAGCCACTTTGCATCGCAGGAACCATGGGTGGGTTGAATTCGGGAGTAAGCCATGAGACCAAAAATGTCTTTCTGGAATGTGCCTACTTTGATCCTGGAACAGTCAGGAGAACGGCAAAAAGATTAGGCATCAACAGCGATTCCTCATTCCGATTTGAAAGAGGAGTAGATCCACACATGACACCAACCTCTGCCTTGAGGGCTGCGAGTCTGATTGTAGAAATCGCAGGGGGTACAGCTTCAGCGATGGAAGACATTGTGTTGGATGACTTCGCACCATTTGAAGTAGACTTGTCTTTGAAAAAGACATTTAGGCTGATTGGGAAAGATATTTCAAAGGAAACCGTACTTGAGATCCTGGCGGCACTTGAGATTGGAGTCGAAGAGGATGGAGATATCCTTCACCTAACGGTTCCTCAGTATCGTGTTGATGTTCAAAGAGATGTTGACGTAATCGAAGATATTCTGCGCGTATATGGCTACAACAATGTCGAAATTCCTTCCAAAATCAACGGTAGCCTAAATTTCCGTCCCTATAAGGACATGCACCGCCTCCGTGAAACCTATGCAAACTACCTTGCAGGAAGTGGTTTTCATGAAATCCTTACCAATTCACTTGTTGCGGGAGAATTCGGTGATGACAAGGCTGTGCCTATCCTAAACCCTTTGAGTGAAGAATTGAATATCCTCCGCCAATCCATGGTCCAGGGAGCGTTGGAATCCATTCGTTACAACCAGAATAGGCAGAGCCCTGATTTGGCTTTCTTTGAATTTGGAAAAACCTATAAGCAAACTGGTCAGGGAACCCACGAACAAGAGTGGCTAGCATTGACAGTTACGGGGGCTAGACACCCCATGCATTTTGAGGAAAAAGCCCCAAAAGTGAGCCTGCAAACACTCACGAAGGAGGTAGAGAGGCTCCAAAAATGGTTTGGAATCGAAGGAAAAATCAGGGAAACCGATCATTCAGAGTTTGCTTATGGCCTTGAAATGCTGGTAGATGGAAAGTTAATCCTGAAGTACGGCCTTATAAAGGCAGAATTGGCAGAGAGATTTGAAATGCGCAATGAGGTCTTCCATATGCTCATTGACTGGGGTAAACTGTCTGATATTTACTTTGGCTTAAAAACTGAGTTTAGAGAGATTTCGCAGTATCCAAGCATTCGCAGGGACTTGAGTTTGATGATCGACAAGTACACAAGTTTCGCTGAAATCAGAGATCTGGTTTTCAAAGCCAACCCAAAGCTGATCAAGAAGGTGGAATTACATGACGTGTACATGGGCAAGGGTATCCCTGAGGATAAGAAAAGTTACCTGATTTCATTTGAGCTTCAGGATGAGAAAAAAACCTTGGCAGATTCTGCAGCTGAAAAAATTACCCAAAGGGCAGTTCAGTTGTTGGAAAAAGAAATCAAGGCAGAGATCAGGAAATAAGATCAATTTTCCTTTGAAGAGAGTGGCATGATCATATCCATCTATATCCCTGCTGCTTTTGATTAATGGGAAAAAATAATTTAATTTGATTAATGGAGCATCAAGAGAATGAATGATTTACTCCTAAAATTGCAAGGACTAAGTAAGAAAATTGCTGTATTGGAGAAGCAATTGTTAGTTCTTCAGGGGGAGCGTCATGAGCTTGAGCTTCGTCTGGAGGAGGCTGAGGAAGCCCTCCACAATCAGAAAAGAGATTATGATCTGATGGTCGAGCGATACGAGGCTGTGAAATTGAGCAAGAGCTTGACAAATCCCGAAGATCGCGTGGCTATTCAGGAAAAAATTGATTGGTATTTGAAAGAAATAGACATTTGTCTGAATAATTTTGGTGAGTAGCATAAACTGGTAAAATTGGAAAGACGTTGGAAAAGCATTCCATTATAATTACAGTCTTTGGCCGCCAGTTTCCAGCGAAGGTTGATACCGAGGAAGCAGCTGTGATAAAAGATGCAGCTGAAAGAATAAATGCAAAAATCAAAGCCTTTAAGGCTGAGTATAAAAATCAGGACGACCTGAACATTGCAATTATGTGCTGTCTGGACATCATGACAGAGTTTCTAAGCGAAAAGCGCAAGCAAGAGACTGAATTCCAGACACTTCTTAATGAGGTATCCTCCCTTGACGAGAAACTGGATCAAGCCATTGAGTTGGTTGATAATTCTTGATCAACATTCCTTCCGACTTCCCATCTTCTACCGGATGTGTTCCACCATATGGTTTTTCACATTTAATTTGATATACACATATGTTATGGACAATCGTAGCTGGAATCGTTGCCCTGATTGTAGGGCTGGTTCTGGGATATCTTATAAATAGATATTTGCTATCAGCGGCGAACTCAAAAATGATAGAGACGGCCAAGGTTAAAGCTGAAAGCATTGTTAAAGAAGCCGAGCTTAAAGGCCAAAACATTAAGCAGGATAAAATCAACAAGGCCAACGAAAAGTACCAGCAACTCAAAAATAAATTTGAGCAAAATGCGAAGAAGCAGAAAGAAAAACTGGATTCTATCCAGAAAAAGCTGAGTCAAAGAGAATCAAACATTCAATCCAAGGAAGACAAGGCCAAGAAAGAATATCAGACCTTCAAGCAGCAGGAAAAACAACTTTCTACCATTCGTGAAAACCTGAGCAAACAGGTTGAACTCGTTGGAAAAAGACAGGAGGAGTTGGAGAA
Organism: Bacteroidia bacterium; assembly: GCA_022760475.1. GTDB lineage: Bacteria > Bacteroidota > Bacteroidia > J057 > J057 > JALEFZ01. The sequence continues at coordinate 337,780 of JALEFZ010000055.1, read as the reverse complement.
ACTTCGCAGCAAGCAAGTGCTAGACCTTGAAAAAATTGCAGGCCTTTCTGCCGAAGAAGCCAAGGAAAAACTGGTTGAAGCTTTGAAGGAAGAAGCTCAAACAGAAGCATCTGCCTATGTGAAGGACATCCTTGAGGAAGCCAAGCTTCAAGCCAATAAGCAGGCGAAAAAAATCATCATCGAGACGATCCAGAGAACTGCCGCGGAGCAGGCAATCGAAAATACAGTAACTGTATTCCCGCTTGAAAATGATGAGATCAAAGGACGAATCATCGGTCGTGAGGGGAGGAACATTCGGGCCCTTGAAATGGCAACAGGCATCGAAATCATCGTTGACGATACACCGGAAGCGATTATCCTTTCAGGATTTGATCCTGTAAGGAGAGAGATTGCAAGGCTTTCTCTCCACAAACTGGTTACAGATGGCCGTATTCACCCAGCGAGGATCGAGGAGGTTGTAAAAAAGACGGAGAAGAAAATCACTGAGGAGATCATTGAGATAGGAGAAAGAACTGTGATTGACTTGGGAATCCATGGCTTGAGGCCAGAGTTGATCAAAATGGTTGGCCGCATGAAATACCGTTCTTCCTATGGTCAAAATCTCCTGAAGCACTCTAGAGAGGTTGCGAATCTTTGTGCAATCATGGCTTCAGAACTAAAGCTGGACGTAAAAAAAGCAAAACGAGCTGGCTTGCTGCATGACATCGGTAAGGTAGCCGAGGAGCACAATGATCTTCCCCACGCATTGTTGGGTATGGAACTCGCCAAGAAATTTGGAGAACATCCGGATGTGTGTAACGCCATTGGTGCTCACCACGACGAAATTGAAATGAACTGCCTGATTTCTCCTATAGTTCAGGCTTGTGATGCCATCAGTGGTTCACGTCCAGGAGCTCGCCGCGAGATTGTAGAAAGCTACATTCAAAGATTGAAAGAATTGGAAGACCTTGCCTTGTCTTACCCAGGTGTGATGAAAACCTACGCGATCCAGGCAGGACGTGAATTACGAGTAATCGTAGAAAGTGAGAAAGTCACCGATGAGAAAGCAGATCAATTGGCCTTTGATATTTCGCAAAGAATCATGAAAGACATGCAATATCCCGGCCATATTAAAATTACTGTAATCCGTGAAAAACGCGCCGTGGCTTATGCCAAATAGGTAAATTTGTAGGGAAAACACCTTCTTACATTCAAGATTTTCTCGAATTAGAATAATTGTCTCTCTCGTTTATAAGAAACGGGAGAGATTTTTTTTATCTTGACACCTGAAATAGGCTAAATTAGGGCTAATTGGGTTTTTACGGACAATTTTTCCGTAAGTTTTGGAATGATAAATTTACCTATTCTTGTAAACCGGAATCTTTAAATGGGTATTTACTCACCTGATCCGGTATCCTTGTTTCAGTATATCGTCAGTCAAACTACATCCATATCATGTATCGCTATTTATTACCAGCCATTGTCGTGATTTTCTGGGGCAGCCAATTGTATGCCCAACAATATTCCGGCAGAGGTGAATTCACCATCGAGACTCAGGGTAGCCAAGCCACTACGATCTTGTCCTCTCAACAGGTTGCAGGCAAGCTAGACCTTTCTCAGCACACCACTCTGTTTTACTTCAAAACCCTCTCCCTTGTTCAGGGAGATGACTTCCAAAAGCGGAAGTTTGTTTTGGATGTTCTCCAGGCAGAGGCTTATCCCATTATCAGACTGGAAATAATATCCGATAAGGACAACAATGCCGCTCCCCCCACACAGGCTATTGCAGAACTGACCTTCATGGGTAAGAAAATTAGCACCCCCATATCCATGAGCCACAATGATTACGTTAAGGAGAAAAGTATGGTCCTCGATGGCCAGTTTTCCATTGACTTGAGCAAGCAAGGAATTGAGATCCCTGCCGAATTCAAAAATCAATTTGGATCCGAACTCAAATTCAACTTCAACAACTTTCAACTAAAACGCCCATAAAATCCCTCTTGTATAATTCCTGACCTATGAAATACCGCTACGTTCAACTGCTATGGATTTTATCATTCCTCCTGGGAAGTAATTTAGCCTACGCGCAGGTTGGTACAGCTGACTGTATAGGTGCGATTCCTGTCTGCCAGACTACCTTTACCCAGACTGTAGGTTCTACTACCAATGGAGGGGTTTCAAATGAAATCAACCCGGCCCTTTCTTGTCTACAAACAGGAGAAATAAATTCTTCCTGGTTTATCTTCACAGTTCAAACAGCAGGCCAGCTCTGCTTTGATATCACTCCCATTGACCCAATGGATGATTATGACTGGGCTGTGTTTAACCTTACGAATGCTTCATGCTCGGATATCAGGCTAAATGGTGCCCTTGAAGTTTCTTGTAACTTCGCCATCAATGGTGGCTGCGGAGGAGCTACAGGGCCTAATGGCCGTACCGACCCAAACTTCTTTGGCCCTTGTGCTGCACAGAATGAAGAGTGTATCAATGCTCAGGTTGGTGAAACCTACCTAATCAATGTTAGTAACTTCACTGGTTCAACCAGTGGATATACCATAGACTTCACCGCCTCTACAGCAGGAGTTACGGATAACAGACCTCCCTCATTCGAAACAGCTCGCCAAGGCTGTAACAATGCAGAAATCGTAGTTACCTTCTCCGAAAATATTCCTTGTGACTCCCTTGATGCCTCTGACTTTACAGTTACAGGTCCTGGTGGGCCTTTCGGTGTGACTGGGGTGCGCTCTCCTAACTGCGACAACGGTGGTAGTTTTGATAATGTATTCATCCTTGAAGTTTCCCCAGGACTCGCATCTAATACGACCTACAATGTTACGCTAAATGGAAGCATCACAGATAACTGCGGGAATGTAGCACCAAATGTTACCAGAACATTCACATCAATTCCACTAGCACTTTCTGCGACCGCTTCTCCTGATACTATTTGTGCGGGATCGGCAACTTCAATTACCACAAACTTTAGTTCCTTCTCAGGCTACTCATACTTGTGGACACCTAGTAACTTGACAGATGCATCAGTAAATGTGAGTCCTGCAACCTCTACCACTTACCAGGTTGAAGTAAATGACCCTGCAGGATGTACCTTTACGGACCAGGTTGTGGTTATCGTAAAGCCAACTCCTGATGCAACTTTCTCTCTTCCTGCGAACTCTTGTTCAGGTTCTAATGCCACCATTACCTATACTGGTTCAAGTGGTACAAACGCCAACTACCTATGGAATTTCGGAAACCCTTCCAGTGTAACAGGTAGTGGCCAGGGGCCTTACCAGGTTCAATGGAGCACAGCAGGACCGAAGACCATCACACTTCAATTGGAGGAAGACGGTTGTGCCAGTAACATTAACAGCCAGACAATCGATGTTATCGAAATTCCAAATGCCAACTTCGTTGCGCCTACTACTGCCTGCCTCAATGAGACAGCTGTTGTAACATATACCGGTAATGCTCCTGCAACTGCAACCTTCAACTGGACTGTACCTCAACAGACCTTCCCCAATGGAAACATTGGACCGCTAAACTTTGCCTGGAATACGCCTGGAACAAAGACCTTGTGCCTTCAGGTTGAAGATCGTGGCTGTTTCTCAAACCTTCAGTGTAATGACATAGAAGTACAGGATGCAGTCAATACAAGCATCGTACCTGTTGGAGATCAATGCTTCATGGGCAATAGCTTTACCTTCCAGCCTCAAGGTGAAATTGCAGACACCTACAGATGGGACTTTGGGGCTTCTGCCTCACCTCCTATTGCTACAGGCATGGGCCCGCACAACGTAAGTTACCAAACTCCAGGAACCAAGCTTGTTACCCTCTTTGTAACAAGAAATGGCTGCCCAGGAGATACCACAACCATTACCTTCGATGTAGTTGAAGAACCAAACGCAGACTTTGTAGCCTCTACCTTGAGTTCATGTTCGAATGCTCAGGTTACTTATACTTACCAGGGAACTGCCCGACCCAACCAGATTTTCTTCTGGGACTTTGGTGCGACAGCTTCGCCTGCTGTTTCGACTCTGGAAGGCCCTGTAACAGTAAATTACGCTACACCGGGAACCAAAACAGTTTCCTTGACTACAGTATTCAGAAACTGTACAACACAAACTACCCAAACCATTGTCGTAAATGGTAGCCCGCAAGTAGATGCCGGAGCAGCCAAAGAATTCTGTGAAGGAGACGGTGGGGTAGACCTTGATGCAAGTGTAATTGGAGGAACCATGCCTTACTTCTACACCTGGACTTGTAATCGAGCTCCAAATTGTGGAATAGATAGTGCCAATGTGGAAGATCCAAGGGTAAACCCAACTGTTACCACCCCAACAGAAGATGTAACTTATTATTTCCAAGTAACAGACTTTAACGGCTGTTCCAGTAACCTGGATTCAGTCGTAGTCACAGTAAAAGCCAAACCAAAGGTAGATGCTGGACCTGACTTTGAAATCTGTCCTACGCCAGCACCTGGGGTAAACCTCCAGGGTGGACTTGCAGCAGACAACAATGCTCCCGGACCATTCCTTTACTCTTGGACGCCTGTAGATCCAATCATTGATCCAGATGATCCAAATACCTTTGTAAGACCTGATACCACCACTATTTATACCCTGACAGCAACTTCTCTTTCGAATGGTTGTTCCAGTGATGCAAATACCCTAGACACCTTGTCGACAGTTACCGTTACAGTTTTACCTAACCCAACAGTTGTTGCAGGCCTGGATACGGGTATGTGTTTCGGAGATACCATCCAGTTGCAAGGCTTTGCTTCGGGTTCCGGCCCTAACTACCAGTATACCTGGACCCCTACAAATACAGGCTATGTAAGTGATGAAAGCTCAGCGGTACCATTTGTATCGCCAAACATAACTACTGTTTACACCCTTTCTGCAATCTCTGATGCCGGATGCCAGGGGGCAGATAGCGTAAAAGTTCAGGTAGATACAGAACCAACGGTTAATACAAGTGTAGACAGAGATCTCTGCGAAGGAGATACAGTCCAAATCAGTGCCGTAGCCAATGGAGACCCAAATTCACCCTTATATTCCTTTGTATGGTCTCCGACAAATAGCCTGAGTGACTCGAACTCGACCACTCCTTTGGCATTTCCTGATAGAACGACCACTTACTCAGTAAGGGCTGAGACTCAGTTTGGCTGTCTATCGCAGCCTGAACAAGTAACACTGACTGTCCTCCAAACTCCACAGGTGGATCTACTTCAAGGTGATACCATCATTTGTGAGGGAGAGAGCGTAGAATTGGTTGCTTCGCATATCTACAACTTCAATGATACCACTACAGCTTATACATGGGGCCCTGTAGGCTCATTCGCTACCACCATGGATGATTCCATTGTGATTGCTGCTCCTACTTCCTCAACCATCCTGACTGTAACGGCCAGTTCCTTCTCAGGAAGATGTAGCACGACCGATCAAGTCCTGATTGAAGTAAACCCTGCCGTAATGGCGGTGATAGAAGCTGATACGAACCTGATCTGTAGCGGAGATGTCGTAGGGCTAAGGGCTCTTGGTAGCCGTGGCGCCGCTTCATTTGAATGGTTAGGTCCCAATATCAACAATCCAACTGCACAATCAGTTACGGCAACTCCAACACAATCCACCATTTATCAGGTAGTGATTTCAGAAGGGGTTTGTACCGACACTGCTGACTTTGCCATCCAGGTAACTCCTACTCCGGTAGCTACCTATACCAGCAGTGAAATCAATGGTTGTGATGAATTGACTGTGAGCTTTAATTCCACAGCTTCGAATGCATTCTCATACATCTGGGACTTTGGAGATGGATCACCATTGACGAATGTTCCCAATCCAACCCATACTTACACGGCTCCCGGAACCTACAATGTTACATTTACTGCGACCGGAGACAATGGATGTTCTGATGTGAACAACAGCGTAACCGTAAAAGTGGGAACGACTCCTTCAGTAGACTTCAGCTCTAATCCAATCGAAGGGTCTGAGATCCCTCTTCCGGATGCAGGAGTGAACTTTACAGACCTTTCTGCCTCAGGTGTCCAGTGGTTCTGGCAATTTGGAGACAGTACCATCAGTACTGTTCAAAATCCTTCAAAGATCTATACCGAAGCAGGTGAATACTTTGTAACCCTTACACTGACCGATGCAGATGGATGTATTGCTCAGGTTACCAGAGGTCCTTACCTGATCATCGAACCAAGCCTGGTCATTCCTAACGTATTTACTCCTAATGGTGACGGAACAAATGACGAATTCCGTATCCAGTACAATGGGAAGTCAGTCTTGCAATATGAAATCTTTGATAGATGGGGACGCAGTATTTTCACTGCTGATGATCCTGCTACTACCTGGAATGGAAAACAGTCTAACGGATCTGATTCTCCAGAAGGAGTGTATTACCTAATCGTGAAGGTTGGCGATAGGGTAATCAAAGGAAACGTTAGTGTCTTGAGATAAGAAAATCTAATCAAAGAAAAAGCCGATGTCTTCCTGGACATCGGCTTTTTTTATTAGAAAATTAATTGCCATCGAAAAGCCCACATCCACCTCAATCTAAATGATTTAATCCCTGCCTGCATCAAAATATCTGCCAACTCACCCTTTCGAAATCCCCTTAAAACAGACAGTGGGGCATCATACCTGACCATTTCAGACTTGGAAAAAAATCTAGTCAGCATTTTTATCGAGTAATAAGCAAACCAATGGCGATGAAGGTCATTATTGACAAAGCCGTATCGACTAAGTTTTTTGATGCTTGAGAATAAATTCACAAGCTGTTCTTCATTAAAATGATGAGTAAACAAGGAGGTTATGACCAAATCGTAGCTTCCTTCTTCGAATTCTTTTGAAAAAATATCCTGGACGAGATAGGTAATTTCAGGATATTCGACTGTATTTTCCCTTGCAAATGCGATTATATGGGGGTTTGCGTCAATCCCTATTAACTCCACCGACAGATTCTTCCTTCGTGCCCATTTTGCAACAAGAACCAACATATCTCCACCTCCACATCCAAGGTCAGCTATCCGTACCTTTTGCCCTTTGAGGGAATGCTTTTTAAATAAGCTATCCAGACCTCTAAGTGTAACATAGTTTCCTCCCAACAAGCGGTTGATGATTTCAAGTTCACGTAGAGTTTGATCTACAACCTCACCCGAGCAGTCCAGGTCATCCATCAACTCTTCCTCCTCAGATCTGTATTTGAATAGCTTATTCATGGATAAATTGGGTTTTCAGTAACATGCTCTCAAGTGTGAGCCCGGGGCCAAAAGCAAAGTTCAGGATATATTCAGGCTCTTTTTGAGGGATCAAACCTTCGATTACATCATTGAGTACAAACAAAATGGTAGGAGATGACATGTTCCCAAAATCTCTCAATACCTTATGTGAGGATAGGTTTTTGTCTTTAGGAATGTCCAACTCTTCTTCGACAAACCTCAAAATTCTTTTTCCTCCTGGATGTATCGCAAAGTGTTTTACCTTATCAAAAGAAACTTTCAACGAGTTCAATAGCTTGTCTGTCAGCCCTTTGATCCCTCCTCGAATTATATCAGGAACATAGGCACTGAGCTTCATCTCAAACCCGAAGTCCCCAATTTTCCATGCCATTTCCTTCCTTCCCTCAGGATGCAAAGCACATACAAACTCTTCTATAGAAAGGTTCAGCCCATCCTGAAGCTCTCCCGTAATAAGGGCTGCTGCTGCACCGTCAGAAAAAAGCGAGTTCGCCAAAAGAGAATCATCTGTGATTTCCTTCTGGAAATGCAGGGTACAAAGTTCCACGCAGACCAACAATACCTTCGAAGAAGGATTTGCCTCGCAAATGGCATTGGCGACTTTAAGGCCATTAAATGCAGCCTGACATCCCATGAAATAAATATTCGTCCGTTGAACATCCTTCCGGATACCCAATTCATTCGTCAGGTCAATGTCAAGGCCAGGGGCATACATACCTGTACAGCTTACTGTGATCAGGTGGGTAATTTCCTCTGGATTGAATGATTTAATTTTTCGAATCGCTTCAAGGCTGAGTTTTTTAGCCTCCTTTTGGTAAACCTTCATCCTGTCCGAGGTTGAAGGAAAAGGCTCCAAGTTTTCGGAATTTGGGAAAAACTCAAAATCATTGTCTCGTTCATAGTCCTGGATGACAGAATGACGGGTGCTGATGCCCGTTGCCCGGTAGAGTACCCTTAGCTTTCTGGCTTCTAACTGGTCCAATCCATGAGCCTTTTGCATAAACTGAAAAATCCTTTCCTGAGGGATCTTTTTTCCTGGAACCGAAGTCCCGACTGCATTGATATATGCCATTAATGGTGAAATTGCTCGCTTAATGTCGAAATATAAGCCTTCTAATCTGCTTTTTTACCTATCTTCCCCCAAATCAATCGCCATGCTCAAGAAATCGTCCTGGCTCCATCTCAGGATTCCATTCTCCTTTTTTCTGGCCCCGGTTTTTCTTTTTGCCTTCGCTGTGGCCTCCAACTTCGATCTTAACAGATCCATACTTGTATTTGTTATCATACATATTTTTCTCTATCCAGCGAGTAATGGCTACAATAGCTATTTCGATAAGGACGAGGATAGCATTGGTGGACTGGAAAAGCCCCCACCAGTAAGTAAGGGTTTATATTACCTATCTCTTTTGTTTGATGCTGTCGCGCTCTTACTAGGAATGCTGATTTCCTGGCAGTTTACAATCATGCTTTTCATTTATGGCATGGTCTCAAAAGCATATTCTCACCCAACTGTCCGAATCAAAAAATTCCCCTATGGAAGTTGGTTCATCGCAGGCTTTTTTCAAGGCTTTTTCACATTCTGGATGAGCATAATGGGACTTGAACTTGAATCCTTTGAAATTATTCTAAAGCAGGAAATCTGGATTCCTGCCTTTTTATCCTCTGCCATGCTTTGGGGTTCTTATCCCATGACACAGATTTACCAACATGAGGAAGATTCCAAAAGAGGTGACATCACCCTGAGCCTAAAACTTGGTATCAAGGGCACATTTACATTCACCATGGCCATGTTTTCGCTTTCCGCCATTGGCTTTGTAGCCTATTTCTATTTTTTCCACGGCTTGACAGCAGCAATTACTTATCTGCTTGTCATGGGGCCGGTACTAGGATACTTTCTTTATTGGCGATCGAAGGTATGGAAGGATGAAAAAGAGGCAAATTTCAGAAATACCATGAACCTGAATCTCCTCTCTTCTCTTTGTTTGAATGTATTTTTTATAAGTCTTTTTTTTATCTAAAAATACTCTCCATGTGTTTGTTTCATAACCGCTTTTGCCAAAGGGGGTACCCTTCTCACAGTATTTACGGCAACATTTGAAATAAGCTTATTGCCAAACAGTTTCTGGACATTTCTCCCTGTACTCAAGCGTCTTGAAAATAGCTTTTGCCATTTCTTTGCATAAGCCCGCTCCATCAAATGACGATCTTCCATATCAGCCGAGTGAAATTCAAGAATGGTCTCAGAACATATTTTTGCAGCGTGGATTGCCATAGCCATCCCATTTCCACATAGTGGGGCAATCATTCCAGCGGCATCTCCACACATCAGGATGTGATCTTCCACTGGGCCTTTTGTTTCAAAAGAGATTTCATTGATTACCAAGGGCTTCTCAAAGAGAAAGTCTGCATTTTCAAAAATGCTTTTCAGTTTTGGATTCTTGAAAAGAACCTCAGCTTGGAAGGTCTCAATGTTTCCGAACTTCTTTACTTTATCTCGCTCAGTAAGGTAACAAATGTTCGAAACCTCATTCTCTACATGGCTGATTCCACAATAACCCCCTTCAAAGTTGTGTAAGGCAATGAGATCTGCTGGGTGATCTGTCCTTGCATGATATTTGATGCCCACATAAGGAGATCTCTTTTGGATGAAGTTCCTTTCAAGGTATTTGTCAAGTTTAGACCTTTTGCCAAAAGACCCTACTGCAATCCTGCAGTTGTGCTTTTCCTTCCCTGTACTTTCCAGTTCGAAATGATCATCCTTAAAATCAATCTTCTCTACCCTTGTATTCTGCCTTATATCAACTCCAGCCTCTAGCGCTTTTTTATAAAGAAAAAAATCAAAAGCATATCTACTAAGTCCAAAAGCTCCTAAATCCAGTGGCATGTTCATTTCTTTCCCAGAAACTGAAGTTAACTGGAACTGGCTTACCCTGGAAGGGCCAAATTCCTCAGGAAAGAGGTCAAGGCTCTTTAGGAATGGGATAACTTCGTTGGAAATGTACTCTCCACATACCCTATGGAATGGATATGATTTCTTTTCAAATAAGATTACATCCAGCTTATTTCTACTTAAGACTATGGCATTGATTAAGCCTGCCAATCCACCTCCTATTACAGCTACATCCTTCATAAGTGAGTATATGATTTACAGTTTAATCAATTATTGGAGGAGATGTTTAATCCTTTACATAAAAAATCACATCATAATTATAGCCTACCATTATCAACTCAAAACGTAAGCACAAATGAAAAAGCGGGCCCTGCTGGAGCCCGCAAAAACAATAGCCAAACGTACACTCTTTGTGTCTTTAGGTTAGATATTTGGCATTCATCTGAGAAGAACGAAAAACGGCATTATCTTTAAGCAGCTACGTGATCAAGTGAAGAACTATTGGGAAGTTTAAGCTCGTGAACACGCTGAACATTCATCTTTTTTCCTGTAGGCAGGTGAAGTATTTTCTGAATTTTGTTCATATCTGTGTAAGGATTCAACCAGGCAGATTCTACATTCTTAGGTAAAATCAAGGGCTTCCTCAAGTTTTTATACATTTCCTTGCTGTTTGGCTGAGTAATCACAGCAAACGAATAAAGATTAGTACCATCAGACCTTTTCCAGGTATCAAAAATCCCTGCAAAGCAAAAACCTTCTCCATCAGGCATACTAAGTTTGTATTTTTCCTGGCCAGACTTTTTGTCCACTTCCACATAATACCCATCGGCAGGAATGAGACACCTGCTCCTTCGAAGTGGAAGATGATATTGTGGGTGGCGAAATAATTGCTCCACTGGTGCAAACTTCAACCCTTTTGCTTCCTGGCCTTTTTTTGTCCAGGGAGAAAGCATTCCCCACTGAAAATATTTCAACCGTATTTGTTGATACTCCCAGACCAAAACTGGGCTGTATTGATCAGGAGCAAACTGCCCCCCTTCGAGTAATCGCAGGCTGGGAAAATGATTCCAGTCTTGAGATGAAGGTTTATAGGTGCTGTTAAAGGTGTAGCTTGCTAACATACTTGGCTTGTTTTTTAGTACATTTCCAAGATGCTACTATTTTTAGATTTATGCAAATATTTTACGCATAAATTCTAATTTTTTTGGCTTTTTGTTTTTGCAGCTTCACTTTGGAGTGCTTTATATGCCTCCAGAGGACGATCTGTAGCTAAAATGTCTGCACCTGCTTTCCTAAATTTTTTATACAAATGATCTCCTTTGGCTTTGGCCTGGCGATCAAGGTTGCCCAAGGTTCCTAACAAACAGACGATCCCTTCCTCATGTAGAGCCTGGTAAAGTTCAGCCTTTGGCTCTCTTGTTCCAGTAAATGCAATCAAATTCTTCAACGGAATCCCTGACTTTTTATACCTTTCCAAATCCTCCATATTACGGATACCCACAGAAATCAGTAAGTTGGAATCAAGGGCATGAACTTCCTTGGCGGCATCGAGATTATACGTAATGATAGCTGCATATCCTGCCGCATTTCTCTTGTGAATCGCATCTACGACCATGCTAAATGGCACCCCCCTTTTTACATCCAGGGTGAACCATACCTTATTTTTACCCCACTTCAACACATCATCAAGTTCAGGCACCCTAAAAGTGGTAACCGTACCCAGGTCATCTTTAAGGTAAAGGGCTTCCATATCGCTCCAGCTTTTCTCTTTTACCTTCCCCTTACCGGTAGTGGTTCTATCCAGGGAATTGTCATGCATCAGCAATAGGATGCTGTCCTTGCTCATACTGACATCGCACTCAATGATGGTCTTGACCTGAGATGCAGTGTAAGCAAATAGTTCAATGGAATTTTCAGGAAAACCTGCATAATACCTTCCTCCTCTGTGGGCGCTGACTACAGGTAGACCTGCCTTACCATAAGTAACTTTTTCCGGAAGGCCTTCCTTACTTGCCTTGACAAAACTTGAAGAAGTTTTACAAGAGAAGAATGCAAGTGGAATGAAAAGAAATGCAAAGAGTAAGTTTTTCATGATGATAATTTAAAACATAAAAAACGGGCTTGCGCAAAGCACAAACCCGTAATAATCATTTATAGTTCAGTATGCTACTTCCTTATTCGAAGATGTAACGTACACCAAACTGCATCTGCCATCTTGAAGAACGAAGACGACCAGTGTCAACTTCGCGGTTTTCTTCAGGAGTAAGTCCGCCAAGAATTCTGCTATCCACAGTGTACTGAGGGATAGTAGTTCCTTGCTCGAATCCTCTGAATCTAACAGCAGTTACGTTTCCGAAGTTTCCATTGAAGTAACGACGACCCCAGTCTTTGTTGATCAAGTTACCAACGTTGAAGATGTCAGCAGTAAGCTGTAGGGTGTGTCTCTTTCCGTTAGTGTTAACGTAGAATTCCTGGATGATCTTAACGTCCCATACGTGAGTGAATGGAGTACGAGAAGAATTGATGTCAGCGTAATCACCACGCTTGGTGCTCAAGTGAGGATCGTTCTCGATGTAATCGTTAAGAATGGTCCACTGCTCAGCAGCTGTAGCACCTCCGTTAATGTCGATCAGGTTGATGTCTCCTTCGTTCAATGGAACGTAGAACTGGTTCTCATCATTGAAAGCACCGTCATTTACCATACCACCGAATCCATTGTCATCAATGGTGTAAGTGAACAATCCACCGGATGCACCGTCATAAGTCAAAGTGATCGCAGTAGCACCGAACTTGGTAGATCCGTAGTCCTTGCGGTAAGTCGCAGAAGCAAACACCCTGTGTCCAGGAGCGAAGCTAGAACGAGCAACGTCTCTAAGGAAGTTACGTCCTTCAACATTCTGGTAGTTTCTCCACTGAGAGTTGTTCTGAGAAGAAGTACCGTCATTGATAGAGAATGCATCACCGTAAGAGTAAGAGACACGTCCACCGAATCCTTTAACAGCTGGCTTTACAAGAGAGAAGGCTAGGTTGTAAGCATATCCTCTGTTGGTGTTCTGACCAAGGTAGATACCAGTGTAAGTATCATCAACTGGATCAAATACATTGTATAGAGGACGATCATCACCAGATCCTTCCAGATTGCTTGTAGAAGGCTTGATGTTCAAAGACTGGTACCAGATGTTGTTCAGAGTCTTGGTAAACAATACTTCAGCAGTACCGATCAATCCACCAGGAAGTTTCTGGTCAACTGCAAGGTCAGCTTTCAATACCTGAGGAAGTTTGAAGTCTCCAGCGAACAAGTCGATCTGACCACCAGGAGTTGGGTTGTTTACGTCGATTTCACCAGGAACCTGAGCCTGTACGTCTGGGTTGAATACAACCTCGTTACGTAGACGGGTACCTGCGATGTTGAATCCGTAGTTGTTGTAAGCACCACCGAACCATACTAGAGGCTGACGGCTGTTGAAGATACCAACACCACCACGAACCTGAGTCTGCTGCTGACCATTTACATCCCAGTTGAATCCTAGACGAGGAGCAAACTGGAACTGAGGATTGATGAATTGTCCGGTACGAGCACCTTGAAGTACGTCGTCAGTACCTAGAGTTTCACCCCAAGCAGCCTGAATCAAAGCAATGGTAGAATCGTTGAATTCTGCGTTGGTAGGAACAGTAGTTGGGAATACTGGGATATCAAGACGAAGACCTACAGTCAATTTGAAGTCGTTAGTTACTTCCCACTCGTCCTGTACATAGAATCCAAGCTGGAATCCAGAGAAAGAAGCAATAGCCTGAGACTCATCACCTGCTACGTTGTCTACCTGAGAGTAGCTTCTGTCAAACTGAGAAGAAGGAAGTCCACGTAGGAACTGATCAAGAGCAGATACGTCTACGATGGTAGTATCCCCAGTAGTTGGGTCGATTACCTCTTCAGTTGTTCCGAAGTAACGGTAAGCACCGAAGTTCTCACGGATGAACAAGTTACCTACAGTGTAGAATTCGTTCTGAGTACCGATAGTGATGTTGTGCTTTCCTTTGAAGATCTGGAAGTTGTCAGACAATGTAAATACATCCTGGTCAAGACGGTTAGCAGTAGAGAAACGCTCACCACCGAACTCGATAGAACCAGCACCGTCATCGATGAATACCCATGGGAACTCACCAGCACCGTCAGTTGTAAATACGTCTCTGTCGTCGCGTACGAACTTCATACCGAACTGGAATTTGTTAGACATGTTCGATCCGATCACAGAGTTCAACTCCAAAGTGGTGTTGTTGGTCAATGAAGGGAAGAATTCAGATCCGTTGATGAAGTCGATTCCGTTAGGAGAAGAGTTTCTCGCTTCCAGGTTCTCAACGTCGTTGATCAAGTGGCGAAGAGCCAGCTTGTGGTTATCGTTGATGTTCCAGTCAAGCTTCAATAGGAAGAAGTTTCTATCTAGTGTAGTCTGGTTTTCAGTGAAAGTACCTGGATCGTAGTTGTAAGTATCCTTAAGGGTATTCTCTAGTCTGATTAGGTCATCCAGAGATGCATCACCATTGTAGTTATCAAAGTTGAATGGCTCAGGGATGATGTCGCGCTGGAATTCAGCGTTTGCGAAGAAGAACAATTTGTTCTTGATGATTGGACCACCGATACGGAAACCGTAAGTCTGAGCGGTAAAGTCTGCCAAGCGGTTGTCTCTGCGGTAAGTAGCGCGAGCTGAATCACCGTAAGTAGCTTCGTAAAATTCTCTTGTAGACTGAGTAGCGTTGAGAGAATCGTTCCATCCAGTACGAGTTGGGTCAAGTCCACTAAGTCCTTGGTTACGTAGGAAGTAGTAAGCAGAACCTTCCCAGTTGTTGGTACCAGAACGAGTAATTGCGTTTACTGCACCACCTGAGAATCCGCTCAACCTTACGTCGAATGGAGCAACAGATACCTGAATCTGCTCGATTGCGTCTACTGAGATAGGACCTGCACCAGTCTGACCACCGTCAGTACCAGAAGCAGCAAGACCAAACTGGTCATTGTTGATAGATCCATCGATGTAGATTGCGTTGTAACGGTTGTTCTGACCACCGATGCTGAAAGAAAATCCGTCAGTAGCTTCAGATACATTTACCAATGGATTCACACGAGCGAAGTCGGCGATAGAACGAGAAATGGTAGGAAGCGTGTTGATAGCTTCTTCTCCAATCACAGTTTCCATACCTGTACGGTTTCCATCGAAAATATCAGACCTTGAAGAAGTAATGATTACTTCGTCAGTGGTTACTGATTCGCTGCTCAAGTTAGCCTTAAGACGGAAAGTCTGTCCAAGTGTTAGGAAAACACCTTTCTTTTCGAAATCGCTAAATCCGATGTAGTTGATTGTTACAGTATAAGGTCCTCCTACACGCATGTTTGCCATACGGAAGATACCTTCGTCGTTAGTGGTAGCTCCATACTTAGATCCTGATGGAGTGTGTACAGCAACTACAGTTGCGCCTACCAGAGCCTGACCTTCGTTATCTACAACAACCCCGTTCATAGAGGAAGTCGTGATACCTTGGCCAAACCCCAAAAATGGGAAAGCTACCAGAGCTATTAGCAGCCCCAGAAGCTTGAATGTAGCGTTCTGATTCATAGTTAACTTTATTGTAAATTAGTTTGGTTAGAACACCGCATAGGTAGGCTTTCCTTATTAAGTGGATTTAATTAATTCATCATCGAGCGGTTATCTATTGCTGGATAATCCAGTATCTCAAAAAAAAATGCACACGTTACTTTATCAAACCAGCACCTCCATAAATCATTGACTATGAATTACTTATATCAATCAATATTTTCTCAATAAAAAACAAATACATATAGGTGCATTATTTACTTTTTCTAATTTGGAAATATTGAGAGAACAATCCGTAACAAAAAAATTAACACCTGATTAACATATATTATTTATAAATTTACTTAAAACTGATCCCAAAACGCCATAATTCCCTCAAAATCAAAATAAAGGAAGGTAGATGCTCCTTATTGCTTACTTTAATTTTTTTACAGAAATTTTACCGCCTCAGCCTTAATTAACATTAACTTAAAAATGAAAGTCATTTGATTTACCAAACATTAATGAAGCAGCCAAAAGCTCAGTTTGAATCAGAACAAAAAGCTGAATTGCCTTATTTTTAGATAGATTTTTCTTTTTTTATTAGATAACTCACCCATATCAATCCCCCAAAGTGAACATCCAGAAATTAAAAGAAGACCTTTTCGAGCTCCTTTCCAGAGCAGATCAACAAAATCTTGAACGTATTTTTGATATCCTCGAAAAATCTGAAGGGCTTCTTTCGAAAAAGCAGTCTTCCGAAGTCATCAGCCTAAAAGCCAAGCTAAAAAAACATGAGGACTGGTCGCGAAAGAACCTATACCACGCAGGAGAACGTGAGGTAAATTTTGGAAGAATCCTGGAGGGCTTACTAGAACTTATCCACTCTCTTGGTGAAAATCAGGAAGAAGTGGTCAACACCAAAAAGAAGACCATTCTTTTCTTTGCCGCCAATCCCGAACAAAGTAGTTTTTTAAGGCTGGACAAAGAATTCAGAGAAATTGAAGAGCTACGGAAAAAATCCAACTTGAGAGATAACTTTCAGTTGGATGTCCAACTGGCTACTCGAATCTCCGATTTTAGCAATGCCATCATTGAAAAGAAGCCGTGGATGGTTCACTTTGCAGGACATGGGACCTTATCAGATCAAAAGTCAACTGAAGCAAGACAAAGGGGACTAAGTTGGCCAAAAGCAGAAGAAGAGCCCACACTCGACAGTGGAATTGTGCTCATGAGTGATGATGACAAAGGCTCATTGTATGTCAGCGTGGAAGCCCTCGGAAAATACTTTTCTCACTTTAAGGACTCTGTAGAACTCGTATTCCTGAATTCCTGCTATTCAGGATTGCAGGCTGAAGCCATTGCGGCTTCAATTCCCTACGTGATAGGAATGAAAAAAGCGGTTGCCGATCCTGTCGCAATTAAGTTTGCGACCTCGTTTTATGAAGCAATCTTTGGGGGGGAAGAAATCCCAAAGGCTTTTGAACTTGCCCTCGGCTACTTGGAATTGAGCGGCTACGGAGGAGAAGAAATACCAAGGTTAATCCGCCCAAGTTGATAGTTGTCCTATATGCTTTTATTCGCTTAAAGATAAAGTTGCCATTACCAAGCAAGCTAGATTGTCAGTCCGTACTACATAGATCTCACTAACGTTCGAGAGGACATGTTGCATTCGAAACGACAACTGGGCCTGGGTCGAAATGGCATTTACCCTGTGATGCCTTGGACTAGCAACTTGGGTTAATCAACCAATCATAACTCCTTTTTTTCCAATCAAAGGAATGTCCGTGAGGTTGGCTCCTTCAATGCTGCCCTGGACAAAGGTGTATTTTTTATCGTAGAGATAATTCTCTTGGGTAAAACTAAGCCAATACTGATTATGAATATTGGTTACTTCAGCTTGAATAGGCTCAATAAGTTGGTATGACACGGGGGAAATATGCTCGAAAAAATGCCTAAGGGTAGATGTCTCCACCTCTTTTCCGTCCAGTAGCCCGAAGCCTTTGGAACTGACTATGGCATTATTGATGGGTTCATCCTGAAGATTGATCAAGTATACGTCCCAAAAGCTGTTTTCTTCCTTGATTTTTCTTGGAATGACAGCAAAAATTATGTCGTGAACCTTACGTAAAGGAATGTCTTTTTTCATATCAGGTCTCTCCTATACGAACAAACAGAGTTTAAGATGCAGACAGACCTGAATATTTACAAATCGATTATCTGCCGGAATAGGGATTCCTGAAAGGCCTGACGAAAGCATTTATGTTAAGAGATTCGTTCCAGTATTTAACAGCATAATTCTCCAGATAGGCTTCAGAGGATTCTGGATAAAGACCACCCATGAATTTATACAGGCCTTCCTCATAAAGGATAAATACTCCTTTTGCGGGTTGATTTGAGAGGGAGGCATAAAAAGAGGCATCCAGATTTTCATAAGCTCCAATCTGGACAGTATGGGTAAGTTGGGCACCTTCATTGGTAGTAAGACTTACTTCATCTCCTTCCACATAGGCATCAGCATAGCCCATTTTTTGAACCATCGCCAATACATGATCTGCGGTTTCCCGACCTAAATAAGGCCCCAGATAAATAGGCAAATTTTCACCAGGCTCACCAGCAGAAACCTGAGTAATTGAAAAGGGTCTTAGAAAACCATATTTCCTTAATTTGGAGTAGACCTTCTCTTCTGTTCCGATTTTGGCAGGACCAATATAAATTTGATAGATCCCATCTCTACCTTCTTGTATGTAGTTTGTCTGAGCCAAAAGCCCAATATTAAAAAGTAACAGGATTGAAGCTATTCCAAGTATGCGGATCATAACATTTATTACTTTCAAGGGTTCGCTTTAAGAATAACCTGAAATTTATCCATTTTATTATCATCTTCACGCATTAATAGATAAGCAAACATCGCAAATTCAGTTTTTCACCAAGGAAGATATAAGGCAATCATTGATCAGTGAATGGGAGTATGGGAAAAGAAAACAAATTAAAGCCGCTGGATTACGCCATAATCATCATCATATTTGCCATCACAGGCAGTACTGCAGCTATTTTTCCTAAATTCCTGATGCCTATATTTCCCGTCGAGAAAGGAACTGTTGCCTATGTTGCCCTATATATCCTTCTAATTACCCCCATTTATCAGGTATTACTCCTCGCCTACGCCTTTATTTTTGGGAAATTTTCGTACTTCTGGGAAAAACAAAAAAAGATTGGTTTATGGATTGGCCGAAAACTGGGTTTGATAAAATCTAATTAAGTCTGCCAAATTTCACTTTGCTTTATCATCAAGTCCTTAATTATATTGGCAATTCAACTAAGCCAATGAAATGAAAAAAGTAATCAAGACTGATAAAGCCCCCGCACCCATCGGACCTTATAACCAGGCCATCCAGGCAGGACCTTTTTTGTTTTGCTCAGGTCAAATTGCCATCGACCCTTCTACTGGTAAGATGGTAGATTCAAGTCTGGAAGAGGAAGCCCATCAGGTGATGAAAAACATAAAAGCCATCCTGGATGAGGCAGCTTATAGCTTTGGAGAAGTTGTAAAAACATCTATTTTCCTGGATAGCATGGACAATTTCGCCAAGGTAAATGAGATATATGGATCATATTTCGAAGGAGATTATCCTGCCAGAGAAACTGTAGCAGTCAAAACCCTTCCTAAAAGTGTCAGGGTAGAAATTTCTGTTACCTTATATAAGGAGTAATCCCTCCAACATTTAACCTTTTCCTTCTTGATGGAATTTTCAGAAAATTCCACTGGCAACCTTTAGCCTAAATCTATGGATCTTTCATACATCATCAACCATTTGGGAGAAGAACGGGAATCTTATTTCCGTGCAGCTGTACCTCCAATAATCCAGTCCAACAACTTCATCTTCAAAACCGCAGAAGAAATGCGCCATGCCCTGGCACATGAAATGGACGAGCCCTTTTATACCAGGGGTAACAATCCCACAGTCAGCATTCTCAGAAAAAAGATCGCTGCCCTCGAAGGCGCAGAAGAAGCATTTGTATTTGCCAGCGGTTCTGCAGCCATCGCTGCCGGAGTCATGTCAGCCGTAAAGGCAGGTGACCACATCATCTGTGTACAGAAACCCTATAGTTGGACCACGAAGCTTCTAAACAACCTTCTGTCGAGATTCGATGTCAGCTCCACTTACGTGGATGGTTCTGATCCACAAAACTTTGAAGCGGCCATCCAAGCCAATACCCGCCTGATTGTCCTGGAGTCTCCCAACTCAATTACCTTCGAAATGCAAGACATTGAAGCGGTCGTGGCCATTGCAAAAAAACACAATATACTCACCGCCATTGACAATTCTTACGCAACTCCCCTTAACCAACAGCCCATCAAAATGGGGGTAGATATGGTGATGCACTCTGCAAGCAAGTACCTAAATGGACATTCCGACATCATTGCGGGCGTACTTTGCTGCTCAAGGGAAAGAGCCGAGCATATTTTCAAGGGAGAATACATGACATTAGGGGGGATCATCTCTCCCAATGATGCCTGGCTGATGATGAGAGGACTCCGAACGCTGCCCATCCGCATGGAAAGGGTATCGCAGACAACTCCAAAGGTCGTAGCGTTTCTTGAAAATCATCCACAGGTTGAGAAAGTGTATTATCCATTTGCCCAAACCAACCCCCAGCTGGAACTGGCCCAGAAATATATCAAGAAGCCAACGGGTCAATTTTCAATGACTTTGAAAGCCAATTCGGTGGAAGAGGTTGATAGGTTTTGTAATGAGTTGACTTATTTTCAAATGGCTTGTAGCTGGGGAGGCCATGAGTCTCTGATTTTTCCAATGTCTGTGCTTTATACTTCAGCTAATTATAGTGAAACAACGCTACCTTGGAACCTGATCAGGTTTTATGTGGGCTTGGAAGAAGCGGATATTTTGATTGCTGACCTTCAAAAAGCATTTGAATGTATATAGATTTTAAGCATTAATCCCCCTCTTCCAACTGAAAGATCTCCTTCACAGGCTTTCCAAATACCTCTGCCATTTTTAGAGCTAAAATGGTAGAGGGCACATATCTCCCCTTTTCAATAGAATTGATA
The DNA here is from genome assembly GCA_022760475.1 of Bacteroidia bacterium. Lineage (GTDB taxonomy): Bacteria > Bacteroidota > Bacteroidia > J057 > J057 > JALEFZ01. Next base: position 317,033 of record JALEFZ010000055.1, on the reverse strand, counting down.
GTCTGCCTAGAAACACCGATTTTCTTCGCCAAATCTTCCTGAGTAAGGTCGTGTATTGCCCTTTCTACCTTTATCCTGTTTTTCATCAAGCCAGTCGTTTGAGCGAATGAAAAATAATGATCTGAAAGGCAAGCATGATCAGCAAGGTGAAAAAGCCATCAAAACCTCTATAGCTTGAAGGGTCTGGCTGATTGATGCCTTCAAAAACATAATTTACCAAAGGCTGAAACACTGCATGGAATACACCTGCGACAAAGGCTGTACCAAAGGATACTAGCCTCAGTTGGTGGATGTATTCATCTTCGACTTTTTCCTTTGAAATTGTAATCAGCAACATGGAAATAAGCAGCAGGTCCTGAAAAACTACCAGTAAATAGGGGGGATTAAGCTGATTAAATAGAACATAAAGCCAGCCCATAAGAGAAAGGGTAGAAGCCACCAAACCTATAACTTTAAAAACATGAGGCAAAGCCCTGAACTTCCCTAACTGTTGATTCTCTCTTTCAATGAAATTCTTACCACTCATATTTATCAACTTTATTTGTCTTTATGTAAAGTATGCTTTACTTTTTAGAATAACAAATTGCCTTTACCAATCATGCAAAAACCCCTTAAGGGTAAACTTTCCAGGAAACAATGCTTAACTTGCCAATACCCCGGATATTGAGACCGACCTACCATCTACAAGATAATTCTTAGTAGGTATGAGGTACATATTCCCAAAGCTATTCCTTGCAGCATTAGTAAGTTGTTTTCTATTCAATCCATCTTTTGGTCAGAAAATTGATCCTGGAATTGATTTACCGGAGGGTCTTCGACTCGGAGGCAAGGCTGGTTTCACAGCAGCAAAAATCGTGGGTGGGGTCAATACCTATTTTGCGCCGAGGTTTTTCCTGGGAGTGTGGGGGAGCTACCCTTCACCCTTTTTAGATGAAATGGAATTTCGGGCAGAAATACTCCTCTCCGCCCAGGGGGCCAATGATGCTACGAGAAGAGAAGCCAGGGGCCGGTGGTCATATACCTATGTTTCGATTCCTCTGATTGCCAGCTTTAAGCCATTCGAAACTGAAAAACTGCGGGTAGATGCAGGGCTCCAGCCCAATTACCTCATCAGGGCCAGGTATAGAGATCAAAATGAAGTATTTGTCATTAGCCAGGAAACTCGGAACCTCGACATTGCACTCGTTCTGGGTGGAGCTTATGACTTTAAGGAGGAATGGTTTGCCGAAGGTCGGATCATCCTTTCTCTCTACAACCATAGCCTGCGGGATTGGAGTGATGACCGTTACCTAAACCAATCTGTGCAGTTGGGAGTTGGAAAATGGCTGTCGGGAGAATAATTAACCCTCCTCTTTTGCCAAGTGGTTCTGGACGATCTCAATGGCCATTTTTAACAAGCTCAAAACTGCTATGCCCATGACCATGATCCCTCCAGACATCTTTTGTAAGGGCTCAATACGGGTATAGAACATTGAAAAGAAGCCAACACTCAATAAAAAAGCCGCCAGGATACCCAGATATATCAAAAAGGCCATGGCAGCTTTTGGTTTGCTGAATACCTTCTGTGAGATTTTGTTCTTTTTACTGGTATCTGTAAATCCGGTGAAGCTAAGTGCGACCCCCATAAAAGTCATGCAAGAATTGATGTCTTCCCAAATCTGATCGTACCCAAAAATATGTGGTTTGAAAGAATAATATAGACCAATGGCCAGAAATGGGTATTGGAGGAAACTTAAGTAATGTAGGGAATCGTAAAAGCGCTTCATGGCATATCTGGTTTTCAAAATAGCAAAGGGATAATTCCAATTTAGCTTTTCAATTGCTCTAGCCAAAAATCCAGGCAAACTTATTGGGTATCGGAAGATTATTAGCCGAAAGGCAGATCGATTTTAAATAAACCTCATAAAATTTGAAAAAAAATACCTCCTAGACTTGAATTTTAAGTAGAATGCCTTTTTCTTTGCAAAACCAAATTCAAAAGGGTATTTGAGTAACTCACTTTTATACACTTATTGAATTTCATATTCCCCTGTAGCTCAGTTGGTTAGAGCGGTTGACTGTTAATCAATAGGTCGTTGGTTCGAGCCCAACCGGGGGAGCTTCAAAATATTCACCGATTCATTTCACAATGAGTCGGTGTTTTTTTATACCATAAAATACTTTCAGAAAGTATTGTCTACCACTCAGCTTTCCAAAAGCGATAATCTACAAATCTCCGCCAAGCACCCATCTTCTTTGTTCTCCTCGATAAATAAAGTTTGTGAAACAGCTTGAGATTTTTTCTAGGATTTCTAAAGATGGGTTCAAAGATCATGCTTCCGTTTCTATATTGGATTGTTGGGTTTTAAAGCTCCAAGAATCATGATCACCCAAAAAAGGCTGACCCATTTATGAGCCAGCCTTATCAAGTAGTTAGTTAAGATCTTATTCCTTCACAAATTTCTCGACTTTTACTTTATCATTGTCTTGAATTTGTAGGAAGTACACACCGCTCGGGAAGTCAGATGCATCCAGGGTAGAATTTCCTCCTGATACTTTTCCACTCCATATTGTACGGCCACTCATGTCAAGAATTCTAGCTTCAAAGCTCGCATCCTTCTCGCCATAGTTAAAGTTCAGTTTATCCAGAACTGGGTTCGGATATACATTCAACTCATACTTTTTGTTGGCAATGGAGAAGTTGGATGTGGTAGTAGCTGTTACCCCTAGAGAAGCGACAGAATTTCCGCTTACACAGAAGTTGGTAGTCTCGCTGGAACCAAAGCTTCCTCCAGAAGCTACAGTATTGCCGCCACCCGTTACCGTGTAAGAGCCATTTCCATATCCACAGCAGATGCCATCGCCAAAGGCATCAAAAATGGTAAAGTCATAGCATCCATCAGGCAGACATTCTGTAACAGTTACTGTAGAGCCATCAGGCTGGCTTCCGTAAGTTCCACCACTCGCTACGACAGTTGCACCTTGTGTGATTTCCCAACTGGTCTCCTCAGGATAATTATCCAGGTTAATGGTAACTGTAACGTCCGCACAGCTTGGGCCAGCACTACCTGAAGTTACAGATACATCATCGATTGCGATATCCCCTCTCCATGTAGCCGCTGTTGTTCCCTGGAATCGAATGCTGAATCCAGTCGAAGAACCAAAGCTGCTCAGGTCAATGCTGGCTGTATTCCAGCTATTTCCTTGAGATCCGCTGATGGTCTGCAGGGTGGTATAATTCGTACCGTCTGTACTCCCCTGAACTAGAAGCGTACCTACGTCAGATGAAGGACCTGAAGAGTACATATGATAAGAGAAGTTGAAGCTAGGATTGGAAACTCCTGAAAGGTCAAAACATGGGCTCTCAAAAACGGCTGTTTTATTTGGGTAGCCAGTTCCGTTTCCTGATGCTTCGATATACATGTACCAGCTTCCGTCTGCGCCAGTAGTTGGTCCTGTACCAGTAGAAGGAGTTCCGCTGGCATCTCTTGTCCAGTCAAGGTCATCTCCGCTTACTTGCGACCATGCGCCCACGCCTGATTCAAAGCTCTCGCCATATGGGAAGCTACTAATGGTGGTTCCACAAGATGGATTTCCACCACCTCCGGATGCCATAGATATATCATCCACAGCGATGTCACCTTGCCATGAAGTTCCTGAAGTTCCGAAGAACCTGATTCTTACTTCTGATTGACTTCCATAGGCAGACATGTCAATGGTTTCACTTCCCCATGCAGATCCCTGATCTCCGCTGATTGTTCTTACAGTAGTGTAATTTGTACCGTCCGTACTTACCTGAACCTGTAGGTTTCCAACAGCGCTTCCCAACATGTGATACTGGAAAGAGAATTCTGGATTTGAAAGGCCAGTCAAGTCAAAACATGGGCTCTCCAAACCTGCAGTTTTATTGGGATAGCCAGTACCATTTCCGGATGTTTCTATGTACATATACCAGCTTCCATCTGCTCCCGTAGATGGTCCAGTACCATTAGAAGGAGTCCCTCCTGAATTACGAGACCAATCCAGGTCATCACCGCTCATTTGAGACCATGCACCAAGTCCACTTTCAAAGCTCTCGCTGTAGGGATAACTGCTTATGGTAGAAGAACAACTTGGGTTTCCAACTGAGCCACCAGCAGCCAATACTGCTGCATGCGCATCCACAGCTCCCCAACCATAGGAAGTATCATAGCCTGAAGCTCCAAAGTCTTTGGCAGTGGTATAAAGGATGTTCTTAACCTGGGTAGAAGTCAGGCTTCCATCTACAGAAACAACCAGTGCAGCTACACCTGCGACAACTGGACATGCTGCAGAGGTACCACCGAAGGTGTTCGTATAGTTGCCACTCGCGTATCCAGGACTTCCCATACGGTCTGTCGTGCGTACACCTGCACCTGTAAGGAATCCCTGAGAACTGATGTCGTTACTTGGAGCTGAAATGTCCAATGCAGAACCAGCATTACTATAGCTTGATTTGATTCCATCATTTCCAAATGCACCTACAGCAATCACACTGCCTACATTTGCAGGATAATCCACACAAGTTTTATAACCGTTTCCTGAAGCAAATACAATTACACATCCAAGACCACCACGGCCATTGCTGTTCGCGTCATTCAAGGCACTTGTCAGGTTTGAAGCCGTGAAGGTACAAGAGGTATATCCCCATGAATTGGACATGACGTCTGCACCATTCGCCTCTGACCAGGAAATAGCGTTGGCAAGATCCTGAGTCGATTCGCCTCCCTGGAAGATATTAACTGCCAATACTGTTACGTCAGGAGCAACACCCTGGACACCTATGTTGTTGTGGTCTGCAGCAATGATACCTGCACATGCCTGGCCATGATTACCAGATGAATTAGGTGTTCCATTTCCATTGTTTACCGGTGTATATCCAGCAACCGGAGTTCCCATATCTTCGTGTCCCTCAACACCGTCATCAATTACAGATACGCGGACTGAAGAAGAACCCAGTGTAACTCCCCATGCTTCAAGGGCATTACAGTCTGCATCATTGGTTCCAGCAAAACCATCAATGGTCTGTCCAGTATTGTGCATCTGGAACTGCTCGCTGAACAGGGGATCAGCATGGTGAGTCAGTTTGGCATAGAGATCAGGAGTAGCATAACGAACCAATCCACTTTCCTGAAGCGCATTAGCCAATGGAAGAACCTGCTCGATATTGGAAACATCCAGAATGGTAGTCCCAAAGTCATTTCTCAGATAACTTGCTCCGTACTGATTCAGGATGGACTGTAAGGCACTCAGTTCGTTTCCATTCTTCATTTGGAGTGCAATTTCATGGGTGTGGAAAATCTGGAATCCATCATTTAGACGCCATGCAAAGTGCGCACTCCTGATTTCTGAACTTTGAATTCCAAGGCTTTGAAGAACGGCCTCTTCAGAAGATAAAGTAGCACCGGCTTGCTCATTCATTTTTACCAATATTCTGCCTTTTTGGGCGAATACCTGGACTTCTGTTACAGTACTTTGTTCTTTTAAATTTTGTAATGAGGAAATGAGCTGAGACGGATCTTCTTGATAATGGATCATCATGGCAGAATGATCTGTTGTCAAATTGATTTTCTGTCCGTCAGCCCAGTAGTAATTGGATTGGGCAATAGTGTGTCCAGGCGCAAGTACAGCCAGTACCAGCACCCACCATAGGTAGTGTAGTTTCATAAGCGTTTTTTGTTTAGAATAATATGTGAATGTGCAAGAAATAACGAAAAACCGAAATACTCTTTAATTAAAAAATCTTCTTATTCATGATTAATGCTCACTGATGTTGGTTGACATAAGGACATAACTTTCCCACCTAACTTTTTTCAATTGATTAAAAAAAAGCTGTGAGGTCTAAGACCTGTCTATTTTGTTATCTGGGGGAGAATGAAACCGACAATAAATCGAATATAGTAAAATTGCTAAAAAGCTCAAATTTATATGACGATTTTTAAATGTATTCTCAAAAAAAATATTCGGGGTTAAAATTAAATCCTCAAAAGCAGCGTAGAAAAGCGGTAGTAAGTATACCAACCTTATTTTGAAAAGATATTACGAAATACAAAACAGTAAATAGCTGACTAAAGATGCTATTCTGGGGAATGCCACTTGCCAATCCCCTGTTAAAATGATGCTATTATTTTCGAACTAATTGTACCAAAAGGGCTATTAGACCTTTTCAGTCTATAAAATCAAGAAATTGCCATATAACCATTATCCGTCAAAACGCTTATCTACCTTCCCCTTGCTTTCAGTCTCAATAAGGAAACAGCTTCCAGACAAGGGATACTCATTCAGCCCTTTTTCATCTAATGGATACCTTGAACTCGACACAAAGAGCAGGTCCATGTTTTCCCCTCCAAAACAGCAACTGGTTGGAAAAGGAACTGGTAATGGGATTTCTTCTATAAAATTCCCAATAGGGTCCAGGTGAAGGATTTTAGCCCCATTCCAAATGGCAATCCAGAAATGATCATTGGCATCTATTGCCATACCATCTGGATAAACATCCTCGTCAAATTGGATATGAATCCTCCTATTGGAAATCGCATCATGCTCAAGCTCATAATCATAGGCAAAAATGCAATTCTGTTCTGTATCAGTTAGAAAATAGGTATCTTCCTTGCTGTTCCACCCCATCCCATTTGGGATGATCAAGCCTTCTTCCAGCACACTAAATGACAGGTCATTATTCAGGCGAAACAACTTCCCTACCTTATTTTTTCCATCCCATTCCATGGTTCCAGCCCAAAACTGCCCTTTGGGAGACATCACACCATCATTGAAACGGACTTCTGGGTTGTTTTGCTCGGGAGATGGGGATATCAATACAAAACGGTCATCTTCTTCATCAAATAAGCCAAAACCATCTCTAACGGCCATTACCTTTCCTCTGGCTTTTCGATTGCCCATGACTCCAAGTGCCTGACCTATCGAATATTTCCTAAACTTACCATCCAAATGATTTCCTTCATAGAATTCCCCTTTGAGCAGGTCTACCCAAAGGAAACGATGCTTTTGTTCATCCCAAATGGGGCCTTCTCCATGCTCTGCGATCACATCAAAAAGAGGATTTACCTTGTAAGGGGAAATCTTAGTCATGTTTACTTGAGTTCTTGTAAAAAGAATCCTGACCCAGCATTCATCAAAATGCAGGGCCAGGAGCAAAAAGGCCCTGAGAACCTTTTACAATTTATTAAATCCTACCATACCTCTCAGCCCATAACTGTTCAATTTCTTCCAGAGTTTTACCCTTGGTTTCAGGAACATACCTCATTGTGAAGAATATGGTAATCGTAATAAAGAACATGAAGATGAAATATGGCAATGCGCCGTTCCAGACGCCTTCGGTATTCACGCTACTTTCGACCACTATCGGGAAGCTCTGAGATACCATGTAGTTAGCAGCCCACTGCACCGCTACTGCGGTAGACATCGCGATGGCACGGATAGAGTTCGGAAACATTTCGGAGAGGATAACCCATACCATCGGTCCCATAGACATCGCAAAGGATCCAATAAAGACCAAAATTCCAACAAGAGAGATAATTCCTACCTGATCTATCATTATGGTAACTCCAAGAAGTCCAAACCCTACAACCATTCCCATTGAACCCACAATAACAAGGGGTTTTCTCCCCCAATTGTCAACTGTAAACATGGCAAGTATGGTAAATACTACGTTTGTACCAGCAAGCAGAATTTGTTGCGCCAAGACATCATCTTGGGTAAATCCAAGGGCTTTTTCGAAGATATCTGCTCCGTAGTAAAGCACCGCATTAATTCCTGTAAATTGCTGGAGGAAGGACAGGGCACATCCAATTAGGATAATCGGCAAAACACTTTTCTTCAGAATATCAGCCAAGCCCAAGGAACCGCTCTCTTCCTTGATGGAAGACTCAATCTCCATGTATTCTTTCAATGCCTGTTCTGCACCGTGTAAATCAGACAATACCTTTTTGGACTCTTCTTCTTTACCTGCGATGGCCAACCATCTAGGACTTTTGGGCACAAGAAAGAGTAAGATCAAAAACAGTCCACATGGGATCAGCTCAGACCAGAACATCCATCGCCAACCTGTTTGAAGGTTATATTCTTCAGTTTGACCAGAACCGATAAAGTAGGTCGTGAGAAAAACAAGGAAAAAACCCAAAACAATGGCCATTTGGTAGAGCGTTACCATCTTCCCCCGGATGTTGGCGGGGGCTAGTTCTGCGATGTACATCGGTGCATTCATAGAAGCAATCCCGATACCCAATCCTCCGATAATTCGAAAAACCACCAGCATACTTACCGTTTCAGGAAAAATGGAAGGCAAACCGGAACCCCATGCAGAAAGGGTAAACAAGATCGCTGAGATGATCATAGAGTATTTTCTGCCCAATTTTTTACTCATCGGCCCAGCCACAATCGCCCCTACAAAGCAGCCTAGCAAGGCACTTCCAACTACCCATCCTTTGGTGACAGGCTCTAATTCAAAATATTTGCTGAAATAAAACTGGGTCCCATTGATAACACCAGTATCAAACCCAAACAGAAAACCTCCCAATGAGGCAACTGTACTCACAAAAATTAGCGTTCCGAGTTTCCTGTTCATAGTAGTAGCTTATGGAATAGGGAAATAGTTGTAGATTAAATGTGAAGTCCCAAGTAGTCATGCAATAGATATGCTTTTACATATCTATCTTCGAAGATTACAAAAAAAGTCCTGAATTCCCACTAAGACTTATGTACAGGAGGTGATTTGCCAATTATTCTATAAGGTAGATAGCCACAGGCCGTAGCATGCTTTAAAGGAATGATCTCTTTAAAGTGGGGAGCGAAAGGATGTTAAAATTTGTACCACACAAAAAGGAAGGATGTCCAGGAATAAGTTAATCAATGCTTATTTCTTCAGAAAGACCTACCTTTTTCGATACGGATTCATACTTCTCTGTTTGAAGGATGATCTTTCTGATGATATTATCCAGGGAATGGGCCTCCTGAAGGACTTTTTTGTAAATGAACTCTAATTCTTCTCGAGAAACATTTTCATCTCCTTCCATCAAAGAAATAAGGCCCATGATGTTGGACAATGGAGCCCTGACTTCATGACTCTGCATCCATGCAATGTTTCTTAGCAGTTTGTTCTGAACTTCAAGTTTTTCCAGTTGATCCTTAAGTGTAGATATATCCCTGGCAATACCCATTACACCCAACAATTGCCCTTCATCATCAAAAACCGGAGCTTTGATGGTCTCTACATGTTCAACATGGCCATCGGCAAGGAAAGTCAATACCTCCTCATTTTTCCTGGGTATTCCCGCTTCAATGGCCGCCAAATCATTTGCCCTGAAAAATGAAGCAATTTCATCCGAGACAAAATCCCAATCTGTTTTGCCCAAAATCTGATTTTCCTCAGCTCCATAAAGGTCTGTAAACCTTTTATTACATGCCAAATAGACCCCATCGGGATCTTTGAGCCAAAATAAATCAGGAAGGGTTTCGACCAGTGTCTTTAGACGAGATTCACTCCGAATCAAGGAGATTTCTGCCTCTCTCTTCAAGCTGACATCTACCAAAGAAAGGATGGCAAAATTGCCCTTCCCTAACTCCAATTTCGCTCCGCTTACCAAGAGATATTTCAACTGCCCGTCAAGGGTCTCCAGTTCTATCGGAAATTCATATACCCTGCCATGTTCATTTATATGATCTATAATGTCCTGCTTACATTTTTTATCCAGACAAAAGTCAAGCTCATCAAAGACTGAGTAGTTCTTTTCATCGCCTACCCCCATCAGTTGGGAAAAGCTTTCGTTGGATTCGACTCGGAAACCAGTATCCAGGTCCATAATCTCCATTGGCACAGGATGATCAAAGAAGGCCTTGGAAAACTTTTCTTCACTTTCCCGCAACTTCCTTTCCGCAACTCGCTCTTCGGTTACATTTCTTACCACTGATAATATCCTGTAAATTTCCCCTTCCTCATTCTCAATTGGAACCGTTGTGTACTGTTGAATTTGGCCATCTATCTCCAGCTCAAAAGCCTGAGCCTCTCCCTCAAAACTTAATTTGTAGGACTCCAATACCTTATTTAATACCTCTTCGCCATATATAGAAAATACCTCCCGTGTATTTATCCCCACAAATTGAGTAGGATCAATACCCCTGAGTTTAAACTCCTGCCCATTCGTATAGCCAACAGTAAAATCAGGATATATCACTGATAAATAGGCCTTAGGAAAATTTTCCCCGATGATCCTAAGAAGCTTCTCTTGCTCTAGCAGATCCCTATTCGCTTTTGAGCGCTCTGTAATGTCTGAACAAACCCCAACCCATTTTATAGGTCTCCCTTCTTCATTCAAAATGGGCAATGCATGATCCCACCAGATCAGGTATTTTCCATCGCCATTTTTTACCCGATATTCATACTCAATGGGTTCTGTATTCTCTGTGTGGCGTACCACTGCATCCTCCATTTCCTTGACATCATCTGGGTGGATCAAAGAAAGCCAATCGTTTAGGTCATTCGAAATGGTCCCTTTGGGGTAGCCCAATAGTTTATCAACCTCTCCATACCAGGTGATGATGTTCTGCGCAGGATCCCATTCATAGAGAAGGTCATATGCAGCTTTTCCAGCTAATTTTAGACGTTTTTCATTGATTTCAAGGGCTTTCTGAGCTTCGACTCTTTCTGTGATATTTCGAATAACAGCAACTACACCCAGAGAACTACCCAGTTTGTCCTTGATCGTATTCACAACCGCATGTACATAAATCCAATTGCCTGCTTGGGTTTGTTGCATAACCTCACCCTCCCAAAAGCCTGTTTCAGTAAATTGGGCAAGTACCTGCTCACGTTGTTGATGAATATGTCGGGTGGGTATGGCGTCCCTAAATGATTTTCCTCTTGTATCACAGCCAAAACCCTCATACAATTTATCAGCACCTTTGTTCCAGGTCTGAATATTTAAGTCAGGATCTGTTATAATAATGGCATCAGTAATGGAGTTTCTCACCGTTTCATCCAGTAGGTGAGACTCGAATGGGTTATCTTTCTTGAATTGCTCTTCAGTTGTCCCAATCACTATCCAGCATTCCTCACCCATGTAGACATCTTCATAACTTTCGATGCTGATTTCTAGGGCTGGGAATAAACTACCTCCATCAAGTTGAATAGAGGATTTTTCAGAAATAGTGCCTGGAATATCTCCGTTTAATTCAACTTCTACACATTCAAGAAAGGAGTCTTTCGAACAAGCAAGGAGTTGACAAAAATGGGCGTTGACATCCAGAATGTTTCTCCCGCTTTTGAGCAAAGGCCGTCGCAAAACTAAAACAGGTTCCTTGATCCTATCTAACAAGTAAGGTCCTTTCATTCTTTTCAGTTGGGGGGGCTAATTTTGATTTTGTATATAACACCGGCCAAAAGACATGGAAATCAAAATTTATATAGATGCTGAAAATACTATTTTTATTTAATATTGTTTACACCAATTTCGAAATACTAACAATTCTTTATTTGTCATAGGTAAGATTTTCCTGTAAATGTTAAATATTGGGAGATTAATCTAAAACTTATAAGTCTGGGAGAGACTTTTTCTCTTGCATGAAGGCCATTCCATCAAAAGCCCTATCTTTGCCAAATCATTGATAAAAAAGGAATAAATTATGAGCCTAGTTGTGGTAGGTAGCATGGCCTACGATGCAATTGAAACTCCATTCGGAAAAACAGATAAAATCCTTGGGGGTGCAGCCACTTTCATCTCAATTGCTGCTTCATACTTCATGGAAAAAGTGAATGCCATTTCTGTTATTGGATATGACTTCGATGAGAAGTACCTGGAAATGATGCGTTCAAAGGGGATTGACCTGGATGGAGTGGAACTAATTTCGGATCAGAAATCCTTTTTCTGGTCTGGCCGTTATCACAACGACATGAACTCAAGGGATACCCTGGTTACAGAGCTTAACGTACTCGCCAATTTCGACCCCAAGGTGCCTGAAAGCTATCAGGATTGTGAATTTCTGATGCTGGGCAACCTCACTCCAGACATTCAGAGAAGCGTCATAAACCAAATGAAGAAGCGTCCAAAGCTAATTGCCTTGGATACCATGAACTTCTGGATCGACAATACCCTGGATAGCCTAAAGGAAACCCTGACCATGATAGACGTCCTAATCATCAATGATGAAGAGGCTCGCCAACTTTCAGGGGATTACTCTCTCAAAGTAGCTGCCCAAACCATCATGAAAATGGGTCCCGAGTACCTGGTTATCAAAAAAGGTGAGCATGGTGCCCTCCTTTTTCATAAGAATGAAATTTTCTCAGCCCCTGGTCTTCCATTGGAAGAAGTTTACGATCCCACAGGTGCAGGAGATACCTTCGCCGGCGGCTTCATCGGACACCTAGCCAAGTCCAACGACATTTCCTTCACAAACATGAAGCGCGCTGTAATTTATGGGTCAGCCTTGGCGAGTTTTTGTGTAGAAAAATTCGGGACGGAGAGATTAGAAGGCTTGACTCTGGGAGAGGTTGAAAACAGGGTACGTCAGTTTGTGAACCTTGCAGATTTTGACATGCTTTCCCAAGACATCAGTGACGCCCTTGACCAGAGTGCTTAATCGATGGAAAAAGCCATAACCGTTGCTGCCTTTGATTTTGATCATACCTTACTCAAGGGTGATAGCATGATGGCTTTTTTCAGGTATTATGTAGGTTATTGGAGGTTTTTCTGGGGAATGAATAAACTCTCCCCAAAGGTAATTCGCTTTTTGTCCGGTAGGCTAGACAGGCAGTCCATGAAAGAATCTGTACTGAAGGAATTTCTGGCGGGAAAAAGCTCGAAGGAACTTTTTCAAGCAGGCCTGGAATTCAGTGAAAAAGTCTTGCCTGCCATGGAAAAGAAAGTTGCTATGGAAAGGCTACAATGGCATAAGGATCAAGGACACCTTTGTCTCATGGTGACAGCATCCATGGATATATGGACAAAGGCGTGGGCAGAAACGCAAGGCCTTACATTGATTGCAACCAAATCCCGCTTTGATCAGAAAGGCATTTTTACGGGTGAAGTGGATGGTATAAATAATTGGGGCCCTGGTAAAGAAAAAAACCTTCAGACCTATTTTAAAGGGAAAAATGTAGAGGCCATCTATGCCTATGGTGATAGCAGCGGGGACAAAGAGATGCTAAAGATGGCTGACTTTCCTTTTTATAGAACATTTTCAGAAAAGTAATTCCATGAATCCATTCAGAATCGGTTTTGGATACGACACACATAAGCTCATAGAAGGGAGAAAATTAATCCTCGGAGGCATTGAACTTCCCCATCACAAAGGCTTGTTGGGACATTCTGATGCAGATGTCTTATTGCATGCCATCTGTGATGCCATGTTGGGAGCGTTAAATCTAAGGGACATTGGATTTCATTTTCCCGATACCGATCCAAGGTATAAAAATGCTGATAGCCGTATTTTCCTTGAAGATGCCTATAAGTTAATTTCTGAAAAAGGGTACGAACTGGGGAACATGGATGCAACCATTATAGCAGAGAAACCTAAAATCAATCCGCATATTCCTTCCATGCAGGAGGAAATTGCCAGGATTCTCCACACTTCCATCGACAACATTTCCATCAAAGCCACAACGCATGAAAAGACAGATGCCGTTGGAAGGGAAGAAAGTATGATTGCCCATGCGGTTGTCCTCCTCTTCAAGAAATAAGAAATACAAAGATGGGTTTTTGAATTTCTTTCAATACCATTAAATTGATCAAACCAAGTAAATAATTCCCGTATATAATAAGTAGCCATTATTACGCCGACACATGTTATCACAATCTTTTGAATGTCCCTCCTGCGGAGGCTCTATAGTAAAAAAGACACCTGGAGCGAGGACCCTTGTATGTTCTTATTGTGGCCAGACCAGCCACCTGAACGCTAATTCCCTGGAAGCAGCAGGAGAAAAGCACATGCTGATTGACTATGGATCAGTGCTTCAAATAGGTGATGTCCATACATTTGATGGGAGAGAGTTCATGGTCCTGGGAAGAATTAGAATTGATTATGAAGATGGCTTCTGGGATGAATGGTATATTAACTTTACCGACAACAATGATCCTGCATGGATACAGGAGGATGACGGCAGTTTCACACTGTTTTCCAAGATTGGAGAACCCGACCAAAACATTGACCTTAACCAGGTAACTGTAGGTCAAAGTATGAGGGTCGGCATGTTGCCTGATTATGTATTCATCACATCCAAGGCAAAAGCTCAGGTAAACGGTGGTGAAGGTGAACTTCCTTTCAAAGTAATCCCAGGTGATCCTGCGGATTTTTTCGATGGTATCCTTGACGGAAAAGTAATCAGCGTAGAAACACTCCCTGACGATTCGGCTATTTTTATGGGCCGTCCTTTTGAATTAGCTTCCCTAGGTATATAAATCCCCAATAGTTCATCCATGAGTGAAATACTTACACAAACCAAACTCGCTACGGTAAATCAACTCAACTGTACAGGCTGTGGAAATGCCCTTAGCATCATCAATCCAAGAGCCAAGTACATATGTTGTCAATATTGTGGTTCTGTCCTTGATCTGAACTCCGAGGAACACCAAATCCTCGAAACCATCGGAAAGCCCGAAAAACACAAACCATTCTCCTTTCTCGAATTGGGGATGATTGGGAAGATAAATGGGAAAACCTACCAACTTATTGCCAGGACCCGCTGGAGAACCAAGCACAAAGAGTTTTGGTATGAGGAAGGACAGTCAGGCTATTCTAATGAGCATTGGATCTACGATGAGTGGCTGATGATCGATGAGAATAGAACCTATTTTTACCTCATAGAAGACAAGGATGGATACTTCGTATCTGAAGAAATCATCCCGGAAACTCCTATGTTGCTGGACAACAGCCTGAAGATGCAGTTTTTCCGTGGCGAAGCGCAAAAACGTGTACAGGAATATGGATCTGCAGAAGTTGTTTTCTTCGAAGGAGAATCCAACTATACCATTAAGAAGGGGGATGAAATACGCTACTCTACCTACATTGACAGAGGGATCAACTACACTTCTGAATGGAGAATGGAGAATGGGGAAGAAATCAAGGAGATTGAGTTCTTTCAGGAAATTCCCGTATCAAGAAGAAAAATCATTGAGTGGTTTGGAACCAACGAGCAGGTAACTGAATTACAAGAGGATGAAGCATTCTGGAAGTTTGTATATAGGGGTTCACTTGTAGGTGTCCTGTTGATGTTGGTGATGGGGATTGCATCCATGTCCTCAAAAGGAAAAATCATCTACTCAGAAGACGTCCCATTTGCTGCTTTGCAGGGCGATGAAGGTAAATTGGTCGGCCCATTTGAAATCCCCAAAAAAGGTCAATACCGCATGGAAATGAAGGTTTTTGACCTCCAGCCTAATTCAGAAGCCTATATCATGGGATATATCCTTGACAAAGATCAGGCAGCAATCAACAACATTGAGGGTAGTTTTGGATACTATACCGGCTATGACGATGGTTATTGGTCAGAAAAAGAATTTGAATCGAAACTCAGATTCCGGGCCAATGAGCCAGGAGAATACTATGTACAGTTTCATAGCGCCGATGCAGCTAGTCAACAAGGTTCATTGAAGGTATTTTTAAGACAGGGAGGAATGATGGGACGCTATTTTCTTATAGCTTTGATCATCTTCGGTATTGTTGCGGCAGTGTCCAAGGGAAAATTTGAATAAAAAATAATCATGAAAAAATACAGAAAACTTATCGCAGTAGGGCTATTATGTGGAATGGGCTTAAGTGCCTACGCAGCCTCTACCTTTGGCCTTGGAATGCAACCCTTGAGAAACCAGCAGACCATGACCACCATCCAGAACAACTGCCCTGACTATTACCAAAATAAAGATGGTCGTTGCCTTGGAAGAACATTCAGGAGCTATTTCCTCATCAGAAGCATTTCAGGAGGTGGTTTTGGTTCCGGTAAATAAAAACCTACATGAAAAATATCCTCAGAATAGGGCTGTTGCTACTTGCGTGGACAGTCCTATCTGTACCCTCCTTCTGCCAAAAAAGGCAGTCTGAGGTTCCGGGCTACCTCGGAAAAAGATTCCTCACCACCGTCAACATACACACTTTCCCTGCACTGGCAAGGGCCAATAGACTTGCAGAGCTAAAGCTGAATTTTCGGCCTTCCCTTCATGCGGAATTCGTCACCAGCAGAAGCCAGAGTGTCTATACCCAGTTTTCATTTTTACAAACCACAGCTGATTATAGCAGGGACTCTGTCACTGGAACCGCAGAAATATCAGCGAAGAGCATTGAAGTAGGGGTTAGGCTATATAGCCTACAAAGACGAGGCAACATCGCTCCAATGGGATTTCACCATCAGGTGGGACTTTCTTTCATCCCATACGCTGTCAAAGACCTTGATGGGAATTTTTCTCCAGGAAATGAAAACCTCGGTTCCTTTAGAGACATGATTATTTTATATGGGATCGGAGACCAAAGAATCATTCATCCATCTCTGGTCTACTATTTCAATATTCAGGGTGGCTGGTTACTAAATTTCTTTCCTAATCAAAGTACCCTTGAAGCCACTGAAGTGAAGGCGTTAGCTACTTCTCGATTAAGGAATTTTTCTCTTTTGAATATAAGCGTTGGCTTGGGATTCATTCTATTCTAAGAGACCACTTTGGCTTTATCTTTTCGGATTGCCTCCTCCTGTAAGAAACTGAGCCGAAAACTTAATCCATCTAAAAAATAAACCCGGTGAGCATGGCCTACCGGGTTTTTATTATCCTATTGTCTTGATTAGTTCTTGACAATCTTACTTACCCTTTTGCTTCCATTGGATTGTACCTCAAGCAGATAAATTCCTGATGGAAGGGAAGATAGGTCGAAGCTGGCATTTGCATTTCCATTTGCTACCTGTACAGACTTGCTGCTGATGGTTTTTCCTCTCAGGTCTACCAATTTCAGAGCGGCCTCGGGAGCGTTGATGTCCAACAGATCTACAAATAATAGATCTTTAGTTGGATTAGGACGTGCAATCACCTGGAAGTTATTTAGAGGATCGATGCTGGTTCCAAGGGCAATTGTGAACTGGTTAACCCCAATCCATCCACCACTCTGGTCTTCAACGATAAAGTCGAATGTATCACCAGCAGCATTGGTTCCATTCTGAGCAAATCCTACTCTTCCATTTTCTACATCATCCTGCGTAAATGAATCTCCAGCATTCAGCACATTGCCATTCAAGGTAATGTCTCCAGTAGATGGCAGAGTTACAAGGGTGTAAACTACATCGGTATCAGGAGTATTGCTTGCTTGAGATCTCAGGTTCGCTGAAGGGATGGTAGAGCTTGCTCCGATCAGAGCTCCAAGCGTATTGTTGTTGATCAACTGAAGATCAGAGTTTACAGGCTGACAGAATTCAATACCCCATGAAGTAATTTCTCCACCATTGAAGGCTTCGAAGTCTCTCACCCTTAGTGTCCATGTTCCTGTTGGATTTTGTCCATAGAAGAAGTTAAAGCTTTGAAGTGGCCTTACAGGATCTCCTGTGGTTGGAGGACAAGGAATATTAGCATTAGAGATTGATGCTTCTGAGTCGAATACCAGGTTGAAGTCTTTATCTCCTACATTACAGATCGAAGTAAACAGAGATAGTTCAATACCTGCTGGAGAGATCACAGAAACGCTCAAGTCTTTTACATTGTCATGGGTTCCTTCTACGAATACATTGACATCCGTAGGATTTGGCCCTGTATAAGAAAGGGTCGATAGGGCTGTAATTGGCAACGAACCAAAAGCATCAATGGTCTTGGGGACATCTGTACTCGACACTCTGTTACAAGAACCTGTACGGAAGGAATTGATCTGAGAGAATGGTCCATTTCCACATTCAACTACAGCTGCAACCCTCCAATAGTAGCTGGTAAGGCTCGTCAAGTTGTTGCTGATACTTACAGAGGTACCGCTTACATTTCCACTGGAAAGGATATTGGTAAAGTTTGGATCGCTGGCCAACTCATAGTAGTATCCATTTGCACCTGCGACAGCACTCCATGAAAGAGTAGGGTTAGCAGAAGCATCGTTGATGTTTGCACCACCAGTAGCGGTCGGGAAATCAACAAATGCGGCAAATACTTCTAGGTCGAAGAACTCCAAAGAGCTTGCGCCTGAAGGAGAGCTACCTGCAACTGAGAATGCATACGTTCCAACAGGAGTGATGCTACCTGCTTCAAGGACAATATCAAATGGCTGCCCAGGTGATACACTATCAGGGATTGCTCTGAAAGTTACTCCTGGAGGAAGACCAATAGCTCTAAGTCCAAACTTTTCATTTGAGTTTCCTACCTCACATGAAGTAAGGTTCGCCCCACTAGTACCTTCTTTACAAAGAGAAAGGCTATCAGTGTTACTGAAGAAAGAGAACCCAGCAGATCCTGAAGAAGCAATCGTAAAGTTGGCAGGTGAAATATTAAAGAAAATATTATCAGCTGCTCTTACTTGAATTCGGTTAAGGGTACCAGGGAAATTAGGCGTACAAAGCGTGAAGGTACCATTGTTAGGAATATCTTCGGCCAGGACAATGTCGTAAGTAAATCCACCATCTCTGGAAAGAAGAATATCGACTTTCTGGCAATTCACAGGAGCTTGATCTGTATTAGCAACATCCCACTCGATTGCGAGAGGATCTCCCACAGTAATGGTCGGGCTGCTGGCACCGGGGTAAATTACCTCAAATGGTCCAGCCTGATCCGAAGCGGTAAAAGAAACCTCATCATAAGCCCTTCCCCCACCAGGAGTATTGTTATCTCTTACATCCAGACGGAAGGTCAAGTTACGAGAGTAGGTTGGAAGCCTTTCGCCAGGTGAACCTACACCGGAAACAATGTCTTGAATACGAGGAAATACCCTTGCGGAATCAGTAGTAGGCGGGAAAACCCTAAAAATTGGAACATTTCCCACTGGATTAGTTAAGACACTAGGTGCACCACGGTTGTATTGCTGCCAGCAGTAGGTAATAGGATCTCCATCTGGGTCAGAAGCAGAACCAACCAGTCTAAATGGAGTACTGATAGGAATAACCCATCCTCCTTCACCAGCTTCGACTATCGGAGGAAGATTTCCAGTTGCAGTTCTTGTTGCACAAGTATTACCACCACCATTGTTTGTGTGCGCAAATCCTTCTTGGAAACTATGAACGTGGAAGTAAAAATCTCTTCCTCCAACAGGCTCACATCTTGGATATCCCATGATGGTAGAACCGTTTCCAGGTTCGTAAGCACTTGAAGCACTTCTGTTTCCGCCACTACACTCAAATAATTCTGAGTGAAAGGTATGATTGGCACCTAACTGGTGCCCAATTTCGTGCGAGAATACCAACCAAAAACCCGTACCTGCAGGTCCGGATGCAGTAGAAGCTCCACCACCTTTGTTACTTCCATTACACAAACCTCTCAGGAAGGCAACCCCCGCAGCACCACCTGGTCCCAATTCGTTAAATACGTGTCCGATGTCGTAATTGGCAGATCCAATATAGTTATTCAAAACCCCAGTATTCTCATTGATCATAGCAAACAAGTAGCTACCATTCAATGGAGGATTATTCGAAGTGTATGGGTCAGTATTGCTATCGAATACGATGGTATCATTATTTGCTGCCAAAATGAAACGAATAGCAAAGTCTCTTTCAAGAATATCGTTTAGGAAGTTGGTAGTAGTAGTAATGGCTGACATGGCACCATTGATCCCACCATTCAATGCAGTCCAGGTTTCATCAGAAGCAAATGCAGCGGTATAAGTTCTAAGCGTCTCTCCCGAGCCATTCCTTGCTCCTGTACCAGGTCTGTTCTCATGTACATGATCATCGTCTTCAGTTCCACAAGAAGTTCCTTCTGCAAAACCAGGATCGTTGGAGTCTTTCTGGTAGAATGCCAGGTAAGAAGTAGTAGTACTCAATGATACAGGCTCAATCCACCATGTATATTCAGTTGAGCGAATTTTAGCATGGAAGCCCTGATATGTGTAGTCTAGTCTCACAAAGGTATAGGGGTCATTCTTTGCCCAACCTAAAAAAGTCTTTATTTCAGGAAATTTAGCAGCCAATGGTGAAGGCATCACCATAGTTTGCACAATTTCAAAATCTATCCAGTTATTATCAGGACCTGGAAGGGTAATGGTAAGGCTATTGCCTTGGGCGTTTCCTTCTTCAGGAGCCTGCGCCATTAATGTCTTTAGCTGATCCAAATTCAGGGTGTAGCTTTTGAAAGCTGTAGGCATTGGTTTCTGCCTGTTCAAATCAAACACAGAAGTCGGGCTAAGTTTTCCCCAAAACTCCTGACCTGTTTGTGCCATTAAGCTTCCTAAGCCTATCAGCAAACAAACCAAAAGGAAAATTCTCTTCATTGATTTAAGTGTTGTAAGGTAAGACGAACAATAAGGATAATTATAATCTGTCGGAAACTATGCCCCTGACTTGACAAATCAGGAGAATAGAACTAACCATGATCAATTAAAATGAACCTTGTTTTTGCTAGAACTCTAAATTAATAAAAAGATTGGGACTAATACCCAAGAGATTGCGTGCTTCCAGAGAATTTGCAGAGGTATTTGGGGTATTAGCAGAAGGAAGAGTTGGAACCCAGTCTCTGATGTTCTGTCGGTTGTATACATTAAATATAGAAAAGCCCATCCTCCCCAACAAATCATTCCTCTTGAAAAGCACCCAGGAAGAAGTGATGTCAAGTCGATGATAATCAGGCAGTTTAGCATCGTTTTTAGTAGGAGAAAGATTAGGAATCCGGTATATTATTTCATTCGTCTCGAAATCTATTATATCATCTACACTGGTAATAGAAGTGATGGGATTGCCGGACATCCAGGTAAATACTGCAGAAAATTTAAAGCGATCCCATTTAAGAATATTTACAAATTTTATCAAATGCCTTCTATCCTGATCTGCAAGAAAAGGCTTACCCTCATTAATTTCGTTGAATTGGTATTGGGTCTTGGAAATTGAGTAGGAAAGCCAACCTGTGTAAAAGTCCTTCTCATACTTTGTGTAAAGGTCGATCCCTAAAGTGGTTCCACTACCACCTTTTTGAAGGTCTCTTTGACGGGCGTAATATCTGTAATTCAATACATCAAACAAGACTTCAGAAAAGTTATTGATACCATCTATCCTTTTGGCATAAGCTTCCAAGCCCACTGTCCAGTGTTTATTCAGATAGGCAATTCCGGTTTGAACATGATCAGATACCAGAATTGGCAATGAATCACTTCCGCTTAAGCGCCAAAAGTTCTCACTGTAACCAAGATCGTTGATGTCATTGCTTTGCCTGAGGTACTGAAAATACCTACCACCTTGTGCAACCAATCTCCAAAATGGCTTGAAGTTGTATTTCAACGATACCCTTGGGGCGAGCATATGCCTGTTTTGATCAAGGAAATATGAATAGCGCCCACCATATTTTATTGAAAACTTGCTATTTGGTGTCCATTCATCCTGGGCATAGGCAGCTGTAACAAGGCCAGACTCATTACGGAGCAGGTTTTTAGTCTGGATAGTGTCCTCTATGAACCTTGAATCAGAAAAATTTACAGCCAGTCTCTGAATATTTAATCCAGTTTCCAACCTATGAAATTTGTCTAGATTCCATACTGTATGATGTTGAAACGACCAATCGTTAAGTACCTTATCCTGGAAAACCGATCGCCTTTGTGTAGACTCATCTGTCTCGTCCTTTCCAAAATATTTGTACTGATTATTTATTCCAGAATATACTAGACGCGTGTTGCTCCAGTGATCTTTTTTCCTGTTCCAGTAGTACTTCCAGTTAAGGCTTGCTCCTAGAGATTTTTGTCTTAAGGTATGCCTTGCTTCCTGATTCAGGTTTGTTTCCAGGAGGTTATTTTTATAAAAAAACTGGTCTTGAGATTTGATAAAACTCAAGGAAAGGATGTTTTTCTTGTCATCTACCAGCCAGTTAATCTTTCCATTGATGTCGTAAAATGAGTAAGTCGGATCAGTAGCATTGGAAAAATTGGCAGGATCCTGTCTGTCAGCATAAACGACTCCTTGATTAAGGCGAGAGTCAATGATCCTTTGATAAGCAAGGCTCTGAATTATCTCAGGGTAGGAACTCCTTCCTGCCAGCATGATGGAGGCTCTGCTTCCCTTAATAGGAGCTTCAAGAAAGCCAGAAAGGTTGAGGACATTCGCACCTGTCTTGACAGACTTGCTTTTGGCAATGCTCTTTAGGGGTTTGCCCTCCATTTCTATGACTCCCCCGGTTCTGCCACCGAATCTGGCATCATATCCACTATTGTGAAGGGATACTTTCTGGACAGCCTCCTGGTTCACAGACCCAATAAGCCCCATGAATCGGCTTCCATTGTATATGGTGATCCCGTCGAAAAGAACCTGGTTTTCTTCTGAAGCACTTCCTCGAATGTTGAAGTTTCCTGCATCTTCGTTTAGGCTAGATACCCCAGGCAAGGTTTGGACTGTTCGAAGAATATCCGCCCCACCAAGTCCAACCAAAAAACCGAGTTTACTGGGATCTAATTCAAAATCACCAGCAGAACCTTCCATGGTGATTGATTGAGGTTCTTCACTTACACCGTTCACTCCTACTGATCGACCTTTGGAATCTGCCTTGATATTTACAGAGTCCAGTTTGTATTCCATCGGGCTCAACTGGACATAAATAAATTTCCCCCCCGCGGCCAGAACTTCGTCGAGGTAAATATATTTGGCGTGATGCTGAAAATCATAAGCGACAAGGGTGTCTCCTCTGTGCGAGGCTTTTTTGAGCAGGAGGCTGAACCTTCCATCCTTTCCTACCCACATCCCTATTTTTCTATTTCTTAGAGACGCGATAGCCGCTCCTTGAATTGGGCGGCCTGTTTTCTGACTTAGGATTATTCCTTTTATCTCAATGTTGTTGTCATTAGGTTGAATGACGTAGGAGTTTTTTCCAGCCTCATAAAAATCAAGATCGGTACCTGAGAGGATCTTTTCGAGCATCTCGGGTACCGATTGTTTGGTAACTTTTGCTGTGATTCTATAAGGCTCTACCTGCTTATGTCCGTAGGTAAAATCTACATCGTACTTTTCGCCAAGCAATTCGAAAACTTCTTTCAGTGGCTTATTTTCGAAGGACTCTTCAATCCATACTCCCGTATTTTGCCCTAGCGCACCTAGAGAAAAGACTAAAAGTAGGGATACAAGTCCGTGAAGCCTGGCTGACGTCATGCTTAATTATACATTTGAAGACATAGGAAGGTTGCTTACCTGGAGAGATGGATAGTCCTATTGTTCTCAAATATATAATTTAATTCGATGGGATCACAAATAACTTTTATGGCGTTTTCCAAATCCTGGGTTAGGAAAATCCCTGACATCTTACTTTCAACTTCGGCATCAAAAGTTAGCTTGTAACCATAATACCTTTCAAACATCTCAGAAATTTCTGACAATGAGGCGTTTTCAAATCTCACTTTTCCAGAAATCCAAGCTGGTTCCTTTTGAGATGGGTCTAAAGAGCTTTTGTCAAGGGCACTTCCAGAGAGAATTGCTTTTTCACCGGGGGTAAGTATAGTCTTTTGTCCATTACTGCTTACCTCAACCTTACCTGTGAAACAAACAACTTCAAAATTGTCATTTCTCTGGTAGACATTGAAGGAAGTCCCCAATACCCTGACGTCTCCGTTAGGGGTATGCACGGTAAAGGATTTTCCTTTCTTAACCTTGAAATAAGCTTCTCCACTGAGGTCGAGCTCTCTGCTTTTTTCCCATTTGCCTTTATTGAAACTCATTTCGGAGGCTGCAAATATATTGACCTCAGATCCATCTGGAAGAGATACAAGGTTGCTCTCGCCATATGAAGTCTCAATGGTAGTTTCTTTCGGCAATATCAAATAAGTAGCAATGAGTATTGCTCCAATCGCAGCAGCAATAGACATGACTCGGGTCCATGGGAAGGCCCTTTTCATGCTTTTTACAACCGCAGGCTTTGCCTTTTCTTCCTCTGCTATCCTACTGGAAAATTTGGTCCAGGCTGCGGACATAGCAGTTGCATTCGGAACTTCAAGAGACTCCGACAGCTTCGCTATCCTTACCAATTCTTCCAAACCTTCGCTCTCATTCAGCAACTGGTCTTCGGTAATTTCACGATTTAGGTAGCGAGCAAGGATTTCAATATGTGGTAAATCTTCACTCATATATGATATTTTTCCAATTCCTATCTAGTATACAATTCCCTTCACCAATACCCTACACATCAATCACATAATATTTTATTTTGTGAATTAAGGGTATCTCCTTGTGAATGAACGGCCTAATCCCGTGTGAGAATGGTATGAACTTAAGATAAACCCAAATTTATATTTCAAATTTTGGGGTACAATTCTCTTAGCTGAATCAGGGCTTTATGCATGCGCTTCTCGACTGCTTTTATGCTTAAATCAAGACGCTCTGCAATCTCTCGATACGTCAATTTTTCAATTCTGTTCATCAAAAACACAATTCTATTTTTCTCTGGCAGAGAAGAAATTGCATTTTCGAGTTTTGCTCTGAATTCTTCTTCCTCCATCAAGTATTGTGGTGTCTCATTAGAGGTAGTAGTTACAGGTTGTTGGTTATATTTCATTACAACCTTCTGATGCTTGACTTCATTCAAGAACAAGTTGTGCGCAATGGTGTATAGGTAACTCTTCACCTTATCTGGATCGATGTTTTCCCGCTTACGCCATAAAATAAGAAAAGCCTCCTGCGTCAAATCTTCCGCCAATTCAATGTTACCAGACTTGTAATAAAGAAAATTCCTTATTGCCTGGTAATATTTGTCAAAAAGATTTTTAAAAGCTGCCGCCTCTGTTTGATTTTCCGAATTCATTGGATCTTTTACTGCCTGTGTTTGTTGTTCTAGGATATAATTTTCTTTCATAAAAAACACTACTATTATTGGGGATTTCTACTTTTAGCTATTTATCTAGTATCCTCTACTTATTTAGTTTATTGCTTTCTATTGTAAGAATAAAAGTTAGGCATTTATCCTTTAGTTTCAATAAGAAGTCCTGTTTTTAGCAGATAAATTCTCAATTTCGAGCTTTCAGTCCTTCTTTTCTACCCAGAGTTCTTGATTTTTTTTCTTTTTAGTAGAAAGCCTAATTAAGCGATCCCTATACCTGAAAAGACATTTGAAAAAGAGATCTCGCTGCCTTCCTCCATCAAGATTTTTTGTTTTAGGATGTTTTGCAATATGGTCTGCCAAGTCATGATCACCTCCCCAAAATGACTCCATGATCTCCGAAAGATCAGCTTGGGCATAGTCATCAGAGATAATTTCCAAGTCTATTTGAGGTTTTTTCTGCTTTTTAAGATTTATCTTTTTTCTGCCCTTAATTCTTTTTGCGCTTAGTTTTCCTTCTCCTCCCTCAAAATAAGCAGGCAAAATCCGTGTTGTTCTACTCACTGAAGGATGCCAAAATAACGTTTGTTCTTCTTCGAGTACCTGATAGATATTTTGTTTTAATTTTTCTTCCGATTCGGATCTCTTTTCAAGTAGATTCCTAATAAAATCTGGTAGCCTATTTTTATTATTCAGATCATTGCTATAAAATTCTTGAAATTTGGACTTTAAAAAATTTGCCTCTTCCCAGATATCGATGATAAAGGAATCCCAACTCTCACGTAAACCCCAAAACTTCTTCAAATCGAGCCAAACTATATGTTCCCAACGCCCTTGAAGCTCTTTAATTTTTTTATTTTCTAAATTTTCTCCCCTTTGTTCTGGCTTAAAAAGATTGAACCATTCTTCATGGATAATTCGCAATTTCAGGATGATTTCTTCAATGGGTACAGCATTGGCCTCTTGTGATAAAGCCTCTTCTATCTCATTCAATTTTTTTTCCAAGCTGTCGAAATCAAAGATTGATTTTCCCTCACAGGTCTTTTTTAGAAAAAGTTTCCAGTCAGGATTTAGGCGAACGCCTTCCGAGCCGATTTCAAGAAGCCCATGACTCAACAATGCTTGAAAACGCTGATTATCATCCGATAAGAGTAGGAGGGCATCCTTATAAGGGAGTGGTCTACCTGAGAAATACGAATCATAGAGTTCTACAAGCAGCCTTCGCGATTGAGAGATAATTGTTAATAAGCTTTCTATTTGTCCTCCTTCAGCTCTCATTTCTATTCATGCAATTTTCCACTTTTAATGCGCTTGTAGATCTCCCATTGTGCTCTCGTCGGTTCCTCATCGTTGTAGAACTTCTGATTCTGAAGGTCATGATCAATCTGTGTAGCCTTCACATTATCCTTCCACTGGATCTCAAAAATGTTCTTCAGTTCTTTTTTCAACTGCTTTTCCATGATTGGAAAAGCTACCTCAATCCTCCTGTTGAGGTTTCTTTTCATCCAATCCGCTGAGCCCAGGTACATCTTTTCCTCTCCTGAGTGATGGAAAATGAATAACCTGGTATGCTCCAAGAACTGGTCAACTATACGTCTGATGGTAATATTTTCACTGAGGTCAGGCAAACCGGGTCTTAGGGCACAGATTCCCCTTACAATCAGTCTAATCTTCACACCTGCCTGACTCGCTTCATAAAGCTTCTCAATCATGACAGGATCTTCCAGGTTGTTTAGCTTGATGCTGATCCCTGCAGGTCTTCCTACTTTGGCCTGATCAATTTCATGTTGAATGAAGTCAAGGAACTTTTCCTTCATCCCAAATTGTGCAACCAGGAGCCTTTCAAATGGCTGAGGCTTATAATTCCAGTCGGTAAGATGCTTGAACAATTCCCCTAGCTCATTAATAATCAACTCATTGGAAGTAAAGAATCCTTGATCAGTATAAATGGCCGCAGTTTTTTCATTAAAATTCCCTGTACTTAAGAAAGCATATCCTTTTTCCTGCTCATTCTCCATCCTGATAACCATTGCTACCTTGGCATGGACCTTCAAGCCAGGCATGCTGTAAACAATATTTACCCCTGCTTCACGCATGGCTTCGGCTGACTTGAGGTTGGAAGCTTCATCAAAGCGTGCTTTGATCTCTACAAAGACGTTGACCTCTTTGTTGTTTTGGGCAGCCCTGATCAAGGCGTTGACAATCTGAGAGTTGGAGGCAACACGGTATTGGGTCGCATAAATTTTTGTAACAGCAGGATCTGTTGCAGCCTGATTCAAAAAGCTCAAGACTGGATCATAGCTATGATATGGGAAATGGAGCAACCAGTTTTTTAACTGAATCGCCGCAAACATATTTGCATACAACTTGAACTCTGATTTGGGCATAGGTGGCATTGGCTCCTTTTCCAGCCTGGGTGAATAGGGATTCGGGAAGCCAAAAAAGTCAGAATAGCTATGGTACTTCCCTCCTGGAACCAGTTCCCTCTTTTTCAGATCGAATGTATCTCGCAGATACTTCAACATGCTTGGAGGCATTGCTTGGTCATAAAGGAACCTCGAAGGGTAGCCAACCTTTCTCCTCTTAAGGCTTGACTTTATCTTATCTACCAAATTTCCATCAAACTCATCTTCAATGAGCAGGTCTGCATTACGGTTCAGTTTGATGCTATGAGAGGCAAGTATGTCATATCCATGAAAAATCTGTTTCAGATTGAAACGAATGATGTCATCCAGGAACATATAGTAATGTCCTCCATCTACCTGTGGAAGCTCAATGAATCTTGGGAAATAATGCGTTGGTATCTGAATCAATGCGTATCGGATTCTTTTAGATTCAGATTTTTTTGCCAAATCATCAATATCTAATTTGGCATAATTCCTGGGCCTGTTTCTCAGTTTGATGCAAAGGTAAAGTGCTCCCTCCCTTAGAAAGTGAAGGATTTTATTTTTGCGAAGCACCTCTGTATGTAGAAATGCCTGGAGTTCTCCTTTGAAGAAGTTTCGGATGAATTCCTGATGAACCTCAAATTCGGGTGGATTCAAAAGCAAATTAATGCCTTCATTTTTCAAGTCGGGGAGAATCTGGCCATGAAATATTTGGCCAAAAACTTCCTGTTGACGATAAACTTCAGCCTTGATCTGCTCAAGGAGCAATTCCGGGCTAAGTCCGGAAATTTGATTAGGAGTGTTTTTCTGGTATTTGATCAGACCTTGAATGGCAGCTACCCGCACCCTGTAGAATTCCCCCATGTTGGAGGAATAAATGGCCAAAAACTTGATCCGTTCATACAAGGGTAGGTCCTCGTCTGCAGCTTCCAGAAGTACTCGGTAATTGAAGGAAAGCCAACTTAAATCCCTTGGGAAAAACCTCTCTTTGCTAAGCATGTTGTCAGGACTTGATTTGCTGCAATTTAGGGTTAAATCAATACCCCACCAAGTCTCAATGATTAGGCCTTTGTTAAGGTCTGAGTGGCTTTTGTAGGCTTTTTTTGATTATTTCTTTCCTCTTACCTTCCGGATATAATTCTTCAACTTTTTCTCTTCCCAGTTTTGCTTCCCCCAGCTCTCCATATCCCTCCGCAAACAAGGCGAGGTAGTACCAATAATCCGGATTTTGATCGTTTAAGTACAATGCCTTAGAAATCAGGTCATAAGCTTTTCCGATTTCATTATTTTCAGCATAATGCCTCGCCATTCTCAAGATTAATGGGCGATAGGTTTGATCCATTTTAAATGCTGAATCCCATACCATTTCAGCATTTTCAATCTGGTCTTTTTGAAATAGCCACTCTCCATATACCAGGCGATCTGTTGTTTCGGTCGAGCTGGTATCCATGCGGCTCAAGGCCTCGTCAAACCGCTTTTGATAGATGTATCCCAAGGCCATTTCCCTGAGCATTTCTTTATTATCAGGATCCTTTTCCAGGCCAAATGTCAGGTTCGTAACGGATAAGGTATCTCTATATTTGTTGTAAATTCTACCTAACTCTAGATAGGGAGCAATCGTCATGGAATCATAATCAATGACTTGCCTGAAGTTTTCCAAGGCAAAAGCATACTGGCCTATGCTATCGGAATAAATTCCAGCTCGCATCCTCTCATTCAGGTTCAGGGTAGAAAGATCCCATTCTGTCTGGGCAAAAATCTCCTGGCCATATGCCTTCAAAAGGATGGCCAATTCCCTCGAAATTTCAGGGAACAGCTCAGGTTCTTGGCCCCTTAAGAGGGTAAGCTCCTTGTTTCCAGCCTCGAGAAAGCCCATATCCAGGTTCATGAAGGTCGCATACAGCTTTCCTTTGGCATCCCCTGCCTCACCTTGTTTCTTGAAGTAGAATCTGGCTTTGGCTGGCATATCATGCTCCAGAAAATAATATCCAAGCAGTTGGTTTGCAGCAGGAGCAAATTGGCGATTTGTATTGGCCAGGAAAGTCAGGCGGCTTTCACCGAGTTCCATGGAATCTTGCTTTAGCAAACGCCAACCATCCAGGAGAATAGCTTCTGGAGTGCTTGCTTTATTGGCAGTCTGCTTCAATAGTTGTAAACCCAGGGTATCAGAACCCAATTCTTTTTGCATGAGGAAATGGTGATAGGTCAGCCAAAAATCCTTATTCACCAAAGCACTGTATTCATCTGAGTAAGGGCTAAATTTATTGCCATTCTGAAGGTTCCAGACCAGGTAATTTGTCCAAACTCCCTTTTGAGCGGGATCGCTTTCGATAGAGGCTTTGAAAAAAGATTCTGCTTCCTTGGACAATTCATTCTGATGGTAAATTATGCCCAGATGGGACAAGAGAATTTCATCTTCAGGTTTATTGAGCAAAGCCTTTTTAATTATAGAAATCGCCGAATCTGCCTGATAACTTCGGATGCTTGATCCTTCCCAAAAGTTAAGTGCGAGGTTGTTGGCAATTTTGGAATCAAGGGGCATTCTCTCGCGCGCCACATTCAACAACACAGTTGCCTGCTCCTTATTCCCTGTTTCATTTAAAAGCTGGGCAGCATTCAGCCAGCCATATTCAAAATCAAATACCTTGACAGACTGCTTATAGGCCTCGATGGCAATTCCTTCTGATTTTGGCTTTAGTAAGTATAGATTGGCCAGGTTATAGTTTGCTTTCACACTGGAGGCTACATTCGCTGCGGCAAGGGAATAGGCTTTTTCTGCCCTGTCGAATTCATTTTTATACCATGCCTCATCACCGATATTCATGGTATAAGTATGAGAAATCAAAGTCAGGCTTTTCCATTTCTCCATTCCCTCAATGACTACAATACCTCCCAATGAAAGCAACCAGACTACAAAAAAACTGAAATCAGTGGCTTGGGTCATCAGGTAGTAAAAGTTAATTTTTCGTCTGAGATAGCCCGCATGATTCGCCAATATGAAAAAGGAGTAAAAAAGGGTCACACTTAAGAAAAATATGGCTAACATCCTGTCAAGGGCGTAATTGAACAGCATATCTCCCGTGGCCAGACATACTGCGGCAAAAGACATGGCGAGAACTCCCCATGAAGCGAGGAAAATGACAAAGACAAATTGACTATTTAAGAATGACCTGACCTGATGATATAGATTTTGGGAAGTAAATGGAGTAAAAAAGGCCACCACAATCAAGAGATAACTTGGCCTCAGTCCCAAGCGAAAATCCTCTCCCAAAAAGTTCCAATTAAAAAATTCATGCATCCATGAGAGTTCGATGATCAATAATAGTCCAATGATGGAGAAGATGATTCCCATCGACCATCGGCTCTCTTTCTGTGGGCGGTTATTCCCAACCAATACAACCAGATTAACCAAATCTTTTGCGGCAAAAATTGCAAAGGGGATAAATAAGAAAATGTTGAAGTAAAAGGCGTTTTGCATGATGCCATGAGCATCCAATACATCTCCGCCCATTAGTGGGACCCCAAACCAAAGCAGAGAAAGTGCAGAGAAAATTAAAAGACGAATACCAAAGGACCAGTTGAGAATCCTTACCTGAAACAGGTATGTTGGGATCAGGTAGGAACATATTATTCCGAACTCTACCAGACGTCCAGTAAGACTTTCTTCCTCAAACCAAAGCTGATGTATCCCAGAAAAGTGAATAAAAAGCAGAAAGAGGAAGTAAAAAAGATAAATCCACCTAGATTTTATGTTGGTGGTAACACTTATTACCAATGTCCACGCCAATACTTGGAGGGCAACGAAAAGCAGAAAGGGAAAGGATTTGGGTAAAATAGGCCCCGCAGCATGTATCATTTTTTGCCAATAGACAGGAAAGTTTACATCAAACTCTCTGTAATTGGATTCAAACTTGTCTACTTGAGCTGTTTCTCCTACGGTGGACTGAAGGACATAGGTGTCAAGCGCCCATTGAGTGGGATTGATATAGCTCACAGTTAAAAAGCCCCCTGAAACAAGGATCAGGGCGAGAGAAAAAAGAAAAGTAACTTTTTCTACCCTTGAAAACTGATGATAAAAATACTGTATAGGTAAAAAGGGAAGTCTCTTCAAGTCCATATTACAAACATATAAAAGCCGGAGCACATTCTATGGTCCGGCTTCTACATAATAAGGTATTATCACCCAAAAAGTTACAGAAAAATCTTCCTTCTCAGGCTAATGTTCATTTTTTGACAACTTTAGGCACCCTGAAAAAATAGCCTTCCTTTTCGGGAGCATTTTTCACTACCTCATCAGGCTCGAGGGCTGGTTCAGCTTCATCCAAGCGAAGTTCCACTTCTTCATCCATCATATGGATGAGTGGTTCCACACCTTCTACATCTATTTCCTTCAATTGGTCTACAAAATCCAACATTTTTTGAAGGTCTAACCTGATTTTTTCCTTTTCATCTGCCTCAAAACTCAGTTTTGATAGGGCAGCCAATTTATCAATCAGTTTATCTGTAATCTCCATTTATCTTAATAAAGTCAGGTTTCCTTTATAAAATCTATCTCCGATCCTTACCACATAATAGTAAACACCCTCACTTGCTTCTGTACCATCACGTGTAATCCCATTCCACCCCTCTCCCGGGTTTTGTATTTGATCTACTACAGCGCGTCCCCAACGATCAAAAATTTCCATGACAAATGGTTCTGCACCGGTGTAGGTTACTCGGTAAGTATCATTCACTCCATCCGCATTGGGTGAGAATACATTGGGGATAAAGATTTTGGGAAGTTCTACGGTAACAGTCCCCTTTAGAACTTCGCTGATACAGCCACTTTCATCTACGATGACCAACCTTACGGTGTAGGTTCCAGGCTCTTTGTAGGTATGAGAGGGGTTTTCTTCGGAAGATGTTCCTCCATCTCCAAATTCCCAGTAGAAATCAACACCTTTTTCGGATGTATTGATAAAGGAAATATTTGCTTCTGGAAGTTGCAAATTTGCATTCAAAGGAGGGTCGGTTACAAAGTCTGCTTGGCCTGGAGGGTTAATGCTTATAGCCGTTTTCTGTACGATGGTTTGACAGCCTGCTGTTCCAGTACCGACAAGGGTAACCACGTAATCACCAGAATCGCTGTAAGTATGGTTGGGGTTTACTTCATTGCTAATGGGGCTACCATCACCGAAATCCCAAACGTACGAAATAGTATTCTCAGCCAAAGCCTGGAAGAAAACTGTTACCTCATCACATGAAGTAGCATCTGAGGTCCTGAAATCCAGGATCGGTGAAGGAATCACATTCAGTGGAATGTCAATCGTAGCATTACAAGCTCCTTCAGTTACCGTTACTGTGTAGGTAATGGATGTGTCAGGCGAAGCCATCGGATTTGGAATATTAGGATTGCTCAATCCCACTGCCGGGCTCCACTCATAAGTGGCAGCTCCCCTGCCTCCGCTAGAGCTTAGCTGAATGGAGTCATTGGAACATAAACGCGTGGTATCTGCGAAGGCAATGGCTTCAACCTTTGGAAATACCTCTACAAAAATGGTATCCTGGGTGGCACATGCTCCCGTTCTGGCAGTGATGATGTATTGAGTATTGATCGTTGGGGCTGCATTGGGTTCCCGAATCAATGGATCATCCAGACCTGTGGTCGGTGTCCATGTGTAGAAGGTTGGCTCAGTCGTAGCTCCTCCAAAACGGGTCTCGATATTGTTAAGCGTGAGCACATCTCCCTCACAAATAGAGGTGTCGGATCTCAAATCTATCACCGGTGTTGACCTCACAGTAACTGGCACATCCAGGAAGCCACTTCCACATCCGAAGTTGGAGGTGGCAGTCAACTGATAATTGGTAGAGAAATTCGGGCTGGCTTTAGGATTAGCTATGGTAGAATCATCCAAAGATAGGCCTGGACTCCACGCAAAGGAATATTCCGAAGCATCCGGATCACCTCCTGCCAAGGCTTTGAGCTGAACGGTATCAAGGGCACATATTTCAAATGGGCCTACATCAGCCACGGTAGGCTTGGTATGAACTACAACCGTAGCAGAGTCTGCCACAGATCTACATCCATTGGAAAAGGCAATAAGGAAGTAGGTCGTAGTTCTATCTGGATTTGCTTGTGTACTCTGCGAGGATGAATCATTTAGTCCAAAGGAGGGAGTCCAAATGTAATCGTAATTAGGACCTGCATTGTCAGCAAATCCCGTCAAAGTCAAGGTATCACCCAGACAGAGATCAAGGTCAGGACCTGCTTCAACCACAGGCGCAGGTTTCACCCCTACGGTTACTGTACTTAGTGGGTCTACCGTAGAACTGAAGCTCGAGCATCCAAGTGCATCTGTTACAACCAGGGTATAGATTGTGGTGGTATCAGGCCTTGCAAATGGGTCATTGGTACTGGCCAAACTCAATCCTGAAGAGGGGAACCAATTGTACGTATAGGGCCCTTTAGAGACCGAATCATTCAAGACCCTTCCGTTTAGTCTGGTTCCAAGTCCAACTTCACATATGGCAACATCAGGTCCTGCATCTACGATTGGCAAAGGCGCTACATTTACCTCGATATCATCAAATTCACTGGTACAGCCATTAGCATCGGTAAGCTGTACCGAATAAGTAGTAGTTCCATTTGGATTTACATTAGGGTTAGGCTGGTTCCCATTAGGGAAGAAGCCACAATTGCCCGGATCATCACAGTACCACTGGTAGAAATAAGGAGCATCTCCACCTATAGGCGTAACTCCCAGGTTCAAGCCACCTGTGCCTTCACAGAAGAAGGTATCACGTCCGGCAAATGATTTGAAGTCAGTAAATACCCTTATATAAATTGTATCAGATGCCTGTTTGAATGGAGGACATATGGCATCATCCACACCAGTAATGATGCTCCTGAAAGTAGTACCCCCACGGGTACAGTTCGCGAAGAAGCAAATACGCCCTAGAATGGAATCGTTTCGCTGCTCAACATTAAAGGCAGTAATGGGTAAGTTATTTCCAAACTGGTCTTCAAAAGTAAAGTCGTAATTCACTCCCCTGGCTGAAGTCCTGTCCGCAACAAAGAAATCATAACAAGCGGAGTCTCCAACTTCGATGAATATGGTATCGTTTCTGACCTCTCTGTTTTCAGAGATATTGTGTCCCACAACAGGCGGCAGGGTAATCGGCTGGCGAATCCTGACATATGTGGTATCAAAGGCCTCAAAGGTGTTGTTACATTGTCCATTATCCTCAACTCCTACAATTAACTGAAACAATTGCCCTTCATCATCACAACTAGGTGTCCAGCATATTTGTCCTACGACAGGGTTGATTCCTGAAGGAGTAAATACAGGTGCATTGGGTCCCGTAAATATGGGACTAACTGTAAACGCGGTAAGCGAATCCCCGACATTGGGATCCTGGAAATTGACGTCATAGCAGAATGGCTCCTGTGCATCCACAATGATGGTATCTCCATTGCTCTGCGATGGAGGAAGGAAATGCGCTGCAACTGGGGGAGCATTTGGCGGAACATCTACTCGAACAAATACGGTATCAAAATCAGATGCCTGTGCTGAACAGGCTGCATCATCATCTACCCTTAGTACCAAGGGGATTACCTGACCTGTGAAATCACAAGATGGAGTCCAACAAATCTGGCCTGCAACAGGATTGGTTCCAGATGTATTGAAAGTAGGTCCATTAGGCTGGTTAAAAATTGCACTAATGGTAGACACACTCAATATGTCCTGCAAATTGGGATCATCTGCCACATAGTTGTAACAAAAGTTCTGATTGGCATCTATGATGATGGTATCTCCATTTGTGACCAAATTCGTCAAGTTGGAAGCAATGCTGGGCGCATTATTGGGTGGCACCTGAACAGAAACATAGACTGTATCAAACACATCCAGTTGATTAGAGCACTGCCCCTGGTCTTCTGCACCAAAAATCAATGGGATCACCTGATTTTCAAAGTTACAACCCGGTGTCCAACATACCTGCCCATTTAGGGGATTGATTCCTGTGGTGTTGGTAGTAGGGCCTCCTGGTGAATTGAATATTGGACTTACCGGAACAAAACTCAGTGTGTCTCCGGTATTGGGATCAATGGATGTGAAGTTAAAGCAGAAATTATCTTCGGCATTTACAAAAATGGTGTCATTGCTAAAGACGGTCCCTACCAGATTCGTATTCAAGGCAGGAGGGTTATTCGGTGGCACTTCAATTCTAATAAAGGTCGAACTAAAGGCTAAATCTGAATCTTTACATTCCGCTATATCTTCCGCCCTGACTCTTAGTTCCACCACTTGACCTTCCAGATCACAACCAGGCGTCCAGCATAGCTGTGCATTGATGGGGTTGGTTCCAGATTGGGTAATCAAGGGGGGATTTGCTGAAGAGAAAATGGGACTTATCCCCACCAATGAAAGGTTATCCTGTATGTCAGGGTCATTGACTACTAAATCATAACACAAATTGTCATTGGCATTGACGACTATGGTATCGTTTTGAATATTCTGGCCTGCCCGAGATGCAGCAATGGCTGGGGGTTGGTTTATATCAGGAAGGATTCGTACCCAGACTGTATCAAAGACATCAGCGATTGTGATACAGTCAGCGGGATCTCGTCCCCCCACAATCAACGAAATCGTCTGACCACTGTATTGACAGGCTGGATCCCAACAAACCTGTCCACTGATCCCACTGGCGCTGTCATATTGGAAATTCCATGTTGCAGCTGGAGGAAAGAATGAACCATTTCCAAATTGGGAACTTACCGTAAAGGTTCGGACCGAATCTGAAGGAATCGAGTCAAACAGGACTACATCATAGCAGAATGCTTCCCCTCCATTTACAATGATGGTATCGCCATTGGTATTTTGGTTGGGCGCAAAGGTATGCTGAATGATCGGAGGTTTTTCAGGAGTCAAACAGGGTATCACGTGAATCTGAAAATCGCGCCTGTTTTCACTCAACAAAACCCCATTCCGATACTCAAATACCGATACCGAAAAAACATAGATCCCCGGCTGATTCGGGGTTACATTGATAAAGCCGGTGAGTGAGTCAAGAGAAAAGTTACCTGATCCAAAGGGATCTAAAAAGCTGAAACCATTCGCAAAAACCACATTCCTATACGGCGGAGGTCCCATGGGATTGTTGAAACGATCTACGGTGGGATCATTTCCACCCTGCTGAGGATTTC
Source organism: Bacteroidia bacterium (assembly GCA_022760475.1). Taxonomy (GTDB): domain Bacteria; phylum Bacteroidota; class Bacteroidia; order J057; family J057; genus JALEFZ01. Next base: position 280,578 of record JALEFZ010000055.1, on the reverse strand, counting down.
CTGCACCTTGAAAGATGGTGTTCAAGCCGGTATATGGATTGGTCAATGCATAAACCAGGGAATCACCATCCAAATCTGTTGCACTGTGGTCAAATGTAAAAGTCTCATTGGCACAAAGGAAAATCGGAGGGACCTGATCAAAGGTCGGCATCGAGTTACAGCCACCAACTTCATCTTTGCTGGGAACATGGGCTAAAAATGTAATCCCTTCACCCAGCGGATTTACGAGGTTGTCAATGGCGACGTTTCTACAACAACGTGCCCAGCCAATGTCATATCCTCCAGGAACAGGAGGGAGGATAAGTGTATCTTGATAAATTCCTTCCTGTACACAAATACTGGGTACCGTCGCGACGCAAGGTCCGTAGGAATTTGGGTCAATTTGTGGAGTTCGACTTGGTGCAGTAATAGGTACCCATTGAACAGCATTCCCGGTATTTGCTTGAAATACGAAGAGGGTAATCAATGCATCAAAAGGAGCCTGCCCATTTAGACAGTCTCTATATAATTTCAGGGTGACCAAGTATTTATTACTAGGTTCATCTACACATTCATAGAAAAGCTCAGCTCCAACAATATGTGTTGCAAATGCCTTTGATCCCCATGAAATAGAAAAAACTAACAGGAATATTAGCGTTATCAGTCGCTTCATCGTTGGCAATATTTCGGGTTTGTAGTAAAGTAAGGGTAAACATTAAAGCATAGGCACCTCAATAAGTGGGTTTAATTTATGACCTAGGGAAAGCAATTTTGTTTACTTTCAGACGACTCCTTTTGGACAACTGCTAGTTTTTTTAAACCCTATAAAGAAATATGTAGTTGCTTGTAAAGTGAAATTAAGAAATTATCCACGTATTTAATATGTATTCTGATTAACAGTTGGGAATTTTAAGGTGATTTTTTATCCAATTTGAATAAAATTACCAGCGAAAATCAGGGATTTTTCTGTGGAAGTTCCGTAAAAGCAAGTGAACTGAACAGAATCATTCTTTCATCCACCATCTTATGAGTACCTCACTTCAAGAAATTCAGGCCCCCATCGCTGAGGAATTGATATACTTTGAAAAATATTTTCGCTCTGCCATGCGCAGTGATGTTGCACTCCTGGACAAAATCACCAGGTACCTGCTTAAGCGAAAAGGAAAGCAAATGCGGCCCATGCTGGTCTTGTTTTCAGCTGATCTGTTGGGTGGCATTACTCCATCCACTTACAGGGGTGCTGCCTTGATGGAACTGCTTCACACAGCTTCTCTTATCCATGATGATGTGGTGGACGACTCTGACCAGCGGAGGGGCTTTTTCTCTATTAATGCCCTTTGGAAAAATAAGATCGCAGTCTTGGTAGGTGATTTCCTTCTTTCAAGGGGCCTCTTGATGGCACTTGAACATGATGATTTTCTTATGTTAAAAATTGGTTCCAAGGCCGTAAAACTCATTTCAGAGGGAGAGTTGCTCCAAATGGAGAAAGCCAGAAAGTTGAACATTGATGAGGCCTTGTACCTGGACATCATTACTGCCAAAACAGCCTCCTTATTTGCTTCTTGCTGCGAGATGGGCGCCGCATCCGCAACAGATGATCCTGAGATCATAGAAACCATGAGGTTGTTCGGAGAAAAAGTCGGAATCGCTTTCCAAATAAAAGATGACCTGTTCGATTATGGAACAGATGACGTCGGAAAGCCCCGGGCCATAGATATCAAAGAACGAAAATTGACCCTTCCCCTGATCAATGTCCTGAACCAGGCCAGTTGGGGAGAAAGGAGAAAACTTATAAATATTGTCAGGAGGCACAACACAGATCCCAAAAAAGTACAGTACCTCATTGACTATGTTTATGAAAATGGCGGAATAGATTACTCCACCAGAATAATGAACCAGTATGTGGATGAAGCTGACGAAATCCTTAACGGCTTCCCTGATTCACCGTCCAGGAAGTCCCTTTCCGAATTGATGCATTTTGCTATAAACCGGAAAAAATAGGTTTACCCTCAGCTATCGAGCGTCTTTCTATATAAGTCGACCCATTGAGCGGCAATCTTTGCACTTTCAAATTTCCTTGCCTGAAGAATTCCTTCTCCGCGCAATTCATCCAGGTAGGAGTTGTCCGTCAGCATCTTTTCCAGCCCTTCGGCCATGACCACAGGATGATCCTCCTTGAGGTAATGCCCAGCTCGACCTGCTACCTCCGGCAATGAACTTTTCCTTGCAGTCAAGACTGGGGTCCCTGAGACTATCGACTCTAATATCGGCAAACCAAAACCTTCATAATTCGAAGCATAAACTGAAAACCTGGCCATTTGATAAAGTGCAGGCAAATCTTCAAAATGAATTTCAGGAAGCTCTCTAATGAATTTTTCCATTTTCAATTCTCTAGCCCTCTCTCTGAAGCTCCTGTAATACTGGTCTCCCATGCTTCCCTTTCCTACTACTAGCAACAGAGGCCTTACAGAATCTGGCAAAAGTGCCATCCCTTCTATGACCTGGATTAGGTTCTTTCGTTTAATGATGCTGCCTACAGATAGAATAAAATCTGGTGGCAGCTTGTACTTGGTCAAAATTGCGAGATTTTTCTTCTGGCTTTTTCGCTTCCAGAAAATATCCGCGCAGGTTTGGGGTATCACCTTGACTTTTTTTGGATCAAGCTCATAAATATCCAGCAAGTCCTTTCGAGTTGCTTCGCTGATGGCTATCACCTGGTCAGCCACTTTACAAGCATATTGAAGTTTCCTCCTATAGATGTGACGGTCAATGAACTTGTATTGGTTGGGGTGATGGTAAAAAATAAGGTCATGAACGCTGACAATTTGTTTGTAGCTCGAAGACGAATAACGGTAAGGGAGCTCTTGGCTAAGGCCATGATAGATGGGAATACCTTTTTTATGTAATTCTCGACCGATACCCAAACTCCTCCAAACACTCCTGGGACTAAAATTTGCTTCATGGATCTGAAATCCAGGCTCTGCCAAAAAAGGGATGCTTCGGGCATTTTTTTTCGCTTCTGGTGTGAACAGGTGGAAATTGGCTTCAGGAAAATATTGATGAAGATGTTGAAGCAGGGTCCTGCTGAAATTTCCCAGACCTGTAAAATTGTAAAACACCCTTTTAGCATCGAAGGCGATAGAAAGGCCTTCACCTGTGTCTGTTGGCTTCATGCTTCAAATATTAGCCCTTTTTGGGAGAGTTTGAATAAAAGACCGAAAAAATTAAGGTTGCGCTATCTTTTTCATCAAAATTTCTTTTTGACCTAATCTTATACTAAAAATTTTCGTAAATAATAGGTCATTGCCAAAAGATTATGAACGAACATAAATTCCACCTCCAAGCCCCTTTCAAACCCTCTGGAGACCAGCCTGAAGCCATTCGACAATTGGTTGAAGGCATTGAAAACGAAGAGAGACATCAGGTGCTGCTAGGTGTTACAGGTTCAGGTAAAACTTTCACAGTTGCCAATGTGATTGCTGAATTGAATCGACCAACATTGATCATTAGCCATAACAAAACCCTGGCAGCACAGCTCTACGGGGAGTTTAAAGAATTCTTCCCGGATAATCTGGTGGAATATTTCATTTCATACTACGACTATTATCAGCCGGAAGCCTTTATTCCAGCTTCCAATACCTATATCGAAAAAGACCTTTCCATTAACCAGGACATTGAAAAATTGAGGTTGAGGGCTACTACCGGCTTAATTTCAGGGAGGAGAGATGTTATAGTTGTAGCGTCAGTATCTTGTATCTATGGTATTGGTAAGCCTGAGGATTTTGAGGCCAATGTTTATTATGCAAATGTTGGGCAGGTGATTTCCCAGAATGTATTCCTGGATAAATTGGTCAGGCTATTTTACTCAAGAACCCAGACGGCTTTGGAACCTGGGAAATTCAGGGTAAAAGGCGATACCATTGACGTGTACCCTGCCTACGATGACTATGGTATTCGCTTCATGTTTTTTGGAGACGAAATAGAAAGAATTCAACGCTTTGAGGTAGAAACGGGAAGGAAGGTAGAGGAACTAAGAGACTACACCATGTATCCTGCCAACCTCTTTGTTACAAGGCGAGAATCATTGAATATTGCCATAGAGGAAATTCAGGCTGACCTGGTCAAGCAGGTAGAATATTTCGAAGCTCAGGGCATGTATCTGGAAGCCAATCGCCTGAAAGAACGGACTGAATATGACCTGGAAATGATGCGGGAGTTGGGTTATTGCTCTGGAATAGAGAACTATTCTCGCTACCTGTCCAGGAGGCAGCCAGGATCAAGGCCATATTGCCTGCTGGATTATTTTCCTGATGATTTCCTTCTGGTCATTGACGAGAGCCACGTAACGGTTCCGCAGGTCAGGGGGATGTACCATGGCGACCGAAGCAGAAAATTCACCCTGGTAGAGCATGGCTTCCGCCTACCTTCTGCCCTGGACAACCGTCCTCAGAAGTTCGAAGAATTCAATTCACTGATCAATCAGACGATTTACCTTTCTGCGACTCCATCCGAATATGAACTTGAAATCAGCGAAGGGGTTATCGTGGAGCAGATCGTAAGGCCAACCGGTCTTCTAGACCCTCCGGTGGACGTGCGTCCCTTGGAAAACCAGGTCGATGACCTGCTGGACGAAATTGACAATGAGGTCAAAAAGGGGAACAGGGTCCTGGTTACTACCCTTACCAAGCGTATGTCTGAGGAATTGACCCGTTACCTGGGGGAGTTGGACATCAAAGCGCGATACATTCACTCAGACATTGATGCCCTGGACAGGGTGGACATTCTCAGAGACTTGAGACAAGGCAAATTCGATGTATTGGTTGGGGTAAACCTGCTGAGAGAAGGTCTGGACCTGCCAGAAGTATCCCTTGTGGGCATACTGGATGCAGACAAGGAAGGTTTTCTCCGATCCAGTCAATCCTTGATCCAGACCGCAGGTCGTGCGGCCCGTCATGAAAAGGGACGAGTAGTGCTGTATGCCGATAGAATCACAAATTCCATTAAGCAATTGCTAGAGGAAACCGAATACCGCAGGAAAAAACAAATGGCCTACAATGAGGAACATGGCATAGTCCCAAGGACCATCAAGCGGGAAAATAAGGATGTATTCGAACAGGCACTGGGCAGCAGAGCCAAGACTTTCGAAGAATTCGAGGAGAAGGTGAGCATTGCAGCAGAGCAAGCCGCTGAGTACATGAACGAAGATGAAATCAAGAAGAAGATTGCCAATATCCGCAAGGAAATGGAAAAGGCAGCCAAGGAATTAGACTTCATCGAGGCTGCCCGCTTAAGGGACGAAATGTATGCCTATCAGGCACAACTAAAAATGAAACGTGTTTGATGGAAGCAGCCGTTGCAGAGAGATAGCAGATTCTGCAACGGCTATATTCTTTTAGTCCTGTAACACAAAGTTGAACGGGATATTCACCCAAAAATATATGGGCTTTTTACCCTGGATTGCTGGGGTAAAGGTCAAAAGATTGATCTTATCCTCTACTGCTCGGGTAAGCAATGGATGTCCATTTTGGATTACAAGATGCTTTTGGTACTTCCCTTTTTTGTCCACCAATACCCTCAAAACTACATTTCCTTGGATACCTGCTTCTCTCGCCATGGCAGGATAGCCTATCAATGATTTGATATCATTGATATTCAGAGGAACAGGCTGCTGATCAGGCATCAAAAACACATCAGGATCGGGGATACTCGGAGGAGCGACATAATTGTAATCCTCTCCATCAATATCCATGGAGTCAGTAAATAGCGCATACTCATCCTCTCCCTCTACCTCATGGACGCCCAGATTCTTGGCTAGCGAAAGGCTGTCAATCGAGCGGATGCTCGTGCTATCATCTGCCTCAGGATCAGGCTTGGGAATGTTGAAACTCAAGGTTTTCAGTTTTTTCACCTTTGGTTTGGCCGGAGGGGGCAACTCAACCTCTTCTTTTGGCTTTTCAACGGGGGGAGGCAGGTTGACAGGTACAGCTCTTGGCCTTGTCGGCCTGGACACACTATCCATCCCATAGGCCTTCATCCACAGATAGGGTCCAAGTGTAGATGATAGAAAAAAGAGAATGGCAATTCCCAGGGCGATTGAAAGCCTTTTTTGGTACTTACTCCTTAATTCGTAGGCGCCATAGCCTTTTTCCTTGCCTTCAAAAAGCATTTCATCCCAATCTGCAAAAGTCTTTTGTTTCATGATTTGTTAGTTAGAAATGGAACATAGCTAGCCCTAACCCTGTCAGGGTTATAACCCTGACAGGGTGGTGTAATCAGGAAAATCTGATATTTACATATCAATCCCCTAATAACCAGGACTTAACGCAAACATTGTATTCACTTATAAGAGGAAAGTAGTATTCATTTTCCACAAATTTATCTATCAGTTTTCTGACCCTTTATCAAAAAAATCAATCCAACTCACTAAAGTGAAAAGGGACAATTATCCAGGTCTCTATTGGCCTTCCTCCCTGGATCGCAGGAGTAAACCTTATCAAGTGGACATGCTTCTCGACAGACCTGACACAGATGGGATGAAGAGGTTTCAAGATTTGATGTTTCTTATAATTCCCCCTTTTGTCAATCAAAATCCTGACAACTAAAGTTCCCTTTGGTATGTTGCTTTTTCTCCTGAAAGGAAATTGAACCTGTTCTTTTACATCCTCAATATTTATGGCAATGGGTTCCTGGTCAAATGAATACCCCATAAAACTTGCGTCAGGAGTTAATTCGCAGATATATTCCTCTTCAAAACTCACAAAATTTGCATCTAACTCCCCCATTTCCTCAAGTTCAACCGGTTCGGGTATTTCTATATTTTCAATTAGTAGCATTGAGTCAATCAAGACTATATTTATCCTGCCAGGATTTTCACCTCGCTCTATTGCCTTTATTTCATCTGGGGTAGGCCTGGGCAGGCGGAATGTGAGCTGTGTTTTTGTTGAAATACTTGTATCAGCTAAGGGTAGTTCCCAGGGCGGAATGAAATCATGAATGCCTGGCAAGAAGAGACGGCATCCAAACCTGGCTTCATCCCTTTGCTCTGGATATAATCCCATCAACAATTTGCACCACAAATACGGGCCAGCAGAAAAACATAACAGACAGAATATCAATAACTGATAATCAATGGCCTTGATTTTCCTCCGAAAATCAAAGCTATCCTGATCGAAGGCTGCTGAACGAGAAGAGTGTTTCATGGCTTTTCGAATTATCTTATTGGACAAACGTGCAAAGGAATATTAACCCACAGTTTTACAGGCACACCATCTTGTATCGCAGGTAAAAATCGAAGTTTGGGAATATGGTTTTCAAGTTCCTTTTTCCAAACTGCATGCACATCACTGATCCATATGTGCCTCAGATACCCTCCTTTTTTATCAATCAAAACCCTACAAGCGAAGGTTCCCTGTATGCCAGCTTCTTTTGCCAATTCTGGATATTTAATTTGCTTGATGACCTCATCCATGTTGATAGGAACAGGGGTCTGGTCCAGGATTGGATATCTAATGGGTTCTGATATGGATTTTTTTATCAGGTCATAGCCATTTTCCAAAGAATCAGGATGTACAATGTATTCATCTTCCTCTTCCGTGAGAAGCAAAGGCAATTCCTCAATTTCTTTTATCGCTCCAAGAGGTTTTTCTACCAGAGCTTCCTTATTCTCTATAGGCAAAGTTGGTGGTGGTGTTTTTGTACCACAGATAAATTTAGGATTAAAGAAATCTTCCACCCTACCAGTTACAACAGAAAGCTGGTGGCATTTTCGAACTGTTTTCCCCTCAGGAAATGAACATATAGCCTCAGTTCTAGGTTCAAGGGCAATTCTCCACATATAAGGCCCTAGCATGAACCCCACAAAAATGAAGGTCGCTAACAATTCCAATATCCCAATCCTTGATTTTTTGCCCTTTTCCATGTAGCTGTTATTTACCTAAAGGGGAGTTTGTATCCAGCCTTCGTTGTAAAGAGTAAATGGAGATAAGTATTCCATAAAATCTTTCTCAATAATCCTAGATGAAGGAAATTTCACAAATTAGAATATGCAAAAGCAGCGTATATCTGTACTTTCGATAAAAAACTTTAATGTCCCGACTTAGAAAATATTCTCTCCTTGCTTTCCTGGTTATTCTCAGCATTAATTTTTCACTAGGACAGGACAAGGCCAATCCTGAGCTGATTGAATCTATAAGAAAGCACTATTATGACATCGCCAACAATCCCGACAAATACGAACTACAGGATTTAGGAAAGACCAAGGTCTGGTTGAAGGATGGAAAGATCCACAAGATCGAACTGGAAAAAGGCAATTCGAAAGAAGAAATCTGCTTTGAAGGAAGCGCCGAAAAACTAAATTTCTACTATCTCAAGAATGAAAGCCAGGAAATAAGGTGTTATTTCCGCCACTTTGACAATCCATATCCCTTTCCTACGATGGAACGTTACGTCGAAAATGGCAACTACATTCAACCCACAGAAAAGGAGTACTTTGACATGAATCTTCAGTTCTCTAGCAGATGTCTCAAGCTCTACTATGACATTTTGGGAGAATTATTTATTGAGAAGGACGAAGCATACCTGGGGAATAAAAATCAAATACGAAGCATTGATTCATACGGTAGAAACATCGAAAGTGACCTGAACAAAGAAAAGAAAACCATCATAAGCGAGTATTTTGATGAGGGTGATGGAAGTGGGACGAGCAGAGAGGTCTCCATAGAAAGATATAACCGAGCAGGAAGTCTTGTCATCAAGACAGTTTCATCTTCCTTTGAAGGAAATGGTGGGACAAACAATTACTCAAACACATATTTTGAACAAGGAGAAAAAGTCAAGCTGGAAGTTGTCAACCAAGCTTCCTATTACTGGATAGCGCTTAAATTCTATGAAGAAAGAAAAGACTTTAAGGTAATGAATAAGCAACGCAGGTATTTCAGGGATGGCAAGGCTTTCTTTAGCTTGAATCAGCATTTCATCAATGGTTATTCCACTTATTGGGACATCAGACTCGAAGGAAATAAACAGTTCAAGTAATTGCCCAATTTTCTTGTTTAGCTAAATCAAATGCTCCCGTCTCATAAAGGCAGAACCTAATCATTTCCCTTTATGAAATTCATTTTACCAAATATCAAAATAATGCTTTTTGTTACCCTATTGCTGGGAGCAAAAAGCATTTTTTCTCAAGATAATGCTGATCCCAAGCTCATCGAGCACATTAGGAAACATTACTATGCCATAGCCCATACCCCAGGAGATTATCAAGTCAGGAACTTCGGGCAGACCAAGGTGTGGTATCGCCACAATGAAATTCAGGAAATTGTCTTCTACCATGACGGCGCAAGGATCGAAGCTACATTTGAAGGCCATCCACACAAACTGAATTTTGCCTACATAAAAAAAGGGGAGCAGGAAGACCGCTTCTATTTTAAGCACATGAAGCATGACTTGATGTTTCCTGAACTGATTAGGTGGCTAGGCAAAGGCAAGGTATACCATGATCCTGAAAGCGAAGCTTATTTTGAGAAAAACAAGGAGGTTGCCAGCCTTATATTGTCTGCCTTCAACGAAATATGGATATCCGAACAAAGAAAACGATCGTCCTATCCAAAATATAATCGCTACATCAAGCAAATTGATCAATATGTAGACAGCTTGACCAGGCAAAAACTGGAAGAAGAAATCATCTACCTGGAAGATTTCAGTGCTTCCGAAGAAGAAGGAGGAGATGCTGTTTCCTCGGATAAATCAAGTGAGTTCAAAGGTGCAAATGGTGAAATCCTTATACAAAAATCCAGTCATATGGCTGACGAAGGTGGAGCTTTTGTCGAGGAACATCAATATGAATCCTACCTAAAAAATGGGAAAGTAGTTAAGAGTGTGAGCCGCAGCATCAGTTACAACATGGGAATTAGTGTCATGAATTATTCCGATATCAGTTTTCAAGTCCATAGAGAAACCATCAAATACTACCAGAATGGAAGATTTATTTATGGAGAAGATAGGGCTGGACTTCAAAATTATCCTATGTACCTAATGATTCTAAAAAAGAATTAGGCAAAAAAATACCGCTGAAATACTTTGGAAAGCAGTTCAGCGGTCTGGCATTTGAAATATTACTTATTGCTTGCTTCTATCAATTGCTTAATCTGCGAAGGATCGGGATTATACATGCTATAGCTCTGGTATACATCAGGAAATGGTACGGGTTTTCCAGCCCCAAAGTCTAGCAAGAAGCTGAAGTCAGTTCCAAATTTCGCCTGGGCCTGTCCGTGGCAGCCCTGGCATCCACCCATTACATACTCTTGACCTTTCCAAATCAGATTTGTCTGAGAAGTAAAGGGCTTGGCAAATGAACCATGAAAACGTGTCAGTCCGCTATCAGACTCAATGACATAGTTTGCCATAAAGTAATTGGGATCACTAGCACTGTCTTCGTATTGGATAGGGGTAGCCTGCACTCCAATCAAATCATAATATTGCCAGATTGACTTGCTGTTTTTCTCCAAGATGGCAGTGTGTACAGTCTTGTTTACATTCTGTAAAGTTGCAGGAATATCTCTATCTACTATCGGAGTCAACTCCTTCGGATTAGCTCTTTTATTTGTAGGTGGCAAACCTACAAATTTCATATCAGCCTTTCTTACATCCTGATGCTCCCAAGATGCAAAAATGAAGTCAGGATAGTTTTCTGTCTTGTGGATAATGTGAAGGCCAATCAAGCCAAAAGTACCTTTTTCAGTAGAGATAAAACCGTCCTTATCTTTTAAATAATAAACAGCTTCCCTGGTAATGAAGGTCTCTATCTTATCCCCCTTGGATGCATCTAAAAAGCGCCATGCTGATTTGATTTCAATGGCTCCTTGACCTGAAGCACCACCACAGGGCAGGCAGATGATACTGTCCGCAGGGTTGGTACTACAGGACTGACCATTAGCAGTTCTGCTTTTTAGGATTGAATGCGAAGTATCATTAATTATAATATTTCCAGCCTCTTTCAACAACTTATCAGTAGGGAACTTTTTCTTTACATAATTGTATTCTACAAGATTGCTCTTGGCCATATACAATACTTCAAAAGTAGTATCATAAGCAAACACTACACAGGAGCCAATCTCATTATCCTCATCCAGATTTACGAAGTAGTTATCCATTTCCACACCATTGGACTTGATGGAATCTGCCTTGATAAAAGAATATACAGGCTTTCCTGTAGATAGATCCTTGGTACGCTTTCCATCTGCTGGGCGAATTTCTGTTCTGTGGATATAGGTTTCCCAAACAGTTAGTGAGGGATCACCATCCGCAGGAGACCAGGACTTATCTGGATTGTCTCTTTTCTGGTCTTTAGGCCAGGAAGACTGCCAGTTGAGAGCGATGAACTCATTCCATGCGAAAATTCCAAGATCTTCCATCGAAGCACCAGATGGCAAATCTCCAGGAACATTCGGAGAAAAAGTCAAAGTAGGTTTGGCTGTAACATCAACCAATGCATCATCAAGGACAGAATCTTCTTTTCCCTCCTTGCTACATGAATACATAGTAAACATCAGTAGAGACGCGAGGACAGTTACAATCAGGATTTTTTGGTTTGAAAGCAATCGTGTCATTAGTGGGTTAGTTTATGATATGACTAGAATAACATTAGAAAAGCAGACAGCTGGTGAAAAGGAAAAATAGCACAATGAGGAATTCCACACTTTCTAGGGAATCCAGATGTGTATGCTTCAAAATCAAGGCTTGGTTACCTGTGAAGGCTTGGGTTCAAAACCTGGGAAAAGGCTCCATGCAAAATCCAGTTGGATCGAACTTTCGAACCATGGAGCATTGCGATTTACGTATTGGTCAGAAAGGAAATTCTTTACCGCCACGGGAATGGAAAGCCCTTTCTTGAAATAAGCTTGAGAGTGGCAGCTCATACAATTTGAAGTGATTCCTGTGATGTTGCCTTCGTAGAATTGCTTCTTGTATGCTCCTGAATAAAACTTATCCTGATCCGGGAATACATCAGGAGTAAAGGTTCCTTCTATGTAGGGATTTAAACCATAGACAGGTTCTACATCAGCCTTTTTAATATCTACTGGAGGTCCTGTAAAAGGCAATGCCGGGGACATCATGCTATAAGCAATTGAAGCGGCATAATGCTTGGCAGGTGCAGTAAATGAAATGCCATTTCTTATTTCTGCTACTTTGTTTGAGCTTGGAAAAACCGGATTGTCTGGATTCGGAGTCCAATAGAAAGTTTGCCATGTCCAGCGGCGAGACTCTCGGGTAGATACATGGCTCCCTAGCAAAATGACTGGATCACCAACTTTGGCTGTATCATCAAACTCCTGACCTTCTTTTGAAGAATGATTGTAGGTATAGGCCTCGGCCGCAGACATGTTGTGGTAGATAAACTGATCAATGCCATAGGTTGTCTCATTGTCAATGGCAGGATTATTCAGATCGGTGGTCACCTTGATTTTTTTTGCAAAATCCTTAATGTCTTTTCCACCATCCTGTTTTCCACTCCAAATGTTGAAGTAATAGGTGTTGTCAGTTCCTTCGACCTTATTTTTATCAGTGAGCACCCTGTAAATTGGCTTAAGCATTACCGCATTGGGAAGGAAGGACAAACTATTAATTTTCCCATCCTCGATCTTGTTTTCCAGTACACTTTGGTTAAAGTAATCTCCAGCTAGAGTCTGCTTGGCCATCGCAGGATTGTATTTTACCTTACCCGAAATATCACCAGCCACTGGATCAAGCTCTTTCTCATGGCCAAACTTGAATTTTTTACGAAACTGCAAGGGCCCATCAGTTCTGCTAAGCCCTTCTAGTCCTACATTCTGCTGAGCAGCACGCATGACATCTTGAGGGGTGTACCAGGTTTCATAGCGTCTTAGTTTTCTCCCGTCGAATGTCTGATCGGTATAATCGGTCAATGCTTTCCAAAGGCCCCACGCATGACCAATTACATCAGGATTGGTCTCAACTCCATTTTCAACGGTTCTCTTCCCTACCCATTCATCAATAATCGTAGAATCTGTAGGGAAAGCATCTCCATTCGCAAGTGTTGAAGGCATTTCTACTGCTTTGAAAACAGTAGCTCTGTTGACTTCAGCAGGTTTTTTTGCTGTTTTAGAGGAATTTACGCAGGCCTGAAACCCAAAAAGGAAAAGGGTAACACCTACAATGGTAATTAAGTAGTTTTTCATAAGGGATTTTATTGGGACATAAATTGTCTTGGAAAAATTTCTGGCTGTTTTCTTGGAGTTGCTTATGTTTTATTGTTGAGCAGAGACCTCACTTTGACATGGGATATGCAAATGAAGGATCATCAAGCTTTATTTATCAAATGCCTTGGGGATAGGCATTTCTGTTGTTTGGCACTTTATTCAGACTCCTCACCAAATGCCTTAATCATTTTCTTAATTTACCCTTTGAATGCCTTAAAGCAGCAACTTGAGTTAATTATGCGAGATCCACATACTACATTCAAATTAATTTTATAATACATCAAAATATATATACTCAAGAAGCATTATTCCATAGAATTTAACTAGGGTATTTATACCTACATTCTAAATCAAGTAAATGTACCAGCGGTAAAAACCCGGCTTGATAATGATAAAACAAAACCCTAACAGTCAAACATTTAGAGCCTTATATTTTCAACTATCCCTGATTTGAAAAAATTTAATTAATCCTTATTATGGCAAAGGAAAACAATTTGCCGAAAATGAATTATTAAAATAAAGAAATATAAAATGCAGCACCTATTAAAAAATAGCCGTAGCAGATTTAGGCTAAATAGAAATATCGACAATTCAGAAGATTAACTATCAAAACTGTCATAATTATATCCTCAATTGACAAAAGGAGGGTGGGAATCTTGATAAATTAGGTGGATATTTACTTATATCAATATGAACACTGATTCTCTATTCTATGAAGCAGGATACCCTCTTAACTCATAAGCTACTCCTTATTCTATTCTTTTTTATTCCTCCAATGCTGCAAGCCCAACAGTTACCTGAACTAGTCAAAGCAGTCAAAACCCTGGATTCAGATCCTGCGATGGAACCTGCAACATGGAGCCTGACTGTTCTTGATGCTGCAAGCGGAAATCCTTTATTGCTACACAACCATAAAAAAGCCGTTGCAACAGCATCAACCATGAAGATGTTGACAACCATCACAGCACTAGCGGTCCTAGGACCCAATTTTCGATTTGAAACCAAGTTGGCATATACAGGAAATCTCGACGCCGATGGAATCCTCTCAGGAGACCTTTATATCATCGGAGATGGTGATCCTACTTTGGGAAGTGATCGCATGGGCATAAACCGAGATCTGGATGCCATGCTCGCCAACTGGAGTCAGAATATTCAGGAAGCAGGGATTAAAGAAATTAAGGGAAATATTATTGGAGATGCAGGGATATTCTCCTCCCAAATGACTCCGAGTAAATGGCCATGGGAAGACATGGGAAATTATTATGGAGCTGGTTCGTCTGGACTGAATATCCATGAAAACTATTACAGGCTAGATCTCAGACCAGGAAAATCCGTAGGGGCTGCAACTGAAGTTCTAAGAACGGTTCCAGCCATGTTAGACCTCAACTTCATCAATGAGATCACAACCGGAAGGGCTGGCAGTGGAGACAATGGCTATATTTTTGGCGCCCCCTATACCAGCGCAAGGTTTCTTCGTGGAACCATTCCGCTTGGTCCATCTTCTTTCTCAATAAAAGGTTCCATTTCAGATCCTGCCTTCTATTGTGCCTGGAGACTTTATGAAGAGTTAAATGGCTGTGGAGTTAAGTTAAATGGCTTGGTAACCACCGACCGAGTCATGCGCATGAGAGGCGAAAAAATCGCTAAAAACAGAAAGATTTTCTATACCTATTATTCTGTCCCACTCAGAAAAATCGTCAAAGCAACCAACATGAAGAGCATCAATGTCTATGCGGAGTCGCTCGCAAAAAGATTGGCAGTAAAACTCGGCTATGAAGGAAGCACCGATGAGGCGATGGAGGCCATTTCAGATTACTGGAAAAACAAAGGAGTCGATGTGAAAGGGATGTACCTACGCGATGGTGCAGGTCTATCACCCAACAACTCCCTAACAAGCTTCCAGCTTGCCAGTATCATGTACAAAGCCAGAAAATCTTCATACTACATGGACTTAGAAGCCTCCCTACCAGTAGCTGGAAAATCAGGTTCTTTGAAATCCATGCTCAGAGGTACCCCCGCAGAAGGAAGGCTAAGAGCCAAGAGTGGTTACATTTCAGGTGTGAGGTCTTACGCAGGTTTTGTGAAGGCCAAAAGTGGCAAAGATCTGATATTTGTAGTCATCTCAAATAATTATGCTTGCTCTGCAGGTCAAATGAGAAGAAAACTTGAAAAGATAATGGTGGGAGTGGCAAATGGACAGTAGGAGAGTTTAATTTTTCACCTACACTTTATTTGAATAAAAAATCAGTGTAGCCCCAACTCCAAAAGCAAAAGTAGCGAGCAATAAAAAGACGTAATTGTTTTTTTCATAAAAATGAGTGGCTTGATCCAAATTAAGGATCGAGCCGTTTTTATCTTCAAGGGAATAGAGGCTTTTTACAGGTTTATAAGATTCCTTTTCAACAACTGCAAAGCTAATCTCATCACCTTCGGAAAGTCTGTCTAGACCAAAATCCAATGTTCTAAGAAGTTTACCGGGAATGACCAAGGGCTTGGACTCATTCTCAAGTCTTAGCTTCACACTCACAATAATCCCGTCCTCATCCTTGCTGAAGCGTGGATTTGAAGAGAGTTTACCATTTCTCCAACTGAGGTCTTCCTTTTTAAAATTTTTGTTGCTCAGATAGTCCTTCGCCAATATAACTCCTAGGGTAAGTGCACCAAAAGCGAGAAGAATAAAGAGAATTTTCATTGTCCTTTCTTTGGGTATTAGTACCCTATGCTATCGTCTTTGTAACTCTCCTGCTAACCAGTTTAGCTGAACCTTAGCATCGGTAATCATTCCCTTATAAGACAGGAACTTTATACTGGCATTGGCCTTCTGCCCTACAAGATTGGGCGACAAGGCTCCACCAATCACAATAACTTCAATGTCCCTTCCAGGTAGGTAGACCTTCAGGTCAGATTGGTATTCTTTGGCTTTCCTTCGGTCAAGGAGTTCTACGGTATGGTCTGCAGGCTTTAAGTCGAGGACAAGGAATCCTTTGTTAAAGTCCTGAAGTAAGAGCAAGTTAGGAGCTTCATGTGCATGACCATTGTTCCATTTATGGCCTACATACATCCTGGCTACTTCAACCAATTGGTTGTTGGTAGATACAAGCGTATAGTTGCTTCCCAAAAGCCAAAGGTTCGTAGAAATTGCTTCCCTGATTTTCTCAGGAGGAGTATCTGCCGAAAGCAATACCTCTGATAATTGCTCAAGAATCATCAGCCTACGGCTGGACTGCTGGGCAATCATGGCGACGTCCTGTAAACCAAACTCAGCATAGGCTTCCCTCCTTTCGAGATTCAGATCCAGGGTCAACATGGGGTTTGAATTTTGCTCTACGGCTTCTAAAATCAAGGAAACGACAGATGCCATTCGACTTTCGCTTTCTCCGTAAAACTTTCTCAATACCTTATCCAGAACATTGTTGGCTAATCCCTTTTTGGACTCGGGTAAATGAGAAATACTTCCATTCATCCTCTTTCTTAATCTTGCCTTGGCCATTTCCATCTCGGCCTGGAAGATTTTATCAAATGCCTTCACAAGTGCAGGCCTGATTTTCAGTTTGATCTCATTTAAAAGCAGGCTATTATCAATAACCGAACCCCAGTCAGCCGTTACATCTTTTTCAAGGCTGTTGGCTTCAATCTCCCCATAAAGGCGCTTCAGCATTCTCGCTGGAAACCTCTCTTCCTCATCCATCCCAAAATATTTAGGGCTGCCTACGATTTTTCCTCCCACCCTGAATGCAATTCCTGACTGCTTCAAGCTGTGCTTATGATGGGCAATGGTAAACCTCAAGGTAGCAAGTTCTCCATTGCTCAATGCGAACGCCTCTTCAAAAGTCTCTCCAGGAATGTCCGTTAAATCAACCAACTCTCCATTTACATAAATGTGAAAATCAGTTTGTCTCCCATATTCCAACACCAAAAGCCTTTTTAGCCTGTTTGGATTTGGGAAGGTAAAATTTTGATTGATGCCCATTAAAGAAATGGTGGTACCATGGGATTCCTTAGCCACCTCCTTTACTCTGATGGGAAGGGAAACTTGTTCCAAATCTTGCTTAGCCTTCATGAGTTCATCCCTCCAAATGCTAAGGATAGTTTGCTTCCCACGGCAGTCAGATGAAACTTCCATCAAGGAAGCGACCATAAGCCCTGCGAACTTTCCGATCCCTTTCCTTCCCTTTACCAAACGATTCTTAAGACGGGTACGCTCCCCCTTTCTGGAAACCCTGCTTGAAGCGATGTTGAGGTATTCATTCCTGATCTCGCTTTCAGTCATGCCCGTTCCATCATCTTTGATGATGAGGGGCTCTGTGGATAGCGGAGAAGGTAATTCAACCCAGACATTCTCTGCATCAGCATCGAAAGCGTTGTCAACGAGTTCCTTGATGGCCAGCTCGGTGGAGCGATAATTCTCCCCTAGGAGGGAGGCCAGGCGAGGGTCTACCTTGAAAGTAGCGTTCATGAGGCTTAATAAGATTTAGTGTTTCCGGACCATACCGGAAAATTTTGAGAGGACTACAAAGATAACTCAGATGAGGCATTAGCTATCCACCTTCAGAATTTGTTATCAACAATGGACAATGTGGATATGTGGATAGCCTTTGGTAGATCATAAAAAAAGGCCGACGAAAATCGTCGGCCTTGAATTATCATTAATGAGGGGAATTATTTCTTGATGATATCCTGAACTTCTTTCAGGTTAACTTTCTCAGCACCTTCACAAAGGATTTCAGCTTTAAATTCCAAGTAAATAGTCTGTGGAATTCTGGTGCTTACTTCATTAAACTTAAGTCCTTTGATTACTGGCTCAAGCTCAACTTTCACCTTGGGAGAGTTTGCAGCTAGAACTTCAGACCTGATTACCCTTCCTGAAGAGTTCAAGGTAACGGAAAATACTGACTGAGCAAGGCCACAAACGCCTCCATCCTTCAGTTTGCTCTTGATCAAATCCTTCATGGCAGATTTTCCACCTACGTACTCACGAGGCTGGAACTTAGGTCCAGTGCTGTTTTCGTGATTTCCGGTCTTGGTATCTTCTCCTGTATTCTTTACGGTAGGATTCTTCTGTGGGGTGCTACCATTTGTAGGTGGTTGTTCATTGTTCACAGATGTATAGATAGGAGAATCTTCCAGTCCTGGCTGCTTGTAATCAAATCCTTTCCAGTCATCAGTTTCAGCAGCATTTTTGAATCCACCTTTTTTAGTTTTTGCAGGAGGATTATTTCTTGTTACGCCGGCGATGCGACTTGGAGCTGTGCCGTTCTTAGGAGTAGTACCTCCTGATTCCATAGAAGAGATAAGGCCTCTTAAGCGATCGATCTCACCTTGCATGGCAGAGATGGTCTGGATCAACTTAGCCAATTTCTCGCTATCAACCTCAGTAGTCAAGTCAGGAAGCAAATCCATCAAGTTTTCATTGGCGGAGGCTTCATCTCCGATTCTGGCAACTGGCGTTCCTTGTGATTGCAAGTTGAACCTAACCTGAGCTAGCCTAGCTTGAGCCTCTTTATCTCTTAAAGACCTGGTTAAAGCAATCTCTTGCTCTCTCGCAATCTTCAGCTTGGCCATCTTATCAACTTCCTTCTTCTTGGCTTCCAGCTCTGCGATCTTGGCATCAGCTTCTTCCTGAAGGCGCTTGATTTCTTCCATCATCCTGGCGTAAGCCTCTTCCTCTGCGCGGCGAGCTTCTTCAGCTTGTGCTTTTTCTTCCTCCAGCTTGGCAAGCTCCTGATCCTCGCGATAACGCTCTTTTTCTTCTTCTTTGGCTACAATCTCTTCTTCAATTCTTAGAATTTCCTGATTGGTAGTTTTTGCTTCTTCCAGGCTGGCCCTTACTGCAGCATCTCTTTCTTCATTGGCAGCATTCAGCTCTGCAATCTGCTCCTTCAATCTTGCGATTTCTTCTTCGATGGCTTCATCTTTTGGAACTTCTCCATTCAGGCTACCAAACCCTTCACCAGTACCATCGCCATTATCTGCATATGGATCTTCGTCATAAAGGCTGGAGCTATTATTAGCAAAACTATTCTCTTCCTTCTTCTCACGAGCTCGTCTTTTGCGCTCTTCGTAAGCGGCCTTTTTCTTCGCAATTGCAGCTTGCTTTCTACGCTTGGCAATTTCTTTTCGTCTCATTTCAGCCAACTGCTCACGAAGGGCAATTACCTCCTCTTCTTGAGCTTGACGGGTAGCATCCTTGGTTTCTTTTTCTACAGACTCATCTGCATTTGCAGGCTTCTCCTCATCGCTGTCGCTGGTCATTTTATCGTCATTGGTAGCGACAACCTCTTTCATGTCATCCTTGGCTTTTGTGGCAACCTCCTTGATTGAAGTTTCTTTCTTCTCCTCAACTTTGGTCTCCTTGACAGGGTCTTTTTTCACCGGTTCAGCCTTCACTACAGGAGTGGTTACTTTAGGCTCTTCCTTTTTCACTACTGGCGCGCTGCCCTCTCTGCGTGGGTTTCCGTCAGAATCCAGTAGGTCGTTGTTGAATGTTTCGATTTTGGTGTAAGAATTATCCCTTGAGTCGGTACACTCAATGTCTGGACGAATTTCCAAATACTTAGAGGTAGGGCCTCTAAATTCGGCGGCATCCCATTTAACATTTTTTACAATGTCTTCAGCAGATCTTCTGATACACTCATTGGTACCAGTAATCGCTTTAGCATGAAGGACATTCCCAGAAGGATCAATCTTTACTTCCAGGTAGATGCGGTCTTTGCCACAACATTTGGTTTTTTCAGTGAGTTGTACAGAAAGGTATCCCTGTACAGTATTCTTGTTGTCATCAAAGGTGAAAGCCTTGGTGTCAGCAATATGTTTGGTAACATCAAATTCTTCCTGGGCTTTAGCTATGAAGCATGCACCTATTAGGAGAACGAGAATCAAAAAATGCCGTCTCATAATGATAAGATTAGTGTAGAATTCTTACGTCGAACGAAAGTGATCGAAATTTAACTAAAATCTGACTACAATGATAGCAGATGAACTGTTATTTAGCGAAGTCGGAAAGAAATCTATCAAAAATAAGGCATTTTTTTACATTAGCCACCAATACCTAACATACCACTGGCGGCTTTGCATTACTTTTAATGCCCAGATTTTTTTCCTCCAACTTCAATTTATTTTTTATCTCTTCTTTGTTCCGAACTGTTTTAAGTTTGGGAAGAGTTTTCTTTTTCCTTGTGATTACTGGCTTCTCACCAAGCAATTCAGGCCTTTTATAATTTTCTTCGATGTAGTCAAGCGTATCGAGAATTTCGCTTAAATCATCCGAAGTAACAAGTTTCAATCTCATTTCTTTGAAATGAGGAAGGCCTTTGAAATAGGCGGTATAGTGTCTTCGCATTTCGCGAATGGCCCCAATTTCCGTCTTCCAGTCTACTGACATCAACAAATGTCTCCTACAGACCTCAACGATTTCTTTTATGCTTGGGAGAGGCAATTTCTCACCAGTCTCAAGGTAATGCTTGATTTGTTGAAAGATCCATGGATTCCCGATTGAACCCCTTCCAATCATAATGCCTGAAACATCGGGATATTTTTCGCGCATTTCTGCAGCCTTTTCAGGAGAATCGACATCCCCATTTCCAAAAATAGGTATTTCAATATCCGGATGTGCCGCCACCTCTTGTATGTAGTCCCAATTGGCAAAACCCTTGTACATCTGCTTTCGGGTTCTTCCATGTATAGAAAGAGCTTTGATGCCCGTATCTTGTAACCTGAGGGCAACTTCCTGGATCTTTATGGTATGGTCATCCCAGCCCAATCTTGTTTTTACTGTAACAGGTAGATGAGTTGCATTCACAATCTCTCTGGTCAGACGCTCCATCTTGTCGATATCACGCAAAATTCCTGCACCAGCACCCTTACAAGTTACCTTTTTGACCGGGCAACCGTAGTTGATATCCAGTATCTCCGGCTCTGCCTCCTCTACAATCCTTGCAGTCATGCGCATGGAATCCAAGTCATGACCAAAAATCTGTATCCCAACTGGACGTTCGGCATCATAAATGTCCAATTTCTGAACGCTTTTATCTGCCAAACGAATCAAACCTTCAGAGCTGATAAATTCTGTATAAACTACATCAGCACCGAATTCCTTACACAATACCCTGAAAGGAGGATCACTGACATCCTCCATAGGTGCCAGCAGCAAAGGATACTCTCCCAATTCTATGTCCGCAATCTTAACCAAACCCAGGTCTGTTTTATCCAATACTTAAATGAGTTAATCAGGAAAAAAATACTCCATGATCAGATCAAAATTACAAATAAATCTCCGTCTATTATATGTAGGAGATTAAAAGGAATACAATTTTCCATAAATGATTGACAAAATTCTTTTTAAAAAGTTCTTAGTTTGGATCTCAAAGACCTTAACTTCGCCTTCGGACCCATAAAAAACAACGGATTTTGAAGCTATATGACATATTTTCTGATAGGGCAGACCAAAATCCCCTCTTTGCCATCGTGCTGGGATTTTTTGTCTATCTGTTGGCAGGAATTTTCCTGGTAGGGCTTTTTGGTCAGACGCTGGCTTCATTTCTGGAGCTTGACCTGGCCACTCAAAAAGAAATTCTCGCTGGAAACCTGGATGCAAGTCCGCACTCCAAATTATTTTTCTTCGTCTACCAGGGCATGCATATGGTTTTTTCTTATGGGATAAGCAGTTGGCTCCTGATGAATTTGTTGGGTTTGAGTCTTCAAGAAAAGGGATTTAAGTCTACTTCAAATGTGAATGCTTACCTTTTGGCAGCCATGGCCATGCTTGGAGCTATTGTATGGGGGCAGGTCCTGAATTTTAATCCTGAGCAGACCTACCTGCCTGAAATATTTTCTGAATGGGAAAGCTCCGCACAGCAAGTCGAACTAAGGAGCAGAAAACTGATCATGGCCTTGCTGAAGGTCGAAAGTCCTCTAGGTTTGATTCCAATTATTTTTGTCATGGCCGTACTACCTGCTGTATGTGAAGAGCTTTTCTTCAGGTCCTTTTTACAACAGCAACTCGTCAGGCTTGCAGGACCAGCAATTGGAATTGCCATAGGAGCATTTATTTTCAGCTTTATCCATCTCCAATTTCATGGATTTTTTGGGAGGCTTGCCCTCGGCGCAATGCTCGGCTGGATGTTTTGGAGGAGTAAGAGCATTTACCCATCCATGATTGGGCACTTCGTATTCAACGCTGTCAGCTTACTAGGAGCCTATTATTCCCTCAAACAAAATAATTGGGTTTTAGAAAAGACAGAAAGTATGAATCTACCTTGGTATCTTACCATTCTGGCAATTGCATTTTCTGCTGCCTCCCTATACTTGTTCCACCTGATCTCAACCAGGACAAACACTCATGAAAAAGAAGAATGAGTTACTAACCCGTGCCATTACCGGTGTAGTCGCGGTATCCATCGCAATCCCTGCCATTGTACTGTCTCCTTTTGGAATTTGGTTATTCTGCGTCATTGTCTCCCTTGTTAGTTTTTGGGAGTTCATGAAAGGTATGCTGATAGAAAAGGGTAGATACCTCTGGACAGCGCTGGTTGGAGGCATGTCAGTTTGGATTCTACTACTGCTGGATTTATTTAAGGTTGGAGGTTTGGAAATAACTTCCCAAAGTTACCAAACCATCATTTTATCCCTACTCCCAGTATTGGCAATTGTAGCTTTATTCAACAAGGAAGAAGAAAGACCCGTAGAAACTTTAGGTACTATTATTTTGGGTTACGTTTATGTGGTTTTGCCCTTATTTTTATTTTATAAAATATCTGTACCGAAAGGAATCGAAAGCTACAATTTTGCTATACCCATAGGCACACTCTACTTGACCTGGACTTTGGATGTAATGGCCTATACATTTGGCAGAATCATGGGCAAACACCCCCTTTTCCCAAGAGTTAGCCCCAAAAAAACTTGGGAAGGCTCCATTGGAGGAGTTATTTTTTGTATTGGAATGGGATTGCTGATGGACTACTTTTTTCCTCAGGAATTTTCATGGACAATAATTTCCCTTATCATCTCAATATTCAGCCAGTTGGGAGATTTGGTGGAGTCAATGTTTAAGCGAAGCGTAAAGTTGAAAGATTCGGGAAAGATTCTGCCGGGTCATGGAGGGATGTTAGACCGTTTTGATGGCATGCTGATCTCATTGCCGGTTATATATTTATACGTAACATGCTTATAATTTTGCAATATTTTCAATAAAACCCCATCAGTTTTTTCAAGTTTAATTAATTGATTTTCAGCGTTTGAAAACTGCTGAGGCTTACTTACATTCGCGATGGGGTCATTGTTAGGAAAGTTAGAATTAAAAAAATCATAAAGACCACATGGCAGAAGTTAAGACACCGATGTCTTCCAAAGACCAAAAGCATTCTCCATTTGAATCGATGCTGGCTCGCTTCCATGCTGCAGCTGACATTATCAACTTGGACCAAAGGTTTAGGGATGTACTTAGTGCTCCTGAAAGAACCATGATTGTTAATCTTCCCGTGAAACTTGACGACGGAACAACCCGCGTTTTCGAGGGTTACCGTGTAATCCATTCTACCGTCATGGGGCCTTCAAAAGGAGGGATCAGATTCGCCCCTTTTGTGGACCTGGACGAGGTAAAAGCACTAGCAGGTTGGATGACCTTTAAGTGTGCCTTGGTAGGCTTACCTTATGGCGGTGCGAAAGGGGGAATCACACTGAACCCAAAAGTCAGGAGCGAAGATGAACTTGAACGTATCACAAGGGCATATACCCGAGCATTGAAAGATGTCTTTGGTGAAGACTCCGACATTCCGGCTCCCGATATGGGAACCAACAACCGCGTAATGGCATGGATCTTCCACGAGTATTCCAGGATCTTCGGATATACACCTGGCGTAGTAACCGGGAAACCCCTGCACTTGGGAGGATCTAAAGGCCGTGTCCCTGCGACAGGCTGGGGCGTCATGCTTACCACCATGAAAGCCATCGAGCGATTGGGATGGAAGCCGAGCGAACTCCGCGTTGCAGTACAAGGATTTGGTAATGTAGGTAGTTGGGCTGCAAAATTGCTCCAGGACCAAGGAGTAAAAGTTGTAGCTGTATCTGACCACACAGGAGGGGTTTATTCTGATGAAGGCCTGAATGTAAGGGAATTGGTACGCTATGTAAAGGGTAACGGATCATTGGCAGGATACAGCAATGCAAGCTCTATCACCAATGCAGAACTGTTGACCATGGACCTCGACATCCTCATCCCGGCTGCGATTGAGAACGTAATCAATCCTTCCAACGCCAATGATGTAAAAGCCAAGCTCATAGTCGAAGGGGCAAATGGACCGATCTCTTCTGAGGCGGACAGCATCATCCAGGAAAAAGGCATTTTGATTATCCCTGATATCCTTGCCAATGCAGGCGGGGTAACCGTTTCTTACTTCGAATGGGTACAAAATAGAAGAGGACACTACTATTCCGAAGAAGAAATTCGTGAAAAAGCTGCTCCTATCATGTCTGATGCATTTGACAGGGTATGGGACAAAAGAGAAAAACACGGATGTACCATGAGACTGGCTGCTTACATCGAAGCCATTGAAAGATTGGCCACAGGAATTGACCTGGAAGGAAACTTCTAGCCTCTAATCTTCATCAAAATACCTTCAAACTCTAAAAATACAGATCGGGATGTCGAAAGACATTCCGATTTTTTATGCAAGACTTTATGAGAAAGTGATTTTGTTGAAAAATTGAATATTTCGATTTTTGGTATAAATAAAATCATTTTCCATGAGAAGGCTCTTTACACTAAGCTTATTATTCTTGGGTCTCCTGGCTATTAGCCTCGCGCAAATTTCCTATGAGACAAGTTATTCAGCACAAGCTGGAAATCCAGGTGGCCTCAACACCCAAATGGATGACGACACTTCCGGATGGGCGACCATCATGCCCGGAGGATTCATCACCAATCAATGGTCGAATGTCATATCCCTCCCCTTTTCTTTTGACTTCTATGGCCAGAGTTTTGTCTCTGCAAGGGTAAGTGCCAATGGAATCATGGCATTTACTGCTTCTAATACTTCACTGCCAGGCAACAACGAAGCCTTACCTACCAGCACACTTCCCGATTATAGCATTGCGGCTTTCTGGGAAGAATTTGCACAAAACCCTCCTGTCCTCACCAATGACAAAGTAATCAGCAAAACCTTTGGAACAGCTCCAAACAGACAGTTCTGGCTAAAGTGGTCATCTTACCAATGGGGCCCCTCCAGTTTTGCAAACATTGCCATTGTACTCGAAGAAGGTACCAATAGAATCTACATGGTAGACCAGTATTCTAGTCCTGTAACAGCCGCTTCCATTAGCTCAACAGTAGGGGTACAAAAGAATAGTCAAACTGCTGTGATGTCTGGAAACAACATTTCCCTTGAGCAGGTAGGTTTTCATTTCCTGGACAACCATTATTATACCTACACCCCATATCAGATTCCTCCGGAAGACCTAAGACCCATGACCATCATAGGCCCTGAAAGCCAAAATTGTGGACTGGATCAGGAAACTATTTCGGTATCTATTAAAAATCAAGGCCAGCAAGCCGCCAATTCCTATGTAGCCAAGCTCTTTGTAAATGGCAACCTCATTCTTATGGACAATGAATTTCAAAGCCTCCAGCCTGGAGATTCATTGGTACATACCTTTTCTCAAGCTTTTGATTTTTCCACACCTGGAGAATATGAAATTAGCGTGGTCGTGAGCAGTCCTTCGGACGGGAATACCGCCAATGACAGCATACACCAAAACATTATCCATCTAAGAGAAATTAACGATTTTCCATTTCAAGAAGATTTTGAATCAGCTAATCACGGATGGACATCAGGTGGGACAAATAGTTCATGGGAATGGGGAACTCCTGCCGACAGTGTCATCATGGGAGCTGTATCCGGAATCAAAGCATGGGGAACCAACCTAACAGGAAAATACAATGCTTTTGAAAGCTCATGGGTAGAAAGCCCTTGCTTCAACCTTGCCAATGTAAATTCAGAGACATGGGTTAGTTTCCAACTCTGGTGGGAAACGGAAGACATCTGGGATGGCGCATCTTTGACAGCTTCCATAGATGGTGGACAGAGTTGGATACAAGTCGGAAGTTATGGTCCAGTTACATGGTTCAATGATGACTTTATACCAACTTTGCCAGGTGGAGTAGGTCAGGGCTGGAATGGAACCCCACAATCAGGTAAGGGATCTGAAGGCTGGAAAAAGGTATTTACCAAGCTCCCTGCCATCCTCTTAGGAGAAGACCACGTCCGATTCCGTCTTGCATTTGCGTCAAATTCTGCCAATCAATATCGAGGCATCGCCATGGACGATTTTACCATCGGTACGCCGCCCCAATTTGAACTGGGTCAAAACAGATTTTTCTGTGAAGGAGATACATTAAGAGTGGGTCAAAACCTAGGCTCTTACCAATGGAGCCAGGGCTCATCTCAGGAATTTATCGTCATCGAAAGTGTAAACAACATCAGCATCATCGACTCTATGCTTACTTTGACTATAACTGATTCCCTTGGACTTGAAAGACGGGATACCCTTCATTTTTCAGTAGCTCCAAGGATAACTGCATCCGTAGCCTCGATTGAACATGTAGATTGCTTCGGAACAAGCACAGGTTCTATCAGCTTGAATGTCGAAAAAGGAACAGCACCTTATGGGTTTGATTGGAACGTTCCAACAGGGGAACAAAATCTGACAGAAATTGAAGCCGGAATTTACCATGTTACCATATTTGACTTGAACGGTTGCCAAACCAGCCTGGAAAATATCGTGCTTACACAAAATGACTCACTTGGAGTCATAAGTGAGATCGAAGATATCTATTGCCATGGAGATAGCAGCGGTAGCATACAGGTTTCAGGATTTGGCGGAGTTGGTCCCTACACTTATGCCTGGGAAAATGGAGATAGTAGCCAACTAAGAACGGACTTGAAGGCAGGACTCTATGAAATCAGCCTTTCGGATAGTCTGGGTTGTATCTTGAGAGAAACTGTGGCCATATTCGAGCCAGAACCCATCGAAGCTATTATTCTTGATACCCTGGATGCGACCTGCGACCTTTCCTCAGATGGAGAAGTAAAAGTCGATATCCGTGGAGGAATGGCTCCTTACACCCTGATTGCACAAAACGATTCTTTGGAAATATTTAAGGGTAATGAACTCCCAATTGGCACATATGAAATATTTGTGGAGGACTCCTTTGCTTGTAACATCTCTCTGGGAGTAGTAGAAATTCAAAGCAGTGAATATGAATTTGCAGCAGGATTTGAAATTGATTATCTGGATTCAATTACGGCTAACATCCAGGTTCGGGACAGTTCTATTGGAGCAGACAGCTTAGTTTATCTGATGGGAAATGGAGAAATAGTGGTATCAGACTCTTCATTTACCTACAGCTACACCACCAATGGAGACTATACCATTACCCAGATACTTTATAATCCATGTGGTACAGATACGGCATATGCACAGGTTCAGGTACGAGGCTTGGATTCAGTCTCAACCTCACTTGAGGAAAACAGGGAAAAATATTCTTTCGCTGCGTACCCTAATCCAACCTCAGGTACCATATTCATAAAAGGAAAAAGAGCTTCAGAAGAGATGACCCTATTCCTAATGGACTTGGATGGAAGGGTATTATTGAAAGAGAAGGTAAAGCAACTGCCCCACAAAATGACCTTCCCCGAACGCATCAATAAAGGAATTTATATCATCCAACTGAAAGGAGAAAAAATTTCCTGGAGGGAGAAAATCCTTTATAGATAATGTAAACAGCATATTTTTATCAAACATGAAGTCCTGGGCATGGCTCGGGACTTTTTTTATGATAAATTCTTTTGTGTAAAATAGACAATAAACCATCTTAATTTCTTTAATTTGCAGAAAATCAGAACTTACGGCTTATTGGATTGTGGTATTTACTTTCTAAATTGACATTGAGACATTCCTAACTACCTATGAACATGATTGCAGGCATTCTAAAAGAAGCCCAGGACAAGCGTGTGGTAATGGTCCCTGCTGTGGTAAAAAAAATGGCAGGAGCTGGTTTCGAGGTCATTGTTGAGAAAGGGGCTGGAGAGGCCTCCTTTTTTTATGATGCCGATTATGAAGCTGCGGGAGCCAAAATTACCGACCGAAGCGACTTGTTGAAGAATTCTGATCTCGTCCTGAGTATCACACCACCATCTGACCAAGAGATGGCTGAAATGAAGGAGGGCGCCCATGTACTGGCGCAGTTTAGCCCCAGGGCTAATCCTGATATTTCCAACACCTTGGAATCCAAAGGCGTAAGTGCCTTTAGCATGGACAACATTCCACGAACCAGTATTGCACAGTCCATGGACATTCTGTCTTCTATGGCCTCACTAGCTGGCTACAAAGCTGTATTAACAGCTGCCAATTATCTTCCTTCCTATTTCCCTATGCTAATGACTGCTGCAGGTACCATTCCTCCAGCAAAAATGTTGGTGTTAGGCGCAGGGGTAGCGGGTCTACAAGCAATTGCCACTTCCAGAAGACTGGGAGCTACAGTCGAAGCATTCGATGTTCGCTCTGCAGTAAAGGAAGAAGTTCAATCGCTTGGAGCGAAATTCGTTGAGGTGGAAGGTGCTACTGAGGACAAATCTGCAGGTGGCTATGCCGTCCAGCAAACCGAAGAATACCGCCAAAAGCAGGCCCAACTCATTCATGAGAAGGCTCTCAAAGCAGATGTGATCATTACAACTGCTAACATTCCAGGCCGTAAAGCTCCTATTCTGATCAAAGCAGAAACAGTAGAGGGCATGAAAAGCGGTTCCGTTATCATTGACCTGGCTGCTGCAACAGGCGGCAATTGTGAACTGACCGAAAATGACAAAGTTGTTGAAAAGCATGGTGTCACCATCATTGGAAATTCCAACCTTCCAGGTGAAATGCAACGCGATGCAAGTACATTGCTCGCAAACAACTACTTCAATTTCATCAAGTATGTTTTCGGAAACGGAATGGAAAAGGTAGATCCTGAAAATGAGATTGTCGGTGGCACTCATATCGGAAAAGCCCTTCCTGCTATGTCAACTGCTGAATAATTCTTCAACTGAAATCGAAAAAATAAATAAATGGAAGCCTTAGTTTCTTTTTTTACAGAAAACCTGACCATGATTTATGTCCTGGTCTTGGCTATATACCTGGGATTCGAATTGATTGCCAATGTCCCAACTGTTCTTCACACACCTTTGATGTCCGGTGCAAACGCCATCAGTGGAGTAGTAATTATTGGAGCGATTCTGCTTATCAGACAAGCTGAGTCTACCGATTACCTGGCTCTTGGGCTAGGAACCCTTGGAATAATCCTGGGAACCATCAACGTCGTTGGAGGGCACGCGGTTACCAATCGCATGCTGGAAATGTTCAAGAAAAAATAACCCAATTCAAATTAAAGAATACACATGGACTTAAAACCACTAGTAGATCTCGGATATTTGGTTGGGGTGATCTTGTTTATCCTCGGCCTGAAACGACTCAGTACCCCCAAAACTGCACGTGGAGGAAATATCCTTGCCGCAGTAGGTATGGGTATTGGTATCATTGTTACCCTGATTCTTCCTCTTGAAAAGGGAGACAACAACTACCTGTTTATCCTGATTGGACTTGCTGTCGGAGCGGGAATCGGCCTTCTCGCGGCCCAAAGAGTAGCCATGACAGACATGCCACAGATGGTCTCCATCTTCAATGGATTGGGTGGAGCTTGTGCCGTCGTCATTTCTATGATGGAATTAAACGGCTACCAAACAGCCTTTGAAGCAGGGAGTGAAAACGCAGCTGGAATGGGAGTTCACGCAACTACCCTTTTGGCTATGTTCGTAGGAGCAGTTGCTTTTACAGGAAGTTTATTGGCCTATGGCAAACTTCAAGGTTTGATCAACGACAGAAAAGTAAAAATCCCTGCACCGACCTTCGTCAACATGACCCTGCTCTTGCTCATCATTGCAGGTATTGTCTATAAACTCGTATTTCCTTCCAATCCATTCTTCTGGGTGTTGATCATCATGGGAATTGCATTGATCTACGGAGTTACCTTCGTAATTCCGATTGGAGGTGCTGACATGCCAGTTGTGATTTCCTTATTAAATGCATTTACAGGTGTGGCTGCTGCCCTTGCAGGTATTGTCTATGACAACAATGTAATGTTGGTAGGTGGTATCCTGGTAGGTGCTTCAGGTACGATTCTGACCGTTCAGATGTGTGAGGCCATGAACCGATCCCTTTGGAATGTAATTGTCGGTGGATTTGGAGGAGCCAGTTCCTCAGGAGCCAAGGGAGATGGAGACCAGGTTGCCAGAGAAATCACAGCCAACGATGCCGCCATTCTGATGCGCTATGCTACCCAGGTAGTCATGGTTCCAGGTTATGGTATGGCCGTGGCACAGGCGCAGAAAGTTGCCCACGAGCTTGAAAAGGTATTGGAAGAAAATGGTGTGAGTGTAAAATATGCCATCCACCCGGTTGCAGGTCGTATGCCTGGACACATGAACGTACTCCTCGCAGAGGCAGATGTATCCTACGACAAACTCATGGACCTGGATGACTCCAACTCTACCTTGAAGGATACGGACGTCGTCATCATCGTAGGTGCCAATGACGTAGTGAACCCCTCTGCAAAGGATGATCCAGGTAGCCCAATCTACGGAATGCCTATCCTGGATGTACTTGATGCAACGAATACCATCGTTTTGAAAAGATCCATGAAGCCTGGATACGCAGGAATTCAAAACCCGCTCTTCTTCCACGAAAAGAACAGGATGCTCTTCGGAGATGCCAAAGCCTCCCTTGAAAAGCTAGTAAGCGAGGTAAAAACCCTAGGCTAGGATTCAGTTTGTTTTGATAAATTAATACCTTGTTGGATTCACATTCAGCAAGGTATTTTTTATGTCTGAGATTTCCTTCAAAAAGTCCATCCACCAAGCCTGCCTTGATCAACTCCAACAAAAAAAGGCGATTCTGAATAAGCAAATTTCAGATGCTCAAACTGCTGCCTCCGAAGACACCAAAAGCAGCGCTGGAGACAAATATGAAACATCAAGGGAAATGATGAAGCAGGAAATCAACAAGGCTTCCCAGCAGTTAGCCATTTATGAAAAGATGGAAGAAATTCTAGTGAAACTTAAACCAGACACTCCTTCAGATAAGGTTTCTTTGGGTAGTTTGATTAAAACCAATGAGGGCTGGTATCATTTCTCTGTTTCTTTAGGCCAAGTCAAAATAGAAAAATCAAAGGTGTATGTGTTGTCATTGGCTTCTCCCTTGGGAAAGGAAATGCTGAATAAAACCGAAGGAGAAGAGATCAATTTCAGAGGCAGGAAGATTCTAATTGAGAAAGTGGTCTGATTTTAATAATGCCTATTGCCCTTCTTTCATTCTCCAACTTATCACCAACTGGACTACACGGCTATAATTCAGGGTTCCTTCCTTTATTCCCTGACTCTTTAGGTATTCATTGTAGACATAATCAGATGTCTTTGGAAAAAAACCAGGATACTTGCGATAAGTTTCATTCAACAAACGAATGTCATTCAAGACTCCTTTGGGTAAAAGTTTTCTCCTTGCCCTGTACCTTTCAGGAAAGACTTTCCTGTATTGCCGGGCTACATAAATCCAATACTCAAATCTTCCTGAATATTTAACAACGGGATCCTCACTCCGTTCACAAGCGAGGTATGCCCAAAAATTACAACTTCCTTCATCTCCAAAGCCATAACCATGAGCCATTTCATGGGCGAGGGTAGAAGGAACTGCGGCAGCGGGTAGGGCTCCATCCAAATGCCCTTCCAATACAAAGGGAATGTAGATCCCTGTTGCCCCCATATTTATCAAAAACCCTTCAGGATATAATCTTCGTCCTCGAACCCTTCCTACCACCGGAAAACCATACTCGCTGAGTGCTTCTTCCAGTTTGGATCGCACTTCACTTTCAATAGAAGTGCTTAGCATGTCTAACCGCAAGGCATTGGTATCGTCAAAAACTTCCCTTGCTTCAATGAGTTGACGGGTCATGAATTCAAATTCCTGGATCAATTGGGTGGTATCCCCTTGTACTTTTTCCAGCCCCATCTGCTCTTCAACCGGAACCCTAAAATAATTAAAGCCCCACATCAAGTGGAACAAAAAGTAGACTGCAGATACAAAGGAAAGAAAGTTGACAAACGCCCTACCAAGCCTAGCTAATAGGCTGGCTTCCTTTCTCAGGTATTTGTAGCTCTTCCAAAACAGAAACAACAACAGTCCAAGGCTTGCCAGGTATAGCATCGGAATGGGCAACCAGCCCAGGCTAAAATCATATATTACTCGAAAAAGTTGGAATAGCCCCCTGGAATAAACTACCTCTGTAAAGTCAGGATTGATGGAAAACAACCACCTTAAAACGAAAGTCAGGGCAGCCAGTAAAATCCAGATGCCCCTTGAATCCTTCATGTATTTCCCCCAAATCTTTTTCACATTAGAATAGATTTCCCTGTGCCCCATTGTCCTTCACATCGTCGCCAGTCCAACTGACCTTGTCTCCAGCCTTGAGCTCTGCGGAAGATTCCTCCTTGGGCAGGTCTTTCATCTTGACATCCGTAACAATTCTGCGATCCAATTTATTTCCTATTGCTCTCCATCCTTTTACATCAATGAATTCTCCAATGACTACTGCCATATCTTCTGGATCTTTGGTTTTTGTCCCCGCCTTAAAGAGAACGGTAGTTTTGGGATGGGTAGAAGCCAAAATTAGTTTTGAGCCGGAAGACTCTCCGATAAAGGAGAATTTCGTATCCATGGTGGTGGTCTCCACTTTAAATCGCTTCACATAGAAGTCCTTTTTCTCACCATCATAATGCACCACATTGATGACAGTCTCAGGATCAAACTTTTCAATCAGTATGGACTTGTTCATTTCGTAGCGGTTGGTCAGCTCGAAATTCGTTTGCTCATAGCTTCCATCCTTGTAGACCACCAAAATGGAATCTTCCGTATCGAATTCTCCTAAGAAGCGTCCCCTCTGATCGGTATTTAATCTTCCTATGGTCTCGTCCAACCAAATCTTCCTTCCGCCAAGGGTAGAAGAACCAATGTGCTTTTGCTTGATCCTTCGAATGGGATATTTCGTGAGTACATTCCCTCGTGAGTTTCTTCCTTTAATTGCCAACTCGCTGAAGTCATAATCAAAGGTCTTGATTTTGGCTCGACAAGACTGACTTAAATTGACAGTTACCACCTCTGATTCACTGTTCTCATGTACACTGAAATAAACCACTTTAGCCCCATCTTCACCAGTTGTAACGTCATAATCCTTGTCTCTGGTAATCGCTGTTACAGCAAAGCGTTTTACATAATTATTACCCGACTTTGGATCTCGGTAAATGGCATGATAAATCTTTCTTTCCTGCCCCTTTTTCCAGACATCTACATAAATGATATCCTTGCCTACAAAGACCTTGTCCTGAACCTTGAATACCCGGTATTTCCCATCACGACGGAAAACGATGATGTCATCAATGTCCGAACAATCCTTCACATACTCATCCTTCTTCAAGCCATAGCCCACGAAACCTTCTTTTCGGTTTACATACAGTTTTTCATTTGCAACTGCCACTCGGGTAACCTGAATATTATCGAAGGTCTGAATCTCGGTTTTTCTCTCTCTTCCTTTGCCAAATTTTTCAATCAACATCTTGAAATAATCAATGGCATACTCAACCAGGTGCTTTAAATTTCTGGTAACCTCTGCAATCTCATCTTCCAGAGACTTGATGATTTCATCAGCCTTGAACTTGTTGAATTTGGAGATGCGCTTGATCCTGATTTCTGTCAAACGGACAATGTCATCTTCTGTGATCTCCCTGAAAAACTGTGGCTTGTATGGATCGAGTCCCCTATCAATGGTTGCAATAACATCCTCCCAGGTTTCAGCTTCCTCGATGTCCCTATAGATCCTGTTTTCGATGAATATTTTTTCTAAAGAAGAGAAAAGTAATTTTTCCTTCAACTCAGCTAGTTTAATCTCGAGTTCCTTCCGAAGGAGTTCTTTGGTATGCCTCGTCGATAGGTCGAGAATTTCCTCAACAGTAAGAAAAACTGGCTTTTCCCCTATGATGATACAGGCATTCGGAGAAATAGAAACCTCACAATCCGTAAATGCATAGAGCGCATCAATAGCTATGTCAGGCGAAATACCGCTCGGCAGGTCAACCTGAATTTCAACTACCTTGGCAGTATTGTCGGTAACCTTTTTAATCTTGATTTTCCCTTTGTCATTGGCTTTGACGATGGAATCGATCAAACTGGAAGTAGTGACTCCATAGGGAACATCCTTTACGAGAAGGGTATTTTTATCCTTGATATCAATGGTAGCCCTCATTCTGACCTTACCACCCCTTTTCCCGCCTTGGTAGTTGGAAACATCTGCTTTGCCACCAGTAGCAAAGTCAGGAAATACCTGAACAGTATTTCCTTTAAGGACTTCAATTGAAGCCTCACACAATTCAATAAAATTATGTGGTAGAATTTTGGTAGACAAACCTACTGCAATCCCTTCAACCCCCATGGCAAGCACCATAGGAAACTTTACTGGCAGGGCAAGAGGTTCTTTTTTCCGACCATCGTATGAGGCCTGCCATTCTGTAATTTTTGAGTTGTAAGAAACTTCCAGGGCAAACTTCGAAAGTTTCGCTTCAATATAACGAGGAGCGGCTGCGTTATCACCTGTCCTGAAATCACCCCAGTTTCCCTGACAATCTACCAGTAGATCTTTCTGCCCCAATTTTACAAGGGCATCCCCAATGGCAGCATCTCCATGAGGGTGGTACTGCATCGTCTGGCCAATGATATTCGCTACCTTGTGGAATCGTCCGTCATCCATTTCCTTCATGGCATGAAGGATTCTACGTTGTACAGGCTTGAATCCATCATCCAGCAAGGGAACTGCACGTTCCAGAATTACATAAGAGGCATAATCAAGAAAATAGTTCTCATACATTCCCTTTACGGGTGTGGTAGCTTCTTCTGGATGGCTGGAAACGCCATTTGTATTTTCTGCCATATTCTACTTGATCCAAACGCCAAACTATTGCCTGGCCTTCTGGTTTATATAAAAAATCCTAAAAAAACTTGCACATACTTCATATGTGCGAAAGAAAACTTGAGTAGCGTACTAATTTTTTTGCCTTAAATCCTTAAAAGACAAGCACAATCACCAACAAGCTAATTATTTTGGTAAAAATAGTCAATGTTGTAATAATTTGTGTGCTTCACTTATTCACATCAGTGGGAAATTATCTCTTGAGGCCTGTGAATCAAGAAAAAAACAGCATTACACTCAACGAAACAGGTATTTCACAGCATGTACAATAAGCCTCCAAGGTTTTTTTTCAATAGATAAAATGATATATTGAATAATCTCTAACATCCACGTCCTATGTCTACATCTATTTCATCAAAAGTAACAGAGGGAATAAGGGTTAATGTTCGAGCCATCTACGCAAAAGATGAGTCCTCTCCAGCACACAATTATTTTGTGTTTGCCTACGAAGTCGAAATCATTAACGAATCTCTCTACACTGTACAATTATTGAGCAGAGAATGGCATATCACTGATGGAATTGGAAGGAGAAGAATCGTGGAAGGAGAGGGAGTAATCGGACAACAACCTGTAATTCGTTCAGGTGATAGGCATAAATATGTAAGTGGATCACATTTCCCCACCCCCATCGGCAAAATGGAAGGCTACTACTTTATGCACAGAGAAATGGATGGAGCAGAAATTCAGGTTGAAATTCCTCCCTTTGTAATGGCCACTCCCTACATTCTAAACTAAACTCAAGCCTACAATTATTCCAATTATTTTCTCTTGACAGAAATTCCCTGTATTTTTCAGGCAAATTATCATCCTGCATAAAATCGTAGGCCATGCGACGTATTGTTTTTCTTCTACCTGTGATTTCTTTATTCCTGTTTACAGCCTGTGGGTCTTCTGACCTCTCACTCATCAATGAGGTGAAGCGCTTTGAACCGGAATGGATGAACCTAAGTGAAAAAGTAACTTTTGTAGACCGCTATCTGCGCATTACAGAAAAACGCTATGAGGCCGACCTCAACGAAGTTGATCCCCTGATCTCAGGAACAAGTTCTGAAGCCTACCAGCTTAAAAACCAGTACAAATCCATGATGAATGAACAAAAAGTCATCATGGATAACTTTGCCAAGCAGAAAGAAGAATTTTCAAAGGCTGTATCTGAATTCAACGTTTGGCAGAACAAACTGATGAAAAATAAACTGGCAATTGAGAAAGCCAAGGTGGAATTTGACACCTTCAAAGACAGACACAACCAATTGACCAATTCCATTACCGACCATCAAAACGAACTTGTCAAAAATATTGAGCGCCACAACTCTTTAATGAGAAGAATTACAAGGGAGCTAAAAGTTTATACCAATTACGACATCAGGTACGAATAAAAAATATTTCAACTCAGTTCCTGGGATTTTCTGTAACCATTCCGACGAAAGCAATTATTGAAGGTAAATAGACATTCAGTCTACCATCTTTAATCTGCAAGCATGAAACTTAACATCCTATGGGGATTAATTCTATTTCCCTTACTCTCCTACTCACAAACTGATTCAATCTCGAATCGCTACAAAAAAACAATCAAAGTCAGAGTACCCGGAGCTGTGCTACTCCCTTCAGAATCAGGCTTCCAACATCCCCTTTGGGTCGATCAAACAGAAGTTAGCAACATAGATTGGAAAGAATTTATTCAAAGTGTAGAGCAGGATGATTCCTATGGCCTAAAAGCTGAAAACCTAAAACCGGATACCAGCATTTGGAAAAAGTTTACATATGGAGATCCTTACATGAAAACATATTTTTCCCACCCTGCCTTCAATTCTTATCCTCTAGTAGGAATCTCTTATGAGCAAGCACTAGCCTATTGCAAATGGCGATCGAAAATCGTTACTCGATACTATAACGAGAACAACAAGAGCAGCTATAAAGTAATCTTCAAGTTCAGGCTACCAACACCTGAAGAATGGAAGAAATTCGCCCTGGCAGAAAAACTTGCCAGCATCCAACTGTCTAAGCCTGAATGGTATTTAAAAGAAAACTTTAGCACCCTCGATAGAGATGAGAAAAAAGTAGCTAAGTCCTACCGAAGTTTTAACCACCTTTCCGTTCGCAACCTTAAGGATACCGACCTCAAAGATCCCTTTCTTAATATTGGTGATGCTTATGCAGTCACCAGCCCGGCAAGCACCCAGACCCGTACCCATGGCTTCAAACCCAATGACTACGGCCTGTACAATCTTCTGGGAAATGTATCTGAAATGACTTCTGAGCGAGGGGTAGCAATGGGTGGAAATTGGTATAGTGAACCTCGGCTCTGTCTGGATGTTTTTACACAAGCCTACAATAAATCTAGTGAAAAAGGATATGTGAAATATACACAGCCTCAACCCTGGCTGGGATTTCGCTGCGTATGTGAAGTAGAACTCGTTCCGAAATAATAAAATTATACAACTTGTTACATTTTGAATTAGAGAGGAAACAAAAGATGGCAGAACAACCATCCTTTTAAACCTCTAATTCAACATGTATGACAAGGAAAATATTTACCCTGTTATTTTTAATTTCTAATCTGGCTTATGCCCAAAACTGTTTTTCAGATTTTGCATACTATCGTCCATTTCAAGTCATAAATTCTGGTACAAGTGAGCTAACTGATATGCAGTTTAGCTTCGATTTTGATACGGCCATCCTTCTCGATAGTGCAAAACTCCAGATGTCAGGAGCAGATATTAGAATCACAGACGAAAATTGTAACCCCATTCCATTTTACCTGAGCGGGGCAACTTCTGATAGTACAAACACTATTTGGATAAAAGTCCCCCTAATTGGCGCTGGTGATACCCTTGATTATCAGATTTATTATGGCAATGATACAGCCTTATCTGTCGCGAGTGGAGATGATACCTTCATTTTCTTTGATGATTTCTCGCAAGACAGTGTAGATATGAATAAATGGGAACCCATTGGGGAGTTCAGAAAGCTAACCGTAGTTAACGGCATCTTGGAGTATGCCAGTGAAGGAAGCAACCCAGGCCCCAGGTTCAAATTCCTGAGAACAAGGGCAAACTTTAGCGAAGATGTACTGATCGAGTTTAATGCCAGGATCAGCAACTCAAATGGATTTGGCTTTAGTAGCACAGATTCTACCCTTGATAGAGTTATATTCAGGCAGTCCGGTTTTGGATTTGATACCATGAACCAGGTAGCATTTAATGACGATACCCTTAGTAATGGTATTTCTATCAGCCAGACCTATCCCATCATCCGATTTCCTAGAGGTGAATTCAGGGACGCGAGACTTCGGGCCGGAGTTGTAAACGATACCCTGAAAATTTCAGAATTCACCAACCTCAATGACAGCAGTTCCAATTTCGACACCTTTGAGTTGGGAAGATCTCCCATGAGTGCCTTCCACTTCATTTTATCTTCCTTTATTGGAGCTGATATATTTCTTGATTACATCTGGTTGAGAAAAACTGGAGGAGATCAATTGAAATTTGATTTAGGTGATGAGGTAGTCTTGATTGTTCCTACAAATGTGTCAAAGCAAAACCTGGAAACCGATCTGCAGTTTTACCCCAATCCCAGCCATGGGACGCTATATATAAAAGGACTTAAGGCAGGCCTCCACAGCATCAAGTTATTCAATGCAAATGGACAATTGCTTTGGAATTCCAGGATTCATGCAAATGAAACAGATCTGAAGTTTACTTTGCCTGATTTGGCCAATGGGCTGTACAAAATTCAGGTGTCCAATGGACAGGAATTATTTAAATCAGCATCCATTCAGATCAGCAACGATTGATACACACAACTTCCTGATAAAAAAGGCTGCTTTTCTACGCAGCCTTTTTTTATTTTTGCCCCATGGAATCTGAAGAGCTGGAAATACTCTACCTGGATGAGCACATCGTCGCAGTCAATAAACCTGCGGGTATGATCGTCCACCGCAATGAATATACCCAAGAAGAGTTCGAGAATTTGTTGAACCTACTGAGTAGGCAGTTAAAAGCCTACCTGTACCCCGTACACCGATTGGACAGAGCTACTGCCGGTGTCATGGTCTTCGCCCTTAGCAAGGAAGTTTCAAATGGCTTGATGAAAGGCTTTTCAGAGAAAAAAATTTCCAAGGAATACCTTTGTATTGTCAGGGGATTGGCTGAGGAACAAGCCATCATTACCAGAGAGCTTCGGAAGAAGCCCACCAATAAATTTCAAAAGGCTGAAACCCACTTCTGGACACTGGCCCAGAAAGAACTCCCCATTTCCCTTGGAGAATTTCCGACCGTCAGGTATTCGCTGCTTCGAGTGCTGCCGCTGACAGGCAGGAGGCATCAAATTCGCAGACACCTTTCTTATGAACATCACCCCATTTTGGGAGATAAAAAGCATGGACACAGCACCCACAACAAACTCTGGTTAGAGGAACTCAAACTTCCCGGCCTGATGCTTCAAGCCCACAAACTGGCCTTTGAACACCCAATCAATGGCGAAAAGATTAAACTTCAGGCAAGCATTGCTCCACATATCCAGGATGCCATCCAGTATATGGGATGGGAAAGCCCATAAAAAAAGCCCCATATAGGGGCTTTCGTCGATGTATAAATAGTAGTTTATGCACGTTGTTTCATTAGGGTATGGCGGACAGTATAGAACCCGACCATCCCGAACCCAAGCATCTCCATCAACATGAATGGCATGATGCTGTAATCTTCAAACCTGAAGCACATGAATACACCTACAAGAAAGTAAGCTGCCATGATCAATTCAATAAATACACTAGGGCTTATCTTGCCTGTTTTATATTTCACCGCTTTCCAGCTATCGCTTCTTTTCTTCAAGTTGAATTTGGGAGTACGGATAAAAGGAGTCTTTTTTCCTGAATATCCCTGTACGACTGCAATGGTGTTATGCAAAGATAATCCCATTGAGATAGAAAGATAAGGAATATAATTCAAAAGAAACCTCTTGATTGCCTCCACTGGACTAGCCTCCCTACGCATAGATGTTGAAATATAGAACAAAGCCAGAATGAGGAAGCTACAAAGAAGTGCAGTCACCGGAACTAGCAGGAAGTCCACTTTGCCTCCAAATACTTCATGTTTTAAGTAAAGCAATGGAACACTGGTAGCACCTAATAACAAAACCAGGATGAAGACCGAACTACTCAATAGGTGTAGCGTACCATGAAGTTTCTTGGATAAAGATGCCTTTGATTGCCAAAGGGTAAACAACATCTTCCTCGCAACCTCAGCTCCACCTTTCATCCAGCGGTATTGCTGAGACTTGATGGCCCCCATTTCTGCGGGTAGCTCTGCGGGTGCTCCAATTTCGTCTACATACTTAAACTTCCAGCCCTTCAATTGAGCACGGTAACTTAGATCAAGATCTTCAGTCAGGGTGTCGGAAGCCCAACCTCCAGCATCTACGATACAATCTTTTCTCCAGACCCCTGCAGTTCCATTGAAGTTCATGTAGAAACCACCAAGGTCTCTACCGAATTGCTCAATGGTAAAGTGGGCATCCAAATGGAATGCCTGAGCTTCTGTGAATAGAGAATAATCTTTGTTGATATGCTCCCATCTTGCCTGTACGACACCGATTTTATCATTGGTGAAGTTGGCCATGGCTCCCCTCAGAAAATTGGGGCGGGGAAGAAAATCCGCATCGAAAATGGCGACATAATCACCTTTGGCGAAGTCAAGTCCATAACCCAAGGCACCGGCTTTGAAGCCTTTCCTTTCGGGGCGACGGATATGTTCAGCGTTGATTCCTCTTTCCTTGAGTTCAGCGATTTTCTTCGCTGCTACCTCAACGGTTTCGTCCGTGGAATCATCCAACAACTGAATTTCGAATTTATCTCTTGGATAATCCATGGATGCCATGGACTCCAACAACCTTTCGACAACATAAAGCTCATTATAAATAGGAAGCTGTATGGTTACGAAAGGAACGTCATCTCCCTCCAGGGGAGGTTCAGCTTTATAGCTTCTCCTGTGCTTCAGAAAAGTAATGACCAGGTGCAACTGACCAAAACTATAAATGACTATCAGCACAAGGGCTAACAAATAAAGCGATAATACCAGATACTCAAAGACTTGCATGTGCTCGTCCAATAAATTTTGATGCAAATTTCTTATCTACATTGACAAATTGCAAAAAATACACCCCTTTAGTTGTAAGGATTTTTCATTTTTATTAAAAAAAGGGCTATATTCTTTCCTTTTTCAGAAAAGATCAGAGTAACTTAAAGATGGTTCCAATGATCTTATACCCAGCCAAAATGGTACCTTTTACTGTACCGGAAACCTTAGACTTCCCTATTCTTTTCCTGTAATCTACTGCCACTTCAGTGCTTCGCACACCCATCTTCGCAGCCTTCACCTGCATTTCTACAGTCCACCCATAGGTTTTATCCTGCATGTCAATTTCAAGCAGTTTGTCAAACCTTATAGCTCTGAAGGGCCCAAGATCTGAAAATTCAACCTTATAGAGTAGTTTTATTAGATTGGTTGCCAGCCAGTTTCCAAAAATTTGTTGTGGAGTCATGGAGCCCCTTTGTCGGTTGCCCAAAGTCCTGGAACCAATAACCATTTCGTAGCCTTCTTCAATAATTGGGGAGAGCAATTTAGGCATTTCTTCCGGAAAATCGGAATAATCACCATCTAGGAAGACTATTATATCTGCTTTTGAGCCCATCGGGGCACTTCTCAGGTACTCAATGCCTTTCAAACAGGCATAGCCATACCCTTTTCTATTTTCTGTTAATACTGTAGCACCAGCTTCCTTCGCCTTACCTACGGTATCGTCTTTTGACCCATTGTTTACCACCACAACCTCTCGCACCAAGCCTGCGGGAATATCCCTGATAACCTTCCCAATAGAGCCTTCTTCATTGAAGGCCGGTATGATTACATCAACTTTAGGCTTTTTTTCTTCACTTTCAGATGGCATTTTCTAAATTTTTCCAGCTCGCTAAGTAAACAAATCATTTATTTAAAATCTTGTCCCTGAGCCGTCATTTTTTTATCTGTCCTGTTTTTGTAGGGATTCGCAAGGAATTTCATGAAATTCGTAGCCATTCAAAGATTATTCGCAATAAACTGAGCCTTTCCCTCCTTTACTCCACTTATGAAATAAGTATAATCTCCTATCACATGGCTAATATCACCCTTCAAGAAGGAACATTTCAGGCAATCCCTGACAAAGTACCAACGAGCTTTTGCTATTCGACGCCAGAAAACCCGAAAGGTCTCCTCATCCTTGCCCATGGAGCAGGAGCTGGTATGAATCATGCCAATATGAAGGCCATTTCTGACTCCCTCAACAAAATTGGCCTTGCAACATTCCGATATAATTTCATCTATATGGAGCAAGGAAAGGGCAGAGAAAGTGCCAAGCAAAGCATTTCCACAGTAAAGGCTGCAACACATTATGGCCATGAGCTTGCACCCACACTTCCCATACTGGTAGGAGGTCATTCGTATGGAGGAAGGATGAGTTCTCATGCCGCTTCGGAAGGATTTGATGTACCCACAAAAGGGATGATTTATTTTAATTTCCCTTTACATGCACCAGGAAAAGCTGGGGACGAACGAGGAAAGCACTTGTTGGATATTAGCCTCCCTCAATTATTCCTTAGCGGTTCCAGAGATACTTTTTCTACTGGAGATTTACTAGAAAATCTCATTACCCAAACTCAAGGACCCTCAAAAATTCAAAGGCTGGATACCGGAAATCATTCTTACAAAATCCTTAAGAAGACAAGGAGAAGAACTGATGACATTTTTGAGGAAATCGGGTCTTATGTTGAAGAATGGCTGGAAGAGATATTATAAACAAATCCCTTTCCAAATCCTTAATAAACCAAACAAGCTTTCTAAATGTCAGAAATCTTAATGCTTCATGGCAATGGTGGGGGAAAAACCCGCTTCAAACCCTTTTTGACCCATATTCACAAGAGGGAGATGAGCTTGTCTGTTCATGTACCTGAACTTTCGGGCTTTGATGGCAGGCCATTAGAAAAATCAAATGATTATTGGGGGCTTTTTATCAAGGAAATGGGAAGTCTGATTGATCCTACCAAAGACTGGGTGCTTTATGGACATGGCATTGGCGGCTCAATGATACTGGAATGGGCATATAGGGACTTTATTCTGCCTGATGGGAGTCATTTCAAACCCAAAAAGATAGTCCTCCATGCCATCATTGGTGCTTCCCTCCACAAAAGATTTTTTCCTCAACTCATGAAACCCTTGTGGATTCGTCATACCATGAAGGGAATGATCTCAAACCCCATCTTGCGCCCGCTCTGGGTAAGGCGACTTTTTAGAGATCCGTCAAGAATCCCAAGTAAAATCCTGCATAGATTTTTTGACGATTATGCTCAAAGTGAAGCCTTCAGTGTATTTTTTGACATGATTGATGTCCCATGGTATAACAAGGTAAGGGAAAAGTTATCCGAAGAAGAGTTTTTTTTCATTTGGGGAGAAAGAGAGAGAATCATCAAATCCAAGTACCTGGATCTCTGGAAACAAGACTTTCCAAATTCAGACTTTGTGGTTGTCCCAGAATGGGATCACTTCCCAATGTTGGACGAGGTCGAGGATTTTACCGAAAAAATGCTCAATTTTCTCTCGCATGAGTAAACTATCCCAACTGGAGCATATCAGGAGATTGGGTTTGCCCACACCAGCTTTCGTAGGAATTTCTTTTCAGGAATTCTCTTCAGGAGCTTTTTCCTTTCGCACCAAAAAGTTGACCCCCCCTTTTGCCGTTAGATCTACATTTTCCCTCGAGGATGGCAATCAAAAATCTTTAGCAGGACACTTTTTGACGAAATTATCTATTGGGAAAGAAGACTTACATAGAGCGATCAAAGAGGTCTTTGACTCATATCCCTACCAGCATGGACAGTATGTGATTGTCCAGGAAATGCTCGAACCCCAGATAAGCGGCGTTCTTTTTGCCTATAGAAAAGGTATTTGGAAATTAGAATATGTGGAAGGGATGGGTGAAAACCTGGTTAGTGGGAAAAAGGATCCATTTACCCTTATTTTACCCAAATTCATTAGGAAGGATATTTTTTGGTCTTCGCTTTTAAAAATCTGGAATCCATTCTCCAAAAATCATCCACATAAAAAGTTTAGCAGAGCCTTCATCAAGTTGGCGGCATTTACCCAAAAAATTTCTGCAAGCAATCCTCTTTCAGCTCCCATTGGTCTGGACGTAGAGTTTGCCATTGTCAAAAACAAAACCTATATCCTCCAAGCAAGGCCCCTGACCACTGAAGAAGAAGCAGAAGAACTACTGACCTCTGCCAATCATAAAGAAATTTTGCCGCCAAAGCCCTCTCGGCTGATGACTTCCATTATCTCAGCTTCTAGCAAAC
This sequence comes from Bacteroidia bacterium, assembly GCA_022760475.1. Lineage (GTDB taxonomy): Bacteria > Bacteroidota > Bacteroidia > J057 > J057 > JALEFZ01. The sequence goes on along the minus strand of JALEFZ010000055.1, from coordinate 235,904 downwards.
ATTTATTTGGCTATTACCAGCGGCTGGACCCACAGCTCGACAGCCGGAACTTTATTGAAATCTCTGCTGGAATGCCATGGATCAATCTTTCTGCCTTGTTAGACACCATGGTGAGTTGGGGATTGCCCTCTTCGCTGGTTTGCGAGTCGGTAGGAGCAGAAGACGTCTATCAGGTTCGACCAAGGCCGTATCAAATGCTTCGAAAATGGCCTATTTTTCTACGGGTCCTGAGAGAACAACTATCTGTGGTGGGAAGAACAAGGAGATGGGTAAAAAACAAGCAAAGATACCTCCTTCAAATAGTTGAGAAACGCAGGCTCATCTGGCGAAACGCACCTGAAATTGCCTTCAACAATTGGCAAACTGACCTTCAGGTGATCTACGTAGAACTGGTCTCTTTGATGCAAGCCCTGACTGGGGCCATGTCAGGCCCTGTAAAACTCTTCAATAAGCTGGGTTGGCTTCAAAACCAAAGAGAATACAGCGAAAGCACTGAGTTTCTACATGCCTTCACCAAATTAAGTCAGGGCAGTCTGACCATCGAAAAGTTTCTCAAAGAGTACGGACACAGGGGATTTTATGAATCTGACATTGGCCAAAGGCGCTTCCGGGAATACAGCGAGGAAGAACTAAAGTTGCTGTCAGGTGATATGGGGATTAAAGAGAGAACTACTGAGCCCGCGCAAAAACAATTTTTCCTGATAAACTTGCTCATCAAACCCTTTTTGAAGATCATGGCAGCCAGAGAATGGCTTAGACATCATGCGATGAGGTATTTCGACATTCTCCGGGAGGAAATAACAGAACAGTTACAAATTCGATATGGCAAGAACTTCGATTTCTCAGTTTATAGCAATATACAACTGCAAGAAATGCTGGAGGGATCGAAAGCTCCAGGGGATTTTCCACTGGAAAACAACATATCGGGATGGGACATGGATACCTTCCTTTGGAATCATCATGACAGGAGGCTACCCTTATCCGTGCTGGTAAACAGCCGAAGCCTTGAAGATGCAGATCATAAAAGTGGATTGGGAATCTACCCAGGCAAAATTAAAGGCCAGATCTGGAAGGTCGACCATGCAGAACTTAGGGGCCTTGAGATTCCTAAGTTTAAATCTATCATTCTCTTAACCGAATCTCTTGATCCAGGTTGGATTCCATTCTTTATCAAGGTAGATGGAGTTTTGTCGCATGTCGGAGGTATTTTATCCCATGCATCTATCATCTTGCGTGAGTCTCAAATTCCTTCCATTACCAGGCTCCCAAGAAATGTAGCATTCGAAACAGGAGACTGGGTAGAGATGGATGGAAAAACTGGAAAAGTTATTCTATTAAATGGAGCTCATGAAGGATAATTTGTTACTCATCTTTGTCAAGCACCCGGTAGCAGGAAAGGCAAAAACCCGTTTGGCAGCTACTCTGGGTCATGAAAAAGCCCTCGAGATTTATAAAAAATTACTTGCCCATACCCTTAAGATTAGCCAAAAAGTAAAGGCAAGTAAGGAAACCTGGTATGGCAATCAAATGCCGGAAAATGACCTTTGGTCAGAAGCAGCCTTTGCAAGATTCCAGCAATTCGGAGAAGAACTCGGAGATCGAATGCTCAATGCCTTCCAAATGGGTTTTTCCAAGGGCTATAAAAAGATTATCATCATTGGCAGCGATAATGCACTCCTGACGGAAGCACATATTTCGACTGCCTTCCATTCTCTCGAGGACCATGATGTTGTTATTGGACCGGCCAAAGATGGCGGATATTATTTGCTGGGAATGAAACAGGCGCATGATACCATCTTCCACAACAAAGTCTGGAGTACGGAAACGGTATTCTCCGATACTGTTGAGGATGTGAAAACATTGAATTTAAAACTAAAAGTCCTCGAAGAACTTTCGGATGTGGATGTAGAAGCAGATCTGAAGGGCACTTTTCTGGAAACTTACCTTGAGAATTAGAAAAGGAAGGGAATTAGCATCTTTACTCGTTTCTGGTATTCCAAATATTCTTCTCCGAATGCTATGATCAGCTTTTTCTCCTCAAACCAGCTTCCTACGATCAAGTAAAGGCTTGAAATCGTAGCAAAGGCAAGGGCTAAATTCGTTTGACGCCAAACAAGCCAGCCCCATAAAACCCATAAGCCAGCAAAATACAAAGGGTGGCGCACAAAAGAATTCATTCCATCGGTTCTTAAACTTCCTTGGATAGCTTGTTCACCTCCATTGACATAGGACAAGCCGGAGAACTCCCCCAAGTTATAGCCCCTTAGGGCAATCAGGCCAAGAATGCTTCCAACTCCCATCATGAATAATCCGAAATAAGCCCAATTTCCAAGGTAAAATAATTGCTGCTCTATCACGCTTTTTTGAGCGATCCAGATCCCAAGAAAACCCATGGCGGCCACAAGGTTGTAAAACAGCCTGTAAAATGGAATCCACGAAGGAAAACGAACTTCTATTTGAGATTTGAGCTGGGTACTTGCTAATAAGCTATGGATGGCGTAATAGAGTACCCAAAGTATGACAATCAGGATCATTAGGCATGAATTCTAATGGATTAAAGATAAACAAAGAAGTATGCCTCAAAAACGACAAAGCAGACATACTTGAAAAAAATTATAGCAGAAAATAAGAAATTTTCCATTTATCTTAGCTAAATTAAACATCATTCCACACATTTATAGTAATCTCTTAGCTTGAGGGCCCATGTCCAGCCAAAAAGACTTTGCAATCATAGACCTCGAAACAACTGGTGGTGATCCAAGCAGCGACAGGATCACAGAAATAGCTATTGCAAGGTTCAACGGAGAAGAAGTAGTTGAAACTTTCACCTCATTGGTAAATCCAGGAATGCCGATACCCGAGTTTATTACCCGGATTACCGGCATAGACAATGAAATGGTACGTGAGGCACCAAAATTCTATGAAATCGCCAAGCGAGTGGTAGAAATGACCCAAGGCGCAGTATTCGTGGCACATAATGTCAGGTTCGATTACAGCTTTATCCAAAAAGAATTCAGGCAACTGGGCTATACCTTTTCCAGGCCCCAGCTTTGTACCATCAAGCTGAGCAAAAAGGTCTTACCCGACCTTAAGTCATATAGCCTCTCAAATCTTTGTAAAAGCCTAAAAATCAAAAATGAAGCCCCTCACAGGGCTTGGGGGGATGTAGATGCCACTGTTAAGCTGTTCAAACACTTGATAGGGGTAGATGAAAAGGGAAAAATCCGGGAATTTTTGCAAGATGAGATGTCAGAAGTGAGGGTTCCACCCGAGCTTGATAGAAAAGTCCTTGCTGAACTCCCAGAGGAAACTGGAGTGTATTACTTCCTGGATAAGGGTGGAAGGGTCATTTATGTTGGCAAAAGCACCAACATCCGTAAGCGGGTAATGTCTCATTTTTCTTCTGCTCACAAGAGTAAAAGGAGTATGAGAATGTTTGAGCAAGTTACCGAGATCAATTATGAATTAACGGGAAGTGAGTTGATGGCTCTTTTGTTGGAAAATGAAGAAATCAAACGCATCCTTCCCAAGTACAATAGGGCACAAACACGTAGATCCTATAAATTCGGCATCTACGCGGCACCCAATCCCGATGGTTACCTTGAGCTTTTTGTAGATAAGTACAATGCGAAAAATTCTCCTTTAGCAGGTTTTTCAGGAAGAACCCATGCAGAGTCAGCCTTGGCCAGTCGAGGACGAAAGGCAGGGCTTTGCCCTAAGCTTTACGGAGCGGAGCGAGGTCCTGGAAGATGTTTCCACCATCAGCTCCACATTTGTCAGGGTGCATGCATAGGCGAGGAAAGTCCCGAATCCTATAATGAGCGGGTTCAAGAATTGGTAGATCAAATGGCCTTGGGAAAAATCAACAAAGATTCCTACCTCATCGTAGGCAAAGGCCGCAACTACGAGGAAAAATCTGTGGTCCTGATCCAGGATGGTTTCTACAGGGGCCATACCTACATGGAATCAAGTTTCCTCCAACAGGACATTCATGCCATTTGTGAAGCAATTCCGGTAAAAAAAGAAGCACCTGACGTCCAGCGTATCATAAGGGCTTACATTCGGAAGCATCCCAAGGAGGTAAAACAGCTCCAAACCAACTTTCTTGCCTAAATCGACACGCTTGCTAACTCAAGTGACACCCATGTTAGGATTTCCAAACTGATTATGGAATTTCTTCCTTACTTTGCTTATGTCCCTTAATGAATTTTGACTTTTGTAAGGAAATTTTTGTGTAGCAAAAGCATATTCCCTAAAAATGCGTTGTACCCCTATTTTAATGTTCATGGTATTCCTGACGCTCTCAGCTTATGGTCAGGTTTACAACGTAACCACTTTTTCCACAAAAGATGGGCTCTCCCAATCGCAGGTAATTGCGATTCTGGAAGATGACAAGGGTTATTTATGGCTGGGAACCCACAGGGGCGTAGACCGGTTCGATGGGATTACCTTTAAAAATTACCAGGAAGACCTTTCGGGTAACTTTATATCAGATTTACTCGAAGACAGCCAGGGCAGGATATGGATTGCAACGGAAAATGGGTTAGATATCTTTAATGGCCTTACCCTCAATAGCCTATCAGACAGAAAGGAAATGTATGATGGCGGTTACTCAGCATTAGAGGAAGATTCCCACGGGAATATCTGGATAGGAAGCAACGGCCATGGCATTTGGTACTTTCAAAAAGACAGCTTCTACCACAACCCTTTCCAGGGAGATAAATGGCTTTCTCAAGCCAACATCCTGGATTTTTGTTACGACTCCAATGAAAGGCTGTGGATTGGAGCTCAAGAAGGCTTATTCCTCAAAGAAAGTGATGGTAAAATTGAAAAGTACACAGGCTTCCCAGGTCCCATAAATTGCCTTTTCGAAGACAGTAAAGGGAATATCTGGATGGGAACCAATACTGGAGTAACTTCCTTCAACCCAAATGACAATTCTCCCAATTCTTACTACATCCTGGATGGTGAAACCTTCTCCGATCCAAGGGTCTTTACGATCATTGAAGATGAGAGTGAGAATATTTGGGTTGGTACAGGTAATGGAATCGGAAAACTGGATAGAGAGCAAAATAAAATCCTTGCATTCCAACCAGAAAATGAATCTCTCAGTATCAAAATTACCTCCTCGATCCTGGATAGAGAAGGAAATATCTGGTTTGGAACAGATGGTGGAGGATTAAGAAGAATTACAGAAGGAACGTTCGAAAGTTATGCAGGTAAAAAAGTACTGCCGAGTAACATTGCAAAATCATTCCTGGAAGACAAGCAGGGTCAAATTTGGATAAGTACCAAGGACAGAGGAATCAGTGTTCTCCGAAATGGTAAAAAGGTACAGACCCTCACAGAGAAAGATGGATTGGGAGGAAAGGGCATTTGTTCCAGCTTCGAAGACAGTAGGGGCAACTTTTGGTTCGCTTCCTACAATGGAACCCTTACCCGCTATTCAGGAGGGATATTCACTGTCTTTGACGAAAAGGATGGACTGGATTGCAATGCTGTATACTGGGTAATTGAAGAAGAAAACGATCGACTCTGGATTGGAACTGATAAGGGGCTTTACTCTTTCAAAAATGATAAAATCACCCTTGAATTTAATCAAAATGACGGTCTACCCTCAGAGACAATCTACTCCATACTCCCAGCCGGAGATGGCACCCTTTGGATTGGTACCAAACAAGGCCTGGCCAAATTAAAAGATGGGAAAATATCGATTTTCGAGGACGAAGATGCGATTGGGAACAATGTAATTACCTTGGTGGAAGATAGTTTTGGAAGGGAATGGGTCGGTAGCTCAAAGGGATTGGCATGTATAATTGCCGGAAAAGCCCACTGGATCAAAATTAGTGGGACCGCAGGTGCACATACCATTGTCAGTTTGATGATTGAAAAGGATAAGTACCTCTGGGTCGGAACAGAAAATGGTGCTTACAGACTTTCACTGCCCGATTTTGACCCTACGAAACCCAAAAATACCTTTGAACATTACATCGAAAAAGATGGTCTTCTCTCAAAAGAATGTAACGCCAATGCCCTGTTCCTTGATAGCAATGGAGGAGTCTGGATTGGAACTTCTGAAGGAGCTTCTCACAGACCATTCTTAACCCGCAGCATGCAATTCCAGTATCCTCCCGCCCTTTATATAACCAAGATCTTGGGAAAAGAGCCTCATGAGTGGATCGAAACCTATGAACTGGATAGCATGAACCTGCCTCAAAACCTTACCTTACCTTTCACTCAAACAAGGGTAGATTTTGAGTTTATAGGGATTAGCCTTAAAAGCCCTGATCAGGTAGAGTATCGTTTTAAATTGGATGGGGTAGATAAGGATTGGCAGAAACCTACCCATGGCAATTCTGTATTTTACCCGAATTTAGGTCCAGGTAACTATGAGTTTATCATCACCGCCAAAAGGGAAACAGAACCCTGGAACTATAGCTATACCAAGAGCTTTTCTTTCTACATCGAACCTCCTTTCTGGCAAAAACCCTTTTTCCAAATTCTTGGCTTTTTGATTCTGGCAAGCATTGCATTCCTATGGTACCGAAATAGCGCTACACAAAGACGGCAAAAGGAGGAAGAAAGAAAGATCAGGAATACCGCCGAAAAACTTCAGTTGGAACATCAGGCCCTATATGCCATGATGAATCCTCATTTCACCTTCAATGCCCTACAATCTATTCAGAACTTCATTCAAAGAAATGATAAGAAGGCTGCGCATAAGTTTTTGTCTAGCTTTGCAAAACTTGTGAGAAAAAACCTCGATAGTACCAAATTGGATTACATTTCTTTAGGAGAAGAGATTGATCGCCTGAAGTTGTATATGGGTTTGGAAAAAATGAGGTTCCCTGAAAAATTCGATTACAAGGTGAGCATTGACCCTGAAATTGACCTGTCAGAAACCAAAATTCCCCCAATGGTTCTTCAGCCCTTCGTAGAAAACTCCATCAAGCACGGGATCATGTCATTGGAAAAGGATGGAATCATTGAAATCACCCTTATACAAAAAGATGAAGATTACCTTAGCATCGAAATCAGAGATAATGGAATTGGGATAGAGGCCAGCCGCAACATGAGGCGTAACCGCCCCAGCGATCATGTATCCAAGGGCATGAAGATCACCAAGGATCGTCTGGCATTATTTGCCAGGATGACCGAAAAGGAATACTTCCTGGATATCAGAGAGGAGAAAAGTCCAAATGGAGAGGTGGAAGGAACGGTAGTGGAAATGACTTTACCCATGCACGTTGGGCCGCTAGAGTTTTCTTTCTAGGGAATGAGCAGGGGATCCAAAAAATAACTCCCAATCTCATGTACTGAGCTTACCAGCGGAAGAAGAATCTTACTCGCCAAGCCAAATAACAGCAGGTATCCAATGATATCTGTGAATGCCGTGATCAATATAGAAGAAGCGACTGCAGGATCGACGCCAAGCCTCTCCAGGGTAATGGGAATAATGGAACCCGCAAAGCCAGCCAACATCAGGTTGCCAAACATCGCCAAAAAGACCACCAATCCCAGCATAGCTATAAATTCCGGTCGAAGATCCGAGTAGATCAGTGAAATTGCAATAGAAACGACTGCCCCTAACATCAAACCATTCATTCCACCTACACTCAACTCCTTCAAAACCACCCCAAAAGCCTTTCTGGTAGGAATCCCATCAGTAGAAATTCTTCGAATGGTAACCGCCAATGTCTGCGTAGCTCCATTCCCCGAAACCCCTGCAATGATGGGCATCAAAGTCGTAAGAAGTACCAGTTTATTGATGGTATCTGAAAAATTGGAAATGGTAAACGCAGCAATAGAAGCAGTTACCAGGTTGATAAGCAGCCATGGAATTCGGCTTTTCACGGCATCTGCCCAGCCACCACGAAGGTTCTCTTCATCAGATACACCTGCAAAGTTCAGGAGGTCTTCCGTACTCTCCTCCTCAATGACGTCCATCACATCATCAAAGGTTACCCTTCCCAGCAACTTGCCATCATGATCTACAACTGGCAGGGTTGGCAGGTTATATTGAGACATGAGTTTGGCCACTTCTTCCTGGTCCATATCTACAGCTACGCTGACGATGTCGGTAGACATGATATTTCTGATAAGCTCGGTACCACGAGCTACAAACAAGCCCCTCAGAGTCAGATAACCCTTCAGAATAGACTCATCGTCTGTAACGTAGATGGTATAAAACTCCTCCATTTCCTCCGATTGGCTGACCACATCTTTAAGGGCTTCCAGTTTAGAGGTATTTTCTCTGACAGATACTACTTCAGGGTTCATCAATCCCCCTGCGGTATCTTCGTCGTATTTAAGTAATTGATTAAGTACATCTTCCTCTTCGTCAGGAAGGTACTTCATGATGGCGTTCTGCTGATGTTCGGGGAGTTGGGACAGTAGGTCTGCTCCGTCGTCAAAGTCCAACTCTTTGAGTATTTCAGCTGCAACTTCAGGATTCAGCAATAATAGAAGCTGTCCAGGATAGCTATCCTCATCCATTTCGGAAATGGCTTCTGACAATACTTCAGGAGGAAGCTGGGAAATGATCTTCCGGCGCGTGTCATGAGGCGTATCTTCAAGAACCTGAGCAATCTCCGTAGGGTGTAGTACTCCCATCAATGCCTGTATACGGGCATTGGGGGATTTCAACAATCGTTGAACCCTTTCTACACGGTCTTCTTCGCGGCTTCGGGTCTTGGCCATTTCCAGGTTTCACTAGTGCTTCAAGAATTTATGTGTATTGGCCAATAAAAACCCTATCTGAATACAGGACTTATTTGGACAACTTGATGATCAATACCACAATACCGATCAAGAACATGATTATCGATACTTTATTGATACCATGCATCATCTTCAAGTTGAAATTTGAAGGTTCCTCGGGATCACGTTTCTTGAACGTGATGTATCCTATTATCTTTTTTAATACTTCCATAGGCTACCAACCAATACAAATGAATTCTTGTTTGACGAGTTCGAAATTACAAAAGTTTTTTTCAGACAAAACCTTAATTTCAGTCTATTCTGATACATAATTGTAATGTTTTTTGAAGAAGAAAGGCACTTTTATTTACTATTCACATAATCAGGCATTTAACAACCCAAAACTTAAACAGCACGTATAAATAACGGAAAGCAGAAATAATTTTTTTAAAAAATATGTATATTTGATCAAACCCAAATTATACGAATTAATACAAGCTTTTCGTTTTTAAACAAGTTAATCCAACAACCAAGTTTTGCCCAAACACATATGAAAAGACTTGCTCTGCTGTTTAACATGCTTGCTCTAGTTCTTCCAATCAGCGGATTTGCCCAGGCAGAAGCTGGCTTTTTTGGACTGGATACCCTTAATGGAAAGAGAAGTTTGGTTCTTCCGCTCATCTATTTCCAGGAAGGCTCATCATTCGTTGATGACCGTGCCAAGGAAGACCTTAGCTATATCGCCTTTATGATGCACCTCCATAAGGATGCAAATATTCGAATCAGAACCCAAGCTCTTTACAAGAGATTCGAAAGAAAGCCCCGTCGCCTCAATAAAAAGAGGATGAAGAAAATCAAACGGGTTTTGAAAAAGGATTACCAAATTTCCAGAAAAAGAATCATTACCATTCACCACCAACCCTGGCAATTCAGATCGGCTGAAGACCCCAGACCGAGCAAGCTACTTCAAAGGAGGGTAGTTTGTGATGTGGTATGGAATGAATAATTGTTATTTATTTCAAATAGAAAAGCCGAGATGTTTCATCTCGGCTTTTCTATTTGAAAATCAGTGAGTTAACTACTTATCCTGAAAAGATTTTCGAAAAATATAAAGGGTCAGTATCCTGCCCCACCTCAGTGTAAGGTGGATTCTCCAGGGAGACCTTTGAAAATTCAGAGACTGTCTAAGTTTAGAATTTTAAGATTACAGGCAGAACTTTAGGGTTCTGAGGAAGGAATTTTTTGGGGCTTTAGTGGGGCTAAAGCTCAAAAAAATTTCGAACTCAGGTTCTTGAAAGACAACTGTAATCCAGAAGAATAAATCTTAAACAGTCTCTCAATCAGAATCAAGTAAGTCTCCCGAATCAGGACATGTAAAGGTAGGGTTTCCAATCCTCTCGCACTTCGCCAGCAAAATTACTTAGAAACATCACAAAGCTGGGTCGGAATGGCTGATGCCCCAAATCCATGCCTGCTTGTTCCGGCGTCATACTACCTTTCTTCGCATTGCACTTCTGACACGCTGTTACCAGGTTGTCCCAAGTATCCCTGCCGCCCACTGATTTAGGTACAACATGATCAATGGTCAAAGAGTCTCTACTGCCACAATACACACAGCGGTTCCTGTCTCGCTTGAAAATATTGTGCCTCGATAGGTTAACTCTCTTGTAAGGCAAATGAACGTATCGGTACAAACGAATGATGGATGGAAAACGAAAATCCTCAGTTATGGAGCGCAGCTTGCGTGAGTCATTGTCTGAGAGCATTTCTGCCTTTTGCAACATGACCAATACAAATGCTCGTTCAACAGAACAAACTCCAATTGCCTGATAATCCTGATTCAGTACAAGTACACTTTCTCTAACTATCATCGCTTAATACTAATCAACTCATGAGTCAGTTTGTGTTCTTCGGAATGTATAATTCCAGTTGACGTCAGTTTATCTATTCTAACACGCCCGGAAGCATGTATGATTCGATCATTATCTATAATTAATCCTACGTGTGTAACCTTTTCCCGCATAGGTTTTGAGAAAAAAGCAAGGTCTCCTGCGCGACTTTCCTCAAAATTCACCCTATTGCCAAGGCCTTCCTGGTCCCTGGAATCCCTGGGAAGGTAGCGGCCATTTATTCGATAAATTCGTTGTGTAAAACCTGAGCAATCTATCCCAAAAGAGGAACTTCCTCCCCAGAGGTAAGGAGTATGCATGAACGTGAAGGCTATAGATGGTAGAATCTGCTGTTCTGCCTTCTCAAAAAACACACTTCCATCCTGGAGATCTACCTTTTGGCCATTCGGAGTCCAAATCTCATTCGCCAGGTAAGGCACTCTTGCACCTATGGGAAGGGACATACTATAAGGACTGTCTCCAAACACGATAGAGGCCTGCTTGATCCATTTCCATACCAATAAGGAAGTATCAAAGTCCTCCGGGATCTCAGTCAGCATTTTACTGTCTACCCATCCTTCATAGGAATCGTATTCGCATTTAATGTAAGTCCAGGAGTCTTTCTGGTCTTGATGGTAGGCAAAATCTCCAAATATAAGTTGGCTAATCATTTCCGACGACTCTGAAGGAGAGGATCGGATCGGGATGGCGGCTTCGAGGCAAAAATACCGCCGGTCTATATGACTCCCATCATCTGACATATTTACAAAAAAGGAAATAGCTATTAGCTAAATATTATCAAATATAATGCTTAGTTGAATTTACTAGGATTTTCTAAAAAAATCGCCTTCTAAATACACTTTTTCATTAAATTTGAGCACAAATATTGTTTAACTTCCAAACTCCTTGCAAAGAGCCGCCAGTGGCGGCCTTTTTTTGTTATGCGGCAAGTAGTTATTCTCTTCATTTTGTTCTCTTACCCATTCGGAGCCTTACATGCCCAAAAAGGCTTTAAGAAATCACTTTCCTTTGATTATGGAAGAGGGCTAACCCTTAAACATACCCCAAAACTGAATTTTGACCAATCAGGTGGTTCTCAGGACTTAAGACTTGACCTGGCATTCCAAACCAATGGGCAAACTCCATGGCATAAATTCTATCGCAAACCCAGAATCGGTCTGGGAATGATGTACCTCGACTACGGGAATCCAGACGTACTTGGTCAGAGCTATGCCATATACGGCTTTATAGACCAGGCTTACCTCAGGACATCAAAATTCTCAATTTGGGGCAGGTTCGACCACGGATTGAGCTGGCAGACAAAGATATTCCACCCTACAGAAAACCCCATCAACAACGCCATTGGTTCCCGGCTCAACCTTCATGCAAGTTTGGGGCTTAGGATTGAGTATCTTCTGAATCCATCATTGTCCATCAGGCTAGGGGGTTATTTCGTACATCAATCCAATTCAAGAATTACTGTGCCTAATCTTGGGCTGAATACCGTCAAAGCCTTGGGAGGCTTATCTTACCACTTCCAAGGAGATGAGAAGAATGTTGTTGACATAGATCACTCAGATTTTGATCTACCTAAATGGCAATTTGTCCCTAAAGTCGGGCTGGGCATAAAAGAGGATTTTGCATTCAATGGACCCAAATATCCCATATACATCCTCTCATTTCAAATGGCCCGAAATGTGAAGAGAAAACGTAGGTACCTCTTTGGTTTGGAATCTACCTGGGATTTATCAAATCAGGCTTTCAAAAGAGATCAGGAATTTAATGGCCCCGATGTGGCCTTTCAAACATTCCTTCCATCCATCTCAATCGGTCATGAATACTTATTTGGAAGGATTGGATTGCTTACCCAGGCAAATATCTACCTAAGGAATACATTCAGCAGGAAAAATTTCTGGACCAGTCGCCTGGGAAGCAACATTTATCTTAAATCAAACTTTATTGACCCGGATCATAATTTATTCGTCGGAGTCTATATCCGAACGCATGTTTTTGTAGCTGACTTCCTGGAATTTGGTATGGGTTATCAGTTTTAGTTCTTAAAAATCAACAGTTTCCGGGTGATAAAATTAAATGCTGCCACTGCCACTGTAATTCCGGTTTTTGAGATGGCATAATGAATAGGGGTATAGGTAGTTAGGACATACATTAAGATCACATTAAGCCCGAATCCTATCATAGAGAAGAGGAAAAAACCGGTAAACTCCTTCCACCTGCTATGGCGGCCCCTCTCAAATACAAACCATGCATTGAGAAAGTAATTGATAAAGATGACGATGAGTGAGGCTATTACATTTGCCAGATTCACCTCAATATTCATTTTCTCTACAAACAGGATCAAAAGTCCCATTACAATCAAATAGCAAATTCCTCCGATCAAGATGAACATGACTATTTGAAGACCAAGATATTTTTTTAGAAAAGGTACTTTTTCTGCTTTTTCCATCAATAGATCAATTAGACTTAATTGCTTGTCTCAGGTTTCTTCCATCTGATCTCGATCAACTGAGAAAAGACATAGGATAGAAAGACTGCAATAATAGGTAATATAGGTACAAGGTGTCTCACCCTGCCATTTAAAAGGGTCATCCCACCAATATAAACCATTGCAAATACCAGAATAATCCAGAAGTAGGTAGGTATTTCCCTCAATCGCATGGCTACAATTATCAATCCAAAAAAGGATAGTACCAACACAAACATGTTTAGCAAAACAAAGCCAAGTGTAGTTAGCTTTTGATTGGTATAGGAGAATGGAAAGTTGAAAAATAAACGACTTAGGCTCGCGACTGAATTTTTTATGAACGCCTCAGGGTGAGCTTTCCGCTGCTCGCTGGCTTTTTTGCTCAAGGCCTCATTCATTTCAATTGGAGTCAAATCATCTATTTCCTCAAAATAAGAACTGTGTCGATCAAACAACTTTTCGAGGCCACATGAATCGAGGTCATTAACCTTACCTTGGTCTCTCACTACCGCAGGCTGAAACCAATCCCCAAATTCTTCTTCATATGGAGAAGTCTTCCAATACATAATTTCTCCCCCACTGTTTGCCCAGTAAAATACTTTACCTGTAAGTTGAAAGGTCAAAAATAGGTAGGGCATTAATAATAAATATGAAACAATGTGGCCAATCAGTAGTCTTTTTGTGGCATCAGATTTTTTGAGGAAAAAGAAAAAGGTACTGGTAGCAATCAAAACAAGAATCACGTATGGAAATATCAGCTTGGTAAGGGCTAACAAGGCCAGGAAAACCGATGCCAACCAAGGGTGTTTCTTGGTAGACTCAGGTTGAAATACCATAAAAGCATGGAAAAGATAGGCAACAACTAAGAACACCGTCAAACTTTCATATGCGACCCTTGGAACTTCAAGAATGAGGGGAGGGTACAGCACTACTCCATAAGTAACGACCAGGGTCCAAAATGGATTTAACCAATTTTTAACCAGTTCACGAATGTAGATTGCTGCTCCAAAGAGAAGCAAAACATTGATGAAATAAGCAAACCATGTAGGTAAGCCAAGTCCTACGACGGGTACCAATAAAAGCGGATAGATAGGGCCATTCCGAAGGTTAGGCCTTTCGGGATTGTCAAGATGTCCTTGGAGGTAGTGTTCTGCTGATGCAAAATACCGGATTCCGTCGCCTTCAGGTTCTGGACTTCCCATCACACTGATAACGACTATATAAAAAAGGAGTATTGGTAGCAGGGGGATATAATAACGCAATAATTTCATGGCAGGGCGTCCTTCTAATTTTATTTAGACAATACCAATTCAGCTTCTGAAATCAGATCCTTGGAGGTTTCTCCACTTTCTCTGATCCTTTTAAACGTTTTTATTATTTCGTCGAATTCGTTTTTATCTATTTTGACTTTGGAGGAGAGCTTCATCGTAGGTATGTTCTTCTCCAATTCCTTTTCTTCAGGGCTAAAGCCTAAGAATCTTTCCGAAATTTCTTTTACCCATCCTACCGGATTTCCGCAGAAACTTTCATAAGGCATGTGGATGAAACGCTCATCACCGATCCTTTCTTTTTGCTTCTGAATAATCTCCTTGTGGAAAATGACTTGCTTACAAACCGATTCAATCGGATTTTCAGTTGGCAACAAGTCTTCCGGTTTATCTCCCTGGATGCCATAGGACTTAGAGTCGTCTCCATGAATAAACCTCCTCGCAACCAACAAAGATTGAGCATGGAAAATTGGGCTTCTATCCAGACACACGAACCTTGCATTTGGCAAAACATCTGCCACCAAATGCGCAAAGGTATTCATTCGGTTAACCTTCTGGAGTAAAGGTCCCTTATGGTATAACTCAAAGGCTCCAAAAAATTGTTGGATATCTTTCTTTTGTTCTTCGGAAAATGATTGAGGAATTTTTTTCCTGTTTTTGTCCATCCATCTGTCCCAAAAATACAGGGCATCATTGGGCTCGGACCACTTCACTGTCCTCCCATACAAGCTGGAAGTATTCACATACTTCTTATCCTTATTGAGCATCCAACCAAAATTGTTCATGGCTGTGATGGGCGAATAAGGAAATACACTTGTCAGGTTATTGAAATAATTGACAGGGAGATTCATGATCAGGCTTTGCCCAGCCAATGTAGTTCCGCTCCTTGGAGCACCGACTACAAAAATGATAGGCTCAGAAGGCATAGGGGCCTTGCGGTATTTTGCTCTTTCTGAATATCTGAGCAAATAGTCCAGGGGACTAAGTGCCAAGCCCATTGCAGAATAGAACATCGCTGACCTTCCAGCGCTGTGCTTGGATTTCATTAAACGTCCAGCAAGGCCGAAAATATCGTTAAACTCGTAGGGCACCACATGGTGAAGTGCTTTTTTAACGCCGCTACCTAAGCTCATAATAGGTTCGTTCTTATGGCAAAAACAGTAAAATACAGGATGGAGATGTCTTCAAAAAGAGACAAAAAAGAGAAGAACTTATGTATCTTTTTTCTTGAAAGATTGCTACAAAGAAATAGAATCATTTCCTTTTTAGCTCAATTTCATTCATGGTCGGTCATAATTCCTTATTAGGTTGTAAGTACAGAGACGATTCCCTGTAGAACCTTACATATTTCGCTCCAAAACTTAACGATAAGAACATTCTAAAAATTTGCTGAGCCAATGAAAATTTATATAAAGTATTCAGGACAATTTTTAATATTCTTTTCTTTCATTGATATTTTTTATGTAATTTTGCCATCCGAATCTTTAAAATCATGGGGTACGACAAATCATTTTTGAAAGAGTACTCCCTTGATGTGGCAAGAGTAAAGTCTGGGAAGTCTCAACTCAGCTACAAAATCGAAGGGAAGTTTTTTGAGAAGTTCGAGAAATCACAAGTGAAAGAGGGAGATGTCGACATAACACTCGACATAGAAAAAAACCAATCCCACCTGGATGTCAAATTCAAAATGGAAGGTTGGGTCTATTTGCCCTGCGACAGATGTGGAGAAGACTACAGACAGGAAATAAAAAATGATAACAGGATCATTTTTTCATTTTCGAGTAGAGAAGCTGACGAAGAAACTGAGGTTGTCGTTATAGAGCGTGAAGAAGATCAATTGAGTCTCATTCAGGAATTCTATGACTTCATTCATTTAGCTTTGCCAATGAGGAGGGTTCCTGAACCCGAAGTTCATTTGTGTGATCCCGAAGTGTTAAAGTTACTGGGACTGGATAGTGAGGGTAACCCGGTAGAACAAGAAAAAACAGACGATGAAGTTGATCCAAGATGGGCGGCTTTAAAGCAGCTTAAGGACAAACTTGAATAAAAATTTTTGAAATAATCATTTGGAGTCATGGCGCATCCCAAGCGAAAAATATCGAAGCAAAGAAGAAACAAGCGTAGAACGCACCTGAAGTTGAAGCCGAAGGCTTATTACATCGATCCAGAGAGTGGAGAAGCTACCCTTTACCACAGAGTAAGCCTCGAAAGTGGTTATTACCGTGGAAAGCAGGTAATGGTAGGTCTTGAAGAGGAATAAAACTCAACAAGGCTAAACTCAGAAAATATTTTTAGGACAAAGGTCTCTCTTTTTCAAATGAGAGATCCTTGTCCTATTTTTATTAGGCCACTTTTCCTGGATTTCCAAATACAGTAGCTTCTTCAGGTACATCCTGGAATACTACTGCTCCTGCAGCTATTGATGCCTTTTTTCCGATTTTTACCCCGGGATGAATCACAGCTCCCATTCCGATAAAGGCCTCATCTCCAATCTCCACCTCTCTACCGATTCTCGCACCTTCCTGTATGGTTACATAATCACCAATGAGTACGTCCATTTCTACAGAGACATAAGCTCCGAAAAGGTTCATATTCCCAATCTTGCTATTGGCACCTACTACCAGACCTGCAGCGGCGATGTTACCCATTCCAACCAAAGCATAAGGAGAAATCGCACTCATAGGATGAATAAAACTAGCTGTTCCAGCTTCTCTTCCCTCAACCAATGCTAAGTAGTGCTTACGTAGGGTAGGATCCTTTTCTGCTACGATCACCTGGACCTTTGGATCGTCCAAGAGGGTATTGGCATCCTTCGTATCCAGTTCAGCAACAACCATGATGTCATTAATTTCCTTGTTCAGATCCTCTTTCTCATCCGTAAACAAGCCAAAGATCATCACATCAAGGGCATGGGCAATGTCCATGGCCAACCTCGCTTCAGCTTCTGTACCGACTATGATTATCGGTGTTTTATTTTCTTGTTCCATCATTCTTGTATTTTCGATACCTTAACGTGGATATCGGCTGAAAGTTAGCCATTAGTAACCAATCTCCTATGATTTTGCCCAAGAGAAATTCTTCTGAAGACAACTGGGAGCTTATCCTTTCAAAACTTCAACTTATCCGCGGGAAAGGCCTTTGGCGGGGAAGTGCCATTCAACTTCGTTCCTCGAACTTGCTTAGAATTCCTTTTGAAGGAAAACCAGTGCATGAGGCATCCATACATATCAAAGATGAACTTAAGGAGGTATTCGCGAGTTTTACCAAGGACAATCGACTCATCTTCCTAAAAGATTTTGACTTGAACGTGGATAATTTTCTGATGGAAGTATTAAAGGAAGTGAGACCACAAGCGTATATTCGTACTAATAAAGATAAGGCGACATATCGCCACAAAGATTGATTTTAATTCATGCATGCCAATTTTTCCCTCCCACCACAAAGTGCAGAAATTTTTGATCGCCTGAGTCGGGGATTATTCATAAGTAGAAATACCCCCAATCTTCCCGTTTCTGATCTTTATCAAATTATATTCAGGCACTTTGATGACTATAAAGCATACTTTAAAATCATTGGTTTTGAACTAGAAAAGGGGAAAGATTACTTCTATTTCAGTAAAAGTGAAACCAGGGGCCAAACCGAAGAAAAAGCAGAACGCCTTTTCAAATACCTCGATGGATTAGAAATACTCTACAGCCTGGAACCTGATCTACGCCCAGGATCCATTTTAATGCTTGAACAACATGAAGAACAACTTGAAAAAAACAGAAATCTCAAAAAAAAGAGCTTAAAACTACCTGGTAAAATTGGTCAGGAAAAAGCCATTGACAGACTCAGAAGTTTTTGTAGGTCCCTGGAAAAAGAATCTTTCATGCTGGATATAGACGATCGTCAGACCAAATATCTTGTACTGGACTCATTCCAATACTTGGTAGACTTTTTCACAAAAATTGACCAAAATAGCTAATTAGACCTTGGTGGCAGCATTAAACAAAATAGCATTGATTCATGTAGCCGGGATTGAGCAGGTTGAAATTCCGTTACAAGACAAGACATTATTACAGGTTCCAAATGGAATTCTGGCTCCACCATTAATCCCACTGTTCTCACTGCTTTATCAGGCAGAACTGCCCTTCTCAGAAATCGAAATGCTTGATTACTATTTTCCTCAGGAAAACTCATGGGTCATTTTTGAGTTAGGAGGAATTAAATCAAGTTTTCTCCTATCATTTTTTAAAGAAAATGAGCAGCTCCAAGCATTTTTCCTGAAGGGCAGTTATGAAAAAGGACTATTCCAGGAGAAAGATCAAACTAGAAATCCTCAGGAGCTATTGAACTTCATAAGGAGTCACAAATGGGACCATTCTGAATTTATCAAGGAATCAGACAAAGTTCAACGTATTTTATGGGGTCAGGTTAATGAGGAAAAATATGCTCCCTTTGAATGGTTTCCTTTTGTACATTATCCCTTACTTAAAAATATCCTTAGCCTTCCTAATTCTAATGAGCATAACCTAAAGAATCTGATTCGGGAAGCCATAACTCACAACTTAGCTCCATCCAAAAGGTATTTCAACATCAAAGCCATTCAACAAAGCATGGCTTCATTTCAAAAGGCATGGAAGGATGTTCGACTGGCAGAAGAAAAGTTACCCCAAATCCTTAAATGGCTTTCTAATTTTCAAACTTACCAGAGAGCTGAATCAAGTTTAAATGAACTTCTAGGAAAAATCCGCTTTGGGAGAGAAAAACTAAAAGCAGAAAAAAAACAAATCCTAAGTCAGCAGAAGGCGAACAAAACAGCCCTAAATCAGCTTCAAAAAAAGGTTAGGGAATCTGAGGCTACCCAATCCCAAAACTATAAAGCCGCCCTGAAAACCCTTGGTTATTGGGAGAAGTGCCTCGAAATTGCTCTAAAAAAGCAGAAAAATAAACCACAAAAACAGGAGAGGGAAGAAAATAAGGAAATTCGGCAGGAGGCCATCTTGAAAAAGAATCGATGGATTCAAATAAAACAAGCCAAACTGATCCAAAATTACGCTCAAGAACTTAATCAGTTGGAAGCCTTAGCAAGGGAAAAAAGGGAGCAGGTTCTCAATAGAATCGAAGAGGTTTTGAAAGAATTTTCTGCTATTAATACAAAAGCAGGACAAATCAGGATGGGTATGAATAAACGTCCTGATCAAAAGATTGAGATTGAGTCAAAAACTTCAGTCCAAAATAACAGGGCACATCTAGAAGAATCTCTGTCGAACCTGGAATTGCAAAGGGACCTTGAAATAAAGCTGATCCAGGCAGAGCAAGAGAAAAGAGAGCTACAATATCAGTCCACCATAAAGCCATTCCAGGAACGCATTGATCAGCTCAATCAATGGCTTGCAAATCAGTCTAACTCATTTTATGGTTGGCTCGATAATCGATACCCAGGTTGGCAAAAGACTATTGGGAAAGTTATTAAGGAGGATGTACTGTTTCAACCCAACCTCAATCCGAGCCTTGTCCGTCTCAATGACTTACTCTATGGGATCCAGATTGGAATCAGTGAACTTCCCAATGAGGCTCCAACCGTTGAAGAACTTAACCTTGAAAGATCAGAATTAGAAAAAGAATTAGAGGAGCAAAAGGCAAAATTCGAAGCCTCTCTGGAAGAAAATTCCAAACAAGTCCAAAATCTGGAGAAAAAATACCGAAGCAAAATTCGCCAGTTAAAGAATTCAATTCAACAAATAGACATTGAAATTCAACAAGAGGAGCTAAGAAGAAAAAAGGAAGAGGCTGAGAATATTCAAAAAAGTCAGGTTGAAGCTCAGATCACACATAAAGAGCTCATCCAAATTGAATACAAGAGCAATGAACTAGAAAATTCTCTGGAGACCATTAGGCAAGAGCAACTCCAAATCAACCATAGAATTCAGGAGGAAAAACAAAATCTACTTGACTCCCATCAAGAGCAACTTTCAAAATTAGAAGCTCTCTATGATCAAAATCTCCCAGATAAAGCCACCCCAAATCAACAAGATGACTGGGAAGAGTTGTGGCTGGATGAACTAAACTACATCAGTAAAATTCCATTCTTTGAGCAGAAAATAAAGGCCACCGAAAAGGAGATGCTAAGCATGGAAGGAAGGGCTGAACAAGCCAAGAAACTACAATTTGAGCAATTTCAATCCATTGAGTCTGATATCCTTAAGCTGAATAAGGGTTTAGAGGCCATAGAAAAATCGCTTGAAAGGAGTAAAGACCTTCCATTAGAAGTTGATGAACGTGAAAGTGAAGACGGCCTTGATCTCCTTCTTGAGCAATATCATTTGCTATACGCTGATTTCAAAAAATTGGAAAGGCAGTTGACCTTTGATTCAAGTAGCATCATCAGGCACTTTTCCGAGGATAACCACCTAAATATCCCGACAAGCAGCAGGGGTACCGAATACTTTAACGAATTGGGGAAAGCCTTTTCAACTTTCAAGGAAGAGGGGATTGGAAAAATGAAGCAGGCAATAGGTAAAAATTTTTCTTCATTGATCAGTCAGGTAGCAGAGCAAACCAAAAGCCTCGAAGGCATCTCTCCACTCTTTGAAAAAGAAATAACTGAGATAAATGAGCTTCTCCAAGCCGTTTCAATTAGCCATACTCCTATCCAACTTGAAAGCAGGACTTCTCTCATTTCACTTTTCGCTATCATAAAAGAGATCCACGAACTCAATAAAACTTCAGGCAACCAATTGGGCGGAATTTCATTGTTTAATCCTGCACCTAGCAATGATGTAAATCAAAAGGCCCTTGGACTTCTGGAAAAATTGGAATCAGTAATCGGAGACTTCCCCCAGAAGAACCTTGACTTAGGTCGTTCTCAACATATTGTAATCCCTGCTCTTGGAAAATCATTGGGAAGATTGCTGAATATTAGCCTTTGTTTTGCCCTGTCTGTAAGGCTCTCTTCCATGAATAAAGGCTTGCCTGTATATTTCTTCATGGATAGACTAGAAGAGTTTGGGGAGGCGTGGATGAAGAGAACCCTCAGGGAAATAACCGAGAAAGAAATCAAACTTGTGAGTACCGGACAACGGGGTTTTGCCGCTGCTGATTTTGATAAGATACTCTTTTGGAATGAAGGGAAATGGTCTTAAAATTTGCACGCCCTTAAGCAAGAAGAAAACCAGCTTATTGATAGCCCATTCAAATTCACAAAAGTATAGCTTGAACAGCCTCAAAAAAAAATTAGGGGACTCAATCCCTATCGGGAGAGTCAACCCTAACCCCTAGCTTCTGTATACGGCGCAATGCCGATACACAAATGTACTTTTTTTATTTTATTAAAAAAATTATCCTAAAAATGAACTATATCGCAAGCTGTATGATTCTGCTATTTTTTCAGATTTTTTAAAGTTGATGGGAAAAAATAAATGTTTGGTGGCAGTATGAACTTTTAAGAAAAAAGGGAAGGGTGTTTGGTTACCAACAAATTAGCGAGGGATACTTTTTGCCAACTCAAACCATCGAAACAAAAAATATCTAAATTTTGATGTAACATTATTTATAACTTTCCTCAGCCTCTTCTTCTTCATCGCTTTCCTCATCCAGCGAAACTATCTTATACACCCAAAAATTGTTATAGCCCTCTCCAATATTGATCCCGATTTTCTGAACTTGAACCAACTCCAGAATAGATAAGAAGCCAAAAATCATAAACATTTTACTTCCTTCTTCCAGAACAAAATGAGCAAAATCTAATTTTTCGACCGTTTCTAATCTTTCCCTAAGTTTTTGCTTCACCTGATTGAGGGTAAAGGGGTATTTTCGAATGACATGCTGTGGCCTTTGTATTTTCTCATTGTGCCTTTCCCAGATACGCTTAAAAGCCTTCAGGATGGAGTATAAGTCAAGGCCATGGAGTTCTTCCTCTGGAAATTCTGATTTGAGAAATAGCTTTTCCTCCGGTTTGACATAGCCCCTGGGATTCCTCTCCATCTGGGCTTCTTCCAGTTGTGCAATATCAGAAATGACTTCTTTGTAGCGCTTGTACTCAAGGAGTCGCTGAACCAGCTCTTCCCTCGGGTCGATCACTTCTCCAGCTTCATTCAGTACGGGGCGGGGAAGGAGCATCTTTGCCTTGATTCGCATAAGCGTACTGGCTACCAGAATAAATTCCGCAGCCAATTCGATATTCATCTCATTCATTTCCTGCATATAATCCAGGAAATCCTGGGTAATTTGGGCAATGGGAATGTCATGAATATCCAGTTCGTCCCTTTCAATAAAGAAAAGAAGCAGATCAAAGGGACCTTCAAATTGCGGTAATTGGATGCGGTAACTATCGTCCATCAAAAAAGCACTAGGTTCGACCTGCAATTTACTGCAAATCTTCCAATTGCCTAAGTGCTTGATCACGGAAACGGGACTCGGAACCTACAATTTCTTCCAGCAGGCGTTTGGCAGGCTTATTTTTTTCAGCACCAAGATATGCACGCGCCAGCAACCATTTATTCTCATCATAAACAGGTGCTGCAGGATAATCCAGGTTATGCCTGAAATACCTTACAGCTTCTTTAAAGTTTCCAGCCATAAGTTCAGTTTCCCCTAGATAGAAGAAGGCTGTGACATTGTGTGGAGAACTCAAAATCACCTCTTTAAATTTATTTCTTGCTGCACTATAATCATTATTTCTGAGTGCATCCACTCCTTCAAATAGCAATTGAGTTATAGCTTGAGCTTTAAGTTTCTTCCCGGAAACATTTAGATATTCCCCCACCTTGCCAGGATCTCCATAATAATCTATATACAATGAATCAGCCCGGGATATAACTGGAGGAATAGACTCATCCTCATCCCCTACAAATATGGTATCAACCGCCCCAGGCAAGGATTTATACTCGGAATCAAGATCTGGTTTTCTTTCAAATAATTTTTGAGGCTTTGTAAGATCGCTGCCTGTGGCTGCTTTATTTTGCGATTGTATTCTTTCCTTCTGAAAAAGATTTTTATTCGATTCTTCCTCTTTTAGGCTCCCTGAACCAAAATCATCTTCTTCAGCAACTACATCTTTTCTGATATCAGAATAATCATCATCAGTTTCATCCAGTACCCTCTCCTCATTCATGGCAAGGAATGGGTCTAATTTTTCTTTTTTCTTTGTACTTGCACTATTTCTGGTATTGGGCTTAGAAGGCTTTAAATTAGTATTGCTAAAGGAGCCACTAGAATCCCCCTTATTGAGATTTATGTTTTTGTCTGAAAGTATACTTTCATTCGCTTTGAAATCAACTTTTTCAGCTTCATTTGAAAGCTTGTTTGCATCAAGATTAACAGTATCAAGTGGCAAAACCGGGAGCACTTCTTTCTCAGTATTATTTTGGGCAATGTAGGTACCTTCATTAATTATTCTATCTTTTTTATCCAGCCTACCAATTACAAAAACACTAACAATCAAGATAAGCAGTCCAGCAGCAATGCCTATAAACAAGGGTTGATTATTCTGAATGGCAACCCGTGATTGCCTTTTAATCAATTGTTCACGTTTCTTTTGCCTAAAATTGAGTCGATCACGATTGGTTCGATATAGCCTGGCTAAACTTGCCTTGGCTTGCTCCATGTCCTCGATGTCTCTCAATCCATCGACAGCATCAGCCAGCATGGGATCTTCCCTCAGTAATTCTTCCAACGCCTCTCTCTCCGATGAATCCAATTCACCGGATATATACCGCTCCAATTTTTCTAACTCAGGTACCATTTTTTGGCAAATAAATAATGAAATCCCTACGAAGGATTGTCTACAGAACTATTAGTTAAATGTATTTTCAAATTGCGTTTTCCATTTTGAATGTAGCTTTTTACCTGCTTCAAGCTGTAGCCTGTCATTTCAGCTACTTCCTGATAAGATTTCTTTTGTAGATAAAAAAGCTCAATGCATACCCTCTGCGCATCCTTGAGGTATGTTATCGCATTCTCCAATCGCTCTAAGGTCAACTCGCGATCCAGTACATCCTGATAAGCCTGTGGAATCAGTTCCTCAGAAGTACTTATCTCCTCCTTCAATTCTTCTGTTGTCCTTCGATGCTTTTTCTTCTTTTCCAAATAGGCCAGGCAATGATTTTTTGTAACCGTATGAAGCCAATACTTGAAGGATCGAACTTCATATTTTGCCAAATCAACCATCAACTTTTCAAAAACCTGCATGGAAAGATCTTCGCTTTCCCCCTCATTTTTGACGTACTTCATGCACACCAAATACACAATGTGGGTATACCTCTCATAGAGTTCACCTACATACATACTCTCCTGGCTGGTCCTGTAGTTCAGTGCCAGCTCTTCATCCGATAAGTCCTTGATATTTTTGCGTCTTCTCAGCAACATTCGCGGCCCGGAAAAGGGGAATTTTTTTGCTATCTACGTTTAAGATAAAAAGAAAGGTGGGATTCCATAAAATGAGCAAAAATTATTGTCATTTCCTTTTCTGGCTAATTTATATTCAATAGAAATAAAAAAAGGCCTTCAGAAATCTGAAGGCCTTTTGCTTTCTATTTTTGATACTTATTTTCTGTAGAACATGAATACTCCACCGTCATCACCCGCTTGCTTAAGGGGGCTACCTTGAGGTGTCTGAGCAGTCATTCTCTGTACAACAGTTCCTACTGACTTGATAAGTTCATTAGCTGGGAGCTTATCTTTTCTGTTGTTCCTTAGGAAGCGGATCAGTTGACTAGCAAATGGGCTGTTTTGTCCTGGCTGTCCATCCCAAACTTTCTCAATATCGCCAGATGTAAATGCCCAACGAGAGCGATGGCTGTCATCCAGCATTCCGCGAGAAGCCGTGGCGAATAATGAACCTGCATAACAAGCGTCTGCAATCAGGAATGTATGCTTGGTGTTGATCGTCCTTAGGTAATCGTGAATAGTCGAGTTTCTGATGAAGTCAGGAATTTTATTTTGTCTTGCTTCCATAGGTACCCAGTATCCTAGCTGTGAATAGCTGTCATAGAAACCGTGTCCTGCATAATAGATAAGTAAATTATCGTCAGGAGAGATGGTTTCTTGAAGTTGTTCGAATGTTTCGAGGATATTCTCACGCGTGGCTTCCTCGTTGAAAAGAGTGATCACATTCTCGGGAGCAAACTGATAGTCTCTTGTTAATACGTCTGCCAGATCTCTACAATCTTTTACTGCATTGTGAAGAGTATTCCAGTGCTGGTATTGATTTACACCAATCAGTAAGAGATAATTTTTCCCTCTATTCTGCCTTACGCCATTTTCGTAAGCGGTTCCGTAAGACATTCCCTCTGCGTTCGGCCCATTGGTAAGCTCGGCTACTGCTGGTTGGTATTCTAAGGTGAAGACTTTCTTTGTAATATTTTCGAAGCGATCCTTAGCGACAATTTTGATCGGAACTACTTTGCTTGGAAGTTTTAGAGAAGCAGCAAAAATACCGTTTTCATCTACGCTTATTTCGTGTCCATTAATGGTTACACTCTTGATTCCCGATACATCATAAACTTTTCCCTCGATTCTTTGCTTGGAATCTGCGATTCTTATAGTTGCCCTATCCTGAACGTTAGGATAGATCATGGTGAGGTCAGGACCGATATGGTCGATGCTCTTGATCTCAGATACCCTAAGGTAGTCAACCTCGACTGCCATGTGTCCATCAATGGTAAAGCCAAACTCATTCCCGAACAATTTTTTGGCTGGCATATGAGCTACCAAATTCTGATTAATGAAGAAGTACCAATGATCAGCAACCTTGCGAATCATTAATGTGTTGTACGCATGCTTTTGTAGGTACTTGGAATATCTCCACTTCTGGTAGTCATGAGTTCTACCACGATCGTATTTCGAAATTCTAAATTGTTGCTGGGCATTAAAGAAGAAATTGTATTCACTACCTCTCACATCTCTACCGAATGTAAGGCCGGTCATTCTGTGTGAAGCTCCTTTCACAAACCTGATCCTCATCTCTACTTCATAATTTCCAGAATTATTCATGGAAATTGGACGACGTTTGGTATAAGTGTGGTCATTTCTGGATGCGCAATAGTAGTCCCCATCCCCAATATGCTCTACCAGATAGACAGATCCGACATCCCACTTATTGCGGTTGTCATCAAAGTCATCATAAAATATGGCATGCTTATCCTTGGAGGGGATACCGTAATGCTTACTTGGTACCCAGGAGCTTTGGGCATGTAAGCTGCTCATTCCGATTGCAAAGGCAATTAGGGCGACGAAATAAGCGGTGATGGTAGAAATGTTGAATCTCATAAATCCTCTCAGCTTTTTACTACCTGGAAAATCCTTTAAATGGACTTTATTAGGGCTAATTTATTTATACTTTCTATTCCAGAGGACCTATTGATAGGCCAATTGGAATTATTCTTTCGAAAATGGCAAATTTTGAGGGGCAACCGGGATCTTAAACTCTTTGATTACAAACAATCAATTTTTTTTTGCTGGATCATATGAGAGAAATCCTCAAATCTAACAGAAGTTATTTAAACCAGCTTTCGGTTAATATTTTCATGGTATCTACCCCATCTGCAAAATCGTGCAATGCAGGGTTTTGTGAAGATCCATAAGGAATATCTTGACCAACAATTATTTGAATCTCCTCCTGATGGTTTGATAAAGCCTGATTCAAATCCTCTTGATCTTTTAGAGCAATGACATTGAAGTATCCCATTTCCATTGCCCGAGGCTTAATACCAAAGAAAAACAATCCAAATTTTGAAGTAATATATTCCTGTGTAATTACCCCTTTTCGGGTACTTTCAAACAAAATGCGTTCCAAATAATTCGAGTTTACCTTTGAAATGGGATATTTTTCTAACTTTTTTTGTAACCTCTGCCATTCAAATCCATCTAAAAGAATCAGGTTACTTACATTTCTACATCCCAAGCCATTATAAAGCAACATATCTTCGCAAAGGCTTTCAATCTCATTATCAGTAGTTTGACTGCCTAAAACAGCAATTGAGTACCTGTTCTTTCTTATCAGCTTAGGAATAGAATGAAAATTGGATTCAAAATATCGAGCTGTATTGTTGCTACCAGTGGCAATTAAAAAATCCATGTTGTTAAGCTGATCAACCAGCCTCAAATAGTCTTTTAATCCAGGGATTATCTTTTTCCACTCGTTGATAAGCCAAGTCATTAAAAATTTATCTTGATGAGATAATTTTAAAGACAATTTGTGACCACTAAGTATCCCACAAATGACATCATGAAAGCCCACAAAAGGAATGTTCCCGGCAGCAATAATTCCAAGATTTATTTTTCGGTCAACCTCTGAAGCATAATTGTAGGGCTCAACAAAACTTTTCAATTGTTCAATTTCTAGCCAAGGCCTTATTCCCTCTAGCGCTTTCTCTATATAATACTTTGTAAACCAGGGATTACCCTCAAGGGCAATGTCAATTATTTCATGTGGAACTTGCTCTATATTTAAATTTTCTCCCAGTCTAACCAGGCTATCAATCCAATCTTTTCGGGGAACAATATTCATTCAATAGGTATTTAGGAACAAAACTTAGTTAAGAATCGTTGTGTTCACTAGATGATTGTTATTATTTTGCAATCGAAAAAATAGTAAAGCAATTATGGCAATAATTATTACAGACGAATGCATCAACTGCGGTGCTTGCGAGCCTGAATGTCCAAATACTGCAATATACGAACCCGGAGTTAATTGGAACTTTGCTGATGGCACCGGACTAAAAGGTGAACTGGACCTTGGAGACGGCAATGTCGTCGATGCCGAGGATGAACAGGAAGCCATTTCTGATGAAGTTTATTACATCACTCCATATAAATGTACTGAGTGTACCGGTTTTCATGAAGAACCTCAGTGTGCTGCGGTATGTCCGGTTGATTGCTGTGTACCTGATCCGGATTATGAAGAAACAGAAGAAGAACTTCTTGCCAAAAAAGATTGGCTTCACCTGGAGTAATTAAAATTACTTGTTCAAAATTAAAAGCTTTCCTTATGGAGAGCTTTTTTATTTTGGAATTCATAAATTGGGTGCCTGTCTGTTAGAACAATCGCAATTTTCTCTTATGGTTCAGACCCCATATCAAACAGTCATAGGCTTAGAGATACACATTCAACTATCCACCCAAAGCAAGATTTTTGCTCCTGAGAAGTTCTCTTTCGGGCAAAAACCCAACCATCAGGTTTCTCTAGTGAGTATGGCTCATCCTGGAAGTTTACCTAGGATCAATGAAGCAGCCATTCAATCAGCCATAAAGTTGGGGCTCGCATTGGATTGTTCTATCCAAAGTCCAACCTATTTTGATAGAAAAAACTACTTCTATCCGGACCTTCCGAAAGGTTATCAGATATCACAAGATGCCAAACCCATTTGCGGGCCTGGTAAGGTGCAGTTTCCAGATAACCAAGGAAACATCAAAGAAATTCGGATTCACCACATTCACCTTGAAGAAGATGCTGGAAAGTCAATTCATGAGCTTTCGCCTCATTATTCTATGGTCGATTTGAATCGAGCAGGGGCTGGCCTTCTTGAGTTGGTAACCCAACCTGATCTGGAAAGCCCCGAGGATGCCGCAGCCCTCCTCATGGAAATGCGGAGAATCGTTCGATACCTAGGGATTTCTGATGGAAATATGCAAGAAGGAAACCTTAGGTGTGATGCCAATGTATCTCTTAAGCCCTGGGAGCAAAAAGAACTGGGTACAAGGGTAGAAATCAAGAATATCAACTCCTTTTCCTTTCTGACTAAAGCCCTCGAATTCGAAATAAAACGACAAACAGAATACCTCCAAGAAGGTAAAAAAATTATTCAGGAGACCAGAACCTTTAATCCATCAAATGGCAGAACATCTTCCATGAGAGATAAGGAGTCAGCGGATGATTACCGCTATTTTCCTGAACCCGATTTGCTGCCCATAAAAATATCTCCAGAAAACCTGGACAAGGTAAAAAGAGTACTGCCCAAATTATCCTCTAAACGATACCAGGATTACAGGAAAAACCAAATCGCTCACAACGAAGCCCTGACTCTGATCGAAGATCAAAAACTTGCTGATTACTTCGACCAATTATCAGCTATAACAGGAAATTTTAAGGAAGCATTAAACTGGATACTGGGTCCTGTAAAAGCACACTTGAATGAAGAAAACATCTCTATAGCTGAATTTCCCTTGGAAGTTCATAAGTTGGCTGAACTCCTTAGCATGATCTTGGAAGGAAAAATTACCAGGCACCTCGCCAGGGAAAAAGCATTTACTTTAATGTTGGCAAGTCCAAACGAAGGCATCAAAGAAATTGCCAAAGAACATGACCTCATCCAAGAGAATAATGAAGATGAACTCGAAGAGTTGATCCTTAAAATCTTAAAAGAGAACCCTAATGAGACTGAGCGCTTCAAGTCCGGCCAAAAGAAATTACAAGGATTTTTTGTAGGCAAAATTATGAAGGCAAGCAAAGGAAAGGCCAATCCAAAGAAAGTAAATGAAGTCCTGCGTCGACTTATTGCAAAATTTTAAATTTCACTGTGCAGCCTAAAAATTTCATTGACATACTCTTATTTAGCCAATTGGAAACTTTTTGCTAATATCTTACTTTTGAGTACAACTAAGTTGATCGATTAACAATTGAGTCATGGAAGATATCAGTGAAATTATTGAAATGGGCCAAATGGAGATGGAAGGCGCCCTGGAATTTATTAATTCTCAATTATTGAAAATCCGTACAGGGAAAGCAAATCCTGCAATGCTTAGCGACGTCCGTGTGGATTATTATGGGAGTCCAACCCCTATCAATCAGGTTGGGAACGTTTCTGTAGCTGATGCCAGGATGTTGACCGTTACTCCTTGGGAAAAAAGCCTTATACCAGCCATTGAAAAGGCCATTCGCGATGCTAACCTTGGCCTGAATCCTACCAGTGATGGGGATCTTGTTAGAATCCCAATTCCAGCATTGAATGAGGAGAGAAGAAAGCAGCTTGTTCGCCAGGCCAAAGACGAAGGTGAGAATGCAAAAACAAGCATCAGAAGTATTAGACAAAAGGCTAATGCGCAGTTGAAAAAAATGCAGAAAGAAGGATTTTCCGAGGATGAAGTTAAAACTGCTGAGAAGAAAATTCAGGATCTGACCAACAATTTTGTCAACAAAATTGAAGATAAAATCAAGGAAAAAGAAGCGCAGATCATGACTGTATAACCTACTTCTCAATCAGCATAAAACAAACCCGTTTTGGTTTTTTACCGAAGCGGGTTTTTCAATTGATACAGACTTCCGAACAAATCACCCAATTTTCTTTCCATTCGACAGCTATCTCTTCTATAAATTTCCTTTTTTCTTAGCTTTGCAGCCATGAACAATGCTATCACACTATTCTTCAAAGGCCTTGCAATCGGAGCTGCCAATGTAATCCCCGGAGTTTCAGGTGGAACCATTGCACTGATTACCGGAATTTATGATAAACTGATCAATTCGATCAAGTCAGTTGATGCCACAGCATTCAAGTTATTCTTTCAGGGAAAATTTAAAGAGTTCTGGGCGCATGTGAATGGTACATTTTTGCTCATGATCTTCCTCGGCATTGGAGTAAGCATCGTTTCTCTGGCAAAAATTTTCAAATGGATGCTTGAGAACGATAACCCATCCTATGAAATCTGGCTTTACGCCTTCTTCTTCGGATTGATTCTGGTCTCTATTATTTCTGTAGGAAGAACCGTAGAAAAATGGAACATAGGAACCATCATCAGCATTGTTGTTGGGCTCGCCTTGGCCTTATTCATTACTTTCCTTAAACCTGGAGTTGAAAACGAAGCCATTTATTACCTGATGATCTGTGGCGCCATTGCCATGTGTAGCATGATCCTTCCTGGTCTGTCTGGGTCATTTGTATTGATCATTCTCGGAAATTATAAACTGATCATGGTTGATGCCATCTCGGATTTCAATACCAAGATCATCATTCCGGTAGGAATAGGAGCAGTATTGGGACTTCTAGCATTCTCAAGGGTTCTTTCCTGGGTATTCAAGAATTATAAAGACCAGACCATCGCCTTGATGACTGGTTTTATAGTCGGTTCTCTGGCGATCATCTGGCCATGGAAGGATAAAAAATTCCTTCAAAATGAAGAAACAGGAGAGTTTATCATGAAAAAAGGCGAAAAAATCCTAAGCGGATATGAAAATTGGCACTTACCTGACTTTACCTCCAGCGAAACACTCATAGCAATTGCATTGATCATAGGAGGAGGAATTGCTATTTGGGCCATGGAAAAGTTTGCATCCGACCAGTCTGAAGAATCAGCAGCATAATTTGAAATAGAATACATAAAAGCGGAGAAATCTATCTCCGCTTTTTTTATGTTTGTGCCATGAATATACTCATCCTTGGAGCAACTTCAGGAATAGCCAGAGCCATTTCTCACCGCTATGCATCCCAAAAGCACAGGCTATTCCTGGCAGGCAGAAATACTGACGAACTCAAAAAGGAGGCCTCAGACTTAAGCATTCGATACGAAAACGAAAACTCCATTCATTACTTTGATGCCTTAAAAACGCTTGATCATCAACAATTTCTGCAAGGCTTAAATTCAGAAATTGATTTGGTATTCTGTGTTTTTGGATACCTGGGTGATCAGGCTGAGTTGGAGCAAAACTGGGACATGGCAGAAAATAGCCTAATGGTGAATTTTGTAGGAGCATGCTCCATACTTCACCACATCGCTAATGACTTTGAAAAAAGAAAATCCGGAACAATTGTCGGCATAAGCTCAGTAGCTGGGGAACGTGGAAGGGCTTCCAATTATTATTATGGTAGCGCAAAAGCAGGTTTTTCAGCCTTCTTGTCGGGACTACGCAATCGCCTTGCAAAATCCAACGTGCATGTACTCACAGTAAAGCCTGGATTTGTCGATACCCCAATGATCGAGGGCATGGAAACTCCAGGAATTTTGACAGCTCAACCCCAAAAACTCGCCATGGCAATCGAGAATGCCGTCAATAAAAAATCCCACACCCTCTACTATAAGAAAGTGTGGAAATGGATCATGCTATTAATCAAAAATATTCCTGAAGGAATTTTCAAAAGACTCTCATTATAGACCTCCTTCAATTATTTCAAGGCTTCAATTTCTTTAAGTACCAATTCGGCAAGTGGAGAATCATAAAAGCCTTCGTATTTACCAATGGTTTCCAGCTCCTTTAATCTCTGAACCAGATAAGGAACCTTCATGGCTTCATGGTACATCATTCCTATCACAACATCGTCATATACAATGCTCCAACCATCATTGGCACTTATCCAACCTATCGATTTCAAATCTCGGGTTACGATTTGAATAAAATCTCCATTCTCTTCACTCAAAATGATCAAATCACCAGGGGAGAGGATAAACTTTCCACGATCAAGCCTTGAACCCGGACTTATCCCTGCGATTACAGTTTTTGTAATCACTGCCAATGCTCCATCAGGAATGGTCGCAATTTCAGGGACCCAGCCTATTACTCCTTTTTCTGTACGCACCTTGATAAAAGTAACATCATCTCTGTAGACACTCTTTTCGCCTGCTTCGATGGCGAGTGCTTCGCCATACCGAATAACCTCAAGCATGCTCCCACCAGCACCTGGTTTATTTCTTACAATAAGGCTGTCCAACGCATTGATGGCGACATCATAATCATCTCCCAGTTTGGAAATCCAGGATGATGCGTCGAAATAAACCAACTCAGGTCCTTTGCTGCCATTCTTTGCAAGCCAATCCAGATAACCCATGAGATTCAGCTTGTCCACATTCCCGACAAAGCCGTACTCATCTCTCTCTTCACCATCCTTCTCTTTTGAACCTTCACCATCTTTAGGGAATTGATCGACATAGCCATCTTTATACCTGAATTGTTTGGTAAATGATTTTCTGGTGGGATTTGCAGCAGCTCGGCTGGTACCCTTGCTTAGGTTGAGCACCCAGTTGGACTTTGCGAATCTGGAGTTGCTTGAACCCATTTCTAATTTCCTTGAAAATTTTTCATCCCTGTACCTTTTATATGGGTCGGACTCCGAAAGGGTATTTTCCATTTCAGCATAGCGCTCATTCAAAAGATTCCAAAACTCATCCTCGCCGTATCTTTTGACCCGAAGAATTTGAAAATCAGCTGCAGCTACGTAAAAGTTATCCCGCGCAGACTCATAAGCACTCCTGCGATAAGTATAGTCTTCAAAAATATTCAAATGATACTTTGCACGGGCATAATAATAAATCAGATTCATAGCAGGAGTTGGATTGGCACATTTAGCCCAATAGCTCTCCAACACTTTAGCATAATTATCTGATTTAGGAGAATACTTCTCAAAATATGACTTCATCTCCGCCTCAAAAATATCACAAGCCTGCCCTTTTACAGAGCTAGCCCCAACAGAGAAAATCAAAACCAGAATTATATAAACAAGCAGTCGCTTCATAAATCAGAACTATTAATTCCCAAACGAAAGAATTTCTTTTATCATACTTTATCCAGTGTAATAAATATCAATATTTCTCTTCAACTTTCGAAATTAAAGATGACTTTGGAAAAAGCATGATGGGGAATATCCGAAACATTGTCTGCCCTCATTATATCAATTACATAGCTGAAGGACAAAACATTCCAATAATTTTATTCCTGAAAATTTAAGTCCACAGTTCTGCTACCTGAATTATTAGTAAGTTCTTCTCCATTTTTGAAATACCTGATATAATCCCAAAAATAGTTACAGGAATTTGCCCCAATTCTGAATTCGACGCGGAAAGTATCTACACCAAAAGTATCCTTACGGATATAATAGTCATAGGCCAAAGGCAATTGTAAAATCTCCTCAACTTGCAAACGGCCATTCGCTGGATCATTCCAATCTGCCGTGAACTCAAAAGGCCCAAAGGTACCATCCTTAAAACCAGGAAAGATCAACTCGAAATCAGGAACTTCATCAGTTCCACCACTCTTATCTACAAATACAGTTACTTTGTCCTGTCTATAAACATTTTCAAGATAGTTGTCCCCAGCCGGAGTCTCATAGGTAACGGAAAAAAATTCTCCTCCAACCTCACCATTATTTGCAGGATCGCAATCAGGCTGACAGGAAGTCAAACCCAAAGAAATCAATATAACTGAAAACAGAAAGATGCTGCTTTTCATAAAGTTTAGATATTTATTTTCCATAATCATGTAACAAAGTAGTTAATTCAAAGTAAGGTTTATTGAGTAAAATGTGTTTATTTTCGGGTTCTTCGAAGATAAGTTGATGGAAGCTATTGTATACGAACTTCAAAATGGCTTAAGGGTCATTTATAAATACATTCCCTATACAAAAACTGTTCATTGTGGCTATGCAATAAATGCTGGAAGCCGTGATGACATGGAAGGAGAAATGGGCATGGCTCACTTCATTGAGCACATGATCTTTAAAGGTACAACCAAAAGAAAAACCTTCCATATTCTCAACTATCTAGAATCTGTCGGCGGAGACCTCAATGCATACACCACAAAAGAAAAGACTTTTCTATATGCTTCCATGGTTTCAGAATATTTCGAAAGAGCCACCGAATTATTAACGGATATTACTTTTAATTCGACATTTCCAGAGAAAGAAATTGTCAAAGAAAAGCAAGTTATAGCCGAGGAAATAGACCATTACCGCAATATTCCTGATGAAGCCATTTTCGAAGATTTCGATGAAATGCTATATCCCAATCATAGCCTTGGACACCCCATCCTTGGCACCAAGGATAGCATAGGAACCTTCACCAAAGATAAGGTTAAAAACCACTTGAATAGATCCTTCATCCAAGGGCAAGTTGTCTATTCAATCGTAGGGAACGTATCAAAAAAGAAAGTAGAGAAAGTCATTTCAAAATACCTTTCTCACATTATCATACCCGCAGGATCAAAGAACATTAGCCCACCTCCTAAGGTAAAACCCTTTACTATGGAAAGGAACTTTACCGCAGACCAGGCTCATGTAATCATCGGAACCGAAGCATACCCATTGAAACAGGAAAATTATGTTCCATTCCTTGTTTTAGATAATCTTCTGGGTGGCCCTTCCATGAATAGCAAGCTCAGCCTGAACATAAGAGAAAGGTATGGCCTAACTTATAATATCTCTTCTTTTTATGCACCCTACATCGATTCAGGAATTTGGGGAATTTATTATGCAGCAGAGAAGAAAAATATAGAGAGAATCCGCAAATTAGTTTGGAAGGAGCTCAACATCCTTAAGAATAAACCACTGGGAATCATAAGGTTAAGTCAAGCAAAGAAACAATTAACCGGACAATTGACACTCGGTTATGAAAATTTGCTAAATCAAATGTTGGGAATGGCCAAAGACTTGCTCGACTTTGGAAAAGTCTCACCTTTTGACGATTTCATCCACGAACTTCAAAAAGTTAGTGCGCAGCAAATTCAGGATGCAGCTAACGAAATTTTCCAAGAGGATAAGATATCCACTATTGTGTATAAAGCAGGTTGAGCCACCATTTTTAAATGGCTAATTTTCATTGACTCGGGCTTATTTTTCGTCTTCCGAAGCATCCTGATTAATGAAAATTCTCCATACAGCAGATTGGCACCTTGGAAAAAAGCTGGAACAGTTTTCTCGCCTTGAAGAACAAAAAGCTGTTCTTGAAGAAATATGCCAAATAGCAGATACAGAAAATGTTGATGCCGTTTTTATAGCCGGAGACCTGTATGATGTGCCCAACCCTTCCGTAGAGGCTATCGAGACGTTTTACCATTGTTTGAAAAGGTTAGCCAAAAATGGCAAAAGAGCTGTTATTGGCATTGCAGGAAATCATGATTCCCCTGACAGGATTGAAGCACCCGATCCCCTTGCAAGAGAATGTGGAATTATTCTTTCGGGATACCCGAATACGGAGTTTCGCCCATTTAAACTGGAAGATGGGATTGAAATATTACGAACAGATAAAGGTTTTGTCGAAATAAAAATACCAGGAGTTGATTATCCGATCCGCCTAATTTTGACACCATATGCCAATGAAGTCAGGTTGAAAAAATACCTTGGCAACGAAAATAAGGACATCGTTCTGCGGCAAATTCTTGAAAACCACTGGAGTCAACTCGCTTCAAAATACTTTGATGATCACGGAGTCAATATGCTCATGACTCACCTTTTCGTATCTAATCAAGGAGAAGCAGATGAATCCCTTGAGGATACAGAAGAAAAATCAGTTCTTAGCCTGGGCGGGGCAAGGGCAATTTTCCCTGAGAATTTCCCTGCAGGCCTTCAATATGTCGCACTTGGTCATATCCACTCAAGACTCTTTATTCAAAAGGAACCCTTTCCTATTTTATATTCCTCCAGCCCATTATGTTACAGCATTGATGATCGCCAAAAAGTAAAATCAGTGAGTATTATTGAAGCAGAACC
This sequence comes from Bacteroidia bacterium, assembly GCA_022760475.1. GTDB lineage: Bacteria > Bacteroidota > Bacteroidia > J057 > J057 > JALEFZ01. The sequence continues at coordinate 199,177 of JALEFZ010000055.1, read as the reverse complement.
AGGAAAAGCTGTTTCAATTGAAAAAATTGAACTTAGCAGTGGTAAGCAAACCATTCAAAAGAGATTTCAAGGGATAGAGAACGCCATCAAATGGCTAAATGCAAACCCCAACTACCTGGTTGAATTGAGTATTGCCGTAGACAAACACCTAACAGCTTCTGAAAAGAAGCAATTATTAGAGGCTCACGAAGGAATAATTAGGATAATTCCGGAGTTTACAAATCCAGATCTTTTAAAATTTACATCTGGTAAGAAGGTAGACTTGACAAAAAATATAGATGCGCTTTTTGAAGATTATTTTCTTTATAAAAAAGGCCAAGCCATCAATGAGGAACTGAAGAATTTATTCAAAGAAGTCATCAACGTATCGGATAACACATGATTCCTTTATCCTTACAAATCCAGGGACTTTACTCCTATCAAGAAAAACAGACCATCGATTTTACTCGATTGATAGATGCCGAACTTTTTGGAATCTTTGGTCATACCGGGAGTGGTAAGTCTTCAATTCTGGATGCCATTTACCTCACACTCTATGGAAAATGTGAACGCCTAAAAGGAATTATTGCCGGTGGGACGAATTATAACATGATGAATTTGAAATCCAATAAGTTATACCTGGATTTTGAATTTCTGGACAGCGAAAACAAGAAATATAAGTTTACCCTGGAAACTAGTCGAAATAAGAAAAATTTTGACTCTATAAAGCCCCTACAAAGAAAATTCTTTCTTTGGGATAAAAACAATTGGCTCCCATTAGAAAATCCTGATGTTGAGCAAATTGTAGGTCTGAACTATGATAATTTCCGCAGGACAATCATCATTCCGCAGGGAAAGTTCCAGGAGTTTATTCATTTAAAAAGCACAGATCGTGAAAGGATGTTGATCGATATTTTTGGTCTTCAAAAGTTCGATCTTAGCGAAAATACTAAAACCTTATTACAAAAAAATTTCCAGGAAATTGACAGAACTACTGTTTTACTTCATCAATATGAAGAAGTAACAGAAGAGTTTATTGAGTCAAAAAAAACGGAAAAGGAGCTTCTAATTTCAGAACAACATCAATTAGAAAAGGAGATTACTCAGGTCAGGGTTAAATTAAATAAAGGGGAAGCTCTCAAAAGTCTCTTTCAAAAGAAGCAACAACTGGAACTTCAACTGGAAGAGTTATGGAAGCAAAAAGATAGCTTTCAAAAACGACAGAACAAGCTGGATCAGTATATCCTTTGTCTTGAAAAGTTTTCAAGCCAACTAACTGAACACGAAAATTATTCTCGGCAGCTTAGCCAAAGCAAGAAAAACCTAAACTTACAGCAAATAAGCCTTGAAAAGAGTAAGTCTGAATTAAAGTCTAAGAACCAAGCATTTACCAGGATTAAAGAAATTTACGAGAATAGAAATGATATCAGAGATAAGGCCGACGAATACGACAACGTAATTCAAATACTTGATATAGTAACAAATATTGCGGGAAAAAATCACAGACTTGAGGAGGCAAAGAAATACTTCGAAAAGCTCGAACAGGACATTGACCTAAATGACAAGGAGCAGGAGCAACTGGAAAGTCAACAAGAAAAAATTCAAAATAACCAAATCGATGAAGATGAATTGCGAAATGTCGAAAATTGGTTCCACCAACAAGAAAGCCTAAATAAGGAATCTGAATTTCTCCTCCAAAATGAAGAAAAGCTAAATATTTCTATTTCAGAAGCCAAGGAGAAAAAGAAAACAATTCTCTCTAAAACTAGCCTGGACCCCAGGCAAAGAGAGTTAACTGTTCAGGTAATTATTCAATTGCTGGAGCAGGATGCAAAAGAAATCAAAGACTTAAAAAGTAAAACCCAAAATGAACTACAGCAAGCTCAATTAAATTTCGAACTAACAAAAATTTCAAAAAATCTCCAGGTAGGGGATCCTTGCCCAGTTTGTGGGAGTACTCACCACCCTCAGCTAAACCACACATTTGAAAATAACGATGACCCAAGAAAAATAGAACGCAAACTTACAAAGCTTGAAAACCAAGAAACTATATTGACAGAAACCTTACCACAATTAAGATATCTTCTTGACCAATCAAAATCTGTTCAGAAGGAAGTAATAGAACTCAAAAAGGCAAAAGACCAACTTTCTGATAAAATAAATCAGCATCGAACCAATTTCATCTGGAAAAATTACGATATGTCGAAGCCGGACATGGTGAAAAAGGCCATAGGGAATCGCAAACAGAAATTGGAAGATTTAGAAATTATTCATCAACGGATCAAGAGCTTAAAGGAAACCCAAAAAGAATTCCTCTCCAAAAAGGAATTATATGCATCACAGGCAGAACAGATTAGAAATCAGTTGAGTGGACTTGAAGGTCAATTCGAAGCCAAGCTGAATAACCTTAAATACCTTGATTTCGAAAAAGAAAAACTAAAAAGTCCTGATGCACTTAAACATGAAAGGCAAAAATCTCTCGATGAATTCAAAGAAATTGGAAACACCTATGAACAGTTTTCAAATCAAATTAAGGAACAGGAAAAGCAGATAAATATTCTTCAAGGGAGGGTTGAAGGAGAACAAAAAAATCAAGAGCAGATATTAAAATTACTTGCCAAGCTAAATCAAAAACTTGAATCAAGAATCGCTGAAGAGGGATATAAATCCCTTATTGAAATTTCTGAAATCTTGAATGAACATATCAATATAGATAGCGAAAAAGAAAGTATCAGACGTTATCAGCAAAACTTGACTGAGGTTCAAACTAGCCTAAAGGATATAAATGAGGATATTGGTGATCAAAACTTTAATGAAGAAAATTTCATTCTCCTCAAAAAACAAGAGCTTGAGCTCTCTGACTCCCTTGACAAAAGCAAACAGCATATTGGAATCCTTACTGAATCCATTAACCAACTTGAGTCCAAGTTTAAAGAGAAAAACAGACTCCAGCTTGAACTTGGTAAGATGTATGAAAGAAGAGAAAATCTAAAGATTCTTGAAGGGCTTTTTAAAGGAAAGGGATTCGTAAAATATGTATCGACGATGCACCTGGAAAACCTATGTGTAGCTGCAAATCAGAGATTTACTAAACTCAGTAATAATTCCTTAAGCCTTGAAGTAGATGCAGAAAATAATTTTTATGTGAGGGACCTAATGAATGAAGGGAGAAGGCGATCGATAAAAACTTTATCAGGAGGTCAAACTTTCCAAGCTGCATTATGTCTTGCTTTGGCACTTTCTGATCAAGTCCAAAAACAGGTTAAAGCCAAGCAAAACTTCTTTTTCCTTGATGAAGGTTTTGGATCTCAGGATAAAAACTCCCTGCAAGTAATCTTCCAAACTTTGAAATCACTTAGAAAAGAAAATAGGATTGTAGGAGTTATCTCCCATGTCGAAGAACTTCAAACCGAGATTGAAAATCACCTAAAAATCGAACTGGATACTGAAAGTGGAAGTAGAATAATGGAAAGTTGGAGATAGGCAATCATTCAAACCAACCCTTTGGTTGTAGTTGAAAAATCCCCTCACTATTTTTTGACAAAAATGCCCATTGATGCCCATTAAAAAGTAGTAAATGTGGTGCGTCAAGAATTGTATTATAACGAGCTACTTGCTCTAGGGCTTTTTTAGAAATTGGAACCTCAGGAGCTTTGCACTCTATCACTATAAATGGTTTGGCCTCCCGATTAAAAACGATTAAATCAAATCTTTTCCTTTGGTCGTTATAGATAATTTCTTTTTCTACACCTATGAGGGAGGCAGAAATATTTTTCTCTTGTACTAGAAAACAAATTAACTGCTGTCGGACAATTTCTTCTGGTTGCCATACCAGCCACTTTTTTCGGATTTGATCCCAAACCATCGCTTGCTCACCTTCAAAGCGGGTTCTTAATTCATAATGTGGAATCATTATTACTTACTTTCTGGAAACATCACATTCCAGGCAGAATCACTTACTGCTTCATAAGCTTCTTGGACAATTCCATGTCTACCTTGAATTCCAAGGACTAAGCCATTTTTATCAATGCTTTTTATCCGATGCCTATACTCATACGCCAACAATGAAGCTGATGCCCGGCTATTTCTTGTATTTTCATCATCATAAAGGAAAGCCACTGCGGTTTTTTTCTTGTTTAAGATCCAGTTTCCAGCTCTTGACTCTTCCTTAGACCATTCAGTAAATGATCCATCGGAGTTAATAAGTAGATATTTTTCCCCTTCTTTCTCTGCTATCCTCTTATTGGAATTATCAAACGGATCAATAGTGGATTTCCATTCCCACTTGCCAACCAAAAGTTCCTTTACATTTTCAGGTAATTTGACCTGTCCAAATTGAGCACCTTTATCTCCCCTTGGGTAGAATATTACGACAAGAGAAATAAGGAGTAATGCAAAAAAAGAAATGATCAAAAATCTTCGCATAAGTATGAAATTTATCCTTTAAGAAAGGATTTTCATCCTAACTTTACCTTTATTACGAATTAACTGACAAAAAGGGTATGATAATATTCAGTGAAACCATTTCATTAGACAGAGGTATTGAAAATGATTGGTTATCATGGATCAAAACCACATATATTCCAAAAGTACTTGATACTAAGCTATTTGACTCATTCAAAATGATGAAACTTTTGGATCCCATTGTCGACAGTCAAATGGTTACTTATAATATTCAATTTTCGTGTGAATCAGTAGCAATTTACAGAAAATATCAGCGGGAATTCTCTGGTAAATTTGGAAAGGCACAACAAGAAAGATACGGCAATCGTTTTGTCTCTTTCCATACGCTTCTCGAACAGGTATAGAATTGGAAGGCAGTTACTATCTGCAGCATTCATGGATATGACAAAAATTCAATCTACACAAAGGAATTATTATATCCTGTTTTCACTGTTATTGGTATTTTTCCAGTGTCAAGGCATTGGCCAGGATCATTATAACTTTAAACCACTCCAGTCTAGTGGCAAAATTCCTGATGATTTTATTTATTCTTTTTCGGAAAAGTACAACAAAAAGACTGACTCATTAAACCAAAAAGAAAATTCAGATCTCGAACTAGAAAAATCATTTTATGAGGAATCGTTTTATCATATTAACCAATTACTAAATAGTGGAAAGGTCACTTTTAATGATCCAGCAAGCAAGTACGTTTCAGAGATTGCTGATATTTTACTTGAAGAAAAACCTGAAGTTCGAGAAAAGCTAAGGTTTTACACCGTTAAATCTTCAAGCGTAAATGCTTTTACATCTAGCGAGGGCATTATTCTCATAAACCTTGGTTTACTATCTCAAGTTAAAAATGAAGCCCAATTGGCATTCATCCTTTGCCATGAGATCAGCCACTACATCGAAAAACATCCACTTGATATATATATCAACAATAGCGAGATATATTCGCAAACCCAATCCTCAAATTTTCAGAAATATGCTTATCAAAAAGCATTAGTTGAGACCAATAAATACTCAAAGGAAAAGGAAGAGGAAGCCGACCAATTAGGCTTGCAACTTTTCCTGAGTTCAAAGTATTCTCTAGCTTCTGCTGTAAAAGTTTTTGATGTACTTAAAAATGAAAAAGAGCCCTATAGAAATATTTCTTTCAGCCTTAAAGATTTTAACTCTGCTTATCTCACTTTTTCCGATACCAGTTTCTTTGGGTCATATGCTGACCCGGATCCAATAAGTCTTAAGAAATTACCAATAAGGGGTACACATCCCAGCCCCATTAGAAGGCAAACTTTAATAAGACGTAAAGTCCGAAAAATTGATAATTCATCGCGAAATGAATTTATCCTTCCAGCTTCACGCTTTCATAGTCTACAAAAGCAATGTCGCTTTGAGTTAGTCAGGCAATATTTGTTAGAGAATAAATATGAAAAGGCTATTTACCTGGCCAATATCCTACTCAAAGAGCATCCTGGGCATCCCTATTTGATGAAAGAGATCGGATTTGCTCTCTTTGGCCTCGCCAATTATGCAAATTCAGGTAGACTATGGGATGTACATATCAATTTTGAGGAAAAAAACGGGCCTGAGAATCGTGTAAATTACATCTTTGATGTACTGACGGACGAGCAGATAAATCTCATGGCTATTTTATACAACTGGAATCTGCTCAAAAGTTATCCCTCTCCGAGGAATCAAAAAGCACTTGAAACAATCATTTTTCAGTTTGGGAAAGCTTTCTATTCTAAAGAATATTTGCGTGATATTCAGAAAAATCAAGTCTTTAAACTAGGGCTAAAAAAAGCATTGACAGAAAATGACTTTGTATCACTATTTGAAAATTCTTTAACGAAGAATCCCAAAAAGCTGTTGATGCCTCTGGATAAGACTGACTTAATTCTGGATAAGAAAAAAATAAAACTAACAGGCTATCATTTTGGAATTGATCAGGTTGTATTCATCGATCCTTTCTTTCAGTACTATGATGATAGAAAAGAAATAAGTAACCAATATTTTAAATCCGAGAAGTATCAAAAAGAATTTATGAGCATGGTAAACCAATATGCTGATAAATTTGAAATACAAAATCAGATACTGGCACCTCCCTATATTGGAAAGGAAAATTCGGAAAAGCACAGACAGATGAGCCTGATAAAATTATGGATTTTGGAACGCAACAATCATAGCAGCCTAGATTGGGTAAGCTTATACTATGACGATGTTCAGGAATTGATACCGGTTTTCGGAACACCTTACATAATTGCACTTGGCGGAATTGGAATCAAGCAAAGCAGAAAAAGTAAAAACTTGACCTTAGTAGCAGGTATTTTATTCCTTCCTATTTTGCCTTACAGCCTTTTTTATAATTTTACCCCACAACAAGACTTTATCTTGTATGCCGTAATTTATGATCTTGAAAAAGATGCTTCAAATAGTGTCCTTTCCAAGAGGGTGGGAATGAAAGCCTCAGAAAGCAACATGAATTCTCAATTGTATGACTTTTTCCTGCAACTTCACCAAAAATCCAAGGACTAACCCAACAAAATGAACGAAAACACAGTCCCCAGTCAAAAAAATATAAAAAGCCCAATTTTACTTATTTCTGTATTTATTATAGCCATATGCGGTATCCTATATGAGCTATTGATTAGTACAATTTCCAGTTACTTCCAGGGTTCAAGTATTCTCCACTTTTCCATAATCATAGGCTTGTTTCTTTCATTCATGGGCGTTGGATCATACCTTTCAAGGTTTATTCAAAAAAATCTTTTAGGCTGGTTTATCCAATTAGAAATAATACTGGGAATAGTTGGAGGGCTATCTACTCTGATCCTATATTTTGCCTTTTCATTGACTCCCTACTTTTATGGAATAACCTTCTTAGTGATTGGTATTTTGGGTGGAATTATTGGTGTAGAAATTCCACTACTTACAAGAATTGTTCGAAATTATGAAAGCCTCAGGCAAGCAGTTTCTGATGTCTTATCATTCGATTACTTTGGAGCACTTTTAGCATCGCTACTATTTCCTTTGATACTGCTTCCCAACCTTGGAACAATGAAAACGGCATTCGTAGTCGGAATGCTAAATATCTCCGTCGCTATTCTTAACACATGGCTATTCCGAAAGGAATTAAAAAACTTCAGCTTCCTGTTTGGTTTAAGCTGGATATCAATGGTTGGGCTAATTGCTGGATTCATATTTTCATTTCAGTTGGTATCCTATTTTGAACAATTCCTATATAGAGATCAAATCATCTACTCCAAACAGACTGCTTACCAAAAATTAGTATTGACCAAATGGAATCAAGACACCCGTTTGTTCATCAATGGAAACCTGCAGTTTTCTTCTCAGGATGAATACAGATACCATGAGGCACTGGTACATATCCCCATGCTTCTGAGTGAAAATCAGGAAAAGGTTCTAATACTTGGGGGAGGTGATGGAATGGCAGTGCGAGAAGTTTTGAAATACGAAGAGGTTCAAAAAATTGACTTGGTAGATTTGGATCCGGAAATGACCCGTCTAGGTGAAAAGCATCCCATTTTCCAAAAGCTAAATAAGAAATCCATGCTGAACCCTAAACTTAAAGTTTACAATGAGGATGCATATAAATTTCTGGAAAATAGCTCCGAATACTATTCAGTAATTATCATCGATTTACCAGATCCACATGAAACTAGCCTCGGAAAATTATACAGTAAGTCATTTTATGGAATCCTGAAAAAGCGGCTAGCTATGGGCGGTACTTTTGTAACACAAAGTACTTCACCTTATTATGCCCCAAGAGCATTCTGGTGTATAAATAAAACGGTTGAATCAGAGTTTGATTACACCCTGCCATACCGAACTTATGTTCCTGCCTTTGGCGAGTGGGGATTTAATCTTGGAAAGAAAACTCCACAAGGATCTACAAATAGCTTAGTTCTTTCCAAAGAAATTGAAACTTTAAAGCTAAATCTAGCTAAGAAAAAAGAAACGACAGATTTCAGATATTTAAATGAAAATATGCTGGAAATCCTATTTTACTTTGATGAGGATACAAAGAAAATTGAGACGAACATCAACAAACTCGATAATCAATCTTTGATCCACTACTATGAGAAAAGTTGGGATTACTCAAACATCAAGAAAGTTCAAGGTCCCAGGAATTGATCATCCGTGAATTCTTTCAGATTTTCCGTAGCGGGAAATTACATCAGCTTCGAATTCCAAAAAGTCAGCCCATTTCTGATCTATGTCCATGTTTGGGCATAAATCCTTGGCTAGTTTTATGAACATCGTATAGTGTCGAGCCTCCGAAATCATCAATTTATGATAGAAAGTAGATAAGTCCTGGTCATCAATATTTTCTGACAAAACCTTAAACCTCTCACAGCTTCTAGCCTCAATCATTGCAGAAAAAAGAAGTTTATCTGCCAAAGCTTCCTCTTTGGACTTACCTTTTACTTTGATATATTTTACCAACTCATTGACATATGAGTCTTTCCTTTCTCTACCTAATTTATAACCTCTTTTTTTAATCTCTTTAAAAACCATGCGAAAATGGCCCATTTCTTCCTGTGCAAGATCTGACATCTTTTCAACTAATTCAGGAAATTCCGGGTACTGGACAATTAATGAAATAGCAGTTGAAGCTGCCTTCTGTTCACAGTATGCATGATCCGTTAGAATCTCTTCAATATTTCCTTCAACGATATGCTTAACCCAAGATGGATCAGTTGCCATCTTTAATTTTAGTACACTCATCCTTTAAAGTTTTCATCATAAAAATAAGGAAATATCCGATCATCCTATTAGATAATTGATAGTTTCCATTCGGGAGAGAAAAGAAATTCACTATATTGTAAATAGTATGCTTGCATAACTTTTTAAGACCAATACTCATGTCAGAAGATCTATTGCTAGAAAAAATACTCGTCAAAACTGAAGGTTTCGTCAAGACAATTAGCCTCAATAATCCCAAGAGAAAAAATGCCATAAGTAATGATATGGCTACTAGACTCAAGGATGAAATACTGAAAACAAAAAATGAAGACAGTATCAGGGTTATTGTGTTGACTGGTGAGGGAGCTGACTTCTGTGCTGGGGCAGATCTTGACCCAAGAGTGGTTTCAAATGGAAAATTTAGTGTTACAGAATTTCTCAGGGAAAATTACAATGTAATGATCCAGGAAATGAGGAAAATGGATAAGGTCTTCATCGCAAAAGTAAGGGGCAACTGTGTTGGCGCAGCTTTTAACTTTGCACTTGCGTGTGATATGATATATGCATCCGAGACTTCTCGATTCAGTCAAATTTTTACAAGAATTGGATTGTCAAGTGATGGAGGAGGGGCCTATTTCATGCCACAAAAAGTAGGTTACCACAAAGCATTTGAACTGATGGCACTAAACAAGATAATCACTTCGAGTGAAGCGGAATCTCTGGGACTTGTAAATAAAATCCTTCCTGACGGAGAACTAGATAGCTTTGTGCACGAAATGGCCAAGTCCATCTCTGAAGGGCCCTTCATTGCAATTAGAAATACGAAGAAAAATCTTTACGCAGGAATGACCCAAGGCTTAGCAGCAGGATTGGATACTGAAGCTGTTAACCAAGGTGAAAATTTTGTTACCAAAGATTTCTTCGAGGGCATTGCAGCCTTCCTACAAAAGAGAAAAGCCAATTTTAAAGGTGAATAATACTAAAGGATGTTGAGAACTTGTTCCTTTATCTTTTCCAACTCATCCTTCATTTTTACCACATGCCTTTGGATCTGAGCATCGTTAGCCTTGGATCCAATGGTATTGATCTCACGCCCCATCTCCTGACTTAGAAATTGTAATTGCTTACCGTTACTTTTATCAGTAGCTCTCAGTTCTTCAAAATATTGGATGTGCTGGGTAAGCCTGACAATTTCTTCATTAATGTCATACTTCTCCATGTAAAATATCAATTCCTGTTCGAACCTATTTGGATCGGCTTCAACTTTGTGCTTAATCTCTTCGAGGCTCTGTTCAATTCTCGAACGAACATTTTCAAGTCTCCTCGGAGCTAGTGATTTTACCTCTTCCAGATTTTTCCTAATCTCCCCAACTTTTGCAACAAGATCACGATCCAAGGCTTGCCCTTCCTCTTTTCTACTTTTAACAAGTTCGGCAGAGGCTAAAGCTGCAGCTCTTTCGATCAATTGCCATTCTTCAGGATCTTCATGCTCAACTTCAGTTGGAATTACCTCAGGTAAATTCAACAGCAGATCCATATTCACTTGAGCGGGGATATCAAGAAAGTCTGCAAGATCAGTCAATTCCTGATGATATTTTTTTACCAAGCTTTTATTAATATTCAGCGTCCTTTTATCTCCAGTTAATACTTCAACATTCAATAATAGGGTAACTTTTCCTCTTTGGAGATTTTTGGATAAACTAGTTCTAAGTTTATGTTCATACTTCATATAAACCCTTGGTAGCTTCAATTGAAACTCCAGGAACTTGCTATTTAAAGATTTTATCTCAACAGTTACATTGAAATTAGGAGAGGAGCAGGTGGCTGAACCATAGCCAGTCATGGATTGAATCATAAGGAATTGCTTCTTTTTGTATAAAGCATGAAAATTTACAAATTCTAATTGTAACTTACCTGTAAATAGTACATTTCTCTTACACGAGATCCTGGTTCACCTACCCCGAATCCAAGAGACATGAAAGTTAAATTTTTAGGTACCGGAGGAGCATTCGATTTTGATGCTGGAAATTCATCCATTTGGATAGAAATTAATAATAAAAAATTTCTACTTGATTGTGGGCATACGGTTTATCCGGCTTTGAGAAAACACAATCTAATAGATGATTTAGATTATATTCTAATTTCTCATTTCCATGATGACCATGTTGGCAGTTTATGCACCACTATCCTGCATCATACTTTTTTTCTTCATAAACCGAAGAAAACCAAAATCATATTTCCAGATGAATCCTTCAAATATAACCTAAATAAATTTCTTTCCTTTGGTTTAGGTAATGTAGATGAGTTTGTTGACTTCATCCCGATTTCAGAAACACCAGAAGTAAAAGCGATAAATACATTTGGCTTGCATGTTGAAAATATGCAGAGCTATGGTTTTATTTTCGAAGATGAGAATGAAATCGTAGCAATATCTGGAGACCTGGGTGATCCTGAAATAATCTTCTCCTGTGTATCTCGTCATTCCAAGAAGAAACTTAGAATTTTTCATGAGATGTCCTTTGAACATACAGATGGGGTACACTCTTATTATAAAGACCTTTTCTTTTTCCTTGATGATTATGAAATATACGGTTACCATGTCAACCCAGAACAAGTGCCAGCAGACAATCAAGTACCACTTGTAGCTGATCATCCAGAATACCTTCTTTAAAACCTTTTTTAAATTTTCAAGTTTTTCAATTAGTAATGAAAATTAAACTTGGATTTAGTACTTGTCCGAATGATACTTTCATGTTCGACGCCATTTACAATCAGAAGGTAGATCTGATGGGCTATAAATTTGAATTCATTCTGGAGGATATTCTTCATCTCAATCAGAGGGCATTAAATGAAGAATTAGACATGGTAAAAATATCATATAATACTTATGGCCATGTACGCTCTCAATATGACTTATTGGAATCAGGAAGTGCATTGGGAAAAAATTGCGGCCCACTTTTGATAAGTAAAAGAGAACTAAGTCTTAATGAAATAATTAACGAAAATTTATCTGTCGCAATTCCAGGAGAAAAGACAACAGCAAATCTTTTACTAGGCTATTATTCTAACCATATTCAAAATAAGAAGGTCTATTTATTTCATGAGATCATGCCAGCGATTTTGGATGGAGAAGTTGATGCCGGGGTAATCATTCATGAAAATAGATTTACTTACCAAAATTTTGGGCTTCAACTCGTCCAGGATCTGGGGGAGTACTGGGAAAATAAAACAGAGTTACCTATTCCACTCGGGGCCATTGTGGCGCATAAAAAATTAGGAAGAAAGGTAATTCAGGATTTAAACATAATTATGAAAGCCAGTGTAAACCACGCAATGGAACACACTGACTCTCCAATGAAGTTTGTTCGACTTCATGCTCAAGAAATGGATGAAGCTGTTATGAAAGCCCACATAAATTTATATGTCAATGATTACTCAAAAGAACTAGGACCAAATGGACACCGGGCGGTAAATCATCTTCTTTCAGTTGGAAATAAAATGGGACTTTTTTGACGCTATTTTTTCCTTGCCAAATATAAAACTGAGCTACATTTTTCTGGCTTATTCAAGGCATTAACAAAAGACTTCGCACCATTCATGAAAGCAGGAACCAATCGGGTACTTCCTGTTTTATATTTTTCGCTCAACATACTTACATAGAATGAGTCAAATGGCATATGCTTTTCAGAAAAAATCTGAAAGTCATGGCTATCCAAAAGTTTATCCATAGACTCCGGAGAGAAATGGTACAGATGTCGGGGGACATCATAAGCAGCCCATTTATCCTTATAATGATGGGCGTCGGATGACTGATAATTAGGCACCGCAATAATCAAAACCCCATCATCTTTCAAGATTTTAAAAATCGTATCTAAGTATTTATGAAGCTCGTGAACATGTTCTAGTACATGCCACATACTAACAACATCAAAACTGGCAGCCTGGATTTCAAATAAATGGGTAGAAAATTCACTCTTTATTCCGTTCTTACTCAATGCAACTTTTCTAGCCCTGTCATCTGGTTCCAATCCTAATGTCTCCCATCCAGAATCTTTCATCGCTTTTAGGAAATCTCCTGTCCCGCAACCAATATCCAAAATGGAACCCTTGTCCTTTTTAGAGCTTTTTTCGACTAACTTTCTTTTGGTACCAAGCGTATAGTTCCTCACTATCTGATATAGGGAGTTTACAAGACCTTTACTTGTATCTGTATGTGAAATGTATTCTTCAGATTGATAGTACTTCCCAATCTCACTCTCTACTGGAATATTTTGAGTAAACCTTCCCCCACAATTATCACATTTTAATACTTCGAAGGTTTCATCCGAAAGCGTGTAATCTTTCACTTTCAGAAATGGAAAAATTTTATCAGAAAAACAGATTGGACAGCTTGAATAAATTCTTCTTCCATCTTGTTCTGAAAAATAGTCAGTTATAGTCATCTGTTATCAAGCGTTAAAAACATCGAAAATCTACACGAGAATCGCTTCAATTCAATACCAAAGTCAATAAATAAAATTCCTCTTCAACTACCTATCAATCAAGCCTTTAATTAAAGGCAACACATAAAAAGCACTTCAAAAACAGGCCTGAGAATCCATTAAAAAATAACAAGCTGTATGAGTATACAGCTTGTTTTATTCTCAGTCATCACCTCCCCATGTATACCATTAAGACCGATATATCTGCAGGACTAACTCCACTGATTCTGGAGGCTTGTCCCAAACTTCCTGGTTTATGGGAATTTAGCTTTTCCCTTCCTTCGGAAGAAAGAGAAGTTAAAGAAGAAAAGTCGAATTTCTCTGGGATTAAAATTTCATCCAGCCTCATCATCTTGGACGCTAATTCTTGTTCCTTTTTTATATAGCCAGAATACTTAATCTGGATTTCCGCCTGTGACCTAATCTCTTCATCAAAACCTTCACCAATCAATTCACGAAGAGAGGTATTCCCTATCAACTCATTTAATTTCACCTCAGGCCTTGTAAGTATGCTTTTAGCTTTTACTCCTTGTTTGAGTGCGGAAGTACCTTTTCCAGTTAAGTAAGTATTGACTTCTTCAGGACGAATACTAGTTTCATTAATGAGCTTAATTAGGCTTTCGACTTTAGATTTTTTATTCAGCATCTGACTGTGGCGTTCCTCAGATACAGTTCCAATCTTATACCCAAGATGAGTAAGGCGAAGGTCTGCATTATCTTGTCTTAATAAAGTTCGATATTCTGCCCTTGATGTAAACATTCTGTAAGGTTCCTTGGTCCCTTTATTTACCAAATCATCAACCAAAACACCGATATATGCTTCATCTCTTTTTAGGATAAAGGGCTCTTCCTCTTTTACCCTTAAGCCTGCATTTATTCCAGCTATCAAACCCTGACTCGCAGCTTCTTCATATCCAGTAGTTCCATTGATCTGACCAGCAAAGAATAGGTTTTCGACTAGCTGTGTTTCAAGGCTTAATTTAAGTTGAGTAGGAGGGAAGAAATCATATTCAACCGCGTAGCCTGGACGGAACATTTTAACTTTTTCAAGACCAGGCACAGTCCGAATGGCTTTCAGCTGAACATCTTCTGGAAGAGAAGAAGAAAAACCATTCACATAAACTTCTATTGTATTCCATCCTTCAGGCTCCAAAAATAATTGATGCCTTTCTCTATCCGCAAATCGATTAATTTTATCCTCAATTGAAGGACAATATCTTGGCCCAAGTCCTTTAATCCTCCCATTAAACATTGGGCTCCTATCAAAGCCTTCTTTTAACACTTCATGAGTTAATGGATTTGTATAGGTAATATGACAGGGTCTTTGAACCGCCAAAGGTTTGGTATCTGAGAAGGAGAACTTTCCAGGATTCTCATCTCCAGCTTGCTCTTCTGTCCTTTCCCAAGCAATAGATCTCCCATCTAATCTTGGAGGAGTTCCAGTTTTCATCCTACCACTTTCGAATCCCAGTTCATTAAGTTGAGCTGTAATCCCAATTGATGCTCTTTCTCCACTTCGCCCTCCTCCAAACTGTTTTTCTCCGATATGAATTAGTCCGTTTAGGAAAGTACCATTGGTTAATACGACAGTCTTGGAAGGAATTTCCAGGCCCAACTGAGTCTTTACTCCCGTTACACGACCATCTTTTACCACTAATCCAACAATCATTTCTTGCCAAAAGTCTACGTTTGGAGTTTCTTCAAGTAGAAGTCTCCACTTCTCAGCAAATCTCATTCTATCGCTTTGAGCCCTAGGGCTCCACATTGCAGGCCCCTTAGAACGATTGAGCATCCTAAATTGGATCATGGTCTCATCGGTAACAATACCGGAGTATCCACCTAAAGCATCTATTTCTCTTACCAATTGACCTTTTGCAACTCCACCCATCGCAGGATTACAACTCATTTGGGCGATGGTGCCCATATTCATTGTTGCCAGCATAACATTCAAACCCATATTAGCAGCAGCGGCAGCAGCTTCGCAACCGGCATGCCCTGCCCCAACTACAATCACATCATACTCATTAAACATCAGCTAAACCTTATTTTATTGTTCCACGTGGAACATATAAACGAATACAACATTCTAATGTTCCACGTGGAACATTAGAAGTTTCGCAAACTTAATGCGTGGTCTTCAATCTGCCTCATTTCCTGAGCTTTTTCCCCATGATCATCAAATCCAATTAAGTGTAATACCCCATGAATCATTACACGATGAAGCTCATCAAGAAAACTCAAATTTAAATCAGATGCATTCTCCCCCACCCGATCAATCGATATATAAATATCTCCACTTACCGATTCGCCTTCACCAGCTGGAAATGTCAGGATATCAGTATAGTAATCATGAGAAAGGTACTTTCGATTCAACTCTAAAAGTTGATCATCGGAAACAAAAATAAAATTAAGGGCGCCATGCTCAGCCCTATGAGAACTAATAACAATGAGGATCCAGTTTTTAACTGGATCCTCATTATCTATTTTAAAGTGCTCTAGTTCGTAGAAAAAGGATATTTCTTCCATCAGATATTGAATATCATCTCGGAAACTCTACCGTCATCTAAAAACTTCAGCTCATCAGAGAGCTGTTCCATAAGAAATACCCCTCTACCTCCGATGTTGGCAATGTTCTCTGGGGATGTAGGATCAGGCAATTCTTTAGGATCAAAACCAGGACCTTCATCCTTTACCCTAACCACCAATCTATAACTGTTGATGATTTCAAAATCAACGTACACTTTCTTATCAAGGTCTGATTTGTTACCATGAAATACTGCATTATTTACAGCTTCCGTAACAGCAACCATGACATTACCATATACATCTTCTTTGAATTCAAGGGTGGACTTGATCTCATCGATCACTGCCTCGATGTCATGAATTACATCAGGACTACTCGGTAATATCAATTGCTTATAAAGCAGTTTCCTAGTTTCTGAAGGGCTACTCATTCGCAGTTTCTAACTTTTTAAAGTATTGCTCAATCAAGATGAGGAAATCAGTGGAATATTCCAACTTATTAGTTTTTAGTAATTCCTGCCTGATTTTATTTTTATATTCTTCTAGAGAAAGTTCTTCAGGAGACTTTTTATCCAGGTTTTTAGCGGTTCTGGATTCCCTCTTATCATCAAGTTCACGTTCTCTCACAGAGCGATCGGCCTGAAGAAGTCTACTCAAAATTTGTCTCTGGCGTTTCATTGTCTCTGCAGTAAGCTGCTTATTTACCAGGTCTGTCTCTGACTGAATCATATCTTTCATGACTTTTTCCATATCTCCAAGAGGCTTACCATTCTGGCCTTTCATTTGATTCATAGCCTCTTTCAGTTGTTTACGGATAGCCTCTTGTCTAGCAGCCATTTCCTGCAGCTGAGAAGGATTCATTTTTCCCATCTTCATCATGTTCTGCATTTGCTGATTCAGTTGTTGTTGCTTTTGTCCTATACCCTTCATGTTTGGCTTTTTGCCATTGGGTTTGTTGCACATAGAATTGCCTTGCATCTGGCTCATCATATTTTGCTGCATTTGTTTCATCACTTCGGAAAGCATATTCGCAAGGTTATTGATGCCAGTCATGGCCTCTTGCTGATACTTCTTGATGAAATCAACCCTCTTACTCCTGAAGAAAATCTGAGACTTATCCATGTTTTCTGTAATGGATTTGCTCTCATCTAGAACAAATTTCTGTATTTCAAATACCCTATTTGCCAGAGCTTCAAGGCTATCACGAACCAATTCCATATCGTCCTCCAAACTCTTTTGCTTTTGACTTTTGTCTTTTAGAGCGGGATCTCCATACTTTAACTCCGCTACTTCATTTCTCAGATCCTCTTGGTCAAAAGAAAGTTTCAATAAGTTCTCCAACAGTTCTCTCAGATCTTCAAGGTTCTGTTCATTCTGCTGAGATTGCATGTCCATTTGCATCTGGCTTAATTCATCAGACATCTCTCGCATTTTCTGCTCAGCCTGTTTCTGAGATTGGCTTGCTTTCTTTTTATTTTCAGAAGAAGACTTCTTACTCTTCCTGCTCCCGTCTTCCATTTCTTTTTTGGAATTTTCCATACTCTCAGAAGCATTATCCATTTTTTCTTTTGTCTCCTCACCTTTCTCCTTAATGTCATCCATCTTCTCAGAATCAGGAGTTTTTGTATCCTCTTTCTTCTCACTCAATTCATCTAGGTCCTTTTGAATTTCATCCATCTGGTCATTGAGGTTCTCCTGGCGATCTTTGATGTTTTCTAGTTCTTCTGTAGTCTTGGCTTCCTCGGTTTTCTCTTCCAGAACCTGCTGTTTAGCAGCAAGCCTATCGAGTTTATTTCTTACTTCATCAATTTTTTCTTGTACTTCCAATTGCTTAAGAAGTTCGAGGGTTCTCTCTAGGCTCTTCTGAATATCTTCATCCTTCATCTCGAGGTCTTCCATCTTCTCCATAAGGGACTTGGTATCCAGATCTTCCATTCTTTCTTCCAACTCCTTCAACATTTCCTCTAACTCAGGATTTTCTAACTCCTCCATAAACTTATTGAGTTCCTCATACTTTTGAAGAGTCTGCTCAGAAATCATCTGATTATCCTCAAGTTTGTTTTTGGCGTCTTCAAACTTCTCCTGTGCCTCTTCCAACTTCTTCATGATCTCTTTCTGCTCTTCGATCATTCTTTGAAGTTCCTTTTTGTCATCAAAGGAAAGTTTCTTTTGGCTCAAGAGTTTCTCCTGCATCTTCTTATAGGATTCTTTTAAAGACTTAGAATTCTCTTTGAGTTTTTTCAAATCATTCTTGACTTCATCCTGTTGCTGAGATACTTCATCATATCTGGCATCCAGTGTAGGATATATTGCTTTATAGGTTGCACTAATTGAAGCCTTTGGGCCGGAAACTCCATCATTGTCCCAGACCTTAATAAAGTATTCTAATTCATCCCCCTCGCTAAGGCCAAGGCTGGTCAGATCAATTTGATATCCCATTTGTTGTAGAAGCACCTTCTTATCAAAGCCTAGATTATATGATTTGAATTCCTCTGATACAGAACTCGTCCCACCAGATTTTACAAACCTATACATTAGCTGAAGATTCGAGAAGCCAAAGTCATCAGCAACTTCAAGTTCCAGTGGCATGACAGGATCCAAGTCAACCAGAAAATCATTGTTAGGGGAGAATACATAAATAGATGGGTAACGATCCGGAACAATTCCAGCCGAGTATTTCACCGTATCAATATTCGAAATATCTGAATTTCCATTTAACTGAATGATATAATTCAAATCCTTCATCAGTCTTTTTGATGCCTTAAATAAGTTTCCATCTTCAGATTGGGTGAAGTCAAACTTTCCTGCACCAATTTCAACCAAACTCGCAGACTGGATATCTCCATGTGGCTCCATTTTCCAGGAAATCCTTGATCCCTTGAGTGCTTTAAAATCTCCAACATTATCAGCGAGTTTCTCAGGAGCGAGACCTGTATAAGCTGGGTATTGAATGGTTATTGCAAAGTTCTTTATATAAGGTCTTTTAAGAACTTTTATTTTGAACTCTTCAGATTTGGACTCGGGATTTCCAATAAAGAAGGTAAAATCATTCTTTATTTCAGTCAGTGTGTATTCAAATGAAGTTGCAGTATTCTTCTTTAGGCTATAGTCAATAAACTCAGATTGTGGATCTTCATCATTCTTTAGATACACAAAAAGCTCACTGGGTAATTGATCTCCTGTAACAGAAATATCAAGTTTGAGATCTTCTCCGGCTACAATCTCTTTTGGAATATCTTTCAAAGAAATCTCAAAAGGAGGAGGTGGAATAAATTCCTGATCATAATTTATGAGGTGGGCTGTACTCCTTGTAATGAGTCCAGGATTTATGATATATGTTGCAATGAATAATAAAGCGGGGATAAGTAGTAGCCTAAGGTATTTTGTATTAAGATTCAGATTAATTGCTCGACTTAATTGAACTGGAGCAATTTCTTCAGCTTTTTGGTCAATCGCTGCAGCTGTAAGGCTTCCTGATTCAAAACTTTTTTCTTTCAGCTGCAGGAAGTTGGTCAACTTATCATTGATCTCAGGAAAATGCTTCTGTACCATTCTGGCAATTTGCCAATCTGAAATATTCTTTGTAAGGTTTATTAGCTGGGAAACTGGCCAAAGAACCATATAGCCCAATACACCAACGAATAGGATACCCAGGCTGAAAACAAAACTGGTCCTTACCGAAGAAGAAAACCCAAAAATACCTTCACTGAGCAATACAATGAATAGGATTGAGCTAGTGATTAAAAGCAACAATAAGGAACCACGGATTATTTTGTCGGTATAATATTTTCGACGAAAATCCTGAATTCGCTTATCGAGGGTTTGATGATGCTGATTCATTCTAAGTATTAAAAAATTAGAACTAAGTTTCTTAGCCCATCAATGGTAGTTGATGGGTTTATGGAGCTTCATAGTCAGTTTGTAGGAAGGGGCTAAATAGCCAGGCCGATGACGATTATTTCAAGACCTAACTACTCTTAATTAATTTGCAAACAAAGCGCGACTTACCCAAATCCAAATTCCACTATTTTAGACCAATATTTCAATCAGCAGTTTTCCCTACGATTTATATATCCATTTTGATATAAATTGGACAATGATCTGAGTGAACAACGTCTGAGAGTATACCAGCTTCGGTACATTTTTCTGCGATTCCGGGAGACAGCATATGGTAATCAATCCGCCATCCTTTATTGGACTCTCTAGCTCTGGTTCGGTAACTCCACCAGGAATAGTGATCTCCTTCCGGATTGAATTTTCTAAAGGAATCTACCATCCCAATTTCATCAATAAATTCTGTCATCCATTCACGTTCGTGAAGAAGGAAGCCAGAACTGTTTTTATTTCTAACGGGATCATGAATATCAATTTCAGTATGCGCAATGTTATAATCCCCTGCAATTATAAGATTCGGAATTTCTCTTAATAAAGTTTTGATATATGGCTTAAAATCTTTCAAAAAGTCTTCCTTGATCGCTTGTCTGTGATCACCACTGGATCCTGAAGGTAAGTAAAGAGAAATAACAGAATAGCCATCATAATCAGCACGAAGAACCCTCCCCTCCTTGTCATAATTTTCATTACCCATCCCAACTTCTACATGTGCCGGCTTTTCCTTCGAAAGGATTACGGTTCCACTGTATCCTTTCTTTTCTGCAGAATGCCAGTAACCATGGTATCCTTCAGGATTGAGCATTTCCTCGGTAAGCTGATCAGGTTGAGCTTTGGATTCTTGCAAGCAAATTATATCTGGAGATTCCTGCTGTAACCAATCGTAAAATCCTTTTTTGGCAGCTGCGCGAATCCCGTTAACATTATAGGAGATAATTTTTTTCATTCTAAATTGAATTAAGGACGTGAGAAATGAGACCAGCCTTGAGCTTCCAATTCTACTGATTGCCCACTGTCAAGAAGTACTTGTAGCACATGCTCATCTTCAGAAATATTACCAATGATATGGACGTCCTTCATATCTTTTACTTTTTGAAAGTCTTCAATGGGAACTGTAAACAGAAGTTCATAGTCTTCTCCACCATTCAATGCAAAGGTATTGATTCCAATTTCAAACTCTTCTGCTACTTTACCAACTTGCCAATCTATGGGAAGTTTATTCGCATAAATGTTACAGCCTTTTTTGCTTTGGGTGCAAATATGATAGAGCTCGCTTGCCAAGCCGTCACTGATATCAATCATGGAATTAGGTTTAACTCCATTTGCCTTCATTTCACGGATGACATCCAACCTGGCTTCTGGTTTCAATTGTCTTGAAATGGCATAGTCATAATCTGAAAGGTCTGGTTGGATATCGGGCGTTTTGAGAAAAACTGCTTTCTCTCTATCCAACACAAGGAAACCTGCATATGCCGCCCCCAAATCTCCAGTTACACAAATCAAGTCTTTGGCCTTGGCATTGTTGCGGTAAACGATCTCATCTTTTTTTCCCTTTCCAATCGCGCTAACAGAAATGACCATTCCCTGATTGATGCTGGAAGTGTCTCCCCCGAGAAGATCTACATTGTATTTCTCACAAGCCAGTTGGATTCCAGCGTAGAGTTCGTCCAAAGCCTCGACAGAAAACCTACTGCTGACAGCCAACGAAATGGTGATTCCTATTGGTTCGGCATTCATGGCCACGATGTCAGAAATATTCACCACGACGGACTTATATCCCAGGTGCCTGAGTGGAACATAGCTCAAGTCAAAATGAACATTTTCGACGAGTAAGTCGGTTGAAATAACTTCAACATCCCCATTTCCCAGATCAACCACTGCAGCATCATCTCCAATTGCCTTGATCGTTTCACTTCTTTTGGCTGGAATGTTTTTTGTAAGATGATCAATCAATCTAAACTCACCCAGCGATGAGATGGATGTATATGCTGATTTATATTCTTCAGGTATCTGCTTCATCAAAAAATAAAGATAGTTAGGTTTAGCTCCTCAAAGTAACAGGAACAATCCTGAAGTCTGAGGAGTGACAGCTAGTTCAATTTTTTCTGTGAGAAAGGATGATAAAAGTACAGAAAAATGTATTTGATCCATACCTCCGAATTTTATTTTCAACGCTTTCCACAGCTTATCTACTTACTTTTCCACGAAAGGTTTTGTTTTAAACACATTGATTTTCAAACGATAATATAAACTTATTGCTGGTAAAGTTGATTTTTTCAACATAGCCAATCCTGGGGAAAAAAGGACTGGTTTGGTGGAAAGTTGAATTTCAGTTTTGGAAAATGGGCATGAATTTTTCTTGAGGTGGATGTAAGAGCATGTTTTGACAAGAGGCTGTGTCAATCAACTTTCTTACACATCTATAATTCAAATATATATTTTTAAAAAAAGATAATATAATAGTTAATGGGGGCGTGGATAAGTGGGAAAACTTCTTGGGTTTTTCCTTGCTTCAAATGTTTTTCCATAAAAGTTAAGAATTATGCACAAGTTCAAATAATGGATAAAATTGGATTAAATGATTTTTTGAATTTGTAATCTATTCTCACAGTTGTCCTACTTGGAGAGATTTTAACCATTGGTTACCAAGCCTATAACTAAATTCATCTTTCTGATAGCTATAAATTTCGAAAAGTAGAAAGTTAGAATTATTATGCTTTTGTCTTAAGCTTATCTACATATCCACAGTGAACTTGCTTTACCCAATGGATTGATAATATTTTTTCTGAGTTGGTGGATAAGGCTGTGGTAAAATTGCAGGGTTTTCCTCTTGACTATGGATAAGTTTTGGTTTTCCACTAAATATCATGATTTCCACATGGGTGTGGATTAATGTTATCCCAATGTTAAGTGATTTCTTAACCATTTGGTAACAACGATTGTGGAAAATCGCCATTTGAGAATCAGTAATTTATGAAGTTGTACACATGGCTGGGGAAAACTGAAATCATGCCTCATGAGCATTAAATGCATGTATGACTGCTCAGGGTCTTGTCATATATCGAATTCTCAAGCCCTATAATTGACTATTTTAAGCCCTAAGAATGAGCTATATAGTTAATTATGTGTGTTATGCCTGGATAAAGAGAGCATGAAGGCTTTTTGAAGGTGAATTTCTTATGAAATGGAATATTTATCACTGGTATACTCAGCTTATTCATTCTTTTATAGTTGATAGTCAGGCTTTTAAAGCTAATCTCTCATTTTTTTCGTACGAAAAAAATGAGAGATTATATGCGGTTATGGCAAAATGTTTATAATTACGTTGATTATCAGTTAGTTATAAAATCACTCATATATTTATAGTCTTGGGTGAACTCTCCTTTCCATAAAATGGTTGCATCCACTATTTCTTGTGGGAGCCCTGCATCATTGGGTGAGGATGCATCATAATTGGCTAATAATATAGCAGGGAGGTAGGGTGCCAATTCTTTTGAGAATCTATCGGAAGCATCTGCCGGGAATTCACATGGCAAATTGGTTACTGCCATTACGGTTATACCCTCCCCATCGAAGCCAAATTTTTCAATTCTGCTAGAAGGGTTATAGGTAAACACCGGTTCGTCTATCCAGGTCTCTTTTGAAAATTGTATGGAACCTTCAGGATCACAGGTGATGTCGCCGATTACTTTTAATAATTTATGATCTTCGTACAATTTTTCTGCATCATCCCTACTCAAAAGCCTCGGGAATTCAGGTCCCCAAATGATGCAATTCATCAACATACTTATATAAGGATATGCTGTATCCAGATTTGATTCGAATTCTAGGGGCTCCTTCAGGTAAAGGGCACTTCTTTCACTTGCTGTAAATGTTTCTCCAAAGTATTTTGAATCCTTTTTGATTCTGAACATATCGGAAATTCTCAAAACCAGTTTGTATACATGGTTTCTATTATCACTTTGGAATACTTCTGCAACCTCAGAGAGTTTTATTTCTTTGACAGGGAGTATATCAAAAATTTCCTGTGCTCCGTGTGAAGTTTTACCATTCCCAAGAAAACAACAAATGAATGGTGGGAGATTTTGAGGGGTTCCATTTTCCCTGATGTCAATTCCGACATGGTGTATCAGGTCTCGCAATTCCTGGAGATTTCCTTTCTCGATGGATTGAGGAATTTTAGAAAATTGATGCTCAATCCCTTCAGTTTTTAGTTTTTGTCCAAATGACCAAAGACTATCTATCATTCCTGCGTAACCAGCAAAGTAGGTAAATGAGGTTAGGATCCTTTGCCCTTCTTTATGTTTTATGAGCTCATAATCAATCAAGGTTATATTATTGTCAACCATTGATTGGAGCAAAGGTCTGTTTTTGATTTGGCCTTTATGGGTATGGGAAAAGAAGAGGTACGTTTTATTGGGGAGGAGTTGTTCCTTTTTTATTTCTTTAAGTCCGAAGATGATGTTACAAGCTTTGAGTTTTTCGGTGATTTTTGCTCCACTTTCTTCGTATTCCGAATCTTCGAAGGCTCGTTTTTTCTCTTGAGTTTCCGGGTGAATTCCCGGCTGTACCATAAATTTGAATCCTTTTTCTGCCAGGTCTTGTACGGTTTCGGGAACAATTGCAACTCTTTGTTCTCCTTTTTTGTCAAGGTCTTCCCTTCGGATACCTATGATATTTTTCATTTGTGCGGTTTATAATGTAAATCCAAGACCTGTTGTGATGCTGTACATTGTATTTGGAACTACCGGGTCAGGAGGCCTTGAATCATAAATGAATTGCAAATATGTCTTAAATGAAACTTTTTTACTAACTGCAACAGTAACTATACTTTCTGAGGAAATTCTAAAATCCGAAAAGTCTGTTACATTGGGTTGGTAATAAGTAACGTGGTTGATGTTGAAATAAGATGTAAATGCATAAGCAGCCGAAACATAGAAACTTGCCCTGGGATCTCGATTTATTATATCAATTTCTGTAGGCATGGGTTCATCGCTTACTTTAAATTCTTCTTCATACTCAAACATCATGATGGCACCCAGATATAGGCTGGCAGTATCATTTTTTATCAACATCAGCCTGAGCCCGGTACCAGATAGAATTCTATTTTTGATTAACTGAATTTCATCCGTTTGAATTTGGCTAAAGGCTTCCAAAGTGAGGCTTGGATTGAAATCATAATTATATCTTAGATGGGCAAAGCGGTTGTTGACAAAATTTCTTGCCACTGAGCCTTCACTTCTACCTACAAATCTAGTCTGATTTCCTCCTGAGAAGAATAAGAGTCTGTTTTTCCCTTTATCAAATTCTCCCCTTAGCCTAAAACCATAGCGACTTGATTCGCCCGCTTTATTGGAAGTCAGGCCAAGGTTAATATCAGCCTCCAGGATAAAATTTTTGCCTGGCTGGTCCAAACGAAGTTTTTCGGTATTGACGACTTGAGAAAAAGTAGAAAGGTAGCAAAGGGAAAAAAGGGCAATAAAAATACTTTGGCGCATGCTATGAAATTTTGTACGAATAAAGTTTGAAATCCTCATAGATCCTTTACAAGGAAAGTGTACCTTTAAAGGAGAAATACGTCACAAAAATTCAACTTAGATATTAAACCAAAATAACCATGGATAAAGTCAAGCGATTTCTTTTGAGATTTTTGATTTTCGGAAGCCTTATTTCACTTCTGATCCTTGCAGGATACTTGTCCTTCGCTAGATTTGCTACGTACAGTGATGGAAACAGAACCGGAAAAGTTTCTAAACTCAGTAAAAAAGGAGTTCTGTGGAAAACCTGGGAAGGTTCATTGAATGAAGGTGGACATGAAGGAGGAGCTTCAGCTGACAAATGGCTTTTCTCCATCTACCCGGGAGATAATGAGATTGTAGAGAAAATTAAAGAAGCCCAAGACAAAAATCAGACAGTCAACTTACATTACAGAGAGAGGTTTTTTGTAGTCTCTTTTTGGGGAGATACAAAATACTTTATTGATGACGTAAATGTAGTGGAAGATTAAGAGACTGTTAAATATTTATCCTTTTGGATTAGAGTTGTTCTTCAAGAACTCGGGTTTAAAAATTTAAACTTTATTAGTCTCTAAGCATTGATGAATTGAATTTATTCCTGTAGCCTGGATCAAGATTAATTTTGGTCCAGGCTATCTTTTTGGGTTTCTGCTTGATTTTGCAACTGATATAATTTTTCAAGGGTTAGGCGATCCAAGATTCCAGAGGGAAAAAGTTCCTGATCATTTTGAAATGTTTTGAGTGCCTCTTGAGTTTCACTTTTGAACACTCCATCTATTGGCATGGTGTATCCTTGATTGACAAGTTTCTTTTGAACCTCATAAACCAGTTGATTCTCATCACCAATTTTTGCCACTACCTTATTTGTGAGGAGATGCTTTATATCAAATGGTAATTCCCCTTCTGATTCGAGAATTTTTATTTCCTCATTGGAATACCCTTGCTTTTTCCAGTCAGCACTATTTATCAGCTTTTGCTTTAGCATTTGGGCGTGACCCAAATAATTCTGATAAGTTTTCAGGTAGATCTGTTTCTTTGAATCTGCGGGATAGTCAGACCTCACATCTACCCTATGTTCTTTCCAACAATATCTGGCATAAGTTGCAGCCTGTTGAAGAGAAGTGTAATAATTGAGGACTGTTTCTGAGTCATGATAATTTGGATCAATCTCCTGACTGGGTACCTCTGTATAATCCTTTGGAGGATGGAATTTTCTCCAATTTTGAAATTGGAAGAAGGCAATCAAAGGGAGGGTGATGATGATGACCAGAAAAAATAAGTTTTTCATTATCAGTTAATTCAGCAATGGTGAAGTGAAGATAAAAAAAGCTGGGTATTTATCAGAATATATGAATATCTACTTCTGAACTGGAATTTACCTTTATTTCATTTTATCTTTATCTAATTGGAGAGAACCATTAACCAACCAATCTACTAGAATGATAAAGAAAATTACGTTGGTTCTGGCCTTAGTACTAAGCTGTGCTTTTGTTACTTATGCCCAGGATCAAGAAGTCGTCGAAGCAGATTCCATGAAAATGGAAGAACCTGCCATTACAAGTCAAAGTCAAAATTTTGATGTAGCCATAGAAAGATATGGAATGGACTATATAATAAATGAGCGATTTGCCTTGTTTGGTGATCCCATTTCTGGTCTAATATTTTTCGCCCCAGGATTTGGAGAGGATGTATTGTTGAAGGAAGTTGGTGTGGACCGCTCTCAAAAAGCCTTTTTTGATAATCCTCCCTTCAATCTAACCTATGATAAAGTTGAAAAAGGAGATCCCGCATTTGGGAAGGTCTTTGAAGTAATGACTGGAGATGATGGTCAGCTTTTACTGAAATATCTCGCTAAAAGAGAGGTAAGTATTGGTAACAGCATTGACCTGGATGGAACCAATCTTCTGGTGGAGAAAGTTTCGTATGATAAGGAAAACGATAAGTTAAATCTCAAAGCTACAGCAACTGGAGAGCTTGACTTGCTTGGAAAGATTGAAATATCCGCAGATGAAGTTTCAAAAAGTGATAATGCTGATGCTATTGAGAAACTATATGTTTCTTACGAAAGGATCTTAACTGTCGGAGAGGATGGAAAAGTAACTGCAGAAGGATTCATTTTTGACCTGTCTTTAAATGAATCTTCGAATTATAGTTTCAGCGAAGGAAAGACTTATAGCTTCCAGGTAAATAAAGTAACCTTCTTACCTATCGTAGTAATTGTCCTACTGACAGGTGCTACCTTTTTTACCCTTTACTTTGGTTTTGTAAATATCAGAAAATTCGGATTGGCAATAAATGTAGTCCGCGGTGCTTATTCTGATCCGAATGAAGAAGGTGAAGTATCACACTTCCAGGCATTGACTGCTGCACTTTCCGGAACTGTAGGTTTAGGAAATATTGCCGGTGTGGCAATTGCCATTTCAATTGGTGGTGCAGGGGCAACTTTTTGGATGATCATGGCTGGTCTTCTTGGAATGTCTTCCAAATTTGTAGAATGTACGCTTGGTGTAAAATATAGAACGATTGATGCGAAAGGTGAAGTTTCCGGTGGGCCTATGTATTACCTAAGTCGTGGACTGGAAGGAAAAGGGCTTGCAATGCTTGGAAAAATCTTTGCAGGATTTTTTGCTGTCATGTGTATCGGAGGATCTTTTGGTGGTGGAAATATGTTCCAGGTTAACCAGGCCTACAAACAGTTTTCAAACATTGGCTTGATCAACATTGATGGATGGTTGTTTGGAGTGATCATGGCAGGTTTGGTTGCCATCGTTATCATCGGTGGAATCAAGAGCATTGCTAATGTAACTGATAAGATAGTTCCCTTCATGGTAGGGGTTTATGTATTGGCAGCTCTGATAATCATCGGAATGAATATTCCTGAGATTCCGAGGGCATTTAGTGAAATTCTTTCTGGAGCTTTTGCACCAACCGCAGTAGCAGGTGGATTTGTAGGTGTATTGATCCAGGGCTTTAGAAGGGCAGCATTTTCAAATGAAGCTGGTGTAGGTTCTGCATCTATTGCACACTCTGCCGTGAAAACGGATAATCCAGCCAGTGAAGGAATTGTTGCTTTGCTTGAGCCATTCATTGATACTGTTGTGGTATGTACCATGACTGCCTTGGTAATTATCATTACTGACAATCACTTGGATCCCAATGCATCCGACGGTGTGGCCCTGACTTCTCAGGCATTTGCAGGTGAAATTCCATTCTTCGATTATATTCTTGCCATCGCAGTTATCCTGTTTGCATTCTCTACCATGATTACCTGGTCTTATTATGGATTGAAAGCATGGACTTATCTATTTGGTGGGAGCCGTGCAGCTGACATTGCTTACAAAGTATTGTTCTGTGTTTTCGTAGTAATCGGTGCCGCAGCTACTTTGGGTAGTGTAACTGATTTCTCTGATGCAATGATCTTTGCAATGGCGTTCCCGAACATTATTGGATTGATAATCTTATCCCCAGAAGTTCGAGATGAACTGAGAAAATATATTGGAAAAATTAAGAGTGGTGAGATTGTGAAGGTAAAATAATCATGATCTTCAAAAATTAAGAAAGGCGGCCCTTGAGCCGCCTTTTTTTATTGGATCATCACAAGCAATAAAAGAACTTGAGTCAAATAATTCGTTGTTAGTAGCTTACTTGCAGATTCTCCAATATCTTTAATATGTAATGATGATTCCGATTGTTGGTTGAAATACACCCAAGTTATTTTCCAGGAACTGGAATTGATAGCTATCGGGTTGGCTTTCATTGATGAGGGGGAAACCATCTTCATCTCTAACTACATCCAAAACCGGTGGACCGGGGATTGCCGCATTCAAAATATTCTGGATATCCAGGAATAGGTTAAAACTCCATTTTTGGAAATACCATTTCTTGTCGACGCGTATGTCCACCTGGGAAAAAGATGCGATTCTTCCCGAATTGATTTGAGTCCAATCTGGAATCTCCCTTCCATTGACATTCCAAACTGCTACCAATACTGAAGAGTCCACATTGGCAGGCGTAAATGGTGTCCCTGAGTTATATCGCCATTTTACCCCGGCTTCCCAGTTTCCTTTGAATTTTTTTCCTGCTGTGAGGCTGATCAAGTGCCTATTGTCCCAGGAAGAGAAGGCATAATTTCCTTCCTCGTCAGAAAATTCACTCCATGAAAGGGTGTAGGCAAGGATACCATAAAACCCTTTATAAAATCTTTGTTGTGCCAGAAGTTCAAGGCCGTATGCCCTTCCTTCGGAAGTTGATGTGGCTGGTTCATTTCCAATCACGCCGAAATCTCCTCCAAGATTTGCCAGAGAAATCCCCCTTTCAGTCAAAAAGGGATAGTTGTTGTATTTTTTATAGAAGGCTTCGACCGAAAATTTTTGATTGTTTTTTGTTGTATAAGAAAGACCTCCCACCAATTGCTGATTTCGGATATAAGTAATATCTCTATTTACCAATTCATTAGTTTCTGTATCTCGGTAGCCCATTACGGTATAAGAAGGAGTTTGGTAATAAATTCCGGTATTGAAATTTAGGTTAAGGTTTTTTGTCAAACCGAAAGAGGCGGAAAACCTGGGTGAGAATTGATTCAAAGGGTTTCTCATATTTTCGTTGAAATCCAGTCCATCAATTCTAGTTCCTACTGAGAGGATCAAGCGTTCTTTTAAGAGTTTTTTACTTCCCTGAACGAAGGCTCCATATCGGAAGAGGGTAAGTTTGCTTGTAAAGTCAATGGTTCCGAAAGGCTGCTGAACAAAATTGTCAATGGTAAATCGGTCATATTCAACATTGACTCCAGTATTAAGCTTCCATCCATTTGATCTTCGGGTATACTCAGCTCTGAATTTATTTTCGCTTTCCTGTGAGGTGTAGTCAAAGATTTTTTCATTTGATTCATCGTTGTCAAAAAACTTAAATGAATTGTAATTGATCATGTTTCGGCTGAGTACAAGGTTTAGGAATCCCTTGTCTCCGAAATATTTATAGTTTGCTCCAATGGCATAATTCCACTGGGTTTGTACAGGCAGGTTTCCAAGGATATATTTTTGAAAATCAGTGGTATCTGCGTCAAGGTTAAGGTTGAATTGATCAATAGCTCCGAGACTGACGATATTCAATTCATGTCTTTGCCCCAGTTTGAATTTATGCTTGTACTGGTAATCGTTGTAGGTTGGTAAAAATGGAAGACCGATTACACGAAATAATAATTGTAGGTAGGAACGACGAGCGGAAAACAGGAAAGAAGAATTTTCCCCACTAGGCCCTTCTAAAGTGAGGGCAAGATCACTAGACCCCAAGGTAGCGGTAAATCCAAGTCTGTCATCTCGCGCCGGTCTTTGTTTGAATTCAAAAACCGAACTTAATGCATTACCTCTATTTACAGGAAAGGCTCCCGAATAAAAATCCACTTCTCCTATGAAGTCTACATTGATCAAACCAACAGGTCCACCCGAGGAACCCTGTGTCTGGAAGTGGTTGATATTTGGAATTTCGATTCCATCAATGTAGAAACGGTTTTCATTTGGGGCACCACCTCGGATGAGGATGTCGTTCCTGAAACTTGCAGTACTGGAAACTCCTGGCAAAGACTGAATTACCCTCGAGA
Organism: Bacteroidia bacterium; assembly: GCA_022760475.1. Taxonomy (GTDB): domain Bacteria; phylum Bacteroidota; class Bacteroidia; order J057; family J057; genus JALEFZ01. The sequence goes on along the minus strand of JALEFZ010000055.1, from coordinate 168,038 downwards.
TGTCTCGGTTTCCACCTGGATTTCTTTTGATCTCTGCTGTTCCGATGGTTTGGAGAGAAAGCGGGCTTTCGTCCAATCTTTTGAAGGGAGAGGCAACAATTACTACGGAATCCGTGTTTACTTCATCTCTTATTAGCCCAATTTCCAAAACGTATGGCTTGGAATTGGTCACCTGAATCTCATAGACGATGCGGGATTTGAATCCTGCGTATCTGGCTTCAAGGTTTACCAGTCCAGGCTCTAGGTTTTTGAGTTCAAATTTTCCCAGGCTGTCAGTAAATGTCCCTTTGTTGGTTCCTTGTATAAGAATGGTACCAAACGACAGGGGCTGATTCGAAATTTCGTTGAAAAGCCTACCCTTGATTATTCCCTTCTGGGAATAAGCCGAGTAGCTTAGTAGGCTGAAGAAGAGCAAAGACAATAGAAACCTGCCCCTCAAAACTAGAGGAATTGGATTGAAGGAATACATATTTAACGATTTCGTGTTTGTTTTTAATTAACTGTTGCAATAACGTAATAAAAAACAAAAATAAAAACGGAATTGTATGAAGTTTTGTTTTTTGTTACGAAAACATAGTATATTTATAATATGAAATCGAAGTACGAGCTGGCGAAAAACCTACTTGAGGAGCTGGAATTATATGAGAGTGAGATTGGGGGGAAAGAGGGGAACATAGCATCCTTCACAAACTGGTTAAATAAGCGTTATGGCTACATGCAACAGCCAGATTGGCCTGCGGGGCTCCAAAATCCTGAAGGACATGAGGAGTCTGGTGTAGTATTAAGCATTTTACTCACCTTATTGTTTAGAGCTGCCAAGCATTATATGAAAAAAGCTTTGGATGATTCGCCCTTGTCAACCATGGATGAGTTTGGTTTTTTGGCGACTTTATCGGAAGGAGATAGCATGACTAAGTCCGAGCTTATCCATAACAATCTACTTGAGTTTACTTCAGGTATTGAGATAATCAAGAGATTAAAGAATAATGGTTTGATAGATGAGTCTCCCGATCCAATGGATAAGCGGTCGAAGCGGGTAAAAATCTCAGAAAAAGGGAAAATGGTTTTCTATCAGGCTTTGCAGCCTATGGATTTGGTATCGACCATTGTATCAGGGGACTTGACACAAAGAGAAAAGTCATTAATCCTACCCATTTTAATTAAGCTAAATAACTTCCATTCGGTAGTTCACAAGCAAGACAAAAAATCAGACCTTCAATCTATTATTGATAAATACTTACCAAATTCTCTCAACTAAGGACTTGGGTACTTAGTTTATCTTTTTTAGAATAGCCTGATGCCTTGTAGAAACTGAATAGGAGAAAACTGTATTTTCTTTGTCTTCCAAGCCAGTCTCTTTGATATCCTTTGTACCTCCCCAAAATAATTCAAATGTCAATTCCTCTTTTTTATGATTCATGGAATAATTGACAATCAATAATGATCCATTAACCTTAAAGCGCGAACTTAGGGTATTTCCAAAAATGTATGAATCCAGATAGATGGAGTTTTTTTCATCCACTTGGTAATGACCTTTTTCCTTGTCTATTTCAAGCAGTTCATATTTCCGGATATCTTCTTTTTCTCCTTTATATATAATTGTCCATTTGTAATTTCTTGAGTTTTCCTGAGATTCGATGTGCAGTTCCATGGGGATGCTCATCTTTACTTCTCTAGCTCCAAAAATATTCAATTGACCTGCATATTTTCCTTCCCAACTTTCTGGAAAGGCCGGAAATGAAGTTTTAGTCGAATCCTGGCTCCAGGCAAGGATGGGCATAAAAATGAAAAGGATCAGATACTTTTTCATGATTTTTTTATGAGCGGGAGGATTTTTGTCCAATTATTTTGTTGTGCAATGAAGTAATAGCTGTCCCCTTTTTTATTCTCAATCAGGGGATCAGCCTTAAACTCTAACAATATCTTCACCAATTCAATCTTATTTCCTGCCAGATGAAGTGAGGTATTTCCTTCGGAATCTTTGGTATTGGGATTTGCTCCCAGTTTCAGTAGAAGCTCTGATAAATGATATGTATCATTTTGTACCGCCTCTAATAAGGCCTCATCCAGACCAGTCTTCTGTTTACCGGTGAAATTCGAACTTGTTTTTGAAGAAGCGGAACTGGGATCTTTTCTGTTCTTATTAATTTCCTTTATGGAATTTTCCGCTAGATTTTCGAGTCTATTTATTACTTCCTTACCCTTTTTTTCTAATCCATCAAGGTTGTATTGCTGATTGATGTTGGCGTAAAGTCCATCGGCAAGGCCAATGAGTAGGGCGCTTAATCTTGGGAATTGATTTAAAATTCCATTTGCAAGAGGAATCAATTCGAGTTCGTCTGCGATCAGGTTATCAGCAATATTGAGGTGGTTATCATGCTCTCCAATTTTGTGGTGGACAGCTGCTTTTTGAAGGATTCTTTTGATTCTCAGGCTCGGAATATTTCTATCAAGGACAGTCTGGCCATTTTCATCCAGGATAGTTGGGTCAGCTTCATGCTGAAGCAGGCTTTTTACGATTCCGACCCTTTCATTCTCTACGGCGACCATCAAAGGACTTTCACCTTTTACATTTTGATGGTCTATATTGGCACCCTTTTCGATCAGATTTCTCGCCAGACTTGTCTCACCATTCCTGGTCGCATGAAAAAGTATGGTTTCACCCATCTGATCTTCTACTTCAAAGTCAGGATATTGATCCATTAGAAAGTTGAAAATGTGTTTTTCACCATTTTCAATGGTGTACATGATTGGTGTTTTTCCAATGCTGTCCTTGATATTCAGGTTGGCACCTTCTTGGATAAGTAGCTTTATGCAGGCAAAATGTTGGTTAATAATTGCACGATGCAGAGCTGTTTGCCCCCCTCTTCCCTGGTAATTGATGTTGAGCCCTGCCTCTATTAAAATAAGTAAACACTCATCACTGCCATCTTCGGAAGCAATCAATAAAGTATCCTCATCAAAACGACCGTATCGTCTGAGGACTTTGTACTTCTTTAATGTTTTTTTTAGTCCGAAGGCCATTTGGCAGGAAAAGATTTAAAAATTTTAATGACAGTTCCTGACCAAATTTACTGAATTAGAGGGAAAATAGTTGGATATGTAGGTGTTTTTGATCTTTCAACTAAAAAATCTTCCCTTAATGTTCTCAATTATGAGGTGACGAGGCGAGTATTTTGTGCTATGACATCTTTTAGGGTCTGAATTTTAATCGGCTTGGTGAGGAAGCCATCCATCTTTACTTCTTTGGCCTTGTTTCGATCTTCTTCGGTTGCATTCGCAGTCAGGGCAATGATTGGAAATGTGGGAATCAGGCCATCAGCTTGTAGCTTTTTTATTTCTTTAGTGGCTGTAAAGCCATCCATTACAGGCATTTGTATGTCCATGAAGACCAAGTCATAGGTACTTTGTTGGACTTCATTTAATGCTTCTAGGCCATTTTCAGAAATGCTGAATTTGCATCCAAGCCTTTTGAGCATCATGCCGGCAATTCTTTGGTTGATTTCGTTGTCTTCTACAAGAAGGATTCGGGTGGTTGGTGTTTGGATTGGGTCGCTGTATTTCATGGTATTTTCTTTGCTAAGGTTTTGTGATTTTTTAAGGGGCAAAATGACTGTAAAAACAGATCCTTGGCCAGGTGTGCTGTCAATATGAATAGAACCATTCATGAGCTGTACCAACTGAGAGGTGATGGCCAAGCCCAGACCAGTGCCACCAAATTTTCGCGTGGTGGATTCATCAGCTTGTGAGAAAGCTGAAAATAGCTTGTTTTTCACATCTGGAGAAATTCCAATGCCCGTATCTCTTACTTCCAATTTGATCCCAACTATCTCTTCTGAATTTGAATCAGAACTGCAACTGATGTTTACAGACCCTTTTTCTGTAAATTTAATGGCATTACTTACCAAATTGAGGGCAATTTGATTGAATCGTACAGGATCCCCAAGGAGATTTTTAGGTATTGATTTGTCTATATTCAATTGAAAGTCCAGCTTCTTTTCGCTGGCTTCAAATTCAAGGAGCTGTTTAACTTTATGTAGTTCTTCCCTAAGATCAAGTTGAGTTTCTTCTAAATTAAGTTGACCAGATTCTATTTTTGAAAAGTCGAGGATATCATTGATTATGCCCAGTAGTTTTTGACCTGAGACTTTCAAAATCTTGATGTACTCTTCTTGCTGAGGATTCATTTCGGAACTTTCCAGCAATTGCGTAATCCCAATTACACCATTCATGGGTGTTCTAATTTCGTGGCTCATGTTTGCTAAAAAGAGGCTTTTGCTTTTATTCGCTCGGTCTGCAGCTTCCTTTTCTTCCTTCAATTCCTCGATGTATGAAGAGATTTTTGACCTTAGCAAATAGAAGTTTTGAATGAGTTTACCAATCTCATCTTCTTTCACTTCGATCGCTAATTCCTCCGAATCTTCCTGAAAATCATTCTGAACAAATTTGTTCATAGTTGTACTCAGGATATTGATTCTTTTTGTTAGCAGTTGTGCAAGGTAAATGCTGACTACTATTCCAGCCAGGAATATGAAAATTAGTCCTGTAGCCAACAGGATTTTAAACAGGTCTAAAAGCTCTGCTTTTTTATTTTCAATTTGCTGGATGCCAAATTCAATATTTTTTTTGATCTCGGCCTGACTTTCATCCAGTTTTTGCTTCAGGTTTGTATTATCTCTTAATCCAATTTTCTTTTCATACTCTACCAACTCCAGGAAATTTTTGATGTAGGAGTTCATATGGTATTTAGCGATGTTTTTGTTGCTGTTGCTCAGCGCATTATTCCCTTCCAACTGCTTTAGCATCAGTTTACTTTCCTCAAGGAAGAGCTTCACATACTTTTGATCATTCCTGATGATGAAATCTTTTTCTCTCCTTCTAAGGTTAAGGACTTTTGTTTTATCAAAACCTTGAATGATCTCAAGTTTATGGGCATTTACCCGCATGGCACCTTCAACCCCAAACGACCTATATCCTCTATCTAACAAGAGTGTTCTTATTTGTTGAATTTGTTGATCGTGGAAAGTGAGAAGATCTTTAATTTTTGAAAAGGAAAGTGGGAGTTCGTTTAACTGTGTTTCCATATCCTTATCCAGGACATTTAAATCATTTAGAGTGGTTTCCAGTAGGGTTCTGTGTATTTCAAGGTCGGGTAAGTTTTCTTTGCTATGAAACTCTGAACTGGTGGGGGCATATTTTAAAAAATCTCCTATTACTTTCTGGTCCATTAGGATATTGCTGTAGATCCTTTCAGCCTGTATAGATATAGAATCAAGTTTTCTAACCCTATCGTTATAGATAAGGCATGTGCTGATCAGTAACAACCCCAGAAACATAAAGAAGGAGAAGGAAGTCAGTAGTTTTCCCCTTAAAGATATTAACATATATGGTCGTTTGTCTCAAAATAAATCAATACTTCATAGACTAAAAATTACCTTACTTGAATAAGCTTACGACAGAAAATGGTAAAAGATTTTTTATGGAAGAATGATAAAATTTTACTGAGAGGAAAGATCTTTATTTAGGCAAGTTTCTTTGTCATGAGGAAATCCCACTCAACTTTACCTCCAAGTACAAACTTGACTTCTCCTTCAATTTGAAAGTTAAACTTTTTATAAAATTTTATGGCTTTGTGATTTTGGGGCCAGACCCCTAGCCAAACGATGTTGCAATTTTCCTTACCTGCGAGCTCTAGGCAAAATTTCATTAACTCCTGCGCAAGTCCAATCCCATGGTAGGCAGGTTCAAGGTAGAATCGTTTCAATTCCATGCCTTTGCCTTCCGAGATATCAGCGGGAAGTATGTCATATTTAAGTTTTACATATCCAATAATTTGATCTTTGTCCTTAACTATCCAGAAGTCTGTATTTTTTTCTTGCCATTCTTTTTCGAATTTTTCTTTTGTAAATGCCTCTTCTACATATGTAAAGAAGGCTGGTTCATTTTTGTATGCTTCTTCAAAGGCAGATAAAAACATGGATTTGGCAGAAGGAACCAATTCTGCAATATCTTGATTATCAGCCATAAAAATTTTAAATCTTCCTAAAAATCCTTCTGAAGCCATCTTGTCAACTTGCATATCCTCATTAACTGTCATAATTTCCTATACTACGTAAGAAAAAAATTGCTGAAAATGGAACGAAACATACTGCTAATTGGAAAAATTTCAATTCTGTTGTTGTGTGGGCTCATTTGGATGGGACCTGCGCATGCCCAGCGGAAGAAGAAAAAACAAAAAGGAAGTACCACGGAGAATTCTGCTCCTACCATGAAAATGGATGAAAGGCTTTTTGAAGGAATGACCTACCGGTCAATCGGGCCTTACAGAGGAGGAAGATCCTGTGCAGTTACAGGAGTACCGGGCAAACCCAATCTATTTTATTTTGGCTCCACCGGTGGGGGTGTCTGGAGAACTCAAGATGGAGGGCAGACCTGGGAAAATATTTCCGACAAGTATTTTGGAGGTTCGATTGGTGCTGTATCTGTCAGTGAATATGACAACAACATCATCTATGTAGGTGGTGGAGAAAAAACCGTAAGGGGAAATGTGTCTTACGGCTATGGAGTTTGGAAAAGCCTTGATGCAGGAAAGACCTGGAAACAAATGGGCTTGAAGAACTCACGCCACATTTCAAGAATAAAAATCCACCCCAAAAATCCTGATCTGGTATATGCAGCCGTAATGGGTGATTTGTACAAATCTTCAGAAGAAAGAGGAGTTTACCGCTCAAAGGATGGAGGTGAGACCTGGGAAAAAATCTTATTCGCCAATGCTGATGCGGGAGCGGTGGATCTGATTCTTGATCCTACAAATCCCAGGCATATTTATGCCAGTACATGGCGAATTCGAAGAACTCCCTATAGCCTCTCCAGTGGTGGAGAAGGATCTGATCTTTGGAAAAGTACAGATGGAGGAGATAATTGGGTAAAATTGTCTGAAAATAAAGGACTGCCAAAAGGTACTAGAGGAATTATTGGCATTGCTGTGTCCCCTGTTAAAAAAGACAGGGTATGGACAATTATTGAAAATGAAAAAGGCGGAGTATTCAGGTCAGAAGATGGAGGTGAGACCTGGGCTAAGGTGAATGAATCCAGGGCACTGCGTCAGAGGGCATGGTATTATACCCGAATTTATGCTGATACCAAAGATGCCAATACCGTCTACGTAATGAATGTGAGTTACCACAAGTCAACCGATGGAGGTAGAACATTCAAGCCAAGAAGGGCACCACACGGAGACCATCACGATTTGTGGATTGCTCCGGAGGATCCAAAGAGAATGATCATCGGAGATGATGGTGGTGCGCAGGTCAGCTTTGATGGAGGCGGCAACTGGTCAACATATCAAAACCAACCTACTTCACAGTTTTATAGGGTAACAACTGATAATCATTTTCCTTATCGAATTTATGCTGCTCAACAGGATAATTCTACTGTAAGAATTGCTCACCGGACCATGGGGCGCTCTATTGGTCAGAGAGATTGGGAGTCAACTGCTGGTGGTGAAAGTGCTCATATCGCAGTAGATCCAAACAACAATGACATAGTTTACGGAGGAAGTTACGGAGGCTTTTTGACTAGAATAGATCACAAGACCAATGATCGCAGAGCCATAAATGTATGGCCGGATAATCCAATGGGTTATGGTGCAGAAGGCATGAAATATCGTTTCCAGTGGAATTTTCCGATTCTTTTTTCTCCAAATGATCCCCAGAAACTATATGCAGCCTCTAACCATTTGCATGTTTCTACTGATGAAGGTCAAAGTTGGAAAGTGATAAGCCCTGATTTGACTAGGAATGACTCTGCAAAATTGCTGTCTTCAGGTGGGCCAATCACCAAGGACAATACAGGTGTAGAATACTACTGTACCATATTTGCTGTGGCTGAGTCTCCTACTGAAAAGGGACTGATTTGGACTGGGTCAGATGATGGATTGATCCACATTCGCAGAGACGAAAATGCAAAATGGGAAAATGTGACTCCGGCAGGCATACCTGACTGGATCATGATTAATAGCATTGACATTGACCCATTTAATAAAGGAGGGGCATATGTGGCTGCTACCATGTACAAATCCGGTGATTACAGACCGTATCTTTATAAAACCAAAGACTACGGCAAAACCTGGACAAAGATTACCAATGGCATTGATGAGGGACATTTCACCCGGGTATTGAGGGCTGACCCCAAGCAAAAAGGTCTGCTTTATGCTGGCACAGAATCTGGAATGTACATTTCATTTGATGATGGTAGCAGTTGGCAGCCCTTCCAATTGGACTTGCCGATCGTTCCGGTCACAGACTTGACCCTCAAAAATGACAACCTCATTGTTGCTACTCAGGGGAGGGGGCTTTGGATCATAGATGACCTGACACTGATTCATCAATTGAAATCTGATATTGCAAATGTTGATCATCATTTGTTCAAGCCCATGCCTGCATATAGGATGGGCGGAATTTCGCGCTTCAAACCTAAGACTGCGGGGCAGAATCATCCAGGTGGAGTGATGGTGCACATTTATGCGAAAGAAAAGCCAGGAGAAAAGCAGAAAATGTCCATTTCATTCCACGAAAAAGACAAAAAGCTGATCAAATCTTTTGGTCCCAAGGATAAGGCGACCAAAAAATGGTTTGCAGAAATGAAGCCTGGAATAAATAGATTTTTGTGGGACATGAGGTATGAAGATGCCAAAGATTTCAAAGGAATGATACTTTGGTGGGGACAAATGAGCGGACCCAAAGTTGTTCCCGGTGATTACAAAGTCTGCTGGGCTGTAGACGGAGACTCTAGTTGGCAGGATTTTACCATTCTCCCCAACCCACTTTCAAGTGCTAGCCAGGCTGACCTTGAAGCTCAATTTGATTTTCTGATGAGTGTTAGAAACAAATTGACAGAAACTCATGAGGCCATCATTGACATCAGAAAAACCCGTAATCAGTTCAATAAACTGAAGCAGGATTTTGGTAAGGATGAATCTGCAAAAGAATTGATTTCTTTAGTCAAGCAAATTGACTCCGCCATGACAGTGGTTGAGAAAAATCTGTATCAGACCAAAAATAGAAGTGGACAGGATCCCTTGAATTTCCCCATTAGGCTCAACAACAAACTGGCCCATTTGGGTGCACTTGAATCAGTGGGAGATCATAAGCCTACCCAGCAATCTCTTGATTTTAAGGAAGAGATTGTAGGTAAAATCGATTCTGAGCTTGAAAAATGGTATGATATCAGAGAAAAAGACATTCCAAAGGTGAATAAAACTATCAAGGAAATGTCTCTGGATTATATTCAATTGAAACCCAAGGAAGGAGTAAATTAAGAAAATTGGTATGAAATTAAGGGGCAACAATTTTGTTGCCCTTTTTTTATTGCCACAAAATAAATACTCACATATATTTGTTTCAAAGTTTCATCTTCCTAAAGTTCTGATTGTCAATCGGCAATCCAAATACATTGACCAATACAATTTCATCAAAATGAAAAATCATCTCGGTTTCGCTCTAATTATGCTATCGGTGCTTATTTTTTCTGCTTGTTCTAAGGAAATCAACAAAAGTAAAGTAGAAGAATACAAAGCCCAATATGAAGAGCTTATGAATTCCGGTCAGTCTTCCTCGCCCAAAACTCAGGAAGTTTTGACATTGTTGGCATCTGCCTATGAAGAAGAAGCAAAGAGCCAAGCCGACAGTTCTTCTCAGGCAGAATACTTATACTTGGCAGCAGAGATTCACGAAGTATCTGCCAGAAATGTTCAGAAAGCCTTGGCGCTTTATGATCAGGTGATCAATGAATACCCCAGTACTGAAAGGGCTGAAGATGCTCTTTTCCATAAAGGATTTTTGAACAATAAGATTAAGAATTTCGAAGGGGCTAAGGAGGCTTATGAGCTGTTTATTCAGAAATATCCTGACAGTGACCTTGTGGATGATGCCCAGGCTGAAATCAAATACATGGGACTGACCGATGAAGAGTTGTTTGAGATTATCAAACAAAAAGCAGATTCTATCAACTCGGGGGGTGATACCATACAATAGTTGTATTAATATGGACAACCAAACCCTAAAAGAATCGTTGTCCATGTTGTAACCGAAGACTATGTATCAAAAGCTTTATTTGCTTATCGCCTGTCTGATATTGGCAGGAACCTTTGCTTGTACACCTGAAACTTATGAAGCTCCCATTCCGCAAGAGCGGCTTTACTATCGATTCGTAAACTTGAATAATAGGGCAGATCCAATAGATGTAAGGCTCAACAGCACAGATGGTCTTGAATGGTTGGGATATGATCTTAAATTTGAAGAAAATAAACCAGGACAGGGCTATAGCTCAGTTCTTATAAATGTTGATACTTTCAAAAACGAGTTTACAAACAGGGATACCTCTCAATACCTATTCCTTGAAATTCTGGATCATCGCTCGCAGAAGCTAGTAGTTGATCCTTTGGAATTGGGAACATTGGGACAGGGAGCAGGAGATCTCCCCCAATCATGGTTCTTTATAGATAGCTTTAACAACCCTATTTTGATAAGAACCAATGATGATTTTGAATCTCCGAAGGGAGGTAAAGCCGGGATCAGGTTTGTGAATGTCAACAGCAACTATGTTTCTGTATCTTTGGTTATTAAGGAAAGCTCTACCAGTATAGAACAGAGAAATTTCCTAAATTCTTCCAGATTTTTCTACCCTGAAGCAGGAGTCAAAACGGTCTATTTTGTCAACGACCTGGCTCCAGGAAACGGGATCATAGATTCAATACCTGATGTGAACCTGCAAGCTGGAAGGGTTTATAGTTTCTATTTTGCTCAGAAGGAAAATGAGCCCGTCGTAGGATATTATATTTTAAAATGATCTTATGAAAAAGAACTCAGGAATATCGATTATCATTATCTCTCTACTATTTCTTTCAAATGTAGCCTTTGGTCAAAGACTAGGCGTGGGAAGACTTATGGTAGGAGGAAGTTTCCTAAATCTCAGCAGCCTGGATGATGTACTTGCAGACAGGGGACATTCTGCTGTGGGGAACAACTTTTTGACGGTAGGCCTGGGTTATGAGCAATTCTTCAACAGGGTTTCACTGGGGATTGACTCCTACAATTTCATGATCAGGGGTGATTACAACTACCAAGACTATTTCAGGCCGCAGGTAAATTATCATTATGCACTCGCTAAAGCTGGCTGGATTCTATTTAGAAAAGAGCAAGACCTGATTGTATATCCCACAGTTGGAATCGGAGGAGGAAGGGTAGGTATAAGATTGGTCGATCTTGATGAAGGCCAAATCAAACGTGGAGCTGGCTATGGAGGCATCATGGAAATGGCTTTGAATGTGAGGAGGTATAGATTGTTGGAAGGTGAAACCAAGTACCACATGGAGCTCGGCGCTTCGCTGGGCTACATGAGAACCGTCGGTGGAAACTGGACAGTCAATGGCTTGACCAATGATGCTACCGGTTTGATCGCTAGCCCTGATGCAGCCTTCTTCCGAGTAACCCTGGGAATCGGCAAATTTAAAAACTAAACAGCCTAAAACACTTTTGATCTATAGAGTTCGAGATATTCTCCTTGCTACTTTCCTGCTGATATTGATCAGCCCCCTCTTTATTCTTATCATCCTGGCTCTCTTTATTTCTCAGAGAAAGGTATTTTTTATCCAGCAACGCCCTGGATTAAATGAAAAAGCTTTTTTTCTCGTCAAGTTTTCAACCCTTTATGATGCTGCTCCCGGAGTGGATGAGGCATATCGACAGCAAGACAGGCTTACTCCCGTAGGGAAGGTTCTCAGAAGGTTTTCTCTCGACGAACTTCCTCAACTTTTGAATGTCATATTGGGAGACATGAGTCTTGTAGGTCCCAGGCCTTTGCTTATGGAATACCTTTCTTTATATACAGAAGAGGAGCATCAAAGACATAAGGTAATGCCTGGTATAACCGGTTGGGCACAAATTAATGGTAGAAACAAAATTCCATTTAAAAGAAGGTTTCAATATGACCTTTGGTATGTGAAGCACAAATCCTTTTTGTTGGATGCCAAAATTATTTTCCTTACTGTCTACAAAGTTTTTAAAAAAGAAGGGGTTTATGCTGATGGCTTCACTACTTCTCCTCGATTTGACGGGACGAATTAGCAAATAAGAAACCTTTCCCTCAAATCATTGTCTTAAGAAAAAGTCCATATTCACTAACTTCAGGATTCTAATTCTTATCCTTATGAGAACTTTAATTCTTTTGGGACTTTTCTTATCATTTCTAATTCCCAATTCTCTTATTGCTCAGCGAGTAAGTACCAATGGTTATGTCCATTCTCCCAAAGGCCATCTCCATATGCTGGTCATTTTTATCCGATATGAGAATAAGGACTTGATGCCAGGTCAAAAGGCGTGGCCCAATAATAGTAGAAAGGAAGGCATGCCTACTTTTGCTAAAGGCGAGAACAATGAACTTTTTTCAGCGGATACTTCCTACTTCGGAAAGGCCGAGATGAAACACAACCTGAGTGAGTATTATTACCTCAATTCGGGTAAGGAGTTTTTGGTTACGGCAGATATTTACCCCATCCAGGTACCCATAAAATATATCAATCCCAGGCGAGGAAACTACTATGGCAATTATGTCAAGATGAATCAGGCCGCAATCAACTGGATTACCCAAAATGACCCTGATTTTGATTGGTCGAAGTATGACAATCGAAAAAATTACCCCAAATACACTTCTGACAATAGCCTTTCAGAGCCTGATGGAATTTTGGACTATGTTATCATCAATCATAGAGCTCCTGGTTCGAATGGATTTGGCAGTACAGGTAACCTGCAGGTTCCCGGTACAAAATACAGGATAAATGCAGGGCACACTGCTGCAACTTGCTATGCAGATGCGAAGCACAATTGGATGTACAACACCCACGAATTTGCTCACAACCTATTTCAATGTCCCCATGTAATGGGGGCTAATACCTCCGATGGAAACAAATATTACGTGCAAAAAGGCTGGGGGATGATGGCCGCCTGGCATGCTCCCTTTTATACCACCAATGCATGGGAATCCTGGTGGTTAGGCTGGTTGAAACCTCAGGAAATAGAAAAGAATGGGAAGTACATCATCAGAGATTTTTTGACTGAAAGGGATGCCATCCGGATAGCAATTCCAGGAAGTAAGGATTATCTCTGGATTGAAAATCATCAGAAAAAGCATTATTGGGATGGAAAGATATTCTATAATGACAGTTCGAAAGCAGAACCAGGAGTTGCAAAAGGTCTTTACATGTATGTCGTCTCTGATGAGGCAAATAGGCGCGAAAATCCTCAATTAGGTCCCTTCAAAAAGAGTGTTGTCAATTTCATTAAACTTTATAATGCGGAAGGTAATTTCGATTACACCTATACCGATGAAAAAGAAAGTTATTGGAATGTATTCTTGAAAGGTAAGCCGAACCCCTTTGCCGGGCAAAATGACTTTCAGTTCATAAAGACCGACCTGGATAAGAACAATAAAATATGTGTGCCCTTCATTCATGGAAATAATGATGGCAAATCCTGCGATCAGATCGACATTTGGGCTGAAAAAATCGAAGGTAAAAATACCTTGACCTATGGAAATACGGGTAATGATGATGATGCACTGGTGGAAGGGGATGAGGTAGGTCTTTCGGGAATTTTTCCTGTTACGAATTTTCCTGTCTTCAATAAATACAAGGATAGCTTGGACGCCTATATAGTTAATGGGATCAGCATCAAGATTCTAGAGCGACTTGAGGATGGAAGTTATACGCTTGATGTTAATTTTGACGATTGGAAAATCAGGAAAGACCAAAGATGGTGCGGAACCCTACAAATGGAAGAGCAACATGATTCCTCAATTATCGAATATCTGGAAGTATTACCTGGAAATACCCTAAGCCTCGAACTAAGTGGCACTCCAAACAGACAAAATCAACATCCTTTGACAGGAAGTTGTGCAGCACCTACCAAGTTGGTCGTGCCTGAAGGCCGAGGAATTTTTATCGATCGGAAGGCAAAACTGTATGTTGATTCTACCAGTTCAATCGTCTTTAAGAAGGGCAGCTACTTGAAGCTAAAAAGAGGAGCCATTCTCGATGTAAAAGGTAAACTTGTGTTTGAAGATGAAGAAAGTATCCAAAGTTCAATAAGGCGGCTAAGGTCGAAGGTCGATGAGGATAAAATTATATATAAATGATTTTTCCATTGGACAAACTTCCAATTGTAGAAATTAATGCTAAAGTTTCAAGCTGCTAGACACGCTTGAAAAAAAATCCTACACGTTTGATATTTTTTGAATTCTGCCAACCCAAGAATATAACCATTAAAGGTACATTTGTTCATAAGTTCAAAAACAAAAATTTGATGTTTAAACATTTTTTCGGATTGCTGTGTTTTTTTATGCTGGTGATGGGGGCATCACAAGCTCAACAAACACATCCGAGAAAAGCCCTTTACATCAAAGATGCCAATGACTCTCATCCCATCGAAGGGGCTGCCATTGTGGTACTCAATGCTCAAAAAGAAGTAGTTTTTGAAGATAGTACCAACCATGGAGGATATGTTATCTTGTCAGAACTAATGTTCAACCCCAAATGGTATTTCAATATTCAGCATCCTTCCTATCAGACTGCCCTCATTTCTTTTGGGGAAATTCAAAAACACAATTACGAAGTATTTCTACCTCCCAATTCTTATGAGTTGGATGAAGTTGTATTTACCGCTGATAAGTTCCAGAAAAATATAATGGAAGTAGCCTATTCGATTTCAGTATTGAAAAAACCGGAAATCGAACTGAGCAATCCACAGACTTCAGCAGATCTTTTGGCGCATAATGGAAAAGTATTTGTTCAGAAAAGCCAAATGGGTGGGGGAAGCCCTAATCTGAGAGGCTTTGAGGCAAACAAAGTTCTTCTGGTTATTGACGGAGTTCGGATGAATAATGCCATTTATCGTTCTGGACATTTGCAGAATGTATTGACTATAGATCCCGAAATTGTTGAAAGATCCGAGGTATTATTTGGTCCTGGTTCAGTTATCTATGGCTCAGATGCTTTGGGAGGGGTGATGCATTTCTATACCCTCAATCCCAGACTTTCCACTTCTGGAAAAACTCAGGTTAGAGGTACCATTTCAAGCAGGTATGGTTCTGTAAATCATGAAAAGAGACTTCACGGAAGGGTTGAAATCCAGGGAAATAAGCTTTCTTCTCTCACTTCACTAAGCCTTACCGACTATGACGATCTTAGGATAGGTTCAAATCGGAAATCTTCATGGGAAGGGATAGGCCTTCGGGATTCATTTGTGATCAGAGAAAATGGTGAAGACAAGATAATGGCCAATCCCGATCCAGATATCCAGCGTTTTTCTGGCTATAGCCAAATGGACTTCCTTCAGAAGTTTTTGTTCATCCCGAATGAAAAAGTTCGACATACCCTAAACTTTCAATTCTCAAATTCCACCGATATACCTCGCTCTGACAGGCTTGCTCAGCTCAGGGAAGGGCGTCTGAGATATGCAGACTGGAACTATGGCCCACAAAAACGTTTACAGGCATCTTACCATTTTCATCATACAGCTAAAACTGCGTTTTGGGATGAGTTTCAAGGAAATTTTGCCTATCAAAACGTAGGTGAGAGCCGAAATAGTCGGTTGTTTCAGTCAGACTGGTTGAATCATCGAAGGGAGAAATTAGATATTGGTAGTATAAATCTGGATTTCCAGAAAAAATTGGCCGAGCCCACACTTTTGGCCTACGGCCTGGAGGGCTTTGTAAATAAGGTGAATTCATCCGCAGAGAGTGAAAATATAGTGGATGGTGAGGTCCAAAATTTGGATACTAGGTATCCCGATGGAGGAAGCCTTATGAAAAGCTTCGCGGGATACATTACTGTCAATCACAAGCTGAATAAAAAACTCTCATTCAAGGCTGGCTTAAGATGGACCTTGGTAGGACTTGATTCCAAGCTAGAGGACAGCAGTTTTTATGATTTTGATTTTGATGAGATCAGCCAACGCAATCATGCTTTCAGCGGAAGTGTAGAGGCTGTATACAGACCTAGGAAAAGATGGGAAATTGGATGGACTGCTGGTTCAGGTTTTAGGGCACCTAACCTGGATGATGTGGCAAAGATATTTGATTCACAGCCTGGAAATGTGGTTTTTCCCAATCAGAATCTGAAGCCTGAATATACCTACAATACTGATTTGAGTATCCGCTATTTTTTGGATAAAAAATTCTCTATTGAAGCTACTGGCTTTGCTACCTATTATGATCAGGCCATAGTCTTGAGGGATGCTGGTATTGATTCAATTTTCTATGAGGGGGTTTTGAGTAATGTTCAGATCAATGTAAATGCGCAGAAAGCCTTCTTAGCGGGAGGAAGTTTGGGAGTATTGCTCAACCTCTATCCGATTTCTCTCAGGTCTTCGGTCAACTACAGTTATGGAGAAGTAATTGACCATATAGAAAGTTCACCCAAAGACCATATTCCTCCTCTATTTGGGAAGAGTCAACTCAAATTTGAGAACAATAAAATTACCCTTGTGGCAGAAGCCTTTTACCAAGCTTGGAAAAGGCTGGATCGATTTAGTCAAAGGGATTTCAATAACCTTGAATTTGCCACAGCTGAAGGTTGGCCTGCCTGGGTTATTTTTAACCTTCGTTCAGAAATTAAGTTCTCTAAGAAAATTAGGCTTCAATTGGGGGTCGAAAATCTGGCAGATCTTCATTATCGAAGCTATTCATCCCGAATTTCTGCTCCTGGCAGAAATATTTATTCTTCGATAAGGCTAAATTTTTAATCTTCCTGTCCTTCAATTGCTTTTCTCGATACGCTACTTTTACTAGCTTGTCTTCAAATTTCATCTTCCATGGAAAAAATGTTGGTTTTGCTGATTCCAGCACTCCTTTTGCTCTCATGCGGTGAGGATAACTCAGGTCGTGCTGTAGATCATTCTTCGAAACAAGGATCAGAAAAAATAGAAAACCTCAAATTTGACATACAAGGACATAGAGGAGCCAGGGGATACTATCCCGAAAATACGTTGGCAGGTTTTAAGATTGCCATCGACCAGGGAGTTACCACCCTTGAAATGGACGTCATTATTACAAAAGACAAACAAGTAATTCTTTCTCACGAACCATGGCTTTCGCATAGCATTTGCCTTGATCCTGATGGAAATTCCATTTCTGAGGAAAATGAGAAAAGCTTCAATATGTATCAGATGAATTACGAGGCCATATTGGAGTTCGATTGTGGGAGCAAGGGGAATCCCCGGTTTCCAGAACAGGAAAAGCTAAGTGAGTCTAAGCCTAGATTGGCTGAGATCATTGCAGCAGTAGAGAAATATGTGTCAGAAAAAGGCTTGAATCCTGTTTTTTATAATATTGAAACAAAATCAAGCCCCAAAGGTGATAATATATTTCACCCAGAACCTAAAGAATTTGTCGAACTCCTTCTTGATGTCGTTAAAGAAGGCAAGACTTTGGAAAGAACCACCATTCAGTCTTTTGATATTAGAACTTTAAAAGAAGTTCATCAAATTGATTCTGAGATTTCCTTGGCTCTCTTGGTGGGAGGGGAAGAAGATGGAATTGCAAAATTGGATAAATTAGGTTTTGTGCCTGCCATTTATAGCCCCAATTATGAATTGCTGGATATTCGCACAATTGGTGGGTTAAAGGGCAAAGGGGTTAAGATAATTCCATGGACAGTAAATGAAGCTGAAGACATCCAAAAGTTGCTGAGAATGGGAGTGGATGGAATCATAAGCGATTATCCAGACAGGGTAGTAAATGCTCTTGAAGAGCACAAGTCTGCTAAGCAAACTATATAAGAACGATCAGGTATTTATGAAGACCAGTCCTCCGCTATACGGTAGGTTTGCCTTTCCTTCAGTTGAAGAATTTCTCGCGAGACTCAAGCAAATCGCGGAAGGTTTTTTTGCGCCTTACTCATTTACTTCCTATGTGATTACATATGGACAAGGGAGCTTTTATGGACTGGATTATGATGAGTTAAACGAAAGAATGGGTTCTTTCAAGGGATACGTCAGAACCCTGTCTTCCTCCTGTTCTGATAGTGAAAATCGGAGTGTAAATATTAATATTCGCTTCAATAAAAACTCAGAAATTGGCGAGGGTCAATTTGTGATTGTTGCTCAATATGCATTTGAGCGGAATCAAATCAGGGACATGATTCTTGGTGAGTGGGTAGAGCCAACTGAAGAAGAACTTCAGATCTTTGAACTGGAGAAGAAAAAGGATCAGGAAGAAGATAAAAAACCTGAAAAAAGGGAAGAAAACCCCAAGAATGAAGTCGTTGAGCAGGTAGTTGATGATGATGAACTAGACGGGGATACCCAATTGGCATTGACCGATGCCTTCCATTTCAATGACGAAGTTTCATTTGAATCACTTTACCATATCCTTCAAACCTTAAGTGTAGAGTACCTCAATGGGAATGTCTTTTCCATTAGAATGATTACCACTGATGGGGAGCTTTACTACAACATTGGCTACAGTGGTTTGAGGAAGATATTTGAAAAGCGGAGGAAGTTGTTGTTGAAGGTATTACTGGATGGAGCTTCAGATCATGGAGAAAAAATCCAGTTGTCCTTGTCATTTGGTCCTTCAGCCCGCTTTCACAATGCTGAGATTGAAATTTTTTCAGCATTCGCCCAAGAAATTCGAAGGAAACTCAGGGAGTTTCTTGAAGACGCCAAGGCAAGCCTTGGTGAACAATCATCCATGATTCATGAGATGTTTTCCTTTCGCGAGGAAGCCTTCTCTGTGGACAGGGTAATTTGGGTTTGCAGAGAAATATCAGAAAAGTATCTTGACGGAGAACCTGTCACGGCTTTTCTGTCTACACATTCAGGTGCTACTTTCCCTTCCCTGGATCTGAATCATTTATTAGCCATATTCCCCAAGCATCGTGGTGATCAAAATTTTTTGCTTTTTGGCACCAATCAGAGCATTTCCGGCTACACATTTAGTTTGATGTTCCAGTTTAGGTCAGAAAACTATGATCCTTATGGCAGCCTTAGTATGATGTGGGGGGATGACAAATTGCATGAAGAAATCAAGGGAGAGATCTGGAACAAATTGAACCTAATTCCTTATAGTGGTCCCAAGCAGAAGATTGTATCCAGGCATGAAGAGGAGGAGGCCAGCGTATTGGTAAAGCCTATATTCAGGGCAAATGAAATTCCGGTAAAAAAAGGAAATGCTTTGGTCATAATGCCCCTGGAGGCGTATTGGTCTGAGAGCATTTGGATGCATATCCAGGATACCCTTGGGGCAATGGGTTTCAATGGGAAACGGACGGGTAGCCTTTATGTGGAAAAGAGGCTAGAAGATACCTGGATTTCCTTGAATGAATCCGAAATTATCATTGCGGATTTGACCTATAAGCATCCCGACGTATTTTATAAAATCGGGATTGCCCATACATTAGGTAAACCCCTGTTGTTAATTACTCAGCATGCACGAGATTTACCTCCTGATTTTAAGCATCATACACACATAGTCTACGACAACAACATTTATGGCCTGCAAAGACTGGCAGAAAGGATCGTCGAATGGATAAAATTGCTCTGAAATATAAGCGTTGGACTTACTTGATTCCTGCTTTAGTGCTTTTCCTTTCCCTCTTTATCAATTGTTCAAGGAAAGCTGGCAACTATGCCAGCCTTGATTCTTCAAATAGTTATGTAGGAACCCAGGCTTGCCAGTCCTGTCATAAAAAAATAACTGAAAGCTACCTTCAAACAGGCATGGGAAAATCCATGTACCGACCTTCAAAAGACAATGTCATTGAATCTTTTGGAGCTCATGATATTGTCTATGATTCTGCCTTGAATTTTTATTATGCAGCCCAATGGAAAGGAGAGGACTTTTTTGTGCGTGAATTCAGGATAGAGAATGCAGACACCCTTCATGACAGATGGGAAAAGATAGATTATGTGGTGGGTTCAGGTCATCAAACAAGGTCCTACTTATTAGAGAGAGATGGCTACATTTATGAAGCACCCATTACATGGTATGTGAATAAAAAAGTCTGGGACTTGAGTCCTGGCTATGACATAAACAATTCCAGATTTGACAGGGAAATAGGACTTACTTGTATGGCTTGTCATACGGGACATGTTGATTATGTAGAGGAAAGTAAAAACCGCTACAGGTACATTTCTGAAGGGATTGATTGTGAGAAATGCCATGGTCCTGGAGCTACCCATATTGAAAAAATCAATGCTGGGCAGATGATAGATGTGGGGATGGAAATTGATTATACCATTGTAAATCCAGCAAAATTACCTATTCAAAAACAGTTTGATATTTGCCAACAGTGTCATTTGCAGGGGACCAATGTGTTAAAGGATGGAAAGTTCATGGCTGATTTCCGGCCAGGGATGTTGCTAAATGACCTGGGGGATGTATTTGTCGAAAAAGACCCTGACCAAAATGCCTTTGGCATAGCCTCACATGCCCAACGATTGCAAATGGCGGACTGCTTCACCCAATCCAATGGAGAACTGACCTGTACAAGCTGCCATGATCCACACAAAAGCATTTCTGTAACGGAGGAAGATGTTTATATCAAGCAATGCCAATCCTGCCATCAAGCAGGAAAAGAAAAATTATGTGCTGAAAATGAAACGCTCCTCCTTGAAATGAAGGGCAATTGTATCAGTTGTCACATGCCTTCAGGAGGGACCAGCGACATCCCACACGTCAGTTTTCATGATCACTTTATTCGGGTCGTACAGAGAGGGGATTCCTTATCAAGCGGCGAAGTAAAGGGCATCATTCAATTGGTTTGTGCCACAGATAGCCAAGTATCTTCTGAGGGCCTTGCCAAGGCTTGGTTAGACTATTTTGAAACCCAAAATCGAGCCACACACTTTGAAAAGGAAGTTGAAAGTAGGCTTAATCAATTGAGTAACTACGACCAGGCGCGCTTTTATTTTTTGAAGTCTGAAAAGGACCCTCGTTTCCTTTCAAAAGCAAAGCAGAAACTTGATTTGATCCCCGAGGAAGAGTTAACACCCTTGAGTAGCTTCCTTGATGCTGAAATTGCAGAGGCAGAAGGTAATTTTGCCTCGGCACATAAAATATACCTCAACCTATACAAACAAAACGGAGAGCGGTGGGATGCTGGATTAAAGGCAGGCACAAATTTATTAAAAGCAAGACCAGGTGATGCTGGGGTACTGGCTGAAGCTGAAGCACTTTTTATGGAGTTGCAGCAAAAGAAATCATTTGACCTGAGGGTAAAGAACAACCTTGCCTTTATCTCCTTGAATCGCAGGGATTTCAGAAAGACAGAAAGGCTTCTGGTTTCCATTTTGAAGAAAGACCCTGACAACCAAACTGCACTGAGAAATATGGCCTTCCTTCAAGGCATTCTTGGCAATGGACTACAGCAAAAACTCTATCAGGAAAGACTTCAAAAAGCTGATTTGAACTAGCTTATAAGGCTTCCAGGAATCTTATCATTAATTCCCTGACGTTTATATATCGTGAATACTCCATGTTCTCTGGACGATCATTCACATCATGATAATGTGGAGGGCCGCCGAGGGTATAAATGAAGAATCCGGGTACGCCTTGTTTGAGGAAGAAAAAGTGGTCTGAATTGGGGGCGTTGGGTCGAGCCCTGACTACAGGAACAGCATCCAGCTTTTCGTTGATTTGCTTCAGTAGGTCAAACTGCTCTGCATAATCCTTCCCTCCTACTGCTGTAATTCCCTTGATGCCATTGCCCATGAGATCCAGGTTGAGGATGAATTTGGTTGATGCCAATGGGAAAAGTGGGTTTTGGTTGGCATAAAAGTTCGAACCCACAAGTCCGGTTTCCTCTCCTCCGAATGCAATGAAAATCAATTTATAATCCAATGGATTTGCCTGGAAATATTCTGCGATTGACAAAAGCATAGAAGTACCAGAGGCATTGTCGTTGGCTCCAGTGAAAATGGCATTTTCTAACTTCCCCAAATGGTCATAATGGGCTGAAACAATGATGGCTTCTTTTGTTTTGCTTTTCCCCTCAATGACAGCAATAACATTTTGGCTTTGAAGCCTTGTCATTTCTGATTTGAGCTTGATATCTGCTGTTTTTATCTTCTTGGGCATGGCAGAGTTCAATACTTCCACAACAGGAATGGGAGCTTGTTCTCGGGTAAAGCCTGCTGTCAGCTTTTCTTGTTTGATGATGATTCCGGTAGCTCCATTTTTGATCAGGGCTGCGATTCGGTCTACGGTTTTGGACAATTGCTCAAATTCCTTGCGCTTTTCTTTGGTATCCAGCTTTTTAGGCCAACCGGCTCTAATGAGGGCGATTTTCCCTTTCACTTTATCGGTTGGTTCCAATCCATGACCCATGTCTATCACCTTTCCAGATACCTGACCTGAGCCACTGAATTTATTGACGATGGCTTCTTTGCCTACTTCGACTTGCTTGCCATTTATGGAGATTTCCAGCTTGCTGGCAAGGTTGATATCAATGATGAAGTTTTGAAAATATGGATTAGTTGCTTTGATGGGATTGTCAAATGGGCTTAGTCCCATTTCTTCGAATCGCGAAGCAATGAAGCTGGCCGCTTTTTTATGTCCTTCGTCTATATATCCCCTTCCTGCGAGGCCTTCAGAACACAGTAGCTCTACATCCTTTTTGGCCTTGGCCAATATCTCGGTCGAGTCCCCAACAGATTGTCCCATTCCTATAGAAAAACTGCTCATAACAAGAATCAAAAGCTTCAGTATTGTTTTCATGATGAAAAGGTAGGAATTTTGCAGAAATTGCCTTTATGAAGATACTGATCATTGATCGATTCCCTCAAAATTTTCTCAATTCCCTGGCGGAAAAAGAGGTGGAAGTCAATTATTTTCCCAATAGAGCAAGAACAGAGATTTTGACTTTACTTCCTGAGTATGATATCCTCATCATGAATAGCCGCATTCAGCTTGATAAAGAGGCCATTGATTTGGCCAAGAAATTGAAGTTGGTCGTTCGGGCAGGAGTGGGAATGGATCACATTGATGTGGACTATTTAAATGAAAAAGGAGTCAGGGTTGAAAACACAAAAGGTGGAAATGCTAATGCAGTGGGAGAACACACTGTAGGCATGCTACTGGCAATGAGGAACAAGCTTGTGCGGGCGAATGATGAGGTAAAGCAATTCCGTTGGGAACGAGAGAAAAACAGAGGCTGGGAAATAGGAGGAAAAACAATCGGGATTATCGGATATGGCCATACAGGTAGATCTGTAGCTAAAAAATTAAGTGGATTCGGTTCTGAACTCCTGGCCTATGACAAATACCTTTCTGATTATGGAGATGAATATGTTGAAGAGTCAAGTTTGCATGCCATTCAGGAAAAGGCTGACATACTTAGCATTCACATTCCATTAAGTCCTGAAACCAGAGAGTGGGTTAATCTTGCGTTTTTCAGTTCGTTCAAAAAGCCGATTTACTTCTTAAACCTTGCAAGGGGACCTATTGTGAAAATTGCTGATTTGCTACAGGCAATGGATCAAGGCCTCGTCCTTGCTGCTGCACTTGATGTCCTGCCAAATGAGAAACTGGATAGGCTTTCTGATGAGGAAAAGCTGCTTTACGAGGATTTATTTGCAAGAGAAAATGTCATGTTGAGCCCACATATTGGAGGCTGGACAAGAGAATCCCTTGAAAACATCAATCAAATGATTCTAAACTTCGTAGATGAAACATTGGATTTAGGTTAATACAGGGGCTTAATTATTTTCGCAAAATCAGCACAGGGTCTAAATTCCAAGCATCTTGTAACATTAGCGAAACTCTTTATCTATAGTTACACACAACAGCCCCTCCATTCTCAAAATTATGAAAGTTCATTTATTGCTAGAAAAGCTGAAGAAAAACCTCCAATCAAAGAAATTCTGGAAAAGGGTGGGAGTATATTCCTTAATCGGAATCGGAACCATGGCCTTGACCTCACTTTTGCTTTTCCTTCTGGTATTCCTGGGTGTTTTTGGGTCATTACCTTCCAAATCTGACCTCACCAACATCAAAAATAATGTCGCCTCTGAAGTGTATTCGGAAGACAATGCACTTCTGGGTAAATACTTTCTTGTCAATCGCACAGAACTTGAGTACGATGAATTTCCCCCACATCTGATAAATGCCCTTTTGGCAACGGAAGATGCCCGCTTTTTCAAGCATCATGGGATAGATACAAGGTCAATGCTAAGGGTGGCATTCAAATCCATTTTGTTAGGGGATAAATCAGCAGGTGGGGGAAGTACCATTAGCCAGCAGTTATCCAAGAATCTCTTCCCAAGGAAATCTTATGGGATACTCACGATGCCTGTCAATAAGGTCAAGGAAATGATTGTGGCCAGGCGTTTGGAGAAAGCCTATTCCAAAAAGGAAATTTTGACTATTTACCTGAATACGGTTCCCTTTGGAGAAAGTGTATTTGGAATTGGAGCAGCAAGCCAGAGATTTTTTAGCAAAAAGGCTACAAATCTAAAGGTAGAGGAAGCTGCAGTGTTGGTGGGAATGTTGAAAGCCACTACCTACTACAACCCAAGGAAACATCCGGAAAGGGCTCAGAAGAGGCGGAATGTAGTGCTGGATCAAATGCTCACCTATGGATATTTGAAGGAAGAAGAGGCTGAATCATTAAAGAAAAAAGAACTGGGGACGGATTATAAAAATGTAACCCGGGCAGATGGGCTGGCTCCTTATTTTAGGCAGGAATTGGCAGAAGAATTGAAAGGCATTCTAAAAAACTATAAAAAGAGTGACGGTTCTTCCTTCAACCTTTTTACGGATGGGCTAAAAAT
The DNA here is from genome assembly GCA_022760475.1 of Bacteroidia bacterium. Classification (GTDB taxonomy): domain Bacteria; phylum Bacteroidota; class Bacteroidia; order J057; family J057; genus JALEFZ01. Next base: position 143,214 of record JALEFZ010000055.1, on the reverse strand, counting down.
TTATACCACCATTGACTCCAGGATGCAAAAGCATGCTGAGGATGCTTTGAAAGTGCATATGGCAGGTCTTCAAAAGACATTTGACAAGCATTGGAGCAAACGTAGCCTCTGGAAAGATAGCGACAAGAGCATCCAGCGAGCCATGAAACAAACAGGGCGATACAAGTCCTTGAAGAAGCAAGGGTTATCTGATGCGGATATTTTAAAAGAGCTTAAAAAGCCTGTGAAAATGGAGGTTTGGAGTTGGAAGGGAATGAAGCAGGTGGAAATGTCTCCCATCGATTCCATCAAATATTATAAATCATTTTTACAGGCTGGTATGATGGCTGTTGATCCAAGAACCGGTGATGTAAAAGCATGGGTGGGTGGCATCAACCACCGACACTTCAAATATGACCATGTAACAGCCAACAGGCAGGTGGGCTCAACTTTTAAGCCCCTTGTTTACGCAGCAGCAATCGATCAGGGGATCGTAGATCCATGTGAGTACATCCCGAACGAGAAGGTCACCTATATGGATTACAACAATTGGACCCCTGGAAACTCAGATGGGAAATATGAAGGATATTATTCCATGATGGGAGGACTTGTCAATTCGGTTAACACAGTTTCGGCTGCAGTAATGATGAAGGTGGGCGTAGAGGAAGCCTATGATTTTGTAAGGCGTTTTGGCTTCGAGTCGGAAATCCCCAAAGACCCCACCCTTGTTTTAGGAACTGCAGACCTCACATTAAAAGAAATGGTAGGCGCATATACCACTTTTGCGAACAGAGGAATTTTAAATACGCCGCACTACATCACAAGGGTGGAGGACAGCGAAGGCAATGTCTTGTTTAAAAATCCTGGAAGGGAAGAATCTGTTCGCATCATGGATGTGGGTACGGCAGATATGATGGCTCACATGCTTTCAATGGTTGTAGATAGTGGTACTGCGAAACGGTTGAGATATCGCTACAAGATCACTTCGGATATTGGAGGAAAAACAGGTACCACCCAGGATCAGACTGATGGTTGGTACATGGGCATTTCCTCTGATTTGGTTGTTGGAGTATGGGTTGGTGGCGACGAAAGAAAGGTCAGGTTCCGTTCATTGTCTCTTGGACAAGGGGCAAATACAGCTCTCCCAATTTATGGGAGATTTATGCAAAAGGTATATTCGGATATCAAGACAAGGAAGTGGAAAAATAAGCCATTGCCTCAGCCTGGTCCATCTGCCTTGGCTTCCATGGAGTGTGATATGTACACCCTAGAACCTGAAAACGAAGGTATGTTGGATCCAATTGAGGACTTGTTGCAAAAGATCAAAGAGTACCGTGAGAAACGTAAGGAAATGAAGTTGGAGAAGAAAAATCGCTGGCGGGACATCTTTGAGAAGAGAAATTCTAAAAAGAAACGGAAAAATCAGCAGGAATCTTTTGATCCCATCTAAAAAATTTGAGCCATCCTGGATTAAGGGATGGCTCAAATTTTTTTACAGCCTGAAAGCTGTGGTGGAAGAAGAAGTTCGTTCTATAGGCAGGAACAGATCTTTTTGCCTAGATGGAGAACCTTACTCCTTCTTCTTCTTGTTCTTTTTCACCATTCCCCTCAACCGGTAAAGCAACAGGGCCTTTTCAAGGGTTCCCAATTCGAAATCATTTTCCTTGGCCATCCTTTGAACTTTGGGAACTACTTGTGTTAGCCTCTTAGAATAAGGGTTTGAAAGTGTACTTTTGGTAAATTTTACCTTATCTGTAAACTTCATTCCCTTGATCCAGGGACCCAATTCACCTGAAAGAGACTGGAGTTCGGTTTCGTTTTGTTTGGAAAACTTTTGAAGGTACTTGTGAGTTTTGAGGGGACTGTCAAATTCCAGAGAAGTTTCCAGTACATCCACGACTACATTTGCCAGTCCGTCGAATTTTTCCTGCTTACTCAATCTTCCGTATGCCAGCCTATCCATCTCCGTCCTGTTTTCCTTTAGGATCTTACTCATTTCACAGGAAGTCAAGATTAATGAACTCAAAATCAATGTTGTTGTCAAAAAGGCGATTCTTTTCATTTGTGTTTGTTTATTCGTTTGAACAATGAATTATCTAGTATCGGTATACCATGAATTATTTTCTAAGCAGAAAATTTTTCACCAGCAAAAGCTAAAACTGCCAAAGACGAAAAAATAAAAAGCTTTTCTTATATTTGCAGCCTATTTTTGGGGCAATTCCGCCCTCATTTTTTCGCTTCTTACAATATACCTTTTGCGGCAAGTTATGGGTAAGCGCTATCCAGAATACAAAAATCTTTCTCTACCCGAAATAGACAAGCAAATCCTTCAAAGGTGGGATGAAAAGAAGGCCTTTGAGAAAAGCATTGAGCTAAGGGAGGGAAATCCCCAGTTTACATTTTATGAAGGTCCACCATCTGCGAATGGAAAGCCTGGTATTCACCACGTACTTGCCAGAACCATTAAGGATATTTTTTGCCGTTACAAGACATTAAAAGGATTCCAGGTTCACCGTAAAGGCGGTTGGGATACCCATGGCTTGCCAGTGGAGCTTCAGGTTGAAAAGCGCCTGGGCATCAAAAAAGAGGATATTGGCAAAACCATCTCCATTAAGGAGTACAATGCTGAATGTCGCAAAGATGTCTTGAAGTTCAAGGATATGTGGGACGACCTTACAGTCAAGATGGGCTACTGGGTAGACCTGGATAATCCCTATATCACATTTGAAAACAACTATATCGAGTCTGTCTGGAACCTTCTTAGAAGGCTTTGGGACAAAGAACTCTTGTATAAAGGTTTTACCATTCAGCCTTATTCTCCAGCCGCAGGTACTGGCCTTAGTTCCCATGAGTTGAACATGCCTGGCACCTACAAGGATATCAAGGATACCTCTGTGACCGCCCAATTCAAGCTGAAGAAGGTGGGACACAAGATGGAGGAAAGATTGCTGGATGATGGAGAAGTTTTCTTTGTTGCCTGGACCACTACTCCATGGACACTTCCTTCCAATGCGGCCCTGGCAGTAGGGAAGAACATTGAATACGTGAAGGTTAAAACCTTCAACCAATATACTTCCAAGCCTATTTCGGTGATCATGGCCAAGGATCTCTTGAAGAAATACTTCAACGAGAAAGCTGCCGACATTAAGTTGGAAGATTATAAAGAGGGTGATAAACTCATTCCATTTGAAATTGTAGACTCCTTCAAAGGGTCTGAACTTAATGGAATGGAGTATGACCAGCTCTTTACTTACATCAAACCTGACAAACCAGCATTTAGGGTCATTCTTGGAGACTTTGTCTCTACAGATGACGGTACTGGCATCGTTCACATCTCTCCAACCTTCGGTTCGGATGACTTTTTTGTTTCCAAGCAAAATGACATTCCTGCCATCATGGTAAAGGATGAGGAAGGCAATATGGCACCCACAGTTGATAAGCAGGGACGTTTTGTAAAAGAAATCACTGATTTTGCCGGTCGATATGTGAAAGACTACGGACAAGTCGAAGACAGGTCTGTCGATGTAGACATCGCAATCAAACTTAAAACTGAAAATAGGGCCTTCAGAGTTGAAAAATACGAGCACTCCTATCCACATTGTTGGAGGACTGACCGCCCCGTATTGTACTATCCTTTGGATAGCTGGTTCATCAAGACTACGGCTGTAAAGGATAAACTCCTATCCAACAATAACCTGATCAACTGGAAACCTGCCTCAACAGGTACTGGCAGGTTTGGTAACTGGTTGGAAAACCTTGTAGACTGGAACTTGTCCAGGTCGAGATTCTGGGGAATTCCACTACCAGTATGGTCTACTGAAGATGGAAAAGAGCAAATCTGCATCGGCTCAGTGGAGGAACTCAGCAATGAGATGGCTAAGGCCGTTAAAGCAGGTGTACTTGAGCAAGATCTAATGGACGCCTTTATGGAAGACTTGGATTTGCATAAGCCTGGTGTTGATGAGATTACCCTGGTAAGTGCTTCCGGCAAGCCTATGAAGCGTGAAACTGACCTTATCGACGTTTGGTTTGATTCCGGTTCAATGCCTTTTGCTCAATGGCATTACCCATTTGAAAATCAAGATAAATTCAAGGCAAACTTCCCGGCTGACTTCATTTCAGAAGGAGTTGACCAGACGAGGGGTTGGTTCTTTACCCTGCATGCAATTTCTGTCATGCTGGAAGACCAGCCTTCTTTCAAGAATGTAATCTCTACGGGTCTATTGCTTGACAAGGACGGGCGTAAGATGTCCAAGCGCCTTGGAAATGCTGTAGATCCCTTTGAAACCCTGGCTACTTATGGAGCTGATGCTACCCGCTGGTACATGATTGGTAATTCCCAGCCATGGGATAACCTGAGATTTGACCTTGCTGGTGTGCAGGAAGTCCAGAGAAAGTTTTTTGGAACGCTTTTCAATACATACAACTTTTTCGCGCTCTACGCCAACATTACATCGTTCAGCTATGAGAGCGTCATCGATCCTAAGGATCGGACAGAGCTTGATCAGTGGATCTTGTCTTGCCTCAATAGCTTGATAGAAACTGTGGGTGAAAACATGGACGATTACGAACCGACCAGGGCAATCAGAGCCATTGACAGTTTTGTCCAGGAGCAACTGTCCAACTGGTATGTTCGTCTGGCGAGACGTCGTTTCTGGGAAGGAGACGCCAAAGCCTACCAGACTCTTTATGAGTGTTTGAAGACAGTTTCTATCCTGATGAGTCCATTTGCTCCATTCTATTCTGAGAAATTATATCAGGATCTGACAGGAGAAAATGAAGCAGTTTCAGTTCACGTTGCGGATTTTCCTGAAGTGAATGAGAATCTGGTAGATAAAAAGGCTGAATCAAGGATGGATATGGCCCAGCGAATAACGTCACTTATTTTGAGCATTCGCAGGAAAGAGAAGATCAAAGTTCGCCAGCCATTGTTCAAGGCTTTGGTTGCTATTTTAGATCCTGGGTTGAGGCAAGAGTTGAAGAAGGTGCAGGAGTTGGTGAAGAGTGAGGTTAACATCAAGGAGTTGGAGTACATCACTGAGGATAACAATATCCTAGTTAAGAAAATAAAGCCTAACTTCAGGAAACTAGGACCAAAAGCTGGACCCTTGATCAAGCAAATTGGGCCTGCTTTGGCTAAGTTTGATCAGGATGATATCAGGAATTTTGAAGCGGCAGGAAAAGCAGAATTGCAACTTTCTTCCGCAACATTCGTCATAGAATTATCTGATGTTGAGATTGTTAGCGAGGATATTCCTGGTTGGTCAGTAGCTTCTGACGCTGGATACACCCTTGCGCTGGATATCCAGATATCTGAAGAACTGGCACATGAAGGTATCGCCAGGGAGTTTATCAATAGAATCCAGAATCTCAGAAAGAACAATGGCTTTGAAGTTACCGACCGCATTACGGTAAAAATATCCAGCCAGGAAGGTTGGAATACTGCCCTGAAGAAGCACAAAGCCTATATCAGTACAGAAACCCTGACGAATCAATTGGACTTGATTGATGAAAATGATTTGGATAATGCGGAAGAAATTGATATCAATGGAATCATTGGTAAAATTGAAATATCCAAAATTTAGAGGGGTAGGACATCTAACCTTATTACTATGAGCGAGAAGCAATTTTATTCGAAGAGTGAGCTTGAGGAGTTTCGCCAGCTAGTCAACGAGAAACTTGAGAAAGCAAGATCGGAATACAAGAGACTTGCCAACAACCTGAAAGAAATAGGTCAAAATACTTCTGATTCTTTCAACATTACCGAATACGGTAATGAAAGTGTAGAAAAAGAGGAAGTTGAGCTATTGATGGCGAGGCAAGCCAAATTCATCTATAACCTTGAAAAGGCTATGATGAGGGTGGAGAATGGGACTTATGGAAAATGTAGAATTTCCGGAGCCCTTATTCCCAAAGAAAGGCTAAGGGTAGTACCTCATGCCACCACCACCATTGAAGCTAAAAAGCAACAAACCCTAAAGAGAACCCCTACCAATAAAGGCTAATTCATGAAAAGAGTCACCAAACTGTTTTCCATTTCCCTGATCGTCATTGTCGTTGACCAAATCGTAAAACTCCTGGTTAAGTTCAACATGGAAAAAGGAGATGCAGGTCAGATAAAGATTCTGGGAGATTTTTTTAAACTTCATTTTATTGAAAACAATGGAGCCGCTTTTGGACTCACACTTACTGAACTGTTCAACAACATTGGGCTTGACATGTCCGAAAGCACTGGAAAACTGATTCTTTCCCTGTTTTCAATTCTTGCAGTTTCTGCGATTGGCGTTGTTCTTTACCGCTTGAAAGATCATAAATCTGCCTTGCCAATTTTCATTGCTCTCATCTTTGGTGGGGCACTTGGAAACATTATCGACAGGACATTCTATGGAATTTGGTTTGCTGACATTAATGATTATACCGGAAGCCTATTCTATGGCCGTGTGGTAGATATGTTTTACCTTGACATTTGGAAAGGGTACTTACCTGATTGGAAGTGGTTTCCCCTCTTTAATGGTCAGTACACCGCATTATGGCCTATTTGGAATGTTGCGGATGCCTCTATTTCTATAGGTATTACGGTGATTCTACTTTTCCAGGGGCGATTCTTCAAACAGGATGAACTTGCTCGTGGAGTAAATACCGATTCCAGCAAACCATCTGAACTTGCTACCGATTCCAAAGCCACCAACAAACCAACTCACGGTGAAGAAGATGGCTCAGATGCAAAAAGCGATGTTGATGATGCCAAAGAGGAGGCTGAAAAGACAGTAAAAGCTGCGGTTGCCGCTCATGCCATATCTGAAGATGTTGATTCTGAGGATCATCAAGAGGACGTAGAAGGAGAAGGAGCCTCGGAGGATGTAGGAGACGAAGGTGGAGATGCAGGTTGATCTCATTGATAAATAAGAACTTAAAAGCCGCTCGAAGATTCTTTCAAGCGGTTTTTTATTTTTAACAGAAATTTTGGGCTTGTTGTAAAATCTTGGATGTTGTAGTCAAGTGGCATAACAAATTTTTTAATTTGCCTTTGTATATGACCATTAGCAATGAATAATACCTTGTCCATCCTTTCACAATTTGAGAAAAACAAGCAGTCCGGAAAGAAGATGCTCGCCGTTTTATTTGATCCGGACAAGGTAAATCCTGAAAAAGGAAAAGAGTTGGCGATCAAATGCGAAAAAATGGGGGTGGATTGGCTCATGGTAGGAGGAAGCCTGGTTCGAGACCATTCTATAAAAGAATTAATACCCTTCCTCAAGCAACAAATACAAATTCCAATTGTGATTTTTCCTGGATCTCCTAGTCAGGTAGTTCAAGATGCAGATGCACTGATGTTGCTTTCTTTGATTAGTGGTAGAAATCCGGATTTACTTATTGGAAGGCATGTGGAAGCTGCTACAATGCTTAAAAAGATTGATTTGGAGGTAATACCCACTGCTTATATGCTTATAGAAAGTGGCAAGCTAACCACTGTGAATTATATTTCGAACACCCTTCCCATTCCTAACGACAAAGCTGATATTGCACTTTCCACAGCATTGGCAGGAGAATTGCTGGGTCTGAGAATGGTTTATATGGATGGAGGAAGTGGAGCTAAGTATCCTGTCCCATCTTCAATGATCGAAAAAGTAAGCTCAGAACTCGATATCCCGCTCATCATCGGAGGGGGGATCAGAAGTAAGGAAGATGCTTGTCTGGCCTGGAAGGCCGGGGCAGATATGATTGTTATTGGAACTGCATTCGAAAGAGATCCCCATGGAAGCATTTTGGAAGAAATTTGTGCTGCAAAACTTCAAATACAAGCTTAGGGGATGAGAATTTCGCAGACAATTCTTAAGTTTGTTTTATGAAAATACCTGCTTACCTACTTTTTGCCTTGGTTGCCATGACATTGAGTTCTTGCGGACCAACTCCTCCCCCTATTGAGGAAGTAAGAGAACAAATCAAAGGAGCATATTGTGCCGAAAACGGAAATTACCGTCTTGAGCTAAAAGACAGTACATATTTCAATAGAAAGGTTGTCATGGGACCCCTGGGCCAGGGCCCCAATAGAGAGTCCTGTAATGGACTATATAAGCTTGTGCTGGAAAACAAGCAGTGGGTGCTAAAATTTGAAAAAGACAATCGCCCCAAAACAATCTTCGAAGATTGTGAAAAGTCTTTCGTAGTCTGGACAGCAGAAAAAGGTTATGTAATGAATACAGAAACCAGTGTTACTATGCTGGACTTGATTGACGGGAAAACCCTTACGAAAGGAAGCTGCGACGACTGAGAGACTGTTTAAGTTTTTTTTATCGTTTACAGTTGGTTTTCAAGAACCTGAGTTCATAATTTTTTTCGCTTTAGTCCCACTAAAACTCAAAAAAATTACTTCCTCAGAACCTTAAAATCCTGCCTGTAAAATGAAAACTCTAAATTCAAACAGCCTCTAAAAATAATTTAATATGAAGATCATTTGTGTTGGAAGAAATTATCGGAAACACGCAGCCGAACTCAATAATCCTGTTCCTTCCAAACCCTTGATTTTTTTCAAGCCTGATACTGCGGTTTTAAGAGAAAATAAGGATTTCTATTATCCAGAATTTACCCGTGATCTTCATTTCGAATGTGAGCTGGTTGTCAGGGTTGCGAGGGAAGGTAAATTCATTCAGGAAGAATTTGTAGACTCTTACATAGATGGAATAGGTTTGGGAATAGATATGACAGCCAGAGACATTCAATCAGAGGCCAAATCCAAGGGGCATCCCTGGACCCTGGCAAAGGGATTCAATGACTCAGCTCCTGTTTCTCGATTTCTTGATCCCCAAGAATTTCCCGACCTTCAAAACATTCATTTTACTTGTGATATCAACGGAAAAAGACGCCAGAGTGGGTTTACTGGGGATATGATATTCAATGTCAAATACCTCATATCTTTCATTACCCAGTTTATTACAATTAAAAAAGGAGACTTGATTTTTACAGGCACCCCTGAAGGAGTGGGACCCCTTAGTATTGGCGACCATATAGAAGCAGAATTGGAAGGGCAAAAATTAATGGATTTTCATGTTAGGTAGTAAGCTGAGTAAAAGAATTTTACCATTGCTTTGTGTTTTTTTGGGAGGGGCATTTCTAAGTTTTTTGCCCTCAGATTCCTATGAATATCCCATGAAGGGTTATGAAGCATTGGCAGGAACTTTTGGAGAACTAAGGGGGAATCATTTTCACTCCGGCATAGATATCAAGAGCTTCCGTAAAATTGGAATTCCAGTCAAGGCTGTTACAGATGGCTACGTTTATCGTTTGAAAACCAGCCCCTTTGGTTTTGGTCGAGCAGTCTACCTCAAGCATGATGATGGAAATTTTTCTGTCTATGCTCACCTGGATCGCTTCATTGATACCTATGACTCCCTTGTATATCAAAGACAGATCAAGGAAGAAAAGTTTGAACAAGAAATCTATCTTCCCAAAGATCAAATAAGGGTAAAGAAAGGCCAGGTCATTGGCTATAGTGGCAACTCTGGTTCATCATTTGGTCCTCACCTCCATTTTGAGATAAGGGATAAGGACGAAAAAATTATCAATCCCCTGAAGTTTTACCCCGTCGGGAAAATTAAAGACCATATCAACCCCATTATTCAGGAGATTGCCTTTGAGCCATTAGAGATAGACTCCAGGGTGGAAGGAAAATGGAGGAAGCTCCGCCAAACCCCTGTAAACCTTGGGAATGGAAGCTATAAGATTAAGGATCTTATCCACGTCAGGGGGAAATTCGGGATAGAATACATGGCACATGACAAACTGGATGCCGCTGCGAATAAATGTGGGATCAATTATGCAAAGCTATACCTAGATGGAAAATTGGTTGAGGAATTTCGTCTGGATACCTTCTCCTTCGATGAAAGCCGCCACATCAACATGCATATTGATTATGCATTTTACAAAAGGGCAAGACGTAAATTCCAACGTACCTATATACTTCCAGGCAACCGCTTCAGCGGATATAAATACAAGAAATCCCAGGGCATCATAGAGTTGAATGATGACAGCATTCATTTCTTTAAATTGGTTCTTTCAGATTTTGCAGGAAATAAGAGTACAGTAAACGGGAGACTTATCAGAGATAAGAGAAGCAGCGAATTTCCAACCAAACCCACATATTATCCCAAGTCCGAACTAAAAGTTGAAGAGAAACATGGCATACTCAAGCTAACGGTTTCCAATCCAACCAAACTTTGCTCAAATGGACTTAACTATACTACCATTCTGGGAGATAAAAAGCTGTTAAAGCCAGCCTATTATTCAGGAAAAGAGATGGTTTTTCTCCTCAAACTCGATAGGTACGCCTATCCAAAAGAACTGTCATTTTATCCAGGAAACTCTACTACCAAGTCTACTCCATTGACCTTTTCATATTATGAAGAGCTATTCCCTGATCAAAACAACCTGGTAGAACTGGACGAATTACAGGTATATTTTCCCTACAAAACAATTTTCTCGCATCAGCATCTGGTTGTTCGGAAACTGCCCCAAAAAGCCAAAATGTATAGCGATATATTTGTAGTTGGAAACGAAGGAGTACCCATCAATTCAGCTTATTTAGTAGGCTTTAAGGCTCCTAAAAAGGGAAATTACGAAAAGCTGCTTGTTGCCAAGTGGGGCAATGGAAAATGGGAATATGCCGGCAATGTGAAAGACAATGGAAGGACCATTTATGCCTCTCTTAAGGAGTTTGGTCAGTTTTGTTTGATGGCTGATTCCATTTCCCCGACTATAAAGCCTATAAACTTCTCCAATAACTCTACCATTCCCGAAGCTGCAACCAGCATTAGTCTCAGGGTTGATGATGAGTTTTCCGGTATTGACTATGAAAGCATTAGGGGGGAGTTGGATGGGAAATGGGTTCCCTTCGAATACTATTTTAGACAAGACAGGATCAGGTATGATTTTTCTGATCGCAGACCTAACAAAGGTAGCCACAAATTGGTCATTAGGGTGAAGGATAACTCAGGAAATTCCAAAGAGTTGAGTTATCAACTGCGATTTTAACCCATGAATATATGTGGAAGGCTTTCAGCTTTTTCAGAGGTGCAAATACCGATGACCTTCTGGCTGCAATTGAGGTAGGAAATTTTCAGGCTTTCAGGAAAATTATTCGAAAATCCCCTCAAATTCTGGATCAGAAGAACAAATTCGGCATGAGTCCTCTCATGTTTGCCATCTTACATGCTCAGAAGGAGATGGTAAAAGCCTTGCTTGAGGCTGGGGCAAACCCCAACATACCGCATGAGTTTGCGACCACTCCATTGATGATGTCTATTGTCCTTGAACATGAAAATATAGAGGTGTTGCTATTAGCTAAAGAGGAACTTCAGCTTGATTTACAAGACCAGGCAGGTGCCACAGCTTTAATTTATGCCATTCAAAGACTGCGAGAGGATAGTGTCTCGAGATTGTTGGAAGCAGGGGCTAACCCGGATCTAAGAGATAATGATGGCGAAACTCCCATCATGTATGCCGTTAAAGTCGAAAATACCAATATGCTTTTGGCCTTGATAAAGAAAGGAGCTGACCTTAGAGCGAGAGATTTTGACGGCCTTTCTGTGATGGACAAGGTAATTGACAAGGAAATGGAAGCACTGCTTCATAAACATCTATAAAAAAAGACAGGCCTAAATTTTAAGCCTGCCTTCTTAGAGAGAGAAAACTATTTTAGAAGTCAATCACATTTATTCCTGCTTCGAATGTTTGGGTAGTAGGACCCTCATTTTGGGCAAATACTTCGCTCAAATTATAGTTTACATAAATATCCAACCAGCGAAAGTCCAGTCTTGCAGTAAGCCCATATCTGATAGGATTTAGGTTGTAGTTACCTTTATTTTTGGTCTTTTTCTTTCCTTCCTCTGTTACCTGCTTGGTATGTGCAGACCAAAGTAGCCCTCCATAACCTCCGACTGAAAAACTAACATTATTTTTCTGACCTGGAGCTGTGTTGAAGTTAAGCAGCAAAGGAATCTGGGCGTAGCGGGTTGTCAGTTTATTTTTGGAAAGGTTTTCTTCGGCTTGTCCGAATTCAATGCCTTCATCACCTTCAATCAAAGTTACATTTGAAGTGAAGTAATAATTGTTCCAATCTACGCTGATGGCAGTTTTGATGTTAACTTTTCCTTTTCCTGCAATGCTTACCCTGGTAGGCAGAACATGGAGAGCAACGTGTGAACCAAGGCGAAAATCCTTGATAGCCAGTTCGGGATTGACGGCATTGTTGCCAAAGGTATTGCCATTGATGAAGTGAGCAAATCCAAGGTCAAGGGCGAGACCACCTACTTGAGAACTTTTTCTCTCATCAACTCGCTCTTTGGGTTGATAGTCGAATTTCTCATCCCACTCTTCTTCTTCCCTTTCTTCGAATTCCTTTTTGGCTTCATCCAAAACTTCCTTCGAATCCTCGATCGAAATATGTCTTCCATCTTCATCTTTAATGATGGTAACGGTCTTCGTCTTGATGGTAATCTTGGTGGTGTCAGAAGTTACTTCGTCGATCTCGTATCTCTCTTCAATTTCTTTCACGGTCTTGCTTTCATCCTGCGCCGTGGCTACGAAGTGAAAGCTGACGAATGCGAGGGTCAAAACCAGGTATTTCATATATAAAGAATTTGATAATTGTTTCATAATTGTCTAACTGCTTTGTTGGATCTGTAAGTGGTTCGGGTAAAAGAGACATTAAAAATCTGCACCTGATAGGTTTTTTTCTTTCCGTACTTGGTCTGCTTCTGTTCAACCTTTACAGGGAGATCCATTTTCTCCGTAGTTTCGTTTATTTTCTCTGTTGCATATACAACAGCGTCTTTGATCGTTAATTCATTCAGGTTAATTTCCATGCTGTTGGGGTTGGTTTTCTTGATTGCCAACTGCTTATTGGACTCTAGTGCTTTGACTTTAATTGGCTTAAGCTCAGCATTAACCTTTACAGGACTCAGGCTTGCCAGCTCATTCCCTTTGACCATGGATTCTTTCATTCCCTTGATCTTGGTATTGGCTGTATTGTTTTTACCTTCTTCATCCTCGTATTTGGAAGCTAGAATTTGCTTTTCTACGATGGGAAGAGTGATGGATTGTCCGGCTCTAGGAGAAGGGATATAGTTGTTGGCCTTTTTGGATGAATTGGCCTTTTTCACATCCTTATTTTTTTTAGAGCTGTTATCTACACGCTTCCTTTCCAGAGAGGCTAGTTCTCTTTTTATGTTTTGGTCTTTCCTGACCGGATTTTCTACCTTTTCCGTTTTTTCTGCGATCGGTGTCTGGAGCTTTTCAGGTTTTCTGGTATAAATCCATACACTGATCAGAACAGCGAGACATGCCGCTACAGCAAGGTAGGGTCTCCAGGTTTTCCAAAAACCTGGCTCCTTCTGAATTTTTTCTTCAATGGCTGGCCAGAGGTCTATCTCTGGTTCCAGTTCCATTTTTTCGAAACGGGATTTCAGAAGTCCTTGTAAATCTGGTTCCTTTCCCATTTGTTTATTCGATTTGGCTTCACTCATTTTTGATGTAATTCCTTGGACACACTAACATTCATCTTTCTTCATCTTTTCATCCACTTGCTTTGGCGTTTAGGAACTTCATTCTCAACTGCAACATCTTTTTAGCTCTGGAAAGCTGCGACTTGGAAGTACCTTCTGATATATTCAACATGTCTGCAATTTCTTGATGAGAATATCCTTCGATCACAAACAGGTTAAAAACGGTTCGGTATCCTGCTGGCAGTTCCTGTACGAGTTTGATAATTTCAGCTGTACTTAAATTCACCAGGGCATCAGCATCAAAAGAATGGGTATCCGCCTCATTTATGTCTACCATAAAGTACTTCGAGCGCTTTCTGTAATGCTCTATGGAGGTGTGCACCATTATTCTCCTGATCCATCCTTCAAATGATCCTTTGTGTTTGAAGGTGTTTATTTTCTTAAAGACCTTCACAAAGCCATCTTGGAGGATGTCTTGTGCATCTTCCTTATTTTCGGAGTACCTCAGGCAGATGCTAAACATCAGCCTGTGGTATTTTTGATAGAGGGCACGCTGGATTTTTGGATTTTCCTGCTTGCATCCGTCCACCAATTCTTTTTCACTATAAGGGGTAGCAATGTGCATAATATTGTCCCGGGAAGATTCTGAATGTTAGAAGAAGATAAGACCAAAAAAGTTGCTTGGCCTTGAAAAAAAATTTAAAAAAAATCCTTCAAATTAACGATTTGACTTTGAATAGATTAACAGAATATTAAAAGATATAAAACCATTTGGGCAAGCAATTGCAGATTGAGGGGAAAAATCCTAATTTTGCCCGAGTTTTTCCTATTATATATTAACTATCAAAATAAATCGATGGCAATTAAGGTTACAGCAAGCGACGTTAACCGGTTGAGACAAGCAACTGGTGCAGGTATGATGGACTGCAAAAAAGCATTGACTGAGGCAGAGGGTGATTTCGACAAAGCGGTAGAGATCCTTCGCAAGAAAGGTCAGAAAGTTTCAGCTAAGCGCGCAGACAGAGATGCCAAAGAAGGATCTGTTTTCATCAAAGCCAACGCTGACGCCACTACAGCCACTATCATCGAGCTGAACTGTGAAACTGACTTCGTTGCTCGTAATGAAGATTTTCAGGCCCTTGGAAATTCAATCGTAGAATTGGCTGACAAAGAAGCTCCTGCAAATCTTGAATCACTTATGGCTCTAACTATGGACGGTAAGAGTGTTGAAGAGACTTTGACTGACGCCATGGGTAGAATCGGTGAGAAACTTCAAATCAGAACATTCGAGATTGTTAAAGGTGATAAGGTCGTATCATACATCCACCCAGGAGCGAGAATCGGTGTTGCAGTTGCCTTCACTGGCAAAACTGACAATGAAGTAGCCCAGGTTGGAAAGGATATCGCTATGCAGATTGCTGCAATGAATCCAATCTCTGTTGATAAAGATTCTGTACCACAGGAAATCATCAACAAAGAGCTAGAGATCGGAATGGAGCAAGCAAAAGCTGAAGGTAAACCTGAAAAAATCTGGGATAAAATTGCTCAAGGAAAATTGAACAAATATTTCAGAGAAAATACACTTTTGCACCAGGACTTCGTGAAGGACACTTCAAAGTCTATCGCTCAGTACATCAAATCTGAGCTGGGAGCAGACATTACAGTTTCTGCTTTCAAGCGAGTTCAACTGGGACAAAGCTAATCCAAGTAGGAAGTTGAAAAAAAGAGAGTTTTAACAACTCTCTTTTTTTTTAACCTTTGTGAAAATTTCAAATTCGGCCCCGTTTTTGGGGAGTGATATTGAATAATATTTCCATTACCCGTATCCAATATATTTACAATGGCGACAAAATATAAGCGAATTCTGTTGAAACTCAGCGGTGAAGCGTTGATGGGCCAAAAGGACTTTGGCATTGAGCATGAAACTCTGGCTTTTTATGCAAGAGAGATTCTGGATGTTACCTCTAAGGGGGTTGAAGTAGCAATTGTAGTAGGTGGCGGAAATATTTTTAGAGGAATATCTGGGACCAGTACCGGGATGGGAAGGGCTCATGGAGACTACATGGGAATGCTAGCTACTGTCATCAATGGCATGGCACTTCAGGATGCCCTTGAACAGCAAGGTGCACAGGTAAGGTTGCAATCCGCTATTGGGATGGACAAGATTTGTGAACCCTATATCCGCCGCAGAGCTATTAGACATCTTGAAAAGGGAAGGATAGTAATTTTTGGCGCAGGAACAGGAAACCCATTCTTTACCACAGATACAGCTGCATCACTCAGAGCCATCGAAATCGATGCAGAGGTAGTACTCAAAGGTACAAGGGTAGATGGTGTATACACCGCCGATCCAGCCAAGGATGCAACTGCTACCAAGTTTGACAAAATCACTTTTAATGAGGTGCTGAGAGATCAACTCAGGGTCATGGATATGACCGCATTTACCTTATGCCAGGAGAATGACCTGCCCATTGTGGTATTTGACATAAATAATCCAGGAAACCTTTCAAGAATTGTGATGGGAGAGCCTGTAGGTACTTTGGTCATGAATTACTGATCCCGATTAAAGAATAAAAAAGACGGCCTTGATGAATGAGTCATCAAGGCCGTTCTTGTTGTATCATGGATTTATAGAGAGTCTTCGAAGGTAGAGTAAATGGAGTCTTCTCCGTGAGCATGATTGATTTTAATGGAGGTATCAAGGTGGGTAGAATCAACCAAAAGCATGGGTATGTTGGTATTGGGAGAACTTCCCAGCCAAGCGCGAGGATTGATAAACTGAATGCTTACCATTAACACCACGGTTGCTGCAGCTACTTTCCAGACCGGAACTGGAGCCTGAAGCATTTGGATGATCTTATTTTGATGCTTCTTCTCTCGAAACTTTTGATTCAGGTTTTTGCGAATGTTAGCGTTGGGGACCAAACTCGGTTGTGTCTCTCCCAATAGTTCACCTGACCAAATTACCAATTCCCTCATTTGCTGGTACTCTCTTTCTGAAACCTCAGAAAGTACCTCAATTCTCTCTTCAAAGCTCAGATCCTGAAAGTCTTTTTCTCTTACCAGAGCTTCCAGGTCAATTCCTTGATTCAATGTTGATCTCTCCATTTTATTATGAATTATTCCCACCAGAGGTTTTATCCTCTTTTGGGGTCAAATACCTGCATATTTTGTGCGAGCCTTTTCAAGGCGTAAAAAATTCTGGATTTAATGGTTCCTTCTGAGCAAGCAGTAATTTCACTGATTTCCTTTATCGATAACTCTTCTCTAAACCTTAGGAAGAAAACCTCCCTGTGTTTTGGACTCAGATTTTGAATTTCTTTTTCAAGAACCATCTTAAAATGCTGTCTATCAATGTCGCCATCGTCCATCCAGGCACCTATCGGTAGATGAGAAAGGTCTTCCATTTTACTCACAATTTTCCTCACTTGAAGGGACCTATACTCATTTTTGACCATGTTTGAAGCAATCGTGTAGATCCAGGTAGAGAACTTATTGCCTTTCTTAAACAAATATGGCTTTTCCAACAACTTCATGAACAGGTCTTGCAGGAAGTCCTGAGACTTGTTTTCATCTCGATTAAGCATTCTGTAAAAGAAATTCAGCATGCGTTCACTATACCTGACATATAGCGTATCGAAGGCCCGCTCGTCTTGCTTGACGATCAGTTCCATCAATTCTTCATCACTACACTTATTATAGTCTGGCTTAAAAAAGCGCATGTAACAGCTCTGTTTCTATAATGGTTTACACTTAAGGATACTTGACGTTCATTTTCTACGAAAAAAAATCCTGATGTACTAAAAAAGCATCAGGATTGACAAAACGTTAACTTTTTGCAGTTCAAAACTTAATTCCTGGGAATCATTTTAAAAGCTATCCCTCATATGGGGTATCAAATCAGCTTATTCTTAATGGCTTTTTTTACAGCTTCACCCCTTGAGTTTACATGTAGTTTTGAATAGATATTTTTGATATGGGTGCGGACAGTATGTCCACTGATGAACAATGCCTCTGCAATACTCTTGTAGTTTTCTCCCTCACATAATTTTCGCAGGATATCGGTCTCACGCTCAGAAAGTGGTGAATGAGGAGTAGGCTGAAATGATTTTAACACCTTCCTGGCAATCTCCATGCTCATAGGAGCACCTCCTTCATGGACTTCTTTGATCGCAACTAGCAGGTTTACAGGTGGTGTATGTTTCAAAAGGTAACCAGTAGCTCCCGCACATAGTGAATCAAAGACAGTTTTATCATCAGATTTAACCGTCAACATGATAATGTCCATTTCTGGCCTCTCTTCCTTCAATTGCTTGACGCATTCGATTCCGGATTTCCCAGGTAGATTTACATCCATCAAAACAACATCTGGCCTGTGTTTCAGGATTCCAACTATGGCAGACTCTCCATCATTATAGGTATGGGTACAAGCGAATCCTGGTGTACCATCTATGATTAAGGCCAAAGTTCTCTGGATATCCAGGTCATCTTCTACAATGGAAACATGTATCATACAAACATTTTTTTCAAGATGCTAAAGAAGAGGGTGAATGTAAATTGCTCATTTGGGGTATTTCAGTTTAATATCGATTTGAGTACCTCCATTTGCTTGGCTGTTTATCGAGAAATCAGCACCAATCTTTTCTGCACGGCTAGCCATATTTTTTAACCCATATCCACCTGAGCTTTCCGAAAGAATAAATCCCTTACCGTCGTCTATGACCCGGATGTTTAAACCTGTCTGATTGGTTTTGATGTCTAGGGTACAAGTTTTTGCTTCTGAGTATTTCAGTACATTATGCAAGGCCTCTTTGATAATCATCATCAGGTGCCTTCTTGTGCTAACTGATACCGTAATCTCTTCCAACGCATCGGAAATGCCTTTTACCCGAAAATCAATGAGGGTATGTTCAAAAAGCTGATCGCCAAATTCTTTTGCCCTGTTGAAGAGTTTGTAAAAGCTGTCCTGCTCCGGGTCCAGTATCCAAATAAAGTCCCTAATACCTTCTGATAATTCTCGACTCTGAATGCCAATTTTATCCAGGAAGGACTCTGTTTCCTTACCCAACTGAATCTGTCGCTTAGCCAGTTCGGCAAAGAGGGTGATTTTTGTAATCTTATTTCCCAACTCATCGTGGAAATCTGCAGCAGCATTTTTCCTGACCACCTCCCTTTCCTCTAACTTGGCTTGTTGTATTCTCCATTTTGTTTCCAGTTCCCGTTCCCTGCTTCGGATACGGTATCGAATGAACGTACTAATTATAGCTACTGCTAAAACTAAATATACCAGGTATGCCCACCAACTTCGCCAGGGGGGAGGAGATACAAAAATGGCCATACTGGCTCCTTCCTCATTCCAAACTCCATCATTGTTGCTAGCCTTTACCTTGAAGGTGTATTTCCCTTCACGAAGGTTGGTATAGGAAGCTTTGCTTTCATTGCCAGCGTAAATCCAATCCTGATCGAATCCTTCTAATTTGTAAGCATATTGATTTTTTTCAGTAAAAATATAATTCAGGCTGGTAAACTCAATGTTCAAGATCAGGTCTTTATGGGTAAGCCTAAGTTTGGCAGCTTCTATGGGGTTTTTGGAAAGAGGAATATGCTTATTGACTTTTTGACCGGGATGAATAGGCTGGTTCATGATTTTGACCCCAGTGATGAATACGGGTGGGGCTAGAGTATTCCTTGAAATCTCCTTAGGATGAAATTTGTTGAAGCCATTTATTCCTCCAAAATATACCCAACCCTCACCATTGATATGGTATGCACCTGAGTTGAATTCATTTTCCTGAAGTCCATCCTTTTTTGTGAAAGCCTGAAAGGCATTCGAAGGAATTTCCTGTCCTGGTTCCCATGAACTTGCATCAAAACGGCTGATACCCTTAGGTGTTGAAATCCAAAGGTATCCATACTGGTCTTCAAGGATCCCATATATATTCTGGTCATTTAATCCGTCGCTCTGTCTAAGATGGGTCAAGTTTAGTGTTTTCCCTTCTTCAACTTTATCACTATAAACCACACTAAGTCCATTGGTATAATATCCAATCCACATTCTGCCTTTGGAATCCTGCATTACGATATTGCACAAGTTATTTGCAAGTCCATTGGGGTTAGAGGGATCATACTGAAGGGTAAAAAAATGCTCATTAGAGGGCTCAAAGATGTTGATTCCATTATCTGTAGCTAGCCAAAGCCTGTGCTGGGAATCCTCTTCAATAGACCACACATAGTTGTTGCTTATGGAGTTTGGCTTGCCTTCTTCGTTTTTAAACACCTTGAATTTGCCGCTTTGCTTATTGAATTTGCTTAAGCCTCCTCCCCTGGTGCCTACCCATAGCACACTGTCCTGGTCATGTACTGCAAAAACTCGTTTATTTGGCAAGGAGTTAGGGTCACCCTTTTTGGGAACAAACCATGTAATGTCTGCAATGGCTTCCTCTTTTTCATTCCAATGCAGTTTTACCTTATTAAGCCCTCCAAAGGTCCCGATCCAATAGACCCCATCTTTATCCCTGTCAATGGTAGTAATGACAGAGTTGCTTAGCCTGTTGAGAGCCCCTTTTTTTACTTTAAAGCGAATCCACTTTTCAGATTTTTTGTGATAAATGTAAAGCCCAAGTCCATAGCTACCGGCCCAAATATTTCCAAAATCATCTTCAAAAAGAGAAAGTACATCTTTGGCACTGCCATCATTTGGTTGTGGAATTTGAAAATGTTGGAAGGCACTGCGATTTTTCCTCAAGTAACCTAAGGATATCTTGTTGATACCCTTGTTGCTCGACACCCAGAGGTTTTCTGATTTATCAATGAATACCTTAGTAGTAAAATTACTTTCAAGGCTTTGTGTCGAGCCTTCCGACTTGCTTATTTTTTCATATTTCGGTTCAGTCTCTTTGCTCCATTCCATTCTGAGTAGTCCCTGGTTAAAAGTTGACATCCAGTATTCATTTTCAGAAGTTTTTATCATGTTCTGGATGAATGAGACAGGGATTTGGCTGCTACTGTCCTTTGAGTAGATGAATGATGTGAAGGCTATCTTATTCTCGGAATCTGTATAGATTCTTCCAAGACCAAAACTGGTGCAAACCCAGAGATAATCATCTCCTTCTCGGAAAAAACTTTTTATGAGGTCAGAAGGAATAGTCCGATTCTTTACGGAATCACTGTATCGATATGAAATGATCTCATGGCTCTCCAGATCCATGTGGAGGAGTCCATTTCTGCCTGTTCCCATCCATAAATTTCCTTTAGGGAATTCTTCAAGGCAAATGATATTTTTGTGAGGCAGATGCGCGAATCTTTGGAATCGCGCTGACTCATTTTCTTCATCAAACTCGATGAGCTTGTTCAGCCCTTCCTGGGTAGCTACCCAAATATTCCCTTGCTGATCTTCAAATATATCATTGACATAGTCATTGTTCAAGCTAGAGGAATCTCCTGAGATATGTAGGATACGGATGAACCTATCCAACTCCCGCTGATAGAAATTGATACCCCTTCCATTGGTACTCACCCACATATTCCCGTTGCGGTCGATCAGGATTTTACTTATAGAATTCGTGGAGATGGAATATTGGTTGGAGGGGTCGTTTTCATACACCTTAAATTTATTTCCATCCAGCCTGGAGAGCCCCTGCCCACTTCCAAACCAAAGGAAGCCCTTGTGGTCTTGAACAATGTCTCCAATTTGAAGGGATTTTAGCCCGTGATCCAGGCCATAGAATTCAAAATTATTTGTCTCAGACTGACCCAGGCAAGTAATTGAAATGCCAAGGATCAAAACCACAATCAGGTGATATTTGAGCTTAGAAACAGGGGTGGCAGACATAGGGGTATTCAAAATCCTGATGGATAAATAGGTGAATCATCAGGAAAGAATATATGGAAATCACGTGAATCTTGGTGTTATGGCCTTGTCAAATGAATATTTCTCGCAAAGAAAGCTGCTTGGAATGATTGGGAAGCCCTTACCTTCCCTTGTTTTCATCTGCTAAACCGTAGTAAAAATTCAAAATAATGGAATGTTTGGCAGGAATTTTTTGGTTGTAGTCAAGGCTTGCCCAATAATTGGGACCTACCTCTTCCTCATGAAGTTCTCCATCATCCTCTCTGACGATGACGTGATAATGTTCTTTTCGTTGGCCGGTCTTCCAGTCTGACCCTTTTTGCTTTAGCTCAGGCCAATAAGCATCATGATTTTGACCTCCGGCATATAGCGGCTGTTTGTCGACCCAATCTTTGATGGTGAACCTATATTTGGTTCCGTAGATGGGAACCTGGTCATAGACGGGCACCCTCTGGGTTTCTGTACGGGTTTCATATACAGGTTCGGTACAGTATTTATCCGCAAAGTATCCGTTACCTTTATCAATTTTGCCACAGACGTAGGTTCTCTCACCTACCTTTACTCGTTTTTGAACTTGTTTATTCTCATACCCTCTTAGAACCTTGTCATACCCTTTTATGGCTTTAAATTTCTGAACATTGTATGCGCCTTGTGGGAGGTTCCAGCTTTCTCTCTGGACAGGTTCAAGGTGTATTACCTGTACTTGACGTTCCCATTTGAAGTCTTGGACTGTGACATCAACTGTTTTCTGAAGTGCTTGGAATCCAAAGATAGTAGCCAGGAAAGCGGTAACGGCAGCAGCAATTCTTCCGAAGATATTCTTCTTTTTCTTCGGTTGATTATTTTTGTATTGAGGTTCTTCTGGATGGTAGGTTCTCTCTTTTTCGAAGCTGCCTACAGGAACTTCATTCGTAGCGTAATCCCTCTCTTGTAGGTTTTCATCCCCGGAATCATCATCCCTCACATTGCCGCAGGAAGAACAATGGGTATTCGCGGCTTTGTTTTGATTTCCACAATGACCACAGATCCAGTCTACCCCTGCCTGAGCTTCTTTGATTCTTTTGGCATCCTTTACCAGCTCTGCTTCAGAGGGAAGGTAGAATTTTACATTTTTAGGCCTTGGCGACCCACAATTAGGACACTGGGTTTCGGGTCCCAGTACGCCAACGTTTCCACAGGTAGGGCAATCCCAACGACCAACGTAAACTGCCATAATTGATTGAATTGAAAAAGGGGGTGGGAAAAACAAAAAAGCGAAACCCTAAGGTTCCGCTTCTGAATATTTTCGAATTAAAGCTTAGCTAGAAGCTCTTTTTTCTTCTCATTGAATTCTTCTTCTGTGATGAGTCCTTCTTTCTTCAGCTCACCCAGTTTTTTGAGGGTATCCATGATGTCATCCTTGCTTTGACCAGCACCTTGTCCCTGGTTGCCTTGCTGGTTTTGATTCATCATGTTCATCATCATCTGACCCATGGCAAAGCCGGTACCCATGTCCATACCAGCATTTCCTCCGCTTGGATTTTCTGCAGACTTCTGAACTGCGTTAGCAGCCTGGAATTGCATGAAACGCTGCATGTCTCCAACCATGTTCATCTGAGTATTCTTATTCAGGTACTCACGAAGTTCTGGTGGAAGGGTAATGGACTGTATAGAGAAGTCAGTCAGCTCAAGGCCAAACTGAGTCAGGTAATCGCTGATACGTGGCAGGAGAGCTGCCGCAAACTCGCTCTTTTGAGCCTGCATCTGGACAAAGGAGAAATTGTTGGTAGCCATTTCAGCAACAACTTCTGTGAAGCGGTCTACCAATTTATTCTTTATGGTGCCTTCGATCTGACTCAGGGTAATCAATGGATTGGTTCCTGAAAGCTCTTTAAAGAAGGCTTCAAAATCAGTGATCTTAAAATTATAGGTACCAAAAGCACGGAATTCTACTTGGCCAAACTTACTGTCAGGGATCGTTACAGGGCTTGGAGTTCCCCATTTGTTGTCCGTAAACTGGCGGGTATTGAAGAAGTATACATCAACTTTAAAAGGAGATTCAAAGCCAAACTTCCAGGACTTCAGATTGGTCAGGATAGGCATGTTTCGAGTGGTCAATTCATGACGACCCGGCTCATAAATATCTGCCATTTTTCCTTCATTAATAAGGATGGCAACCTGAGATTCACGCACAGTCAACTGCGCGCCCATTTTGATTTCTTTGTCTTGGTCAGGAAACTTCCACATAACGACGTCTCTGGAGAAATCTACCCATTCAATGACGTCAATAAATTGTCCTTTGATAAAGTCAAAAATGCCCATGATTCTGGATGCTGTTTTTATTTAGAAGTAATATATAAGGTATTCTGGAAAATATAGAAGTTTAATCGAAAAAACATTTCTTTCCTGTTGAATACCTATTTGGGACGAATCATGAGGAGACAGGTCTCTTGTAGACCGGTACTGTAGAACAGGGTTCACCAAAGCTCAGCTTTTTTACGATCGGCATGAGTCTACGGGTAGCATCGACATAAATGCTTGTAGGAATGGTGATGTCGCTACATCCCTTCAAAACTACAGGCCTATCTGCGTATTCTTCCCAGTTTATGGCGTTCAGTACCTGATTCCATAGAACCAGTTCCAAATCTTCTTCCGTTCCAAAGACGACGTTTTTGGCGTAGGGTTGGAGTTTTACCTCAAGAATCATCCATGCCCAAGTCTGGATGATGGTGTCCACCGAACAGGTAATAGCCACATGCTTATCTTGATATTGGCTCCAATCATGCTCTTTCACCCAATTCCTGAAATCTCTTTCCCTCAGGATCATTCCATGGAACAGTTGGTCTTTGATATCGAGGACCAATCTTTCGCCCTCTGGATAATGCTCTTCCAGTTTTAAGGTAACAAGCGGGCTATTTGCAATTCTATTAACTACTTCAGACATACTTAAAAATTTTGAGGAGTCTGGCACCTGAAGTGATATAGGGTGCTTAATATAAGATACGAATATTGTTCCAATAATACGATAACCTAAGTGACAGAGATGCTACATCTCCAATTCTTCTGCCATCTTGAAGTATTTGTATTGCTCAAGGAAGGGATGGGGAGTCCCGTTGTATTGTTTTTGGGTGTAGCCCTTGACGAGAAACTCTACCACCATTTCCCTTAGCTCATCAATGTTGATGTTGTTGTACGCAGAAATACATACCGCAGGTACATTGTTATTTTTGATGTAGCTATTTTCGAGATACTCCCTTTGCTCATCTGTAAGTAGGTCGATTTTATTAAAAACTGTGAAGATGAGTTTATTTTCTATGCCAAGGCTTTTTAAGGTCTCTTTCACATTTTCCATGTGTTCTTCGCACTGAGGGTGGGAGGCATCCACGACATGGACAAGCACATCTGATTCCTGTGCTTCTGCCAAGGTAGATTTGAAAGACTCCACGAGGTGGTGTGGTAGTTTTCGGATGAATCCAACCGTATCAGAGAGCAGAAATGGAATTCCTTTCAGGGAAGTTCGTCTCACTGTGGTGTCCAGGGTCGCAAAAAGTTTGTCCTCCGCTAGGACATTGGCCTTTGTGATGCGGTTCATCAAGGTTGATTTACCTACGTTGGTGTATCCTACAAGAGCTACGCGCACATACTGCCCGCGATTTTTCCTTCTGGTGGTGTCCTGACGATCAATCTTGACCAATTGTCTTTTCAACTGGGTGATTTTATCCCTGATAATCCTTCGGTCGGTCTCGATCTCTTTTTCACCCGCACCTTTCAGACCGATACCCCCTTTTTGACGGGAAAGGTGGGTCCACATACCTGTTAGCCGTGGCAACAAGTATTGATAATTGGCGAGCTCAACCTGGGCTTTTGCCTGGGCTGTTTTGGCTCTTTCCATGAAAATATGCAGGATCAGAGAGGATCTGTCGAGGATTTTGACCCCAAGGGCTTTGTCGAGATTTCTGATTTGGGATGGTGAAAGGTCATCATCGAAAATGACCATGTCAGCCTTGGTTTCCTCAACAGCCAGGGCTACTTCCTCCATCTTTCCTCTACCAATGTAAGTGGCATTCAAGGGTTTGTCGAGTCGTTGGATGAATGACCTGACTGATCTAGCTCCGGCGGTTTGTACGAGGAAGGCCAACTCATCCAGGTATTCCTTTGATTGTTGAAAGTCCATTTCTCTGGTACAAACCCCCACTAATATCGCTTTCTCGGTCTTGTTGTCCGTTTGGAATTTCGTTTTTTCAATCATGTAGAAATGCTAGATAAGTTTCTTTAAGTCTTTTATAATGAACAGCTAATAAGTTACGCAAATTTTTCCAAGGAGGTTGTTGTAAATTTGATGAACAGGAAATGCTAGACAAATTTCAGGTAAGTAAGCAAGGAGTTGATGGCATTTTCCATGTTGAATTTTTGAGCGTGGATTCTTCCATTGATGCCCAATTGATGGTGTAGGTTCGGCTGATTGAGCAGCATCAATATGGAGTTTTTCATGGACTGTAAATCCCCAGGAGGAACCAGAAATCCATTATATCCATCTTGAATCAATTCGGGATTGCTGGAAGTATTGAAGGCAATGACCGCCTTTCCAGAAGCCATGGCCTCGGCGAGGACGAAACCAAAACCTTCCCATAGGGAGGGCAAGACGAATAAATCCAGATCTCTATAAAAAGAAG
Organism: Bacteroidia bacterium; assembly: GCA_022760475.1. Lineage (GTDB taxonomy): Bacteria > Bacteroidota > Bacteroidia > J057 > J057 > JALEFZ01. Next base: position 117,235 of record JALEFZ010000055.1, on the reverse strand, counting down.
GCATGTCTTCGACAAAACCTAGAAAATGAATTTTATTCTGTAGGCCGAGTCTTACTACTTGCTTTTTGAGTTGGGATTCTAATGGTCCCGTGCCAGCGACTCTGATTTCAAAGGGTAGATTCTCATTATTTAGTAAGAGCGCGAGTTCAATCAATAATTCGGTGCCTTTTTGTGGGACCAACCTACCTGAAGTTCCAACAATAATCCTGTCTGGATCTAAGGTTTTTTCTTGAATCTCAAGGAATGGGGCTAGCTCAAGTCCATTATGAATGACCTGAACCTTTTGTGGATTTACAATGGGGGGATGTCCAAGTAATTTCAGTTTGGTCGCTTCAGAGTTGGCAATGATGCCTGTCAGTTTTTGTCTGAGCAGGTATTGATTGATCAAGGAAGTTTTTATAGGTGCATCTAAACCTCTTCGGTAGATCAGTTGGGGAATGGATGCATGGGAGCCTGCCAAGGCACCCATTTTCATTTCGGCAGATCCATTCATGATTAAGGCATCTGGAGAAATTCTGCTGAACAGCTTTTGAAAAGCAGAAAGTTTAAGTGGATTTAGGAAATCAAATTTTCCAAGACTAACTGGGTGGTAGGAAATGTCCGTCTGGTCTTTTAGTTTTTGATGAAGGACTCCTTCCTTGTTTCCAATGAAGTGAATGTTGTATCCTAGATCCTTTAATGCGATGGCGGTGCTGTAATGCCATTTTTCACCCCCACCCCAAAATATTGAAGCATTAAATAAAGCTATTGACCTGGCTGAGGTATGTTTTGATTTGGCATTGCTCATCAAGGCTGTTTTTTTGATTCTGCATTCCAAAGCTCCCTGAGCTTTGCATACCTGAGGAAACCGGCATGGGCGGACATTAAGGCAATTTGGAATCCTTCATAACCATCCAAAAAGCCTGCTTTTATGAAATATTCTTTGATGAATCTCCAGGGTGGGTTGAGGATCAGTTGCCACCAATGGTACTTGACATTTGCCTCAAACTTTGATTTTGCGGCCAAGGTTGAAAAATAGTTGATTTGGCGGAGGTGCTCTTCGAGGGAATTGATGGTATAATGGAGGATGTTTCCTTTGAGTGAAATGACATTGATATTTTCATTAGGGATCAGCTTATCATGAGGATTGCGTCCTCCCCATGCAGCAATATTTTTATTCACCAGCCGAACCCTCTTATCAGGATACCATGTGCCGTGGCGGATCCATTTCCCACAATAATTGTTGAGGCGGTTCATGGCAAACGCCTTTGGCTCATGCTGAGTTTTGATTTTTTTTATTTCTTCGAGTAGTATTTCGTCCAGTGCTTCGTCAGCATCCAATGATAAGACCAGTTGATGGGAGGTAAGTTGAAGGGCGTAGTTTTTCTGTTCGATATGCCCTTCGAAGGCGTGTTGCACGAATCGAGCATTAAAAGCTTTGGCAATGGCTTCTGTTTGATCTTTGGAGTAAGAATCAACCACTAGAATTTCGTCTGCAATGGAACTCACAGATTGAAGGCAACGCTTAAGGTTTGACTCTTCATTTTTGGTTATGACAGCTACAGAGAGAAGGTGCACAGACAAAGTATTTCTACAAAATAAGGGCTTTTCCTCATTATGAAGAAAAACCCTTTCAAATTTATAGACCTCGTTGCTTTATTTTTTGAATTTATCCAGGAAGTAGTTGAACGAGAAGTTCATGAACATGTAGCCGTCATTGGTTTCGGGATTGCCACGGATCATGCCTTCCTCAAACGGATAAAGATCTGTTTTCATGGACAATGCGGCGGCAGCAGCACCCCTGGACTCAAAAAGGCTTGCCTGATTGGGGTATACAGTGCTGATGTCATCCAGATAATCTGTCATGGTAATTCGGTATCCCATTTCGATTCCGATTCCTGTGAATTCGGTCAACCTTAGGTTGAGGCCCAGACCCATAGGAAAGGAAATTTGTAACCTGGAATAAGGACCTTTTCCTCCTTCCAGAAACTGTCCTTCAGTCCCCAGCGGCTGGAGCTGATACCAGACGCCCTGGTAACGCGCCTTTGGGTCATGGTAAAACATTCCAAAACCCATAAATCCATATGGGGAAAGGTGAGGGCCTAAGGTAATGGTTCCAAAATCGTTGTCCTTGATGAACTCTACTACGAATGCAGTATGCAATTCAACAATGGTCGATCTGAAGTGCAGGCCACGGGCCTGACGTCCAAAGGTTTGGGAAAGGTCATCAGAAGCAGCAATCTGGCCACCTGCTAGACCAACTCGGATAGCTGTATTTCCAGTGATGTATTTCTGGAAATTGGCTGACAGAGAAGGCTTTAAATAAGAACTAACGAATTGGTCGGTCATCTCGCCATAGTAGGTGGAGGTACCGATACCAAAACTTAGCATGTTCGATCTTTGAGCAAGAGAGGGTGTTGCCCAAAAAAGCATCGTTGATGCGATGCAAATCAGGGGTAATAATTTCTTCATTAGAAGCTTGGCTAAATCAATGTAGAAATAGTTAGAAAAGAGCAGAAGATATAGTAAATAAATGGATAAGAACGGATAATTGGGGTAGCCAGGTAGTTTGAATAGTTATTCAAACAATTTACTAATCTTTAATCACATAAATTTAATCAAAGCAAAGCAAATCTTGGCCCGTTAATTAGAGAAGTTGCGTGAACCGTGTAATATTTTGACCTAAACTGAAAAAAAATGCCCTTCATTCTTTAGAAATGAAGGGCCAAATATAAAGGGTGAATCCAACTAAATTAATTTAAATACTCGAAATAAAGAGGTTAATAATCCTAATATGTGTAGTCTTGGATATTTATAATGCTTTGATATTTAGTTGATTCCTTATAATCACTTAAATCTTGAGAGGTAATAGTTGAATGTCATGGTCATGAACATATAGCCATCATTCTTCTCTGGGTTACCTCTTTTATCACCAGGTAAGAAATAGACTTCTTTATTACCTGTAGATAGTGCCATGGCGACCGGTCCACTACTTTCCAGCAATTCATTAAAGTCTGGATAATTGGTGCTGACATCATCCAGGTAGTCAGTCATGGTAAATCTGTATCCTATTTCTGCGCTGATTCCGGTATTGGCAGTTAGCCTTAGGTTCATCCCCAGCCCCATTGGGAAGCTAAGCTGTACCCTTGAATAAGGTCCTTTGCCTCCCGAAAGAAATTGTCCCTCAGTGCCCAGTGGCTGGAGGGCATGCCATTCGCCTTCATATTTTCCTTTGGGATTGTGGAAAAACATGGCCATACCACCAAAGACATAAGGAGAAAGGTGATGGGCTTTTTGGTCGTTTCCAAAATACTTGTCCTGGAAGAATTCATAAACCGTTACCGCATGGATCTCACCAATGGTGCTTTTGAAGCTAAGGTCTCTGAGTATCCTTCCATTGTCATTGGCAGCTGCGTCTGTACCTGCAATTTGTCCAAGGGAAAATCCTCCTCTAAAAGCAATGTGTTCAGAAAGGTATTTTTGGTAGGTGATTGAACCTGCGGGTTTCAGGTTTGAGCTAACGAAGATGTCAGAGAGGTCCCCGTAATAGTAAAGGGTTCCAACACCAGCTCCTAGCATGTGAGAGCGCTGGGCAAAAGCGGTGGTACTCATGGCATAAAGGAGCATTAGGATACAACCAAACCTTACAGTCCAAAGGGCATTAGAATCGAAGAATGAGCTCTTTTTCATGATTTCTCGCATTAGGAAATTTCAACCAAAGCAGCTTTGGTCAAATTAGTTAACAGGGTAAATTTTAGTCGATTATAAAAGTGTGAATGATAGATATTCTGATTGTTGTAACACAAGATATGTGCCTTGGAATGGGCTTATAGGTGGGCTGCGGAATTGGTACGAAATACTTGTGTTATAGAATGGTGGTAAACTGGTAGTATTTTTTTATTTTTTTCGTCAAAAGAAAAAATACCATGAGGAAATTGACCATTGCTGTTGTAAGATTTTTGGCTGCTTTGTCGGTTTTATTCCTGATCTCTTGTGATAAACAAGAGGGGCAACAGAACAAATTGGTGAGTGAAGTGTCTGAAAATACGACTCAACCGAAGCAAAAGGTAGAAAAGACGGGGACATATTCGATCTCAAGCCCTGCGTTTTCCTATACCCTTCCTCAGGAACTCACGGAGGTTTCAGGCTTATCTTATGAAGGAGATGGAAAGTTTTATATGGTTCAGGATGAAGAGGGGATTGTATTTACCTGGGATGAGAAAGAAAAAGCTGTGGTAAAGTCACAAACTTTTGGAGAGCCTGAAGATTATGAGGGAATCGAGGTCGTGAATGATCAAATTTTTGTCGTAAAGCATACAGGTACCCTTTTTCAGATGAAAAAAGGAGAGGCTGATCAGCTTGAATCCAAGAAATTGGGCAACTTCTTGAAAGGTGATAATGACATCGAAGGTTTGGGCTATCTGAAAGGAGAAGAGGTATTATTGCTTGCATGTAAGGAGCCCTTCCTTGAAAATGGAAAATACAACAAGGACTTAAGGTCTGTTTATGCCTTCGATTTAAAGTCGATGAGCCTACGCCCTCAAGCATGGTTTTATCTGAATGTATATCAGCTGGAAAAAGAGCTTCGTGCCCTTCCCCAAACCGAAGAGATGAAGCGTGTGATGAATACCTATCATCCAGAAAAGAGAAAGTGTCTGGCTCCCTCGGGTATTGCGGTGCATCCCAAGACAGGACATATATATTTGTTGGCGCATCGCAGTCAACTTCTATTGGTACTTAGCCAATCAGGTAAGGTCTTAAACGCATATCACCTGGATAGAAAATTGTTTCCGCAGCCGGAGGGAATCTGTTTCAAGGAGAATGGGGACCTATACATTTCAAATGAGGGTGTCGAAGGCCCTGCCAGTTTGCTCGGATTTTCCTATCAGCCATGAATACAGATCAATTGAAGGTATGGCTTGCGCGTGCGTGGCAAGGAAAGGTGGCTGAGATGTATAAGGAGGGTTATCTGACTGATGAAGAGATGCTAAAAGCAGCCTTTTTTCATGCCTTGCATAATTCTCAAATGCCTGAAATTAAAATCTGGCTGTCTCAAAAACTGAATTTTCCTCCATTTAAAGAGTCTGATTTCTTAAACTGGGAGATTTATCACAAAAAGAAAAAGCTCCAGGGTTTTAAGGCTGATATGCTGGTAACCTATAAGGATGAGCTCTTGGCTATGATGGTCTTGAATTTCGTGCCAGGTGGCTATGGAGATTTTCGCGAACATCTCGACATCCTGGAAACGATTCACGGATTAAGGGGTGAAGGCAAAGTTAGGCTAAAAATCAATCCCCATTCCGGTAACCCGATGGTAGATCATGGCTATTCCATCAGTGAAGACCTCTTGGTGGTTTACACAGTTTTAAACAATGAGGCATCCATGAGCCTTGAGCTGTCAAAGCTGAAGGAGCATTGCACGGATCCTCTGTTTTGGTATTACTTCTATTTTTTGAAAGCAGGGATTGGTGCCAATAAGATTAAATTTCGGGTGGCAGAGGGCAATAAGTGATTATCGGTGCTGATACTTTCTTAAGGCTTCCTTTTGCTGATTGAATTTCTGATAGTTCCGATCGATGTTGATGTTTACGCGAAATAAATTTGGCACTACTCCTATGAGGGTCCCGATGGTCAGTCCAGCCATCCCGGATATTAATGCCTTTTCTTCCCTTGAATAAACAAATAGACAAAGGTTGTTGGAACAGTCATCGTCTCCCAAGCTATAGCCGATTAGTGCACCAGCTATGCCCAGACTTCCTCCCCAAATCAGGGTCTCTTTGAGCATTTTACCCTTCTTTTTGAATCCAATCCTGTATATTTCACTGTAATTGAATTCTTTATAAACTGATTCAAACTCTTTGGGTGAAATGAAGCCAACCAGCAGGGAAGAATCTTTGACCTCTTTTAAGTATAGTTTTTGGGGATAGTCTCCATTTTCCAGCTTTACCCATGCACGGTAATTTATCCTTTGCCCCCATACAGAAGAGCAAAAAGCTGCCAATAGCAGCATGATCAGAAGATTTTTTTTCATTTTTTCTGTTTTCAAATGTTGTACTGAATGCTATAATAATTTAAAAATTTTTTAAAGGAACTGCAATAATTGAAGTTGATTTTGCAAATGATTAAAAAAAGAGAAGATTATGCTAAAATCTGGAATATTGCGAAAATCCAAGTATTTTCATAGGTCGATAAGATTTATTATATTTATTTAAAGGGACTATTACTACAATATTTTTGCATCTGGTTAAACCAGAAGAAGACAAAGCCCACCAAATGGTGGGTTTTTGTACTTTTGGGTCATGCGGATACTATTTGCTGTACTGGATTGGGGTCTAGGACATGCTACAAGATCCATTCCCCTGATCGATGCCTTGATTAAAAAGGGTACGATCATTCACATTGCTTCCAGTGGTAGTGCGCTTGAATTACTAAAGAATTCTTATCCATCCCTGACTTTTCATTCCCTTCCTTCCTATCAGGTTTCATATTCCCAATTGTTTGATCAAGGCTTTGCAGTACTTGCTCAACTGCCGAAGTTATTGACTGCAGTTAGGGAGGAACAAAAATTGGTTCAGGCACTTCATGAGGAGTTTCATTTTGACAGAATTATCTCGGATCACAGGTATGGCTGTAATTTGGAGAGGGTTCCCAGTGTCTTTTTGAGCCATCAATTGTCTGTCATTCCTCCGAAGGGATTTGGCTGGGCAAGGAGTTTTGTTCGGAAGCAGCATTTGAAACAATTGGAAGTATTTGATGAGATCTGGATTCCTGATTTCGAAGGAAAGGAAAACATGGCTGGAAGCCTGAGTCAGGGATTTCATTTGGAGAAGAATCATCGATTTTTGGGTGCTCTTTCACGTTTTATATATCCTGATAAAAGCCCAACACCTACCCCATTTGAATACGTGGGCATTGTTTCCGGTCCTGAACCCCATAGGCGTTTATTTGAAAAAGAATTGATCCAGGAACTGGCAAAACTTAATGGCAGGGCATGTGTGATACGTGGGCGACCTGATTGGGGGAATGAGCCTGAGAGCATTGAGGGAGTGCAGGTTCTGAATCACCTGGATACAGAAATTTTCCAATCTTATCTGGTAAATGCCCAACTGGTCATTTCTCGTTCAGGTTATAGCAGCATCATGGATTACTCTGTTTTGGGGTTGAAGAATGTGGTATTGGTTCCAACTCCCGGACAGAGCGAGCAAGAGTATCTGGCAGAGGAGGCCCAAGCAGCTGGGCGTGCATTGAGAATGAGGCAAGGCCAGTTGGATGCCATGGCAGCCAGGGAATTGGTGGGAGGATATAGGGGCTTTCCTTTATTTGAAGAAAATAGGCTGTTGAATTCAGTTTTGGAGGAATGGCTATAAAAAAACGCTGCCAGGACTATCGTTTTATATAGGCCTGGCAGCGTTCAGCTTTTTGTTTTATTTATCTCTCAAAGGTGTACTCATAAAAGTTTCTGTATCCGGGATAGGTGCCTACCAATGAAACCTTTCCTTTTGTGTCGTTGAGTAGCTGGATGACTTCCTCAGAACTTGAAACAGCCTGATCGTTGATTTTTGTGATGATGAAGCCTTCTTTCAGTTCTGTTTCCTGCTTCAGTTTCCCTGCAAAGAGGGATGAAATCATCACGCCCCTTTCAAGGCCTAGCCTGTACAATTGGTTTTCATCAAGGTCTTCCAACCTTAGGCCCAGTTCGTCGAGGGTAGTATTCCTTTCTGCGGGTCCAAGTGTTGTCTTGCCATATTTGTCGGTCAATTGTACCTCAAAAGTCTTGTACTTTTTATTTCTATAGACCGTAATCTGAATGACATCTCCGGGTCTATTTCTTCCAATCAACTCCAGCATCTTTGCATCGTTTTTGACCTTGATCCCATCAATGCTCACCACTACGTCGCCTTTCTTCAGGCCTGCCTTGTAGGCGCCACCGTCTTTGGCGATGCCATTGAGTAGGACTCCTTCGGTAAGGTCGATGTCAAGTTTTTTTGCGAGTTCGCCATTCAGGGCATCGGAATAGGTAATTCCAAGGAAGGCCCGTTGGACATTTCCAAACTCTTTGAGGTCAGCGACCACCTTCTTCACGATGTTGGAAGGGACGGCGAAGGCGTAGCCTGCATAGGCTCCGGTTGGAGAAGCGATGGCGGTATTGATACCGATGAGTTTACCTTCGAGGTTCACCAGGGCACCCCCCGAGTTTCCGGGGTTAACGGCAGCATCCGTTTGGATGAAACTTTCGATGGTCATGTCTCCCTGGATGATGTCCAGGTCTCGACCAATGGCGGAAACGATCCCTGCGGTAGCAGTAGAGGCGAGGCTAAAGGGATTTCCTACGGCGAGTACCCATTCGCCTACAACTACCTCATCAGAATTCATCAGGTCAACGGTATTCAGCCCTTCGGCTTCGATCTTGATCAAACCCAGGTCGGTGGTTGGGTCTGTTCCGATCACGGTGGCCTCGTAGGTGCGGTTGTCATGAAGGGTTACTGTGAGGTTATCCGCGCCTTTGATGACGTGGTTGTTGGTGACGATGTATCCATTGGAACTGATGATCACCCCTGAACCGGTGGAAACCTGCTGGCGAGAATTCCTTTTTCTGGGTCGCATGCCAAAGAGATCATAGAAGGGGTCCAGTTGCTGAATGCTCTGGACGGATTTGATGTGTACCACTGCTGGCATGGCAATTTCTGCGGCCTGTCTGAAGTTTGCTGGTGTATTTTTGCTGGCATCGCTGAAGGCAGTTGTAACATTATAGGTATTCTTAATGAGTCCTGTATCGATCCTATCCTGGCTATTTTGGACATAAACTTCCTTGACGCCTAGCCCGGAATAGTGGTAGATGCCAAGCATAAGGCCACTTACCAAAAGGGAGACGACGGTATATGACAATAGGTTTTTCATAACTACTGAGTTCTTTGTTTAGTAAATACGTGAATCGGGTAAAGGTGGATGATTTGAAAAAGGACTTTAAATAAATTTTAACAGATGTTTGAACAATGAATTTGGCTTTGTGATCGTCCTCTTTTTGGGGGATAAATGATTTTACCCCTAAATGGAAAATAGATTATCCCGTAAACAAAAGCGAGATCCTCAGATTACACATTAAAACAATCCAATGAAAAGAGTATTCATGATTTTAAAAGGCTGCATCCTTTCTGTTTTTTTGATGGGCATGGCCTTTGGTCAACAAATTCAGGCAGACAATTCGAAGGCCAGTGTCAGGTTTGAAATCGGTTCGATTCATGGCACGGTAAAGGTGAATTTCTCCGAATTTGAGGCTGATGTGAAGTTTGATCCCAACAATCTTGTGGCTTCCACTATATCCGGAAAGATTAAATCTGCTTCTCTTGACTCGAAGAACGGGGGACGCGATGGCTCATTGAGGGATTCAAAATACCTGGATGTCAAGAATTTTCCCTATATGAGCTTTAAGTCCAAGAAAATTGTAAAAGTTAGCAATGGATACAAAGCAGTAGGGACTATGTCTATCAAGGGGAAAAGCAGGGAATTCGAAATGCCCTTCACCTTTGATGGCAGTACATTTAAGTCCTCCTTTGAGTTGAAGTTTACCGACTATGGAGTGAGTGGAGGGGGCTTTTTCCATGAAAATGACGGGAAGGTGATCATGGAATTTGCCGCAATGAAATAGTAGTAGGTAGTTTGATATATGAATGGTGGCGGGCCTTTGGGTCCGCCTTTTTTTGTTTTACGAGAAGTATTTTGCAAGGAGGCAAAAGCTAAGGAGTCCTGGCAAGGCGAAAGCCAACAAGGTAATTCCAGGTAGATGGGTCATATTTGTTGCGGCTAACCACCTGACAGCGGGCAGGGTAGCTGCGCCAGCCGCCTCCGCGAATCACCCGGCGCGAGCCTAAAACAGGACCTTTGGGATTTCTGCTAGGGCTAGTCTGGTAATAGTCTTTTTCATACCAGTCGCTGCACCATTCCCATACATTTCCACTGAGGTCATAAAATGGTTTACTGCCAATTTTTAGGGGAGATTTGGATTTAACAATTGCAGTTCCTTTTTGACGGAATATGGCATATTTCTCTAGGCTTGACTCGTCGTTGGTTCCTGCAAAGGTAAGGCGTTGGCCCTTTCCTCCTCCAGCAGCATATTCCCACTCTGATTCAGTTGGTAGACGATAGTTGAAGCCTGTTTTTTGAGAGAGCCATTCGCAGAATGCGATCGCACCGTACCAGGATACTTTTACTACGGGATGCCGAGCCATGCCTGCTTTAGCTTGAAATTTTCCATTTTTTGCTTCGATTTGGCAATACTCAGAATCAATCTCCAACCATGTGGCAATTTCTTTCTTTTGTTTGCCCATTTCGTTGAGGAAGTAGCAGAATTGCTCATTGGTGGTTTCGGTTTCAGCAAGGTGAAAACTGGAAATCTGGACTTTGTGGGCTGGTTTTTCATTTTCGTATCCATTTTTGCTTCCCATTGTGAAAGTGCCTCCCTCTATATAATGCATTTCAGGAGTGTTGAGGAATTTTTGGATGCTTAGGGTGTCCTGGCCTCTAAGTATTTTAGGTGATAGGACATTGGAAAAAATCAGACTTAAGCTCAAAAGACAGGTAAGCAAGGGGCTTATGGTTTTCATATATAGATAGGCTATTCGGATTGTTTTTGGTGTAATTTAGAAATTTTAGAGTGATTAATAATGAATGCTATATTCTGTATTCAGGTTAATGAGTTGGCTAGGGACAAAAAAACATTTTCCCTCCTTTTTCATTTTCATAAGGTGTGCAAAGCCTTACCTTTGAACCATGCCCAAAAAGCCCTCCCAACTGCCCATTTTGATACCCCTTTTTGCTGCGAATACCATTTCCGGCTTTGCTCAGGGCATTACGATGTTAGCCATCCCTTGGTACCTGATTCAAATTCCGAATGGTAAATTCCTGAATGCATCTATGGTTGCGATTGTGACCCTGCTTTCGATGTTTTGGGGGGTTTATGCAGGAACTTTGATCGACAAATACAACAGAAAGCATCTTTTTATGGGCTTGACTGCCATTGATGCGGTGATCTTGTGTACGGTTTCCTCGATTGGCTTTTTCATGGGAAATGTTCCTTTTCCCTTGATTGCCCTGATCTTTACGACTACGATTTTTACTTATAATGTCCATTACCCAAACCTCTATGCGCTGGTCCAGGAGTTGTTTGACAGGGACTCCTATGCCAAGGTCAATTCTGCCTTGGAAGTACAGGGGCAGACTACGAATTTCCTGGGGATGATGGTTGGAGGGATATTGATTGGAGGCTCACAGGGGATTACCTGGTGGCCTGACTTTCTGGCGATTGAGCCTTGGTCTTTGCAGGAAATCTTTCTGATGGATGGCCTGACTTACATCATTTCCTTTTTTCTGATCAGTCAGATTCCCTATGATGCGAAGAAGAGAGAGGCAGTGGATGAAGGCTCGCTGCTCAAGAGGGTTCGCCTGGGTTTTGAGTATTTGTTGTCAGAAAAAGCCATCCTGACTTTTGGCATTGCCTCCTATACGGTATTCTTTTCCCTGTTGGTTTATATCCAGGCTATATCTCCGATCTATGTCAAGGACTGGCTGCATGAGACAGCCATTGTCTTGTCATCGTTTAAGGGCGTTTATGCCCTTGGGGCCATATCTGCTGGCCTGCTAGGCCTTGCGCCATGGATCAAAAAAGATCATCCCATTCAACTGATTATTTTCCTGGAAATATTGGCAGCTTCGATCTACTTTGCCCTGGCCAATATGGCCTCAGTAGCCTTTTTGCTAGGGGCAGCCTACTTGCTGGGCATTAGTAATGCCGGAATTCGCATTTTGCGAATAACCTATTTGGTGAAGATTGTTCCCAATCGAGTGATTGGCAGGGTCAACTCCTTTTTCAACATCGTCAATGTGATGATGCGGGTGAGTTTTCTGAGCATGTTGGCCATTCCATTTTTTGCCAAAGATGAAAATGGAGCCAATATTGTATTTGCCCTGGGTGTATTGGGGGTGATCATTGGAATTTCGGCTGCTGTTCTGTTTGTCTTAAGGGAAAAATTTCCGAAAGTAGGGGCTAAAGAAGTTCAGCAAGACATCGCATGAGTTACGATCACCGATTTTTTGAGCGTTTGTATGAGGAAGGGAGAATTTCCAAACAGCATTTGGAAGCGTATGCTTTTGGGGCAGTAGCCAATGAATTGGGTATCATCTCGGGGATAAGTGGACTTTTGTCTGAAGCCATCGCAGCTCGCAAAAAGGGCAAAAGGGGCATTTTTGTTCATCCTGATCAGGTCGAGGAAGCCGCGATCGTGAATGAATTGGATGTGCTTCCTGTTTCAAATGTAAATGAGTTGATCGGGTATTTGGAGGGGAAAATTCAAATAGAAGCTGTAATCAGGGATACAAGGGAGATTTTTGCTGCTATGCAGGAAGAACTTCCCAACGACATGGCAGACATCATCGAAGATGAAAACGTCAAGCATGCGCTGGAAATAGCCGCCATTGGGCGGCATCATACCTTCCTTTACGGAGATCCCCGTTCGGGGAAGGATCGCTTGGTGGAACACCTTCCTGCGACCTTGCCCAGGTTGAGTTTGCAGGAGGCACTTGAAGTTACGAAACGATTTTCCCAAACTGGTCAGATGAAAAAGGGAATGGGCTTGATTGCTCATCGACCTTTGGTGAAAATGGGCCCTTATACTTCTATCGATGAAGTCCGACAAATGCTCTTCCGAAGTCATTTGGGAATTCTTTGGATTCAGGACATGGCAGAAGTCGGTGAGGAAACTCAACACTTTATCAGTGAGGTACTTGCCACCGGCAATATTTTCTACTTTGAGCGAGTGGCTGCCTGCCGACCCATGATTGTTGCTACTTCAACCAAGCCTGAACATTCTGATAAATTGACTCCATTTTTCGACCTCTTTTTGGAAGTCCCCATCATTGAAGCTGAAGATCATCTGCGTTTTGAGGAGCTTGAATCCAGCCTTGAAATTCGAGAGAGAGTTGAGCAAGCCTTCAAAATTCAGGAAGGGCGATTCTCAAATCATAATCAGGGCAGAACTAAAACGGCCATTCTTTTTGGCAATGGAGATCTGAATGCTGAGCAAATCAAAGAATGGGTCCAGCTTGATGCTCAAACAAAGATGCTGCTGAACATTTCCTTGAAGAAGCAGGGGATTGATCCAAAATTGACTTCGCAGGTTCTGCGTGTCTCTAGGAGCATCGCTGATCGCGTGGGAGAGGCTCAGCCTTTGCTATATCATGTAGCTGAAGCCATTCATTACATGAAAAAGCCATTGCGTTGAGGTTCCTCCTCGCTCGGCTAATGGCCTTCCTCATCGGAATGACAACTTCGTTTCTGGGGAGTCTGTGCTGGTAGCATGTATGAACCAATGACAGCATGTCATCTGGAGCTTCAGCGAAGGATCTTAATGTACCCGGCCACTATCATTTACTGCTCCTTTCGTGCTTTGTAAGTCCAAATCCATGAAGGTTTTGTTGGGCAAATGATTGGGGATATTCCTCTACACCAGGGAAGCCCAATTTGATGTCTTTGCCATCATAGGGAATGTAGTCCGTCCGGAAAATGTAGTCCCAAATGGCAAGTGTAAGTCCAAAATTCACCCCTGTATGCCTTTCTTGCGGTATTTCGTAGGCGTGGTGCCACATGTGCATTTCAGGGCTATTGAAGATATATTTCATGTAAGGGCCGAGTCCGAATGCCCCTACCAGAATTCCCCCAAAGGTAATGCCTGCAATCTCTAAATTAGCCAGAGAAAAATCACCTGTCGTTGCTATCATTAAGCTGAGTAATCCGCCTACAATTCCCCCTGTTACCCGGCCATCTACCTTCAGGTTTGCATGATTGTAGTGTCCCCACGCCAAGGTGAATATGTGTATCAGGAAGAAATCGGGGAGATTTACTCCCAATAATGCCAGGGGGATATACTCAAGTGTGCGATACACCACATTCTCCATCCAGTGATACCTCAAATGAGCCGCAAAACCCATCTCTGCTACACTGTGATGTACCTTGTGAAACTCCCAGAGAGTAGGTGATCTGTGCAACAAGCGATGTATCCACCACTGGACAAAGTCTTTTACCACAAAGCCCAGGAGAAATACCGCCCAAAGTGGCCAGGTAGTTATGGGATTGAACGCTTGCAAGTCAAAGCCCGTCAAGGCTATGATGCCATCATTGAACAGGTTAACCACTACTGCCGAGGAGGCGTTGAAGATGATAAGTGAAAAGAGGAAGAAATTGAAAAACATATAGAAGAAATCCAGCCAGAAGTCCTGTCGGAATTTTGCCTGGTCTTTTCTCCAGGGTTTGGCAACTTCCAAACCAAAGAAAAATAAAGACACTACAATCAGCATCCAGAAGTAATTATGCCAAATGGGTTGGATTTGAAAGGTGATCTCCTTCCAAAGGTAGTTGGCATAGCCTTCATATCCTTCTACGAATTTCGTCCAGTATCTATTCATGTGAATTTTCGGATGATTTATCAATCAGCTTTAATACCGATAAATATAGTTTTTGTTGGAAATTACCTTGTATCCAGGGTTACATAGCAATTGGTAGTTCGTGAAAGTAACTCCATTCAGTCCAGGAACCATCATAATTCCAGACGTAAGGGTAGCCCATGATTTCCCTTAATACAAAAACCATATGGGCGGACCTGACTCCGGAATGGCAGTATGTGATGATCTTTTTCGAGGGTAATATTCCTTTTTCCTGTAGAATAAGTTCAATTTCTTCACATTTTTTGAAGCTGTGATCTTCATTAATGTTGATCATATCAATCCAGTCTAGGTGAATGCTTCCAGGAATGCGGCCTTTTCTGAAAGCCCCCTTTTTCATGATCCTTCCTGAAAATTCGTCCAAACTTCTGTTGTCAAGGATGATCCAATTGCTATCGGACAGCGCTTCTTCTACCTGGCCAATTACAATTACAGTTTCGTTTTTTTGTTGGTCTTCTTTGAATGAGAAATTTCCCCTTTTGCCTTTTGTTTCTTCCAAACTGTCTACAGGAAATCCCCGTTTTTTCCATTTCTCCCAGCCTCCATTTATCAAAAAAGAGTTGTGAAAACCATATGTTTTTAGGATCCACATGAACCTGGCTGCATCTACATTCCCTTTGCGGTCATAGAGGAAAAGGGAATCATTTTTATTCAGTCCTTTGGCTTGGAGCAGCATTCTGATCTGCTGGCTATCTGCTTTCATTCCCCCATAAGGATAGTTATCCATGTCGGAGTAGGCAGTTCTCCAGCTTCTTTTTGCTCCAGGGATATGCCCTTTGATGAAGGGAGAATTTTTCCCGAGTTCAAGGATAAAAGTAGGATTCCGCGTACTGATTCTATTGAAAATAAATTCAGGTTCCACAAGCACTGGAACGGATAGGCAGGATTGGGTTCTAGTATTATCTCTAGGAGAGGCACAGGAAAGTGCTCCCCAGCATATGAGGAGAATCCATGCGATCATGTAGTAGTGTCGATACATTTTTTATTCAATCACATACCATTCCTCGACTTCCAGCGGAGAACGCCTTCCCTTCTTAACAGGTCCCTGGTATTTAGCCAGGTAATCAAGGATCTTGTCCTCGTTTTCCCCTAAATCCCAGAGTTTCTGTGTTTCCTGCATCCAGACAATCATTTCTTTCCAGCCTTCCCTTGTTGCTCGGTTTTGCAGCACCAATTTGCTGGAATGACAGGCCGTACAGGTAGTTTTTACCAAAAGATAGTCCCCTTCGGCAACAAATCCTGTCGCCTGGTCTTTGCCATCTACGATGAGATCTTCCTGACTTTCTTCAGTTTTTGCCAGTTCATCGGGATCAGCTTTGCCGAAATCAGGATTTTGTAGGATGAATATGATCATGAAGCCGGCAAGGAGTCCCAAAAAGGTAATTCCCATTGCCAGCATGGTCAGGTTCAATAATTTATTTTCTTCCGTTGCAAAATTCTTCTTCTCCATGGGTAGTTGCTTTAGGTAACGCGAATGGCAATTCGATGACAGGCATTGTTCAGGTAGCCCCTGGGGTTCCAACCAGGAACAATCATAGGCTGGGAAATTCCCATGCTATCAGTAGCCTTGGCCCATACTTCAAAATATCCTTTCTCAGGGAATTTGACCTTAGCTTCCCAACTTTGCCAGGAAAGTCTGTTTGGGGGAGGATTGAGTTTGGCATCCTGCCAGGTTTTTCCAAAATCAATGGATACCTGAAGCTTTTTTACTAAAAGGTCGCCAGCCCAGGCTTTGCCACGAATTTGCAATTCTCTACCCAGTTTGAGCATCCCACCACTTTTGGGGTAGGTAATCAAGGATTTGACGGGCATGGATTCGATGATACACATCTCTTCTTCAGGAACTTTAGCTCCTGGAGCTACGGGTTTGCAAGGAACCCTGTAGGAATAGCCTGTCATTTTAGGGCCATCGTGAACCTTGTTTCGGACGACAATTTTGCTCAACCATTTTCCTGATGTAGAAGCAGGCCAACCTCCAAAAACAAGGCGGAGGGGATTGCCATTCATCAAGGGAAGTTCCTCATCATTGATGGCCCAGGCAATTAGAGACTCGTCTTCCATGGCTTTGGAAATGGGAACGCCTCTGGAAATTACCACTTTGTCAGGATCACCACTCAGGTGGGTATCCTTTCCATAATATCCTATGTAGACTGCATCTGACTTAATCCCAACGTCATTAAGGACGTCCTTCAGTCGAACCCCAGTCCATTTTGGACAGCCAACAGCACCTGTCGTCCATTGATTTCCCTTGGCTGGCGGATTGAATTCGGAGCGCCCATTGCCCCCACATTCAAGGGTCAGGTGATAAGAGTAATGTTGGAACCTGGATTTGAGTTCTTCCAGGGTATATGTTTTCTTTTGATTGACAGATTCTCCTTCAATGCTAAGGGTCCAGCTTTGTGGGTTGATGTTTTGGGGAGGAATGCCATTATTTCTAACAAAAAGAACATCAGCGGGGGTCTGAAAATCATCCAATAGATGGGCAGGTGTTTCTGCATTTACCGGACGGTCATTGAGAACCAATAGGCCCGGATGCTTCCCTTGAATGGGGCCATCTTGTAAGTCAAATATTCCTGCAGGGATCAAATTTGCAGGCATATGTTCTCCAAAAACCACTTTCCCTCCTAAAATTGACCCCATAAACATCAAAGCTCCTTTTTTTAAGAAGCCCCTTCTTGAGTTCTTGTTGCTTTCTCTGCCCCAGAGTAGTTTGTCTGCCTCCTCCGGGTATTTTTGGTATAGTTCGTTTATACCGATTGATGATTTCTTTTTCATGTAGTAGGAAGTCTTTCAGAATTTTGTCATAAAATCGAGGATTTCAAAGGAAATTCGCTTATCAGACAGAAATGGGCGATAACCATGGGTTATGAAATTAGCTTGCCAAGATGTGAATCTCTACCTTTCTGCTCGGTGACAAAATTCTGGATTTTCTCGTTCAACACATGTATAATTAAGTAGTCGAGTAATCTCATTTCGGCATCCTTTGAGCTATTTTTCTCAAAATCCAGCGTCAAAAAGCCTCGATGTAGCACCACTTTATCTACATTTTTTCCTTGGCTTTTGAAAAAACTGACTCCAAAAGATCCCGAATTCAATATGCTCAACTACTTAAATTCTAACATAATTGATTCATACATCAAGGCTTGTGACAATTGTTACATTAGAATTTTGTCATATATGGGTCAATGGATCATTTAAAACTTTGGGTTGCATAGGGGTGTGAATGAATTTCTTCATTTCCCTGAATGCGCTGGATTGCTTTGTGAACATTCAGAAAGATTTTATCCTCGCCGATCATGTCCATGATTCCTGTACTTTTGAGCATATCCCTGACAGGTCCTTTAACATCCGCAAAATATAGCTTGATCCCTTTTTCTCCCATGACTTTGATCTGGTCTTTCATCATATAAATGGCACTGGAATCAATATGGTTCACAGGTTTAAAGTCCAGGATAACGTGATGGGCATTGGGTTTTTTTTCAAGGTATTTGGCTAGTTTTTCCTTAAAATAATTCAGGTTGGCAAAGTAAAGGGGAGCATCAAAACGCATGATAAGGACTTCCTCATAGGTTTCAAGATTTGAAAACCTCTTCAGGTTGCGATATTCCTTGGTTCCAGGTACCCAGCCCAGTTCGGCTACATGGGGGTAGGAAACATTGTAGAACACCATGATGAGAGAAAGGCCAATTCCCAAAAGGATGCCTTGTTCTATTCCCCAGAAAAGTGTTGCCAATGCCGTAACTATAAAGAGAAAGAAGTCCACCCGGTTGGTTCGCCACAGTTCCCTGCCTTCCTTGATATTTACCATACCAATTACAGACACCATGATCAGCGCTGCAAGGATAGTGTATGGCAGGTAATAAAAGTATGTGGTAAAAAATTGTAGGGTAAGCAGTACCAATATAGCTGCTATGATAGATGCGATACCTGTTTGGGCACCTGCATCGTCATTTACGGCGCTACGAGACATGCCACCTGAAACAGGGAAAGAACTAAATAGCGCAGCTCCAATATTGGAAAATCCCAGGGCAATCAATTCTCGATTGGGCGTGATCTCGTAATTTCTGTGCCTGTCCTGAATGGCTTTTGCCACTGCTATTGACTGCATGAATCCAATTATAGAAATCACAGCAGCAGTTGGGAGAAGGGCTTCAATGGATTCCAGGTTGAATTTTGGTAAGACGATGAAGGGAAGTCCTTCCGGAATATCCTTGATTATCAGAATGCCTTTTTCATCCCATCCTCCCAGGTAGACAAGCATGATTCCCAAAAATACCACAATTAAAGGGCCTGGAATTTGTTTGTTGATTTTTTTGAGGGAATAAAGTAAGATAATGGCCACCAAACCCATGACAAAGCTGGGTAAATGTATATCCTGAAAGTTCTCAAAGATTCCTATGAAGAGTTCGTGTGTTTTTCCTCTGGGAAGTTCAATGGCCAGGAGGTGTTTCATCTGACTTAGGGCAATGATGATGGCGGCTGCATTATTGAACCCTGTGATCACAGGTCTTGATAGAAAATTGACCAGAAAGCCCAATTTTAGGAAGCCCATCAGGGTCTGCATGATTCCTACCATTAAGGCCAATAAAATGGTGTATTGAAGGTATTCTTCAGGGCCACTGCTTTCCAGTTGGCTGACCCCACTTAACACAAGTAAGGAAATCATGGCCATAGGCCCGACCGAAAGTTGCCGAGAAGTACCCAATAGTGCATAAATGATAATCGGTAAGGTAGAGGCATACAGGCCATATATAGGAGGAAGTCCTGCCAGCAGGGAATAGGCCATTCCCTGGGGGATAAGCAAAACACCTAC
Organism: Bacteroidia bacterium; assembly: GCA_022760475.1. Classification (GTDB taxonomy): domain Bacteria; phylum Bacteroidota; class Bacteroidia; order J057; family J057; genus JALEFZ01. The sequence goes on along the minus strand of JALEFZ010000055.1, from coordinate 97,953 downwards.
GGTTATTCCTGCAAAAAGATCTCTCCTGAAATCTCCTCTTTTGTAATTTTTAAGGGAGCCAAATAATGGGAAGATCTTATTCATGATGTCCTTTATTATCAATATAAGGAGTTTCTGTGGATGAAATTGAGCATCAAAAGTGCAGGCTCAAATTTGATTATCAAGCAAAACTTTCAAGCTAAAAATAGGAAAGCCTGAGCAGAGATCTTGTAACTACAGTTACCTTGACTCCCACTCAGGCCTTCATTTTATGTAAATGCTTTTATCTTTCGTTTCCTACACTTAGGGTAATTCCGATTTCGTGTGAACCATTAGAGAAAGGCCTCAAAGCGGAAATGGTATAATCATAGCTGTAGCCAATTTCCAGCTTTCCTTGTTTCAGGCCAACCATTCCCACGACTGCATCCTGATGTCTGTAAGAAAATCCTGCCCAGAATACCTCGCCAAAAGTTGCTCTGGTGTTGATGTCCACCTGAAATGGAAGGGTGTATGCAGGAAGGTTCCCTCCAAATGACCAAAGTGGAGAAATGGATTGAATCAGTATGGAGGGTTCTACCACCACATCAGGTGCAGCCTGAAGGCGAACGCCTGTATTGAAGTAATAGGTTCGAACCGGCCTGGATTCTGTCAAGTAGGGCTGAGTCTGTACCAAATGCAGAATTGAAAAACCCATGTAGAATGATTCCTCGAACTGGTAAAATATGCCAAAGTTGATGTCCGGGAGAAGTTGGTTGAAGGTTCCCTGTTCAAGGGCTGGATCGTCTGGCTCCTCTGTAATCAACTGATTCCTGCCCAATGATTGTTGGTATAGCATGCCTGAAAGGCCGAAAGAAAGCACTTCTCTTCTTTCTTTGCTGGGGCGATACCTTGCGTTGTACCTTTTACCCCTGCGCCCACCTGCTCCGAGGTAGAGGTGATAAGCCGCACCGAAAGTGAGGCCTGTTTTGCGGGTAGGTCCGGTAACTTCGTTGAAGAAAGACCCTCCAATGGCAGTATTGAGACCCAGGTAAGAGTCGGCAGTAATCATCTGATTGACAGGAGCTTCATCAATGCCCACCCATTGCTGCCTAAGACTCATATGGATCGGTACCGCGTCCTCAATACCTGCATAGCCGGGGTTAATCCCGAACTTGTTGGACATATACTGAGAATAGAGGGCTCTTTGTTGCCCAAAACTTGCCATAGCTAGGAAGGCCAGTAGGCTAAGAGTAATTAACTTTTTCATGAGGGCTTATATTTTTTTGGGGTAATCATCTTTTTTGAAAATTCGACTAACGGACGATGGTAATGCTTCCTGAAATTTCAGCCCTGTCTGACCTTGGGCGTATCAAGTAGTAATAGGTTTGGGAAGGCAACGGGTTTCCACCGAAATTTCCGTCCCATTCGAATTGATTGCTATTGGATTCGAAGAGCTTCATCCCCCACTGATTGAAAATTATGATTTGTGGGTTGGGATAAATGTTCAAGTCCTTGATCCGCCAGAGGTCATTTTTGCCATCTCCATTTGGGCTGAAGGCATTGGGAATGACCAGACAAGGTGCGTCCAGATATGGCACCTGAAGTGCGGTATCCAACATACAACCTGTTTGATCCATGACCCTTAATTGGTAATCACCACCCAGCAGATTTGCAGGGTTGGAGAATTCTTCATTGTTGTAGAAGTATTGGTATCCCCTTCTTCCTCCGGAGACAAAGAGGTCTACCACAGCGTCCGGCTTGTCAATACAAGAGGCTGGTTGGATGGCTGCAAAAAGCCTCAGTGGGTCGGGTTCTTCGATTTCGATTCCCAAGGGTTCCATACATCCTCCTGCATCAGAAATCAATACTTCATACAGCCCTGGACCTAAATTGGATAGGGTTGAGCCCGTTTCCTGGTTGTTCCAAAGGTATTCGTAGGGAGCAGTTCCTCCTTCTAGCTTCAGTTCAATCATTCCATCCATGGCACCAAAACAGCTCACGTCTGTTTTTTCGTAGATGAGTCTGAGGGTATCCGGCTCCGGTAAAAGGAAGCTGGCTTCTCCTTTGCAGCCAAAGGTATCTGTAATGACGACTGTATAGGTTTCTCCAGGAAAGTTTTCCAGGTTTTGGCCTTTTTCAAAGAGTACAAACTCACTATTCCTCCAAAGGAATTCGTAAGGGGCAGTTCCCCCGATACTAGTAAGCCTGATGCTACCATTGCTTTCTCCAGCACATTTTACAGGAGTGATGTCGGCCTCAATATCAAAGAAGTCCGGTTGTTTTATTTCAAATGAATCCACTTTTGTACATCCATTGGCATCTGTAAGCAGGACGCTGTAAAGCCCAGCCACAAGGTCAAACTGATTTTCTTCGGTAGAATTATTTGACCAGACATAGGTGTAAGGTGGTGTTCCTCCATTTGCCTCGTAGCTAATGCTTCCATCCCTTCCTCCAGCACAAGTGGCATCTTTTACATTTGCCTGAATATTCAGTCCTTCCAAGGGTTCTGTGATGGTATAACTGTCTTGAAAAATACAGCCTTGGTCATCAGTTACCTGTATGTCATAAATATCTGCAGGCAAATCAGTCAGGTCTTCCTGGAAACTCCCATTAGACCATTGAAAGATATATGGAGTGGTGCCACCCTTGAGGTTGAAGTCAATGGAACCTGTATTATCTCCAAAACAGAGGACATCATTTAGGATCACTGAATCTACAAACTGATCAGGCTCATCTACTAGGATGGTATCCAGGTACACACAGCCATTGGCATCTACCAAATTCAGAAAATAGGTTTCTGCCTGAATGTTGCTCAGGTCTTCTGTAACAAAACTCAGGGCGAATTGGCTGTTTTTCCAGCTGTATTCGTAGACAGGGGTTCCACCACTCACATCAAGGTCGATGGCTCCATCTGAAAATCCATAACAGGTAGCAGGAGTAACTTGTACATTTACCTGGATAGGTGCTGAAGGTTGGGTGATTTCTACGGACAGGTTTTCTGTACAACCATTGTTGTCCGTTACAACGACCGAATAACTGGCTGCCTGAAGTTGGTTAATGTCTTCGGTTGTAAGTCCATTTGACCAATTGTATTGGTAGGGAGGGGTGCCTCCTAGGGCGGTCAGGTCAATCGCTCCAGTGTTTTCTCCAAAACAGAGCACGTCTGTCTTGATGGCTTCCAGGCTAAGGGGAAGACTGGGTTCGGTAATGCTTACCAATAAGATTTTTATACATCCATTTGCATCTGTAATGCTGACCTCATAATCTCCTGCAAGCAAATTCGAAATATCCTGGGTAGTATCTATCTGTTGTCCTGAAGCATTGGTCCAAACGTATCGATATGGCAATACTCCACCTGATACCGATAGGTCGACTGCGCCTGTGGCATCTCCGGCGCAAGCTACTGCTGTAATGACGGCAGAAGGGGAAATCTCAGTAGGCTGGGTAATGTTGGTACTCAGGTTTTCTATACATCCATTGGCATCAGTAATGGTGAGGTTGTATTGATCAGCAGGCAAGTTATTTAGGTCCTGGCTATTGCCAAGTGTCAATAAGGAACTGGTCCAAAGATAATTGTATGGGCTTGTGCCACCTGAGACACTCACATCAATGCTGCCATCACTGCCGTCAAAGCAACTTACCTGATTGGCAGTAAAACTGGTTTGTATGGCAAATGGTTGGGTAATCAGGTTGGTACTGGTTGAAATACATCCATTGGCATCGGTAACTTCAAGGGTATAAGTCCCTACAGGTAAATTCGAAAGATTGGGTCCGGTAAAGGCACCAGTATTCCAACTATAATTGTAGGGGGGAGTCCCTCCGAATGCAGAGGCATTTAGCCTGCCATCACTTCCCAGGAAGCAACTTACATCTGTGATGGTTACCTGATTGGAAACTGCAGTTGCAGGGGTACTGATGGAAATGCTTCTGCTTGCGTTGCATCCCCTTGAATCCGTTACAGTGACATTGTAAACACCTGCTGCAAGGTTACTAAGATCCTGGCTGCTGGAAATACTTTGCCCACCTGAATTTGTCCAGGCATAGGTGTAAGAAGGTGTACCTCCCGTAACAGTAAGGTCTACGCCTCCCTGATTCTGTCCAAAGCATGGCACATCTGTGATGACAAAATCCATGCTGAGTGGATCTGGTTCTGCAATGATTACCAGGTCAAAAAACTGGTAACCTGTGGGCGATTCAGTTACAGTAACCGAATATACCCCTGCTGTAAGCCCTACCACGGAAGGGGTAGTTGCTCCAGTAGACCATAGATAAGTGTAAGAATATCCTGGACTCTGGCCTGAAATAAAGGCCTGGGCAGAAGCATCACTGCCACCTGGGCAGGATACCTGGTTAGCTGTTATGGCTACTGTGGGAAAACTCCCCTGCCCAAGAAGGGCTGAGCCATTTCCCCAGCCCCAAAAGGCCAGGGATATAATAAACAGTATTTTTATGTTAAAAATTCGATGATTCATGACTTGGGTATTTGGGGGCTATCGAACAATGGTTAAAGGTCCGTTGAAGGGTTCTTCACCATTTTTGAGGTCCATGATGTAATAATAGGTTGCAGCCGGAAGCAGTTTTCCATTCACCATTCCATTCCATGGGAGATCGCTTATGCTTCCCTGGAAGAGCTTCATGCCCCACTGGTTGAAGATCTGGAATTCCATGTCGGGATATTGACTGGCATAAGGAATGTTCCAGCTATCGTTCTTGCCATCACCATTTGGAGTAAAGGCATTTGGAATGAAGAAACAAGGCTCATTAGATCCCGGAACGACGATGCTGCCTTCAGCGGTACAGCCATTTTCATCCCTTACAATCACTTGATACGCACCAGGAGCCAGGTCTTCGATCTTCTCGACATTCTCTCCATTCGACCATTCAAACTCGTAGGATTTGGTTCCACCTGAAACAAATACCTGCGCACTTCCGTCGGTCTCTTCTCTACAACTTATCGAACTGGCGGTTAGCCTGATGATTAAGGAGTCAGGAGCCTCAATGGTGGTTTCCAGGCTGGTAGTACAATCATTATCGTCTGAAATCAGAACGGTATAGGTACCCTTATTTAATCCATCACGATTTTGACTAAATGCACCATCTTCCCAAATGAAGGAATATGGAGTCGTACCACCTGAGACACTAACCGTGATGCTTCCATCATTTGCTTCGGCACAATTGGCATTGGTTTTTTCAAGGCTTGCAGTCAAGAGTTCGGGCTGATTGATCCTGACATCAATTTCTACCACACAACCGCTTCCATCTTCTACCCTTGCCTGATAAATCCCGGCGCGTAGTCCTTCCAGTTTTTCAACCGGATTACTCAATTGGATCAGGCTATCAGCCCATTGGAAGGTATATGGAGTTACTCCTCCTGAAATGCTTACGCTAAGGCTCCCATCGCTTCCTCCGAAGCAGGACACATCTTCCTGTTCGGAGAAACTGGCCAACAACGCGCTTTGAGGTTGGTCAATGACCACACCGGATTGGGCTGTACAGCCATTGGCATCTGTAACCACAACGGTATAAGTTCCTGCGCTTACATCTGCCATGTATGAGTCGGTATCTCCACGGCTCCACTGATAGGAATATGGAGCTGTTCCACCATTTGCTAAAACATCTGCCCTTCCGTCATTGCCCTGGAAACAACTGACATCTACCTTACTAGCCTCTGCAAGTACTGCTGTTGCAGGTTGATTAAGGGTGATGCTGGATTCTTTGCTACAACCCTTGGAGTCCGTTAATGTTAACTCATAGGTACCTGCTGCCAAAAGACTAAGGTTAGAGGCTGTAGATCCATTATTCCATGAATATGTATAGGGCTGGTTGCCTCCTGTAGCAAAGGTTTGAATACTTCCATCATTTCCATTGAAACAACTGATGTCCGAGGAGTTGACAATCATCCTGATTGAGTCAGGCTGAGTCACTACATAGCTTTCTTCAAGGCTACAAGCCTTCGCATCAGTAATTCTTAAGAAATATGTTCCCGCACGGAGTGAGTTAATGCTTGAGTTATCAGGATTGAAGACCTGGCCGTCAGAGTCTGTCCATTGGTATGAATAAGGGGCTGTTCCACCATTGGTTTGAATAGAAATACTTCCATCCCCCCCTTCAAAACATGAGACTGCGGTGATTAGTTCTTGTGCCGTAATAGGGCTTGGTGGTTGGGTAATGGAAATGCTCTCAACAAACATACAGCCCTTGGCATCTGTAATGGTGACGGTGTAGGTTCCACTTGCAAGATTGCTTTGATTCGCACTTCCCGACCCATTCGACCAAGCGTATGAATATGGAGCAGTTCCCCCAAATGCATTTAGGCTGATTGATCCATCCTGACCACCAAAACAGGAAACAGCCTGCGTCTGAAATTCTACATAAATGCTTGTGTCCGGTTGGACAATGACAGAGGAAATCGACTTGCTACATCCATTGCCATCTGTGAGGGTCAATTGATAGCTTCCAGCCTGAATGTTGTTCAGGTTCCTGCTTGTAGCTCCATTTGACCAAAGGTAAGTATATGGTTGGGTTCCCCCATTATTTGTGATTTGAATGCTTCCTGTCGATTGTCCAAAGCAATTGACATCAGTGGCGAGAGCTTCCAGTGCAATAGAATCAGGCTGGTTGATCGCAAAGCTGTCTGTGAAGACACAATTGTTGGCATCTGTAATGATCAGCCTGTAAGTATTGCTTCCAATGTTTTGGATATTGGCACTATCAGCACTTAGGACCGTATTGCTTCCTGTAATCCACTGGTAGCTGTAAGGCGCAGTACCACCTGCGGTGTTCACTGAAATGCTGCCGTTCGTAGAGCCATAACAAGTAGGCTCGTTCAATATTGAGGTCAAACTAACGGGAGCCAAAGGTTCAACTACCTGGAAACTCTGTTGAGTGATACATCCATTTCCATCTGTGATGGTCAGGTCGTAAATTCCGGCAGCCACACTTTGAAGGTCTTGTGTAGAAGCGCCATTTGACCAGGAATAAGAATAAGGTTCTGTTCCTCCATTTACCGATACATCAAGCGAACCATCTTGCCCACCAAAGCAGTTTACAGGAGTGCTCAGCGATTGAACAGTTGTTACTGTAGGCTCAGAAATCTCGATGGTTTCAGTAATGATACATCCATTTCCATCTGTAACAGTAACTGAATAACTTCCTGCTGTCAGGTTTGAAAGGTCTTCGGTTGTAGCACCATTTGACCATGCAAAGGTGTAGGGCGTAGTGCCCCCGGTAAGTGTCATGTCAATGCTTCCATTTGCCTGGCCATTACAAAGGACATTTTGGGGAAGCTCTTCCAGAACTTCGAGCGCAGAAACAGGCTCTGTAACGTAGGTGGAGGCAAGGGTAGCACATCCGTTTGCGTCTGTAACAGTTACAAACTGAGGGCCTGCTGGCAGGCCTCCTTGGGAAATGGTTCGGGTATTGCTGCTCGTATTGCTTCCATCTGACCACGCCAATGAAAAGGGCGTAATCCCGTTCAGAATACTTAGGTTAAGTTGTCCCGTACTGTCTCCAAAGCATGCAATCGGGACACTGTCCATGCTTGCGGTGTAGGGCCGTGAAAACAGTTGAAAGGGTGCCACAGATGTATCTCTGAAGCCTGTCATTTCCCATGAATCATTGAACCATGTGATCGGTCCAAGTGCTCCGAGTGGGATGGTTTCTTCCCATAGGGGTCCAATTCCAAAGGAAATTCCTCCAAATCTTACTGCAGGTGTACAGAAAGCAGGTGTGCATTGCCTTGAGCTGCACCACCTCCAGGGTTTTGACCATGTAGGACAGGGATAGGGAATATTGAGACAAATTTCAGGAAAACAAATCCTCGGAACAATTGTAATCGGAGGAAGATCAAAGCCCACTTCAAGGGCAGAAAAAGCCAGTGAAAACTCAATCTGATCGTAGGTATTGTTAGCGAATGTATTTCTCAGACCAAGTGTAGGGCTGACTTCCAGGTTTTCATAGTGGCAAGGGAATCGAAGTTCCAGAGAGTTGCCAACTACAAAGGTAACGGAGCTGTCTGTTCCTGAACTTATGACAGTTCCACTATTTGGATTGATTACCTGATAGTCTAGTGGGAGGGGTAAGTCCATCCGTGTATAGACGGTCGGTTTGAAGGCAAACTCTTGAATATGGTTGTTTACCACATCAAAACTTGCCGTAAATATATTGTACCAAATTGAAGCTCCATATACATTTCCAAAAGGAGAAGGAAGGGTAAAGGTATTGCTAAGGCTTCCAATGATCGGTCCTGCAGGTGGAGGAATAAAATTACTTACAAAACCCAGAATGTCCAGGCTAAGGGTAATGTAGACTGAATCTCCTTCTGCGTAAAGGCATTTGTCAGCCCCCAGCCTGTCTGTTGTGGGTGTATAGGGCATGATCAGGCTACCGGAAATTCCGAATTTGTTGTCAGGGATAGTTATTGCAGGTTGTCCAAAAATGACTGTTCCCGGTACACAAATCCCAGAAGTACAGAGGTCATTTGTAAAGGGAATAACAGGTCCGAGAATTTGCGCTTGTGAAGGACTTAACTGAAAAATGTTTATGGTTTGAACAGGGAGACTAATGTTGGGAATGACGGGTATATTTAAACAAGAAAATACACAGATAGCCAATTCTACGTTAATCCCCATACCAAACCAGAAATCCATTCCCATCCTACCAGGGAAAGGATGGTTGGTAGAGAGTTCCCAGCCATTTTCTACGTCATAGGATGTATTGATTCTGACAAGGCTTCCTTTGTCGATGTTGCCATTTGCGGGAATATCATAGGTTACCCGGATTGGATATTTAACCGATACATCACCCGTGGTCAGGCTATCGAGATAGAATCTGGCTCCAATATCTCCCCATGTGGAGGCAGAAAGCCTTGCACCAAACTGTGATCCAAGTATGGTGGTGATGCCACCTATGGAAGTATTTTCATCCCAATCTAACCTGAAAAGTTCCTGGTTGATGTTCAGTTGGAAGAGTGCTCCACCAGGGCCCCACATGTTTTGATTCAGCGATTCAAATTTTGCTTGCCGCTGAACAGAAGTGCTTTGTGAAAAGCCTTGAAGGCTCCCAATTAGGAATATGGCCAGAAATAATATTTTCCAAATGGAATCGTGCATTCCTTTTGGGTAGTCAAAGTAGTGTTTCATCATCGCAGTCGTTAGGGCTTGAGGGTAAGGAGGCTATTTTTCATGGTTTCAAACATTTGCTCTTTGATCATGCTTGGATAATTGCCGACGAGCCAAAACGTCTGATGGTAATCTCCTGCGAATAGCATTAGGCGTTCAAATTCCGTTTCTTGTACAGTGAAACTCATTCTATACAGGATGCCTTTTAGGCCGGAAGTCGTAATAATGTCTTCAGCGCTGATATAAGTAAAGCCCTGAGAAGCAAAATATTCGGGTGTCATGCCTTGCTTCAGGAGCAAATAAGATGTGCCTTCCAATTCCTGAATTAAAATGGTAGAAGAGGATTCTCCATGGATAAACCCATAAAACTGTTCTGCTACCTTAAAATGTTCCGGTGGTGTTAGGCTTGCCTTAGTTTTGGCTACCATTCTTGGTTCTTGGGCAAAAGAATGGGCAAACAATAGCAAAAAGCTTAATAAAAGCATTTGGGACTTCATGGGATAGGGATTTTGGTTAGTCGATTGTTTAGATCATAGAATTCCCGAAATATCAAAATTTTAATGCCAAAAAATGACAATTTTGATGACAGGAAATTTCGATTTGAAGGCTAGTTAATATATAGAGAATTTTGCTTTGAAAGTTAAGAAATAAATTTTCTGCTTGTTTGGCTAGTGAAAATCTATTCATTTAGTTGAGGTTGCCATTCCCATTTTCTTCAAATTCCAGTTTCTTAAACAGCTGGAATCATTCAAAATCTTACATTTTAACCCCAAAAAAGCCCTAATGAAAGCTATCCAATTCTTTTTCACGATTCTCCTCTGTCAGGTCATAACTCTCAATAGTAGCTTGGCGGCAGATTTCTTCTGGGTAAATGGCAGTGGAAACTGGACTGATTTTTCCAGCCACTGGGCAACGACTTCAGGGGGAACTACCTTCCACGATTCCATCCCTGGCCCTGCCGATAGGGTTTTCTTTGATGGAAATTCCTTCACAGCCCCTGCTCAGGTTGTAATGGTAGACACAAGCTATGCTGAGTGTTTGTCCATTGACTTCACTGGAGTGGGCTTTTCCCCTTCTTTTACAGGCTTGTCAGGAGATACCCTAAATGTACAGGATGATTTTATACTTAACAATTCCCTAAATTGGGGATATGCTGGATTACTACTTTTTGCTAATGGAGCTACCACAGATACGGCAGCTACCAACCTGGATACCGCGAATATTTACCTATTTGGGCTTACTTTGAACAATGAATGTGTGTTTAATGGGCAGGGTCTATGGCAGCTACAGGATGATTTTAAAACCAGCAGGGACATCTTTTTCCAACAAGGTAGCCTGGAATTTTTTGGAGATAGTATTTTTGCTCTCACATTTCGGGTAGAAGATCCAGTAGACTCAACAATTTCATCTGGTGTTTCATTTTCATTGCAAAGGAGTCTTGACCTCGACAATGCCATCATCAGGATTTCAGGGGCTGGTACAGCCTGGCAAGTAGGGGGAGATGCGACTAACCTGACAGCGGATCAGATAGAACTGACCTTCACTTACACCGGAAATGACACTTTATTTTTTAAATCAGACAGCGTCAACGGAAGCCTTGGAGAGGTTTTTCTCCCCTCAACTACAGTTGTGGTTGAGAACGGAGCCGATATCCAATCTTTGAATTTAGCTGCGGGGACTGACTTGAAACTGGTCCCAAATATGGAGGCCTATCTGAATGTCAATTCTATTTCTGGAAGTGGAAGTTGTGGCAACTATATCGAGCTGGGATCGACTATCGCCGGGACGCAAGGATATATAAGGGCAAATGGAGCTGGATCTACACTGAGCTTTGTCAGGATTCAAGACCTCAAGCTTGATGGCAATGCCATTAGCCTTACCCAATCCCTTGATGATGGCAATGTAACAGGAGCCTGGAACATTACGGCACCCACAAGCACCAGCACTTACTACTGGATCAATGATGCAGGAGATTGGACCGATCCTACCCACTGGGCAAGCACTTCAGGGGGTACTTCTAATGGTTGTATACCCGGACCGCTGGACAATGTAGTTTTTGATGCCAATTCTTTTTCAATTCCTGGGCAAAGCGTAAATCTGGATAAAAATGGCTACTGTGCCGATATGGATTGGTCAGGCATGGATGAAAATGCCAGCTTGATAGGGCCTGCTGAAAGATTGGATGTATCTGGATCTTTGACCCTATCAGCTTTGCTAAACTTTAGTTTTTCAGGTAATCTGAGATTCACTGGTTTGGGGGATATCCGAACTGCCCAATTGAGTATTCCAGGTGAAATATTCTTCCTGGGATCTACTTACACCTTACAGGATAGCCTGATAGGAGAAAGGTCTATAAATATTGAATCAGGTAATGTTGTTTCTAATAGTCGATATCTCCGTGCTGAGCGAATTGATCGAGCTTTAACAGCAGGAACACTTACATTAACAGGTTCAGAAATTTTGCTGACGGGAGCCGATACTGTTTGGCGAACAAGGAGCACCATTATTGGAAACATAGACGTAAGCGGGACTTCCTTTACGCTTACTGACCCCAGCCAAAAAGGAGTCGTATTCGAAGGAGACAGCCTTCAGTATGGGGCTTTGATCCTGCAAAACAGCTTCACCGAACTTTTGGGAAGCAATCAATTCAGCCTGATCTCGATAGATCCGGGAGCTACTTTGGCTATTGAAAATTATACCACGCAGCTTGTTGATTCCATTGTTGCAAATGGCAGTTGTGATGCCCCTGTTTTTCTGCAATCTGTCTCACCAGGAACCCTGGCGGCCACGCTTCAAAAACAAGGTTTTCCAGCAGTTAACATCAACAATGCCTACATCACTCAGTTGATCGCAGATACAACTGGTGGTGTTACTTATACCGCGACTAATAGCGAGGGCTTCAACGAGACAGACGGTTGGACCATTACGGGGGCAGCTGGTGGGGGAGATTTCTACTGGATTGGAGGCCAGGGGAATTGGTCAGATCCTGCAAATTGGTCTACGACCTCTGGAGGAACTGCAGGGATATGTATCCCAGGAATCGGGGATAATGTAATCTTCGATGGTAATTCATTTGTTGCTGCTACAGATACCGTTTTTGGAGACATCACTGCCTTTTTCAATGACATGGATTGGTCTGCTGCTAACCTAAGCCCCACTTTTTTCCAAATCCGAGACCTCTATCCTTCTGGAAATGTGAGCCTTAGTCCGAATATGAACTGGGATAAATTAGGCTTGGCAACACAGATGACCTTCCGCCCAAATAGCGGCCGATCCATTTTTCAAACCCAAAACCTAAGCCTGAATACCAGCATTTCTCTTTTGGCAGAGAACAATACCGATACGCTCGAACTTGTCGGAAATCTTATACTGGATACCCTTTCTAGTATTGTGATTACAAGAGGCACCTTCCTTACAGGCGACAATGATATTCAGGCTGGGACCTTCTTCCTGGCTACATTGGAGCCAAAGGTAATTCGATTAGGAGCTTCAAGGATAGAGATGTTTTTTAGTTGGTTTATCCTGGACGTGGTTTCAGGTTTGACCTTTGATGCCGGGACATCAGAGATCTTCTTGGGAGGATTTAAGAGTCAGACCTTTTTCTATGGGAATGGAGAGACCTATCACAACTTAACCCTCTTACCCACCGAGGGCAGCAATACCCAGGTAAATGCAAATAATACCTTCAATAACCTGACCCTGGCTGCAGGTTCAGATGTCGTACTTCCCGTCGGAGGGACACAGACAGTCAACGGGAACTTCAGGGCTGTGGGAACCTGTGAAGACAGCATTTCTCTGGCTTCATTTCTACCCACAGTTAGCAGTGGAATTACCCTTGCTACAGGCTCTCAATTTGATGGGGAATGTATGAATATTCAGGCGGTAAACTTGAACAGAGGTGCTGGCGTAGCCAATGAATTGGTTTTCTTCAGTACCGATGAAGGGCAGAACCAGGGTTTTAATTTTAGTGCAACGCCTGCTACTACAGCTTCATTTCCTGCTTTGGGGAGTATTTGTGTGGAAGACTCGGCAAGTTTTACTTCAACTTCTACGGCATTTAGTGGAAATGCCAACGATTTGAGTTTCATTTGGGATTTTGGAGATGGAGATTCTTCTTTCCTAGCCAATCCTAGACATAAGTATAGCGAAGGTGGAGATTACCCTGTTACCCTACAAAGTACATTTACCAATGGATGTTCAGATACCTTTAAGGATACCCTCGAGGTAAGGGAGCCTACCATTAATCTGGCTACCAGTGAACCGGATTTCGAGTTTTGTCAAGGAGAATCTGTTACCCTTCGAATAGCCGATACGACCCTTACAGATTATACATTTTATATCAATGGCAACATCATAAGCACAGGTACCGCTAATGAAATTACAACAGCCCTGATTCAGGACGGAGATCAGGTTTATGCAACGGCGATTGTGTCTGGTTGCCTTGCGAGTAGCGATACAACTACGTACAAGGTTATTCCTGGACCCAACATTCAATTGACCTATACCGGAAGCTCAAATACAGTTTGTGCAGGCGATTCGATCCTTGTGCTTGCCGATGGGGCGGATCTTTATGAGTGGTTCATTGATACCTTATCACAAAACTTTCCTTCAACTGACAGCACATTTTTGACTACTTCCCTGTCGCCAGGCCAGGTCATCAAGGTTGAAGGCCAGGACTTAAGCACGAGGTGCAGGGCACTTAGCAATGATAGTGTGGCACTGAATATATTGCCATTGCCAAGTATTGGAATGGTGAGCAGCGATCTGGACAGGATCATTTGTGAAGGAGAGCCTGTAAGGTTCAACGCAAGTGGAGCCACCAGCTATGAGTTCTTCATTGATGGGGTTTCTCAGCAAGCATTGAGTCCCATCAATATCTTTACTACTACATCCATTCAGAATAATGGAGTAGTCTCTGTGGAAGGGACTTCTCAGGGCTGTACCAATGTGTTTAACTTCCTACCATTTACGGTAAACCCTACGCCTAATACCCTGATAAGCAGCACCGATCCTGATACGAGTATCTGTCGGGGTGATCAGGTGAGCTTCATCGCTTCAGGTGCGAGTGCCTATCAATTTATGCTAAATGGACAGACAATTGGCTCGATTTCAGGCAACAATACCTATGTAACTGATACATTGAATGATGGGGACAGGGTGCAGGTGATCGGCTTTTTGGGAGACTGTGCTGATACCTCGGCTGTCTTTGATTTTGAAGTAATCGACCTGCCAATCGTCGGCTTGTCCACAACTTCTCCCGATAGTGTCTGCGCAGGAGATCCTATCCTGTTTATTGCTTCAGGGGCTACTTCCTACCAATTCTTCCAGAACGGAATCGCTTTGGGAGGCTTCTCGCCATCCAATACCTTGACTCTAACCAATTTGCAGACAGGAGATGTCATTACTGTAGCTGGAAATACTATGGGGTGTACGGCTAACGCTCCCCAACAACTGGATTTTGTCATAAAGCCTTTACCTGTCGTGAGCTTGTTTAAGGTAAGCAGTGGGAATGTCTTTTGTGAAGGAGAGACTGTAAACTTTGCAGGGGTGGGTGCCAACTCCTATGAGTATTTTGTAAATGGGGTATCGCAAGGAGCACCCAGTATTTTCGGGCAAATAGGGCTCAACCTTCCCCCGGGAAATCCGATAATCACCCTGAAAGGATACACAGATGGATGTGAGGGAATCAGTACAGACAGCATTCAGGTGCAGGTAAATCCATTGCCAAATGTTGTGATCTCCAGCAGCCAAAGTGGCCAAAATTTATGTGAAGGCGATACTGTGAAGGTATTTGCAAATGGAGCTGCTACCTATCAATTTTTACTCGATGGTTTTCCTCAGGGACCTTCTACTGCGGTTGATTCAATTGTATTCCCCAATTTACAAAATGGACAGCTTGTCAGGGCAGTTGGATTGCTAAATGGGTGTTCTGATACCTCTTCGAATGCATTGACTTTTAACATTGATCCGGTTCCCGTAGTAAGTCTGGCTGTTTCAGACCCTGACTTGAATATATGTGAAGGCGAATTGCTTACTTTTACCAGTTCAGGTGCTGGGACTTACGAGTTTTTCCTGGATGGAATTTCTCTTGGAGCCCCGACTTCAAGCCCTACTTATACAACCGATAGCCTACAAAACCAACAAGTGGTGATGGTGAGGGGATACCTAGGCAATTGTCAGGCGGATGCGCCCAATAGCATTTCTCTGACTGTGAATCCTGCCCCCCAGGTAAACCTCTTAAGCAGCGATCCCGATACCAGTATTTGTTCAGGAACCAGCGTAAGCCTGACGGGTTCTGGAGCGGCTACCTATGAATTCCTCCTGGATGGCCAAAGCCTGGCCGCCCCTTCATTGAATAACATTTACCAAACAGATTCCCTGCAAAATGGCCAGAGTGTTCAGTTGATTGGCTATTCCACCCAAAATTGTCCAGATACGAGTGGTATTTATAATTTTACAGTCCTGCCCAGTCCAGTGGTTGGATTTGTGAGTGATGACTTGAACGACCGACTTTGTGAGGGGGACACTTTGACTTTCACCGCCAATGGAGCGTCAAGCTATGAATTTTTTGTGAACGGCATTTCTGCGCAGGGACCTGGACCATTGGCAAGTTATGCGACAGATTCGCTGGGAGCCAATCAAACCGTTACGGTGGTAGGTTCCTTGGGCGTGTGTGAGGCAAGTGCGGATACCAGTTTCAGCTACTTTGTAGACGCAAGGCCAAATCCAAGTTTGGGTATTGTTGGTGATGCAGAGATTTGTGTGGGAGACAGCTTATCTGTACTTGGCTCAGGCGCTCCCCAATATCAATTCTTGATAAATGGGCTAGCCCAGGGACCAGCTTCTACTGATCCAGGCTTTACTTTTCCATCCTTGAGCAATGGACAAGTGATTTCCGTTTTGGGGATCAACAATGACTGTATGGTTCCTGGGGATACTTCTTTTCAGGTAATTGTAAATGATTTTCCAACCCAGGTAGGTCTCCAAAGTTCAGATCCTTCTCTTTCTATTTGTTTTCAGGATACCATCACAGTTACGGCTAATGGTGCATCCATTTATGAGTTTTTCCAAAATGGTTTCAGTATTTCCGGCCCTGATTCCAATAATTCTATAAGGCTTACAGAATTGGAAAATGGAGACATTATTTCTGCCAGAGGTGCTTTTGGGGAATGCTTTACCAACTCGAATGTCTCCCTGAATTTCCAGGTAACAAAACTGAATCTTGGGCTGGTCAGTAATCCTGGCAACCTTCTCTGTGAAGGAGATCCTGTTAGCCTGGATGCTTCTGGTGCTGATTCGTATGAGTTCTTCATCAATGGCCAGAGCCAGGGGGCCAGCAGTTCCAACTCAAGTCTATCACTCAATAACATTTCGGATGGTAGCATAGCTACCTTTGCCGGAACCAATCTGGCTTCGGGTTGTGTCCAAAGGGCAGATGAAGAAGTATATTTCAGGGTAATTCCAGTCGCTGACATCACTCCTGGAGGGCCAATCGCAATTTGCGAAGGTGAAGAATTGGTATTAAAAACTGCTGCAATAGGCCAATTACAGTGGTTTTTGGATGGCGAAAAGTTGATCGGCGAAAGGGATGATTCACTTGATGTGGTCGAAGCAGGATTGTACACCATTGGGACAGTACAGGGAGGAGAAGAAGAAGCATGGACAGTTGGAAAAAATGCCCAGGGGCAGTTGGGCGATACCAGCAATCTGGATAGAGAGTTGCTGGAGCCTGCGACAGGAAATCAGATAGTCACGGACGTAGATGCTGGGCAGGCTTTCAGCCTGATTGCTACGCTGGACGGTAAGGTCTTCGCCTGGGGCGACAATAGTTTTGGCCAACTGGGAGATGGAAGTTTCATAGACAGGAATGCTCCGCAGGAGGTTCCCAGTTTGAGTCTCGCCAGAGAAGTTTCAGCGGGTTTCTTGCACAGCCTCGTTTTGACCCAAGGAGGAAAGGTCTTCGCCTTCGGCGACAACCGAGCAGGTCAACTCGGCCTTGGCAACAATGCCGTAAGTAGCTTTCCATTTGAAATCCCAACCCTTGCCAACATTCAACAGGTCGAAAGTGGTGCAAATCATTCCATGGCCATTGACAACCAGGGACAGCTTTATACTTGGGGAGAAAATCTTGAAGGTCAGTTGGGAGATAGCAGCATTTTGAATAAAAATACACCTCAGTTGATTTCTCTGTCCAATGTTCAGGATGTCGCAGCAGGGCAGAATCACAGTTTGGCCTTGACTACCAATGGAGAAGTTTATGGCTGGGGAAGCAATTCCAGAGGTCAGTTGGGCCTGGATACCCTGAGTTCTTCCTTCATTCCATTAAAAATAAAGCTCCCAGAAAACATAGTTGATATTGCAGCAGGTGCTGTACATTCTTTATTCCTGGGAGAAAGTGGGAAATTGTATGTAAGCGGTGGCAATGATCAAGGACAACTAGGATTGGATAATCTCAGCGATCAATTCGTACCTGTGGAGTTGTCTTCGGCACCCAAAGGACAGTTGGTGTTTACTGGAGAATTTCAATCCTTCGTCCAATTGGAAGATAATTCGATTTTTGGTTGGGGTAGAAATGTGAGTGGATCTTTGGGGAATGAAGATACAGTCCAGGTAAATAGTCCTGAGTATCTGCCTCTATTGACGGGGGCAGGAGAAGTTTCGGGTGGTTTGGATCACCTGGTCGTTCATATGGTTTATGGAGTTACTTGTGAAAGTGCTGGGGTAGAAGTCCAAATCAATGAAGCTCCTGCGGTGAGCATCATTGAAAATCAGCAAAGTCTCACAGCCGATCCTGTAGGAGTTTCCTATCAGTGGTTTGTTAATGGCCTGGCACTCGTCAACGATACCAGCCAAAGCATTATGCCAACCATCGGAGGAGATTATACGGTGGAAGTGACTTTTGCCAATGGTTGTTCGAGGGTTTCTGATCCCCTGAATTTCATCCCCGTAGGACTTGAAGGTAATCTGGAAGGAAAGTTATCGATCCATCCCAACCCTATAAAAGATGTCATTTGGGTAGAAGTTGAAGAAGGATTAAGAAACCTAAAATCCATTTCTTTTTATGACGGAGTAGGAAAAGAAGTATTTAAGGCTGCTTTTGAGGTTCCGGAATCAAAAATTAGAATCGAGCTGGCTGATTTACCCCCAGGGCTTTATTCTTTAGGAGTGGAAATGACTGATGGGAAACTTTACTGGAAAAAAGTATTGGTTATTGAATAAATAAGGGGCCTCTGGCCCCTTTCTACTTTTTATATGTCTAACTCCTTGATTAACCTGCTAATGGCTATCCTAATTCTATTTCTGCTGATAAAAATATGCCCAAGAACTTCACCTTCAACCCCATCAAGGTCTTTCCCAAGCCTTCGGAGGACCCTTGCCAGATCAGCTATAATGACATCAGGATCTTTTAGGTCATTTAACATTCCTTTTTGATGCAAAAATCGCTCATGCATCTTTTCATCATGCTTTGAAAGTTCTAAAACTACTTCAATGGTGCCTTCCAAATCATCTGCCAATTTTTGAATTAACTCCTGCTTTTTGTTGCTCATTTATCTACGAATTACACAATAAATATATCTGAAATATCTGTATAACAAGATTAGGGGCACAGTTATTTGAAAAGAAAAAGAGCCAACCCAAATCTAGATTGACCCTTTCTCATTCACCAAAAATTTATCTTAAGTAAGCTTAAAAGGCATGTCTCTCAATCGCTTTCCAGTCAATTTGAATACAGCGTTTGCGATCGCTGCCCCGATAGGGCCGAGTGGAGGTTCGCCCACACCTGAGGGCTTATCAGCCCCTTCCAATATGACTACGTCTATTTCTTTGGGTGCATGCCTCATCCTGGCCATTTTGTAGGCTCCATAGATCGTTGGGGTCAAGGCTCCATTTTTGACTTCCATTTTCTCAAACATGGAAGCACTAATTCCCATGATGATGGCTCCTTCACACTGGGCCTTGATACCATCAGGGTTGATGGCCATTCCAGGATCGATGGCGCAGGTCACCTTGTGAACTTTGATTTGATTGTTTTCCACTGAAACTTCAACCACTTGAGCTACAGGGGTATTGGCATCTGTAGAAGCTGCAAATCCCTGCGCCCTTCCCTCAGGCATCTTCTTGCCCCATTCACCTTTTTTCGCTGCAGCCTCGATGACTGCCTTGAGCCTCCGGCCCCGCTCATCATCCTTGATCTGTGCCAGTCGGAACTCAACCGGGTCTTTTCCTGCTTTGTCCGCAAGTTCGTCTATGAAGCTCTCAATTGCGAAGGTATTCGCAAGCAGCCCAAGGCTTCGCCACCAACTAGTAGCGAAAGGCAATTTTACCCTCCATGAAGTTGCACTGAAATTCGGGATGGCCCTGTACTGGATCATACCCCCTCTCCATGCACCAACGTCTGCACCAAAAACATTCTCAAGTGCTTGTGGGAACAATACCGACCCAAATGCAACATCACCGCTGGATACGTGGTGCTCAATGGCTTCAATGAGTCCATTTTCTCCCAGTTTACCTTTTAAAACATGGTGAGTTGGTGGACGGAAGGTGTCATGCTGAAATTCGTCCTTTCTGCTAAAGAAAACATGAACCGGTTTACCTACAGCCTTGGACAAAAGAGCGGCTTGCATGGCATTGGGAGTATGTAACCTTCTTCCAAATCCACCCCCAAGGAAGGTAGGCTGAATTTCTACCTGTTCTTCCTTCAAGTCAAGAGTCTTGGCCACTTCTGTTCGGGTAAATTTAGGGACTTGGGTAGATATTTTAATTATGGCCTTGTCTTTTTCTACAAATGCCACTGCACCATTGGGCTCCAGGTGTGCATGCGCACCGATGGGAGAAGAATACTCTGAGGTAATGACATCATCTCCATTGAGGATTCTTTTTGGGGAGCCAGATTTCTGAATTTCTACTGGCTTGCCTTTACCAACTTTGATGATTTCTTCGATGTCTTTTTGTTCCCAAACTTTGTTGGTCTTCCACTTTACCTCAATGGCTTGGGCGGCCAGATTTGCTTGGGTCTTACTCTTGGCTATGACTCCTACAAAGTCTGATTCCTGTACTACTTTGATGACTCCAGGCATGGACTCGGCTTTGGAGAAATCGGCACTTTCGAATACGGTATCAATTTTGGGAGGACGGACTATGACTCCATAATGCATATCCGGCATTTCTGCATCTATCCCAAAAATGGGATCTCCCATGACCTTGGGCTCAAGGTCTACCCTTGGAATGGCTTTACCAATGACTTTGAAGTCCTTTTTGCTTTTTAGGGTGATTTTTTTGGGTTCGTTCCATTCAGTTGCCTGGCTGACGATCTCTCCAAAGCTGATGGATTTGTCGCCACCGCTGATTACGCCATCTCCAATGCTCAGGCTGCTTGTAGCAACTCCTAGTATTTTGGAGGCATTTTCGAGTAGCATCACCCTCATTTTTACACTCAACTCTCTCAAAGGAACCCACAAGCCGGAAATGGTATCACTACCCCCTGTAGATCTTGGGTCAACAGGTCTGTTCATTGACGAGGCATGGACTACTTTAATTTTTCCTATGCTTACACCCAATTCTTCAGCCACCAATTGGGCCATCCCCGTGAAGATTCCTTGTCCCATCTCCACTTTGGGTGAATGAAGAATGATATCGTTGTCAGCTGTTACTTCAAACCATGCGATTGCATCAAATTTATTGTCATATCCCAGGGCTGCTTCCTCAGCCATTCCGGCTAAAGATCTCCTCATGGGATTGCAGCCAAAATAGCCGACCCCTATCATAACTCCTGCACCGATAGATGCCCTTAGCAGGAATTTTCTCCTTGAAAACGTCCTCTTGGGAGTTTCATTTGAATTTTCTGTATTGCTCATTTTAGGAATCTTTTGGGTTAGGAATTAGAATTTTGTTGGATCTCAGCCGCGCGATGAATCGCCTTACGCATGCGGTAGTAGGTACCACAACGGCAGATATTGGCGATGTTGTTGTCTATGTCTTCGTCTGTAGGGTTGGGAATCTTTTCCAGCAGGGCAGCGGTAGCCATCATGAAGCCTGGTTGGCAATACCCGCACTGAGGAACAATTTCCTCCATCCAGGCCTGCTGGACAGGATGAATCTTTTCATCGGTCGAAAGACCTTCGATGGTCGTTACTTTTTTGCCTTCGGCAAATTGGACGGCATAAGAACAGGATCTGATGGCATCCCCATCGACATGAAGTGTGCAAGCTCCACAAGCCGCTTTTCCGCAGCCAAATTTTGTTCCCTTCATTCCCAGCACATCTCTGACCACCCATAGAAGTGGGGTTTGGCCATCGACGTCTACACTGACTGCTTTGCCATTTAAGGTGAATGATACATTCATTTTTTTAGGATTAGGAGTTGGTTCTTGAGGATTATTTGGATGGAATGATGGCCCCTTCTGCGATCCAGTCTTTGACGGCCTTTATGTAATCTTCCTTTGAGACAGGTGGTTTTTCCCTTGGAATGCCTTCGTTATTTACCCCCGGCTCAAATACCCATAGGACCAATTGGTCTTCTGTCAGGTGCTTTTCGATTTCTTCTACCGAACGGTTTCCGTTTTTGTTTTTATCAAGCATGGCCTGTGCAATTTCGTATTTATCAAGGCCTTCCCATGCCATGCTTCTAGGGGCAAGGTGCCAATGTGGGGCTCCAGGAACCCCTGAGAGGCTATTGTTACTCGATTGGTGGCAAGTTTTGCACTGCAGTGCAACCACACCGTGGCCGTCTTCGCCGCGTTGCACGTCAAAATTATGGATGTGGCTATCCTCGCCTTGTCTAGGCCGGTCTCCGGCAGGATGGCAGTTGATGCACCTTTTGTGGGTGAGGACTTTCATCATGGTTTCGAAACTTTCAGATGCAGTCCCATTTGTAGAAAAAGAAACAGTCCTTTCATCTTTTTGATTCAGGTCTGTATAACTCATTCCCCCCACTCCAAGCAGCATTAGGGCTGCGAGAATTATGATTGAACTCTTTTTCATAGTAGCAGGTATTTGATTATATGGTGGAATTAGAATTTACACAATCTTGGGATGTGAAAAAAAGAGCAACAGGATTTTCCTGCTGCTCTTTGAATATTTAAAATCCAAACATTCCTTTGATTCCTCCAATAAAGGTAGCATCATCAGCTACCTTTCTTTGAGCCATGAACTGTACGGCATCTGGCCCGGCTTCATAACGAAGTTTGTCTGTTCCGTCGGTTACAGATTCATAGATTACATCAGCCACCAATTCTGCCGGCGAAGCATCTCCGAATCCTGATTGGAATACAGCCATCAATTTTCCAACTCCCTCTTGGTATTCAACCATAGACTCGTCATTGCTGAAGTCAAATGAACGACCTCCAAAGTCAGTAGCAATGGCACCTGGCTCAACAATTTTCACCTTGATACCGATGGCGTTTAATTCGTAGCTAAGTGCTTCTGAAATTCCTTCTACTGCGAATTTTGTTCCGTGGTAAAGGGAGCCATAAGGGAAGGTCATTTTACCTCCAATCGAAGAGATGTTGACAATGGTTCCTGCCTTTTTGGCTCTGAAGTGTGGCAATACTTCACGGGTTACATCCAGTAGGCCAATCACATTGGTATCAAACTGACGAACGATATTTTCCCTTTTGAAGGATTCCAACGGTCCATAAGCACCGTATCCAGCATTGTTTACGAGGGCGTCAATCCCACCAAATTGTGCGATGCCTTGAGAAACAGCACTCTTGATGGATTCCAGATCAGTTACATCCAGGCGAGTAACCCATACATTTTCCAACTGATTCAACTCGGTTTCTTTCTGAGGACTTCTCATGCTTGCTACCACATTCCAGCCTTTTTCCTGGAAAAACTTGGCGGTTGCTTTACCAATTCCGGAGCTTGCTCCTGTAATTAAAACTGTATTACTCATCATACTTTAGTTTTGGTAGCAGCATGGAAAGGACTTTTTGTATTTTCCATGCTACCTGTTAATCATTAAAATGCTTATCCAAATAGCTGTGTAGAGGATATAACTCTCCCAGCCCGGTAATTGAAGCGGGGAGAACTATGGAGACTGTTTAAGATTTTCTTTCTGACTTAAAGTAGTCTTTTATGAATTTGAGTCCGAAACATTCATCCTTTTAGCCCTACTAAATCTCAAACATCTAGGCTTAAGCAGTCTCTAAACCTATTTCACAAATTCAATCAGATCACTTTATTGTCCACCAATACCTGGAAGGAATCTTCCATTGTTTCTTGCATCGGGCGGAAATTGATTCCAAGATCTCTCTGGATTTTGGAGTTGTCAGCTTTCCATTCTACTCCCACATTTTTGCGGATGAATTGTCTGCTGAAGTTTTTATTTACCATTGGCCCTACCAACATCAAAAGCCATTTAGGAACTACTGACTTTGGAATGGGATAGTTTTCTCCATATTTAGGTCTCAAGGTCTGAGTCATCTCAAACATGTTGGTGTTGTGTGCGCTGGTGATATACCTACCTTCTGCTGAGGGAACAAATCCTGCCTGAAAGTGTGCGTCTGCTACATCTCGCACATCCACCAAACCAAATCCCATTTTGGGGGCTCCGCTTTTTAGCGATCCATCTCCGATTTGTTTCAAAATTGTGAAACTCTCAGAAGTATTGCTTTTGGAATTCAAAGGAGGACCCATAACCAGTGATGGATTGATGGTAACCAAATCCCATCTGGACTGCTTCTCAGCTATTTCCCAGGCTGCTTTTTCAGCTACTGTCTTGGAATAAGAATAGGGCTGATAATCCAAAGAAGCTGTGGTGTTCCAGATATCTTCAGTCAGGATGCCCTTAGGTGTATTCTGTACATCTGTCGCATCTGTGTAGATGGCTGCACAACTGCTGGTTACTACTACTCTTTTTACTGACTCAACCTGATTTGCCGTTTCAAGGACATTTCTTGTCCCTTTCAATGCCGGATCAATCAGTTCCTTTTGAGGATCTTTGTAATTTGAGGTAAATGGTGAAGCGGTATGGAATACCAATTCACAATTTTCCATAGCCTCTTTGTATGAACCCTCTTCTAACAGATCTGATTTGAAATATTTGATGCTGCCTGGTGCATTTGCTGCGATTTGATCCAGGTGAGCAACTTTTTCCTTATTTTCAGGAGTCCTTACTGCTGCATGAACAGTAATTCCTTCCTCCAACAATCTTTTTACAAGCCATCCGGCAACGTATCCAGTGGCACCTGTTACAAGTACCGGTTTGGATTTATCTATGTCTTTCATTTTTATTTGGGTGTAAGGGTTAATTAAGAAGTCTGTATTCGTGCGGTGCCATTCCCGTTTTGGATTTGAACAGTCGGGAAAGGCTTTGCGGGTACTCAAAGCCGAGTTCATAGGCGATCTGACTTACAGAAATATCAGAATTGAGCAAGGCTGTTTTCGCCCGTTCGATCAGTGCATTATTTATATGGGCTTTTATACCCTGTCCTGTTTCCTTTTTGATAAGGTCGCTCAGGTAATTGGGAGACATATTCATGACCTCTCCAAAGTAGGAAACTGTTGGAATTCCTAGTTCAGAGGATTTTTTTGTTTGAAAATAATCCTTCAACAAGCGATTAAAACCCGAAACAAAGTCTTTATTAAAGTTGGTACGGGTTAAAAATTGCCTATCGTAAAAGCGGGTACAGTAATTTAGTAATAATTCAAGGTTGGAGATGATCAACCGTTGACTATGTCTGTCTAGGTTTTGGCTATACTCCTTCCTGATTTGGCTAACTACCTCAAAAATGTGTTCCTGCTCATCATTAGACAGGTGTAAGGCTTCATTTACTTCATATGAGAAGAAAGAATACTCATCAATGAAGGTTCCAAGATGAGACTTTCTAATCAAGTCAGGGTGAAACATCAATGACCATCCATTACTTCTTTTCATCAATTCCATGGATGGAAATTCCATGACCTGACCAGGACCTATAAAAACGAGGGTTCCTTCCTGGAAGTCATATGAGTTTCTTCCATAACCCAGAGATCCATTTGCTTTATCTTTGAATAAAATAAGGTACAAATCCATTACCACCTTTCTTCCTTCCATTTCTGGAGGAATATTCCCATCGCGATCATTGTATACACATATCAAGGGATGCTTGGGTGGCTTTAGCCCAATTACTTCATTTATGGTAGATATATTATCAACTCTAATCAGATCACTCATAACCGTTTTAATTTATCGTAGGAGGCTTTGATTACCTCCTACGATACAAAGGAAGGACTAAAATTCCTCCCTTTTGGAACAGTTTTACAGTTAGTTGTAACCGTTTTACTGAATCCACCTGGATTTTGGATTACATCAGGACCCCGTTTTTTGATTTGACGGCAGGGGGTAGTTCTTTTTCACCTAGCATTTCGCGTAGGTCAATCTCGATGACACGACAAAGGGATAGCATGGGGATGTCATTGGCCATTCCCTGGAAAGGATTTTCTGAGAAGTCCCCTACAGCTTCCATTACCCAATAGACCCAGGCTACGAGGGCAGTAATTGGAACAGAAAACCATAGTCCCCATTCGGACGTTTCCATCAGGGTTGGGATCATGCTGAACGGAAGTAGAATGATGAAGATTCGAACAAAGTACCTGCTCATATTTGCATATTGCCTGGGGAGGGGATACTTCTTGATCCGCTCATTTTTTCCCTGGAGGGTGTAGAAGCTCTTTAAGAGGTTGGCAAGTTCCATGTGGCGGAAATCATCAATTAAGCCCCATGCCCTTAACTCACTTAAATCCCTGTTCTGCTCATTGATGATTTGGGTAGCGGTATTTTTATAATTGATCATTCTTTCATACTCCCCTTGAGGAAGGAAATTTTGAAGATCAATCCTGCTCTGTTCTTCGGAATTTATTGTTCCTATTCCATGGTTATTTTGATACCTCTCGGCAGCACGGGCAACCTTGCCATTCTGGCTACTGATGTGTTCCCACTCGGTAGGAATAAGCAATTGACCTCTGTGAGCATACATCCATGCGATATGTCTATAGATAAGGCGCTTTTTTATCTGAAGGATTTCTTGCTCAGGAACCTCTTGGGAGGTAAAGAAGTTGGAGATAAATCCATCTACCATCATGCCCCATGATCTGCTGTCATTGACGATGCCCCCCCATATTTTTCTGGCTTCCCACAGGCGGTCATAAGATTGGTTGTTTTTGAAACCCACATAAAAGGCTACTGCAGTTGCGATAACCGATACCGGTAGCCAGGGCAAGACGAAGTTTATGATTTTGAAATGGTAGAGTGCTGCGATTATTCCGCTGAAGATGGCCAGCATCAAAAAGTCCTTGCCAGACCATCGGATGGTCCTCGCAAGTCCAAGCGTTCGGGTGGAGATCATTTTTGTGGTATTTTGGTGTAGAAGACGGAACGAGTTGTTAAATATTCTTCTAAAAATATGAAAATGTCCAAATATGTACCACAAAGACTGATCTATATCTGTTTTTGAATGGAAATATAGCTGGCCCATTTTTCAAGGTTTTCCCTGATTTGCTGTATTTTGATGGGCTTGGTCAAAAAGTCTTTCATGCCAGCTGCTATACACTTTTCTCGGTCTTCTTCCATGGCATTGGCAGTCAGGGCAACGATTATTGGTGAATATTTGATAGCAGGATTTCCCAGTATGGCTTTACTTGCCTCCAAACCGTCCATTTTCGGCATTTGCATGTCCATATAGATCAGGTCAAAGCTTTTTGTCTTAGCCATTTCGTAGGCCTCCAGGCCATCAGTGGCAATTTCGGCGCTTGTTCCTAATTTTTGAAATACCTTAAGAAGGTATTTCCGGTTTACAGGATTATCTTCTGCCAGGAGGATTTTTATGTTCCTTAAATCCATGCCTTTCTCTACCTGCATGGACTGTTGTTTTTCTACCTTTGGAAGGCTGTCCTTCTTTGTAAGAGATCGTTGAATCATTTGAGCCAGCAG
The DNA here is from genome assembly GCA_022760475.1 of Bacteroidia bacterium. GTDB lineage: Bacteria > Bacteroidota > Bacteroidia > J057 > J057 > JALEFZ01. The sequence goes on along the minus strand of JALEFZ010000055.1, from coordinate 70,966 downwards.
GGAATACCTTAATGGCTTATTTAGAACTTTGGTAAATAGTTTTTTCTTTTCCTCAGTTAAGGAGGAAGAGGACGTAAGCAAAAGAAATGGTGTCTTGTTGAAGGAATCAACCTCCTTCAACTTACTTGTCAACTGATATCCATCTATACCCGGCATGTTCAAATCCATTAGAATTAAATCCGGAGTATGCTGTAAAGAGTTGGCTTTCCTAAGGACTTCTTCAGGATTTGTGAAAGAAGTGAAGTTCATGTCCCAATGTTCCAGGGTCTTTTCCAGGATTTTTACATTTACAATGTTGTCATCAACGATCCAGGCTGATTTGCCAGCTAGCAGACTTAAGTCTTGCTGAATATGGGATTCTTCATCTATTTCAATTTCAATTTCAAAGAAAAAATCTGAACCTTTGCCCACCTCACTTTGAACTGAAATTCTTCCCCCCATCAACTCGACAAGGCGCCGGGAGATATTAAGCCCCAATCCAGTCCCCCCATAATTTCGGGTGGTGGAGGAATCTACCTGTGTAAATGCTTCGAAGAGTGAATCTAATTTCTTTGGAGGAATACCAATTCCACTGTCAATGACATGAAACTCCAATCTGACACGATTATGCTTTTTTTCTTTGATGTTTGCAGTCAAAAGGACAAAGCCTTCATGGGTAAATTTCAAGGCATTGCCCAGGAGATTAAGAAGGATTTGTTTGAGTCTAAGGTTGTCTCCTATAATCCTTGTAGGAATTTTAAAATCCCAATCCAGTACAAGCTCCAATGATTTTTGCTCTGCGACGGGAGCCAGGAGGGAAAGTGTATTTTCGAGGCTCTGCTGTAGATTAAAAGGAATGGGGTCAAGTTCGATTTTGCCCGCTTCGATTTTAGATAGGTCAAGGATGTCATTGATGATCAGCAAGAGGCTTTCCGCACTGGAAGAAATGGTATTGACGTAGTCTTTTTGGTCGATATCCAGTTCGGTTTGAGTTAGAAGGTCTGCCATTCCCATGATGCCATTCATTGGAGTCCTTATTTCATGGCTCATATTAGCCAGGAATGATGATTTGGCTTTGTTGGCTTCAATGGCTTCCCTTTTTGCCACTTCCAGTTCCTTGTTTTGAGTTTCAAGGGCCAGTTGGGTCTTTTTGTGTGCATTGATTGAGGCTACCAACTGGTTGATAATGGGGAAGAAAATCAAGGATGCTTCCAGGATTAACAACAAAATCGCCAAGGCAAGAATACCAAGTTCCAGCCTTGATAACAATGCAACTGCCCTATTGGATTCTTTCTCGTATTCTTTTACGATGTAATTCATGAAGGGCAGGTAAATATCGGCATCTTGTAATACTTTGCGTGTTGCTTCTGAGTTATGAGTTTGAAAGATCAAATCGGTATTATCAAGGATCCTTACCCTGGCAGGTTCAAGTTTTTTATACAAAAAACCTATCCTTGAGTCAGGATCATTTTTCTCCAATGAGATTAAATATTGGTGAGACTCTATCCAGAGTTTTCTGGTTTCCAGTATTTTAAGTTCCCATTCTTGCTGCAATACAGGGTCTTTTTCCCATGAATATGCCATTAGCCCCTTTACAAGTCTTTGGCTTAACATCCGTTGCCTGCCTGCTACATTTAGGATGTGGGCATCATTCTCCTGACTCTTAATTTGAAGTTGAACAACTAGCTGACTAAGAATCAGTAACAATGCAATGCCACCCAAAGCAAAGAAGTACTTCCGTTTTACAAGTTCTATGTTGGGAGCTTTATTTTTCATGACAATGAAAATTTTAACAATTGTATGATTTGTTTTCCACTATTCCATTCGCTTCCTGTTGAGAATGTTACAGCCGTAAGATTATTTAAAGCCTAGTATGATCTTTGAATAAGATTCCTTTTAGTTCATTGCTTGGTAAATAATTGTTTTTGAAATTTTTTTGGCAATTTACTTTTCTTTTGACTCCATATAGTTAAAGAGCTATATTGAGACTTGACTACTCCAAGACTGTTTGAATCCCAATTTCCTTAACTCCCCCCTTATAAATGAGCATGTTGCCGTATTTTTCAATCATGCTGTTTGAACTATGAATGCTTTAAGGTTTTTCATTTATGTGTGTGCCTATGTCTGTTTTATACAGATTGGACATGGCCAAAACATGAGTCATTTTATCCATGTAGATCAATTCGGATATCAATTGGAAGCGACAAAGGTTGCGGTAATCAGTGATCCTCAAAACGGCTATAATGCCAATGTTTCTTTTAATCCATCTGCTATGCTTGACCTTGTAGATATGCAGACCAATCAAGTGGTGATGAGCGTGGCACCCCAAAGCTGGGACAATGGTGCTGTTCATGAAGAATCAGGAGATAGGGGTTGGTGGGTGGATTTCAGTTCCTTCAAAGCAACAGGGAATTATTACCTGGAAGATAGGACCTCAGGTGAAAGAAGTCCCATTTTTAGCATCAGCGAAAATCCCTATGAAGAGGTCTTGAAACAGGCTGGAAGGGCATTTTTCTACAACAGATGCAATGCGGAGAAAAAGGCCTCTCATGCGGGGAGCAAATGGGCAGATGGGATGAACTTTAGCAATCCTCTTCAAGACAAAAACGCCCGTTACATTTATTCTCCAAATGATGCCGCCACAGAAAAAGACCTTTCGGGAGGTTGGTTTGATGCAGGGGATTACAATAAGTATGTAAGCTTCACCCAGACCACCCTTCAGGATCTGATGTCTGCCTATGAAGAGCATCCTAATGCTTTTTCTGATAATTGGAATATCCCTGAAAGTGGAAATGGAATTCCTGATGTGATAGATGAAGTAATTTGGGAGTTGAAGTGGTTGGAGAAAATGCAGAATCCCGACGGCAGCGCCCACATTAAAATGGGCAGTAAAAACTATTCCGAAAATACTTCTTCTCCACCAAGTGCAAATATTGATCCCAGGTATTATGGACCAACCTGCACCTCCGCCTCACTTACTCTGGCTACAATTTTTGCGAGGGCAAGCATTATTTTGGATGCTTTTCCTGCCCAACAGTCATATGCCAATGATTTGCTTGCCAAGGCAAAGCTCTCTTTTGATTATGCTTTGCCCTACTATATCAATGGTAGCCTTGAACTGAATTGTGACGATGGGAGCATCGTGTCAGGTGATGCTGACCTTGACCTACAAACCCAAACAAATTTGATCATAGAAGCGGCAATCAACCTGTTTTTGGCGACAGCTGACCCTGCTTACAATAATTTTATTGTTGATAATTATCAGCAACACTACCTCTTTGTAAACAATTACGTTTCCTATTACCAGATTACATCCATAGATGCTTTTTTTAGGTATTCATCAGCAACAGGAGCAAATCAGGTGGTAAAGCAGGCCTTCAACAACCTCTTGGATACTGCTGTGGGAAATAACTGGGAAAGCTTTTTCGGCTTTAATGACCTTGATTTATATCGGGCGTTTATACCATCCTATTCTTATCACTGGGGAAGTAACCAGGCCATTGCCTCACTGGCTAATTTGAACCTACTGTTAGCAAAAAATAATGTGCTTGGTGATAGCCTAAGCTATGCCACCAAAGCAGCGGAGCAATTGCATTACTTCCATGGAGTAAATCCTCAAAGCATGGTCTACCTGTCGAATATGTACGACTACGGTGCTGAGCGAAGCGTAAATGAGATTTATCATACCTGGTTCAATGATGGTACAGATTATGACCACGCTTTGAACTCACCCAAAGGGCCAGCGCCTGGATTTTTGGTTGGCGGTAGCAACAAGGATTTTTCCTATGCCAACCTAAGCCCGCCATATAACCAACCTGCCCAAAAGGCATTTCTTGATTTCAACACAGGTTGGCCTGAAAGCAGTTGGGAAATTACTGAGCCTGGGATCTATTATCAGGCCGCCTATGTCCGACTATTGGCGGCTTATGTTGATTTTGCACAGATTCCAAATTCAGTTCAACCCATTCGCCCAAAGATCAGCCTTAAACTTTTCCCAAATCCAACTAATGACATTTTACACATCCAAGGCATCCCTGAAACGGGAGTAATTGAGCTTTATGATGCAATGGGTAGACAAGTTCAGTCTAAAACAGTTCCTAAAGGTGAAGCAATACTCAAAACACAAGGCTTGGCAGCAGGAGCCTACCACCTTCGATTTATCAGGGATGGTAAGATCTCTTTTGGAGAAATGTTTATAAAGAAATAAATAATTAACCGGGCAGGGGAAAGAAAGCTTGATGCTTGGCTCTCTCCTGCCTTATTTTCTTAGGGCCTATAATAGTGAAGCATCATTGAAGGGATTGTTGCTTCCAAACATCTTCTTGCGCTCCTTCCAGTTTTTATACTCCTCACCAAAAAGCCTGCTAACGGCCTTTTTTGATAAGAAATGACTTTCCGGGAAAAGCATGTTTTGTGGCCTGAAAGTTAGCCTGCTTTTTCTGCTTAAGAATGACCTGATTTTCCCCCTTACAATTTCCTCTGCCAATTTTTTGGCATTTTTAGGCTTGATATCTCGACTTTTCCATTCCTCCAAAACTTCCTCTATCGCATTTGCTTGATAATCGGCTTTATTTTCAAGTATCTGAACAAGTTTTTCGTTTGAATAAGTGCTATAATCTGGCATGTAGGAATGATGTATTGGTTAGATATCTGGGTGGATTACTATTGTACGTTTCTGAATATTCCAGGTTAACTCAGGTGATCTGGTCTAATTTCCCAATAAGGGTTTATCCTTTACCTGGTGATAAATCAATGCCATCCTGATACAGTTTTTGATTTCTTCTTTTGGAATCTCTTCCTCCAATTCAAATAGCAAAGCCCGATTTTTTTCGTAGCGAAATAAATCTCCATACAATACTCGAAAAGTCTCCACTAAGCGGCTGTTACAATTGAAGTACATGGCAAATTGCTTGGGACTTTTAGCCTTCCAATCCATTCTGATGGTACTTCCTTTCTTGGTCAGATAAGCTGGCTCTCCCCATTTTAGTTCCTCTGAGACCTCAAGCTTTGGGTTTATCTCCTGTGCAGTTTCGAGTATTAACTCCCTAAGCTCAAAGAGCCTGACTCCTACCTCCGGTGGGTAGGAGTCAAACTTTTCCTTGACTTTTGGATTTTGTTGAATCTTCAATTTTCCGTTTAGTTTATAGCAATTAAGAAATCCACCTCTGCATCTGTGGGATTAAGGGCTTTTTCTCCGAACACCTCAAAATCAGCAGTGTATGCCCTGTTCAGATCCATTTGCCAAATTTCAAACCATTTTTTACCTACCAGTCCTTCGTTCAGATTGCCCTTGGCAGTAAATTGTGCATAGTTACCCCCATCGAAAGTTCTCCCAAGCATACCTTCCGGGACGTCTTCAAGGGAGGATACCTTACAGCCCAATATCACACGATAGGGTTTTGTATGGTCTCCTTCATAGTCTGTATAAAGTGAGTATACCGTATCGTCGACCTTATTTGGAATTTGACCTGATATGTTCTCGGATATGAATCTTCCCCAGAGGTCTCCAATCTCTTTCAGTGCCTGCCCATCTTTGTTAGAGGTAATGATGGAAATACCTAGCATGTGAAATGGTTCAATTTTTACTGTTTGCATAAAGTCATTTTTGTGATTTGACAGCAAGCTAGGATTTGGTTCTGTCAAGGGTGTGTCAGGGGTGGAAAAATATTTTTTCCTACATTCTTCGAGATATTCTTCCAGGCTCATGTTGTGGGGTTCAAATAGAGTGGCCAAAGAAGAAAGTGTCTGAATTCTATCTAGCCTGAAGGCCCTGAAATCATTTCTTTTTCTACAAAAGGCAATTAGAATCCAGTTACCCTTGGTCGTATATATCGCAAATGGCTCTATTGTGCGTTCGGTGAGGATTCCGTCCAGAGAAAGGTAAGAGATCTTATGAAGGGTGTAGTTCGCAATAGCAGATTGAAGTTGAATAAGATAGTTGCTGGTTTTCTCCTCTTCAGAATTGTTTCGAATCTGCATTCTGCTGGCTAACAATTCCGTCTTTGATTGTTGGTTGTGCTGAAGGGTAGCTTTGATTTTGGTAATGGCACTTTGATAATAAGATACCAATGACTCGTCTCGGTTTTTGTTGATTAAGTGTTCGGCAGTTATAAGGGCATTGGCCTCTTCCTCGGTAAACATGATAGGAGGAAGTTTGTAGCCATGCATCATAGAATAGCCCTTTCCCTCGTGGGTCAGAATCGGAATTCCGGAAGATTCAAGGCTCCTAATATCTCTGTAAATGGTGCGAATGCTCACCCCATGCTTTTCTGCCAATTCTCGAGCTGTAATCATCCGCTTGGATTGTAGCTGGGTAAGGATGGCGGTGAGGCGAGCTAATCTGGATTTTTCTTCTTCCATGGCAAGGTGAAGATATGGAGTCAGGGCAGCTAAAAAAAGCCAGTTGATACCTTTGTTTCTTTATCAGTAAGGCCATCCACAAATATCAATCGTTAAATTTCTTCTACGAATAGAACTTTTAGCCCTTCCTAATAGTCTGTAGAAGGCATTTGATTGTTGATGATAATCAATATGGCCTTGGTTGATTTTATTCGTTACGGGCCCGATTGCCCGATTATACTTGTCCCATAATCAATCATTAACCCTTAAAATTTAATTGTTATGGGAAACCTAATTGTTCAAAACCTAAGTGGAACCTCAGTCACGCTCCTTCAAATGATGGTCAATTCAGAAATAATTTACACATACACCAATCCCAATGTAAATTCACTTCCAATTTCTGATGGAAGTTCGATTTCAAAAGAGTATAACTCAAGCGAGTGTAGCGATTTTAGAAGTTTTTCTATGGAAATCAAAGTTGATGACCAGGTTGAAATCATCGATTTGGACAAGGATGACTGGTTCCAGGGCAGCGAACTGGGAGACCATATTTATCCAGGAGAACAGAGTGATGTCAGGTTTATCATCAGTGGCCAGCAGAATGGGGAGCAGGTACTTGCTTTGCAGTATTGCCAGGAAGGCGCGCCTGAGTATTATTTTGCTACGGATACGAAATCGTTTCAGAATCTCTAAGCTAAATGAACCCGGATGGATATAAAAATCCGGGTTTATTCTTTTTTCAGGAAGCTTTCTACCACTTCCAGACAGTCCTTGTACTTATCAACCTTTTGCTTTTCTCCATAGCGATAAGTGGCAAGGGCATTTATGAATTTTTTATTTCGGTAAACTTCTTCCTTCTGAACTTTGGCTTGGACCATGTCAAAATTCTGATTCATGTACGGGAAGAAGTTTTCATTATAATTGCTTATCGCAATACGCTCAATCGATTCTACCCAATCGTAATATTCATACAGGCTAATTACCCTGTTCTTTTCTTCAAAATTATCCAGAAAACGAATGTCTCCAGTGCCAGTGAGAGAGATATAAGCATTTCTTTTTAGGTAAACATTCCCAATGTTCAAAAGGCGAAAGCAAGCCTTGTTGATGGTAGAAAGGTCATTTGACTCATCCTTGGCAAGCATCACAATGAGTGTATCTAGAAGTGCCAATTGCTTCTCCGATAGCTCAAGCACAGAGGTAAGTGCAATTTTATTGTAGCGGGTTTCTTCATCAATCTGATCGAGGTGCATGCTTACCACTTTTTTATGTTCCCTTTTTACTGACCAGTTGTTGAGCTGAAAGGCCAGCAGGACACTAATTACCACTACAATGAATTCAATGATATGGTTTAGCCAGTTGATTTTTTTGCCCATGGTAGATTGGCTGAGGTTGTTTCGATTTAATATCCATATAAATTTATCGAAACTTTTCTCATTCGAGGGGAAAATTCTTCCTTTTCTCCCTTTTCAGCCCATGGAGGCCTCTCACTGTTAATTGTCTCTGCTATCTATAAGTGCTTTTATCTCAGGCTCATCTTTAAATTTTATGAATAACTCCTCAAGCTCATCCATCCGCTCTAGTGGGTTATAGCCTGCCTCATAAAGTGCTTGAGTTATCTGTTCACTATTGTACAAAATAGCTATGTATCCCGAATTGAACTTATCAAACTCCTTTATGGACTCATCAATTTTTTCAAAGTAAATGTTGAGAAATCTTTTGAACTCTTCCTTATCCATTTTTTTAATGGATTTCATGGATTGGAGGGTAGGGATGTAGTTTTCGTGAAATAAGGTATAGCCAAATAGTTTTTTCCTGTCATTGCTGTAGAAGGAGATGGTATTTTCAAGATCCGAAAAGACGGAATCTTTATAATTCCATGCCAACTTGATCCATTTGCTTTTTTGGAAATCGAAAAGTACCTCTGAGTCAAATTTGGAAGATTTATCTTTTGAAAAAATAATTAAATAGCGGTTGTCAATCTTTTTTATAGAATGATAGGCATTGCTTTCACCTTTTTCTTCGACAGAATCTACATGATATATAGGGCTAAAATCGAACCATAGCCTTTTGCTAAATATAGAGTCAGGGGTAATTTCCAGCTGTTGAAGGCTTCCCCGCCCAATACGATACCACTTGCCAAGTAAGTCTTGAGAATATCCCGCAAGGGCTCCACAAATGAGGATAAGGAAAAACAATTTCGTTTTCATGTTGGCTATTTTATGTCTTACCCTTTTTACGGAATAGAAACCTAAATGTGCTAGAAATCAGGAAAAGGAATGTAAGTATTGTCTCCTTCAATCATGGGAAAGTTTTTATCTTTCCAATCCTGTCTGGCTTGTTGAAGCCTTTCTTTTCTACTTGAAACGAAGTTCCACATCAGGAAGCGCTCTTCAGGAAGTGGTTGACCCCCAAAAAGAAGCACATGACTGCCCGGCTCCATGTTGATGCAACATTCTTCATTGGTCTTGCTGATGAGCATTTGGCCTTGCTCGATGCGTTCGCCTTCATCCTCCAGGCTGCCTGAGACGACTACGATTGCTACTTCTCCGCTGAGTTTGCCTTGTAGATCCAGCTTGGCATGACCTTCCGAATAGACATCCACCATGAAAAGGTCGGAATATCCTTTGAGTGGCGATTCCTTGCCAAATCCATGCCCAGCTACCAATTTGAGCTTCATGCCATCCTCTTCCCAAGTTGGAATTTCATCGGCAGGAATGAAGTCAAGGCGAGGCTCCATCTCTTCGAGTTCCTTTGGCAAGGCCACCCAAATTTGGTAACCATGAAAACTGTAAGTTCGGCCATCTTTCAGGTGGGCTGGGGTTCTTTCGGAATGGGTGATTCCGCTTCCTGAAGTCATGAAACAGACATCTCCAGGCTTTACGATGCAGTGGTTTCCCGCACTGTCCTTGTGTTCGACTTCGCCTTTGAAGAGATAGGTAAGGGTAGACAAACCAACATGTGGATGCTGATCAACATCCATGTAAGGAGGCCCGCTGATCTCTGCCGGCCCCATATGGTCTATGAATGTGAATGGACCAACCTGTCGCTTTTTACGGAAGGGAAGTAACCTTCCTACCAGGAACTTGCCAATCTCTCGCTGGCGTTCCTCGACGATCATTTTATTGTTGCTCATTTCAGGATTTAATCAATTTTTTCAAAAGAGATATTTGGCCGAGGTGGTAATAACTGTGCTCGATGACTCCCTCGATATTTCTTCGATAGGTTCCGTATCTTTCATCTACAAACGGGCCATCCAGCTTTTCTTTAGACATTTTTTCAACATGGCTGGCGAATTTTTCTGCATTTTGGAACAGTTCCTCTCGGAGCTTCTCCCAGTCTTTCTCAGAGTTCAATTCAGGAAGGTCAAAGCTGTACTTATCTCGGATTTCAAGGGGACCACCTTCGAAGACCTGAATCAAACCAGCCAAGTAGTAATTGATGTGATAGGTAAGGGCTGCAATGCTATTTAAATCACCGACTTTTTGTTCGGCCTCCGCCTGGGAAGTATTCATCAACAAGTCCTGATAATTTGTATTGGCGATCCATTTTCCATCCAGGATTACTTCCCGAACTTTAGATGCGAGTAAGGAGGAGTTTTCCATAGCTTTTTTGTGTTAGTTGAAGATACAACCCTTATCGCTTTTTCAGCAAGTATTTGTAGGAGCAAAAAAATCCACTATTCAGCATCTGGGCTTTGAGTACTGTCAGCAAACCTCAATCAAAAATAGATTTTTTCTGGAATTCGTAGTTGGGAATTTCTTTTCATCAATAAAGAGAAATTGCTTCAGTTTCCGAACTGATTCAGGTGATGGTCCAGGTGCTTCCAGATCAGTCGCCCCCAGTCTTTTTTTTCCATGGCACCAAAGAATGGATGTGGCTTCAGTCCCTTTGACGCTTGCACGAGTTCGAGCAATTCCAGCAATAACTTCTTCTCGCTTTCAAAGTCATCCACACTCACCTCGTTTTTGGACATGTCCATTTTTGATGGGGTGTTGCTTCCTTTTGGCCATGGAAAAGCATACAGTCCAGCCCACCTTCCAAAGGCGGTTCTAAAAAGTCCAGGCCCTTCAAAGGATTTATTTTCAATCTTTCCCAATCCCATCTGGAGTTGGATGGCACAATGCCTAAGCATTTGGTCTACAGACATCTTGCCCCACTGCGCTGGACTTGTTGGATTGAGTTTGTCGATTCGAGCCTTGATAGACTGGTAGTCGCCCGAATCAAAGATATTAGCCGCCATAGTTGATTTAGCTTGAAGGTAATGGAGGAATAGGAAGCAACTCCAAGTTAGTTGTTTGAGGCTGCCCATCGAAATTTTTTTGGGAGATACTTATCATTCGTTCGGAGGAATAGAACCTGCCTTTGGAAGCTCAAGCGGATCATTGGGAAGGAATCCCAATGTTTAAATGATAGGTAAACTTATGTTTGTAATGAATCAAACACTAAGCCTTTCGATTGTGCCTTGGCTTTTGGCCTTTCGAAGCTCAAAAATGTACAGCATTACCATGTATACTACCTTCTCGGCCCTGGGCTGGGAGGGTTCTTTGTTTAGTGGTATATGACCAAAAAATTATGCAGGCAGTTTTTCTAAAGGATATTACTTCAAAAACTCGTAAGGAATTCGAGGTTTTTTTTACATTTTGTGTGATGAGGTCATCTAGCACGACCTTAATTCACAAACATGAAAAGCAAGCCTTGATGAAAACAGCCATTACCTTTATCCTATGCTTGGCGCTCTTCAAATTAGATGCGCAGGTTAACATTGATTCTCTAAAAAATGTAGCTCTCGATAGTAAGCAGATTTCTAAAGAAAGATTCCTAGCCTACTATGAAATTAGCACCTATTATACGAGTTCCCTTTCGGATAGCCTGAAGTTTTTTGGGGACAACTGGGAGGTTTTGGCGCGAAGTGAAGGAAATTTCCAAGAAGTAGTAAATGCCAAGATTTGCTTGGGTAGGCACTATTATTTCCAGGGGCGTGATGATATTTCGGTTATGCTTTTTGATGAAGCATTTGAAATAGCTGATTCTATCGGTTTTAAAGGAGGCATGTCCAAAGTTCAAATGAGCAAGGGTAGCGTCCTTTCTACCTATGGCAGGTTGGCTGAAGCAAAGGTTTGTTTAGACGGGGGACTAAGAATAGCCGAGGATTTGGAAGACTCTGTACTTATTGGTGAATCCTTAAGGGCTTTGGGCAATTTTTACTATCAACAAGTAAAATTTGATTCTGCGCTCTATTATTTTCAAGGAAGTGTGGACATATACAAGTCCCTGGGGATGAAGTCGGGGATGGCGATGCCAATGGAAAGAATAGGTGAGATTTATGTGAATCAGGGCAGGACGCAGGAAGCAATCAGGATTTATGAGGAAGCTGTATTGTTTTGGCAAGCCGAAAACAATGCACTAAGGGTGGCTTTTGCTTACGATCACCTGGGAAATGTTTATGAAAAAAGGGGAGTTCTGGACAAGGCCATTGAATTTTATTCCAGGTCTTTGGATTTGTATAAAGGAATTGATTACGGTCAGGGAGAAATGGGGGCATTGTTTCGGCTGGCTACTATTCACATTTCAGCTGGCGATTCTGCAAGGGGGGAAAATTTTTTCAAAATGGCTCATGAAGCCACTTTAAAGACAGGGGATCAATACTTTATTGGAGCTTTCTTGGCCAATGTTGGTGAGACCTACAGGTATAAGGGGATGTATGAACTCGCCCAACAGTACCTGGATTCAGCCTTGGTTTATTTTAAAAAAGAAGGTCGAGCCATGGAAATGTCCCAAACCTATGTGAATCTTGGGCATTTGTATGAGCAACAAGACCAGTTGGATAAGGCAATTGAACATTACGGTTATGCCATGGAACTGGGAGAAGATCTTGGATGTCAGTTTTGCATAGCTTTGTCGGGAACCAATCTGGCAGGTGTCTGGGGGAAGCTCGGGGATGATGATAAAATTATTAATTACGGAGAGAAAGGCTTCGAAGCGGCGAAAATTATAAATGACATAAGTATGGCAGGGGAAGCGGCCAAGTACCTCAACAGGGCCTATAAGAGAAAAGGACAATATCGGAAAGCCTTGGCCAAGTATGAGTATTCCATCAAGGTAAGAGATAGCCTAACTTCTCTTGCTAATCAAAGAGCTACGATTCAATATGAATATGAAAAGCAAGCATTGGCGGACAGCCTGATTTTTGCGCAGGAGAAAGAACGTTCAGACCTGTCTTTCCAAACCAAAATCAATAAGCAGAATCTTTTTCTGGCTTTTGCTGTAAGCCTTGGAGTGATACTTGCAAGCTTGGCAGTTCTACTCATTTTTAGCATTAGAAGGAGAAAAAGAACCAACTTTATCCTTAGCAATCAAAAGGAAGAAATCGAGCAAAAAAATGCTCAAAATGAACTCTTGCTAAAGGAAATTCACCATAGGGTCAAGAATAACCTGGAAGTAGTATCCAGTCTGTTGGAACTTCAATCTGCCCAATTGGAGGATGATGCCATGAGGTCTACCATGCTACAAAGTCAGAGCAGGGTACAGTCAATGGGGATTATTCACCAAAAACTGTATCAGGGAGCAAACCTTTCCTCCATAGAGATGAAGGAGTATTTCCAAAATTTGGGGGAATATTTGCTGGATGCTTTTGATGCACATGAAAGGATTAATATTCAGGTAGATATGGAAAGCCTGGATCTTGATATTGATACGGCTGTCCCGATTGGGCTTATCGTAAACGAACTCCTTACAAATTCCTTGAAATATGCCTTTCCCGAGGGTAGAGTAGGTAAAATAGAAATCTCATTAATGCCCATGTCCGACCAAAAATTATTTTTGAATGTATTTGACGATGGCATAGGGAAGAAGAGAGGAATGCCTGCCCAAGGAAGTGGTTTTGGAGGGCAGTTAATCCATCTTTTGACTCGACAGTTGAATGGCAGCATACACGAATCGAATGCAGAAGGAACTCAGTTTAGCTTTGAATTGGAAAGAGTAAAGACTTGAGGCAGATTTAGGGAAAGTTATTCTGTTAAGAGTTAAAAAGTATAGAAAAACTTCCCATCTTGTATTACCTGGTATCCAGGAACCCATTTTTAGCAAACATGAAAACTCTTAGTAGATGAAACACCTATTGACCCTGGTCGTGGTTCTGTTTTTTTGGGGCTATGCCCAAGCCCAGGTGAATATTGATTCTCTAAAAACAATTGCCTTTGATGAAGGGCAAAGTGAGGAAGCGAGGTTCGCAAGTATCAAGGAAATTTGCACATTTCTTAGGTCTCAAATGTCTGATAGCCTGGGGACATACGCAATGTTGTGGGAAAAACTCGCCCATGAAAAGGACAATCCTGAGGAGGCTGTCAACGCAAAGCTGGAACTTGCTACCAATCAGTATTATCTGGGTAAAAATGCCAAAGCCTTGGCTTTGTTTCATCTTGCTGATTCTATGGCAGGAAATGCTTCCTTCAATTCGGGCAAGGCAAGGGCTTTGAAAGGCCAGGGAATCATCCTGACTGACTTGGGCAAACTCCCAATCGCCAAAGAAAAATTAGAATCAGGATTAACATTTGCAAAGGAGGCTAAAGACTCTACTGCCATAGGTGATATCCTTAGAAATATAGGGTTCTACTGGCACCAACAAGGCATATTTGATTCTGCCCTGCTCTATTTCCTCGAAAGTGTTGATGTTTTTGAATCCATGGGCTCAGCTCTTGGGATGGCTATGCCCCTCGAAAGAATCGGCGAAATATATGCCAATAAAGGAAAAATAGATAAGGCAATAGAGACCTTTGAACACTCTGCTGCCATCTGGAAAGAAGAGGAAAACCCTGTCAGAATCGCTTTTGCCTACAATCACTTGGGAGAAATGTATGAGATTCAAGGTGCATTCCAAAAGGCAATTGATTACTACCAAAGTGCCCTCCGACTCAATGAAAGCGTAGATTACCTTCCTGGTATGGCTGGCTCCTATAATAACCTGGGCTTGGTACACCTCATCAGCAATAATTTTGAACTGTCGGAAGACTACTTTCAAAAGGGCCATGAAATCATGAGAAAATATGGAAACAAGTATGAAATAGGAGCTTACCTTGGAAACATTGGGATGTCCTACACCGATCGTGCTGAGGATAGCATCGGTTTAAAATACATCCTGGAGGCACGTAAACTTTTTGTAGAGGTAGGTAGAAACAGAGAAATATCAGGTACAAGCGTCAACCTCGGAAATGTGTATGATAATCTTGGGGAAGAGAAAAAAGCCATTAAGTACTATAAAGAGGCGATGGTTTCGGGAGAAAAGATTGACTGTCAGAAATGTATTGCGTTAGCTACAAATAACCTGGCCCGGGTATATTGGCGGAGAGGTGATGTGGATCAAACGATATTTTATGGTGAAAAAGGATTGGTAGCAGCGCAGTTGATCGGGGATATGGGAGCCGAACGCGGTGTATCTCAGTTTCTGGCTGAGGCATACAAGGCGAAGGGACAGTATAAAAAATCCCTGGAAATGTTTGAGTTATATCAAAGCCTACGTGATAGCCTGAACTCTATTGCCAACCAAAGAGCAACCATCCAGTATGAATATGAGAAACGTGCCCTGTCTGACAGCATCAATTTTGCCAAAGAGAAGGAAACAGCTGAGTTCATTTATCAGACAGAACTGGATAGAAAAAATCTCTTCTTGCTTTTTGCAATAAGCCTGGGGCTATTGTTGGCTGTTCTGGCAATCATCCTCTTACTCAACGCCAGGCGTAGAAAGCGAACCAATTTCATTCTGAGTACACAAAAGGAGCAGATCGAGTTTAAAAATTCCCAGAATGAGCTTCTGCTCAAGGAAATCCATCACAGGGTAAAGAATAACCTGGAAATTGTGTCTAGCCTTCTCGAGCTTCAGTCCGCCCAGTTGAGTGATGACTCCATGCGATCGACCATGCTTCAAAGCCAATCCCGGGTTCAATCAATGGGCATTATTCACCAAAAACTTTATCAGGGTGAAAGCCTCTCAGCTATAGAGATGAAGGAATATTTTGAAAATCTTGGTGAATATCTACTGGACGCCTTTGATGCCCATGATAAAGTTGAAGTGAATGTGAAAATGGAGAGATTGGAACTGGACATTGATACAGCCATTCCGATTGGGTTGATCGTAAATGAACTCATGACCAATACCTTCAAATATGCGTTTCCTGAAGGTAAATATGGAAAGATTGAGATTTCTCTAGGAAAAATATCAGAGGATAAATTGTATCTGACTGTTACAGATAATGGCATCGGTAAAAATTCAAATTCAGTAGCCAAAGGAACAGGCTTTGGGGGGCACTTGATCCATTTGCTGACCCGCCAACTAAACGGAAGTATGCATGAATCCAATGAATCTGGGACGCATATGAGTTTTGAATTAGAAATAGTAAGCACTTAATAAATGGAATCTCCCCTAAGAATACTTGTAGTCGAGGATGAAATGATCATTGCTGCTAAAATTGCCATGCACTTAAACCAAATGGGCTATGAGGTGGTAAGCATCATGCCAAGCGGAGTAGACGCAGTGGCCTATTGTAAGGAGTCATTGCCTGACATCATTTTGATGGACATCAATCTAAGGGGGGAGATGGACGGAATTCAGACCGTAGAGGCCATTCAGAAATTTGCAGAGATCCCGGTTATTTACCTTACCGCAAATGCGGATGACCAGACGTTTCAACGGGCAAAGTCTACCCGGCCATTTTCTTTCATTGCCAAGCCTTACAAGAAAATGGATCTGCAAAGGAGTATTGAGTTGGTCGAACAGCGTATGGTGGATAGTCCAGTCCCCGCTGCTCCGAATTCTGAGGCTCCCTATCTACTGGAAGACAGGATTTTTGTACGGCATAAGGATACCATGGTAAAAATTTTCCTGATGGATATTTGTTACCTCACAGCCGAAAGAAGCTATTGTAGGATCATTACCAAAGGAATGGAGTACCTGGTTTCTGAACCTCTCAAACAACTAGAGGAGAAATTGCCTCCAGAGTATTTTCTCCGCGTCCACCGCTCGCATGTAGTAAATTTAAAGCATGTTGACGAGGTTTCAGATACCTTTATCATCGTAGATGAAAAATTAATTCCGTTAAGTAAATCCTACAAAAACGAGTTTTTTCAACGAATCAGGATGGTATAAAAGTTCGATCTATGATTTTTGTAATTCAACCAGCACATTTTTGAGAGCTACCGCAATCTCTTCCTTTACTGGAGATGGGAAACCTGCCTTGTTTCTTGCCTCTTTCCAGTCTATAGTTAGTCTCAATGCTGAATTCCTGTCCTTGTTGAATACCTTATTTCTCGAAGGTTTTTCTTCAAAAAAAGTCATGAAAGTTAAAGTCATATTGGCTGATGCTGGCTCATTGGCCTGGCCCTGGATGGCAAGAAGGTATCCTGTATATCAGGGAAGTTGTGGATTCATTTTTAGTGAATAAAGGCCAAGACTGCCTGAACAGTCATGGCCTATAATAAGATATTTTTCTTGTTGGAGATATTATTTCTTCATGACCTCAGATAACTTTTCTTTGAGCATTTCTCCCCTTAAACCTTTAGCGATGACTTTTCCGTTTTCATCGATCAGGAAGTTATCTGGGATGCTTGAAATGCCATAAATCAGTCCAGCTTCGCTATTTCCTCCTTTCAAGTCGCTGATGTGTATCCATGGGAGCCCGTCGCTTTCTACAGCTTCTTCCCAATCAGTTTTGCTATTATCCATGGAGACAGCTATGATTTCAAATCCCTTATCATGAAATTCGTTATATGTCTTTACCAATGTAGGATTTTCAGCTCGGCAGGGCCCGCACCATGATGCCCAAAATTCAAGTAAAAATACCTTGCCTTTTAGTTCGGAAACCTTTCTTGGCTTTCCATTAATATCCATCATTTCAAAGTCAACAAAGTCTTCGCCAATCTTGGGCTCTTTATTCTTCTCCAGATAAAATGCCACTGCCTTGCCATAGGAAGTGCTTTTCAGTTTATCCGGAAATTTTGCAAATAGTTCTTCGGTTTTTTCTCGTCCCCACACAGAATAATAGACTGAAAGCAGGTGTACACTGTAAATGCTGCTAGGGTTTTCCCTAATATGATCTTCTACCTTCCTAATGATTTGGTTGTAGGACATGCCTTCCAACTCTTTTTGAAGTTGTTGATCAATGATGTCAATCTTTGAACCGGTAATTTTTGATCCACTTAAATTTGATTCAGAGGCATCCAGGGTAATGTCATTTTTTTCAAGCCAAACTAGCCTATAATCAGAATAATCCTGGCCAGCTATGAGTACAGCGACAAAATAGTCTTCTTCCAGAATTCCTTTGAATGAGAATTTATTGTCCTTGACTACAGCGGAGTCCATATAGGTTCTGGTTGCTGGGTCTTCAAGGTATAGAACAGTACCATCCAGGATTCCCTGGGTTTTTCCGGTCAATGTATAATTACTCTCCTGTGCTTGACAGACGTAGGACAATGTGATAATTGAGATCAGTAGCAATACTTGCTTCCTCATGATTGTTTGGGTTTTTATGTGTATTTGAATTCTATATTCTCATCCCTAAAGTGAAGATGATGTCATAATGTACACTCTTTTGAGAAATTTTGTAGAGCCAAGTGGCTTATTCTTGAGAATTTTCAGCCTTTCAACTTCCTCTTCCGGGTAGATGTGGTAGGTTGAATTTACGAATCCCTGCTTCCCAGTGGGCAAGAGGACAATTGGGCTTGCGAAGAATTCAGGGTTCCAGATTCCTGAACAGTTTATTACATTCAGTTTTTTGTTAAGATAGTTCAAGTCCTGGTAAGACCAGCCCACAAGTCTAAGCACTGAATCCATTGCTGGAGAATGTGGCTTTTGATTGATAATGCTGAATCTATTTTCATGAGCTGCGATATTGCCATTGGAATTTAGGATGTGAATACTGATTCCTTTGTCACCAATAGAATAATTTATGGGATATTCTGTGGATGCAGTGAGTTTTCGGTAATAATCTGCCAACTCAGCGAAGTCGTTCTTCTGCTTAATTACATTTTCCCTCATGAACCCAACGGAATTATGCCTTTGACATCCCAAAAACTGAATACACAAAAAAAGTAGAAGGAGGTGGTTAACTACTTTTCCTGAAAGGCCAGAACTTCCGGTCAATAAAATTTTCATAGGTTGGAGACTTATGGTTCCATAAATCTGTAAAATTCTTCTTCAGAGGCCTTAAATACATTCAAGTCTACGTAGCCATCAATGCCGGCTAGCCTTCCTCGATTAGAATATTGCCAGAATGTCCATTCTCTTTGATCTCGTAGCCTGGGCTTAGACCAAATATTCCTGAACCAAATAGGGTTAGATTTAAAATCATTCATCACATAAGCTCGATAAAAGTCTGCCATGACGTAGAGGATGGGAGCCTCACCATAATGATCTTCGAGTATTTGGATACAATTCTTGATTTCTTTAACGATTTCCGACTTACTCAACTCTGTATGACAATTTCCATAATACTCCAGATCTAGTACCGGGGGTAAATCTGAGTCTTTTGGTACTACCTTGATTATGTTTTCCGCTTGCTCTTTGCCCGTTTTGCAAAGCCTATAGAAGTGATAAGCACCTACAGCATAGCCTTTTTCCTGTGCGGCCTGCCAATTTTGGGAAAATTTGGGATCTACATAAGTAGCTCCTTCGGTCGCTTTCATAAAGACAAAGTCAAGTTTTTCCTCCGCTAATTTTTCCCAGTCAATTTCGCCCTGGTGATGAGAAATGTCTATACCCCTGATGGGATAGGTCTGATAAGAAGGGTAATTGAAGCGGAGGTACCCAAAGTAGAAAAGGACTGTAAGGATACTTGTTAGGACTACTGCGACGGAGAAAATTAAAAAACTTTGGCTTTTCATGGGTTTAAGAATCTAAGTCTTTGATCAAGTTAATCAGCCAGAAATATGTTCATCCCCGATAACTTTTTTTCGCAGACCTCCTTTTCATTTTAGCATGGGTTTACCCGTTTTTCGAAAGTATTCCAGGCTTTCAAAGACCGATTCTTCGTTGGCTGGCAAGTGGGGGATTTTTGTTTTGGCTACAAAGCTGGCTTGCTTTATTTCCTGGGTATCTACAGGATGAATCTCTCCTACGAATGTTGTAGCATAAAACTCTATGGTGAAGTATTGAATCTGATCTCCATTGGGATAGCTAACCGATTCCCTAAGCGGGTTAGAACTGATGCCAATGACTTCTACCTCAAGCAAGCGGAGTCCTGTTTCCTCTTTTACTTCCCTCTTTATGCACTCCTCTATGGTTTCATTTTCTTCAAATGCACCCGCAGGAATTCCCCATTGACCTGAATCGAGTTTTTGGATCAACAGTATTTCTTCCTTTTCATTTTCAATGATGATTCTGGCTGCAGGATGAATGAATTTGTTATGCCCAAGTTTTGATCGAATCTTCTTGATGTAAGTTTCCATACCAGCTTTCTCATTGGTTTTTGGGTAGAAATCTAATTTGAACAGCCATCTAGACAG
This sequence comes from Bacteroidia bacterium, assembly GCA_022760475.1. GTDB lineage: Bacteria > Bacteroidota > Bacteroidia > J057 > J057 > JALEFZ01. The sequence continues at coordinate 51,157 of JALEFZ010000055.1, read as the reverse complement.
CTAGAGAAGCTTATTTCTTCTTGTAATATTCCTGGAGGATATAAAATGCCTTTTTCTTTTTTCCTTCATCTGAAATGAGGCCTTTGCGGTTCCATCCATCCTGGATTCCTGGAAGAGGTCTTCTGGGAGAGCGAAAATCTACCAGAATCCAAGGGGAAATCCCTTGAATCTTATCCACCTTATCAAGCATTTTAAGGGTTTTGATATAGAGGTCTTCCTGAAACTCTTCTGTCCACCTGGCTTCTTTGCTCCCATGTAAGCCTTGCTTCGCTCCCGCTCCGAATTCTGAAATCAAGACGGGTTTGTTTTGGGTAATCTCCCAAGTGACTTTTTCGCATTTTTCAGGTAATCCATCGTACCAACCAATGTATTGGTTAAAGCTCAATACATCCACCACATCTGCAAAGGGATCATCAATGGTTCTGATGGCTGGATTTCCTTGAAAGTTTTTCTGTTCCAGGGCTGCACTGATTAGACGTGTCCCATCCTTTGCCTTCGCAAAACTTGCCAGCCTCCTCAGAAAAGTATTCCTCTGAGGAACATTAGGTGTTTCATTTGCCATGGACCAAATGATGACACTTGCCCGATTTTTATCTCTTGAAATTAGTTCAGAAAGTTGATTTTCTGCATTCTGGTAGGTGTTTTCATTTTCCCATGATATTGTCCAATAGACAGGATTTTCCTCCCACACCAGTATGCCCCTTTCATCTGCTAATCGAAGCATATGTTCATTGTGAGGATAATGGGCAAGGCGGACATAATTACACCCAAGCTCTTGTGCCCAATCCAGCAGCTTTTCAGCGTCTTCCCTGGAATGACCCCTGCCTTCTCTAAGTGGGCTTTCTTCATGAATGGAAATGCCTTTGAGGAAGACCGCTTTTTCATTGAGGAGGATCTGGGAACCCTCGGTTCGGATGCTTCTGAAACCAATTTGATCGCTGATCTTTTCGTCTTGGACGCTAAGTTCAATGTCGTATAGGTATGGATTTTCAAGGCTCCAATACTGGATTTTTTTTGTTGAGATATCAAAAAAGGCTTTTCCTTGTTTGTCTGTAGTAAATTCTTTTTTGATTTTCAGTTCAGGGATTTCAAGGGTGATTTTATGTTGTTCTATTTCATTGCCATTTAATGAAATATAGCCTTTAAGGTGCTCATTATTTTTGGGATCTAGCTGAATAAAGTAGTCCTGAATGAAGTTTGGAGCGGTTTCTACAAGTTTGACTTCTCGGGTCAATCCCCCATAATTCCACCAGTCGGTATTTAGGGTAGGCACCCCATCTTTAAGCCTTTTATTGTCCACCTTGACTACGAGAAAATTGTCTTTTGCCTTTACGAATTCACTTATTTCGAAATTGAAAGGGGTGAATCCTCCGATGTGGGTACCTAGTTTGTGGCCGTTGAGGTAAATTTCACTCTGGTAATTGGAAGCCTCGAAGTAGACGAATAGACGATTTGCTGGATTGGAGGCTTCGTAGTCAAATGATTTTTTATACCAAAGGCTGCCTTCATAATACAGGAGTTCTTTCTTCTGGCTATTCCAGTCGCCTGGAACTTTGATCTTGTCAGAATTGTCAAAGTTGTATTCAAGGAGCTGGCTAGAGTCCTTGAGGGTAGAATTCATAAAAAATGCACTGGCCTGGGGGCTTTCTTGTTGGTCAAATGGCTCATAACGATAGTTATAGTAACCATTTTCATATGGGTCAATGATGTACTTCCAATCTCCTGTGAGGGAGATGGTTTTGCGGTTGTACACATTGTGGATCAATGCCTCCTGAGAAAATGAAGAAAAAAAAGGAAGGCTAAGAAAAACAATTGATAAGCTAATTCGGATCATGCTTACTCTGCCTGATTGGTGTTTGTGTTTGAATTTTGAATCAAATTCAGGAGAAAGTAAGCATATTAATCCAGAATAATCGATATAGGCTTTAAACTTAGACTTTTATCCAATCCATGAAAGCGCCCAACAAAATGGTGATCAGTCCAAAACTGAAAAGGCCGATCATATAACTCAGAAATGACTTCAGGAAGTTGGGGATTGCTTTTCCTGGGAAAAAGGTAGCTACCCCCCATGAAATATAAAGGATTCCAATTAGGAAACCCTTATCTGTAATGGGCAAGCCTGTCAAGCTGTCCAGCAAGCCAAAGAATGTAAATACAAGCATTCCTGTTCCCATCATGAAACAAAGAAGGATTAAAATTTCAAAAATATTATAAGCTGACTTTCTGAAAAACAAACTCAGCCAAATAGCTATAAAGAAGGACATGAGTATGTTGGCATAACCATAGTTTTTGGAAACCCAAATGAAGATGGCGTTGCTTGTGCCAGACTCCCCATCTGAAAAGTTTACATAACCATCTTCAAAGTTTACAAACTGTTGGACAAGGCTATAGATGAGTGAGCAGAGCACGATAAAAACAAGGGGCTTGACCAGGTAATTTCGATCTTCGTGAATGTACCTGCGAATGCTATTTCCAGGTCTGATAAACAGTTCTCGGATGGTGAATAGCAGACCTCTGTCAAAATTCAATACACTACCAATTTCAGTAAAGATATATTTGCCATTGATCCTTTCTACTTCCTTTGGTAGCCCACATATTGGACAGTAAGAACCCTGGAAATCGTTTTGGCATTTGTGGCATTGGGTAGGTAGGTTTTGCTCAGGCATTACTAGGATCGTTGAATGTAGGTCTCTTTGAAGTAAAAAATAAAGTTTAGCTGCATTTGTTAGGGAAATTTTTCCTTTGGTGGAAAGATCACAACATGAGAGGCATAATCCTTATATTTTAAAAAGTCGGTTTTCAAGAATAATGATTTGGAGGTGATTTCATACTTTTTTCCTGGTGCCCCAAGCCAATTGCATTCTTTGAGTTGATCAAACCTGGTGATCCAGGTGTGGATGCCTTGATGGCTGAATCCCCAGCCAAACTCGTGCTGACTCAACAATTGGGTGATTAGGGAATCATCCTGACCTATGATGAGCATTCGTTTGAGGGGGATATCAGGCTGCCTCCAGACTGGATATACTTTTTTGCTTAAAAATTCTCGCTTACATTGGGCAAATTCTTCTGACTCAGGGTCAATGATCAAGTAGGCATCCCAATTCCATTCCTTAACCAGCAGGTATCCAATGCTCCAGCCTGCATGTTCCCGCCCTTTCCAAATTCTGCGATGAGATTTCTCCAGTTCTTCGAATTTTTCACTCATGCCTGCCATCAGAGCTTCAACAGCATATATGGTGCAGTGCATGCTGTCCCCTTTCAAGTTAAACTCCGAATGAAATTCTGTGAAAAGGTTCTGTCCTGTAATTGAACTATTGTGTAATTCAGCCTGTTCTCGCCAGACAGTCCCATAATACTTGCTCCCACGCCCATCATAATTTCGGAAATATTCATTCTCAATCTTTGCAATTCGATTGATCGCTTTAGGGGAATTGAAGTTTTTGTAGGTGTTTTGCAGGGAACTATAACTCGAGAAAATGATTGAATCAGCAACAAACTTCCTTGCTGGTTCTTTTTGACCTTTATTAGGATAACAGCTACAAATGCACAAGGTGATTAGTAAGGCCAATGTATATCTCATGGTTTACAAGAATAAGTCTTTGCACTAAAAAGAGCATGTATATCAGGTATATTTTCAATAGAGAGACTGGCTAAGTCAGTTTTTCACAAGCTCTAGCTATGTTCTTGTAAAAATCTCAGCCCCTGCGGAACCAAAAATTCCAAAATTCTTTTGACTTGGCGAGAAACCGTAGGTAAGTTTTACATGCTCGAGCCTTTCAAGCCTTATCAATTTGAAGGACTTCCAATAAACAACATGGTTGAAATCCTTGATTATATTTCTAATTCCAACAATTTGCTGCCCAAGAGCTGGATGAAATGAGGCTAGCTCCCAGTGATCACGGGACAAGTGGTTTCCATTGCCCCCGCTCAAACCAAATATTTTGATGGTCTCATTTAGTTCTGGAATATGAAACTCAAGATTATCCTCAGAGATGTTGTCCATTGCAGTTCCATCTTCATCCCTATTTCTAATCTCGCGCTCACCACTTACAGGATCACTAATTGAATATCCATCAGATGAAAGCAGAAAGACTTTGTTTTCACTGGTCCAACCACTGGCGAGTATCCCCGCAGCTGGCAAAACTACCCTATTTCTCCATGGTGCTGGAGGATCTGCCAGATGATTGAATAATTCTCCTTGCATATCGAGTTTAAGTTAGTTGGCTAGCATAGTTTCTACAGTGGCGTAGGAAGATTCTACAGCTCCAGGTACAGTCGATCCATTGTCCAGTGATAATGCCTCACCTGCAAAATAAATTTTATTGTCTAAAGGCTTAATTAGATTGGCAACTGTGGTTTCTGGATCATTTGCAAAGTCAATGCTGTAAGATCCTTGGATGTAAGGCTCTCTTGACCAATTTTGAATGATATGTTTTTGGTAATGCTGTGAAGCCTTCCCTTCAAATATGGTGTCGAGCTCCTCCATGACCTTTTCGATTATTTTTTCATCAGTTTCCAATGAGGTATAGACTGAGGCCTTGTCTCCCACTGTAAACAATCCCATAATATTCCGCTCGCTATTCTTCCGAAATGCAGCATTATAAAATAGCTTATCGCTTGCAAATACTTCAGTCAAAAATCCCCCTGTAAATAAGATATCGGGATAAAACTTTTCTGCAAATTCAATAAATACCTTCAACCCATCAGGCATAACAATACTATTGATAGCATCGATTTTTTCTGATGGTAGTTCAGGGATAAATGTAATGTTACCCTCTTGAAGTATTTTTATAGGGACAGTAATAAGGACCTTATCAGCCTCAAAAGATTCGCCATTCGAATTTTTGACCTTCACTTTATTAGCTTTATAATCAATTTCTGTAACAGGGCTGTTGGTCCTGATTTTATCTACAATATTAGGGATCATGTATTTTTCAAAAAAACCAAACCAGGTAGTACTTTTGAATTTATACTCACTGTAAAAATTTCCTCCCCAATTTCGTTTCCGTAGCTTGTCATTGTTCCATGTATACACGGTATCGGGGGTGTAAGTGATGATGTCTACACTTGAAGCAATGTTGGGATTGCTGGTCAACTTTGCCAGTACTGATGGATCTTCATGAATCCATTCTGCCCCCAAGTCAATGGGAAAATCTGCGAAGTTTGAGCTTCTTTTTAACCTTCCCCCAAATTCAACTGATGCTTCAAGAATCTGAAAATCAATGTTGTGCTTATTTAGGATATATCCTGCAGTAATTCCTGCTGCACCTGCACCAATGACAAGAACATTCCCTGAAAAATTAACATCAAAATTGGGGTAAAGGGTGGCAGCTTGATTGCAAGACTCTAACAACACAGATAAAAAAGGTATTCCAATCCCAAGGGCTGTGCTTCTTTTTATAAACTCCTTCCTGTTCATCTGAGACTTATTTTTTGATTTGGATTAAAAATTTCATCCCTACTTCGAAGGCAAAAAAATCGCTGTTTTCTACTAAAGAAGATATTTTCCTTCCATAGGAGACTTTAGAATACCAGCCTGTTTTCTCCCCTGGCTCTTTACCAAATTCAAGGTTCAGGGTGGGTAAAAAGAAACTTCTCCATTCCCTATTAGAATTTGGTTTTTCTCCATTATTCAAATCCAAAGATTGGTCGAGCAATTGCTGAGCCAAGATATAACCAACGCCTAAAGAAGGGGCTGCATAAACTGAACCATGTTTTTTTTTGAAGACATATCCCAGGTCAGCGTTTGCTACCAGGCTTGTGTGGTTCCCAGAACGGGTGAATACGCCGATTTGCGGGCTTAGGTAAAGGGGCTTAGCCTCCTCTTGATTGGTTCTTTCCCCCAACTCTAACTTAGTTCCCACTTTCAAGCCCGGCTGTATGAGATAAGGTCCATAATAACCGGCAAAAAGAGGAACAGCAGTTTGACTCTCTTGAGAGAAGGAATGAAGAGTAGCAAACATCGCGATAAATAGGAGAAGTTTTTTCATGGCATCATAAATGCGTCCAAAATATTATTCAAAATTACTCATAAATCGAAAATGAGACGTAAATTAAAATATCCTTTCAAATACTTTCCCATTTAACCTATAAACCCCACTAGGACTTGCTGTCCCAAACCATAGTTCGCCAGATTTACTTTTATAGATGGTCCAAATTTGTTCGGAGGGTAGGCCATCTTTTCCAGTGAAGTTGGTAAAGGTGTTTCCATCAAATTTCCACAGCCCCGAATAGACTGTTCCAAACCACATATTCCCATCATCATCTTCCTGGATGGAGAATATCCTGTCTAGTGAATTGCCCTTTGTTTGCTCTTTATTGAGCCTGTGTTTTTTTGTGAAGTTAAATGCCTTTTCTCCATCGAACTTGAATACACCAATCCCATTGTTCCCAATCCAAAGATTGCCTTCACTATCTTCCAGAATGGCTCGGATATGTAAGGAACCATCTTCGCTGCTCAAATCAAGGAAATCATTATTGATGAGCGTAAAATTATGCCCGTCAAACCCGATCACAGCTCCATAGGTCCCAAACCACAACCTATTATTTTTTCCTCTGATGAAGGGAGTTGTAACAGAGAAATAATTCTGTTCATTTTCTTTGGGAGTAATCGGGAAACTGTGATAAGAGAATTCGGTTCCGTCATATTTATATACGCCAGGAAACTTTTCAGAACTGTTGTAGCCATTTCCCAAGTCTCCCTTGAACCACAAACTTTGCCCATCAATCTTCCAATCAAGTAATTTGTAATAGTTTCTGTATAAAGGTGTAGTCAATAGCTTTCCATCATAGAAACTGGCCTTTTTTCCTGTTTCAAACCAGATTTTTCCCTCCTTATCTTCATAGATGTTGCGAACCTGGCTGTCGTCCAGGCCATGTTTTTGCCAGAAATAGGTGAATTGTACTCCATCGTATTTCGCTAGTCCCTCTTGATGGCTCCCAAACCAAATATTGCCATGGCTATCTTCTAAAATTGACCTGATACCGCTTGTAAATTTTAATCGAGAACTGGTATCAGTGTCGCCAATGCTTTGCGGAATTTTCTCTTTGCTTGATGGGGGAGTTTGGGGAGAGGAACAGGAAGCCAGGAGGATGCCTATTATTGGAACCAAGATCAATAGACGGAAAGGATGTTGGAAAATGGTCATATAGCTTAATTGATCTAAAAGATAGAGAACAGAGTAGGACATGCCCCATAAGTTCTTTAAATACCTTAATTTACTCAAGTTGCCACAAGTACTACATGCTTTTTTTGCTTAAAGACAAGCATGTCATAACCAGACAAGCCAGGCTGTCAGTCGGGTCAACTTCTTATGTCATTTCGAGCTTAAGCGAGAAATCTACTCACTGTACTAAATAGATCTCTCACTAATGTTCGAGAGCACCTGTTCTATTCGAAACGAAAACTGGTCCTGGATCGAAATGGTATTTACCCTTTGAGTGCATCAAACTGGCAACTTGAGTTAATTCAGTTTGCTGTTTTTTCCTGCTTGAATATTTAGCCTGGAGCGAATTTCTTCTATATCCCAATATCCTTTAAAGAATTTTGAAAACACCTGCTCCAGAATCGACTCAATATTCGGTTCAAATTTTCTCACTTCTTCCAACCAATTTTTTGTAAAAATGGCATATTCATCCAAGCCGCTCTCCCCATTCCATCTCATTTGCTGGTGGAGCTGGCCAGACCAATACCGAACCCGTTCTTCCTGATTTTTTTTTAGGTAATCACTGTAGGCCTTTTTCTTTCTGGCCTCATCTTCCATTTTGAGCTTGAGCAACCTGGCGTATAGTTTTGGAATGGCTTCGTGAGCTTTTGCAGAGAAGGCAAAATAATGCGACGTATTGATAAGCTCTCCCGTGGAAGGGTCTTCAATTCGAATTTTGATAGACTCATTTCCATTATGGGCATGAATACGTTTCATTGTCCAATGAAGGCCACTCTTTTGATCGGTAAACTTTCGTTCTGCATAATTGATATGATCTGCCCTATCTGCTATTTCTATGACTTGACCACTTCGAGGGTGAAGGGTGTAATAGTAATGCCTTTTTCCTCCCCATGATTTGCTATCCCTTACTGCCTCAACGACTATCAGTAGCCCTGTTTCCAGATCTATGAACTTCTGAGAAATTTCAGTCTCATCCGAAGGATAAATTTTAAAATTCCCAAAATCTCCTGCCTCATAGTAATTGATCCTCATAGTTGTTGCGTCGATTATGTAATAGGTAATGTGTTCGAAAGTAATGCTTAATTTATATAAAAAAATAAGGCAGCTCTTATATTGGATTTGAATAAAAATAGTCGTCAAACTTCCAATTGGAAAAAGTTTACCGAAACGTAATTCCATTTCAATTTTGCCCAGAATGGAAACAGCGTTCTGGAGGCATTTATTAGCAATTCATATATGTTGGGAGGTTTATTGTCCGGATGTAGGCTATGTGAGTTTTGCAAAAATCAAAGATCGGTTTGGTGGAATAATAAAAATGCTCTATAATTGTAGAGCATTAACTATAAATATAGAGGAATGTCTTTGACTACAGCTGAGGAACAATTGATGAAGTATCTTTGGAAACTGGAAAAATCCTTCTTCAAACAGTTGAAGGAGCAGTATCCCGATCCAAAGCCAGCTACCACTACCATTAATACCCTTCTGAAGAGGTTGAAGGAAAAGGGCTATGTGGATTACAAACTTTTTGGTAACAGCCGTGAATATTTTCCACTTGTTAGCAGGAATGAATATTTCTCTGATCATCTCAAGGTGGTAATCAAAAACTTCTTCAATAACTCTGTGGAGCAGTTTGGCTCATTTTTTACCAAGGAAATGGACATTTCACATGAGGAGTTACTAAGCCTTAAAAAAATAGTAGACGACAAACTTAACTCGGAATCAGATGATTGAGTATTTGATAGAATCTATATGCTGTACAGGAGTTCTGTTCTTCGTATGTAAGCTCATCCTCCGAGGGTCAGCCAACTACCGCGCAATTCGCTTTATGCTGTTATTGGCTGTGGTTTTTTCACTGCTGGTTCCCCTGATGCACATTTCTCCTAATGTGTTTGGAAATGCAAAAACTGAGCAGATGGATTCTATCATGAAGAACCTGAATTCAAAGAGCTATTTAGCATTTGATGAGGTACTTGAGAACCAGGCTGATGATTCTGCTGGTTTTGATTTCCCAGGCTTCATAGCAGGGGTATATTTTGTGGTATGTTTTATTCTTTTGAGCAAGTATTTCTTTGGATTGGGAATGCTTTGGATTAAATGGAAAAACTCGGAAAGGCTGAGCTATCAAGGGCATTTTGTAAGATTAATTGACCAAAATATTCCCCCTTTTACCTTTTTGCAAGCCATTTTCTTGAATAGGGATGCCTTCGATAGCAATGAATTCGAGGCTGGAATCCTGATTCATGAATTTGCCCACAAAAAGCAATGGCATTCCCTCGATGTGATTTTTATGGAACTGGTAAAGGTGTTTTTCTGGTTCAATCCATTCATCTATTTTTTCCTCAAAAGAATCAAAGCCAATCATGAATACCTGGCAGATGAGTTTGTGCTAAGTAAGGGGATTGATGCGGGGAACTATATGAACCTCCTTTTGGAATATTCTACCCAGGGCAAGGTCCTCCAATTAACAAGTGGATTTAATCATCAACTTTTAAAAAATAGACTTATGATGTTAGCAAAATTTCAAGAAAAAAAGCCGGACAGGTACAGGATTCTGTTTATCCTTCCTGTATTCCTGATGTTGTTTACTGCAACTGCCTTCACGAACTCTTCCATTCCCCAGAATGATCTTCTACCTGGACATGAAGTGAAAGATGCCCTTGAAAATCTTGGTACCATTACCGGAGATCAGATCTTTTGGTCTGCAGAAAACAAGCGCATTTATATCATAGGCAGGAAGGTGAAAATCAATCATGGTGAGAACAATGTAAATGGGAGCGGAAAATTCTCTTATCTCGGCACTGTAGACTATTTTGTATTCAACGGAGGGGAAGTAAAAATGGGCTCTACCATCAAAATCAATGGCAAGACTTGCCGGGTGGTAAAGTTGAGTAGTTCAGAAGCCCAGGCGAAGTATGGAGATAAAGGTAAAAATGGTGCCGTTGAAATAGAACTGGCAGTTTAATGCCAACTCCTTGTCAATAAATGACTGATCTCTTCAATTGAATCAACAATAAACTCTTTTTCATCATTTCTTTCAGATTGACCATTGGACGCGTATGCCAATGATCAACCTTGGATTTCTATACCATTATTCAGGATGAGAATTCTTCTTCTAATAACATTCATAGCATTCATGAATGCTACCTTTGGGGCATTTGTTAATGATCTGCCACTTAAAGGCCATTTTGTGTGGTTGGATAGTAGCATCACAGGCTATCCTGGACAGATCAGATTTAGCCTGCAATCAGATAGCCTGATAGAGAAAATTATTGATGTTGATTCTCTTGGATACTTTAATGCTTCTCTTGAAAAAGGGATATACAAGGTCTCCCCTGTACTGAATTACCACTGGATGGGAGAAGAGTTGGTTCGAATCAATGAGAAAACGTCCACAATGATTGTGGAAGTCGCGGACTCTTTCAATACCGAAATAGTCGTGAAACTTGACACCATCCCCTGGCCTAAACCAAGCCAAAAGATAGGGCTACTTAAAGCCGGGGGAACTATTGATTTCAGGGTGGTGGATGAATTTATGCAGGAAAGAATGGAGTTCTTCGAGATTCCCGGAGCAAGCCTAAGCTTGGTTAAGGATGGAAAAATAGCCTACTCTCAATCCTATGGCATCAAGAGTTTGGCAAGCAAGCAGCCAGTAGATGCTGCGACCTTATTCGAAGCTGGTTCAATTACCAAATTGGTCTTTGCATTTGCTGTGATGCGCCTTTATGAAAGGGGAGAAATTGAACTGGACAAACCATTGCATGAATACCTCCCCTTCACGGAAATTGAAGGGGAAGAGTATAAACTCATGACGGCCAGACATGTGCTCTGCCATCAATCGGGCCTGTCAAATTGGCCCAGGAAGGGGGCAAACGGGAAGTACAAATTGAATTTTACCCCCGGAACACAATTTGGCTATTCTGGTAAGGCCTATGAATTCCTGAAACTTGTACTTGAGTCTATCAGTTCCAAGAGCATTGATACCCTAATGAAAGAGGAGGTTCTGGAGCCCTTGGGCATCAAGGATATGTACTTCATGGACCATCCTGAAATTGTAAAGCGGGCAGCTCAAGGGCATAAGAAATATATTCCTAGTGAGCCATTTCGAGCGAAAAGAACCATGGCCGCTTTTACCCTTCAATGCACCGCTGAAGCTTTGGCAAAATTTGCCCTTGCCCTCCAGAAGCGAGAGGGCTTGAAAGCAGAAACCTACCAAGAAATGTTTCGCGCATATTCACAGAGATCGGATGGGACTCAATGGGGCTTGGGAGTAAGGATCGAGCATACTTCCTCTGGAATTAGCTATGGTCATAGTGGAAGCACAGGCCGGGGATTCATCAGCAACCTGGTTTTTTATGATGAAAATGGTTTGGGCTATGTGGTTCTTACAAATAGCCAGATGGGTGGGTGGCTCTCTCTTCCTTTGTTGAATGAGTTTTTGATTCTGGGGGAAGAAAAATAATGGTTTAGGCTTTTCTTTTTCAATTCAGGAGGAGTTCAATAGCACCGCAAATTGCCGCTCCAGCAATGATCGTCCAGGATATCCAGTCCTTGAATTCATTCTTTTTGTGCATCAAAAACAACAAATGAAGTAGGAGGTGGACAATGAGAAAAATGCTAAAATAATCTCTGAATCGCTCACTTCCTGATTGTACCTCTAAGAATATCCAGTAGATCAGGGGAATATGGGCAAAGGTAAACGCAATAAGTCCCCATTGGTCGTTCAGGAAGGAGAGTCCGGGAAAAATTCTCCATTCTCTACACCTGATGGCATCCATTTCATGAAGGAAAATCAGGGTTAAACCCAGTAAGAAAAAATCTATTTCCATTTGACCGATCTTCTTAGGTGAAATTGAACTCAACTTCTACAATTATCCAATGAGGAATGTCATGGCTTGTAGTTGGAATGTTAGCTTGCCTGTACCTGTTTTGAGCTTAAGAAACCAGACCTACCCATTAAGGCCATTAATCCAAATAATGGCCCTATAGCCAGTACAGTAAAAATCACATGAGACTCGGTCATGAGCCTCAAATAGCTAAGCAATTGTATGCTGATGATGGTAACTGAAAATCCGATACAATTGACGATGGTAAGGGCAGTACCTTTAAGTTCTTGAGGAGCATTTTGAGCTACCAGGGTGGAAAATAGTGGGGAGTCTGCAATGACAACCATTCCCCAGAAAAGAAGAAAGAGGATAAAAACTACTTTTGAATCAACTGAAAATACCAATGGGGACAATAGACAACAGATACCCGAAGCCAAAAGCGAAATATTGGCTACTTTTTTTGTATCAAAAGCCTGGGCCATGTATCCTCCGATGACACAAGCAATACCTCCAATACCTATGATTAGAAATGAATATAAGGGAATGTTGAAGGGGGTATCGGGATGTACATCGTTATAAATTTTCAGCATCACAGGCACAAAGGCCCAGAATGCATATAGTTCCCACATATGTCCGAAGTAACCAAAGGCTGCCGAGCGAAATTCCTTGTCCCGAAAGATGCCAAAGATTGCCGAAAGCTCAAGTTTCTGACTTGCTTTCCGATAGGGCCCATCCGGTACAAGAATTAGCATAAGTAGGCCACCGGAAACTGCCAGACTAGAGGTTGCAATGAGTACAAACTCCCAAGGAAATGATCCAGAAATTTCCTTCAATAAGTGTGGAAAGGCTGTTCCCACTACAAGTGCACCTACAAGGTAGCCCAAGGATTTGCCAAGCCCGGTTTGAAAATAATCTGCTGCGATTTTCATTCCTACGGGGTAGATGCCTGCAAGAAAAAAGCCAGTAAGAAATCTAAAAGATAGGATACTGGCCAAGCTATTGCCCTGCCACATGACGCAAGCGTTGGATAAGGCGCCCAGAAGGGCACAAACAAAAAAGACCTTCGATGGGGAAAATCTATCTGCAATTGAGAGGATAGCAAAAACCAGAGTCCCGCTGATGAAGCCAAATTGAACGAAGGATGTCAAGTCTCCCAAGGCGCTTTCATTTAGGTCGAAAGTGGTCATTAATTCATTCATGACTCCATTTCCCGCAAACCATAAAGAGGTACAGAAGAATTGCGAAATAACAATAATTGGGAGGATTATCCTGGGTGGCTTCATAGGAATAATTTTTAGTTGGGACCAAGACCTGCTGGGCCAATAAACAATGCTTATCAGCAATTGGTCTTATCTGGAACAAGTTGATGCATCTCCCCTCAATGCCCCTTTGGAAAAGCTATTTTATTTTGAAATTTCTTTTTCCTGAGGCAGCCCTTGTAGTGGTATTAAGCAGTTAGTAGTCCTTACTATGTTACCACACCATATTTTAATATTGCTTTTTTTCTTTGAAAAAAATGTCATCCCAAAGGCAAAATTTGGGATTTGCTTTGTAGAAATGTATAAAATTCCTTTCTGATTATTGGGGTAATGCAGATTTCCAGCCTTTGGAGAGTTGTTGTGATAATTGTTTTTCTATAACTCTCGTCTCTTTTGATGAAGCAATGTTGACCGTTTCGTTGGGGTCTGCAAGTCTATCATAAAGTTCTGCGCCGGTAAATGCTCCTCTGGTACCAGTCTTGTGATTCCAGGCATACCATTCGATATAGTGGTATGTAGAGGTATTGATGGAGTAACCCATGTATCTTTTTCCATCGGCAGAAACCTTGGGCCTGCGATGAAATTGACTAAAAGCTGCAGATTTCCATTTCTTATCTGGTTTGTCCATCAAAGGCACCATGCTTCTACCTTGCATGTAATCAGGAACGTCCAGATCTGCCAGTTCGCAAATTGTAGGAAAGAGGTCAACAAGTTCTGTAATTTCGTAACTGTGAACACCCCGGTTTTTTTGATTGGGGTATCGGATGATCACTGGCACCTTAAGGTCAATGTTATAGTTGGTCATTTTTCCCCAACTGTTGTGATCTCCGAGCTTCCAGCCATGGTCTCCCCATAGAACTATGATGGTATTTTCATAGATCCCAATCTCCTTCATGTGCCTCATCAAATCTCCAAGTAGGGCATCGATATAACTTACACTGGCATAATATCCTTGTCTTAATATGCGAGTGGTATCTTCTCCTATTTTTTGAGATTGGGTAGGATGGGCAATGTGCCCAAAACCATCATAATGCCTCAATTCGTACATCGAATTCATGGAGTATATAGGTGCATTTTTGGTTAATTCCGGATTTGGGGGCAAAGGAATCATTTGCGGATCATATAAGTCCCAGTATTTTTTAGGAACTGCGAAGGGGAGATGAGGACGGAAATATCCTAGTCCCATGTAAAAGGGCTTGTTGGTTTTTGAGAGACGGCTAAGTATTCTCTTGGCTAATTCTGTCTGGGCCCCATCATAATACATGCTATCATGGACGTTTGCGGCTTCCCATGCTGGACCTGTATTCCATCCATCTGCATACCTAATGGGTTTTAATTTAAGAAGGGAATCCCTTTTCAAGGCTTGAGAGGCATTGACTGCCTCGCTGATGTAGAAGGTTTCGCCATCGCGCTTTAACCAATCTTTACGAAGGTATCGAGCCGGTCTGAGGTCAGGTTCATCCCATGAAATAGAATCAGGCATGTAATTGTGAAAGATCTTTCCAAGATTCACCGTATGGTAACCAAATCTGGAAAAATACTGAGGCATAGTTAGGATGTCAGGATGGAGTTCTCTAAACTTATCCCCAAGGTGCCACACCCTTGTTGAATCTGGCCTCAGTCCAGTCATCAAACTTGCTCTGGAAGGAGCACATACAGCGGATTGGCAAAATGTTTCCCTGAAGGTGATTCCCTCAGAAGCTAGCTGGTCAATATGTGGGGAAATGGCGATAGAATCTCCATAAACCCCTAAGGAAGGCCTAAGGTCATCAATCGAAATGAATAGGACATTTGGCTTTGAGACTGGGTCAGTCTTTTGAGAACAAGCCCAGAATGCATTTAACCCGAAGAAGAACATCAGGAAAGTCAGGTAGTTTATTTTCATGCTACAGCTTCATTTTTTATTAATCGTTCTTCTGGCCCTTTTTATGATCTTTTGGGTATCCTTACTCGGCGATTCTTCCTTCCATTTTTCGCAGAGTTCAATTACGAAATCAGGTCTTGTTTTACTGGCGTCGTTAAGCCAGTTACCTACGCTGTCCTGAACATACTTTGATGGATCGGATTTAAGTTTTTCCAAAATAGGCATGGCCAGTTCCGGCTGTTCCTTTAGGGCCTCTATGTGTTTACACCAGACCCCCCTTGGTCGGGTGGCCTCTGTGGTGAATCTACGAATGTTTTCATCCTCATCTTCCGCCCATTTGCTTAGAAATTCAATGGATTCGCTGAGCTTTTTATCAATTTCAGGCCTAATGGCGAACCAGACTACCTCTCTCACTCCGAAATGCGTGTCTGCCACGAGGGGCTTTATTTGATTGAATTTTTCTTTGAGTTCCATTTCTGGATTCAATGAGATCAAGTATGGTGCATAAGAACGGATGGAATCTGAGCCATGCAGGGATAAGGCTTTGAAAGTATTTTTCCAGGAAGCGGTTTTGCTCAGATTGTCATGCAACAGCTTACCAACCAACTTGATGGAATTCATGGAGGTAGGCTTTTTTTGTGCCTGGAGCTCTTGTTGGAGCAGTCGGATCAAATCCTCAGAGATTCCTAGCCCTGGCAATGCCTTTTGTACCAAAACAGAATGATCTATGGCCAGCCATTCGGTTAGGTTGACCGTTTCTATTTGCCCTTCGTTGAGGAGAGCCAAAACCTCTGGTGGCACATCTTCCACCTTCCTTGCCCCTTTTCTATTCAGGATCTCTGCATTCATTGTATTTTTTATTCTAAAAGTAAGGTCAAAAACTAACCTGATTAAGGCTTTGCAACATTTCTTATTTGGATCAATTTGCCATTCTTTTCGTCTGTAAGCATATACAATTTCCCTTCAGGGCTACTTGCTACCTTCCTTGATCGCACGCGATCATTGACGAATAACTCTTCGAGGCTGACTACCTCATTGTCTTCCAAATGGATTCTCCAAAGGCTTCCTCTGGACAGTCCTGATAATATTAGATCTCCCTTCCATTGGGGAAATTCATCGCCATGATAAGATGTGAGGCCACTAGGCGCGATGGTTTGTAGCCAATAGTATTTGGGAGGAGTAAATTGTGCATTTTTAATTTTAGGAGGAGAAAAGGTCTTGTTCCGGTATTTTCCTGTCGTTTCAATGGGCCAGCCATAATTTGCTCCCGGCTTCAGCAGGTTCAGTTCATCGCCTTGGACTGAGCCATGCTCGCTGAACCAAATTTGGCCCGATACAGGATCCATATGTATTCCTTGTGCAGCCCTTATGCCAGAGGCGTAAATACTTGGAAGCGATTCTCCTTCGAATGTAGGGTTGTCCTTTGGAATGCTTCCATCCTCATTGAGCCTATGAATTTTGCCTCGCCTGTCATTCAGGTCTTGTGCCACAGGCAATGCAGGCTGGTCTATTTCATTATAAAATCTTTCTCCGATGGTTACATAAAGTTTACCATCCTGACCGAAGGTCATCCCGCCTCCATAATGAAACAGGTCAAATCTATAGGGTTCGGCAAGGAAAATGCTTTTCACATCTGATAATGAATCTTCCTTTAGACTTGCTCTGATTATTTTTGTGGTTGTCCCTTCATTAGACTCTGCTGCATAGGAGACATAGATGAAATGATTCTCTTCGAATCTGGGATGCTTGATTACCTCAAACAGACCTGAATTATCTCGAAAATCCTTGACCCTGATGCTGTCAACCAGGTCATCCGGGAAGCCTTTTATGATATTTTTTTCTTTCGTGCTTAAATTCGCCTTGATTAACTTTCTGTCTTTTTCTGTGATTAGAACTTCCTCTTCACTCAGAAATGCCATGCTCCATGGGTGAAGCAGGCTATCAAGGATAAGTACTTTTTCGGCTTTGACTTTTGCAGTTGAACTTTGTTTGCTGCTCGGCTTGCAGGAATAGATTCCTAGGAGAATGATCAATGTAATAGACAATTGCTTCATCCTGTCTCGTATTTGTGTTTAAAGGATAACCGTTCATTAAGATCTGCAATTTGTTCCAATACATTTCAGTTTTTCAAATGTTTATTGGAATTAATGGTGGTCATTTTTGCTTGATATAAGATTCCTCGCGTCTACTTCGGAGGTTTTTTTATATGCTGGTCGATCCGTTGGGAAATGTGTTCAATTTTCGATTCCATGGTGGCATAATACCTAAGAATGAATGTCCTATTTACTTGAATTTTCCAGAGGTAAGCCATCAGTATTTTTTGCTTATCTGGGCTGATGTTTAATGGGGTTTTGATCCTTGCCATGTCCCCCTTTTCGTCAAATTCGAAGTTGGGAGCGATGATGCTGTTAAAATCCTTGAAGTAGTTTTCCTGAAATTGCATCTCAAAATAATTCTCCTCCATGGTTTTTAGGGATTGGTAATCATATTCGTAGAGGGAGATGATATCAAATCTCAGTGAGTCATTTTTGATCAATTCGAGTCCGGTCGACTTCAAAGTTTCATATCCAGAACTGTTTTGAGCCGAAAAAAAATCTCTCGTCAACCCTAAGTAGTACTGCTTCAGGGAATCCTTGTTGAATTCTTGATTTGAAATCACTTTACGCCAATAAACACATGCTTGGATTCCTTTCCTGTGTCCATACATATTGATGTTGATGTCCTCCAGGTCTCTTTGAAGCCCGTTTGATACTTCAATCAGGATTTTTGTAGCTGCTTCATCATTTTTTCGATTTTCGTTCCAATTGTCCAAAGCAAAGGCGGAGATAACTGCCACAAAAATCGAGATAAATTCTATGAGATATTTTTTCCAATTCTGTTTTTTCTCCATGGCTTTACTTCTTTTGGGGATGCCTAGGTTAAATGGAATGTCAATATTCTAATCTAATCAATTGGAGGGAATCAAGCCTAATCCCTGCATCCTGAATCACATCTTTTAAAAGCTGTTGACTTTTTCGTGCAAGCTCTATTTCATTGCTGCGAATATTCTGATTTACCTCCTGTAGCTTTTCGAGCCTGCGAATTTCGTGATCCAGGCTCTGTTCCATGTTACGGATGCCTCCCATGATATGGGTAGCGGCACGTAGTTCAGCCAGTTCGGTTGCATCAGCAATCATGCGTGGAAGTATGGCCTCCATTAGCACTTCATTTTCCAGCAATTCATCCATGGGAGCCCAAATCAATCGTTGGTCAATCAATTCGGGAGGATAATCCTCACTTTGTTCGTCCCCTTTGTGGTCTACCACTACACGGATAGGAGTCGGGGGTAAAAAGCGGTCTACCTGTAAGGCTTCTCCCCCCATACTTTCCAGTACAAATATTGCTTCTATCAGGAGTCCTTGTTTGCCTGGAATTCTCAATACCCCAAAACTTGCACTTCCCAAACCAGATCCTAGTACCATGTCCAGTGTGCCTGTGGCAATGGGGTGATCCCAACTCAGGAAACTTGCGTCTTCTCGACTCAATGCCCATTTACGGCTAAAACTCACCGCAACTCCCTCTTGAGGGACACCTGGGAATGCTTCCAGGTTTTGAGGGGCAGGATGTAGGAAATAACTGCGCGGGCCAAGGTCTTCCATCTCGACTGCGAACTGTTCAAACACCTCGGTCATGTATTGTTCCAGTGTCATGTCCCGATCTGCCGCCTCAATCAGATTCACAATTTCTGCCGCAACTTTTGGGCGGTAGGAATTCATTTCCAGTAGGCGATTTCGACCATTGGCCATGACCTTTTTGATTTCCTGCTGGAACGTAGCTGTTTCTAAAATGAGTTTTTCAAGACGAGCTGTAGCATTTTCTCCCCCCCAATCTTCAAATAAAGACCTCAGTTCTTCTCCAAAGCGGCTGGACAACTGGTCTGCACCTTCCAGGTTTTGCTCAAAAGCCTGTAGCCCTTCATGAAACCAACGAACAAGAACTTCCTGAGGACTACCGATCAGGTAAGGGATATGAATCTGGATATCTTTTTGCTGCCCAATGCGATCTAGCCTACCAATACGCTGTTCCAATAACTCTGGGTTGAGAGGGAGGTCGAATAAAACAAGCTGGTGAGAAAACTGAAAATTGCGGCCTTCACTGCCAATCTCTGAACAAAGAAGCAGGCGCGCACCATTTGGTTCTGCGAACCATGCGGCATTTCTATCCCGCTGTACGATGCTAAGGTCTTCATGGAAAACTGCCAATTTCAAGTTGCTTTGCTTCTTGAGCTCAGCTTCCAGGCTAAGGACTTTTTCTTTGCTTCGGCAAATGAGGAGTACCTTGGCAGGAGCTAGCTTATCCATCAATTGGCGGAGCCACTTCAGGCGGGGATCCTTACTGAAATAAAATTTAGGGCTTAGTCCCGACTCTTTCGAAATATCTGCGACAAATTCTTCACTAAATCGTGCAACCCAAAGGGCGGAATCTTCCGATTCCCTCAGGGGTGCCAGACGCGCTACACGTTTTGGAAATCCCTCAATGGCTGCCCGGGTATTTCTGAAAATTACCCTTCCAGGACCATATTGATCCAGAATATCTTCAATCAATTGGTCGCGAGCAGTTTCTCTTTCTTTCAGCTCTTCAATTCTGTCAGAACCAAAGTGTGTCTGGAGCCATTGGGTTTCTGCCTTGTTTAGCTTGGAACCCTTTGAAAGATTTTCCAGCAGGTCTGCGGTGAATTGATGATCCTGGGGTTCGGCTTTGAATTTGGAAAAATCTGTGTAGCGATCTGGATCAAGCAATCGCAAACGAGCGAAGTGGCTTTCGATTCCCAATTGTTGTGGGGTTGCGGTAAGCAGCAACAAGCCTTCGATTGCCTGGCTTAAATGCTCTACAAGTTTATATGATGAACTGACGTCTTCTTCGGACCACTTCAGGTGATGGGCTTCATCCACGACCAGCATATCCCAGTTTGCAGTCAAGGCTTGCTGGGCACGTTTAGGAGAAGATGTCAGAAAGTCGGTATGGCAAATGACCAGTTGACTATCGAGAAAAGGATTTCCTTCAGGAGCACCCTCTTCAAGTTCGCGGCAACGCTCTTCATCCAGGATGTGAAACCAGAGGTTAAATCGGCGTAGCATCTCTACAAACCACTGATGAAGCAAAGACTCGGGCACCAGGATAAGTACCCTTGAAATTCTGCCACTCAAAAGAAGGCGATGCAAAATCAAACAGGCTTCAATCGTTTTACCCAGCCCGACTTCATCTGATAGTAAAATGCGTGGGGCAAAACGGCTACTGACCTCATGGGCAATGTACAACTGGTGTGGGATAAGGTCGATGCGGCCTCCTACAAAACCCTGGATGGGGGAGAGCCGCCTTCTATGTTCAAGATCCAGGGTGCGCCTCCTTAGGGCAAATTGCTCAGGATTGTCTACATCTCCATTGAAAAGGCGATCGTCTACGCTGTGCTGGACCCTTACATCTCCCAGCTCATCTTCAGAAATCACTCGCTCTGTTCCGATATAGAGATACAAATCTCCTTCCTGTATCCGCTCCACCAGCATGGAACGCTGGTTGGCATCCTGAATGGTATCCCCAGGCTTGATGTTCAGCCTCTTCAATGGAGCACTGGATTCTGCGTAAAGCCGGGTTTCCCCAGCTCCTTGAAAGTGGATTTTTACACGCCCGAATTGGGCTTCGATTACAATGCCTACACCTAGTTCAGGCTCACCTTCAGATGTATATCTTTGACCGGGATAAAATGCCATGAGTTCCTATCTAGTTGGTCAAATAGGCAAAAGCGATGGAGATAAACAATCAAAAATCCCACATATCAAAAGCTGAGTTCAAGTCTTCTCAATCTTACTAAGAATTAATCTGAAAATTTTATTTGGAACTATCGTTCTGTTATTGCACATTTGTTCTGGAATGATCGTTCTGAATAAATTATTAAACCATTAATCACGCTTTTTGTATGAGTCATTTAGACGGAAAAATTGCTGTTGTCACAGGAGGTAACAGTGGGATTGGTTATTCAACTGCCAAAAAGTTGAAAGAAGATGGTGCTAAAGTAATCATCACAGGTCGTTCGACTGAAAAGGTGAACGCGGCGGCGGCTGAACTTGGAGTTAAAGGGATCACAGCTGATGTGTTGGATTTATCAGCCATTGATGCTGCTGTTGAAGAAGTAAGAAATGAGTTTGGAAACATTGACATCCTATTCGTGAATGCTGGGATCTTTGCTCCTGCTCCAATAGGACAAATCACAGAAGAAATGTTTGATACCCAGATGGGGATCAACTTCAAGGGAGCCGTATTCACTGTTGAGAAGTTTTTGCCCATCCTGAATGACGGTGGAAGCATCATCAATTTGTCTTCAATAAACGCCTATACTGGCATGCCCAATACAGCCATTTACGCTTCAACCAAGGCTGCCATGAACTCTTATACCAGAACCGCTGCAACAGAATTGGCTGGTAGAAACATCAGGGTAAATGCAGTGAATCCTGGCCCGGTCTCTACCCCTATCTTTGGCAAAACTGGTATGCCTGAAGAGCAATTGAACGGATTCGCGTCTGCTATGCAAAATCGCGTTCCACTGAAGAGGTTTGGAAAACCCGAAGACATCGCGGAGCTGGTTGCCTTCCTGGTTTCTGACAGGGCTTCATTCATTACTGGTGCTGAGTATAACATTGATGGTGGGATCAACGTCAATCCCCTATTGGTCGGATAGTATTTTTTTGTATCAATTTGGAACGATTGTTCCGAAATTGTAACTTTGGAGCTATAAGCCGAACTTATAGCTCCAAAGTTTTACCCATTAGATATGCCAAGAGTAAAGTTATTTGATGAAGAAGAGGTATTAGAAAAAGCCATGGACCTATTTTGGAAGAAAGGGTACCATGCAACTTCTATTCAGGACTTGGTAAACCACCTTGGGATCAATAGAGCCAGCCTTTACGATACTTATGGAGGGAAGAAGTATCTATTCCAGAGGGCTTTTGCTCGATACAGGGACAGCAATCGGGACGCTATTAAAAATTACCTGGAGAGCCAAAAGGACATAAAGACAGGTTTTCGGAATCTTTTTGACATGGCGTTAAAGCAGTCAAGTTCAGACGAGGATAAAAAAGGCTGTTTTGTTGTGAATTCTACGATAGAGTTCATCCCCAATGAAAAGGAATTCTCGGTATTTATTCAGGAGCATAAGAAGCGATTCGAGGGGATTTTTCGTGATTATATAGCCTTGGGTATCGAGAGGAAGCAAATTTCTAAGGATAAAAATCCGGAAGTTATTGCCAGTTTGTTCTTTACCTTTTACAATGGATTGAAGGTGGTAACCAAGGTTGACTTCGATGAGGCAATTTTTTCAGATTCTGTTGATTCCCTGCTATCCATATTAGATTAAGAAATATAAATCTGAAGGAAGATTTTTACCAGCCAATATAAGATGGAGCCTTGATGTCTAACAACCTTAGGTAGACCACCATTTGCCCCCGATGATGGGAAAGGTGATTGTCCATTGTGAGTAGAATGGCTTCTTTGGAGACATTGCCATACCATACCTTGGTTTTTTCATCCAAAATTTCTGACGTAGTATTTTCCAGGAAGGCAATTATGGAGTCAAAAAAGTCTTCAAGTGCTATCCGAATTTCTTCCTTATTTTTTGTCGGCAACTTTTCCATGTCAACTCCACTTACAAACCTGCTATGGGTTCGTAACCAGGTAGTGATATGACTCAATTGGGATTGATAGGATTTCATTCCCTCTATGGGCTTAAATGTAAACTGCTCCTCAGCTACAACGTCCAGAAACTTGAGTGTATAGCGTCTATTGCCCTTCCACTTTTTTATTAGCTCTTGTTTTCCCATAATTAAAATGTATTAGAATGAATAAGGGGGCAGTCTAAAACCTATCCACCGCCCCCTCATCTGTTTAGGCTATTTCGCTAAGTTTAGCAGCAGACATTTGATAGACACCTTCGATGTTCTTTTTCAATTCAGCGAAGACCTCATCATTTTCTACTTCCATTTCGACATCCCAGAAGAGTTTTGTCTTGTCGGCACTTAGGGCTTCGACTTTCATCGTCCCTACAATCTCTTTAGCTGGAAAAGCCTCTTGCTTGTCGATGCTGTACATAAAGGTTTTGGTTCCTTCAGAAGCCAGGATGGTTTCTTCAAGCTTTCCTCCCTCATGCATTTCACAAAACCTGCGGTTACCCCCTTCAAGTTTTGAAGATTTGATGATAGGTAGCCATGTTTCTACCCCGTCGCCTTTGGCGATGGTTGCCCAAACCTTTTCAGAAGGTGCGGCGATTTCGTGCTCTGTGCGGATGAATCTTTTCATTGTATCTTGATTTATTGGTTAATCAACGACACAAAGATTGTTCGAATCAAAGGCGAAACCTTGGTAGAAAAGCCCAAGAATTTGGTAAATCAGTTCAAACGATCCTTTTGATATTCGGAAGGCGAGATTCCATATTTCTTTGAAAAGGCTTTTGAAAAATTACTAATGTCTCCAAATCCACAATCGTAACAAATATCGCTTATCCTTGAGGTACTTGTAGATAGGAGTTGGGCGGCTTTCTCTAGCCGTTTATTTTGGATGTATTGGCCTGGGGAATTCCCATAGATCTCTTTGAATTTTCTTTTAAAGGAAGAAAGACTCAGGTGTAGCAGGGAAGCGTATTCTTCCAGGCTAAGGTCATGGAAAATATGAGCGGCAATGACTTGTTTGAATTCGAGCTGGTGGGGATTAAAGAGGTCCGAAAGCATATCCCTGATGCCATGGCTATCTAACTGATAAAGCAATGCGATGAGTTCCCGCATTTTTAATTTGATGACATCAGTATTGAATAGGGCAGGATTTTCGAAGTACATCAAAAGACTTGTGATGTAGCTTTTGAGGATGTCATTTTTTGCGATTTTCTGGAATACTTTATGGTCTTTGCTTGCCTGATTCTGAAGATAGTCAGGGATGTTATTTTCGAAGACCAATTGGATCACATCTGGATAAAAATGAATGGCAATGGCCTCATAGGGATCTGGATTTTCTGTAACCTTCCAGCTATTTATGAAGTTGCCACATTTCATTAGCACACTTTCATCTGTGTATAGGGATGCTGTATATGAGCCTCCAAATAAATTCGAACTCCCATTTAAGGCATAGATAAGGCAGGCTTCATTTTCCATGATTTCAGTTGCCTTTAAGGGAGGTTTGAATCTGACTCGTTCGAAGACGGTCTTCTGCAGTATTTCTATTTTTTGATAGTCGAGGATCATTCCTTTTTTATGGTCAATCTTTCCAGACGAAAAGGGGAAGTTCTAAAAATGCCTATTCAGTAGCTACTTGAATAATTTCCCTAATGCTAGCCCAGCCCGTTGGACTTTTTTCATAACGAACATAAGTTACCATGCTCCGGCCACTAAACACAAAGGGTTCTCCACCCTTTTTGGGGGTTCCTTTGATTGAAAATCTGGATTGTTCTATGGCAAGTCCATCCTGGATTAGGATACTTTCAACCTCATTTTTGATAAATATCAAATAGTAATTTTCTAAGGTTTCTTCAATTCCTTTGATAACTTCCTCCCGACCTTTCTGCACATTGGAATAGGCAAGCGCCTTTTCTACATCGGGATGATGGAGGGCTTTAATTTTTTCTATGTCTCCTTTAGCAAAAGCATCACGGATGCTTTGACCATTATCCAGGATCTGTTGTCTGATGGCGTCCTTATTGACTTGCGGTTCACAAGAGGTTGCCGTTATTCCTAACAATACAAAGAGAAAGAGGAGTTGAAAAATGGTTTTTGTCATGTGGTGGCTCTTTGGAAGCAATCGAGGGTAGCATCTTCAATTTAATACTTCCTTTAGCATTATGTCTCGATATCTTTGGAAATCCCAAGCAATAGCAAGATGTCCCACATTTCAAGGTTTGGTTTCTCCAGTTTCGAGCCTATTCAAACTATGTTTTGCGCAAATCCTCCCACCGACTTTTCTAGATATAGCAAGTCTCAATCATTCATCTTAAAGGGAGTTTTCTCCAACAAATGATTTCGTAAAATAAAAAAGTAATCATTTACTTGCATTTTAAAAGTATTGCTGTTTATATTTGCAATGCTTGCATAATGCAAGTATTTGATAGAGTAATTTTCTATTAATCACCTGAACTCACAAAAATCGAAGGAGGCAAAGAAGGTGGTTAAATAGGAGCTAGAATAACACAGAAAACGATGAAAAATTTAAAAAGAGGAAAGATGATCACTGGCGTGATCATAGCAGTAGTTTTTATGATTTCTACGGCGGTGATTGCTACTAATGCATCGGCTAGATCTACAAAAAAATCAATTCTCGTAAGCCCGGATTCTTCAAAGACCAAGGATGGCAAGCCCGGAGAGATTATTCAGATTAATCTCGAAGACTATGCTAGAATTAATTGGAGTGAAAAAGAAAGGCAAAATGCTGAACTGGTAGTTGATTTTGTGCAGCACTTAATGAACGATCATGATTTTGAGTATGTGAGGGAAAAATTCGGTTCCAACCCATACACCCAACACAACAGAGGGATGAGTGATGGAATGGAAGGAGTGATTGAGGTGGTGAGCGATCTGGCAAAAAGGTATCCGGATTACACCTATGATGTCAAACACATCTACGTAGATGGAGATTATGTAATCATTCATACCCATTCTACCCTGAAAATGAAACATCGTGGCAATCCCAATAAAGGCCTCAATATCATTGACAGCTGGAAAGTGGTGGATGGAAAAATAGTTGAACATTGGGATTCAATTCAAGCCATTCATGGATCTATGCGTTTTTATGCCCTGATGACAGGGGGTAAGGTGAAAAACTCAAATACCTTATTCTAATTCCTATCTATTTGATAACAATCAAATTATAAAGACATGGAAGTTAATAAGATAGAAATCAATAAGTTGAAGAAGGCCAGCTGGTCTGAACAAGATGTGGCAAAGGCAGAATTTGTAATTGCCTTTGTTCAAAAGATCATGAATGATCACGATTTTGATTATATCCGAGAGAAATATGCCGAGCATCGATATAAGCAGCACAACAGAACCATGACAGATGGAATATCAGGAGTGGTTGAAGCCATGAGCCATATTTGTGAGCGCTTCCCAGAGTTCTCCTATGATGTGAGACACATATATGTAGATGGAGACTATGTAACCCTTCAGTCGCATGTAACTTTATTTGCAGTTGATCGAGCTAACCACCAAAAAGGCCTTAATATTTATGATACATGGAAAGTGGTGGATGAACAAATCGTAGAGCACTGGGATTCAGTGGAAGGGATTGATGAAGCCGCAGTACAGTCAGCCCAGCGAAATGTGGGAGTGGTGAGAAATGAGAATACCCCTTTTTAGTTTGGAAGTCAATGTGGAAATGAAAAATGGAGGAACCTTCCTCCATTTTTCATTTTTTAGGCCATTAAAAGGCCTGCTTTTGCTACAGCTTTTCGTGCTTATCAGGGTCAATCCTTGATTAACCTGACTCCAACTATCTTGGATTCATTGTAGTCTGCATCAAAAGGATCTGCAAAACTATGGGCATCGTAGCCATATACTTTTAGCTCATCTCCGTCCATATAATATTCAGCTACATTTCCTCCCAGATCAAATAAGTATTCCTTACCCATCTTCTGTGGATTAAAACTACCCACTGATTTTACCAAATCCACCTTTTCATTGGCTAATTTCTCCTTGAGTTGAATGGCGTCATCCCTGGTCAGGGCATAGCCAGCCCAGTAATTGAGGGTGTTTTCTTTGGCCGCATTCGAATGGGCTTTTTTGTGCAATTTCATTGCCTCCTTCTGGTTGGGAAGGCGGTACTTCTCTCCGGTGAGTTTGTTGATCCAATTCAGGTAGTTCTGAATTTTGTCCTTGGATAAATTCACAACTGGGTGATTGGCTTCCTGCGCAGGATATTTGTGCCTTTTGTCGAAGGAGGCATACTGTGCATGGGTCAACTCAAAACGCCCAATGTTCATCGAATCACTGTTTAGATAAACAAGCTCGGGTAAGAGTTTTCCCTTCAGGGAAACTCCATATAGGCCATTGCTTTTGGAGGCCTGCGCCTTGTTGAAGGCCATAGCCAAGGGACTTTTCGCTTTGAATGCCTCATTTTTCGCCTCGTATGTCTTGAACAAATAGTTATCAATCCAACGGATCTCCTCCTTCATCTTTCTGACTTGATGGGTGATTTTTTGCAAACCGTGAGGCTGCCCTGGGAACCACAAAAACTTGACTGGGGCTTTTCCTACCTGCTGAAGGCCACGGTAATATTCCCACCCTTGATCACGGGGAACAGCTCGGTCGTTGCTGCCGTGAAAAATGATGGTGGGTGTTTTGATCTTTTCAATTTCGAAGATAGGCGAGTTGTTGATGTACCATTCATTGTAATGCTTGCCATTCATGTCATCCCATGGCGCACCACCGAAATAATACTGATCGAATGTTACCCCAAACCGACAGGTTCCATAGTCTGAAGTCCAGTTGACATCTCCAGCTCCAGGTGCAGCGACCTTGAACATATCTGGATATTTTATCGTCATCCAGGTGGTGAGAATGGCTCCATTTGACCAACCCATGATTCCCAATTTATCCATGTCAATCAGGCCTTGTTCTTTCAGGTGATCAATGCCATTTTTAATATCGATCTCTTCGAGAGAGTAATACTTTCCTTTGCTGATAGACTCTGCAAATGCCTGTCCATGTGACCCAGAGCCATGGTAATTGGGCTTTAAAACAAAGGCACCTTTATCGGTATAGATTTGAGGGTAGGTAGACCATCTTTCTGACCAACTATCGCGATCCACACCAGTTGGTCCACCATGGATTGAAAGGATTAATGGGTACTTCTTCCCTTTTTCAAAGTTTTTGGGGTAATACAAAACTCCATTTACCTGTTCATCATTCGCCCCTTTCCAATAGATAATTTCTGCCTTGGCCTTGGGTTTCTTTTTTAGTTTATCGTTTAGGCTAATAAATTCAGTTGGCTGAACGATTGTCAGTTTGTTATCATTGGCATTCTTCAAATCAGCCACATAATAATTGGGCAATTGCATGGCGGTAGAATGGTTATACAGCAATTTTTCTCCATTCATACTGACCCCCAGGATAGCGACATGCTCATTCATGCTGCCAAAGTCTGCGTCTATAGATGTCCAACTGCTACCAGATTTATGGTAAATTTTAATCTTTCTTAATGGGCCATTAGCCAGAGATACGATCAAATGATCACCACTGAGGTAATAGCCTCCGCTCATCCCGTTTGCCCAATTCAATGGTACCTTTTGGTAGCTCTTAGTCGCGAGGGTATAGTAGTACAGGTCTGTTTGTCCGGCACCATCCCACTGGGTATCAGAGGTGCTCTCCGAAGTAAAATAAAATCCTGCATGATCTGGTGAAAACTGGAAAGAACCAGGCGCATGAACATCCTCCAGGATTATTTGGGTACTGCCCTTTTCTATGTCCTTGAGGAAACAAACAGGCTTTGGTTGTCCATCTGTGGCATTATGTGGGCTCATGGTTTTGCGGGCAATCAGGTATTTTCCATCCCTTGAAACAGCAAAGGTGGAAACTCTTTGCTCATTATCAGTAAGCCTTCTGACTTTTTTGTCCTTCAGGTTAAAGGCATATATGCGGTAGGGCTTCCAGTGTTCGAGATCTTCTATTACCTGGACATTATCCTTAATTTCTTCCTTCTCCAGTTCATATTGGGTCTTTCCCTCATTGCTAATGAAGGCAATATTATCCTTGTCCAACCACTTCATGGAGCTGATGCCATTTTTGAATTCGTGAACCTTTTCGGATTCACCACCATAAATGCTCAACCTCCATAGTTTGTTTCCCTTTTCTTTGGAGGAAAGATAGTAGATGTAATCACCATCGGGAGAAAAAACGGCGCTTCTTTCGGAGGAGTTTCCATAGGTTAGTTGCACAGTCAAGGGCTTGTCGCTCTTCATCACATCCAGGCGAGTCAGAAATAGTTTTTGGACGAATTTATCTTCCTTCTTCAGGCCTGTTTTTTTTGACCAGACGAGCATTTTTCCATCGTAGGAAAAACTTGGGGAAGAAACATATTGGGTGTTGATGATTTCTTCAGGAGTCCAATGGTTGGACTTGTCTTGACCAAAAGCGGGGAGGATCAAAATCAAACTTAGCAAAAAGCTCAGAAGAGCAAGCTGGATTGTACGCATGGTGTTGGATTATTTTTCGATTGAAACCGAAAATAAGGAATTTTGGCAATCAAATGTTGGGTTTTGGGAGACTTAAATGGATCTCTCTAATCTGCCTGAAAAATGAGGTCTTTTTTATGATCTATCCTGCTTTGAATGGAAGAAAAACTCCATCGTATAATTCCTATAATCGATTTGTGTAATTCCCTCTGAATAATAAATGTTATCTTTTTGATTATACTTTTCCAGGTATCTTTCTTCAATTTGCTTATGGATCTCAGCCTTACCTGATAGCTTCATGCCGGTGATTTCGATGACCTGATCACCATACTTTATTTTTCCAATACCGGACTCTTGAATAGCAGTGAACCAACTCCTCTCACTCTTATTCCAACTTCTTGCAAATACCCTCTCATCAACTTCTACCATCCATATTTGCAAAAACTTTTCTCTGTCTCTCCCCCCAATGATTTCTACCAGGTTGTTGTTTTTGAGGTATCTGTAAAAGCTTTCGGGAAATCTCATATTAAATTTCTTGAGATATAGCTTATTGTTTTAACCCATGAAAAAGCAGCCTGCAAGACCAATAAGCAAACAGCAATTAACCAGAATCATAACCCATAAAGGTGGATTTCCTTTTGTATTGGTTTTAACACCATATACGATCCATGTAAGAGGTAATGCTCCAGCAAGTCCAGCCAAACCAATGGTATAACCTGCCCACATTTGTCCTTCCCCAAAAGGAATAATCAGTAGAATTGCCATAAAAATACCCGATGATATGCCATAATATCCGCCCCCATTTAATAAAGCTCTTAACATATACTGATATTTTTGATCTATATCCTCCCAAGAAGTTTCAAGTGCTTGAAGATGGTAAGGCATGATTTGCTTTCTTGATGCATAAAGGAGACCTATGAGGAAAGTTAATAGCACTGCGATGCTGTAAAAAATGATTGCGATGTTATAAGCCAGCATACGTTAGAGGGAAATTGGTGATTTATGGATCGAGATTATTGATTCAGATATTTTATTAATATAACCCAAGTTGCCATTTAAAAGCAATCGAAGGGTAAATGCCATTTCGGTCCATGCCCAACTGTCGTTTCGAATAGAGCAAATCATCTCGAACGTTAGTGAGAGATCTATTCAGTAGGGTGAATAGATTTTTCGCTTAAGCTCGAAATGACAACTTTGTCTTTAAGCAAATAAAACATGAAGCCCAATTGGTAACTTGGTTTAAGATAAGTATTCCTTTTTTTATTTAATGATTATCCTTTTCTATACCCCAACGTAAAATAAGAGGTATTCAAAGAGGGACAATGAACTTATTAGAGTTTATATCACGTTTTCCAGATGAAGCTAGCTGTCGAGCTTACTGGAAAAGGTATTCATCATCAGATCGGAGAGAAGTATTTACAAAATTATCTCAACAAATTCTGCTACAAACAAAACCGACGATACTTCAAAGAACAACTATTTGATCGACTATTGAGCCCATATCTACCGAAGTATTTGTTTCAAAGGAATATCCTAAAAACCCTTTCAGGCCACAGCATCGATGTACTTGATCATTTCTATTTCTGGATATTCAACACCCTCAACTACAGTAATTACTTCTTGTATGATTTGATAGCCTTGCTTGAGGTAAAAGGGCACTGCTGAGGGCACGGAGATGAGGGTGATTTTCTCAAAATTTCTTTTTGAAGCATATCTCTCAACATATTTCATGAGGACGGCACCAATCCCGGATTTCCTTTTGGTATTGCTGACGTAAAGTCCAACAATCTTGTTCTCTGCCAGACCAATTGTTCCTAGCATTGAGTCATGATCGAAGGCACAAAATATGATTCGTTGATTTAGGGCATTGATGATGGAACTTGTGGAGTTGATCACTTTCCAGGCCCTTATTTGCTCTTTCGAGTAGCTCTTATCTTCGTGATTATCGATGTTGCTTTGTATCAGCTCACTGATTCTTTGTGCATCATCTTCAGTGGCTAATCTGATCTCAAAATTCTGATTTCTTTCCTCCATGCCGAAAGGTAGCCAATATCGGAAAGCTAATTCAACTGAATCCGGGAGAAATGAAAAGGCTATCCTAATTTAAACTCCAGATGATGTCTAACCTTAGCAAACTCTCATTCCGTAAGTCAATCGGAATTAGGTGGCCATTTTTACTTAGGGAATAGGATTTATAGCCATTATACTCAAGGATATCCTGGATTTCGTTGTTCATCTTCGTCAAGGAATTCTTGGATTCATCGATGGTAGTTTCAACTAGAATAAGGTCAATGGCCTGTTTGGATAGCAGATTTTGAGCTCCTTGCAATGCGGATAGCTCAGCCCCTTCGATGTCAAGTTTAAGAAACTTGATCTGCTCGATCCCTCTGGTGCTACAGAAATCGTCTATGGAATAGGCTGGAAGTTTATAGCGAATGCCATCTGAAGGGGTATTGATGTCTTCCAGGCAGGCATATCCCCGGGCAATCACACGTGGGGTATCATAGAAGAAAGTCTCCTTTGTCTCGTTGCTGATAGCAGCATTGAGCAGGGTCAGGTTGGCGATTTGATCAAGCTCATTGTGCTCAGTCAGGATTTCATAACAGGTTTTTGAAGGCTCAAAAGAGTAGATATGCCCGTCATCACCAATGCTTTTCAGGCAATTGGCGGTGATATAACCCAGGTTGGTCCCAGGGTCAAATACGACATCTCCTTCTTTGATATTTTTGGAAATAAACTTAATCAACGGCTCTTCATAGATCCCGTAGTACATGTGTCTGCAAAATAATTCGCTGTGATCTATTTGTATATTGAAATCATTGATATTCAAGATTTCTATCTCATTTGCCAATTGCTTTCCTAATATATCAGCCATGCGATGCCTTCCTCGTATAGGGACATTCATGATGAATGAACGCAACAACTTTTTTAATATCTTTTTCATATGTCCCAATTAAGCTAAGGTATGTATGCCACTGGCCGGAACTGGGGGTTGGGCTTGTAATTACGATTTTAGTATTTTTCTGATGTAGAATAAAATGGGATTTGACCCTTGTGTTTACATGGGTTTTGTAGTGATAATCAAAACTTTGTAGGCGATCTGTTAGGTGGATGTATAGCTAGACTTTTCTGGAGAATGAAGGACTAGAAACTTTTGACCTAGGCTTGGACCTGTTTTTGGGGGAGATTACTACGCCTAAAGCTAATAGGACAAGCCAACTATTTCTACACTATTGTTAAAATTCTTTCGCACAATAATTTGAAAAGGGAAGCAATTGGTTATCTAATTTTTGCTTCGGGCGCCTATCTATTCAAGTATGGATGTTCAAGTCATATTATTAGATCAGTTCCCCATATGCAATCCAATAATGATGCAGTTGGACAATTTGAATTTCATTCGCAATGGTAGATAATTTTTTTTGGAGAAAAGCCTCGTCAGGAAAGTTTTTCAAGACCATGTATTCCTTTCCATTCTCAAGCTGCCTTAATTGATAGGTATTGCCCTGGTCATCTATTTTTGAAATGCTTTGAGGGGCGTGATGTGTATGCTCTGCTGGATTGCTGTCGATGAACACAAACTTTCCTTTGGAACTTATCAAGCTCTGAATTTTTGTAATAAATGAGTCGAGGTCCTGAATTTTGATATGACTCCAAATAAAACCACCGAAGAAAGCGTCAAATTTCTGCTTCGATTGGAAGCTGTACATATCTGCCAATTTATAGGTAAGCGTATTAGATTTCCTCTTCTTTAGGGCTATATTTATTACGCTTTGGTTGATATCTGTGGCTAAAACTGATTTGGCGCTTTGTGCTATTTTTTCTGACCAATAGCCTGTCCCACAAGCAAACTCAAGGACAGCCATTCCCATGAATATTTGTTGGAAAATCTTTTCTGCTTTCAACAAGTCATCTTGTTCCAGAGGGTTCAAATACAATTTATCGTATTCAGCAGCTCTTTCATCGTAGTATGCTTGTAAGTCATGATTCATCAGTTCATTGCTTAAGTGGGAAATCAATGGGAACCATCCACTACCACCAGCCTTAAGGCTTTCTTTTCTTCTTTAAAATTTTTACAATTCGATTGTACATGATCTCGGATAAGCTCCAATTGTAACCCGAAAAGTCTACTGTATTTGTGAATTGTATAACGACTGCATCTATCTCTTCGTGGTATTTGGCGATGGTTTGATAACCAGGAATAAGGCCAGTATGTTCATACCTGTAGATGGAGGAATATATTTCCTGCTCCTGTTGATCCGTAAAAGCAGAGCCATCATTCAGGGCCCTCATAAATTTGCCTAGATCCTCAGCACTGGCCAACATCGAACCTATATTATCATTTTTGAGATCGGCCTCGTATCCCACATAATATCCACTCATTACTTCGTCCATGTTTACATCCTGAATGGATGCATATGTCCTGTTCAACTTAAGAGGATTGAGAATTTCTGCTTGGATGTATTGAGACCTATCGTAGTCAAGGACCTTATCCATGATCCTGCCAATCAATAAATAGTTGGTATTGGAATACTCGTAATCTTTGCCAGGGATAAAATTTGCTGGCATATCAAGCACCAAAGCCAATTTCTCATCATCATTTTTTTGAGGATTAAGCCAATAGTTTTTGGTGTCTGTATAATTTGGGATACCACTGCGATGCTGGACCATCATCCCAAGGGTAATTTTATCGGCATTTTCAATCCTGCCCTTCAATTCCGGCAAATAGTGAACAAGGCTTGTATCTAGAGAAAGTCTACCGCTTCTTACCAATTTCGCGACAGCAAGGGCATTGTAAAGTTTACCTACACTGGCAATCTTAAAAAGAGAATGAGGGTCTGCAGCCACCTGGCTTTCCCTGTTTTTGGTTCCTGCAGCGTAGAAGGCCGCTTCTTTCCCCCCTTGATCTACGTAGACAATGATCCCATCAAAACCGTAATCGGTTGCTTTATTGACCTGCTCCTGTACATTATTGGGCAGTGGGTATATCCATGCTGTAAGAATCGGCCAGGGAACAAAAAATAAAGATATTACAGTTCCTAATAGAAGTAATACTCTTATGATCTGCTTGGATTTACTTGTAGCCATGTTCTTTTAAGTAGATAATGCCTGGATTGACCACAAGTTCAGCATATTTATCTGAGGAGCAAATGGGCAGAAAGATAAAACACGCAATGGCAGTCCGAAGAGCGCCACTGCAATTGATCTGTAAATATTTTTTCAAATATCGCTTCCATGACTTCTTCGAAGATCTCTTCTCTTGAAATCGACCCAGCTTCCTTTCCTACACCATTCAACAGGAGGATATAGGCTAGGTCCTCTACATGGCAATGGTACTAAATCCATCAATACCTCCATTTCCAACGATCGCAAGTTCGCCCTTGTTTCCCTTAAATTTTATTAAAACTCATCGGTAATTAAGAGGTTGACATTCATCACAGGCTCACCCAGCATTTCCAACGGAACCCGGCTTCCAATAAACGATTTATTGGATGGCTCCACCTCAAAGCTGAAAGTAGCACCTGAAATAAGTTCGAGCGGAAGCTCAAAGTCAAAATATACCAAGGGGTTCTCAACACAATTGTGGCACTTGACGGGTTGGTTTTTTTGGAAAAAGCCTCTTTGGTCAATGACTTGATCGTTTCGTAGGAGGTAAATTTTAAAACTTCCGGGTATCTTGGTTCTATCAATGCCATCCACTCGTACCACCGCCTTGGCCGATTCAACCCGCACCTTTTCGGAAGCACTCATTGCTACGGTGAAGATATCCTCATCGAAAAACTCATCAGGCTCAATTAGCTCATAAGCTGTATCATATGTTTTCCTTAAATCTACCGTTTCGACGGT
This sequence comes from Bacteroidia bacterium, assembly GCA_022760475.1. Taxonomy (GTDB): domain Bacteria; phylum Bacteroidota; class Bacteroidia; order J057; family J057; genus JALEFZ01. The sequence goes on along the minus strand of JALEFZ010000055.1, from coordinate 16,025 downwards.
TGTCCTTTTAAAAGGATCAAGTGATTTATGCTGAGGTTCTGATGAGTCAATGAATGCTTGATAACTCCTTGTAAGTCGATTGGGGTTATTGGATTTATACTTTGTAATGGTAGATAGAAGCCCATTCCTGCTTGTCGCACTTGTCTCTACTTGCCATTCCCACCATAACCTGTCCCAGTTGCAATGAAAGAACCAAAACATGGGATCAAAGGCTGCTACCGTAGAGTCCTCAATGGTATTTCCCATGAGCAAATGTGCATTGTCATGGCCTTGGATTATCGTATTATTCAAGCTCCCATCAAATCTCCCGTGAAATGCCTGCCAGTTTTTCTTGGCTTTTGCCCTTCTTATGTAGGGCAAAACTTGCTCTTCCATGACCTTATTGATGCGTTTGGCTGACTTCCTTTCAATTTTGTATCCCGCCTTCTTGCCTCCATAGTCGTGGGGGAACTTGTAGTTACTGAAAAGGGGAGCTTGAAGTCTTTCCGGGAAGGGTTTGGCAAAATCCCAGTATGGAAGACTGACGGACTCACAACCCGGGATTTTTCGCATGGCATTTTCGAAGCCGTGGAGGTACTCCCTATGCCAAGGGTGATATTTTGGATTGTTGTGCTCACAATACTCCCCATGAATTTTTGCTTGTTCAAAATAACTGTCGGGGCTTTTGTCAAGGTCTTTCTTCATCATGCCCTCAAAAGCCTTAATCACCAGCAACCACTCTGACTCTGACATCGTTTCTATATCTTTTCTGACCCTCCTTGAGCTTGAGCCATCCTCTTCTATAGGCAGAACCGTAGGAATGCCTTTTTTAAAGTTATTTTTTTTCCAGTTGACGAATGTTTGGACCCAAGCCTCTGGCCAGGCATCGCTGTCTTTAGGCATAAGCCCCTCATCTACTGATGCCCAAATTCTTGACCACTGCCTTTTGACGGTATTATAATCCGAAAGATCAATATCCGGTGCGCCAGGAAAATGTTCGCGATGGCGATGCATATGGTCAATGTCATCGTCTGTAAACATATGGCGGATATGTCCAAACCAGGTGGGGTATTCAACGGCTTGGTCTTTTGGAGGTGCATTTAAGTTTGGCATGACATGTACTTTATTATATGAACATTAACTAAAGTTTTGCGAAGTATGGATATTTTATGATTTCGCAAACTATTGTAATCTCTATTTGTGCCAGGGGTGTATTAAGCTAAATATAGTATAATTGTCTCATTAAAATAGAAAAGCGAGCCTAAGCTCGCAGTGAATGTTTCTATTTTTTACCGGGAAAGGCTTATTTCTCCTCTACCAGTTGGATGTAGTTTCCGTTGGTATCATCGAATACAGCAACCACCACGGTTCCCATTTCGGTAGGTTTCATGCTAAACTCTACTCCCAATTTGCTTAGCCTGTCATATTCTTCTTGAACATTGTCAACATAAAATTGTGTCCAAGGGATGCCTGATTTCTTCAATTCATCCTGATAAACTTTAGAAGGGGCGTAGTGGACGGGTGCAGGCTCTAGCAGCAACTCTGGACCATCCTGATCATATTTCGAAACCAAGGTGAGCCAACGATTTCCTTCACTTAAGGGCATATCAACCTTTTTTACAAAACCCAAAATATCTGTATAAAAATCTAGTGCCTTTTGTTGGTCGCTAACGGGGATACTTACAATTTTGATTCTCATAATAGGATTTTTAATAGGTGTATTTGCAAGGTAAAGCAAAATCAGCTCTTCGATTTATCGAAAATTGCCTTTCTGAAATTTGATGGAGACATTCCCGTTTTGGCCTTAAAGAGATTAGAGAATGAATTGAGGCTGCAAAAACCTACCGCGTAACAGGTATCTGATACAGACTTTCCTGATTTTAGGTTTTTCTTGGCCTCCGAAATTCGCTTTCCAATCAAGTACTGTCGGGGGGTGATTCCATGATACTTTTTGAAAAGCCTTATCAGGTGAAATTTAGAAGTATAATGGATGTGAGCAAGGAGGTCCAGCTTGATTTCCTGATCAAAGTTGGCATCGATATACCTTTTTGTATTGATGGCTACATCAAGCTGAAACTCATTTGAAAAACAAATTCCCTTGATTCTGTTTATTTCTTGAATATAGTAGCTCATTGCTTTAGTTTGTTGTTTGAGGCTGAAGAAGCCATACCAATTGCTCAGATAGGCTAACCTATCTCCTGTTGTTCAAAGTCCATATCAAAGCCTTCTCTTTGGTAGCTCGGAAAATTGTATTGTGCTTTTCTCTTGGTTCATCGCTGTATTGCCAAAGCAGCCCAGTAGCGGATTTACTTAATTTCTGTTCCAATTCCCTGGTATATTGTTGAATGTCTATGGTATTGGAGCCCGCAAACCAAAGTGTTGTGTTTTCATAATTGTTGTCCTTTATCAATTCTTCAAAATTCTTAATCAGATACTGCTCATTGAACCAAAGGGAAGGATCCATTGCGATATAATGGTCAAACATTTGTGGATCTAGCATAAAAGTTTCCACTACGAATAGACCTGCTAGAGACTCTCCGATGAGGGTTCTGCTTTTTGTGGTTCTATATTTTTCGTCTATCAAGGGAAAAAGCTCACTCTTTATAAATCCTCGGAATTTTTCTGATCCTCCGGGATTTGGGATGTACTTCAAATCAAATTCGACCTTTGAAGGCCCCGTAAGGTCTATCCGCCTATCTGTATTCTCTATGCCAACCAGGATGAATTCCGGAATTTTTTTCTGCTTGAGAAGGGTATCCAGGGTATTGGCAATGTGTGGAAAATCTTCTTTCACTCCTCCATCCGGCATATAAATTACCGGCAGACTGTCACTTCCTCCTTTATATGTGGAGGGAGTCCATACATTGATTACCCGTTCTTCATTTACGAAAGTTGAATTTATCTTCCAACTTTCATGATCAGGAATGGGGTCATTGTAGAGGACAGCCTGGCTTTTACATCCGAAGAATACTATAGCAAAAAATAGATAGCCGAAATTTTTCATTTCTAGGGTGCTTATTCATTCTTTTTGAGGAAAAGAGGAATTGTGTTGTGGATTCTAATGTCCCCAATTAAGCTCTAATATAAATTTTGGCATGCTTTAACGAAAATATGTTTTTGCTATGCGTATAAATATCTTAAGGGTTGATTAGATAGGTTATCAGTGGATAAAATTGATTCCTTACCCAATTTACTTCTTGGGTTTGTTGGATGCTTTATATTTCAACTGGATTATCCATTCTTCATTATAAGTCCTCCTAAAACAAAAAAACAGTAGCAAACCAAAGGATGCTACTGCTAATATTTTAGGAGGTCAAATTATTTATTCTTCAGCTTGCCCAGTCTGGTGTTGAGTAAGGCTTTCAGCTTGTCAATGGCATCGACAAGGGCTTTTTCTTTTGAATCACTTTTGCTCGTAACTGTAACGGGCTGCATATTTTCTACCCTGGCTTCTATCTTACATTGAACATCATCCGGCCCTCCTTTGTCAGCATTCTGGTCTGAGAGATGTACTTCAATTCGGGTAATGTGGCTGGTGAGATGTTTCAAAGAACCCTTCAGTTTTTCGGATACAAAGGCTTCAAGATTTTCTGTTCCCTGAATGTTCTTGTCAGTATTCAACTGTACTGTCATAATGTTTGCGATTGTTAATATGTCTGTTCCTTATGATTGTCTATGACTATACTAGGAATCGCGGGTAGGGTTTTGTCAAAAAGGTCTCATATTCCACATCATCAGCCTTTTTTCTTTCAAAATGGCTTATTCTTTTGTTTTCTAGCTAGGAGAAATTCACTTTTCTGATACGATTTGGGAAGTTCATTCCAAATATGCGGAGGAATCCCAAACCCTTCTTTAAGCACCTGGGAACCCTTGTGTAAGTTGTCCCAAAAATAAGTTAAGGAGTCGGCTTCTTGTATATAAACGAATGAAATCCAACCATTACCCTCCATCTCATCTTTAGAGTTATTAATACCAATGCCAGAATAATCCTGGATAATTGTTCCCTTATATTTGGTCCAACTTCCTTCGCCCAGGGCTTCTGACCAATCAATATACAAGTCGTCTATATCTGTCCAACCATTTGCTATCAGGTCATCGAATAATTGGTCTTCAATTTCTTCCCTCAATTCCTCACTCCAATCAAGTGTGTCTCCAAAATAATCCATCTTTGCGTTTTCTTGAGTCTCGATTTCAATGTTGCCTTATCAGGATTTCTTTTTCTTGATAAAGATTTTTCTGGCAATGATAAAGCCAATAATGCACACAAATATCACAAGAATAAAAGGCAGTTTTGGCCCTAGCATGGCTACAATTGACTTTCTACTCACCTCTTTTTCAGCGGAGTAACCTTCGGGCATTTCAATCACCCCAACTTCCTTTTCATACGTACTGTAAGCCGCCAGCATTTTCTGGAAAAGCTCAGGCTTTTGAGCTGCCAGGTCCTGGATTTCTCCGGGGTCCTCCGGCAAGTAGTGCATGTGCCATTCATTATCTCCGTGTGGGATATTGTTTTTGACAATTTTATAGCCATTAAGAAAATAAGCTGAACTGTTACCAGATTCCAAACCGACCCCTTCATTTTCTCTATAAATAGGTTGATTCAGATCTTGAATGTGGGCATACATGCTTTTTCCTGTGATGGGCACATAGCCTTCATTGGCAGAGGGAGAAAGCCCTACCAACTCATAAATGGTAGGTGCAACGTCCGTGAAAAAGCAGAAGGCTCCGGTCTGGACTCCTTGGGGAAGGCCTTTCCCACTCATGATAAAGGGAACCCTCAATCCGCCTTCTCCGGTGTAGTATTTGAAATATGAAAATGGAGAAGATAAGGCATTGGCGAATTCAGGCCCATGTGCTCCATAAAATCCTTTGGCACCCAACTTATCGAACTCACGATGATAGCCTTGTCTTTTTGCCCATTTCATCACCGTACGATGATATTCGGCCCCTTCAGGACCATTGTCAGAAGTGATGATGAAAATCGTATTTTCCATCAAGCCTTCCTCCGTCAGGTAGTCGATATAGCGTCCAATGTGGTAGTCCATGGCCTCTATCATCCCAGCTGTAACTGCCATGTCCAGGCAATACATGTCCTGCTCTTCCTGACTCAATTCTTCCCATTTTCTAAACTGAGGGAATACATCATTTAACTTGGCATTCTGTGGTATGAAGCCCAATTCTTTTGCCTTTTGAAAGCGGCTTTCCCGAAGTTTGTTCCAGCCCTCTTTATAGGTAGATCGGTAGTGATCCACGAATTCTTTAGGTGCCTGGATAGGGGCATGAATGGCCTGGAAAGCGATGTAGGCAAAGAATGGATTGTTTTTGTTTTCTTCTTCCTGATGAAATGCGATGGTTTGGTCAATGTAGGTTTTTGAAGAATAAAAATCCTCTGGAAGGGTAGTTTTGGCTCCATCTGCAAACCAATCAGCCGTTACCTTCATGGGCAGATAACCTTGCTCCTTGTAATTGTTGGCACCTGATGCACCCAAAATGAATGAGCGATCAAAGCCTCTTTTGGTGGGGAGGGTATTTTCGTCATGTCCCAAGTGCCACTTACCCAAGGCATAGGTAGTATAGTCTAATTCCTTCAGACGGCTTGCTATGGTTTGGACCCGATTGTTCAAAACTCCTGCATAGCCGGGTTTGCTTTGATACTCCTCCGGGAGCATTTCTGGGAGATTGGCCACCCCTGCCAAGTGGCTGTCGGTACCCGTCATCAGCATGGCTCTTGAGGGAGCACATGCAGGAGAAGCATGCATGTTGGTGAACATCATCCCTCGTTTGGCCAAGCGGTCAATGTTGGGCGTACGTGCCTCGCCACCATAGGCCCCAAAATCCATCAAACCGGAATCATCCACCAACATCAATACAATGTTGGGTTTGGTACCTTCAGAATCGCTCTGAGCGAAAACATTGGCCTGGAAACCAAGGAAAAAGAAAAGAATAGATATATGAAATTTAGAGAGGCGCATGTTCATTTCTATTTTTCATTCAAAACCTTCATGATCAACTGAGCTGTTTCGTGGCTGGAGTTCTGATTCTGCCCGGTAATAAAGCGTTTTTCTTCATCCATAACAGTAAGGGTAGCAAAAGGATCTACTCTTTTATGATTGGCCTGGTAGTTGGCTCCTGCCTTAGTCAATTCCTCTTCGGGATGCTTGGGTGTAAACTCGATCCCGAATTGTTGCAGTTGTTTTTGGGTTACACCGGTCATGGTTCTGCCTTTCACCAGATACTCTCCTGTGCTATCCCTTGCTTCTGTGAAGGCCAATGCTCCATGGCATACACTGCCAAAGAGTATATCGGAATTGTAATAAGCATCGCTGACCCTCTTGCCCATTGTTTCAGAAGCCATGTCATAGGCTGCACCCCATCCACCTGCAAAAAATACGACATCATATTCCTTGATATCTATCTCATCAATGCGGATTGAATTCCGGGTTTTGGCTTGAAATGCTTCGTCCTCCAGGTATCTTTTGTCCTGGTCGGATTGGAGCGCACGTCTGAATGAAAATGGATCGATGGGAATTTCTCCTCCTTTGATACTGGCAAGGTCTACGTCCATATTGGCATCGAAGAACTCATAGTAAGGGATTGTCATTTCAGAGGCGAATACTCCAGTTGCAGGGCCATCGGTCTCCCCGGGTTTATTTAGAACCCCATGGCTGGTGGTTACGATGAGGGCTTTTTTGCCTTTTAAGTCAAACTCCTCACCCTCATAATCTGGATGGAAACCCAAAGACTTTAGGATATAAGGAGACATGATGCCTAAAACCAATAGCGTGGCTATAACACCAATTAGGATGTAAATGATTTTTTTGCCCATTTTCATGATTCATAATTTGTGCAAGGTGATTTCATTTTTGCATGTACAGACCGCAGCACTAAGATTTATTCAGCGATTCACATATTTAAAAATGCTGGATTATCCCCCTCCAATTTTTTTGCAAAGTTATGGATTGAAATTGAGCCAGAACATTAACAAAAGATAATAAAAAAGGGAGCCGGAGAGTGAAGGTAAATAGGGCTTGTATATCGGTATTTTTTCCTCAGGCAACAATCTCCTGATAAATCTCAGCAATCTTTTGTCTTTTCCTCTCTACATTTTCCCAATTCACTATCCCGGATGAATTGCTGTTGAATTTTACACCTTCCTCACTGGTCCATAGTACCAAATTCAGTATGGCATAGACCCTAACGATATTTTGTTGGAATATGCTGAGTTTTTGCTGCTTGAAGATTTCATCCAAATAGATTTTTCCATATGCCTCACCCTGGTAGCTTGACATGATGGTGCCGACGGCTGATAGGTAATCTCCTTGGCATAGAAAATCCAAATCGACCAGCCCAGTGAACTGTCCTTCATGTACCATAACATTTTTGTAGCATAAATCGTCATAGTACCACCTTGAATTTGCATGTCGAAAATAATCCTCAAAACTGTCTAACAGTTCATTATAAATTCTTAGGGTTTCTTCATCGACCACTTTTGATGCTGCATTACGATCAAGGATGGTTCTCTTTTGATTCATTATTTCTTTCCAACTGGCTCCTTTATCATCTACAGGAATTTCTGAGATATCATTTAGGAAATCCTGTGCAACTGGAGAGTTGAACTTGTCAAATATGTTAGATATTTCGGAAGCGACTTGCCTTAATTGGGAGTGATTTAAGGTATCAATGACCAAACCCAGATCCCTACCTTCAATTTTTGTCAAAATATGGTAGCAGAATGGAAAATGATCCTTGGAGTAATCTTCAGCTACAATCTCTGGGGTTTTGATATATAGTTTTTTAAAAAGAGGCAGATGTTTATGTGTGCCAAATAATATGTCTTTTTGCTGATTCATCCTGAGGATGAAGCTTTCAGAACTAAATTTTAATTCATAGACCTCATTGCATAAGCCTATTGTTTTCTTTTCGATTTGAAGAGGCCTCTTTTTGAAGACCCATTCACTGACTTGTTCTATTTGATTTTCATTCATGCTTGTGGCTTGTATTTGTCCTGGTAGGTATCAACTTGTCATTTATATCCAATTTCCGGGCTTAGTTCAAACTTACTTTTGGCAAAGTTTCCTGTTCCAAAGGCTATTTCCTTTCCTGCTTCATTGACCAAGGTGGATTCTGCTACAAATAGATTTCTGGATTTGAAGCGGACAGTTCCAACAGCTGTAATTTTTCCGCTATTTGCTGGCCTGATCAAATTGATATTGAATGAGGTGGTGAGGACAAAGACATCTGTTACGATGGAGTTTACTGCAAAAAAAGCTGCATCATCCAGCAATTTGAAGTAGACGGAACCATGGATTGCCCCAAGGGCGTGGAAATATTTGTCTGAAATACCCAGGGAGATTGTTGCCTTTTCAAACTCTATGCTACATTCTGTGGATTCATATAACTGAGTGTTGAAATTCGCATTCAGATACATGTTTTGCAGTTTCTGGAAATGTTCTGTAGTCATTTTTTTATTTATGATGATTTAAAAATCCTATTCAATAGAGTATTTGACTAAAGAGGCTGTTTATCTCCTTTTTCCCTCGACGGCAATACCTTTCCATCCCATTAAGGCATCAAAGGAACCCACTTCATTCTTGATAAATTCGAAAGATTCGGGGGCTTTGGGATCTTCAAAGAAGACAGTTTCTGTTTCTGCTACAAGGGTGGCAATTTTTTCACCATCCTGAAAAACACTCAGTTTATTTTCTTCAATGGCAATGGTCAATATTAAGCCATCAAAATCAGCAAAGGAATATGAACCTACATATCTTTCCAGAATTTGCCTTTCCAGTTCAATTGGCTTCCTGTTGAGTTCCTTTGGCAACTCAAATGCTTCATGTTTCATGATTTTAACAACATCTTCAATGGTCTTGAAGAATGGCATTTCATCATAATTGGCCAAAAGAACAAAGCTGAAATCATCCTTAAGGTCAGTATAAATCTGTGCCCTGATTCCATCAGATCCCCCATCTTTTGCAATTACTTCATTGGTTTTTTTCAAATCTGAACGGTAAGGTTCATTTTTTACTTCATTGAGGAACATATTTAAATCACTGGCTGTAGAGAAAAAACGGGAAGTTTTGAATTCATCGGGCAAAATATTAGGAACTTGGGCCATATGGCCATCTCTCAATACATGATTTTTGGCCAGGTTTTGCTTGCGATCGGTATTTGCAAAGAAATGAGCTCCACTGCTATTCATCTGTAATGGAGTAAATACTTCATCTATGATGCACTGGGCAAATGGTTTTTTGTAGATTGTGGAGATGATGTCATATAGAATCTCATAGCCAATATTTGAGTATTGGGTATCTTTTCCTGGTTCAAACAAGAGCTTTTGTTTTTTGGCCAGTCCAATGATTTCCTCAGATGATAAGTCTATCTCATTCCCTTCCAGACCCAACAACTCTCTGGGCAAGCCCGAACGATGGTTTAGAAGCATTTCAACTGTGATGGCTTCCCCTTTTGGGAAATCGGGATAGAATTTTTCAATGGTTTGGGCTTTTGTCAGGCTACCTTTGGCCTCAAGTTTTGAAATCAAATAGTAAGCCATCAATTTCGATATGGAATGGATGTCAAATTGATGCTTTATGGTTACAAATGAAGAGCTATCCGGATTTTCATAGATGTTATATGCCTTTTCCAATACCAACTTATCATGCCAAAAGGCTAAAACGACTCCGTTGAATTCTTGCAGTTCGGTAAGGGCACTGAAATAATCATCCAAATTTTTGTGTATGGCATCCAACTCCTGTGAGTTGGGGGTATTTTGGGGCGGACTTTGACAGGAAGCCAGGCTAACTATAAAAATCAGGCAAATCAACTTATTCATATGAGCTGAGCTATTTTATGCTAGCTACAATTTAATGAGTTTATGTTGATTTGTCGCTTCGCTAGAGATTGACTTGGCCTGAAGTCCCCACTGGTAGAAAATAGCTCAATGGCAATGTCCTAAACCATTCCAATCATTTTTTTCACTTCTCGAATTCCGCTTAGGTAAGCTCCATGTACCGTGGCCACAAATTCACTGATGGTATGCTCCCCAGCAAAGAATAACTTATTGTCAATTGGCTCTTCGAAGATTTTAAATGCTTCGATACCTGAGTCAACTGTAGCATGTGAATATGAGCCCAAACTATATGGATTTTGTTTCCATCTGGTTCTTAGCATATGGGTTGGATCGGGAGTATCATCGCCGTATATGGCCTTTAGATGAGACATGATTTCATCAATGATTTCCTGATCCGTCATTTGCTCTGTGGTATAGGCATAATCCCCAAAAGCGAATGTCATTAAGGCACGGATTTCAGAAAACTTCTTTACATTCAGGAAGTAGTTGAATTTGCCTTTCTCCTCAGGGGTGAAACCCAGGTACTGCAATTCATTTTCCCAAAATACCTCATCCCAAATTAAAAGGAATTTATTTACCGTACCCATTTCCAGGCTGTGAATGGCTTTTTGGGTTTGTGGAGGCAAGTCTGGGCTAAACTTTATGATCCCCTTTTTCAAGACACCCAAGGGGACAGTGATTAATACTTTATCTGCTGTATAACTTCCGGAAGTTGTATGGACAGAAACCTTCTTCTCTGAATAATCAATTCCTTTGACTTGGGTACTCAAGTGAATGTCGAGACCTGTGGCCAGGTATTTTGCCAACTTGTCATATCCATTACTGATAATGACATCCTCTCCATCAAACTTGAAGGCCTTGTCATGCTGGAAATTCATTGAAGCCAGCTTGAATATATCACTTCCTTCATCAAACTCAAGGTAAGCAGAAAGCATAAATGTCCAGAGTCGATCCTGTCTTAAATGCGGATATTCCTGATAGATAACCTCTCCGAAACTCTTACCCTTATCGCCCTTAAAGTTTTCCAGTATTTCATGTAGCGCATTTTCCTCCTGTTCCAGCTTTTCATCTGGATAGGCCAAACCATCTATGTCATAGACTTTTTGATTGTCGTCCTCTGTTACGAATGTTTCCATTCCTGCCTTTTTCGCAAGGAGTGTAATTGGGTTGTTGACTGGTCCATGAATCCAACTTGCACCTTCATCAAAGGCTATTCCAAGACTTCTGTCTGTGCTTGTTCGTCCACCTACCTTCGGTTGGGCTTCTAAAACTATAGGATTGAAACCAGCCTCTTTTAGGTAATTTGCCGCACTCAAACCTGAAATTCCTCCTCCAATTACAATGATTTCTGGATTCATATTGTAGGGTTGTTTCTAGGTTAAGGATACTCATTTTCCTGCCTAGTACATAATTGGCATTACCTCACCTCAAAAGTTAATGTTGCCCAGTTTGATTCGTAGTCTATTTCCTCTTCACTGCTTTCGCTCATATGGATGGTTGCGATGTACCAATTGCCTTTGTTTCTTAGGGGAAAACCAACTTCTCCTTGTTCATTTGTTTTAAGGGCAATTTCTTTGTTGTCCTTCGCTTTAGCCTTTTTCCGGGAACTTACATGGACTGTTTGTTGGGCTAGAGGCTTCCCCATATACAAAAGTTTGAATGAAATAGAGTCTCCTACTGAAAGGCTGTAAGGGTTTTGTAAGGGAATAAACTCTATGGGGTAATCCAGCGGAGTAGAAAAATGATCAGTTTTTTCTTCATCGACCTGGAAAATAGCCTTTACGTGCTTGGAATACTTTTCATTGGCCGATTGATTGGAGATTCCTTTGACTTTCCTTGCCTCAATGACCTCTTCCAACCCTTCATGTTCCAAATAGGAGGTGAAGTCCTCTCCACTGAGCTTGATCGCTCTGATTTTAGTTGAAATTCCAGCCAAATAAGTACCCGCTCCTTTGGTCTTAAACTTTAAAAAGGTTACCTCATCTTTGTCATAATAATCATTGAGGGTAGGTTCAAAATTGTAATCAGGGCCAATGATCTTTGGGTTTATAATTCGATCCCTTGTAATCACATTTTCACTTTTGTCGAAGGTACCATTAAAGAGATAAAGCTCTGCTGGGCTATTCTCTTTTAAAAAATAGCTATCCGCCTTTATGAATAGCTCATGCGAGGAAAAAATCAAATATAGAATCAATAGAATTAATGTAGTCGATATCCTTCTCATGTAGTTTTGTTGATTTGTGTTTCAAAAAATCAATTCTAAATATGGGAAATTATATATATACTGGGCGATGTTAAAAGTCAATTCTAAACTTGATATCCGATACAAGCAATAGAAATAAATTTAAATCTTGTAAATTCCATGAATAGGGTTGTAGAATAGTTGCTGACTTGGGTCAGTTGAGTGCATTTACCCTTTTAGAGTGGTTTTTTTTCTGCGATTGCGATACGCTACGGCCACTATTTTTTGAAGATTTTCCTAATTGTGTAGTGGTACATAGCCTGAATGACAATCCCTGATTTTCCGAAGCCATATATTTTATCCTGAATGTATCATTCGCTCGTTCATTGTAAGCGAGATGTACAATGCTCTCATTGGTAGTATGCCTTCACCTTATGCCCCTTCCCCTATGAAAGTTGTGCCCAACTTATTTCCATCTTTGTGGTGATAAGTTTTTATGTTGCCTTTATTTCCTGATCAGTGGTTATGATGACCTCTCCATCTCTTAAAGCGATGAAAAGCCATTTATTGTCAATGCATCTTCTGATTTCTTGTTCTACCATTGCCGATTCAGGATGGGGGGAATCATAATGAGATATGATGGCGTATTCGATGACATTCAGGCCTTCATATATGGCCTTATTGATCCCTGTGTAGGGAAAGTTATCAGGATCATCCACCCGATCAATGCTTTTTAGACTTTTGGATAAAATACACACACCCGCACTGTAGCCTCCATAAAGAAAATCTTCTCTTTGCTGCATTTCGGGGACTAATTCGTCAAAACCACTTAATTTCATCGCTTGCCTTAGGACAAAAGTGTTGCCACCGCTCACCCATAAAGCTCCTAAAGAATTGATCTTTTCTCTCAAGGCCTCCTTTTTTCCAAAGTAATCCTTCAAATCAAGGGCTTCTGAGTCAAATCCAAAATTATTTAATGCTGCTATTTCATCGAGTTGATGCCGCTGTGCACGCTCAGGATCTCGGCCTACCCAATCCCTGGAATTGTTGATATGTCCCAACTTATTGTTTGGGGGAATCATTGCTTTCAGCTCGGCTACCTTTGAACCAAACTTATATGAAGATAAATAATAGTTCATGTTATAATATTAGTAATGACGCTATTGAAGTCTGACTTGTCTTAGTTTTGCCTGTTTATTATAAAGTTGTCCCTAACTTCTTTGAATCCCATCTTGAGGTAAAAGCCTATCGCAGTGAGGCGCTACCTCTTAATCTTCGATATCGTCCTGCCTACCGACTTGTCAGGCTTAGCCATGCCATCTTTCGCAAGCCAAATGGCTTCCTCAATCAAGGCCTTTACTTCTGGATTTCTGTAATCACTTGCTTGTTGGACGGCAATGTGCCTGATTAATTTTCCTGTTCCATTTAATAAATTGGAAGGATCAGTCAGCATAGTCCCCTTGTTAAAACCCAGATTGAGGTGTTCTGAGTAAATGGGAATGTGGCAAAAGGCGTCTGAAAGTTTTTCTGAGATTGAAAAGACCGCTGTCAGGGCGTGGGTGTGATATAACAGTTCATTGCTATCTGGATACAATTCCAGAACGTATTGGCGCAAGTCTCGGTACAGGTCAATGATTGATCCGTCTTTAAAGTCTAAAAAGTATTGAAAATCAGGATGTATGGGTCTTGAAGTATTCATCTTTTATTATTTTGAATGGGAGCTTGGTATTTTCCAGCATGGTCTGGGGCTATGGTGATTCCTGATCTGTAAGATAATGTTTTTGTTGCAATACCAGAGATCCAAATGAATATCTCCTTTTATTGTATTTGGCTTTGCCAATCTCGCTTCTCTATTCGCCGGACGTTCGCTTCATTTTTGAGTGTCTGGAGGTATTTGGCAAGTAATTTCAACTCTTGATCGTTTGGATCACCCAGAAATTCTTTTGGATAAATGGCATTGCCAAAATTGTCTTTCGACTTATGCGGTGAATCATCAACTATCAATATTCTATCAAGCATATAGCCCTGCTTCTTTACCTTCTTTAATGGCTTGATGTAGTGATAATGATTGCTGGGATCTTCCTCATAAAATCCATTTTCATCTATTTGTAAGTCTCGTCGATAAGTACAACGACTCCTTCCCCACACAAATTCCAAATCTATGTCTTCCGGAATGATTCTTTTTACCATTTCCTCTACATACGTATCTCCTGCTGAGGACCAAATGGCTAAGAGAAAGTCCTCCTTAACCTCTACCAGAAATTCATTTAAAAACGGTCTTTTGTAAACATGATAATCCAATAACTTGAAGGCAGCCTGTTGATTCAACTTCTTTTCTGAAGCATGAATTAAGGTTTCATCCACATCAAGTATCAGCAATATTTTTTCGTCGTTTTTGAATTCCATTTTTCTTTCCCCAAAATCAATTCCTTCCTGGGCATTCCATTGGGTTTTTCAATCAAGTCATTGCCTAATCTACCAAAGTCATATGGATCGGCAAGGCTGTTTCATCAATCTCCAGGCCTTTTTCACTCTCATTAGCTTTTATATTGAGTAGTCCCAATGCCAATTTTGCTTTTTCGATGGATCGCACCTTGACCAGCAAGGCAAAGGAAAGGCTATCTGATGCTATGACTTTCAGTTTAGGGCCTTTGAGGAAGAGGTATTCATCATCCTTTTTACTTATTCCGCTTATTTTGCTCAGTTCACTTTCATGATTTGGTAGATCCTTTGTTCCTATCACAAGGGATTGAACGGACTGAACACCCAATTTTCCCCCTTCCTTCTCCCATAACTCCTCAATGGCCTTTTTGCGATTAAGTGTGATCAATTCTCTATTATGATAATCACATAAAAATAAATCTATGCCCTCCGGAAGCAGGCCATTCAAGGACATCAGATTCCATTTATCTGTTTTGCTGATGTTGCCAGTAGAAAGATTTACTGAATCAAACAAGGGAAGGCTTTCTTCAATGGAATGGCTGGATTCGAGGGCTATCCCATAGGGCTTTCGGTGGGTGGAGTCGCTTTCTATTATTTCGATCACCACATTACCAAGGCTTATTCCCCCACTGGCAAAACTGCCCCAGTTTTGAAACTCCCAAACGATGGGTAATTCGAGTTGCTGGCTGAGGATTTGGTAAATGTACTCTGCATCATGGGTAGAGAGGTAAAAATGCTCAATTTTATTGATGGAGATATTCTCCTCTTTTGAGCAAGCGGAAAGAAGAAGGAAGACAGAAAATGCTAAAAGTATCTTTTTACCCATGTGAAATCCTTCTTTGAGGCCTTGTTTTTTTGCTGGTAGTATATTTTCAAAGCAGCTTTATTCAATTCTTTGATGGAGCCCCGCTCAATTTTATTTAGCATTGGCCTAAGCTCTGCATAAGGTTCCTCCTCAGAAATTATCTTTTTTTTATTCTGTAGGAAATATTGAATGTCATGGTAGGCATTTTCCCAGGAAAAATCTCCCTTGAATGGCTCGGCCAGGTGAAGCGCTGCAAAGGATGCCAGGTACTGATAAAATTCTTCTACCGCTAATTCTTCCTGTTCGTGCTTGTGGTACTCTGGGCTGTATAAACTCCTATCAAGCTCATAGTAGCTTTCTTTAAGTTTTATACATAGATAGACGTACAAGTTATAGAATTGATCCGGATTGGCTGTACTGGCAAACTCCATTCTAATTGTGTAAGGATCAATGACTTGCATCCTGAAAATGCAATGCTCATTTTTATAGCTGTGGTATTCAATTTTTTTAAAGTCATGACGGTCGAAAATTTGACTGAAACTTTTCGCCATTAGCTTTTCCAAATCCATCGAGTATATTTTCATGTTTAGAGGAATGGAGTCTATTCATTTAAGTGTGTCAAGTGAAAAATAATTATCTTCACTTTAAGACACAAAAAAATGTCCAAACAAGGAAAGTTCGATTTTGAAGCCTTCGAGTCAGCGGCTTTGGAACAATTACGCCAAGGTGGTAAGCTAGAAGGCAAAGATGGGGTACTTGCCCCCTTGTTG
>JALEFZ010000054.1 GCA_022760475.1 Bacteroidia bacterium | reverse complement strand
AGATTCATCTCAAGGGTGCGCATCAATTTGCCGTTGTTATAAATTTTTAGGGCATAATGATGATCGCAATCGTTGGATAAAGTAAGTGGAAAGTCCCAAGCATCTTGAAGACGCTGCATGAATGATTTGTCTTTAGTAATAAAGGTGCCCAATTCTTCCTGTATAGGCAAAGATTTATAATTGTGTAGGGGGACTCCTATGATGGCCCAATTACCATCCTGGAAGTTTAGGCCTTCAAGTACTTGTCTTGCCTGGAGATTTGGAAGGTTAAAGGAACAAAAAGCAAAGAGGAGCAGAATAAAAGTATTTTTCATGAAGGTTTATTTCTTTCAATAAATATAATCAAGCTTTGGATAAAAAAGAGACATGAAAGATGGGATTGAGCAATTTTTTAGCTCAGTTCTTGGAAATGATTTTAAAATTAGGCTTAATTTGGATTAGGCAAGGTACCTTCTTTCTAACCAAAGCAGACTATTCTTCCCCCTCAATTTCTTCTGCTTCCTGAATCAAAACTCTTTTTTCTATTTCTCGTGCTGTTGGGGTATTTGCAATTCCACCAAGGGCGGTTTCCTTGTACCTGACTTCCATTGCAGAACCCACTTCACCCATGGCGTCGACGATTTCATCAACAGGAATCATGGCACGGTCTCCTGCCAAGGCCATTTGAGCCGAAGCAAAGGCAATGACTGCAGCAGAACCATTTCTTTTTATACATGGGATTTCAACCAATCCAGCCACTGGGTCGCAAACCAGGCCAAGCATATTCATGATGGTAATTCCCACTGCTTCGAAAACCTGATCCAGACTTCCCCCCAAAGCGAATACAATGGCACCTGCTCCCATGGCGGCAGCAGTTCCTGTTTCAGCTTGGCAACCTCCTACCGCCCCTGCTATGGAGGCCCTTTGCTCTATGATAAGGGCGATTCCTGCTGAAACCAACATGGATTGATAAAGGATCTCTTTGGGTAAATCATGAAGTTCTTCCAAGGTAACCAATACACCGGGCATGATTCCTGACGCTCCTGCTGTGGGTGCTGCAACTACCCTGCCCATGCAGGAATTTACTTCCTTGGCTGAAAGCGCATAACTTAGGAGCATTTGAAATTGTGGACCCAGGACACTAATCTGGGAGTTCTTAACTTTTTTAGCCCCATTGTCCACCATTCCCGAACGGGAACTCATGTCAGCAGTTAAACCAGTTTGTACCGCATCCTTCATTACGGCATAAGTCTGTTCCAGCCTTGCCCAGATCTCTTCTATAGACCTTCCGCGTAGCTCTGACTCGTAGGTCTGAACAGCCTCCCAAGGAGCTAAATTGTGCCCCTCGCAATAGTCCTTCCATTCGGAAAAACTTTCAAATAGTATAGTCATCCCTAAATGTAGTTAGCACTTCTAATTTAGGGGATATTCCGATAGTTCAATGTCTTTTGGAGGCAAGTTTTAATAAAAAAACACAGGATTGAAAATATGGCAAAATTCCTGATCCTCAGCTACAATTCCCTTAATTACTAAGGGTGATTTTTTCTCTCAATTCAATTGGCTCTCCACTTTTTAACCTGCCCCATACCTTTAATTCATACACCCCACTTAGTTCGGGTTGGGGAATTCTGAATTGAGGGTTGGTGGAGGTGGAGGTAAATGTTCCCCATCCCAATAAATTCCCCCTCCTTGGAATAGCTAGACTTTCGGAGGATATAGGGGATAAATTTGTATAGGGAAACTCTATATTTGATTTCTCAGGAAATCCATAAACCAGCCTTTTATGCGATTCTGGCCAAGTGATCCCTTTTGCATCCCTATTTACACTTGATAATGAAATGATTCCATGGAAATTTTTGGGGCCAAGTTGGAAAACCGATTGATAAAGTTCTATTGACTCAATATTCCTTGATGAAACAGAAAATAATTCGTTGGTACCTGAGAGGGGAATCCCATCAAGGAGGATCAGGGGGGCTCCAGTCATTAGAATATCACTGTACTTATTCTCCACCAATAATCGAACTTTGCCATTTCTTTTCCTTTGCTCGACCTGATAGACGATTTCAGAAAAAGTCTCCTGCATGGTAAACCTTGTGTAGTCTTCTAGATTGATTTTTTGATCTGATTTACCCCAAAATGGCTTTTTGCTTGGTTTGATTTGGCTCTTTTGATCTATGAAAAAATCGCTGTAAGCTGCTTGTACCTGGAAATTTTCAAGCATTCTGTTAAGAAAAGGAAGCTCATCCTCCATGAATGATAACTTTCTATTGGTGATTTCAGGTAAGGCAAGCAATGATTTTTCTTCAAATTTAAACCTTAATGCTACTCCATCTTTTCCATAAGCGATAAGGAAAATTTCCTGATCCCCAAAAATTTCATTGACAAGGAAATCGAACTCTCCCATTGAATTTGACCGGGTATAATATACCCTGGGAGTCTCCGACACCCAAGCAAGTTGAACATCCGCATCGGGAACAGCGGTTCCTTTGTTATCCACAACGCTTCCCACTAACCTATGTCCCTGGTTTTCGATCAAACCTGGCTTCTGTACAGATAAGTTGACTTTCTGAAGTAGTGAAAGCAATGAATTGTCTTTCTGACCATGCCTCAGGTCTTGTCTAAGCGTCAATTCAGGAAGTATAGGAGTAAGGGAATAACCAATTTTAGCCCCCTTCATAAGATCTGAGTCAGTAGTACTTAACTCGACTTCAATCATCTGATTGGATAGGAGGCGATGTTTTAGGTTAAGTTTATTTTGTTTGACTTTGGTTTGATATAAATGCCTTTTGGCCTTGATTTGACCGTCTTGACCTTCTACGACTACTGACATCCTGCCATCGAGGTAAGCGGGAGCCTTAAAACCAAAACTAGCTGAGCCATCAGCCATAAATATCTCATTCTTTGGGAAGGTGATTCCACCCTTTTCGAGGTATAAAAAATATGAAGACTGTGAGCTTTCGTTGCTGAATATTCGGCAATAAATAAGGTTGTCTTTCCTTTCTTCAATGCTAAGAACAAGGCCTGATTCGCTTACCTCTGGCAAAGGAAATTTTTGTTTAGAGGAAGGTATATTGAGAACATATGACTGATTTTCTTTGGGAGTAAACTGGATTTTTCCGAGGCCGTCTGGGTTAATGCTTATTTCCTGGATCTTTTCCCCAAACTGGGTCTCCAAGACAGCCATAAACATTGTATCAGGAGCATTAGAAAATTCCAATTGAACTCCTAGAATTCCATTTATTCCAGCTACCAGTTGTCCCCCCTCCGGAAAGAAGCTGGCATTAAAGACATAAGTATTTTCATTTTTCGGTGCGATAGGAAGGCTCACATTTGATTGAAGCACTGCAATTTCTCGGATGCTTCCATCCTGGACATCATTGGCCATCCAACGTGTGTAGGCACGGATTTGATAATAGCCTGTACCAAGCTCCTTATTTAATTGAAAGCTGGATGAAACCCTTCCTGAGTCTAATATGTATTTCTGGAGCATTTTCAAATCTCCATTTTGATCCCATAGTTCGATATAGGCGATGGTGCTCAACGGGCTAGGGAGACCAAAAGCGGCATCAACGCATTGGAGGTCAAAAAAAACATCTTCTCCGGCGATGTAAATCTCCCTGTCAGAATGAAGATCAATGGCCTCCTGGATATAGGTTTGTGCTTGGCCTACCCGCGGCAGAACTGAAAACCAAAGGACCAGAATAAGCAAATAGAATTTATTGGTATTTAGCTTCATTTATTCCCAAAAATCTGGTTTTTCCAATTGACCCTGTAGCCTACAATCTGTGCATTCGGGAGCTGCGCCGAAAAATCCCACAACAAATCCAAAA
The DNA here is from genome assembly GCA_022760475.1 of Bacteroidia bacterium. GTDB lineage: Bacteria > Bacteroidota > Bacteroidia > J057 > J057 > JALEFZ01. The sequence continues at coordinate 29,544 of JALEFZ010000054.1, read as the reverse complement.
TTATCTGTTGCAAACCCGCTCAGTGAGCCACCTTGATTCAAAATATACAGGCTCAAGTCTTCGGCCTGGTTTAGTTCAAAGAATACTTCCTCACAAAAATCATAATTGCTGAGAATGCTAAAGTCAGGAGGTAAATCAAGCCTGTCAATAAAGATCCTTTTTTCATCATATCCATCAGCACTAAAGTAGCCAAGTACAGGTTCAGTAGGATCATTGATATTCCTGAAATTCCCTACCAGTTGGTTCGGAATGGGGTCAAATAAAGTACCTACATCCTGAGTGAGGTCTTTAGCAATTTTCCAAAAATTATATGATTCTTCTGTAAGGGAATATTGCTTGACCAGGATTGAGTATCTTCTTACCAGTCTATTGCTTTCTCCACTAACAAAATTTATCGGAACCCTAACCAGGCGATCTTCTGATAGACCTAATGTATTTCTTAAGGTGATGTCGTTGGATTTTTGTGATGCGTAACAGATGTGTGGAATTTCATCATTTTCATACAAGGTGTAGGTATGATTATCTGTATTCCAATCTGCTCTAGAAGGCATAGGTACCTGGACATGCCATGTCTCTTCAAATTCCCACCTGTAAAATCGGGTTGTATTTTCAGGATCTGAGGCATCGACCAAAACTTGAACCCCATCTAAAGAGTCGAAACCTCTGACATCCAGGCTCTGTTCGAAGTATAAGTTATCAATCTGGGCACTTTTTTTCATCAGTTGCCAGTCTGATTCGTAAATGTTTCCGTTTGGGGTTTCGACCCTCAGTTGGTAAGATCTTCCCACCATGCCGACAAAGTCAGACGTGTCAGTTTCATAGATGCCTATTTCTTTCTCCTCCAATTGATAGGACAATCCCTCATCATCATTGATGATGACTTTGGCATTGCCTAGAAGGCGAGGTTTTTCCTCTTCAAAACCAAAGGTACTTCCCAATTGAATTCTGGTGATCCTTCTTCCCTCTAAAACAGAGCCAGTTATGGCCAAGGCATCTTCATATGGACCTACATCCGGATTGTATGGATCGATGCAGGCAGCTGTTAGGAAAATGAGTGATAAAACACCCAGATATCTGATTATCAGTGTCATTTTATCTTTACGTTATATGTCAGAGTCAGAATTGGACGTCCAAAAATGGAAAGCCTGTATCCTTGAATCCCTGAGGTACCGGTAACAAAGAAAATTGAAAATGGATTTCTTCTTCCCAAAACATTATAAATAGAGAAAGACCAGGAGCCATCAATAAGTTTATCTACCTTGTGATTTCCTTCAAAATTCGCCGCCAAGTCCCACCTGAAGTAATCAGGTATCCTGAATTGATTCCTCAGTGAATAACTCAAGATATTTGAGGAACCCAACTGAAATTGACCAACTGGGAAGGTGATCGGCCTTCCTGTGCTGTAGGCGACATTGGTTGAAATACTGAATCTCCTGGAAAATCTATAATTTCCTACAAGGGAAAAATCATGTGGCTTATCCACCGTAGCGGGAAACCAGTCTCCATCATTGATGGTTTCCTCAATAAAATCACCTCTTATTCGAGTAAAAATTCTTGCGTAGGTATAGCTCACCCAACCTGTTAGTTTCCCTTTATTCTTTCTTAATAAAAACTCTGCTCCATAACCCTGACCTTCACCAGCGAGAATGCCAGTCTCCACAAAGGGATTGAGAACCAGTTGAGCACCGCCTTTGAAATCCAGAATTCTATTGACTCGTTTTATATAAAGTTCAACAGAGGCTTCATAAGCATTCCTTTGGAAGTTTCTGAAATATCCTACAGCTAACTGATCACTCACCTGAGGTCTAATGAATGGGTCACTCAGTTTCCAGGTATCTGTTGGGGCGAAGGAGGTAGTATTTGATAATACATGTAGGTACTGCCTCATCCTATGAAATCCAATCTTCAGAGAACTGTTTTCATCCAAAAGTATTCTGCTGGACAGTCTTAATTCTGGGCCACCATAGGTTTTTATCAACTCGCCGTTGTTATAAGTGGTGCTGTCTACAATAGTGGATGGGTCAAGGGGAGAACCTTCCAGATAATTATAAACTGTCTGGGGACCGAGAAAATTATACAGGGAAAATCTGAGTCCACCATAAAGTTTGATCCTGGTATTTAGGTCATATTCTTCACTAAAATAAATGGCAGATTCTAAGGCTTGCTCTGTTTCTATATCGACTGGGACAACAAGGGAACGTGAGCCTCGAGGACTCTGGCTGCCTGGAGATAACGAATATAGGATTGAAGAAATCCCCCAGTTAAGCTGATGTTTGGGGGCAGGTTTGAATGACCAATCGCTATTTATTTGGACTTGTCTGATCCTGTATTCAAGATCAAAATTTGTAGAAGGTTCCCTCCTGGTACTGATGTCGTAATTATATTCGCTATAAATGAGACTGTTAGAGGCAAGTAGCCTTGAGTTCCAGAAGTGTTTCCAGTTCAGGGTACCATTGAAATTTCTATAGGTAAAAGAGGTATCTCCATTTAAAAGGAAAAAATCTCTACTGGTATAAAAAGAAGCCTCGAATTGGTCTTTTGGATTCCCTTTGAAACTAATTTTGGCATTCAGGTCATAAAAATTGGCTTCACTGTTTCGAATTAAAGGGTTTTCAAGTCTGTTGAGTAAGTAATCCGAGTAAGTGCTCCTGCCACCTATTAAAAAGGAGCTTTTATTTTTTTTTATGGGCCCTTCCAATGTTGCTCTTAAGGTAATAGGGCTGATTCCTGCATTTGCTTCCCATGCTTTTTTATTGCCGTCTCTCATTTGGATATCCATGACTGATGAAAGTCTTCCTCCAAATCTCGCTGGAATGGCACTTTTATACAGGTCAAAACTTTCAATCATATCAGGATTAAAAGCAGAGAAAAATCCAAATAGGTGGGAAGGGTTAAAAATTGTAGACTGGTTGAGCAACAGCAGATTTTGATCTGCACTGCCCCCTCTTACATTAAATCCATTGCTCCCTTCTCCTACAGTTTGTACACCAGGCAGCAAAATAGCAGCCTTTACCACATCCACATCACCAAGAATGGTGGGCAGTTTTTTTAGGTTTTTAATGCTTATCCTGGAAACCCCCATTTGGCTGCTCTTTATATTGGCTTCCGTATTAGCAACGATCAAGACCTCATCCAACTCCTTTATGGGAGAGCTTAACCTAAAATTCTGCTCTGCATCTCCAAGGATTTCTATCCTTACCTGCAGGGGCTCAAGGTCGAGGTCTTCAATCTTAAACTCATAAATTCCTTTAGGAAGATTTATTTCATAAAAGCCCCTTTCATCCGTCAGGGTACCTGTTTTGATATCGTTGTTTTCTCCCCTTATCTGTATCCTTCCCCCCTGTATTGGAGATTCGTCTGATTCCGATAGCAAAAGCCCCTTTAATTCATAAGTCTGCTTATCTACTAGTCCCGCTTTCCCTAGTTGAATTAAGGGACGACCTTTAATCGGTCTCTGCCGAAGAGAGGTAGCTATACCAGCGGAGGATTTTTTAAAATCATCCCTTTTTCTAACCGTTTCGATACCTGAAGATTGACTGGTCTGCCAAGTAGTTTGACTATTCTTCTGGGGTAAAAGAATAATGTTGTTATCCCTGTCAATAAGATAGCTAAAGTTGCTGTTTTCCAGGCTTTTGTCCAGAATATGCCTTAAATCTTGTGGGACTTTTTCTTGAACGACCTTTACATCAGAAATCCAACTCTTTGAATAATAAATTTTGGGTGTTTCGCTTGAGTTGAGGCTTTTGAACAGGGAGTCTAGGCTCAAGCCATGATAATTCCTGTTTACCATTATTGACCCTTGGCCCAGAAGACCTTGGGAAAAAGAAAGTGTAAACCCAAGAAGCAAAAGAAGCAGACGGAATTTCATAGACTTTCGTAGTAGCTTAATATGCGGATAAAATCTTCATTCGTCATTCTTGAAACTGACAATTTATTTACTTTTAGGAATTCACTTACCTTTTCAGTCTGATCTGAAAGGATGGATAACAGGTCTTTTTTCTTTCTGATGAGTTTGATGTTTTTTCCAGATTGAACAAAGTACCTATGCCTGATTTCATGCTGTCCGAATGGATTGTCTGTCCCTTTTTGCAATTTGCTAAAGATCTTGTGATATAGCCTGGTTTTCCCGGAATAAGGGATCTCCAGGAAGCCTTTGAAGGGCATTGAGTCTTGATCAGAAAAGTACATGAAATGTGAGTTGACCAGGACAAAACTTTGAACTTGAAGGGGGTCAAGATTGACAGGAGCTTTGTTCCCTCTCGAGTCGAGGTAAAGCAGTTGATCCTGATGGGTATCATATTTCAAAAGAATACCTTCTAAACGAAAATATGAGGAAAGGATGCTGCCTTCCAGCCATTGGTCATTGGGGAAAAATTTGTTGCCCTTGGATTGAGGCGTCATGTTCACATATACCTCACCACGAAGGTTGTCCATGATTTGTTCTTTTCCCTGGCCAAAGCTGCTCAGCGCTTTTTGCAGCTCAAGCTGCCTTATTTCATTAGGGCCATCTTGAGAACAAACCAATACTCCACTTGATAGTGTGCATAGGACTAGAACAACTTTTTTTAAGGCTTTCCATTTTATAAGTATACCCATTGAGTTTGCAATAGCAGTTTGTATTATGAAAGGTATATGTAAATCGCTTCTGATTCAAGAGGATTTGTAATTCGGCAAATTTCACAACACGCATAGGCATTTTTTATACACGATCCTTCTTTACTGTTTCCCGCACATTCATTTACTATGAACATGCTGAGGGCAAGCCCGTCTATTTAAATGTATTCTCTACTGAAGCAAATAGAGAAACAAATGTTGAACTCAATTTGACGGATATGAAAACAATCAACTGGATAATAATCGCCCTGTTTTCTTTTTCAATGCTAATGACCGAGTCTGTTATGGCACAACGCAATGGTTCATGCACAGTGCCTTCAACTAGAAATACAAGGGGGTATTCGAATATAGGAGATGTAGCCTTTAATACTCAGAGGTTTAGAAGGGAGAGAAACCCATATTTGGGAACCTATTATAAAAACAACAGGAGAATGCCCAGAAGGGCTGATAGAATCAGACATGGTGGGAATACCTTCTTTTACCTAGATGGTCTTTTTTACCTGGAAAGAAGGAGAGGATTCATGGTGGTCAATCCACCGCTAGGAATCAGGTTAGACCGTAGACCAGCTAATGCTGAAAGAGTAAGGTATAGAAAGCGTGTTTATTTCCATGCAGGTACCTACTGGTTTGTCAAAGATAAGAGAGGAAATGACTTTGTCCTGGTACGCAACCCATTTAGATAATAAAAATACTCAGTAGCATTTCTATATAGCAAAGCCCGCCCTGATAAAGGGCGGGCTTTTTTACAGGATAACTTCCATTTAATAAAAAAAGCCATTCCCCAGGGAATGGCTCTCCAAATTTTAGTAAATTCTCTACTTCAACTCAATGTACTTCAAGAATTCTGCCTTCACTTCAGGATCTTTAAATTTTCCTGAATAGTCTGCAGTAACGGTAGAACTGCTGTGGTCTTCGACTCCTCTCGAATGCACACACATATGATTTGCGTCGAGAATTACAGCCACATCTTCTGTTTCAAGCATGGATTTGAGCTCTTCAGCTATTTGTCGATTCATGCGTTCTTGTACTTGAGGCCTTTTGGCGAAGTACTTTACAATCCGGTTCAGCTTTGACAAACCTACCACCTTGCCGCTCGAAATGTAGGCAATATGGGCTTTACCCCAAATAGGCACAAAATGGTGTTCGCAGTTGGAATAAAAGGTAATATCCCTTTCCACCAACATCTCACCATATTTATATTTGTTGTCAAAAAGTGTAGTAGAGGGTTTATTCTCAGGGTTCAGACCACTAAAAATTTCCTTTACATACATCTTGGCGACCCTGTGAGGGGTTCCATTCAGGCTGTCGTCGGTTAAGTCGAGCCCAAGGATTTCCATGATGTCACGAAATTTGTCCTCAATGAGTTCAATTTTGGTGTCGTCGTCCAGGTCAAAAGCATCAGGTCGCATCGGGGTTTCCACTGAGGTAGCGACATGGTGCTCGCCCAACTCCTCATGAAATCCGTGTTTCCCTGAGTGGTGGCCGTTGTGGCCGTTTACCCCATTTTTATTGTGCGGGGTATTCCACAAAGTTTCGTTCGGTTTCATACAATCTTACTGTTAAATCAAGTTTCTCGTCAAGATGTTGACGGAGAATGTTCCAGATGACTACAACGATGTTTTCCGCTGTAGGGTTTAAATTTTTAAATTCTTCGGTGTCAAGATTTAGGTTCTTATGATCAAATCTTTGGAGAACATGTTCTTCCATGATGTCTTTCAAAATCTTAACATCCAGCACATAACCTGTTCGTGGATCAATCTCTCCAGTAACTTTCACGGTCAGGTTATAGTTATGACCGTGATAATTAGGATTGTTACACTTGCCAAAAACCTTTTTGTTTGTTTCATCATCCCATTCAGGATTGTGCAAGCGGTGAGCCGCGTTGAAATGTGCTTTTCTAAATACAGATACCCTCATTTTTACTTTTTGGGTGGATAGCAATCACTAAATGTTTATACGGATAGGAGTGCCACAGGATTTATCGGTTATGCGACTTTTGTTTAACTTTTGGAATCCTGTTCACGCCCTCGTTTACATTCGATGAGAATTTAGAACCTATCCACTACTTTTTTGTTTATCCATTAGAAAAACTACATAAATAAGATTTCATTCCTGTTAATATGAATTACGACGCAGATGTAGCAGTCATCGGAAGTGGCATGGCGGGGCTTACAGCCGCAGTTCTTTTGGCCAAAGAGGGGAAAAAAGTGCTCCTCCTTGAGCAGAATTGGCTGGCAGGAGGCTGCTCATCCTCCTATCCCAGGAAAAACTATGTTTTCGAAAGTGGGGCGACCACCCTGGTAGGCCTTGATCCTCATATGCCATTGGAATTTCTTGAAAGAGAAACGGGCATCAAACTAAATCCTTGGGAATTGTCTATTCCCATGAAAGTCTACCTGAAAAATGGCGAAGTTCTGACCCGTTACAAAAACCTGGATCAATGGATTGCAGAAGCAGAGAGGGTTTTTGGAAGCAAAGGCCAAGCTGCTTTTTGGAAAGAGTGTTATAAAATTGCCCATTTTGTATGGGAAACCTCTCTGGTCCAACGGGCTTTTCCTCCCTCATCCGTCAAGGATTTGATCTATGCTGCTACCCATTTCCAACCTAAACAATTGGGTTTTGCTGCTAAGGCATTTGTATCCGTAGAAGATTTACTAAAGAAGTATGGCTTGTTCGAGAACGAATTGTTCAAGGAATTTGTAAACGAACAATTGCTCATTACAGCTCAAAATTACCTGGAGGAGGTAAATATCCTTTTCGGAGCTACAGCATTGTGCTATACCAATTTCACCAATTACTACATGCCAGGAGGGCTTGGAAAGATGGTTGATATTTTAGTTGGGTATGTTGAACAGCATGGAGGAAAATTATTGACTAGAACTCCTGTTTCTCAAATTCTTCCACAAAATGACCATTACAAATTAAAATCTAATTACCGAGGAGAGGAGCAAGAGTTTCTTGTAAGGAATGTGGTATCCTCCATACCTATAAATAACAGTCTTGAACTGCTTGATAACGACCTGTTTAATAAGAAGTATCAAAAGAAAATATTAAGGTCTGACAAATTGAACTCCGCCTTTCAGATGGGATTTGTCATAACTCGAAAAGAGAATGTGGACTGCCTTCACCACCAAATACATCTAGATGAGGCATTACCTTATGCAGGCTCACACAGCATATTTCTCAGTTGGAGCCACCCAGATGATGGTGAAAGATGTGGACCTGATGAATTAGTTGGATCTATTTCTACCCATGTGCCAGATCCTGCACGAAATTTTGTTGAGAAAAAAGAAAAAATTGAAGAGACTATTTGGAGAAATCTCGAAAGAGTCGGATTGGCAATGAAGAAAGATGTGGTCTACCAGCATTCATCTACTCCTGGAAGTTGGGAAAAGTGGACCAAGAGATCTTGGGGATTTGTAGGCGGCTATCCCCAATACATGAAAATTAAGCCATGGCAAATGCTGGATGCAAGGTTTGATGGAAAGGGAATGTACATATGTGGGGATAGTACGTATCCAGGCCAAGGAATTCCTGGGGCTTGCTTGAGTGGAATTGTTGCAGTAGAAAAAATGAAGTTAGATGGAGTTTTAAAGAAAAAATAATGCGGTTAAAGTACTGACTTTTAGGTGAATGTGATTTTTTTAGCAATTTTTAATGGTTTTGCTGCAACGCTGAATCCATATCGGAGTCATTAAGACAAATAAGTTATTGAATCCATATAATCATTAAGTAGGTATATTTTAATTTTCGATCCTTTTAGGAGTAGTATTCATTTTTAGTTCAAGTATTTAAACTAAATTATTAACCGTAAGTGATATGAAAAGCAATACATTTAGAGGTCTAAATTCCCTTTTCCGAGGTATTGGAACAACACTGGAATCAGCGGCCGAACTAGTAGGTAACACTGTAGGAAATGTTGTCAATACTGTTGTAGAAACTGGAGAAAACATCGTCGATGGTGAGTTGGGCAAGGTGCCTGGGACCCTTCTAGGCAATGCTGTTGACATTGTAGGAGATGCAATTGAAGGTACAGCTAATGTAGGAGGGGGACTCATCGATACAGCACATGGAGCGCTAAAAACCGTTACCGGTGTCCCCAGGGATATTCGTGGTGCTGCCAGACAAGCGGGAAAAGCAGTCGCTGGCGAGAGAGGAGGAAAGTTCATGGATTTACTTACAGCCAACGGCCATGATGACGAAGATGATGATGAATCCAAAAACTAACTAACAGGGAGAAAAAGCAGAAGGGCTGTTCCAAATGGAGCAGCCCTTTACTTGTTGAGCCTTAAAGTTTTAAAATCCAATAATTTCTTTCATTCAACAATCCATTTGCATCCTTCAACTCTTTCAGTATCCTTTCAACATTTGCTACGTAGGACTCCGTTTGTCGGTTAATTGGGATATGGTCGGTGGAAGCAAGGTTTTTATTAGTCATCACGGCATAACGTCCAGCATTGTAGGCTGCAAAGGCGAGAATCCTGGACTTATAAAGGCCATGTTTCCTTGACCTGAAGAAATAGAAATCTGAAGAAAATTGCCTCGACGCGTCCGTAATATTCCATTTGGGCTCAAATCTTTTGTCGATCTGGTACAATTCAAATTGATTTAGGTTCTGTTGTAAAGAGTCCAGAGACCTCCTGTAATTATTGACCCAAAAAGTTTCTGACTTCCCCTGATAGTATCTGAGTCCATCTTTCTTTCTTCGCTGTTTCCTCGCTGACTGATAATTTCGAAAATTATCATCAATATAACTTCCTTTTCTAGGCATCAGTTGCATAAGACCTACAGCTCCAGCAGAAGAAATGAAGCCTGCTTCTCCGTGAGACTCCTTAATCATGATGGCCTTTAACCAAAGCCAATCCACCTTATTTACCTTTTCAAGCTCCTGAAACAAGCTGTCATAAGCATTGAACTGATCAAATGAGTGTTCTTCCTGTTCTTCTACTAACAGCAATTTCGAGGAAGTGGAATCTACCTTGGTTTCTATCGGAATTTTCCTGTCTGAGTTGGAACTACAACTTATAACTGCTCCTATCATGAGCAGGAGGAGTAAGGACAATAATAGGTGTTTCATGCTTCCCAGAATTATTTTTAGTTGTTGTGCATAATGAGTGTTGAATACCAGACAGAACCTGAGGTTAGGAAACTGAAAAAGAACATATTGCTCGCTGGAAAGGATTTTCCAAACGAGAAGTTAGTAAACTGACAACTTGAGCCTATTAGGAAGCTGACTGATTCAAATTCATATAGGTCGAAACAAATTCGCGCTTTTGCTCATATTCTTCCCTAGAAATTGCCTTACAAGTATGGCTGATTTCTCGGGCAAATACTGCGGAATAATTGAATCTGTCTATGGCTTTTGGATATTCGCTCCAATCCTTGATGCTTTCGATTATTCCTGATTTTGGATTGACCTTATAATAGACTGGGAATGTCCTCGAAGCACAGTAAAATACTTTTTCAGTTTCCATGGAGAATTATTGTGAGTTGTGATTCTTATATTACTTTTGTGATTCCAATTTAATACCATTGGCCAATTATATCAAGTAATTAGTTTCTTTTGTTATGAATAAAGAACCTATTGTGCATAAATTGAAACGATACCTTAGAGATAAGGGAATTAACCATCAAGAAATAGCACTTAAGACCGATAAGCACAGAACATTTATTACCCGGAAACTCAATGGGGATTCTATGGAGAGTCGATTGCTAGAACAAATAATGGATGCAGCGGGTATTTGGTATCATGACCTTGTCTGTAAAGAAGATCTCAGCAACCTCAATCTTGAGAAGGAGCTATACAGCCTGAAAGAAGAAGTCAACCTCATCAAAGAAACATTGGCAGAATACAAGACCAAAAATTAATCCATCATGTCAAACGCAAATTCACCAAAAAGAAGTATGTATATAGCCCTTGCAGTAGGGGCGTTATTTCTGGCTGTGATTATGTTTCAACAAGCCAATAATTTCACTTCCAAAACCTTTATCCTTGAAGTGGAAGAAAAAAGAGAGAAAAAAGACCTTCAATTTCAAAATGATCCTGAAAGTCCGATTCCGCAGGACAAAAAGAATAGCTTTGCAGGCTTGAAATATTATCCTCCAAAGGAAAAATTCAGCCTGGAAGCGGCATGGGTCACTCCTGAGGAGGTAGATACCCTCAGGCTATTGACAACAAGCGGTAAACTCAGGGAGTTTTTGGATGCAGGAAAACTGGTTTTCGAATTGGATGAAAAAAAGTACCAACTAACTGCCTTCGAGTATATTGGGACAGATGAGCAAGTATTATTTGTGCCTTTTACAGACGAAACCACTGGACAGTTTACCTATGGTGGAGGGCGTTATCTGGACATTACCATCAAGGAGGGTTGGAGGCTTGACTTCAATGATGCCTATAACCCGTACTGTGTGTACAATGAGGATTTTTCTTGTCCCATTCCTCCTCGAGAAAATCACATTGATACGAGGATACTGGCAGGTGAACTGGATTATAAATAATGCTTAAAAGCATCTCATAAAAAATCCCCACTCAAACTGAGTGAGGATTATCCATTCCATCTTCCTAAAATCAAGAAACAGGACCAGTCTCACTAAAGAATAAACGATGACAACAAAAGACTTTACCTGGCCTGTTTCTTCTCACTACTTATATACCACTTCTTAATTAGTCTTTTTCAGGACCAAAATTCCTCCAGAATCGCCTGCCATTTTGAGTGGGCTTCCTTTAGGAGTCTGATTGGTTCTATAGCTTACCGTCTTACTGACACTTTCTATAATCAGATTGATGGGCAATTCATTTCTATTGTAGCCAACTAAGAAATCAATCAAACTTTTGGCAAATGGACTATTTCCTCCAGGTTTTCCGTCCCAAACCTTTTCAAGGTTGCCCGAGGTAAATGCCCATCTTGATTTGCTGTTGTTATAGTTTGAGCCTCTGTAATTGGCAAACAAAGAACCTGCATAACAAGCATCTGCAATCAGAAAAGTATGTTTGGTATTGATTGTTCTCAGGTAGTCGTGAATGGTGCTATTTCGAATGTAGTCAGGGATTTTATCGAGCCGGGCATCTACTGGTACCCAATATCCCAATTGAGATTCCTCGTCATAATACCCATGACCAGCATAATAAATCAGCAGGTTATCATTAGGGCCTAGCCTTTCCTGAAGGTTTTCTAGTGTTTCCAGAATCTTTTCTCTGGTGGCTTCCCCATTGAGAATTTGAGTGACCCTGCTTTGCTCAAAATCATAACTTCTGGTCAGCACATGAGCTATATCTCTAACGTCCTTGACAGCGTTCCTTAACTCTGGCCAACTTGAATATTCATTAATCCCAATAAGTAGAAGGTGATTGTTACCTCCATTGTTCACCCATTTGTTGGTGTGAACTGCCTTGGGAGTAGACTCAAGGATGATGTTGAATGACTTTCTGACCCATTTTCCTTTTTTGGTTAATGAAGCTAAATGAATGTGATTAACCGTAGAGTCTAGTCTTTTGGTCATGAAGAAATATCCTTTTGAATTGACGTAGACTTCTTCTCCATTCACAAATACCTGATGGATTCCTTCCATATCCTTCAACTGGCCCATGATCTGCTGGTATTTGTCTTTCACAAATACGTTTTCAGATTCTTGAAGGGGAGGTGAATGTATGATAATTTCACCAAGAGGTTCTTCAAATCTGGGCACTTGAATGCCTGAAAGTGTGATTTTTTGAACCTCTACGGCTGTTTTTCCAAGTGCGAATAGGCCTGCCTGTGATCCCACCGCTTCCTGCTTTTTATAAGAAAAGACATAAGAACCATCAAGAAAAAACTCCCACATATTTTGGGTTTGCCTAAAGGTCATTGAGTGATTTTCCTGTGAAGACCAAAGGTATGAACCCTCTTTTTCGGCAAGAACGCTTACTTCAGTTTCTCCCAAATTCACCAATTGTATTTTGCCATTTTTGTTGACCACGAGACCGTAAAGCTCAAACTGATCTCCAAAACAAAGTCCTGTCAATCCCTGGGGTTTGTTGACCAAGGTTTTCCATTCCAGTTTAAGCTCAAATTCCTGGTGGGCTGGAATCCCGATTTCCTTTTCAATAATTAAGGGTTCATTGAGTCTTGTAGCCAAAAGAAACTTTCCTTCCTTGAGTCGGCTGTATTTGGTGTTAGAGGTGAATTCCGGCCAGCTATTTTTATTGTTCTTGAAATCTTCACTCCAAATCAGTTTTCCAAAATTTGATTCAGAATGATATGACCTCCTTTGAAATTCCTGTCCAAAACCGGACTTTAATGTTAACATGCATGTAAGCCAAATAAACAGAAGGAGATAGGGGTTCCTTATAAAATGGCGCTTCATGACAAATGAGTTTTGTGGTATAGTAAAGTTTAGTGATTATTTATTTTATGAATACAAATTATGTTTATGTGCAATAGTTTGGAAATTAAAAATTGTATAATTATAACTATAAATAATTTATATGAAATAAATTATGATATTTAGTAGTATATTCCTTCTTTTCCTTATTTGGAGCTTAAATGGCTAGGACTCGTAGGATAATGTTGTAATTTGCTCGAACAAGGAAAAAGGCATATGGATCATCTTTTTGAGATAAATCTTTCCTGGTTTCAGTTTTTTGTATTCGCCGTTGCGGGTATAGGAACCGGCATCATAAACACATTAGCTGGGAGTGGTTCACTTATTACTCTGCCCATATTCATGTTCATGTGCGGTCTTCCAGCCCCTGTTGCCAATGGTACAAATCGGATTGGGGTCATGATGCAAAGCCTGGTAGGGGGAGTTTCATTTTATAGACAGGGACATCTTGTAACAAAGAATCTTGGCTGGCTTGTTGTCCCTATGCTAATTGGGGCCATTACTGGTGCATCTGTTGCAGTAGACCTGAATGAAGAAAAAATGAATATGGCTATTGGCATTCTCATGGCTTTCATGTTGGTAGTTTTGCTTGTTCAGCCTAAAAGATGGATACAGGCCAGCATAGAAGAAGGAGGGAGCCGAAATAGCAAATGGTATAACATTATAATATTTCTTGGAATTGGCTTTTATGGAGGCTTTATCCAGGCAGGAGTTGGTATATTCCTGTTGGCTGCTCTTGTTTTGGCAGCGAAATATGACCTTATCCAGGCGACTGCAATCAAAATGATTGCAGTCATTGTTTTTAGCGTTCCCGCCTTAATTATTTTCTTTTCTCATGGACAAGTGGCGATAGCCTATGGTTTGTTAATGGCTCTCTTTCAGTCAATTGGAGCTGTGATTGGTGTTCGATTTGTGTCAAAGATTCCAAATGCGAATATTTTAATCCACAGATTACTCATTTTGATCGTCTTTGTATCAGCACTCAAAATGTTCGGTATACTTGATATGATCCTGAGTTATGCAGGTTTGTCCTAATTTCTAGTCAAAAGCTGACGCTTGTGATTATTTCATCAAAAAAAGATGAAATTATAATCTCATAATATGTTTTTTGCATAGCATTTGCTAGGTAAAAATGTCGTTTTCAAGACTTGTAAGCTGGTGAATAGGATTCCTGTATTTTCCTGGAAGTATCTAAAATCGCATTTCTTCAGGTCGATAAAACCGAAAATATTGAGTCCTGGAATTGAAATTATTAAAGAATCAAGCAGTTATTTTCATGAAACTCAGATCATTTCTTACCATTCCCTCATTCTTTATCCTGATCTTTATTAATTCTTGTGGGCTTGACCCGGTCTCCAATACAGAAGACGAAATCCTCAACATGGAATTGGCCAGTATCCTTGGCCAGGTTGGTGGCACTGTCGGAATGGCATCTTTCGTGATGCCAGAGTCGGATGAGTTTGATAAAATTCCCCAAGATCCCAAGAATCCCATTACCGCCGAAAAAGTTCGTTTGGGGCAAATGCTTTACCATGAAACTGGACTCGCTGTTGACCCAATGAACGTTACCAGTGTCCACACTTATTCATGTGCCTCATGCCATCATGTCCAGGCAGGTTTTCAAGCAGGAATGCAACAAGGAATCGGTGAAGGTGGAGTTGGTTTTGGTATTCAGGGAGAAGGCAGAGAAAAAAATGAAGACTACATTGACCTACAAGTAGATGTCCAGCCTCTTAGGAGTCCATCTACCTTGAATGTTGCCTACCAAACCAATATGCTTTGGAATGGGCAATTCGGAGCTACTGGGGTGAATAAGGGAACAGAGGCTTTTTGGACAGAGTTTACACCTAAAGAAAGTAATTTTTTGGGCTATGAAGGTGTTGAAATCCAGGCTGTTGCAGGATTGGGGGTACACCGCATGGATACCGATTCAGGCTTGATCAACTCGACTGTCTATAAAGATTGGTTTGATCAGGCATTCGCCAACATCGATGAAAGCAAGCGATACACCAAAGAGTACATCGCTCTTGCCATCGCTGCTTACGAAAGGACCCTTTTGGCCAATGAATCTCCTTTCCAAAGATGGCTAAAGGGAGAAAAAGAGGCCATGAACATTGAACAGAAAAAGGGGGCCATCCTTTTCTTTACCAAGGGTAACTGTGGCTCTTGCCATAAAGGCCCTGCCTTAAACGAAATGGAGTTTTATTCGCTAGGAATGGATGACATGGAAGGCAACAACACCATCAGGGCTACTAGTGCCAATCCCGCAAACAAGGGTAGGGGAGACTTTACAGGAGATCCCCGAGACGACTTCAAGTTTAAAGTGCCCCAATTGTACAATTTGAAAGACTCTCCATTCTATGGCCATGGAGGTACCTTCACAAGTGTAAAAGAGGTGGTAGAATATAAAAACAACGGAGTCCACTCAAACTCCAATGTTCCGACCAGTCAATTGGCGGAGGAATTTGTTCCTTTGGGCTTGACAGAAGAAGAGATTGGAATGATCACCGCATTCATTGAGGATGCCCTTTATGATCCCAATTTGGTCAGGTATGTTCCAGTAGAGATTCCATCTGGCATGTGCTTCCCGAATAATGATGCTTCTTCAAAGACAGATCTGAATTGTAATTAAGCAAAACGATATTCCTGGAACCCCAACTAACTTAATGTCGTATTCACCAATGGCCTTTTTAAAAGATTATGTGCATTTTGGGAGAGGAAATCAGGTGAAAAGATGAAAAGAGTTGTAGTTGGACTTTCAGGAGGTGTAGATTCCAGTGTGGCAGCCTACCTCCTTCAACAAGAGGGATATGAGGTGATAGGCATTTTTATGAAAAATTGGCACGACGATTCTGTGACCATCAGTGATGAGTGTCCTTGGCTGGAAGACAGCAATGACGCCTTGGCTGTTGCCCAAAGCCTCGGAATACCATTCCAAACCATAGATCTAAGTAAAGAATATAAAGCCAGGATTGTGGATTACATGTTTGCCGAATATGAGGCAGGCCGTACCCCCAATCCTGATGTGCTTTGTAACAGAGAAATAAAATTTGACATCTTTCTGGATAAAGCCCTGCAACTAAAAGCAGACTTCGTGGCTACCGGGCATTATGTGAGAAAAGAAAGTTCCATCGTAGAGGGTAAAGAAATATTCCACCTATTGTCTGGTATAGATGGAAATAAGGATCAGAGCTATTTCCTTTGTCAATTGAACCAGGAACAGCTCTCCAGGGCACTCTTTCCCATTGGGAACCTCCAAAAGTCAAGAGTTAGGGAGATTGCAGCAGAAGCGGGACTGCTCACTGCTGAGAAAAAAGATTCCCAAGGATTATGCTTTATAGGTAAAGTAAAATTACCCGTCTTTTTACAACAACAACTTGATCCTAAAAAGGGGAATATCATTGAAATCCCAGCTGGTTCTCCTATATATAAGGAGGCAGTATTTGCGGGAGAGGAAAATTTGACAAAAGATCAGTACTTAACCCAGGCAACCCAAAAATATTCCTACCTGCCAGAAGATGGGAAAGTTATTGGTCAACACAATGGTGCCCACTTTTTCACCATCGGTCAGCGCAAAGGACTTCAGGTTGGCGGAAAACCTGAGCCTGTCTTTGTCATTGCTACCGATACAGGACAAAATGTGATATACACAGGAATGGGCGAAAACCATCCAGGCCTAAATCGTAAAGGCTTGTTTATTCCCAAAGGTGAGGTTCATTGGGTTAGAGAGGATTTGATCATGGAAATTGGCGAAAGTCGAAACTATGAGGTGAGAATCCGTTATAGGCAAGTCCTGCAGGCCGCTACCCTTTATCAGGAAGCTGAAGGCATATATGTTGTATTTGACCAATTGCAAAGGGGAATTACTCCCGGACAGTTTGCTGCCTGGTATTCTGAAGAAGAATTAATAGGCTCAGGAGTTATATCTTGAACATTAAGAAAAAAACTAAGTTCTTTAATGGCTTGATCAATGGATCAGGCCATTTTTGTTTCAAGACATATACGTTCAGATAATGAAAAAAACGCTCAAAATTGCAGGGATTTTTGTCCTGATTTTTACCATCGTCGGTATTGTGGTCTATGCTCAATCAGATCCCTTACCAGAAGGGATTGAAGGCAAGGAGGCTGATGATTTCGCCAAGAAGATGATGGCTGCTGTCAATAGCTCCGCCTGGGATTCAACAGAAATTATCAAATGGAGCTTTGGAGGAAGAAGAAAGCACGTTTGGGATAAAAAGCGGCACCTTGCAGAGGTGAAGTGGGGGAAAAAGCGGGTATTGATTAATCTGTCAACCAAAGACGGCCTCGCTTATAAAGATGGAGAACTACAAGAAGGTGAAGCTAAAGCTAAGTTGCTGGAAGATGCCTGGAAGGCTTGGGTAAATGATGCCTTTTGGCTCAACCCTGTAGTCAAATGTTTCGATGATGGGGTCAGTAGAAAACTAATTAAAATGAAAGATGGTTCTGAAGCCCTTCTGGTTTCCTACAGCAGTGGAGGAGTGACTCCTGGTGATAGCTATTTGTGGGAGGTTGGACCTGATTTTAAGCCTGTATCCTGGAAAATGTGGGTAGGGATCATTCCCGTCAAAGGCATCAAAGTTGGCTGGAGCGATTGGAAACAAACGGAATCTGGGGCTTGGATAGCAGAAACTCACGGAGGAAAGGCCATCAATCTTAAGATCTCTGAAGTAGTCAGTACCAAAAACATTGGAGATTTTTTCGAGGGAAAAGACCCCTTTGCTGAATTATAAATTGGCAATTGGGAAGAAATAAAGGAGGCTATCTCAAATTATGAGATGGCCTTTTTGTTGTAAGTAAAGGTCAATTTTATCTCTTATTTTTAAATTATTCTCCAAAAAAGTATAATTTTCAATCAGTATTGTTTCCCAAAAAACGCCACAATACCTAAACTATGAATAGCAATCAACTGGATGATCAAATCCGCGAAGCCCAACTCAAGAAATTAGCCATCGAAATTGAAACGTTAGAAGCTGAACGAAGGGAAGCCCTTAGGGAGGAGGAAGCTCAGCTTGAAGAAATGAATCGGCCATGGTGGCGGAAAGTCAATTTCTACCGTTTTGGTGCCGCCATTGCAGTATTTTTTCCTATAGCTTGGTTCTACCTCTTCGAAGTGATTGGGCCCTCTTTGGAACTTCAACAAATCAACAGAGAGCTTCAGATGACCCAACTGACGGTTCAGATTGATACCCTCGGGAAGAAAATTGATGAAGATTTAGCTGAATTGGAAAACCGCAACAGCCAACAGTTACATGAACGAGCCCTGTTAGTTGAAGCTCAAAGGCAAGAACTATCAAAAATTGACAGCTTGCTGGAAATGACTGAGGATGAGTTGAAAAACCTAAAGGCTGAACTGAGAAGCCTTGGAGATTCATCATTTGAGGGCAGTATAGATCGATTAATTACCTCTTGGTCTAAGTTTTATACCCCCAGTCGCAAAAATGTGGAAGAGATTCAACTGAAGTTTGCTGAGTACATCAAGCAAAGGGCAAGACGAATGGGAGGGAAATACGAAGAGGAGGACAGTGAAGTTGATGGTGTGAAGAAGTTCTACATCAGTGACCTTCACAATGTGATCTTTCCTGACGATAAGAAAAATACAGAACGTGTAACCATTGAAATGATTGTGGAAGCTTTAAACAATGTTTATACCGTTCGAACAGCTGTAAATGTAGAATATTCCAAGAATAACAA
Organism: Bacteroidia bacterium; assembly: GCA_022760475.1. Taxonomy (GTDB): domain Bacteria; phylum Bacteroidota; class Bacteroidia; order J057; family J057; genus JALEFZ01. The sequence continues at coordinate 10,857 of JALEFZ010000054.1, read as the reverse complement.
GGCTGATTCAAAAAAATTGGGTGATATTCCAAGGAAAAATGCCAGATTGGCCATCCAGAAACTTGAATTTCAAGATGATTTTAAGAATGACATCAGAAAAGATCTTGGTAAAAGGATCAAAGACCTGGAAGTAAAATTTGAGTAAGAAAAATTCAATGGTTGATATTGTAAAAGTTGCCCTGAGTGGGGATGAAGAGCGAAGGAAGGAGTTCAAAAGCCGACTTCCTGAACTGGATTTTATCTTTGAAGGGGAGGGGACACCTCCCTACGAAATCGCTGATGACTGTCATGTATTCATTGATCTGAACCTGGATGATAACCTACAGCGCTTGCCTTACTATTTAAAGCAGGATGCTGTTCTCATCGCCTGCTCGGTGAAAAAGAGCCTAAGGCAACTTCTTGACTCCTATGTAGGGCCAGTTGAAGCCAAGGTATTGGGATTAAATGCTTTACCTACTTTTCTTAGCAGGCCTGTATGGGAAGTTGCAATCGTTGAAAATGAATCTGTAGAATTATGGGAAGGCATAGCGCAGAAATGGGGATTGGATATCGAGTTGGTCGCAGATCGAGTAGGAATGGTCACACCCAGGGTGATTCTACCTATAATCAACGAGGCTTTTGTCATGTGGCAAGAAGGAACCGCAGAACCTACGGATATTGACGTTGCGATGAAACTTGGAACCAATTATCCCAAAGGACCTGTTTCTTGGGCAAATGAGATTGGTTTGAGGAATGTCGTAGACGTCCTTGACGCCCTTGACAAGGATTTGGGAGGGAATAGGTTTCGACCTTGTCGGCTTTTGAAAGAGAAAGCCTTGGCAGAAAAATAGAAAATGGAGAGGCCAAAAACCTCTCCTTTATATTTATAATTTACTTGCGTCGTCAAGAATATCCAGGTATTCATTCCTGAAGCCAAAAGGGTCGAAGCTCCTGGCGTTTCTTGCCCAGCTTGCGACCTTTTCGAAGGTACAAGTTCCTTTGTAATCTGATTCGATGAGCAGCATGCCGAACCCAGCCAATGAGGCTGCAAACCTCATGTTTTCGCTTGAGTTATCAAAGCTCGTCCCTTTTTCAAATACCGCCAGACTAAGAGGAATGCTTGTATCTTCATTTGGCATTTTATAGCGAAAATCGATTTCTATAGCAGATTGTGTTTCCCAATTGTTCCCCTCAGTCAATTCAATCTCATAAAGGGCAGTAATGGTCTGTCCAGCACCAATTTCTCCTGCATCCTTGCTATCATCCTCAAAATCTTCTTGTGCCAGGGTTCTGTTTTCGTACCCAATAAGGCGATATTTGCTAACTACACTTGGATTGAATTCAATCTGGACTTTTACATCTTTGGCTACTGTGAAGAACTTTTGGTACTCATGCACAAATAGCTTGGTCCCTTGTGAAGGTTGATCCAGGTATTCAAAGTTTCCGTTGCCATTATTGGCTAATTGCTCCATTGTTCCCTCCTGGAGATTTCCAGAACCAACACCGATTACCGTCAGAAATATCTTTTTATCTCTCATTTCCTCGATCAGTTCGATTAGCTTGTCCTGGTCAGAAATTCCTACATTGAAATCTCCATCAGTTACAAGAATGACCCGGTTGTTTCCTCCTTCGATGAAGTTTTCTTCAGCCAAATCATAGGCCTTTTTTATTCCGCCGGAGCCATTGGTACTGCCACCCGAAACAAGACCCTTAATGGCTCTATTGATTTTATTCTTTTTATCTCCACTTGTAGGTTCAAGTGCTACTCCAGCCGAGCCTGCATAGGTAACAATCGAGATTTTATCTTCTGAATCCAGCTGGTCTACAAACTCTGAAATGGCATCCCTGAAAAGTGGAAGTTTATCATCGGAACCCATAGAACCTGACTTGTCAACCAGTAAAACAAAATTGGCCGCTGGCAACTCATCTTTTGGTATTTCTTTACCCTTAATTCCTATTCTGATCAGTTTGTGTTTATCGTTCCACGGGCAGGCACTGATTTCGCCATTCAGTCCGATTGGATGGCCAGAGTTAGGATTCTCATAATCAAAATTGAAGTAATTGATGAACTCCTCAATTCTGACAGCGCTTTTGGGCGGCAGGCTAACCTCATTGATGAATCGCCTTGTATTGGTATAAGAGCCTCCATCTGCATCAATGGAAAAGGTAGAGAAAGGAGAATCTACGACGGAAAGGAATTCATTTTCCTTATACTCGTTGTACTGCTCGTTTCCCGGAGCATCGTTATTCAGGTTAGAAAGCTCCTCGGCATGGAAATAACCGTCTTCATAGCATGAACTCAGGAGCAGCAAAAATGCTGTTCCAAGAATAAGTGTTTTTTTCATATGGATGTAAAAAGTTGGTCTCCTTTGAAGACGAATATTTACAGCAAAATGCTAAGATGTATTAATCCTCAGCCACCATTTCATAAATCAGCAGAACAGTGGTCATCGCTTTAGCCGAAGCTGCACCAGATTCTGTGGCATCCATCCAATAGCGAATCCTTTCAACTACCCATTTTGGAGAATTACTCATTCGGTAATAATCCCAAGATGTAAAGAGGTTGGCGATCCGATTAAGGATATCTTCATGATCATAAGGATGGGCAAGCAGTACATCCAGAGCGTATGCCCTTGCTTCAGATTCAGCGCGGAATGGCGCAGGGATGGGAAGAGCAAAAATTAAAAAAAGCAGAGACCACCATCCCAGAAAAGGAAAGGCGAAAACACCCAGAGTCAAAATTTGTGGGAACAAATAACCCAATGCAAAGAAACCCACCCCCTGATTTCTGGCGTCCAGTATGTGTACCATCTCATGGACAAGGGTCTTCATCGCCGAAGTTTCGTTGTAACGGATATAATTTTTATCAGGAAAATAAATCGTTTTTCCGATTACAGTGGTGTACTGTGTCAAAAAGCCAGGGTTAAACCAAAACACCAGCACATTTAGCAGATGCATTTCCCAACTCTCATCCTTAAACTTTATTTTGAAGGGCGCAACTTTCTCCAATTCTTCCACCAGGTAGTCAAAGTTCTTCGACTTGAAATATTCTTCCTCCATATTCCCTTTTGCTTTATTCTAAATATAAGATTTTAATTTGACATGCTAGGTCACATGTCAGTGTGTTTAAGCCATAATTGACTAAAAGGGATGAGATTAATTTACGATTCTGATCCAAGGATGTTGGCTAAGGTCATTGTTGAATAAGGACTTTAGCCAACTGGGACGGTATAGAATAGAAAAGTCGTAATTGTTCAGTATTTGTTTGTCATGAAAGAAATGAAAGTCAATCATATCTTCTGACCTTAATTCATGATAGTAAGAGGCTTTTTCCTTTCTTGCAGCATCAATGTCTTTCTCCTGATAAAAAGGACTTTCAAGGATATGGATTTCTCCCCCATCCTTGAGGTATTCTCTACACCGGTTGATGAGCCTGTCAAGTTTGGGGAAGTAACAGATCACATCAAATAAAATGAGGTAGTCAAAGCTGTTTTTCGGGAAGATGTCTTCGTAAATATCTCCAAAGAAGAATTCGAGATTTTTTTCAGGGAATACCTTTGCTGCCTGCTCAAGCTCAGTCATGTTGATATCTACAGCGGTAATAGTTGAATCCTTAATTTGTGCCATATTTGCCGCTAACCAACCATTTCCACAGCCTAAGTCCATGATTTTAGGTTCCTCCTTGCCCTTGCTGAGGTATGATATCAATTTTTGACAAAGATTAGCCCTAACACTCCATTGTTGCCGATGCATGGTATAGAAAAATGTATTTGGTAATTCTCTTAACTCTGCATCAGAAACTATCCTGTTTGCCCTTGAATGAGCTTTTAGATAGGCTTTCTCAAATTCGGGATTTCCTGAAGATTTGAAATGAACCTTTTTCTGTGAGTGGCTTGGAACAGGATACATGAGCTTTTTGAAAATTTCAAAAATAAATATAAGCCTAGAAATAGAATATCCCAAAATTCGGCGATATATAAGCTTTAAAGGGGGATCTTCCTGCATAAATTTGTTATGCAAACAAATAAAAATTGAGCATATATTGCGAAGCAATAATTCCAAGTGAGGGAAACAAATGGCGAGAATCAGAAAAATAAAAAAACCATTTCAGGTAGAACTAGAACTGCATGATGCAGCTTCTGATGGAAGAGCTGTAGGTAGACATGATGATAAGGTAGTCTTTGTGGAAGGAGGGGTACCTGGAGATCTGGTAGAGGCGAAGGTTTATGCCAAGCAAAAAAAGTTTCTCGTTGGCAGCATGGAGAATTTGATCAGGCCTTCTGAAGATCGGGTTGATCCACAATGCGAGCATTTCAAGGCCTGTGGAGGATGCAAATGGCAGCACATGGCTTATCCTGCCCAAATCAAATACAAGGAAGCCCAGGTTCTTGCTGCACTTAAGAGGATCGGGAAAATCGAATCACAGGAATATCTTCCAATTCTTGGAAGCAATGAGATATTCAACTACAGGAATAAGGTAGAGTTTTCTTTTTCCAGATCTGTCTGGTTTACAAAGGAAGAACTTGATTCGGGCAAGCCATTTCCACCTGAAGGTGCGCTTGGATTCCATGCTCCTGGCTTCTTTGACAAAGTCTTGCCAATAGACGAATGCCACTTGACCTTGCCGATCATCAATGAAGTTAGAAACGAGATTGAGCGGTATTCAATTGAAAAAGAATATGCCTTTTATAATATAAGAGAGCACACTGGTTTCTTGCGGACACTTGGTTTTAGGAACTCTCTTTCTCGAAGTGAACTCATGATTATTCTGGTGGTTGCACAGGATGACCCAGAAAAGGTGGAAGATATCTTCTTTCATTTGGAGAAGAAATATCCTCAAATTACTCACTTCGTTTGGGTTGTAAATCAGAAACTAAATTCTGTCTATTCAGATCAGGAAGTGAGATTTTGGAAAGGAGAAGAATACTTAACTGAAAGCCTTGGGAAATATGATTTCAGGGTTCGACCCCTTTCCTTTTTCCAGACCAACCCCAAACAGGCATCCGAACTCTATGGTGTAGTAGAAAAATACCTGAAAAGATGCCTACCAGAAGGCTATAATAAATTAGGAACTGTATACGACCTCTATTCTGGAACAGGAAGTATTGGGATTTTTATATCAGATTATGCTGAAAAAGTAGTTGGGATCGAGTATGTCCAATCAGCTGTAGATGATGCCTGGGAAAATGTAAAGTTGAATGGCCTGGATAAAGATCAATTTTCTTTTTATGCAGGAGACATGAAAGAGATCCTGAATGACGAACTGGTGCAAAAGGAAGGCCAGCCTGACCTAATCATTGCAGATCCTCCCCGCCAGGGCATGGACCCCAAAGTGGTCAAACAAATACTCAAACTTCTTCCCAAGTACATCATTTATGTAAGTTGTAAGCCTGCAACACAGGCAAGAGACCTTGAAATGATGGGCGAGAATTATGAACTCTTGTCCGTTCAGCCAGTTGACATGTTTCCTCACACTGCCCATGTCGAGAATGTGGTATTGTTGGAAAGGAAGGATGAAGTAATTGTGAATGAAGAGGCTTAAGAGAATAGGCCATACATTTCGGCCTTTACTCTGTTAATGATGATCCCAAGGTGCTCAGGATTGTCTCTGAAATTCAGTTCTTCGATTGAGATCTCAATTTTTTTGCCATAGGTGTAGGCATCAAACCAGGCCTCATATCGCTCATTGAGTTTTTTGAGGTAGTCCAGGCGTATGGAATCCTCATACTTTCTGCCCCTATCCTGGATTTGCTCAACCAGTTTGGGAATACCAGCACGGAGATAAATCAAAAGATCCGGTGGTTTTACCAGATCGGCAATGGTCTCGAAAAGTCCCTTATAAGTTTCATAGTCTCTCGCATGCATGAGCCCCATCGCATAGAGGTTAGGAGCAAAGATTTGAGCATCCTCATAAATGGTTCTGTCCTGAATTACGTTCCTGTTTTCATTTGTAATCAGAGCCAGTTTTTTCAGACGAGACTGAAGGAAAGAAACCTGAAGATTGAAAGACCATCGAGGCATATCTGAATAGAAGTCCAGGAGATAGGGATTTTGGTCATTGTCTTCATACATGGCTTCGAAGCCAAAATATTTTGACAATAGGTAAGTAAGGGTGGTTTTACCAGCTCCGATATTTCCTGCTACGCAAATATGCATGTCGAATATTACTGCTAAGTTGTGTGTGAAGCAAATATTATGTGATTTTTAGATCAGGCCGAGGCAAGCCCAAAAAGCTCACCCCCAATCTTTTGATCACATCTCAATAACCCAAACGATTCCTTACCCTTTTAAGTGTTTTTGAAGCAATCTCTCTTGCTTTTTCCGCTCCTTCAGCCAGTTTTCGATCAAGCTCTGCACGATTTTCCATGAAGTAATTGAATTTCTCTCTTTCAGTCGCAAACCTGGTCTTGATCAGTTCAAGCAATTCCTTCTTGGCATGGCCATATCCATAGTTACCGCCAAGGTAGTTTTTCCTCATTTGAGCGATTTCTTCTTGCTTGGCTAATAGTTTGTAAAGGGCAAATACGTTACAGGTATCCGGATTTTTAGGCTCTTCAAGTGGAGTCGAATCCGTTTCGATTTTCATTACTTGCTTTTTGAGCTGCTTATCGCTTTGGAAAATAACGATGGTATTGTTCCTGGACTTGCTCATCTTGTTCCCGTCTGTTCCAGGGATGATCATTACCTTTTCATCAATTTGTGCATCAGGAATTACCAGGGTATCTTCTCCGTAAGTATGGTTGATTTTGCTGGCCATGACCCTTGTAAACTCCAGGTGTTGCTTCTGGTCTTTGCCAACAGGTACAATTTCAGCATCATAAAGGACAATATCAGCAGCCATGAGTACTGGATAGGTGAAAATCCCCGCATTTACCACATCCATTCGATCAGCCTTGTCTTTAAAGGAATGAGCCAATTGTAAACGGCTATATGGCATAAAGCAAGTCAGGTACCAGCTCATTTCAGTTACTTCCGGAACATCTGATTGACGGTAGAAAACAGTCTTTTCTGTGTCCAGCCCACATGCCAACCAAGCTGCAGCAGTTGCATATGTGTTTTCGCGGATAGTCTGTCCTTCCCTGATTTGAGTAAGGCTGTGCATGTCTGCGATAAAAAGGAAAGAATCGTTTTCCTCTTTAGCAGACATTTCTATGGCGGGCAAAATCGCCCCCATTAGATTTCCCAGGTGCGGGACACCTGTACTTTGAATGCCAGTAAGTATTCGGGCCATGAATCAGTTATTTAAATAACGTCTCGAAATTAATATCCCAGCGATTAAAATCTAATTTTAATTGAAATCATTGCTGTGTCTCTTCTTTTTCCAGAAGCATAGGAGGAGGGGTAGGCCAACCGTTGTACAAATCATAAGGTTATCAGGATACAAAATTGCCCATATGCTTTTACTTAAATGACAGATTTAAGTTTCCAGTCAATGTGAAATTCCATTTTTCTGAAAATCCTGACCATTTTTTTTAATTTGTGTTTCAATAATCCACGAACATGTCAAAAAAGCAAAGGCTAAGTGATCAGGAAATAATTGACGCCATAAAAGAGGGGGGCTTGAAGAGAGAGAAAGTCTCTACGCAATTGTATAGAGATCATATAAAATATGCCTCAATGAAGTTGAAAGGTGTTTTCCTAAAGCCTGAGGAAAGGAGAGATGCTTATAATTGGACACTTTCGAAGGTATGCCAATCCATTGCCAGTGATAGTTTCAGAAGAAAAGCCAAAATCTCCACCTTCATATATGAAAGTTATCGCAATGCCTGTATTGATGTTCAGCGGTCCAATACGTCTAATAAAATGGAGAACTTTAAGGCTGCTCTTGAGCTATGGGCAAGCAACCTTCCTGCGGTTGCGAGGGAGAGCTGGAAGAACATGGACGTAGACCAACAAGATCTTTGGGAAAAAGCCAAAGCAGTCATTAATAGGTTAGGGGATAAGTGTCGAGAATTGATATGGAAGATTGATTATTTGGGGTACTCTTTGGCGGAAATGGCTAAAGAACTCAAATATTCCAGTTCTGCTTCTGTGGCCTCGACGAAAAATCGCTGTATGAAGGAGTTGCGAACCAAATTGGGAGTAAACTGATTATTTTGAATGGATAATGGCTGATAATCAGGAAAATTTAAACTCATCTGAAAGGCTCGAAGCCTACCTTCGGAGATGGATGTCTCCCGAAGATGAGGTGGCCTTTGAAGAAGAGTTGCGATCAGATCCTGATTTGATGTCAGAGATGGAGTCCAAACTCCTTGAAATGGCACAGGGGCAAGCGATTGGATTGGAGATAAATGCCACTCGTTTTGATGCCATGTTTGATGGGGCACAGTTGGATTATAGCCAAGCCCTGAGAAAATTAAGAATCAGGAATGGCTTTTTGATTGGGGCTGGTTCTGCCTTGGCTATTGCGGTTGGTGTATGGCTGGCAACTCCCAAGGTAAAGGAGCCTGTGCCAGAACCTCCAATAGAGTTAATGGAAGAAGTTTTTTCACCTCCTTTATTCATAGCTGCCGAAAAACTACCCGATAATTTATCTGAAGAGGAGATCACCCTTAGGAAAATGGTTGCAAGGGGAGATTCTGCTTTTGCTTCAGGAAATTTTGCTCGGGCAATAGAGCTGTATAATGTTGTACCGACAGAGTTTCTTCCTGCTGGTGAGCAAGCCAGAATAGCGTTAATGATGGGGGGAGCCATGCTCGATCAGGGGCAAGATTCCATGGCCGTTGAAATACTGAGGAATGGGTTTGAACAGCCAGATTCACCCTTGAAAGCTTACCTGGAATGGTACCTTGCTTTGGCATATCTGGATGGAGATGTAAAGGACAGCACCAAGCTTCTTCTTGATCAAATTCTCCTGGATCCTCTGCATCCCTTCAGGATAAAAGCCGATAGCCTAAAGGCCAAATTGTTTAGGCTGGATAAGGAATCAGAAAACTAAAAATAGATCCTAGATATTTTGTTTATGCCAAAGAGAATTTGCTCGATATTGGGCTTGCTCATGCTAACTCAAGCCCTTTTCGCCCAAGAATTCAACCTATTATACAAATCTGGTTTAGTGAGGGATGATGGAGGGTCATTTTCAGCCTCTTGGGGTGATTTTGACAATGACGGCTGCATGGATCTTTTTGTGGTAAACGGAAATTGGCCTGAGTCCAATGAGCCCAATAAATTATTCCGCAACAATTGTGATGGAAGTTTTTCGCAGTATAATCATCCTGTTTTTGCCCTCGATAGATTTAAGTCAGTTAATGCAGCGTGGGGAGATTTTGACCAGGATGGATGGTTAGATTTGATGGTAGGTAATGCTGGTAATCAATCCATTAATGTTTACCATAACGATGGCCGAGGCGGTTTCGATCAGGTAATCAATGATGCCATTTTGAATACCATTGGTAGCAACAAGGCATATTGGTTGGATCTTAATGAAGATGGATGGCTGGACATTTATTTGGCAAACAACAGTGGCCCTGATAAATATATCAGAAATCTGGGGAATGGGAAATGGAACAGTTGCTTTGTAAGTGAAGCCGTCCCATTTGAAAACAATGGCTGGAGTACTACTGGGATTACCGCTGCAGACATTGATTTGGATGGAGACATGGATTATTTCCATTCGTCCAGAAGAACCAGCTCCCTATATATCAACTTGGGGGGAGGAAGGTTTCGACTGGCAAAGGAGCAATCTCCTTCCAAAATAAATAGCTATAGCTCTGGAGCTTTATTTGCTGATATGGATAACGATGGCGATCCAGACTTGTTGGTAGGAACAGATAAGTACCCCAACCGTACGCTCATATTTGAAAACACAGGAAATGGAAATTTTGAGGAGAAATTGATTGATCCGTTTTCCAGAGACCAACCCAATACATATGGCATGGTAGCCCAGGATTTTGACAGAGATGGAGACTTGGACCTTTTTCTGGCATGTTCCTTCATGCAGCAAGGCCGTCCAAATGCGTACTACGAAAACCAGGGGAATTGGAAATTTAGATTTAGAGATCTGGGACAGATCACGAGAGCGAATTATGCCACGGCAGGGCTAGCCTGTGAGGACTTTGATAATGATGGAGATGTAGATGTATTTCTAGGAAATTTGAATCGGTCAGAGCCCAATTTTTTATTCAGAAATGACTTGAACAAAGGCCATTGGATTAATATCCGTCTGATAGATGATGTGGACAGCCTTTCTTCATGGGCTACAAGGGTAGATCTAAAGGCAGTTATTCGAGGAAAATCGCTTTGGCAGAATCGAAGCATTGTAGCCCTTGGGTCATATGGACAATCTTCTCAGGATTTGTATTTTGGGCTGGGAGATGCTGAAATCATTGATAGTTTGATGATTACCTGGCCTTCAGGAGAAATATGTATTTTTGATAGCCTTGAGCCTGACCAATTCCTTACTTTTTTTAAGTCCTGTACTTTTCCTGACTCTAATGCCCAAGATGAAAATTTGGTCGACTCCTTATTTACTATGCTAGACAGAAATGCAAAAGAGGATAGCCTAAAGAAAAATGAATCGATTAAGCCTGAGGTTCCAGAAGAAATAAAGCCCAAGCCCCGTTATTATACCATCAAAGAACCTCGTCAAAATCAAGCCATAAAAGTTTCGAATAACCGAATTCGAATTCAGATTTGGGATGATGACCTTGTGGATGGAGATCAGGTTAGCATTAAGTTGGGAGATCGATGGATCGCTCAAAACCAGGGCGTGAAAAAGCAGCGGTCAAGCTTTGAACTTGAGATGACTCAAAGTGAAATGATTTTAGAAATTCGAGCTGAAAATGAAGGTAAAATCCCTCCCAATACTGCCGTCATTTTTATCGATGGAGGTCAGGTAAAAACCAAAGTATGCAGGCCATTTATCATTGTTAAAGTCGT
>JALEFZ010000053.1 GCA_022760475.1 Bacteroidia bacterium | reverse complement strand
TAATTATTAATCTATTGCTTAGCTGGCAACTGGACCTTGAAGTTATTTCCTCCTTTGATAATATCTATGTAGATCAAGATGATGGTCAGGAGAATTCATAATTAAGTGAACCGACTCCATCCACAAATTGTTCCTAAGGTATAGAGTTCTACGACTTAGGAGCAATTTATCAAGGAATTTACCTATTAGTCCAGAACTTTACCATCTTCAACAACCATGCGGCCATCCTGGATCACGATTTCGACCTTACGAATATCTTTGATATTTTCCCATGGTTTCCCATCTATTAAAACCCCCTCAGCAGTGTAACCTTTTTCGATTTTGCCATATTGGCCATCCATTCTGAAAAGGAATAAAGGATTTATAGTAGCCGCTTTCAAAACCTGCTGGGGATTTAGACCTGCTTGAACCATGATTTCCATTTCAGAATGTAGACTCGCTCCAAAAGAAACATCTCTTCCCGTAGCTGTTCCTGTAGTCAACGAATAACCCTCTTCTGAAAGAAGTCGTGCATTGGCTTTTGCAAAGGGATTTTCAAAATAGCTGGCCTCTACCCCATCAGGAATGATTTCTGATGAGATGAGTATCGGAACCAAAAGGGGATCCCGTTCCTTCAGCAATTGCAGGCTAAGTGAGTCCAGGGCCTCTCTAGGCATATATTCAATGATGTCTACACCCAATTGGAGAGCGAGTTGAAGCGACTCATTGCTTCCCGTCCTGGCAGATACCCAGACATTGCGCCTCTTAGCCTGATTCACAATAGATGCAGCAAGATCAGGATTTAGGGTAGAAGCAGCCCCTCCAAAATTATCAAGGACTATTTTGATCCCATCCATCCCCGCATCAAGGGTAGAAATGACTTCCCTTCTTGCAATATTTGAATCGGAAACCTGTGTAGCATAAACTTCGATTAGGTTGGGATCTTCTTTGAGGGTGGTACTTGCCGGATGTCCCCCCTTGGCAGTAAAAATAGGCCCAACTGCAAAAACCCTTGGCCCAGCCATTTCCCAATCCTGAATCTGCTTCTTTAGCAGACGAATATTGTTCATGGGATCTCCTGCTGATCGGATGGTGGTTATACCAGCCTCATGTAAATGTTTCCTTACATCCGGCCTTTGTCGGGGATAATCTACCAGGGTTTCGATGGGGCTTTTGTCTTGATTCTCGGCAGACAGGGCATAGAAGCCAACCTGCATATCAATAAGGCCAGGGATTAAAGATTTTCCTTTTGCATCGATTACTTTCGCTCCTTCAGGAGTCTTACAGTCCTTTCCTACACAGGTAATCAACTCACCTTCCATCACTACAGTTACTCCTTCCTGGATTTCATCTACCCCTGACCATGTGTTTACATTCTGAAAGACATAAGCCTTGTAAGGCAATTTCTTACCATTGTACCTTCCCCTCAAGAAAATAGAATAAAAGATAGCAAAACTTAGGCTGGTGACGGTTATAATTCCAATCAGCAGCGGCCTCAAACATCCTTTCTTTGTTTTTCCCCCTTGTGTCATTTAGTTTGAATTTGCTCAAAAATAATTCAGGCCAGGAGATATAAAAAGATATCCCCTAGCCCGTTTAAAATTTATTTCAAATTTTTCATGAATGGCTCTTAAGCCTCCTCATCAAAATTCATTACGTCGAACAATTCTGTAGTTACACCCATATTTGAGAATCCACCATCATGGTAGAGGTTCTGCATGGTGACCTTCTTAGTGAAGTCTGAGAACATCATGATACAGTAGTTCGCACATTCCTCGGCAGTAGCGTTTCCTAGGGGAGACATCAATTTGCCATACTCTAGCATTTTATTGAATCCACCTACACCTGTTCCTGCAGTAGTGGGAGTTGGAGATTGAGAAATGGTATTAACCCTTACCTTGGATTTCTTTCCATAATGATATCCGAAACTTCTTGCGATTGACTCAAGCAAAGCTTTTGCCTCGGCCATGTCGTTGTATTCACCGAAGGTTCTTTGGGCTGCAATATAGGTTAAGCCCAGAATTGAACCCCACTCGTTCATCATGTCTCGCTTGTAAAGGCTCTGCATGATTTTGTGGAATGAGACAGCTGATACATCATAAGTTTTATTCAGCCAATCATAGTTCAAATTGGTATAATCGCGCTTTTTACGGACGTTTGGAGACATTCCAATGGAATGCAACACAAAATCCAGCTTTCCAAAGTGCTTCTCAGCTTCATCCAAAAGATTATTTATATCATCAATGCTGGTTGCATCTGCAGGCACCAAAGGAGCTCCTGTTTTTTCAGCAAGTTCATTGATGGTACCAAGCCTGAGAGCCACAGGCGCATTGGTCAGGACAAATTGGGCACCTTCTTCATGGGCTTTTTCTGCAACCTTCCATGCAATTGAATTTTCATCCAGGGCACCGAAAATAATCCCTTTTTTTCCTTGGAGTAATTGATGAGCCATAAAATCGGGCTAAGTTGTGTAATGGAACAATAATCGGGTAATCAAATATTTCCCAAAGGCGCAAATACGAAAGATTTTCTATAAGGATCAAGAATAAGCCCCCTTAGGGAGATTTGGCTCAGTCATTTGAAAAAGCAACAAACTGATATTGCTTTCTTCTTCCATAGCCCAAGACAGTTTTATCTTTCCACCTGAAAAAGCAGACGCCATAGCCCTTTGAGGTCAATCTGTTCGCAAAATAGTAATTCAACGCCTTGTCAAAAGAGTTTTCAGGAGGTGCTGCCCCTAATGACTCCATATTTTCTATATCTATGATGGTTTCGCCATAGAAAAACTTGTCGTTTCCAACCAAATAAGCCAGATCGAGGGCATAATCAAATACTGAAAATGGATTAAACCCAATGGTATAGCCATTCCCGCCCCAAACCGAAACGTATCCCCCTCCACTCGCAATTGCCCCTGCCATGGAAAGCACAGCTCCGGCACCTGCAATTGCATTTTGAGTACGTTGATCTATATAAATGTGTGAGCCAATGGTCAGGTATGTTTCTCCCATGTCATTTTCATAAAAAGAAAGGGCGACTGATTTCTGCAGTTTGGAAAGAATTTCGTAATCTCCTTTCTTCACAACAGGGCCACTAGTCTTAAAGACCTTTTTGTACAAATCTCCCCCAAGGTAGCTTCTGATTTCCTTGCTGTCCTTAAAATCTAACCTCCCTAAAGATATTCCCTGACTCATATCAATTTTCTCTATCGTAAAATGTCCCCATCCTACATAGGCCTGATAGAGATAATCATCATAAATCAGTGAATTACAGTTTGCGAGGATGTTTTCTCCATTTTCAGCAGAAAGAAGGTAAGGATAGGATTCTTCATGCGCCTCCCAGCTTATAAGATTGACTACCCAGAAATGGGTTTGTTTGCCTTCCTGATCATCAACAGATAAAATAAGCTCTTCAGGATAAGTGTATAATTTCACAGCCTTTGCATTAACTGAGAGGGTATTTACCCTGTCTTCATCAATGGCTGGAATTCCTGCATCGCTGTTCCTGGAAAGTGTCTTGACCAAAGACTTACTAGCGATATTCATTTTTATGTCTTGCACTTTTTGAGCGCGGTCAAAGACTTTCAGGCGAATATAGTTTTCATTTTTGTTGAGGTAAAACCTGAAAAACTTATCGTTATGGCAAAAGGCATTGAACAGCTTTTCCCTACTGGGATTTTCCAACATCAATTTTTGGGCAGTAAGGCTCTTTGAAAGCTTGTCAAGTGAAAACATATACGGTCCCCTTCTGTCATAAGCCGCCATGTCTCCTACTGTGGCATAGAGTACAATTTCATCAGGATAATTCAATAATCCTGTTATATCGATATCCCAAAAATCAGAATTGCCTTTAGGAATGACCAAGTCCTCTAAAAACTGGAAATTATCATCAAAATAAGAAAGTTTGAACTCCCTTGAATTCTCAAGAAATAGCAGATTGATGCCTGGCTCACTAGGATGAGCTTCCAGGGGAATGGCTACATATTCACTCTTTTTTAGGGGAGAAATGCTCAGGGTATCCTGAGCTAATAGGCTTGTGTTGTGATTGAAAATTACGATGGCGAGGGTTGCCAAAATAACAATTATGGTTCTTGTTGTGCTCATACTATGTAATTAAGTTGACTTCAAATATAGGCTATTTTTAGAATCCACTTAACTTGCTTGAATGATTTTTGGAAAAAATAATCCAGAAATTTGATCCTCTTGTGCTTGATTGTTGTATAAACGAATGGAAACTTGTAAGATTGGGCTTCCTTTTGGAGCCTTGAACTTGGCTTATATCTAGCAATTTGCATGTCAGACAAACTTGTCATAATACCTACCTACAACGAGAAAGAGAATGCGGAGTCGATCATCCGCGCTGTTTTCGAAGCCTTACCCGGCACCCATATTTTGATTGTCGAAGACAATTCTCCTGATGGGACTGCGGATATCGTAAAGGGTTTGATGAAAGAGTTCGGAGATAGCCTTCACATTGAAGAAAGAGCGGGAAAACAAGGCTTAGGAACTGCTTATATCCATGGATTTAAGTGGGCTGTCGCACACGATTATGAATACATTTTTGAAATGGATGCAGATTTTAGCCATAATCCTAAATCTTTGCCTTCCCTCCTGAAGCCTTGTGAAGAAGATGGCTATGACATGGCTATTGGCTCAAGGTATATCAACGGAGTAAATGTAGTCAATTGGCCCATGAGCAGGGTGCTATTAAGCTATTATGCCAGTGCCTATGTGCGCTTTGTGACCCGCATGAACATCCGAGATACTACAGCTGGATTCAAGTGTTACAGGAAGCATGTCTTGGAAAAAATACTCGAGAGACCCGTAAAATGGGTGGGATATGCCTTCCAAATTGAGATGAAGTTTCGTGCCTGGAAATATGGTTTCAAAATTAAAGAAGTGCCCATTATCTTCCGAGATAGAACACAAGGTGAATCGAAAATGTCTAGAAATATTGTTAGAGAGGCTGTTTTTGGCGTAATCCAAATGAGATTTTCTTCCCTTTTTAAGAAATGGAATTAACCCCAAAAGGGGATTTACATCATGAAAATCCTATCTTTTTGTGCCTGAAGGGGTGCTGAGCGTTTTCATATTCCCGAATTAGTTATAAATTTGCCGCATTGAGCTAGAGGATTTGAGAACTAACTAAATTAACTAGGCTTTGGATATCTTTGACAAAATAGACCGAAACATGTCCACAGATCTTGGACAGTTTGCAGCGCTGGGACACGGTTACCTGGCCTACCCCAAACTTGAAGGTGAAGTGGGTCCTTGGATGAAGTTTCGTGGAAAGGACGTACTTGTTTGGTCTTTAAACACCTACCTCGGATTGGCAAACCATCCGGAAATCCGTAAGATAGATGCCCAGGCTGCCTCTGACTGGGGTCTGGCCTATCCGATGGGTTCGAGGGTACTTACAGGAAACTCTGATAAGCATGAGGAGTTCGAGCGCAATGCAGCCGAATTCATGCAGAAAGAAGATGCTTTCCTCCTGAACTTTGGCTACCAAGGATGTATGTCAATCATCCATGCCCTCACTGACCGCAGGGATGTGATCGTTTATGATCAGCTTTCCCATGCATGTATCATGGACGGCATGAGCATCAGTATGGCAAAACGCTTTGTTTTTGCACATAATGACATCGAACAATTGGAAGATCGCTTGAAAAAAGCACAAAAAATTGTTGAAAATACTAAAGGTGGAATTCTTGTCGTTACAGAAGGTGTATTCGGAATGCGTGGAGACACCGGACACCTTGACAAAATTGTAGCACTTAAAGAGAATTACAATTTCCGTCTTTTTGTAGACGACGCCCACGGATTCGGAGTGATGGGGAAAACCGGAATCGGTACCGGTGAACATTACGGGGTTCAAGATAAAATTGACGTACTATTTAACACCTTCGCCAAATCTATGGCAGGTTTTGGTGCATTCGTAGCGGGAGATAAAAAGGTAATCAATTACCTACGCTATAATATGCGCTCACAGATTTATGCCAAGTCGCTATGTATGCCTATGACTGTAGGTGCTATCAAGCGTCTT
>JALEFZ010000052.1 GCA_022760475.1 Bacteroidia bacterium | reverse complement strand
CTTTGTTTGCATATAACTTGAGGTCTGGTAAACATCAAGTTAACTGATCGATTCACATTTTTTCAAAAAACTAAAAAAGACCTTCCAAACATGGTCTAAATCATTCTAGAGCCTTGATTTCCTCTCAAATGCCAGCATCCTCCAAAAAGCCCTGGTCCATTTCCCCTTGTACCGAAATTTCCTGTAAGGCCTGTTTTCAATGGCCTCCACCTTATCCCGTAAGCGATCCATAGCATAGAACTTGCGCCAAAACTTGCACTCTCTCTGGCATTCATAGAATAGGCCTTTCCAATGCGATCTATGAGCGAATACAGCCTCTCCAGGGGGCATGTGCAGTCTGCTACACCTTACCCCTGAAAAGGGACAAAGGAAGTAAAAGCGATGGCCCAGGCCCAAATTAGAACGGAATTTCTCTAACTCTATTTCATAGGAATGATTTTGTCCTGCTAGGGAATCTATCTCCCAGGTTTTGTAATTGATTTCAATGCAGGGATTGAGGAGGTTGGGGTAAGAAGTTACCTGAAACTTAGCCCGGATGAATCCATCCTCCGCAATGCAAAGGATGCCCTTTTGAAATCCATCAAGGTATCCATGTCGCTTGAGATCGGCAATGTCCAGGATCAAACAATCTTCAACTACCCAGGGTGAAATCATCGTCGTATTCGGCTAAATTTTTAGGGAAGAATGGAATTGTTAAGGATTTCTTTTGCAGTTGCTTCGACTTTGAGGTTTAATTCCTTGATCAATCCGTTGGGTTCTGAGGAACTGGCTTTCTTGGCTAATTGCCTAATTTTTACCTTTGTTCTGCTTGGGTATTCCGGTCTTGAAAATTGTTGTTTTTCCTGAAACTCCTCCACCAATTTGAAAGCTTCTTTAGAACCACCCAAAGATTTAATCTGCATCGCAGCCAACATCTCTATGAAATCCTTTGGTTTATTGATCCTCATGTTGGCAAAGTTTAGCTCCCTTTCTTTTTCTATCTTGTTGTACGAATTTTGCCAGTAAATGGCCATATCGTTAAATAGCTCCTTGGACCATAGATCTGCTGCATATATTGATGGACGTTTTAAGAAGCGTTCAAGGCTTCTTTCCAGTTTGCATTCAATTCTCATTAAGCGAAATCCCTGAAAATCCTTTGGGATTTTTGCTGAACCAGTTTCGTTGAGCTTGTCATAAATGATGATTTGGCGTTTTTCATTTTCATAGTAAAGGGACTTTTTGTGCACCCTTCTTATGTAATAATGGGCATCGCCTAGGTACTTATAATAGGTACTTGGTGAATACTTTGATTTCAAGGTCGCCCCAAAATGAAGCCTGGTTACTTTTCCAACCCCTGCATTCACCCCTAAATGATCAGATATTTTTTCAATACCTCTATAGATATCAGCCCTGCTGAACAAACTCACATTTTCCCCTTTTAGATATTTTGGTAAGCTCCCATTTACCCGTAATCCTGTTTGTGTGGCAGATACATGGAGGCAACCAAGATGCCCACTAATAGAAATTTCTCCACTGTCGTGGTGATGAACAGTAGATCTATTCAACAACAACGACATTTGAGAAATTAGGTCTAAATGCCCTAATCTTTCCATTGGTATGATGATTTTTATGGTGTCTACCATTCCCCTCTTGACAAAAAATGTCAACAAAAGACAGTTACTATATAGGTCACCTAGAGTTTTTTCTATATGTTACATTGACGGAAGGAAAGGCATCCAATACCTCAGATTTTCTAAATAGAATCCGGCTCCCAAATCGGAAGAATGGAATTTTTCCAGCACGCTTTTTTGCATGGATATTTTGGGGGGTGGTGTGGAGGAGTTTTGCAACTCCTTGCACGTCGAGGATATCTTCCTGGTCTTGTATTTGAGTTTTGGGAAGGATTGGTAATTTTTCATCCATTACTTCCTCAATCAGTTCTTTCAACTCTTCAACTGTCAGCCCGTTCAAAATAAAATTTTTCATTTGATTTAATTTTTATCTTGAAGGCAAAGCTACAACGGCTCAATATATGCCGTTTATCTCTGGGTATATATAGAGAAGTAGGTGTAGGGTTGAGATTAGAAAATATTGATAGATTTTGTCTTTTTTGTTCACGCCGATTTCATCACCTTCATCTTTGGCTTCTCCTCCCTACCCTGAAACACCTTCGCAATCCTGTCTTCTATGCTTTCTTTCTTATAAGCTTCCAATTGCTTCAAGGTGGCATGGCCTGTAAAGATCCGCTTGACTTCATCTGAATAAGGGGCATATGTCGCAAACGTCCTCCTTCCGGTATGGCTGGAAATAAGCTGGTATTTCTCATAAACCACTTCTTTCATGTTTGCGCCTTCGTATTCGATCCGCTTGACGGTGGAGGTGATGCCAGCCATTTTACCTAGTTCCTTAATGGTGCGGTTGAATACCTGGTTATATAGTTTGGGAAAGATGCTTTCCCTTTCGTCATCCTGGTATTTGTGGAGGATTCTTTGGGCTTCATCAAATAAAACGGCTATGGGCCTTGTCTGTGAACTGGATCTATTCTTTTGGCGGTAGTAGTCGGCACAAAGGACGGGTTTCCCATCGTTTATGTCTGGAATGGTCATTTCTTTGAGGTCTGAATGCTTCAATTGCTTCAAGGCAGAAAACTCCATCGCTGTTTCACAAGCGAATAGGAAGACATCCCGGTATAATTCCCTTTGTCCTGTTAGCTCCAACTTTCTCAAAGCCTCCACTTCATCCAGTTGGAGGGCAATTTGTTTGACCTTCTTGCGCCTTCTGTCAAAGGTGGTGAAGACCGTATTAGTATTGTAGCCCATCTTGACGGAATATTTCAGGAAGGTCTTCAATAGACCGTAAACCTTGTTGATGGAAGTAGGGGTAAGGGGCTTTTCCTTTGTAGTCAGGTATTGGTTGAATGCTTCATCAAACCTCCCGTCTATGGTTTCAAAGCCAAGTTTGTAGGCAGTCGCCTCCACAAATTCGTTCAGATGCCTGTGGAGGGTTTTGTATTGCTTCAGGGTATTTGGGGCTATGTTGTTGGGGTTTGTCTCTACAAAGGATTCTAGTAGCCCTATGACGGTGATTTCGTCCGTAGGTTGTGCTTTGTAGATTTCATTTAGCCTTTGCTTGATCTGTTCATTGGTGGGGTTGATTTCATCGGTTAAATAGGTGGTATGAATTTCATTGACCTTGACGGTTAGTTTGTCGAGAAACTTTGTTAATACAGCATTCTTTTTAGGTCGCTGTTTTTTGAAATCCCACCTGGATGGAATAATGCTTTTTCCCGTGTACCATTTTAGCCTTCTGCCAGAATAGGAAAAGAACAGGTTGATAAGTGTTTCTTCTTCTGCTTGTTTATCCTTCAGGTAAAAATTAACCCTTGCCATAGATGCCTTATTTGGTTCAGGTGTAAAGATAAGTGTTTAAAATTAAGGGGACACTATGGGGTACACTTTTTCTTTAGGTTATTTTCTTTTATTTATTCCCATTTAATTTTTTTCGAGCCCATTAGCTGTATAGGCTGTTTTTGTGGAGGGGTATTATTTTAAGACATATTATTTATGTGTGGTGTAAGTGCGACCCACACCACAGCATTCAACTAAGGCTCCTGAATTCAGGAGCCTTTCTTTTTGCTCAATCAAAAGTAATCTGTTCCTCAGGAACTTCCACCGGTCTCCAATGGGAAATTCCTCACTTATCCCATGGGTGATAAACTTCAAATGAAGATTTGCCCCAGACAAGCAAATGAGTATTCATCATGCCTTCATAGAGACCTGCAAGCCGAACACGGTTCAAATCGCTGATGTGATAGAAGTCTCCAAGTTCATTTCTCTCCATACTCCAAAGGCCGTTTATTTCGCCTTGCCTATTTTGATGATATACCTGATTATAGGCTTGGTTTCCTTTGAATAGGTATTTTTTATGCTTGAAATCCCGGATTTCATATGCAACTTCCTCCATCTACCTTAACAGAGATAAAATCTCTTGATAAATGTTAAAAGTTCCATTCATCCCCTTTCCCCTAAATTTTTGCATTTCCATTATGGCTTTCTGACGGACATCCTAGGCTTTTCCTCCATTTCTCCTCTTAATTCATTTTTAGAAAAGTTTTTTGGTTTTATAACATCTTCTACTTCAGCACATGACCAGAAAATAGACCAGACAAAAAATCTGCTTTCTTTTTTTCTTTCTAAAAAAATGCCTATGTTAGATTGACTGAATTGGTTCACCAGATTGGAAAACCAAAATCAATTCGACTCAACTACTACAAAAGCAGAATATTATGAAACTCCTTTCCTATCCAAATAGGTTAAGACCTCGTCTTACTTGCACACAATTTTTACTCCCCACTCCTGGGCAGTAATTCTAGCAAAAATCAGGATTTGTAAACATGGCTGATTTGCCAATTTCATGCTTCATCTAGTCAAAGGTGGGTAGGGATACCTATGGCTTATTGACTGGTCTCAATCGAAGCATATGAGCCTTTAATCTTATACTCAATCTAAATTATATATTCTAATGAAACTAACACTAACATTGTTTTCAATGCTGTTACTTGTGATTTCAGGATATGCGCAAAGCACGATTCTGAAGGGATCAGTAACTGACAGTGAGAGCAAAAAACTTGTTGGGGTAGAGGTTATTATAGCCAAAGCCAACAAGGGAACATTAACCGATTCGGAAGGAAATTTCCAAATCGAGGTAAACGAGGGAGATCAAATTCAATTCTCCTATTTTGGTTTTGAAAAGCAAATCATAACCTACTCAGGGCAAAGCAATCTTGTCATTTCTCTGAAAGAAGATGTCACTTCTCTGGATGAGGTCGTAGTGGTAGGTTATGGTGTTCGTAAAAAATCCCACAACACTGGTGCCATTTCTCAGGTAGATGGCAGTGATGTAGCTGCAATTCAGGCCAATCGTGTCGACGACGCCCTGGCAGGTAAACTGGCAGGTGTATTGATCCAGAATCAGGATGGCGCCCCTGGTGCTGATCCCAAAATCCAAATCAGGGCTGCCAACTCGATTTCGGGAAATTCAAATCCCCTGATTGTGGTGGATGGCTATCCCATTTCAGGTAGCCTTGCTACGGTAAACCCCAATGACATTGAAAGCCTGGAGGTACTCAAGGATGCTGCTTCTGCGGCTATTTATGGATCTCGTGGTGCCAATGGGGTTATCCTTGTTACCACAAAAAAAGGTAAATCTGGCAAAGCGAGACTGAGTTACAATGGATATGGAAGTATTTCCAGCAGGTATGTTACCAACAACATCAACCCGACTGCAGGAGAATGGGGTGCTACCCTGGAAGCAGGAATCGCTGATGGTACCTACAATGTTTCTGAACTTGATCAGACTTTGTTGAATTACCGAATCAATGCCTACAAAAATTCTCCTGATGTAGTGGCCGTTGAAGACTGGTTGTTCCGCAATGGTTACAGCACCAATCACGACCTGAGCATCAGTGGTGGAACCGAAGATGTGAAATACTTCGCATCACTAGGCTACCTGAATACCCAGGGGATTGTGATTACCCAGGGCTTCGAGCGATACAATGCCCGTATGAATGTGGATGCCAAGTTGAATAAAAGACTTTCAGCAGGGGTAAATATCAATGGTTTTATTGGTAACAGAGACATGGTAGGTCATGACATGAGAGACCTGTTAAGGGCTTACAGTATCCACCCAATATACCATACCGAGGCTTCCATTGCCTTTGTTCAGGATTTGGATCAGCAGGCACAAGCGCTTGGCCTTGCCTCATTTGACTCCGGGTTCAGGGGTGGAGATGATGCACCTTGGAACAGCAGCATTTACACACTTGAGCCAGGAATGACAGCTCAAGATTGGCATTACGGAAGATCAGGAAACGGTATTGGAGGTTCAGGTGATGCTGGTCCAGCAACCAAATTGGATAATACTGACCGTTGGCAGAGAACCCTTTTTGGCAACCTGAGCTCTTACTTACAATTCAGTATCGCAGATGGTTTGAACCTGAAAACTGTGTTGGGAGCAGATATCAGAGATACAAGAGACTATTTCTGGAGAGGGCTTGAGTTTGACTCAAGAGCGAGGAGTACCCAGACAGCGCTTGACCAGACTGACTTAAAAAGGTCTTCATTGTTGAGTGAGACGACACTGAACTATAACAAAGTAATCGGAAAGCATGATGTATCTGCAGTTGCAGGCTATGAGTTCCAGAACTTTTACATCACCGGTATTTCCCTTGATGGTACCAATGTCCCATTTGGACAGCCTCAGAACTTTGCCTTGCTAGAACCTGCAGATATCTCTGTATCAGAGAGAAATGAAACTATCGCAAGACAGAGTATCTTCGGAAGGGTTAACTATGCCTATGACAATCGTTACCTGGCATCTGTATCCCTGAGAAGAGATGGCGATTCCCGTTTTGGCGCAAACAATAGATTCCAGACTTTCCCGGCAGTTTCTTTGGGCTGGAATATTCATAATGAAGCCTTCTTCAACTCAAATGTCTTGACTGACTGGAAAGTCAGGTTCAGCACAGGGGCATTGGGAACCACTTCTTTCCTGGGAGCATACAACTCTTTGAGCTTGCTAAACCCAACAGCTACGATTTTCGGAAACGGATTCCTGATCCCTTCGGATGTTGCCAATGCTGACCTTACCTGGCAGACCAACAGAGAGACCAACTTCGGTATCAACCTGGGTTTCTTCAACAATCGTTTTACGATTGGGGCTGACTACTATATCTCTAACATCGAAGACATCCTGATCAACCAGAGTGTATCTGAGGTGTTGGGTACCACTTCTATCGCACTAAACTCTGGGGATGTACAAAGTTCAGGCTTAGAGTTAGAACTTGGCGCAGCCGTCATCAACAAGGGAGATTTCCGATGGGATATTAGCGCAAACTTCTCCACCGTAAATTCTGAAATTACAGACTTGGGTGGTTTGGATGAGTTGCCAGGTGTAATCTATGGACAGAGTGGTAGAGGACCTGTATTTAGGAACTATGTGGGTGGTCAAATCGGTGAGATGTGGGGACTGGAAACCACAGGGGAGGTTGAGCCAGAATACGTAGCTGACCCTACAGAATATGTTGGCAAGCAGAGTGGATACAGTTATGTTGTAGATCAAAACGGCGACGGTGTGATTGACAGAACGAGAACGGTAGAAGAAGGTGGAGACCTCGTAAAAATCGGACAAAATACACCAGATTTCTACTGGGGATTGAATACTCAGTTGAGCTACAAAAACTTTGACTTAAGTGCGCAGTTCCAGGGAGCCCAGGGAGGTGAAGTTTACAACATTGATCCACTATACTATGGTTCTCAGTGGGGACGTGCTTTGGTAGCCAATTTCGATAGCGACAATACCGGGATCGCAGACAACAACGGGCAGCCTTATGCCAGGAATAGGGACCAGACAGATGCCATGATACAGGATGCGTCTTACATCGCTTTGAGAAACCTGACCATCGGATACAACATCAGCAATAAGTTTGGGCTAAACTCCGCAAGGGTTTACCTGGCCTCTACGAACCTGTTGTACATCATGGCTTCTGATTATACCTCATTCAACCCTGAAGGAGTGGAGATCACAAACAGCGGATACCTGGGACCCACAACTTATGGGGTACAGGTAGGTGCTAGCCCTGTGGTAAGAAGCTTCACTGTTGGTCTAAACGTAAACTTTAACTAAGAAAATACAATGAGAACTCTATATATCCTTTTGGGGGCTGTAGCTTTGTTGTTCATCACCTCTTGTGAGAGTCTGGAGCAATTCCCCCCCAACATTGCCAGTTCAAGCTCTCTGACAGATTTTGAGGGCGTTTTGAATGCAGCTTATTTCTATCAACTTGGTTCTGTAACCCCCATGGCAGTAATGGGAGATTTCAGATCTGACAATGCCTTTATGTTTGAGGCTCCGTATACGGAATTTGACATCTTTGGTCCTGGTCTGACTGCCATGGAAGACCAGTTTTTCGGTCCTTTTTATTCGGCTTTGTACAAGTCAATTTTGAGTGCCAACAATGTAATAGAAAATTCTTCTGATGCCACTGAGATAGGGGAGGCGAAGTTTTTGAGGGCATTGTCTTATTTTAAATTGGTTCGTGTATTTGGGGCTGTTCCAGTGAACCTTTCTGCGACTCCAAGTGCTACTGACCAGTCTATCCTTGAAAGACAGCCAGCTTCAGATATTTATAGTACCGTCATCATTCCTGATCTACAAGATGCAATCAGCGCCCTGGGTGCCGAGATTGTAGATGGAAGGGCTTCGAAGTATGCAGCTCAGGGAATGCTGGGCAAAGTGTACTTACAAATCGGTGATTATTCAAGTGCTGAGACACAGCTTGCAACTGTAGTAAATGGAGCAGACGCTTCAGGAATTAGCCTCCAAGCCAACTTTGCAGATGTCTTTGGCGAAGCAAATGACCTGAATTCTGAAATCATTTTTGCTACCCAGGTATCCAGCTCTATAAATGATGAGTATGGCTTTTCGGAGTTCTGGTCTTGGTCAGGAGGACTTGATACCAAGTCTTTGAACCCCTTGGAGCAGGATTTGGTGGATGCCTTTGAGGCAAGCCCCGGAGATTTGAGGAGAGCTGTTACCATTGATACCGCTACAATGTCTTCACCCAAATTCCCACAAACCGGCGGCCCTGATCACGATTGGATCGAACTGCGATTTGCAGATGTGATACTCATGTATGCAGAAGCATTGAATGAGAATGGTTCGTCGCCTGAAGCTGTGCTTGATGTATTGGACCCTATCAGAACAAGAGCCGGTGTTGAGGTACTGGATCATAATGTGCTGAATAGCCAGGCCTTGGTCAGACAAGCCATTCAGGATGAAAGAAGACTGGAGTTGGCATTCGAAGGCCAAAGGTGGTTTGACCTGGTAAGGACAGGTACCGTGGATGCTGAAATGGGAGAAACCATCGATAGCAGGTATCACCTGTTCCCGATTCCGGTATCAGAAGTATTGGCGAGCTTTGGAGTAATTACCCAAAATGACGGGTATTAATCCTTCACTTTAGGAGCTAATATTTTTCTTTATATATAGGCAAGCATTAATATGTTATATCATAATCATTAGCACTGCATGGTGAGGGTGCTTATGATATAACATGGCTTGCCTTCTTTTAATTGTCTATGCCTAAGCCTATTGGGCAGCGGTATAAGCAATGTGTACAAATAAATATGCGAAATGGAACTAGCAAATAAAACGGCCATTGTTACAGGAGGAGGAAGAGACATTGGAAGGTATATTTCCCTGAAGCTGGCATCAATGGGAGCGAATGTGGTGGTTAATTATTACAATACACCTACAGATGCTGAAGAAACTCTCCGTATGATTAAGGAAGCCGGAGGAAAGGCTATTGGAGTCAAGGCTGATTTGACTAAATGGGATGAGTGTTTTTCCCTGGTTGAAGAGGCTCAAAAAGCATTTGGAGAACAGATCCATATCCTGGTCAACAATGCAGGAGGACTCGTAGCCAGGAAAAAATTAGTTGAAATGGATGAGAGCTTTTGGGATTTCGTCATTGACTTGAACTTCAAATCGGTCTTCATGATGCATAGAGCTGTGGTTGCACATATGCCTGAAGGGGGAACCATAGTCAACATTACTTCTCTGGCAGGCAGAGATGGTGGAGGAAATGGGTCTTCTGCCTATGCTGCTTCAAAAGGAGCAGTGATGACCTACACAAGGTCTATGGCCAAGGAATTGGGACCCAGTGGAATTCGCGTGAATGCGGTCTGCCCTGGACTTATTGGAACCACTTTCCACGATACATTTACTCCTGATAACGTGCGTGAAACAGTAGCCGGTAAAACTCCTCTACGTAGAGAGGGGAGACCTGAAGAAGTGGCAAATTTGGTAGCATGCCTGGTTTCCAATGAAACCTCATTTGTGACAGGCGCTAATTTTGATATAAATGGTGGCTTGGCATTTTCCTAAGGTATTAGGAATAATTCTTGGCACTGTTTTCCGTTAGCAAAGGCCATTACAGCCCAAAGGAAGGAGTTAAGGGCTTTCATAAGTTAATTACTCACCTTCCTTTGGGATATATACCCTTTACCGCTTCAACAGAGTTTAGGGAATTTATGCATGTTTTTTGTAATTTTATGGTATAACATGAATATCTAGTATTATTGACAGAGAAATATAAACTCGGCGACTCAGTTAGAGATGCTTTGACCTGAAGGTAATATTAGCTAAAAGCATTGTTGAAGTATGAAATTGGAAATCCTCGCGCAAAAAGAAAACCAGGCCATCCAAAATGAGATAATTTCAAAGATCCAGGATTTAATCAATTACAAAAACCTAGAACCTGGGGATCGACTACCGCCAGAAAGAACGATGGCGGAAAAATTTGGAGTTAGTAGGAGGAACCTAAGCAAGGCTATCCAAAAGTTGGAGTTCTACGGATTATTAACATCCAAGCCTCAAAGTGGGACATTCATTGCCAATGTTGGTAGATTAGCTATGAATGGAATCCTAGATAACTTGCAGGAGTTGGGAGAACCTGATTTCAAGTCATTGATAGAAACCAGAATTGGTTTGGAATTGGTCATCGTACAGTATGCAGCTCAAAGAAGGACTGAGCAAGACCTGGAAAATATCAAAGCCGCTCTGAATGCTTTCAAAGAAAAACTGCTAGAAGGAAGTGATTCCCTCCAGGAAGACATTCTTTATCACCTAGAGATTGCCAAGGCGAGTCATAATACAGCCTTGAATACCCTTATCCACCTGATCACTCCTGAAATCATCGGCATTTACGAGCAGGATAGAATTTGTGAAGGGGATGAAGCCTTGTCCAAAATTCGGGAACACGAAGATGTTTACAAGGCAATTGAAGCCGGTGATGCTCAGTTGGCAAAGGAAAAAATGGACATCCATTTCTCCAGGCTCAAAGAATACCTCCAGGAACTGGAAGAGACCTCCGACTATTAGGGTCTTCCGAATCTTATCTGCGTAAATCTGTTTTTCTCCAGCTCGTACGACTTGGAGAGACCTACCCATGTTTCCACTCATTCCCACCCTTTCTTTTCTCGAAATGCTATTATTAACTCTAATCAAAGCCTCAGTATGATTCGAGGAAGAAGGCGAAAGTGCTGATTTTTAGGTTGTAACGAGATGGGTTTGCTAGCTGTCAAAAAAGCGAAAACAGCCTTCTGAAAGCTATAAGCAGCTGGCATTTTTTGGCTAGGACAAAAATAAAGGCTACATTGTAATTGGTTCACCAATTTGGTAAACCAAACATTGTTAAAGAATAGTATAGCAAGCCCTCTTTCAGAAATTGGACTATCTAGATTCGCAATCAGTAAAAATCAGTTACCCAATAACTGGGTCAGTTACTGTCCCAATTTTCAGGAGATCTCATCAGATGGGATTCAGTGTTTGCACATTTCTGAGAATGAGCCTATGACAGAGAAAGTATCCATTATAAAAAGAATTATGCGTTGGCTGCTAACCATCGGCCCTGGTATTTTCGCAATAGGATATACCATAGGTACGGGGAGTGTTACTTCCATGGTGGTAGCTGGAAGCACCTATGGAATGCAATTGTTGTGGGTATTGATGCTGAGTTGCTTCTTTTCCTGGGTCCTCATGGAAGCTTACGGCCGTTTTACCATTGTTACAGGTCAGACTGCCTTATACAGCTTTCGGAAACACCTGAAGGCAGGCAAAGTCATAGCCATAATGATAATTATTGGTGTTTCTTTTGGCCAGCTCAATTCTCTCATCGGCATCCTGGGAATTAGTTCGCATGCCATCTACGAAAGCTTATCTCTATTTTTTCCGGGATTAAAGGGTATAGAATACCAGGCAGTTCTGACCATAGCCCTGATCATAGTTGTCGTTATGTATTCCATTCTTTTGATTGGGAAATATTCATTTTTTGAGAAAATACTGTTGCTCTTTGTAAGCATGATGGGCCTTTCCTTTGTGCTCTCTTTATTTATCGTCATTCCAGATCCAATAGAAATTGTGGAAGGCTTGATTCCCTCAATTCCACAAAAAGAAGGAGGCAGGATGATGGTGGCGGCCTTTGTGGGTACTACGATGGCTGCCGCTACCTTTCTTTCTCGTCCCCTGTTTATTTTTGGTAAAAAATGGACCATCGAGAACCTTAATGATCAAAGAAAAGATGCTTTATGGGCATCTGCACTGATTTTCTTTATCAGTGGATCTATAATGGCGGTAGCAACTGCTGCCCTTTACCACAAGGGCTTGGTTGTCAAAGAGGTACTGGATATGGTTTATACATTAGAGCCGATTGCGGGAAAGGTAGCCATTTCTATATTTTTTCTTGGGACGCTAAGTGCAGGCTTGTCTTCCATATTTCCCATTCTAATGATCACTCCCTTGCTAATTGCTGATTATCAGGCAGGTGAATTGGATACAAATTCAAGGCAGTTCAAGATTTTAACAGCTATTGCATGTGTAATCGGCCTAACCGTCCCAGTTATTGGAGCCAATCCCATCCAAATGCAGATCCTTTCACAGGTATTTAATGTGTTTGTACTTCCCTTGGTCATAATCGGTATCATCTTCCTAACCAACAATCGGAAGTTAATGGGGGATCATCGGGCTGGTTTGTTTCTGAATTTTGGTATGTTTTCCGCACTCATATTTGCTTGTATCATATCCTATAACGGTATAATTGCCATACTGGAAAAAATTTGAGTTGCTATTCGGAGATTGATAGGTAGATTTATTCGCCAATTTCAAATACCCGGTAGGCTCGTACCCATTTAATCGACTGGCCAACTTCTAGGTCTATGTTGAAAAACAATTCTGGGCTGATGACATGCTCCCAGCCCCATAGATTTACTTTAGAGGGTGGAAAATCTCCTGTTTCTGAGATCCCAATCTTACTCTTGAAGTTCTCCAGCTTCCAATGGGCATTGACCAGTTTGCCTCCTGAGAGTTCGCTAAAAAAGAATTGTTGTTTGGGAGTGGCATTAAATGTAAAATCATCTATGCCAATATCTACTGCCTTTTCAGGATTAACATTTTCCCCAAAATAGTCTGGATTTAGCTGAAATGGGAAGCTCAATCTATAATCCTTGTCTATCAAATTCCGGTCAAGAGCAAGGAAATTATGGTTGTACTCGGTGGTTTGAATCGCTTTTTGGCCTGTATTTTTTAGCTGTGAATGGATATTAAACCCATCGTAGGTAATTTTGATTTCCTTTTCCAAGTGATAGGCATAACCATTTATCTCCTTGGAGAGACACTGTATTCGAATGAGGTTTGAGCCCTTTTCTATCAAAAACTCCGCTGGACTTAGCTTATACTTTTGCTGGAAATCATACTGGTGGCTGTCTTTTTGGAGGTATCCTAGCCCGATTTTATGAAATTCACCTCCGATCTCGGCTTCCTCGAAGCCCAGGGCGGCATCCATGCCAAATTCATTGTAAAAGCCCTTGCCATAGAGGTTTTCATTCAGCGCATCAGCTTTCTCAACTCCCGAAACATATTTACCCTTGAATTTGACTGAAACAATCTTTCCCGTCCAATCAAATCGAGACAGTCGGTAATTTTCATCGGGAAGGTCAATTTGAACCTCCAAGTCTTTGTTTTTTAAAAGGTGCGGCATTTGATTCGATTGATTAAAATAGTTGGGATTAATTTTTCTTCCGTTCTCAGGACTTTTGAGTCCTTTCATTAGCCCCAGAAAGGCCTTTTGTCAATTTACCAATTGCTGCAAAACTTAAATATTGTAAAAAGAACAATAATTCATATATTCATCGTAACCAATTCACCAATTGAATCCAATTACAATGAACCGCCTACTACTACTCATCTGCCTCATTGGGCTGATTTTCATCAGTTCCATACAAAGGAATCCCTCAGAAACAGTTTCCATGCCCTATGAAATGGGGAAAGACCCGAATCTTTCGAAGCGGGTAGACTCCCTCATTGCGCTCATGACCATAGAGGAAAAAGCCAGTCAGTTATTGGCGGCTTCACCTGCAGTTGACAGACTTGACATTCCTGCCTATAACTGGTGGAATGAGTGCCTACATGGAGTTGCCCGAAATGGCCGGGCAACCATCTTTCCGCAAGCGATTGGAATGGCTGCTACTTTTGATACAGCCCTAATATACAGGGTCGGAAGAGCCATCTCTATGGAGGCTAGGGCCAAGTACAACCTGGCCGTTGCCAGAGGTCAGCGTGGTCAATACCAGGGCTTAACTTTCTGGACCCCCAATGTGAATATTTTCCGCGATCCCCGTTGGGGAAGGGGGCAGGAAACCTACGGAGAAGATCCCTATTTGACTTCAAGGATAGGTGTTTCCTTCGTCAAAGGCCTTCAAGGAAACCACCCCAGGTATGTCCAGGCTGCGGGCATGGCTAAGCATTATGCGGTGCATAATGGCCCCGAGGCCCTCAGGCATGAGTTCAACGCCGTAGTCAGCATGAAAGATATGTGGGAAACCTACCTTCCCGCCTTTGAAGCCCTGGTTACAGAGGCCAAGGTGGAAGGTGTAATGGGAGCATATAACAGGACAAATGGTCAGCTTTGTTGTGCCCATCCTTACCTGATGCAAGAAGTTTTAAGAGAAAAATGGGGCTTCGAAGGGTATTATGTATCGGATTGCGGAGCGATCTCCGACTTTTATCTTGGGCATAAAACCGTCAAAACTCCCGAAGAAGCAGCTGCCCTGGCATTAAATGTAGGAACCAACCTCAATTGTGGGAGTACCTATGAATCCTTGTTAGATGCTGTTGAGCAAGGCTTGACCAGTGAGGAGGAAATTGACAACAACCTACGTGAGTTACTACCTACAAGGTTCAAACTTGGTCTTTTTGAGCCGGAAGGAGCTGTGCCTTTCGATACAATTGGGCCTGGATGGATACGCAAATCTGAACACATTGACCTTACGCTTGAAGCTGCCGAGAAATCATTGGTACTTCTCAAAAATAAAGACAATACCCTGCCTGCAGATCCTAACTTGAACAGCGTTTTTGTTTGTGGACCTACAGCTGCTCATGTCCAGGCATTGTTGGCGAATTATTATGGGGTGAGTGAGGACTTAAAAACCATGCTCGAAGGCGTGGTTGCCAATGTGGCTCCACACACTTCTGTAAAATATACCCAGGGGGCCCTTTTAGATAGAAAAAATCCCAATCCACTAGACTGGTTTTCCGGGAATGCGGCATCTTCAGAACTGACCATTGCCTGTGTCGGAATCTCACAGTTGATAGAAGGAGAGGAAGGTGAATCCATTATGTCTAACTACAGGGGAGATAGAGAAAACATTGGCCTGCCCCAAAGCCAGATTGATTTTCTAAAGAATATCAGGTCAAAAGCAAAAAAACTCGTAGTGGTCATTACTGGTGGAAGTGCAATTAGTTGTCCTGAAGTTTATGAGATGGCTGATGCCTTGATTTATGCTTGGTACCCAGGCGAGCAAGGTGGCATGGCGGTAGCCAATACGATCTTCGGTAAATCTATTCCTTCTGGAAGGCTTCCGGTTACCGTTGTCAATTCCATTGAGGACCTCCCAGCTTACGAGGATTATGCCATGGCCAATCGTACCTACAGATATTTACAGAAAGACCCTCAGTTTCCCTTTGGTTTTGGTCTGAGCTATTCGAACTTTTCCTATGGAACCCTCAAACTTTCTGATACCAAAATCAAAAAGAAGGATCAATTGACCATTGAATGTGAAATCACAAATACAGGAAAATTCAAGGCTGATGAAGTCGTACAGCTTTATCTAAAAGACCTGGATGCTTCAGTTGTGGTTCCTCAGCAAAGCCTGAAGCGGTTTGAAAGGATTTCTCTTGCCCCGAATGAATCAAAAACAGTCAGTTTTACCCTCTCTGCTAAAGATTTGGAATTGATAGATGAGGCAGGTGAGCGTGTATTGGAAAAAGGAGAATTTGAGCTATTTGTGGGTGGAAGTTCACCTGGAGAAAGGAGTATCCAGTTGGGTGCCATGGCTGGACAAACTGCGCGTTTTGAACTGAAATAGCTGATTTAACATATTAACAGCGGTTTACATTCACCAGAGTGTAAACCGCTGTTTATTATGAAATTGTGAAGTTTGTATTCTGATTTATATAATTCGAAATTGAGGATTATATTATTTAGCAAAATATGCACGCAATTCCATTTCAAGTTTATGTTGCTTAAGGAAGAACCTTAGGGCAGTTAGACATTCTTTGATTGGGACAACACACGCTCTATTTGCTTTTATGAAAAATTTACACACACTTTTCGCTTTTTCAGCGATGCTATTTTTGTTTCTACCTGTTTGGGGACAAGAATGTGGCATGCTTCACGTAACGCCTGCGTCTGACAACTATGCCCAGCCAAATGGCACATTGGGGACCAGCCATGCCTCTAATTTCTGCATAGACTTGCAGATCTACATCGTTCGAAACTCAGATGGCTCGAATGCCTTTGACCCGCCGAACATAACCCTTGCCATGAATAACCTGAATGAGATTTACAATACACATGGAATTTACTTCAACTTGTTGCCATTGAGTTATATCAATGATTCGAGGTCGGTTTATGTTGGGACTGAGTGGGAAGCAATCTTATTGATGAGTCAGTATAACAATCCCAATGCACTTTGTGTGTATGTCGTCGATTCGATGTGGAGCCTATCAGGTTCGGGACCTTTGGCAGGAACTGCTTTTGACATTCCTTCCAGCAGGACTATGTTAATTGCTTATGCCTTTGAACGCTCGACCTTTGCTCATGAGATAGGACATTGTTTACACCTTTATCATACCTTTCGCGGGACAAGTGCAAGGACGAGTGGCAGCGCTCCTGCTGAAAGAATTGATGGAAGCAACTGCCATACGGCTGCAGATAAGGTTTGTGATACCCCGGCAGATCCAGACGACCTTAGTTTGACCAATTATTCTCCAGATTTGACAAACCTGATGTCATATTACAGGCCACGTGATCATATTACGGAAGGTCAGGCTTACAGGGTAAGAGAGGCATTGTTAAAAAATAGTCTATTCCAGAATATTCAGGGAAATGCATGTACCGTGGCCGATGTTGTCATGACGGGTCCTGAATCCGTATGCCCCAGGCAATCCAGTGTCTATGAGTTGGTAAACCTTCCTCCTGGTTTAAATGGTGGTGCAAATCCATTTTGGACCAGTTCGGATAATATTTCCTTCACTACCATAAGCTCTACCGAGGTTTCGGTACGATTTCTTTCTAGTGGAGAGCAAGAAGGGACTTTGACTGCCAGAATAACCGTCAATGGGATTTCCTATTGGGTTACAAAACGAATCAAACAATTGAGTCCACCCTTGACCTCAGCTATCACTTTGGAATCCTTCCAGAATGCACCTCTTTACACCAACCAATTTAATACCGTAACTGCCAGGTACAACGGAGACATTGATGGTGGCGTTTTGGCTTATTCATGGGAATGGGTGGTACCTTCAAGCAGCATACAAAATCAGGGAAGCTCTTATTCCTACATCAAGGTTCAGCCCAACTTTACTTACAATACCTCTATTTACATAAAAACAAGAACAGGCAACCAATGTGGGACGACTTCCTGGGTTGGCAAATGGTTTCCAGTAGAATATCGTACAGGAAGAGGACGTGGGGGAGTAGATTACTAGCCTTACCCTCCTAAATTTTATGGACTGAAGATCAAAGGCGTTGCATGCAACGCCTTTGCTGTATATATTAGGAATATTCTACTACTAAAATTATTTCAAAATGCGTAACACACTACTGCTACTCTTCCTGATGGCATCAGGGAGCTTCTTATTTATGGGTGATTTCGCCAAATCGCCATCTCTTTCTTCTCATTCAGAGGTGAATCAAGTATCCGAATCTTTGGGGGAATTTTCGAATTCCAATTACTGCATAGGGGTAAAAATTCACGTGGTAAAACATAGCGATGGAACGGAAGCCTTCGCAACTCCCAATAACAATCAGATCATTGACAACCTCAATCGGACGTATAATCAGCATGGGATATTCTTCTATCTGGAATCTACAAATACCATTAATAATACTGCCCTGGTAGATCTTACTAGGAATGAATTTATAACACTGATCAGGAATGACAATGATGCAGGCTCCCTAAATTACTATGTCGTAAATACACTTTGGGATGATAAACTGGGGGAGGCAGAAGGCATCCCAAACAATAGCTTGGCAATCAGGAGGTCTGAGATTTATTCGATCATATCTGTACATGAGGTTGGGCACTGTCTGAATTTGCATCATACTTTCCATGGGACTTCCGCTGGTGAAAGAGATAGTGCCTGCATAGAAGCCAAGGATGGATCAAATTGTCAGATTTGTGGAGACTATGTGTGTGACACACCGGCTGATGCCCAGGTCGGATTCACCAATGGTTACACCCCTGACCTCACAAATTTTATGAACACCAATAGAAGAGACCTGGATCACTTTACCCCAGGCCAAGTGGATAGAATGCGCATGGCACTTAACTCGAACATCCGCGTTACTCCTTATGTCAATTCGGGCTGCAGCATTGTGAATACCCAAATTTCTGCTCCAAACGAAATGTGCAAGGGTGTAAATTATACCTTTAACCTCCAATCTCGTCCTGCGGGAAGTACCCTTACGTGGGAATATCCCTCAAACGTAGGTTTGATCAGTCAATCAGGTTCCCAAGCGGTTTTCAGGCTGAATACCTACACGGGCAGTACCCTAAAAATTATTGCAAGGCTTCAGGTCCAGGGAACCACCTATTATATCCAAAAAAATATAAAGCAGAACCAGGTGCCCTCAACCTCCCTGATTACCCTGGAGTCCTTCCAGAATGCACCTCTTTACACCAACCAATTCAATACTGTAACAGCAAGGTATGATGGCGATATTGATGGTGGGGTCCTGGGTTATGTCTGGGAATGGGTGGTGCCTTCAAGCAGCATCCAAAGTCAGGGAAGTTCCTATTCCTACATCAAGGTTAAACCCAATTTTACTTATAATACCTCTATTTACATCAAAACCAGGGCTACCAATGGATGTGGAACCGGCCAATATAAAGGAAAATGGTTCCCGGTAGAATATCGTTCAGGAAGGGGACGTGGGGGTATAGATTATTGAAGGCTTAAGTATAAGGACTAAAGGGGAAATGGCTCCATTTTCTCTTCGTTGAGTATAGCTCCTGAGAGGCCTATAAGACTCTCAGAGGCTCTCTTCTTCGACTCAAAAGAGCTACAAATTCTAACTGGGTTTCCAATCAAAAGAATTTTTCCAATTCTTTTGAGAAAGTACTGAAATACACAGACTTATTTTCCTTCCTTTTAGCTAGATTTGTAGCAATGGAGGAAGGAAAAAATTTCGGATTTTACCTGGACAGAACCTTGAAGGCTGTCAGAAAAGACCTATTTCAAAGGCTGAAAGCCGTAGAGGCAGACATTACCCCTGAGCAATGGATCATTCTTTCTGCTCTGGAAGAAAATGATGGGCAGTCCCAAATTGAGTTGGCCAATGCCAGCTTCAAGGATGCACCCACCGTCTCTCGAATTCTTGTCTTGTTGGAAAACAAAAAACTGCTCCTCAGAACCCGCTCGGATGGAGACCGAAGACATTTTAAAGTATTCTTGACAGAAAAAGGCAAAGAAACCGTAAAAATTGCCCGACCTGCAATTTACGCTTCCAGGCATAGGGGCTGGCAAGGCTTGTCGGAAGAAGATTATGAAAACTTCCTGAAAATCACTGACCAAATATTCAAAAATTACTCAGAAGAAGAATTCTAAGGCTGGGTATTCTCCTTACTTATGGATTGTCGTGGGCTAAGCTCCGAGCCAACTTTTGAAAGCTTTGGCTTTATCTCTGCTTACAAATACATCCTCTGATGCCTCAGGACTTAGCTTTACGATCAACCTCCCATTGAAATAGGGGTTGATGCTTTCAATGGCATTGAGCTTGCAAATGAATTGCCGATTCAACCTGAAAAATTCACTGGGATCGAGTAATTTCTCTAATTGATCCATCTTAAAGTCCAGGGAGTGTTTTCTGCCATTATTCTTGATAAGATAAACAATATCACTTTTGGTGTAGAAATAGGATATCTCATCTATGGAAATGGGGATTAACTGATCTTTCCCCTCTACCAAAAAACGGTTTTTATAATTCTGCGGTTTGGGTGCCAAGATCCCCAAAAGGGAATCCATTTGTGCTTGAAATCCTATTGGTGAAAAATTTTGCTTCAGGCTTTCATATTTTTGTAAAGATGCTTGAAGGTCAGCCCTTTTGATGGGTTTCATGAGATAATCAATGCCCTGCACTTTAAAGGCTTTTATGGCATATTCATCGTAAGCAGTAGTAAAGATGATCGGACAGCGAAGCTGTATTTGCTCAAAAATATCGAAGCTGAGGCCATCGGACAATTGAATATCGGAGAAAATTAAATCTACCGATCCATGACTTTTTAACCAGTTCAATGATTCTGATACACTTTCCAGACAGGCTAATACTTCCACCTCGGGCCGTATGGCAAGAATCAATTCTGATAGGCGCTTGGAAGCTAAATATTCGTCTTCAATTATGAGGATATTCACGAAAATTAGAATTTAAGTAAGGGGAGCTTAACACTAAACATACGCGTGTCAGTAGAAACAATCAGCCTTTTTCCCCCCAATAAATCATATCGGTTTTGGATGTTTTGCAAACCAATTTTATTGGAAGGTCCCAAAGTATTCTTGATCTGTTTGTTGTTGGAGACTATCAATGTATCCTGTTCGTCAAATACCTGGATTTGCAAGGGCTTTTCCTTGGAAATAATGTTGTGCTTTATGGCATTTTCTACCAATAGCTGTAGGCTCAAGGCCGGGATGTGCTTATTCAGGCTGTCTGTACCTACATCCAACTTGATTTGAAGGTTATCTCTAAACCTCACCTTATTCAAATAAATGTAGGAATTTAGGAATTCAAGCTCATCCTTGACTGTATTGGTCGCTTTTTTTCTTGTATCCAGGACGTATCGATAGACATCAGAAAGCCTTTCCAGGTAATCCTGGGCTGGTTGATTGGCAGGGTCAATAAGTGAAGCCAAAGAGTTGAGGCTGTTGAATAGAAAGTGTGGGTCTAATTGCTTTTTCAAAGCCTCAAACTGAGATTGGATGTGCTCCCGGGTAAGGGCTTCACGCTGCTGTATATTTTTTTTCCATTCCTCTAGAAAATAGGCCAACTCGTATAAAAACATAAAAATGACTGCAGGAATTGATAGGATCAAAGAGTCTACCACAGGCTTGGCTTCCGGTTCGTAGGACAAAATAGGGTTGATGATATACTGTCGAGCGATCAGGTTAAAAGTAGTCGTATAAACTGCCAATAGCACAAATTGAAAGAAAATGCGCTGGGATGTATCTTGAAGGCCAGGTATACGTTTCCTTACTTTCATTGCCAGAAACAAGCATCCTTCCCACAACAAAAAAGTGTAGAAAGCAGACACAAAAATGCATGTAAGTATTGCCAGTGGGCCTTGCTGCCATTGTTCCCAACCCATTACTAGCGACATCACAATGATTATTATGGGATATCCAAAGATCCGGATCCACTTGTCATTCATAGCTCAAATTGATGATGGAAATTAAAATCCAGGGAACAGATCCATGTAGATTTGTCCCCTGATCTGTATCTGGTTAAAACAATATCCTAAATTGGGGTATCACGAACAAGCCCAACTGGTTTTCGACACTTACCTGTCCCGTACGCGGATTAAAGGTTCTACTGAAGAGGTTTCTACGGTTGGTAACATTTTGAATGTCAATAGAAAATTCCTGAGTAATGCGTTTGGAATTGAGCCTGAAACCAAGTTTAACATCGGTTCGGAAATAATCATCCAGTTTTTCAGAAAATGCCTGATCATCAAAACGGACTTCTTGACGAGCAAGTCTGGAACTTTCCAGATCGATTGGGGTTACGTAGCGCCCTCCTGCAAGAGTAGCCTTCCAGTCAATCGTGATGCTACTCTTTCCATTTCCTAGCGGAAACTCTTTGCCCGCAAGGGCATTGAATACATAACCTCCGTTAAAGGCGGTATTTCTCCAGATCTTATCAGAACCTTGGTATTCAGCCTGAAACAGTGATCCTGTAAGGAGGAAATAATAATTGTTGCTGAAAAACTTCTCCAAGGTCAATTCCACGCCATAATTTCTTCCAATGCCTTCATTTTGGAGGTCTCTTCGGTTGGGTAGGGCAAAATCTGCCCCTGCATTCAGGAGAGAAAAAGAAGAGGAAAAGGTGTCTACAGGGACATTTCCCAGGAATTGAGCATATACCTCTGCTTTTAACCTTAGGTTGGAAGCTATTTTGTGATCATAAGCCAATACGAAGTGATGGCTATTCGTGAAGTCCAGGTTTTTGTTGCTTAGGGTCATTTCTCCATTTTCGTCAATGGATTCCTGGAAGTATATCCTGATCGGTTGTAGCTGGTTGTGAAGGCCATAACCAAAATTAAAGGATTGAGTTGGGTTGACCTGATACCTGAAGCCTAGCCTGGGTTCCAGGGCAGTACTGTTATTCAAAGCAAAATGGAGGGCATTGATGCCCGAGTTCAGCACCAACTGGTCTGTAAACTTATGCTGCCACTGGATATAGGCCTGGCTAAAGAGGCTGCCCCCATCGCTATTCGTATTCAGACGAAAATCAACTCCATTAGCTGACAAAACTGAGTCTTCAAACAGGTAGTCATAGTAGTCAAGGTATACCCCTGTGCGGATGTTGTCTCTGGCGTTGAATTTATGATTCAATTGATAAATCAAAGAATACTTATTGGTCTGATTAAGGCCTCCGAATTGTAGAACAGGTTCTCTTGTTTCAAGGCTAAGCGAATCACTGCTTACCGATTCCCATGCTTGAGAAGCCGCGAGGGTAATTTGTTGGGCAGTTTTTTCATTCAATAGCAGTTTGTGTTTTATCCCTACAATTCCGGTACGATACCTGGGCCTCAAATCGGCATTTTCCCCACCAAATAGATCCGTCTGTGAAGTATCCGTTTCTGAGCCTAATAAGTCAATGCTACTTACTCCACCTAAGCCAAAAATAGAAAATCTACCTGCTTTTTTGCTTGGAATGTCGACTTTGAAATTTATGTCTTGATATTCCGGAACGGCAGCTCCGGTACCAAACTCTACCCCAAGTGCCTGAAAAAGTCCAAGTGTAGAATATCTGTAATTGACCATGTAGGAAGCCTTGCTATTTGCGGAGAATGGACCTTCTGCTCCCAATTCAAAGCCATTGAATCCTATTTGCCCCAAAAACTCCCGTTCTTTGTTGTTGCCATTTCTCATGTTCAAATCGAAGACTCCGGCTACTGCATTGCCATATTGAGCTGGAAATGCTGCAGTCATGAAGTCTGACCTTGAAAGTGCATTGTTGTTGAGCATGCTCACAGGTCCACCTGTCGCACCTGTGGCTCCATAATGATTGGGGTTAGGAATATTTACCCCTTCCAACCTCCAAAGTAGACCCGTAGGCGAATTACCTCGAATGATGATGTCATTTCTGCTGTCATTGGCCCCACTTACCCCTGCATAGTTGGATGCCATCCTGGAAGGGTCGTTGCGGCTACCTGCATAGCGAGATGTTTCCTCCAGGTCAAATGTCCTTGTACTTACTGTGCTCATTTCGTTTAGGGGCTTATCCTTCGCTTTATTGGCAGAAATAACCACTTCATCTGTACTGCTGACTGATTCCTCTAATAGAATATCCAAAACCACTTCCTTTCCTGTATTCACTTGTACAGCTGGCAATACCACTTCCAGGTAGCCGATGTAGGAGATCTTGATGGTTTGCCTGCCTATAGGAACTCCATCTAGTTGAAACTCACCGCTTTCGTCTGAAAAAGTTCCTTTCGTAGGTTCACTCCCCATTAAGAGGATGGTGGCACCTGCCAGCGGAGCAGAGGTTAACATATCCGTTACAGTCCCGCGGACTGTCTGGGTAAGGGGCTGACTCATCATCTGGAGAGCCAAGATTGTAAGTGTAAGAAAAAGGGATATCGACTTCATTGTTTGATTGTTTGAACCCAAAATGCAGAGGAAGCAAGAGAGCTTCAGAAGTAAATAGGTGAAGTGTAGTGTGAGCAAGCCGAATCGTAGCAAGCCAAAAGTGAAAGGGA
Source organism: Bacteroidia bacterium (assembly GCA_022760475.1). Lineage (GTDB taxonomy): Bacteria > Bacteroidota > Bacteroidia > J057 > J057 > JALEFZ01. The sequence continues at coordinate 192,683 of JALEFZ010000052.1, read as the reverse complement.
TATAGTTTTACTAATGCATTTGAATTCCTATTTAATTGTTATATACTTGTTATGACAACTAAATAGTCGAGCAATCTCATTTTTACATCCTTTGGGCCATTTTTTCCAAAATCCAGCGTCAAAAAGCCTCGATGTAGTACCACTAACTCTGCATTTTTTTCCTTGGCTTTTGAAAAAACGGACTCCAAAAAATACCGAATTCAATATGTTCAACTGCTTAATTGTGTGTTTCCTTTTTTATTTCGGTATTTTATATCAAAGGACTTCAAAAGTTTTGTATCAACCTTAATCTTATGCAAATAAATGGAACAGCCAATTCCTAAAATTTACGATGCTGCTCAGGACTTTCTTCCAATCCAGGGTACGGATTATATTGAATTGTATGTCAGCAACTCTCGTCAAGCGGCTCATTTTTACAAATCAGCCTTCGGATTCCAGTCTCTGGCTTATTCAGGATTGATGACAGGCCGCAAAGATAAAGAGTCATATGTTGTTGTTCAGGATAAAATCCGCCTCGTTTTAAGCTCTCCTTTGCAGCCTGGTACCGATATCGGACGGCACATAGATGAGCATGGTGACGGTGTAAAGGTGATAGCCCTTTGGGTGGATGATGCCGAAAAGTCATTCCATGAAACTGTGAAAAGAGGGGCCAAGCCTTACATGGAACCAATGGTTGAGGAAGATGAATTTGGGACGGTAAAAAAATCCGGAATTTATACCTACGGAGAAACGGTTCACCTCTTTATTGAAAGAAAAAACTACAATGGAACCTTCCTTCCTGGCTTTAGTAAATGGGAAACCAGCTATAATCCAGAGCCCGTAGGCTTGAAATATGTAGATCACATGGTGGGCAATGTGCCCTTGGGCGAAATGAACAAATGGGTTGAGTTTTACCAGGATGTCATGGGTTTCACCCAGATCCTTTCCTTCGATGACAAGGACATTTCTACTGAGTATACTGCCCTGATGTCCAAGGTAATGTCAAATGGCAATGGACGAATTAAGTTTCCAATCAATGAGCCTGCGGATGGACTGAAGAAATCACAGGTTGAAGAATACCTGGATTTTTATGGGACAGGCGGAGTGCAGCACATCGCTGTAGCTTGCGAAAACATCGTCGAAACGGTTACCGAACTTCAAGCTCGCGGGATTGATTTCTTGCATGTTCCTACAACCTATTATGATGACCTAATTCAAAGAGTAGGCGAAATTGATGAGGATATCTCCGACTTGAAGAGACTGGGCATTTTGGTTGACAGAGATGATGAAGGTTACCTCTTACAGATTTTTACCAAACCTGTCGAACCCAGGCCTACCATGTTTTTTGAAATCATCCAGCGTAAGGGAGCCACTTCTTTTGGGAAGGGCAATTTCAAAGCTTTGTTTGAAGCGATAGAGCGGGAGCAGGAATTGAGAGGCACCCTTTAAAGAGAAATTTTCTTGCCACTGCTTAAAGGCAATGTTGTCGTTACAAGGCCACCCACGGTATTAGTCTGGGCAACACTGGCTGTCATTTCGAGTTTAAGCGAGAAATCTATTCATCGTCCTGCATAGATCTCTCACTAGAGGATATGTTCCATTCGAAATGACAATTAGGCCTGGATCAAAATGGCATTTACCCTATGAGTGGCTTAAACTTACAACTTGGCTAAAATAGGCCTGGCGAATTTTCGTCAGGTCTATTTTTATCATTTTTTCCATTGAAGTGTCTCTACGGCATGCTGAACCTCTTCTTTCATATAATCAATCACAGGCTTAAGTGAGTCATTGCGTAGGGCAGTTTGGAAATAAATGGACATCATCATGACCTGTTCTTGCTTTGCATCAGCATAAAATACCTGGGCAGGAGTACCGACATTGCCATAGATTTCGAAGAAAGTTCCCGAGCCTGCAGGCCCTGTCAGTGGAGTTTCTTCGATCCTTGTCGCCTTTTTGGTATGCTTGTAAATGAGTTTGCGGTACTCTTCAAAATGAGTGGAAATATCTTTTCCTGTTTGCTTTACGTCGCGGTAAGTAATATGCCATTTAAGGTCATAAGGTCCCATTTGGATGTCTGTCCAGCAAGAATCCGGCATGCTGCGGGTAATTTCCCCAATATTGGGATATTCAAATTCAAACGGACAACTGGCAACTGAAAGCGATTTGTAGCTTCGTTCAGCCTGTGTGGGTAGGTCGATTCGGTGGAAGCCAAATTTTTTAGGCGTAGGTGTGTATTCCTCACAAGCGCTTAGCAAGGTACACAGCACAACAAAAGCAACGATGAATTTTTTTTCCATGATCTTCAGGTATTCGGTTTTTTATGTATGGAAAGCGCTTCTTCCCTAAGATGCATTCTCCTTTTCTTCAGGATGAATGAAGAGCCTGACCATGGTAATCCTGTTTTTGGTAACTGCATTGATCTTGAATTCGAAATTCCTATAGCTGATGACTTCGCCCATCTTTGGAAAAGAACCATTCAGTTCGAGGATTAGGCCTCCAAGGCTATCAGAATCACCTCGCGCATCTTCAAAGGTCTTGTCATCAAGTCCGAGGATTTTTCGAATATCGTTCAGAGGGGTACGCCCTTCGAAGATGTGCTCCGTAGGAGAAATCTCCGTATGAATCCAGTCCTTTTCGTCGAATTCGTCATTGATTTCACCAAAAATCTCCTCAATGACGTCCTCAAGGGTTACAATCCCTGCTGTTCCCCCAAACTCATCTACCACGATGGCCATGTGATTGCTTTGGGATTTAAATTCGTCCAGGAGGTCATCGATCTTTTTGTTTTCGGGGACGAAGTATGCTTCACGCATGACTTCCTTTAGGCTTGGAGGTGCAGAATCCTCCTTCAGGTAAGGGAGGAGATCTTTGATATGAAGAATACCTTTCACATTATCCAAACTTTCTTCATACACTGGTAACCTCGAATAGGTGTACTTTTGAATGAAGTCCACCATTTCCTGAAAATCCATGTTGATTTCTACCGCTTCTACATCTACGCGGGCTTTCATGATGCTTTTTACAGAGATTTGAGAGAATTTTACAATCCCTTTTAGGATGTCTCCGTCCTGATTATCTCCATTTTTTCTTGACTTTTCAGAGGTAATGTCAATTGCCTTGCTCAAGTCATCAAGGGAAGCTGCTCTGATAGGCATTTTGAACCTTTCATCCATGAACTTCGTGCCCTTGGTAAGAAGGAAAGAAAGCGGGCTAAGAAAGCGATTTAGGAAAGTAAGGGGATTGATCAACATGGTAATCAATCTCAATCTGTTTCTCGCAGCAAAAACCTTGGGAATAATTTCCCCAAAAAATAGTAAAAGGCTGGTAATCAATCCAATTTCAAGGATGAACTGAACAGCTTCAGACCAGTTGTATATCCCTTGATAATATTTAAGGATGCTAGAGGCAACGAGAATAGCTGCTACATTTACAAAGTTATTTGTAATCAGAATAGTGGCCAGGAGTTTCTTGTAGCGATCATTTTCCAAAAGACTTACCACCCGTTGAGAAAGACCAGGGCTTCTTCTGTTCAGCTCATTATGGTCGGTCTTATTCAGGTTAATGAAAAAGGCTACTTCTGATCCTGAGACCATGAAGGAAATTAGTAGAAGCAACAGCAGGGTCAGGTATTGTCCCACCAGTGGCCAATCCGGTGAGATGCTCAATAAATTTAAATCCTGCAACAAGAAGCTGTGTAAGCCCCATATACTACCAGGCTCCGTTTCCACTTAAATTTATATTTTGAGTTAGATCTATTTGCACAAAGAGGGGAGGTTAAAAAGGTAAATCATCAACATCATTTTCCTGAATATCAGGAGTATTATTGGTAGATGAGCCTTGCTGATTTACAGGATTAGATTGCTGCGATTGGTAGTTAGTCTGAGAAACAGGACTATGCATCTGACCTTGCCCACCAGGATTGGACTGTTGAGGCCTGCCATCGAGTAGAATGAGTCGAATGCCTTCTATATCTGTTCTGCTTCGCTTTTCTCCCTGGGGAGTTTCCCAACTGCTGGTGCGTAGCCTTCCCTCTATGAATACCGTAGATCCTTTTCTGAGGTATTTGCTTGCAATTTCTGCCTGCCCACGCCAAAGGGTAACTCTCAACCACTCGGTTCTGTCTACATTATTACCCTCCCTGTCCCTGAATCTCTCTGTGCAGGCGAGGTTCAAAGTTGTGTACATGATGCCTTTATCGGTGTGGCGAACCTCGGGATCTTGCCCCAGGTTACCTATCAGCTCAACTTTGTTAAGTCCGTATTTTGCCATTTTGATTTAATTGGAAAGTCCCTCTGGCCTCAGTTCGGCTATTTCTTTTCGCCTCAAAATCCTGAATATTGGAACTTTCTTTCACTTAATATACTGTTTTATCAAAAATTTTTAAAACAGCCTTTGAAAAAGCAAACTTAGGGATTTCCTCCTTTGAAATGAATTGTACTTCTCCCCAGTCTATTTTTTCTATTCCTTTTAACTCAAATACCTGAATATGTAGGTCCAAATGTGTCAAAATATGTTTGAATTCAGTCAGATAATTGCCTCCATAGCTGGATTCTTTCTTTTTCCACAGTTCAAGATCTACTTCCACATTAGGGATTTCCCAAAGGCCTCCCCAAATCCCTTCCTTAGGACGCTGACGTATAGGAAGTTTGGGTATTGTAGGTTCGGGGAGGAAAAATTGAAGGTATTTCTGACTCCTTTTTAGTTTTTTCTCTTTATAAGGTAGCAGTTGGGTCAGTCCTTTATCATATGCAACACATGATCCTACCAGGGGGCATATCATACATCCAGGTTTTCGCGGGGTACAAATGGTAGCACCTATGTCCATGATTCCATGATTGAAAGCCCTGGAATTTTGCCCTTCAACCCATTGGTCTATGATTTCCTGGAAGTTTTTGCGGGTTTTTTGTTGGTTAATGGGGGAAGAATCACCCAGAACACGGCTCATGACCCTCAGTACATTCCCGTCGATCACCCCTGTAGGGTTGGCAAAGGCAAATGAGCCAATCGCCCTACTTGTATAGGGTCCTATTCCTTTTAGCTTGACCAATTCACTGTGATGCTCTGGAAAATTCCCCGCATACTGATCCACCAATTGCCCTGCTGCTGCATGGAGGTTTCTTGCACGGCTGTAATAGCCCAAGCCCTCCCAGTATTTAAGGACTTCATCGAGTTCTGCGGAAGCGAGTTCCTGCACATTGGGAAACCGCTCGATGAATTTGTAGAAGTATCCTACTCCTTGTTCAATTCGGGTTTGTTGGAGGATAACTTCTGCAATCCATATTTGATATGGATCATAGGTGTCTCTCCAAGGTAACTGGCGACCATTTTGGTGGTACCATTCTTCGACTTTAGATCCTATTCCCAAGGCTGTTAAAATTTTGTTTTTTTTGTTAAACCCAACAAGCTAAAATAAGTTATTAACAAGGATTTTACCTGCAAATGGTGCAATTGAGGGCTATCCGTGGTAAAAATATTATTTTTGTAGATGCTAATCGCGCTGGAATATTGGTATTTAACACTTGATTAGAGCCTTTTTCCTCGAAAAAGTTTTGCGGTTCGCTTGTTTCTACTAAATTTGCGTGGCGTATTTCACTCTTAATCAGCACTCTTTCATCCATTTAGCATAAAATATATTTTACTGTGACTAAGGCAGAAGTTATTGTAGAGATTTCTCAGAAGACGGGAATTGACAAAGCAGATGTATCTGCAGCACTTGAAGGATTTTTCTCAGTAGTGAAAAATTCCCTCTCAAAAGGTGAGAATGTTTACATCCGTGGATTTGGTTCTTTCGTTGTTAAGCATCGAAAGGAAAAGGTAGGTAGGATCATTTCACAAAATAAGCCTATTGTTATTCCAGCACATTATGTGCCCAGTTTCAAGCCGGCTAAGGTATTCGTTGAAAAGGTTAAGTCGTCAGACATTCCTGTAGTAGAAAAATCCTAAAATCTTTAAGATTCCTGCATGGAAAAAACAGAATCTTCTCGATCAGGAGTTGTGTTAAGAGCAATAGTATTAGGAGTTGGAGCGATCCTTTTCATTCTATTGTTTCTGGCAGATAAAACCAATCTTACCAACAAAAAGAAAACAGGCCTTGAGGTTGCGGATATTTCCGGCCCAGGCCAGAACGAGGGCATTAATTTGCCCAAACTTGAGGACCCTAAATTCCTTTCATTGATAAATGAGGTCGAAAAAGCTGAGGCTTCAACCAAAGCAGGGATCTTACGTACCCTGGTAGACTCATTAGACAGGAATTTTCAATGGGCGTATGCAGCCAAGTATGCAGATGTATTACTTGCAGCAGAAAGTTCTTTACAAAATCAACAAAAGGCAGGAGTGTTGGCTTACAAGGCAACACAGACGACCATGGTTCAGGCCGATTCAGTCTTGTTTAGAAAGTTTTCTGACAAGGCCATGACTTATCTTGAAGAAGTGGTCCAAAAGGAAGAACAGAATGAGGAAGCCCTACTATATTTGGGACTTTCCTATGTGAAATCCGGATTGCAACAAAACGCCATGCGTGGCATCATGACCATCAGAAGCGTCCTGGACATCAATCCTGACAATGTTGAAGCCAGTATGCAATTGGGAGACTTCTCAATGCAGACCGGCCAGTGGGAGAAAGCATCCTCACGCTTTCTCAAAGTGCTTAAGCTCAATCCTAACAACGACGAAGCTCGTTTCAAACTGGCTATGACATATGCACAGCTTGAAAAAACAACAGAAGCCATCCAGGAATTGGATAGGGTAATAAAGGAAAGCACAAACGATGAGCTTAAAGCCGCCGCTAAACAGGTGAGGAGTAGATTTTAATCGTTATTAATCATAAAAAACAAGAAAAATTATGCCTTGTGGTAAAAAAAGAAAAAGACACAAGATTGCGACTCATAAGCGCAAGAAAAGGTTGAGAAAAAACCGTCACAAGAAGAAGAAGTAATTCTCAGACCTTTTGGTTTGAGACTATTTTCGTTAACTATTTTCAGGACTTATTGTCCATAGTTGGTTCATCGCTTACTTAGCCCTCCGCACCAGCAATTCTTCAGCTCCTTTTTCCATTGTGGTCTGAGCACCAGCAGGAAAAGTAAGCCCAACAAGAAAAAAAGTGAATGAACTAGTTGTTACTAAAAACGAAGATGGTCTCAGAATCGGGATATTACAGGATAAAAAAATAGTAGAACTTCACCACGAAAAGCTCTCAGAGGGCTTTTCCGTGGGTGATCTTTTTTTGGGGAAAGTCCGAAAAGTCGTTACTGGTTTAAATGCGGCTTTTGTAGATGTAGGTCATCCTAGAGATGCATTCCTACATTATCTCGATCTTGGACCGCAGGTGAAATCCCTGCTAAGATTTGTACGTGCTGTTCGTCAGGGAAGACAGGGCAATCCTGTCCCAATCGAAAAGATAAAAACCGTCCCTGATATCAATAAGCACGGGAAGATGACCGAGGTGTTGAAACCTGGTCAGGAAGTTTTGGTACAGGTAGTAAAAGAACCTATTTCTACCAAGGGACCAAGGCTTTCAAGCGAAATCTCCATACCTGGTCAATACGTAGTACTGGTTCCATTTTCCAGGGCCGTGTCTGTTTCAAAGAAGATCAGATCTGCCGAGGAAAGAAGGCGTCTAAAGGTATTGGCAGAAAGCCTTTGTCCCAACAACTTTGGGATGATTGTCCGCACTGCCGCTGAAGGCAGAGATGCTGCCAGCCTAAGTCATGACATTTCAACCATTGTTTCCAAGTGGAACGAAATGGCGCGCTCCCTTCAACGGGCAAGGCCTCCGGCCAAGGTGCTCAGCGAAGATAATCGAGCCACGAGTATCCTGAGGGACATGTTGAGCCAGGGATTCGATTCCATCCATACGGATGATCCGCAGTCTCATGTAGAGATTGAGGAATACCTGAAGTCTTATCAGCCAGATATGCTGAAAGGGCTGAAGTTTCATAAATCCAAGACTCCGCTTTTCCATGCCATGGGGCTTGAAAAGCAGATCAAGGCATCATTTGGTAAGGTTGCCTCCATGTCTAATGGAGCCTACCTTGTAATTGAACACACCGAAGCCATGCACGTCATTGATGTGAACTCCGGTAGCAAAAACCTTGACAAAACCCTGGAAGAAACGGCTCTTAAGGTAAATATGGAAGCCGCAGAGGAGATCGCTAGACAGTTGAGACTGAGAGATATGGGAGGGATTATTGTGGTAGACTTCATTGACCTGAAGCGACCCGATAATAGAAGGATCTTCAATGATTATTTCAGGAAGGTCATGAAAGCCGATCGTGCCAAGCACTCCATCTTGCCGATGAGTAAGTTTGGCCTGGTCCAAATTACCCGCCAGCGGGTGAGGCCTCAGATCAACATTCAGACCTCTGAAGTATGCCCAAGTTGTAATGGTACAGGTAAGATTCAGGCTTCTATCCTGATTGCAGATGAGATTTCCAACAACGTTGATTTCCTCATTCGCCAAAACAAGGAGAAAAAGCTGACCATCAGGGTAAATCCTTTTGTGGCCTCTTATCTAAAGCAAGGTTTCATGAGGAGCTTACAGTTCCAATGGTTCCATACCTACTGGTTGTGGGTAAGAGTCGAATCCGATGCTGCTTTGCCCTTTACGAAGGTAAAGTACTACAACAGCAACAACGAGGAGATCAAGTTTTAAAACAGAGGCAAAACGAAGTGTAGCGGAAATAGCTTTCAATAAAGGGGAATAGACATTTGCCTGTCCCTCCTAAGACCAGAAACCGTTACACACCTGGCACCGCCTTTGACATAAAAAAGAGCCATTTCATTTGTGTGAAATGGCTCTTTTCTTTCTAAAATACCAGACGGTACAAGTTTTTAGCTTGACCTTGACGATCCATAGATTGAAAAGGGATCTGCATTTCAAGCCTTTGGTAAGGGTTTGTTTCCCAAAGACCAACTTCTCTTACATAACCCAAGCCAGGCGAAATCTCAACTGCCTATGCTCAGGTGCCCCATAGGGTAGAGCACCAATGAATCCAATGTGGTAGTCGTGTTTAGTTTCTGGCCAATTTTCGAGAGCCCAATATGCTTCATAAGTAGACTTTGCTAAAGACTTTTCCCCAGGATCATTATTTTTATTTAAAACAATCAATAATTCGCAACATGGCAGGCTACTCCTCAACTCCATTGGCAAAAAAGCTAGGTCTTAAAGCGGGCTTTCGATCAGCTTTCCATCAAATACCGAATCACTACTTCGAATTATTCTCTGACCTACCTGATGACCTAACGAAGGAAGAATTCGGGATGGGGGAAGACTTGAATTTCATTCATGTTTTCTGTACATCTATGGAAGAAGTGAAAGAGATTGCTCTGACAGCCAAGGGCTCCTTAAAGAAGGACGGCACATTATGGGTTTCCTGGCCTAAGGGGAAATCGAAAATTGCTACAGACTTAAAAAGGGACTGGATCAGGGAATACTTTCTGGAAGCGGGATTGGTGGATGTAAAGGTGGCTGCTATTGATGAGGACTGGAGCGGACTTAAGTTTGTTTATAGGGTCAAGGATCGTTAGTTTAATAGAAATAGTATATCAATTTGAAAGAACATTATCCTAATCATTTAATAAGGTAGGTATTCAGTAAACAATAGAAATCTTATGGAATTAATAGACCCCTCAATCATTGAATTTTTATCACAGCCGAAGGGCTGCTTGTTGTTGAAGGCAATCCTACTTGTCTTTTTAACAGGGTTTGTAGGCTTATTCATCAGGACATTGCTGAGTGCTTTTGCAGGTGGGTTTTTTAAGGAGGGCTTATGGTATGCTTATATAGCTTTCTTCATGATCCTGGAGTTTAGCATGAATTATTTCCAAAATATCTTTACAGAGTGTTCAGCTTCTTTGGAATTCCCAGTTATGATTTTGGATTATATATTAAAAGGCATTCTTATTTTCAAAGGAATAAGGGCACTTTACGATGGAGAGTTTTTTACGTTTATATTTTGGGCAGGACTCTCTTGGTTAGCAGCCTTTTACTTTGCAAGAAACATAGGTGCGGAAGTAATCGAAAACATGAGACCGATGGTCAATTGTTTGTGTGCTTGATGGAAAGAGCTGAGAAATGCAAAAGTAAAAAAGGGAGCCCACAAGCATCGTGACTCCCTTCATAAACAAAGTAATAAAGAACTGAATTACAATTTATATCATTATCGCATCATGAAAAGTACCTTTGACCGGATGCGTAAAAATCCTAACTGAACTGACTAAAAGGCGTAAGTTTAGAACTATAAAATTGCTTTTTGGTTTAATACCAATTATTTAATTCCTCCAAACAAGGTCGGATTTAGGTTAGTGTTTTGCTAAGATTCTTCCAAGACGCTTTCCTGATAAGAAGCTGTTCCACTGGCCGATTATTTCATATTTGTCATTGAGGACGACTAAAGTCGGGTAAGCCAGTTCTCCATCAACTTCCCCCAATTGCTTGGCTAGTTGATGCTCCCCAGTCCCAGCTCCGCTGGGCTGATACCGAAAGCGATGTCCGCTGAAAACCACATCCTCCTTACTTTCACCGTTGAAGGATATGAAGTAAAAGTCTGATTTCAGCTTCGTTTTTACTTTCTCATCCTGAAAGGTCGTTTTCTTCATGCCTTGGCAGTACTTGCACCAGTCTGCATGCAGAAACACCAGTATTGGCTTGGGGGCCACTTTCATTAAGCTATCTACCTCCTGGAAACTTAGCCCATAGTCCTGGGCCTGTAAGCTGAGCCCAGTAAGAAGCAGGCTTAACATTATGAAAATTCTTTTCATCAAGTTGTAAATTTTAGACACCCTGACAGGGTTATAACCCTGTCAGGGTCATTCAGCAATTCGTAAATAATGTCGTCTAATACCTTTCAAGACAAAACATTCTCCCCTATCACTCTACTTAGTTGATATACCAAACCCAAGTTATGCTTGCTTAAATTGGGCACCCTGTCAGGGTTATAACCCTGACAGGGCTAATTAAGCAATTCGAAAATCCCTCATCAACCACCTCTCAAAAGCAATCATCTTCTCCCAACACTCATCTCAACCGATACCTCACCCCCAAAAATCCCCTAATCCCTTGATTAGGTGCATATACATAACTTGGATCAAAGGTCAATCCAAAGGGATTCCCCACCGTAGGGAACACCTCACCCTCAGGCCCAAAGGCCACATTTCGGTCGAAAGGATCGAAAGACCTCGCAATGCTGTTGGCAGGTGGAGTAAAATTCAACAAGTTCTTCACCCCACCATAAATGTCCCATTTCTTATCCTTACTCGTCCACGTGACCTGAACATTCTGAAGGCTCCACCAAGGAGAAAACTCATCCCTTGGATCAAGCTCCCCCAACAAGGGCAATCGCATCGGACCGTACAAGTTCCCTGTATAATCAAAAGTCACAGAAGTATTCGGCAACGTATAAGACACAGTCCAGGTGCCATTGAAGCGCTCATTCAAGACCGGGATAAATCTCTCCTCCCCCTCAACTACATAGTTGTTCATCAAGGTGGCACCAGCAATGACCTTCAAGCCAGAGGCCAAGGCAATATCCACATTTGCAGAAATTCCTGAAGCAACCGAATAACCATCTAAATTATCATAAATGATCAGGTTGGGATCTGTATCGTAATTTGGGAGAATCTGATTGGTGAAATAGGTGTAGAAAGCCGTGACGTCAAAACTGAATAGATGTCCTGATGGGGTAAATACCTTCTGAAGGAAGTTTACATTGACATTGTAACTCTGCTCAGGACTGAGTGCCTCCGTAATGAGTACATCACGAGCGCCCGTCAAAGCAGCATGGTCTTCCGTAAACAGCGTTACGGCACGAAATCCTGTTCCTGCATTCACTCGAAAAATCTGCTGGTCGTTTCTTTTCCATCTGTAGGCAAGCCTTGGCGTAAATACACTTCCATGCCTGCTATGGTGGTCATATCTTGCTCCAAGCAGTAATTTATGTCTATCTGCAAGGGAAATTTCATCCTGGACAAAAAGACCTGGCAACCATATTACATCCGGCTGATTTTGAACATCGCCTGGAGCTTCAATCGCCGTTGCAGTAGTATTGTCATCATAAAAGGTGTGCCTTAAGGCAAGCCCAAAAAGTAAGTCGTGCCCGGATAGTTTCTTGTCCCACGTCAGCTGGCCAAAACTGATGCGCTGAAGACCAAGATATTCTAAATCACCATAAACTGAATTTTGATCATGGGAGTTGAAAGAAAAGGAAAGCAATAATTTTTCTCGAGTAGGTAATTGGTAATTCCCCAATACCTCCCATCTCTCCGTATAAATGCTCTCCCCATAAATGCTGTCTCCACCTCTGAATTCAGGCGTCCATTGCATTTCTCCTCCCCAACGATCTTCATAAAAATACCTCCCTCCAAGGGTAAATAGTTTATTGTTTTTTCGTTTGAAGTTCCATTTCTGAAAAACTGAAACACGTTTTTGTAGGGTTACGTCCGTGAAATTATCTCCATTGTTGTCAATTGGGTTTCCATAGTTAAAGAGATTGATCCCTGTAAGTACATCTGCTTTTTTCCATGGACTAAATTTGAATCCAAGGTCTGCATTCAACTCTCCCCAAGTACTTCCGAAAACGTCAGCGGAAAATACAGCCGCATTCGAAGGCTTTTTGGTAATGATATTGATCAATCCACCCACTGCTTCCGACCCATATAAGGATGAAGCAGGCCCCTTTACAATTTCTACCCGTTCGATCAAGCTATTGGGAATCCCACTCAGGCCGTATACGGTACTCAAACCCGAAACGATCGGCATTCCATCTAATAAGACCATGGTATAGGGACCTTCGAGGCCATTGATATGGATATCTCCCGTATTGCAGACATTGCAATTGAGTTGTGGCCTGACCCCATTTACATTCTGAAGGGCTTCAAAAATATTGGAATTTGGATTTTTCTTGAAAAAAGTGGAGCTGTATACCTCAACCGCAACAGGACTTTCCATCTTCTTTACCTCTTTGAGAGTTCCTGTAATTACCACCTCCTCAGCCTCTCGCTCAAGATCAGGGTCCAATTTGATATCTAAAACCAAAGTCTGGTCTTTGCTTAGCTCCAACTTTTTTTCAAAGGGAAGAAAACCCAGATAACTCACCCTGATTTTGTATTGACCTGGGCTGAGGTTGTTTAATCTATATGTTCCAAGAGAATCTGCCAATACACCTGTTTTTTTGCCAATAAGGGACACCCTTGCAAAAGAAAGAATCCCTTCGTTACTGCTTATGCTTCCTGTTATGGCAGAATTTTGTCCAATTAAAGCTGAGTTTGCTATGATAAACAGGGTAAGAAAAATATATATTTTATTCATTTTTAGCCTTGTCTAAAAAAATATTATGCGCAAATATAAAATATTTATCAAGTATTGCGACAACTATTTTTTGTCTTTGTCGCTTTTTATACTTCAATTCTTGTCCTTTTTGATTTTTTTGTATTAAATGTGCTGCCTCAGGAGAATATTTTTTCTACTTGAGTATGAACTTTCATAAGAAAGACAGGTTTCATACAAGAGAATTTTTGATTCTGCGTGATTTTGAAAGGATTTCTTTTGGCGTCTAAGTTGTCTTTTTTGACAGTTGGGAGAAGCTCTCTTGTCCTCCTAAACTTTTCTTTTGAATATTGCGTTTGAAATAATAAATTTAAGAAGGAAAGAATCTGAGTATTATGAACCCATTGCAGTTGTTGCTGAGCTTTAGTCTTGTATTTGCGATGCTGATTGCCCCATGCTTCGTGCTGATGGCTTATTGGTACCGTCGACAACTGTCCAATACGTTGATGATCTGGAAAAATCCTGAAATGGTAATTGTAACAATTACTTTTTCTGTGCTTTCCCTTATTCTTTTTATTGTTGGCACATCCTGTTTCTTTACTTATTTCGATGTATTGGATTCCTCACATCTAAGGATTTTCAATGAAGAGAAGTTCCTGCGGATAGGGATGATTTGCTCTTTCTTACTTGTTGGATTAATCCTCTCCTACGTTGCTATAAGAATGCTACTCGTACGGGTGATTACGGACAAAGGAATTGTGGTAAATGACAAAATCCTTCGTCTACCTGATTTCAGGAACATCATCCAGTGGCACGAAGTTTCTGACTATTATCTGGTCTCCGACTATCCTAATGTAATTTTTACCTTGATTGTACAAAAAGGTCCTATGAAATATGAAAGGATGTCGATCAGGGTTCCCATTTATATCAGGGATGATTTTGAGGACATGCTGGAAACCAAAATGTATTCAGCCAGTGCCATACAAGCAAGAACAGACATTTCAAGCCACAAATTTTCTGAAAATTAAGCACATTTTGCGTTAAACATTACACAGGTTGCTCTCCCTATTTCTTTTTCGCTTAATGTCAATTACTGATTGATTATTCACTAATATATTAGGGGATGCAAGATGTACCCATTTCCACCAAAGGTTCATTTTGGTTAGTACTGGCCACCTTCCTGCTCTTCATCAGTGCTGTCCTCTACCTGTACGACATTGATCGATCTGATGCTGAAATCATCGCCAAGATCGGTAATGAAGTACAAGAGGATTTGTATTCCTGTATCAATTTCTACAATGAAAATCCTGATGTGATTCCTTCCAAGGAGGATATATGTCAGGCCGCAAGACTCGTCTACAACGATGTGGGAGAGCTTGAAAAATGGAGCCGTGAAGACTACCTTCCAGCACAGCAATACATTGACCGACTGAAGGATATTCAAACTTATTCACTCTTCATTATTCAGGATCGTTCCTATTTTCAAATTAGAAAGGTATTCAAGGACTCTTCCATCATTTACCTCATTCCCTTAAATGTAAAGTATCAGGTTCAAAATGATTACCTGATTCCCTACGTATTCATGGGACGCCACAGGCTCCGGACGATGACTCAAAATCATGTAGACTTCATGAGAGAAATGGTGGTTACCGTCGGGGACAATGAGTATGAGGCTCAAATCCAGCTTTTGGATACAGATGGAAGGACAGTCTTATCAATAGATCGTGTCAAAGCAAATCTTTACAGAGGCAAATTGAGATATGCCACCACCATTTTCTTCTTCCTGGCACTTCTTTTTTATGGAATTTATCTGCGAATCTATGTCATCAGGTTCCCTAACCTTAGGTATAGAGTAAATATCGCCCTGATGTTGGGGATTGTTTTGTTGAGGATGCTGTTTTATTTCCTCAACTGGCCTGGTAGTGATTACCTTGATTCGCCTTTATTCTCGCCCGACATCCTCGCCTTTCACCAGTTAGCACCCTCTTTGGGTGAGATGACCATTAACATTGTTACAGCAATGGTGGTCATATTTATCCTTTACCTACAATTGAGACGCAAAGGAAATGGATTCCTAAGGAGAATCATCGCGGATCATTATGTGGCATGGCCCGCAATGATCTTAACAACGGCATTCAGCTCCTTCCTGCTGTACTGGTTCTCTGAGGTATTTCAATCCATCACTAAGAACTCTCTGGTTGAGATTGAGTTCTCCAACATCTTCGCAACGGATATCTATTCATACCTGATTTTGCTGGATGTCGGAATGTTACTCTTGGCTTGTACCTTGTTGATTCTGATAGCTTTAAAGTTAAATGTTCTTTATGCCAGAAGGTATCACCTACCCATCAGGTTCGTCCTTTTCCAATTGTTAGTTCTCTTTGCTTTAAACCTCTACCTCAACAAAAGTACCCTGGAAGTTGGATTGATCAATTCGTTAGTGATAATTGTCATGTTCGCCGTATTGTATAGGTATCCCTTCAAATCTTTCTTCAAACAAGACCTTCCCAATTACCTTGTAATTATCCTGATGTTCTCCTTATTGGTTACCTTCAACATCATCAGAGGGGTAGGGAAGAACAATGAAAGGAAAGCTACCCGTATATCTCAATCAGTCGCAGATTCGCAGGCTACTCACGCTGTATTCAGCTTTGATAAGGCCACGACCAGGATGAACATCGACATGGGAAACATACAGTTTCAGTATCGCACCCTGATTGATCCTGCTGATTTCCGTGATTGGGTAGTTGCCAAGTACATCAAACCCAACTTCAAAGAATTTGATGTTTCACTTTACCTCTATGATGAGGAGGACGAAAGGATAACTGATTATCTTGATAAAGATCCGCGATTTGGCTTGATGCTTCAAGAGGAAGTCCTCAAATTGGGAGGAGAAAAGACCTCCCCGAATCTTGAACTATACAGGCTGCCCAATACCAATAACAAATACCTCGACAATTATTATGGATCATTTGATCTGATCCTTGAACCTGATTCGGGTATTGTTACCCACTTCCTGATGGAACTGGCCCCTTCCTCCAATGAAGCCAGAGGGCTATATCCATCGCTTTCCTTGGATCAAGGAGTGTATGAAGACGTTAAAGGAACTAACCAACTGGATTATGCCATTTATAGGGACAATGTTCTTTTTGTAAAGCGAGGCAATATGTCCTTTCCTACGCGACTGCAGGATTACACAGCTGGAAAATCCAGAATCAAGGCTCCCGAAGGTACGTATTATGAATATATCCAGCCCATTGAAAACGGGAAAACAGTAGTGGTTCGCTATCAGATCCAGTCAATGTTGACCATCATTACTACCTTCTCCTTCATTTTCTACTTTTACGTCCTTTCGACACTTATTCTGATTGGGCTTCCCTATATCCTCCTTCAGAGACTAAGGAGAAAGTATGTGCCACCTCCTGTTCCTCTAAGAGCTAAGATTCGATATGGTCTATTGATTATCAGTGTGCTGCCGATGATCGTAATTATTGCCCTGCTTTACCCCTTTGTGTCGACCCATTATTATGAAGATACAGAAAAGCAATTGATTGAGGAGGCCAATAGCATCGGAGATGTCATTGAGAAGGCATATATCGAGTTGGCCACGGATGAGTTGGCAAGGGTGTCCAGGCTGCGAGACTTCCAGGAAATGGTAGAGCGACTTGAGAAACTTCTACTGAATGACATCAATGTCTACGACGAAAATGGTCGAAGAATAGCCAGTACCCAGCCTCAAATTTCAGAAACAGGAATTTATACCGACCTGATGCCTACAGGAGCATTGAAAAAATTGTCTAAAGGCCAGAACTCGGAATTGGTGGTGAATGAGAACATTGGTAAGCTACAATTCTTGTCTGCTTATAAACCCATTGTTGGATCGAATGGTAGGCCGATTGGATATATCAATATCCCATACCTTGCCAAGCAAGACCAATTGGAGAAGCAGGTAATTGAATTTTTGGCATATCTCGCAAATATCTACCTCCTTGTATTTCTATTGTTGAATGTCATGGCGGTAATTGTTTCCAATACGATCACCCAACCATTGGCTGTAGTCCAACAAAGGCTTTCGGAAACTGGGCTAGGTGAACGAAACGATCCCATCCAGTACAACTCCAACGACGAAATAGGAGAGATTGTAAGTGCCTACAATCAGATGGTTGCTCAACTAGAGGCATCTGAGGAGCAAATCGCTTCCAATGAAAGGGAATTGGCATGGAGACAAATGGCTCGACAGGTAGCCCATGAGATCAAAAATCCGCTGACGCCTATGCGTCTTTCCATCCAGCACCTGCTTCGGGCATGGAAGGAAAAGAGGGATAAGTTCGAAGGAATGTTCCCCAAGGTGATGAATACACTCTTGGTGCAGATCGACTCGCTGGTGAATATCGCGAACTCCTTCTCTGAGTTTGCTAAAATGCCTGAGCCCGTCAAGGTACTTGTACCCGTAAATGAGGTGCTTTCTGAAGTGGTAGACCTCTACTCACAATCGGAAGAAGCCATCTGGCTGATTGACATTCCGAAGGAATCATTTACTTCATACGCTGACCGTGACCAGCTCTCCCGTTGTTTTAACAACATCATCAAGAATGGCCTCCAGGCAATAGAGGAAAATGGCATCATGCATGTTTCTATGAGAATCCTGAATCAGAAAGCCAGAATTGAGATCAAAGACAACGGAAAGGGAATCCCTGAAGATGTCCAGAAAAAGATCTTTGAACCCAGTTTCTCAACCAAAACTTCAGGTATGGGACTTGGCTTGGCGATAGTGAAAAAGATCATCGAAAATATTGGTGGGAAAATCACGTTTAGGAGTGAACTCTATGTGGGTACCACCTTCATCATCGAGATCCCTTCCTCCAAGTTACAAGAAGAGGCAGCTACATTGGACAATCTGATCAGCGATTGATAAAGACTGAACTAGGAGCAATTCTTTGGGACAGCGGGAATGGAAGGATTTGTTTACTTTTCCAGCAAAATGATTTTGTTCCTGATTTTCCTGAATTTAATTCCCAGCTAAATGTTAGTGGGTAAGATCAATGTGAATGGCAGGCTAGGAGTAATTTGGGGGTTCCTCGGGATGTTGACCCTTTTGGGAAGCGTCCATGCCCAGGGAGTAAAGACCTACGAATTACATGCCCTTCCTCCCTTTCCTGATACCCTAAAGCTTCCTCAGGAATTACTGGTCCCTTTTTCTGAGAAAATTAAAGATAACCTAGGTAATTACCTGCCAGATTCACTATATGAAATTTCTTATGATGGTGCCTACATCCTGACTCATAAGGATTGGAAGTATTACGATGAGTTTTTCATTCAATACTCATATTTCGAGCAGAAGCCTAACAAAAGCATTTCAATCAGGACTTACCAAGGCGTATTAGATACCCTGAGTAGGGAAATCAATCCGGATGTAATCATAGTTCCATCTTCTCCTGAGAGTGAATATTTTTGGCCTGAGGCAGAGAATATCCGTAAAAGCGGTAGCTTGACCCAGGGCTTGACCGTAGGAAACAGTCAGAGTATTGGTGTCAATTCAGGAATCCAACTTCAATTGGAAGGAGACCTGGGAGGGGGGCTGGAAATTGTAGGTGCCATTACTGACAATAATGTTCCTATACAACCAGATGGATCCACTCAGCAAATTTCAGATTTTGATAAAATCTTTGTAAATCTCTCCAAAGGGCCATGGAGCACCACCATTGGTGACTTTGAAGTATTTCGGAAACAATCAGCCTTCGCCAATTTTTACAGGAATGTTCAGGGGCTTCAGGCCTCTTATAAGGATGAAAAAAGCAGAGTACTGGTCAGTGGGGCAGTAGCCAAAGGCCGCTTTCATACCAATACAATACCTGGAAAAGAGGGAATATCAGGTCCATATCAGTTGACGGGTAGGAACAATGAACGATTCTTCCTGGTTTTGGCCGGCAGTGAGAAAGTTTATCTCAATGGGAAATTGATGACCAGAGGAGAGAACAATGACTACGTGATCAATTATAACACGGCAGAATTGACATTTACACCGCGCCACGTCATTACCAATATTACACGTATAGTCATTGATTTTGAATATACCGAGCTGGCCTACAACCGATCGCTGATCACCGTTCAAGCAGAGCAAAAATTGCTAAGGGATCGACTGGATATGCGTTTCTCTTTTGTAAGAGATGGGGATAACCCCAATGCTCCATTTGATACCACCAGTTTTCAGGCGGCTTTAAATGAATTGCAGAATGCAGGTGATCAAAACCCAGTTTTCACATCTGGGATCACCCGGGTACCGGATGGCTCCGGACAAGGAAGGTATGAACGGAGAGACACAACAGTTTTTGGACAATTGTTTGAATACTACCGCTTTACCAGAGATTCTCTTGCTGCTCAATATCGGATAACTTTTAGCAATGTAGGCCAAGGCAACGGAAATTACATCCTGGATCCTTCTGTAAATGGGACCAATTTTTTTGTGTGGGTTGGGCCTGACAGCCTGGGTATTCCAAAGGGGAATTTCGAACCTATAAGGCAATGGGTCTTACCGAGGCTACTTCAGGTGGCAGACCTGCAACTGGATTATCAGCTGGCTAATCGGATCAATCTTTATTCAGAGACTGCATTGAGTAATCAGGATGAGAATCGGCTTTCAAGGGTGGGAGACGATGACAACATTGATCTGGCATCGCGGAATGGCATTCGTGGCAAAAAAATCCCTGTGGGAGATTCCCTTTACCTCTCTTTTGACTTGAACCACCAATACGTCGGGCAAAGGTACACCAATCTGGACAGGCTTTACAAGGCTGAGTATGGCCGGATATGGAATTTTGATGAGGCTGATGTTCGCCGAAATGAGCATCTGGGGCAATACAAACTAGACCTGAATTTTCAGGATAACCTATTTTTCCATACAGAAGGCGGATTGAGGTATACAGGAAGGGGGCGTATCAATCAGAGGCAGGTGTATGAATTGAGGAGTAAGCGCAAGGGCTGGACACAGGGAAATTTTCGTTATACCCGCATTCAGACACAAAATGACAGCCTTAGGTTTGCTTCATCATGGGATCGATATGAAGGAGATGTATTTCAACCCATCAAGAAATGGAAATTAGGATCTGAAATTTGGATTGAAAGACAGGAAAATACCATGCAGGATTCCATTTTGAATTCTTCTTTTCGTTTTACAGACCTGAAACCTTATTTACGTAGTCAGGGCTTTAGAAATTTTGACCTGAATCTCTCTTATAATTTTAGAAGGGATGAGGGCTTGATAAATGGAGAGTGGAAGGAGAAATCAACAGCTTATACCTGGTATCTCCAGGGAAACTGGAAACCCAGTCCAGCGATTTCATTGCAACCTACCTTTGCGCTAAGAGAGTTAAGGGTTGGGGACAGCCTTTTTCGAGCTGAGGGGCTGGAAGATAGCCGAATCATCAACATGAACCTCAAGGGAAGGCTGGCTCCCAAAAAACGATGGGTCTTTGCCAATTTCCTCTATGAAGTCAATTCTGAGCAGCTTGCCAAAAGAGAAGTGCGTTACATCCGTGTAAATCCTGGACAGGGGACACATATTTGGCTAGACTCCTTGTTTAACAATGATGGGATTCCAGACCTGGAGGAGTTCCAGCCCGCGATAAACCCCCTTACAGCTGACTTTTTGCAGGTAGTAGTGCCTACTCGAGAGTTAATACCTACCAGCCGATTAAGTTTGACCGGCTTGTTGCGTTGGGATTTTCGGCAGGTGATAAAAAGTGATGGAAAAAATTGGAAGGAATTTTTTAGACAGACTAGGCTAACAACAAACATCCGCATTACCCAGCATAAAAACCGAAGTACAAGCATAAATTCTTACCTCATTAATGTTGGAAATCCCTTTTCTGATACATCTCTGGTAAGTGCGAACTACAACATCAGGCAAGAGATCAGTTTTTTCCAGAATTCTAGGAAGGGGGATATCAGATTTTTCTACCTTAGCAATCAAAATAAGCTGTTTTTGGCCACAGGAGATGAACTCAGGGGCTTGAGTTATATTGGAGGAAAGTTTAGACTTAACCTGGGCCAACTTTCGGAGGGAGGAGCCAAGTCTTTGGAAGGAGAATTAAGAACCGGTCAGAAGTTCGTTCAGGCAGTTCAGTTCCAATCCCGAAATTATGATATTGATTTTATCGAAATTGAGCCACGGTTTAATTTGCAGTTAAATAGAAAATTGAGATTGAGCAGTGGCCTTTCATTTTCTAACCGTCAAAACAGCGATTCGACAGCTAAGGCACTGGCGCGGGTAAGGTCAGGAAAATTAAGTTTTGAGGCACGATGGAACATAGCGGGGCGGAATAACGTAAATGCGGAACTAGACCTGGTAAGGGTAAATCAAGTAGGAGAAGCTGACCTTGCGGCCACATTAGAATTGCGTCAGGGACTACAAGAAGGTAATAATGCCATTTGGCGTGTTTTTCTTACATGGTTTGTGTTAAAAAATGTCGAATTGGGATTTACCTATGATGGTAGGGTATCTGCTGGCATTCCAGTTATACATACAGGCAGGTTGCAGGCAAGGGCTTTTTTCTAGAAAAAAGGAAACAGAAAAAGGCAAAAAAGAAGAGAAGCCTGATAATAAGTCAACTCAGATGTATTTTTAGCGTTTGTTCTATGTCGCAAAAAATGCTTTATTTTGAAAATATCAACATTAGGAAATAGTTGTTCTTTAAATTTTCTACATTCACACCCAACAATTTTTTTATTTTTTTAACAAAGCCGGTGTAAATCTTACAATTTATTAACAAAAGCGACCCCTAAGCTTTGCTTGATAGTTTGTATGTTCACACCAAAATCCTGCATCATGAAAAGCTTGTTACTGCTATTAGGTATTACAGCCTTTTCCTACATCCTGAACAAAATTTTGCTGAAGTTTTCCAATAACTTTGGTGTTGAAAGCCGTCAAAATCAGCAATCTAGAGTCAGATGGGGAAGCACATCGAAACCAACAACGGGGGGGATTTCTTTTTACATCAGTTTTCTACTTGGTAGCCTTATCCTTTTGATCATTGAACCTTCGATGATTTCAGAAGGGCATACAAGTTCAGCCTACCTGGCCTTGTTTCTCTCTGCTACTTTGGCATTTCTGATTGGATTTGCGGATGACGCATATGGAACGCACCCTGGAGCCAAATTTGGAGGGCAAGTTGTTTGTGCCCTTATTCTGATCGGTTTCGGTATTCATATCAATTATTTCTCCTACATGTCCGAGTATGGCGTTTGGCTTGATTACATGCTGACCATCTTTTGGGTGGTAGGATTGATGAATAGCTTGAACATGCTGGACAACATGGACGCAGTTACAGCGACCATTGCAAGCACAATTGTAATGATCACAATGGTAATGGTCATTTCCAGACAGAGCCTCAGCCCAATGTTCTCTGTTCTGACAATAATTGTAGGTGGGTTCATTGGATTCCTTTTCTGGAACTGGAGACCTGCAAAAATCTATATGGGAGATACCGGGAGTATGTTTATTGGACTTACCCTGGCATTCTTCGGGATCGAGTATTTTTGGAACCTTTATCCTTCTCCAGATAATATTTCTTATGCCAGGATGTTGTTGATTCCAGTACTGGTATTTATCGTTCCGATCATGGATACTACCTTCGTTACCTTTTCAAGGTTGAGTAGGGGCATATCTCCATTCACAGGAGGTAAGGATCATCTGACGCACAACCTTGCAAGGATAGGTATTCCTGAGAATATGGTTCCGGTTACTTTGGGGATTGTATCAGTGATTTCTGGATCTTTGGGCTTTTTTGCCTTCAAACTCACCCCAGAGTGGAAGAGCTTTTACTCTGTATTGTTTGCCCTCTATCCAATATTGCTTTTCGGCCTTTTTACTTATTTGTATATGAAAGGAATGAGAATCCTTAGAATGAAGGAACTTCTCGCTGCCAGAGAAGCTGCAAAATTGGAAAGAAAAGAGGCTGTGGAAGAGAAAGAATTGGTTATCGAAAATGGAACTCGCTAACAATAATTGATAGCCCTGTTTTCGTTAATAAAGTATAACAACCCAAACCCGGTCCAAACAGCCGGGTTTTGCTTTTGATTTTTGGTATGCACCTCTTATACCTACAGCAATTACTGACCTTGCCTGAAACTGCTGGAAACTCTCGGAGCTGGGAGTTTGCACACCAATGGTGGGAGACAGGCTGGGACATCAGCATTATCAGTAGTTCCGCTTATCTCAAACAGCATCCCGACTATCCTCATCCCAAAAGATTTCCCTACAAGTGGACATACAAAGGGCTTGATATCTATGTATTGGATATCGATTACTCTCATTTGATGCCATTTTCAAAGCGTTTACGAGCGTTTATTAGCTTCTACTTGAATGCATTCAGGGTATTGAGGGATTTGAAAAAAGTGGATGCGGTTTTGGCCTACACAGCCCCTCTTTCGGTGGCAGAACTTGGTAGGAAAATAAGTCAGCGGCTGGACGCACCATTTTTCCTGGAAGTAAGCGATGTATGGCCCGATATTCCGATTGATATGGGCATTATCAAAAATCAGAGCCTGATCAAGTGGTTGCATCGAAGAACTCGAAAAATTTATGATCACAGTACCCATATCTTTCCTTTTTCTTCTGATATGAAGGTTCAGATCATCAGGAAGGGGGTAGAAGGGGAAAGGATTACTCCTATTCCCAATGGAGTCCAGGTAGTGAATCATAAGCGTCCAAGTACCTTTAGTCATCCCAAGGGAACTGTGAGGCTTCTTTATGCAGGGACCATAGGCCTAGCCAATGACCTTGAGCAGTTGATGCAGGCCATGGCAATCATAGAGAACGATCCTACGGTAGATATTGAACTAAATGTAGTAGGTGAAGGGAACGATGAAGAACGCGTCAAAGGAAAAGCCAGAGAGTTAGGCCTTGAGAAAGTATATTTCCATGAGAAAGTCAGTAAGTACGAACTCAAGCGATATTGGGAAGAAGCGGACATAGGTATTGTTTGCTTTAAGGCAATCAGGTCTCTTCAGGCAAATGGATCGGCCAAATTTTTTGATTACATGGCTTTTGGCTTGCCTGTAGTCATCAATTATGAAGGCTGGCAAGCAAAGATACTGCGCGAATACAATTGCGGAATGAGCAGCAAATTAGGAGATGTGGAGGCCTTGGCTCGGAATCTGATTTTCCTGACAAAGAATCCCACTATTCGACTTCGTATGGGTGGCAATGGCAAGCGTCTGATCAGGATGCAGTATGACAGGCAATTATTAGCTAAACAAATGCAGGAGTTGATCAAGGAAAAAATGCCTGCTATTCAAAAATAAAATCAAGTTTACCAGAAAAGAAAATGCCCGAGGGAATGATGACTCGATTCCGTCGGGCAATTTTTATATCTCTGCTTGCTTCCTCACTTCGAAAGAGCAGTTACAGTAGATTCAATACCTTCAGTTGAACCGGCAAATGCCTGGTCGATGGGTGATAGCACCAGTGAAGGAAAGACGCCAAGTATGACAATCAGAAGGGCAAGGATGATTACACCTGCCGTAGCAAGTTGGTTGAAATTCAGCCTTAGCTTGTTGCTTTCTTCTGATCTATCCTGGAAGAACATCATGACGATCAGTCTGATGTAATAATAAGCACCTACAACAGAGGTTAAAATCGCAACGGTAGTCAAGAATACTGCGCTGCTTTCCAGTACTGATCCCTGGATAACAGATGTAAATACTTGGTATTTGCTCATGAAGCCAGCCAAGGGCGGAATACCTGCCAAAGAGAAGAGGAATAGTGCCATACCACCTGCAAACCATGGATGGGATTTGCCTAGTCCTTTCCAGCTTTCCATTTCGGTGTCTTCGAATTTGTATTCAGCCATACCTACCATACCGAAAGCGCCAATATTCATCAAGGTGTAAATCAGCATGTAGAAGACCACTGCCTGGAATCCAATATCTGGTGCAGTCAATCCCAGCAACAGGTAACCTGAGTGTGCAACACTTGAGTATGCAAGCATCCTTTTGATATTGCTTTGTCTGGCAGCTACTATATTGCCGTAGATCATGGTAAACAATGAAGCCAATGCAATCATTTGTATGATCTTGTCAGCCTTGCTGATATCGAGTTTCTGTAAGAATACCCCTAATGCTACAAAAGCGGCTAATTTACCTGCTGTGGCCATGAAGCCAGCCAAGGGAGTAGGCGTTCCTGTGTACACATCCGGCGTCCAGTTGTGGAAAGGAAAGGCAGCAACCTTGAAAAGAAAGCCAACCAATACCAGCCCACTAGCTACATAAAACAGTGGCCCTGCTGCAATCAGTTTTTCCAATACTTCTGTTTGAGCGAGCATGCTGAAATTGGTGTAGCCTGTGATCCCGTAAATTAGTGAAATACCAAAGAGCATGAAGGCAGATGCAAAGGCACCCAGAAGGAAATATTTTAGTCCAGATTCGTTGGAGCGTAATTCAGTTTTGTAAAGGGCTGCAAAGATGTAGAGACAAATAGACATGGTCTCCAGCCCAATAAAGGTCATGATCAAGTCATTGGCATTGGCAAAGAGGATCATTCCCAATACAGCAAATACAAGAAGGGCATATACATCAGGGATGTTTTTATCCTGTCTGCCAAGGTAATCCTGAAGGAAAAACAAGGTGAACAGAGCAGCTATGCAGAAGAATAGATGAACCAAGGGTGCTATACCCCCCGTCTCCATCATTCCGAAGAATGCAATGCTGGAGGAAGAACTTCCACCAAAATATGCCATCGCACCTGAGGCGAGCAGTCCTAGAGCTGCGACCCAAGGCAAAGGCTTCCTGACGTTGAAAGCGTCAAGCATCATGAGAAGTAAGCCTGTACCCAGTAGCACTAGCATGGGCAGGACCTGAGCAGAAGAGGCACTCAGGGTTTCCAAGCTGAAGGATTCCATCCAGAATGTGTTATGTTCCTAAAAAAAGGTCGAAATACAGACACCTATCTGTATTCCGACCAAAATTAGTACTTCGAGCTTGCCCGTCAAAATAAATGTTCGGGATAATGGCTCTAACTCAGTTCAAAGCATACATTTTAATAATGAGATTCCATCTGGGAATCTCCTCCTTCCAGCATTTTTAAGGTTTCAGCAGCTTTTGCTGTCATCTTCCCGTCAGCTTCGGCCGAAGTTTCCTCCATGACTTTGACTGCATCCTTTACTTTTTTACCTTCTTGCATACTTTCAAGTACCTTAAACTTGGCTTTTCCAAAAGGAGTTCCCATGCCTACAAATACACCATCCAATTCGTCCATTTCGAATGAAAGTAGATCAAAATATCTTTTCCCGTTTTCCAGGGTGATTTCAGCACAACGGCGAATTAAGAATTGTGAAACGGCCTTATCAGAAGTGTAGACATTGCCATCGAAGCGTACGCGGTATACTCCTTCACTTTCTTTAATTTCTTTGTACCCTCCTGTAAGTCCATATGAGCGATAGGAGGTCGTGATGCAACTGCTCATAAATGTGGCTATCCACAGGCTCATGCCGAAGATTAGTAGTTTCTTATTCATGATTCTGATGTGTTTGATTTAGCAAAAAGGGTTAATTCCCGATTTCTGCCTGGTATTCAAGTTTTTTGATTTGCTGTAGGGCTGCTGAGGCTTTGGGTGAAATATTTCCCTTTGCTGCCTTAGCGGTTTCTTCCATGATAAAAACTGCGTCCAGTACCACGCCAGCATCATGTTTGCTTTCAAGAACTCTGATTGTTGCTTTGCTCGAAGGGTAACTATAAATGTTTCCATCAAATCCACCAACAGTTGAGTTGGTATTGCTATTCAAAAGTTCAAAATATCGCCTTCCATTTTCTAAGGTAAGTTCTGCGCACCTCCTTAGAATGAATACCGATGTCAGGGATTCTGTTGTGAATCCATTGCCGTGAAAACTTACATTATAGGTGTTGTCATTGAGCCTCATTTGCTCATATCCTCCCGTAAAACCACTTGCCTGATAAGCTGTCACGCAACTACTTAGTAGAAAAGCGAGCGCAAGGATACTGCTCGAAATTCGGATTGATTTTATCATAAAATTTAAGTTTTGAGTGTTTGTTGATACTGTCGTAATTCAGGAGTGGAGGTAACCTGGTTTGGAGGGTTTTTGTGGCTAAGGGAGCCTTCTTTTTAGGAATAAGGAAGAATATTTGATTGCTGCTGTGTAACTTTGCAAGAAATCTTTGCTATGTACAAGCAGTTCCTTCGTCCCCTTTTATTTAACCTAAGTGCAGAAGACGCACACCATTTTTCCTTTTCAAGTTTGAAGAATTACCTCATGCTTCCAGGCGGTGGAGCTATTCTTAATGCCATGTTTCAGGCACCCCAAGGTTTGGAAAAGGAGTTATTCGGCTTAAAGTTCAAAAATCCTGTAGGTTTAGCGGCTGGCTTTGATAAGGACGCAATCCTGGCAGAAAATTGGAAATACCTGGGTTTTGGTTTTGTAGAACTTGGCACGGTCACGCCCAAGCCCCAGGAGGGAAATCCTAAACCCAGGTTGTTTCGCCTTCCCAAGGACAAAGCTGTAATCAATCGCATGGGCTTTAACAACCAGGGAGTTGATGCTTTGGAAAGGCGTTTGCAAAAAATGAATAAGGGGGATCTAATTGTAGGGGCAAACATTGGAAAGAATAAAGTAACCCCAAATGAAGAAGCGGTAGAAGATTATAAAATATGCTTTTCAAGGCTGTTTGACTATGTAGATTATTTCGTAGTGAATGTCAGTTCACCCAATACCCCTGGTCTTCGTTCCCTTCAGGAAAAGGAACCTCTGACTAAAATCCTGAATGAACTTCAGGAGATCAACCATTCCAAGTCGAAACCCAAGCCACTGTTGCTAAAGATTGCTCCTGATCTTGAGAATGAGCAACTGGACGATGTGGTTGAAGTCTCTCAGGATACTAAATTGTCAGGCTTGATAGCCACCAATACCACCATTTCAAGGAGTGGGCTGACTACTCATGGAGAGGAAGTCAGTGCAATGGGAAATGGAGGACTAAGCGGAAAACCGCTGACGGAGAGGGCTACCGAGGTGGTTTCTTATCTTAGATCGGCACTTGGGGATGACTTTCCTTTGATTGGAGTAGGGGGAATCATGAATGGAGAGGATGCGAAACAAAGAATGAAGGCAGGTGCTGATCTGATCCAGGTATATACAGGCTTCATTTATGAAGGGCCTGCTTTTGCAAAGCAACTGGTCGAGGCCTTGAAAAGAGGCTAGTTTGTTCGGCGCCCCCTCATTTTTACAAATACTGAAATTCAATTAAGCTCGTTAAGACTTCAGACTTTCGAAGCAAAAATCTTTAAATTGCTTATGCAGGCCTTATTATTACTCGACACAAAACATTGCAGGAGGCCGAACCCAAAGAACAATTCATATGAGAATCTTTATTTTCAGCCTAATTATGCTAGGGGCTTTGCTCTTGCCCCAAATTTCATTTGGACAATGCGAACCCGATTCGACTGTCCCAAGTAGTTCCGGCATTTATCCTGATTCACTGGTAGTGCCCGGCTGCCAGTTTTTTGATACTACTGTTACCTTCATCCTTCCCAGGGATACCACCGAAACTGCAGGGGGAATTACCATACCTGTACCTTTTATTTCCTTTATCATTGATAGCATTACCGGACTTCCAGATGGGATAAGCTGGGAGTGCAACCTGGGACCCGATTGTAGGTATGTAGTAAGTCGCGATAGCATGGATGTAGATACCATTGGCTGCATTCGGCTTTTTGGGACCACACAGGTTCCTTCTTTTTATACAATCACAGTCCATTTGACGGCTGACTTTGTTCTTTTTGGACAAGTCGCTAGCCAGGGATCGATACTTACTGCACCACTGACCGTCAACAATTGTATTTTTACTGGCGATTGTTATACCCTTAATCTCGATAGCAATTGTGAACCAGCGATTTTGGATATACAAAATAATGTTCCCAGCAATGGTAAATCAGGCTTCAGCTATGATTGGAGCATCACAAGCAATAATGGCTTTTCTTTCTCATCCCAGGATGAAAATGTCGCCTCTCAAATGCTCACCCAAGCGGGAGAGTATTACATCGATTACAATGCTTCTATTGATACCCTTGGTTACTCAATCACCAATGCAAGGATAGATGCGGTGAATTGTACAGATATCCTGGATCCGGGAGACCTGTACTGGTACCTGATCGCTCCCAATGGAGATACCCTCGCCAATACTTTTGGCTCTCCCATCACAAATGGAGGTGGGAACTTGCCAATTTTTACCGGAATCAATACCTCTATTCTGGACTCTGGAACTTACCGGATGGAAGTTTGGGACTTTGACAACATTGGTTCAGATGATGGGTGTGCGACCAACTCTGGTGGCTCAGGGGCAGATATCAGTTTTGCCATTCCGCCAAGCAATAGAGATAGCCTTTCTGTTACTTCAGGCGGGCTTACCGTTACATTCTTCTTCAACAATCCCGTGCAGGAAATAAGTTGTTCGGATACCATCAGCATTTTTCCTACACCTGCTTCTCCTGATTTTGTAGTGAGGGGAGATACCCTTCAAGGTCCCCTACAGGTAGACTGGTGCGTGACCGAAACATTGGAAATAGCTGCTTTGGGTGATTCGATAGAGTGGTTCTTGAATGGAAATCAGGTTCCAAGTAAAGGAGGAGCTTTTGTATTGGAAGAAGGCGGAACTTACGAGGCATTGTTGGTTAATACCACTACTTTTTGCCGTTCGGTAGCTTCTGAAATTGTGGTAATCGAAAATCAAATTGCCACTCCTGCCATTGTAAAGGTCGTAGATACAATTTTTGTAGGAAGCCCTAACAGTCAATATACCTACAGTTGGTTCGATATTGGAGGAACTGAGCTGGCTCAGGGGACTTCCTTTACTCCCTTTACTTCCGGGCAATTCTTTGTAGTTGCTACTGATAATGTCACAGGATGTAAGTCAGTTGGTTCTGATACCCTTCAACTTACCCTTACCAATATTGAAGAATTGTTGAATGGTAATTTTAGCCTGTATCCAAATCCAGCCTCAGATTTTATCAATCTGAAAACTGAGCTTTCCATTGGTCAGTCAAGTGAAATTTATCTGAGAGACCTACCGGGTAGACTGGTAAGAAGCTGGAGCAAAAGTATTCTTCCAGGAGAACAACTTACCCGTTTGAATATTGGAGACTTGAATCGTGGAGTTTATTTTCTTGAACTTCGAATGGATGGCAGAAGTTGGACCCAGAAAATTGTGATAGATTAAAGCTGGGAGATTATTTATAGAAAATGGCCTTGTAAACAGTTTACAAGGCCATTTTTTTTGATCAAAAGCGTTTGTTAGTGAATGAGTATCCTCTCCTGTTTTTGCCAGGTTTCTCCCTGTAATTTCAATACATAGGAGCCCTGAGGCAATCCATTCACAGGAATTGTATGAATGTATTTACCTGCCACCACTACCATTCTAGAATGATAAAGCTGCTTGCCATTCATGTCAAACAAACTTGCAGCCATCATGCCATTTTGGTCGGTGCTGACTTCTACATGGATGGTTTGCCCAGGCCTTACAGGATTGGGATATACCCTCAATGCTGTCCCTCCAAAAGCTACATTCACATTGACAGTCGGTGATAGAGAACTTTGTCCGTCAATGTCTACTTGGCGAATGCGGTAGAAATTTTTGCCATAGGCAGGTCGTTGATCCATGAAGCCATAGAACTGCGGCAAATCGCTATCCCCTTGGCTAGGGATGTACCCAATTTCTTCGAAATACTGGAGGTCTGTAGATCGCTCTACAATAAACTGCTGATTATTCACCTCTTGAGAAGTTGCCCAGCTAAGTTGTACTTGATCTTCTAGCAACTCTGCATCTATATCAAGCCACTCGACGGGGAAGGTGGTTCCTGGCTGGAAGAAGAAGTTACGCGAAATGATTTGCTTGGGAAGCAGGGTGGTAGACCATGAAAGCTGTGCGACTGCACCACCACCATTCTCATAATATTCCATGAGGATAGAAACGGGCTCACCTGCAATCAGATTGATGGTTCCAGTCCATTCAGTGGGGCCTTGATCGACCCATTGATTGATGATTTGCTGGTCATCTACCCAAAGCCTTACCCCATCATCGGTATTGCTGTAAAAGGTATAGGTACCCGTGAAAGGTGCGATGATACTTCCCGACCAACGTACCGAGAAGGTATTCACTCCAATGGCAGGGTCAGGCGAGCCTGTTCCCCAATCGAAATTGATGGTTGAGTCTATCCTCGTCAATGCCTCATTGGTGAAGTTCATGTTGTTGTAGTAGGTGGCTTGCAAGCCATCTCCATTTGGGTTGGCAGCATCAGGTGGGAAGGTGGCCTGTAGGTTGAAATTACAAATGCTGTGTTGGTTTGTCGCTCCACCTGTTCCTGCTCCGAGGCCTACATATACCCATGAATCTCCACCAAAATGAGTATTTACGATATCGCCTGTGTAGCTTTGTCTAAACTCTCCTCCGAAGTATACTTCCAGCGTTTGGGTAGCTGCCTTCCAGACAATTTGTGCTGAGTAGGTATTTCCGTCCTCAATGTCTGTGCAAGCTGATAGGGCGCAAACCCTCGGTGTAATGACAGTTGCAGGATTTCCATTTTCAAATATAAAAATCTCGTCGTTTGGTTGTCCATAGGTATCGAAGGATACTCCTATGGAGGGGGTGATTCCGCTCACTCCCTGACCGGTTCCTTGGCCTCCAAGAGCTGATGTACCTGCTTGTTGGATCAGGAATGAAGCCCCATCTGCGCCATTGTTGTCATCACCTAGGGAGATGTTGAAGCTCGCGCTCATGTCCTGATCAAGGTTCAATGGGATGGGATACCAAGCTGCTCCTGCCTGATTGTTTGCATCGGGTGTAAGCTCATAGCAGCCTCCAGGCAACTGACTGGCGTTTCCAACCGTGGCCAAAGGCAGTTCGCTTGTAGGTGCAAGACTGTTGATCCAGTCCACGATCAGTTGTACCCCTTCTGTATCGATCAGGTCTTTGGCAAGTGGAGGCATGGCATTGGTACCCAAAAGATCCAGCCTCTTATAAAGAATGGACCTGGAGGTGTCCTGTGGAACAATTACCCTGGCGCCGGAGATGCCTAGCGGATCGATCACAGATCCATTGATATAGCCCTGAAGGGGCAGGGGAGTATTGAATCTTGCATCAAAGGTAGCACGGTTGCCTGTCTCTGGTCTATGACAATGAGAGCAATTTACATCCAGGTACGACCTGGCTCTATCTTCCAGGCTGGCTGAAAGCATATCCTTGGGTGCCAATGTAGGGTAGTTCCCCGTATCTGCATCTACAATCGCCTGATCCAGGATGCCGAGGTGGCTAAGTGTAACCAATTGATTGGCCTTCAAGCCAGAAGATGGGTATAGGATAGACTTGTTCAAGTGTCTGGTCTTGGGACCCAGAACAGAACCAACGGCTGCCTGATGACAACTGAGACATTCAGTTTTGCTAGGATAATGCCAGGTCTGATTTTTCCCATTCACATTTACTACTTCATCCAAGCTGCCATTTAGCAATTCAGCATCTGTTCCAGCTACATTCCATTTGTAAGTGAGGTAATAGTACAGCCCATCATCACCCTTCACTTCAAATCTTGTTTCCAGTCTTTTTCCTCCCAATTCAAAGTGTTTGATCAGAACTGCGCCAGCTGGGAAATCCCATTCTCCTTCAGAAGAAAAGGAAATTTTTTCTTCTGCCTTGTCATGGAGCCCATTTCCATCCTCATTATTTGGAACGGCTAGCCATCGGTATTTCTCTGCGTTATCTGACCAGAAGGCTTCGACCATTTCATAAGGGATGACCCCCGCTGAAGGCGTAAGTGTGGCCAGGTCAGAAAATGCTCCAGTCATTGATAGCCATTGGGGAGCAGGTGGGCCTGAATTGGCTGCCTTCAATGTGTATAAAGTTACATTGTTCCCTTCCTTTCCCATATATAATTCTCCAGCTTGATCAACCCCAAAAGTGATGAGTGCACTGGGAGAAAAGTTTGCAATGGTAGTCTTGAAATATCCTGTTCCAGTATCCTGTACTGCGAAAATTCTGTTTTGAGAATAGCCTCCGCAGATGTATTGTCCTTCAAGTTGGGGAATGCTGCTTCCCCGGTACACATAACCCCCAATGATACAATTGCTTTCTGATCGGAGGAAGTCTACGACTGGAGCTTGATAAGTACCAGGCCCTAGTGCCATGGTATTGGAGCCACAAGCACCTGTTGTTCCAGAAAGGTTCCCCTCATAAAGTGGCCAACCGTAGTTTCTCCCTGATTCCAGCAGGTTGATTTCTTCGCGTTGGCCTCCACCGATTTCTCCTACCCAAAGGTCTCCCGTAACAGGGTCAAGCGTCAATCTATGTGGGTTTCTGTGCCCAGTAGTCCAGAATTCCTCGAAAATAGCCCCTGTATTGTCTTGCCACGGATTATCATTGGGAATGTAGTAGCCCACACCGGTAAATTCGTCAGCATTTCCAGTCTGAAGCCCCATCTTCCTGATCGGAGCGTGGCCTGTACTGCTGTTTTGGTCTACATCTATTCTAATGGTACCGCCTTCAAAATTGGAGTAGATATTTTGTGAGGTGGTATACCTGGCTTGCTCTCCCAGGGTCAGGTAAAGCATGTTATCATTTCCGAACGTCAGTCCTCCCCCTCTGTGGGTAGAGTTATAAAGCCTCAGTTTGATCATTACCTGCTCTGAGCCTGGCACGACGTTGAGGGTGTTATTTTGAACCTCAAACCTTGAAAGGATCATGTAGGAACCTTCGTAGGTAGGGTTGTTTTCGCAGGTAAATGCAATGGGACCTACGGGGCCTTCCTGGCCAGTGGGGCCTTTTGCACAGTAGAAAACGTAGAAATAATTGCGATTGGGCGAAGTTGGGTTTCCAAATTCCGGGTGAAAAGCCAATCCAAGAAAACCTCCATCCCATACAACTGCCGTTTCGTTTCTCAAATCAAGGAAAGTAGTTTTTGTCGTAACTGCGGGATCGTGATGAAAGTATTCGATCAAGCCATCACGCTGCGCAACAAACATGGTATCCTTAGTTGGGTGCATTTCAATCACCAATGGACTGTCAAAGCGTAAGCCAGGGAAGGCGGGCTCTACAGAAAAGCTCACCGGACTGCCATCAGATGGCGTGATACTCGGGAGGTTTCCATTGAGGAATTTTCCAATGGGTTCCGGGGTATTGATTCCCGGTGGCGAGACCAGCAGTGGGGCAAAGGCACTGCCTACGAATAATAGGGATAGCAACAGCCAGGCCTGCATTGGCCTGCCTTTGAGGAGCTTGAGGGGAAGTCGTCTATTTCTCACTGCTTTATGAATTGGGAAAATGTCTTTACACAGCTCATCCATTTGGAATAAACTGTTAACAGGTCAAGCAGAATTGAGAAGAAAAGAGTTGGTTTAGAACCAACACATGGGTTTGTTATGTAAAAGCTAAAATATGGACATTTTTTTGTATATAAAAGATTTTGGGTATTCCATTGACTAAATAAAAAGGTAATTGGTAATTTTATTTCAAAATAAGAAAGTGCCAGAATACGAAGGGAATTACAATTTTTTTACAAAAGAAAGGGGTTTGTCTCAGACAAACCCCTTATAAGAAATCAATAAAGCAATTATGTAAGCAAACCCTTAGGTATTCTAGGATACCCTATTTGTCTCTTACTTTATCCATGCCATTCTGGAAGTTTCTGATGTTGTAGGTAAATGTGAGCAGGACATAGCGTTGCAGTACCAGACTTTCCAAATCCTCAATGTAATTGTCTGTTACAGTTCGTTGGATGCTGGTATTCTGCCTCAAGGCGTCAAAGGTTGAGACCTGAATTTCAGCCTGGTCTTTCTTGCCCAACTTCTTAGCCAAGCCAAGGTTCCACAGCCAAAAATTTTGGTTGAATGAGTCAGAAAGCCCTGAGTATAAGGTATGGCTCAAGGTAGATCTGAAGACAATCTGAGGCCCAAAAATCAGATTCATCCTTAATTTAGAGTCTTGCTGAAGGAAGTTATTGTTCTGGCTTGCCTGTACGGTATTGATGACCTGGTTAGCGGTAGTCCTTGAGGAGAGGGTGAAGTCTACTTTCTCGCTTATGTTTGAACTGATGACGAGTCCTACGCCCAGTGTAGTGGTATTGGAGAAGTTCAGGACATTGTTGATCAGGCCAGGCTGCCTGCGGTAGTCAATAGAAGCATCTACATTTACATTTACTTTCAACTTCTCAATCAGTTTGCCTGTAGAGATAAACGCACGCCCGATGAAATAACCATCCAGGTTGACAGGCAAGGAATACTGGGAACCAGCCAAAAGTGGAAAATCTCCAGCGATGGTGGTATCAGCCCTTGGTCTTATGGTCTGTGTTCCAATGTGGTTTTCTTCTGCAGTTGCATTCAGGAAGGCAATAAATGTTCGGTTCTTTTGTGTATTGGTTTTGTTGTAACGAATGATAAACCTGTGGGCATACGACTGATCCAACAAAGGATTTCCTGAGGTCAACTGTAAGGGATTGCTGTTGTCAATGACATCCTGAAGCTGGGTTACACTCGGTGCAGTAGTCCTACCGATATAAATTACCCTCAAATGATTGGATTTGGAAAATCTATATCTGAACAAGGCAAAAGGCACCAATGCGCTAAAGTCTCTTTCTGTATTCTGTACCGAAGGAAAAGTCCTTTCTGTCTGCAGATTGGCAAACTGGTAGCCAATTCTACTGATGACAAATAGTTTGGATTTTCTGATAAATAGTCCCACACCCGGTTCGTGAGTCATGTACTGGCTGTTGAAGGTGTTGGTGAGGGAAGTATCAATCAATGTGAAATCATTGGCACTGTTATTTGGTACAAGTGTTTGTTTGTCAGATGCTTCTATTTGGGGATTGACGCGATAGAACAATTGCAACATTCCGAGTTTCCCAATTGGCTCCGAATACCTCAGATCACCACGAATGTTCCAACCACTGTTGTCAAGGGTTCCCTTCTGCTGTACCAGTTCAGAGGTAGCAGGCTCACTAAAATATTCCAGGTCAGAAAGCAAAAGGTTATCTCCCACTTGATCGTCATAATTTGCCCGAATGGATGCCGAAAATGATCGACCTCTCTTGTCGAAGTTATGTCTGAAAACCAGGAAATTTGAACTTGATACAGCAGTGAGGTCGCTTTCAAAGTCTGTATTTGATTGATTCAAATTCTGGCCTGAAAGGCTGGTAATGGCATTTGAAAACGAAGCTCCTGAATTCTGCTGTACGGTCACCCTGGGTCGAAAAATGATCCTGGTTTTATCGCTTAGCTTGAATTCCATCCTGAGGTTTAGCCTATGGTTAACATTGCGGCTATCGCTGGTATCATTTTCTTCATAAATCTGTCCAGTCTCCCCATTGTTGATGTATTGCTGCCTAAGGACACTCTCGTTTACATTATCTGTTTGGTTGAAGAAATAGGAGCCTGCGATCTCTATTTTTTTACCCCAATTGTCTGTGTAATTGATCCCAAAAGCATTCGTGGAGGTAATACCTCCTTGTTCATTTACAAGGAAGTCAGAGACATTGCTACCTCCCCTTCTTCCTGGAGGGCCCCCACCGCCTCCTCTGAAGCCTCTTCTTCTGCCTCCTGAACTGGCTACCCCAGCAAGGTCTTCACTTGCAAAGTTTTGCAGGTTGATGTTGTTGACTTGTCCAAGGATAGAAATCCTTCGGTTTTTGTCGAAGACATTGATGTTGCCACCTGAGTTGTAACGAAATTTGTCCAAATCCTCCAATCCTCCCCCTCCATATAGCCTTCCAAAAGTGCCATTTCTTGTTTCTGGCTTGGTAATGATATTGATGGTTTTGGTGGTTTCTCCATCGTCAAAACCTGTAGATTGCGCTTGCTCGCTCTGTTGGTCGAAGACCTGAATCTTTTGTACAACCTCAGCAGGAAGATTTTTTAGGGCTGCATTAGGGTCTGTTCCAAAAAATGGTTTCCCATCCACCAGAACCTGTCTGACCTGTTCCCCTTGTGCTTGAACTTGACCATTTTGGATGGTTATTCCTGGCATTTTCTCAAGTAGATTCTCGGTGGTGGCATCAGGATTGGTTTTGAAAGCATCGCTGTTGTACTCTGTGGTATCACCTTTTTGTTGAGATGGGGGTACTTGCCCTTTGATTACAACCTTGTCCAACTCATAGGATTTTTCTCCCAGAATGATTCTTCCAGCAAAGTTGGGTCCTTCAGTAAGTTCTACATCCTTGGAAAATTGACCGTAGCCTACAAAATCAACAGAAAGTGTATAGGCTCCGGGCTTTAATCCCTTGAAACGAAAGCGTCCTCTTGAACTGGTGATGCTTCCTTGCTTGGATTGGTCTGCCTTAGAGGTTAAGACTACGCTGGCGCCTTCCAGGGCGAGAGAGTCTTGTTTGAGGACAAGTCCGATCAGGAAAGTTTCCTGTGCCCAGGCGCTTTGAAGCAAGCCAAAACATAAAGCTAAAATGAGTATAGATATTCTTTGCATAGTATATAAGGGGTATGATGTAGCTCTTAGACAATGAAGCGATAACTTATATTCCCTTGATTTGTGTGAGATAGTGGATTTTTCCAATTCGAAATCGAAGTAGCAACATTGACCGGGTTTTTTGAAATTTTTTTTGTGAACGACTAAGGGTGTCGGATAAACGCAGGGTATAAGGGGCAGAGAGGCAAATATGGTTCTGCCATCATTTATTCAATCATTTCAAAAAATTACAACAATGAAATTCAGCAACTTAAAAATTAGCCTGCCTTTATTAGCACTTGTCACCATGATGTTTTCTTGCGTGAGTGAGCCTTCAAGTGATGTGAGTCAAGACTCTATTTTTGCGGAGTACCGCCTGGTCTACAGCAGCGATGACGATAAGACCTATGCCAGGGCGGATTTCAAATTGGGTTCGACCTTTGGTACGAAATTACAGCTGACTTCTCCCGCTGATGTTACGATCGATGGATCTTCAATGGCCTTTAAGGCTTTGTTTGGGTACTATGAGAGAGATCTGGCAGGTGTCGCACCCACTGGAGAATTTGAGTATACTGATCTGGATGGCAGCACCTTCGTCAATCAAGTTATTGCAGCCAAAAGCATCGATCTCCCTGCTACGCTCGCACCTTTAAAAAAGGGATCTTCCTATACTTTGAGTTGGGTTGGAGATGCATTGGGAACAGATGAGACAATAACCGTTACTGTAAATGGGCCAAACGAAGGGGATGCCAAGGTCTTTTCGACTACTGATCCTGGAGCTACTTCCATCATCCTTTCTGCGGATAAAATCAATGGCCTCGGAGTTGGTCTAGGGAGGATCATCATTGAACGATTTCATCGGCAGACCCTTCAGGAAGGAACCTCTAAAGGAGGGGAAACTTGGGCGCGCTATTTTTCCAAGACCGAAAACATTGATATTCAGCCTTAATATACCGACCAGCAAACACCAATTAGGCCGTCCTAGAAAGGACGGCCTTCTTATTATCAGGCTTCTAAACTATTAAAGAATTAATTGAACGCCTCCCTTTTAGTAGGTCTTTGTAAGGCCAGATCCCGGACTAAGGGAATGATTGGTTGAGGCCACTAATTCTACTTCCTGAGATTTAAAAACCTTGTCAGGCTACGCGATGTAGGGATGTATGTTATGAGGAGTGGAGAAACCTTTGGATTCTATAATTTTTTTTCTGAGTGCTAGGCTTTTGAAACCTCAAACTTCTGTTTCTCTGGAACATCTTTTTTGGTTCGAAAGTAAATGCCTCCAATAGCAGTCAATCCAAAGTAGAAAAGGATGATCCATTGTCCAAAGGGAATGAGTTTTCCAATACCGAACCAGTCTCCATTGATCAGGATCCAGCTAATTCCGGCAAGGCCTCGAATTACTTCAATAAAGACGGCTTCTTTATCTCTGTCCATTAGAGAAGTGAAGCCATAAACGCCTACAAACAGAAAGGCTCCATAGTAGAAAAGCATTGGAAAATTGATCTCAACGAACTGCCAGAACATAAATATCAGGAGGAGGAAAGTCATGCTGAGTTGGAACCATGACCAGCCCATGAGGCCTTTGGGCATTTCTGGATTGTATTTTTCAAAATTGTAAACATCTTCAATCTTGTGGACTGGGTATTTTTCGATGACGTCTGCCGGGCGCCAGCCCAGGGGCATGAACCAAATCCTGAATTTATCCCAAATATTTTTTGTTCTCCATGCATCCATGAAAAGCAATCCTACATGCTTGAAATTGATTTTGACAGGATTCCATGTACTCATGGGTCTGGTGATGCCATAAACAGGAGGGACATCATCCAGCTCTTCCTGGAAGGTGCCGAACATCCGATCCCACCAGGGAAATATGGCTCCCAGATTTTTGTCCAGGTATTCGGGATTGATGGCATGATGAACCCGGTGTTGGGAAGGAGTTACGATCAGATATTCGAGGAATCCCAGTTTAGGAATGTGCTTGGTGTGGTACCAAAACTGCATAAAAAGATGTAGGGGAGCTAGAATGGCAATCACTTGTGGGGAAATTCCCAAAAGGGCTGCGGGGAGGAGAAATATGCTCCAGATTCCAAGAAGATTTGATATGGATTGGCGCAGGGCTGCGGGCAGGTTAAATTCTTCGCTTGAGTGATGAACTGCGTGTTTGTTCCAAAACAGGTTGATGCTATGGCTGATTCGGTGTATCCAGTAGGAAGAAAAATCTAGGGCGATAAAGGCGATTATGTAGACCCAGGTGCTATTTTCCATGGTGGTGATGGAAAAGTAATTCACCAAAAGGCTATACGGCAGGATCATCAAAATCAATTTGAGGGAGTCTTTGACGATATTGGTCATTCCTGAGCTGAGGCTGGCTATGGTGTCTGCCTGTGTCAGGGTCTGATTTTTGACAAAGTGTCCATAAAGTGCTTCTATTAGGATTAGGAGCAGAAAACCGGGTATTGCGATTAGTAACGCCTTTGCGTAAGCAGCCATTTTGTTAGCGATTTTGACGGATTTTGGGAACCCTGACAAGCTTATAACCCTGTCAGGGTTCAGAACTTAGAGCGCTAAACATGCGCTCAGAACACCTAATTTAAAAATTAACCCCTATATATTCCAATTAGGAAATGATACCATCTTCGTCTTGTAAGATGCTTTTATGTTCACCTTTTAGTTTCATTTGCTCAATCGCCCTTTCTGGCCTGGGCCTCATCGTAAACTGAATGAGAATAATTATGGCTGCAATGCCCAGAAAAACCATATTGGCCGTAAGGAAATACCCTACCAGAGCAAAAAGGCCTACTCCCTCATGCATAGCGAGCTTTACAATAAAAGCTGAGCGGTATTGATTGGTTTTTGACAGAAGGGAATCTTCATCCTTGATCTGGCCAAGGATATTGTTAAAAACGATACCTGAGCTACCAATAGCTCCCAATGCTGCAATGGGTACCACATACAAAAGAATATTTGCAATCTCTGGATCAGGAGACACAGGGCCATCCAGGTTCAGGTAGTAAGCAACTGCTGCAAAAATCAACTGCCCCCCAATCATGGCAATAAAAAGGATGCTCAATGAGCCGAAGTAGGCTTTGGTAGTCATTTTTTCTTTTAAAATAAAAAAAGGGCAGGGTAAAAAAAACTTTTTGCGCTGCCCTTTTAGCCTTCCAAATCACAAAAAAAGAGCTGATCCTGCCAGGGACCAGCTCATATATAGTAGTGAGTTTCACAAATTTAGACGGTAGCTGCACCTAGCGCTCTGGCCAGGGTAGAACCGATTTCCGCAGGTGTTTCCACTACGTGGATGCCACACTTCTCCATGAAGTCCATCTTGCCTCTTGCAGTGTCATCACTTCCGGCTACAATTGCACCGGCATGTCCCATTCTTCTTCCCGGAGGGGCTGTCTGCCCTGCTATAAAGCCTACAACAGGCTTGTTATAGTTGTCTCTGATCCACTCAGAAGCAATCTGCTCATTGTTACCACCGATCTCACCGATCAAAATGATCGCTTCTGTATCAGGGTCTTCGTGGAACATCTTGACAACATCTATATGCGGAGTTCCAATGATTGGGTCTCCTCCAATTCCTACACAAGTAGACTGACCAAATCCGGCCTGTCCAGACTGGAATACAGCCTCGTAAGTCAATGTACCTGAACGAGAGATGATTCCAATTTTTCCAGGCTTATGGATAAAACCTGGCATGATACCAATCTTTGCTTCTCCTGGAGTGATTACCCCCGGGCAGTTAGGACCGATCATCCTTACCCCTCTATCATCTATGTACTTCTTTACATAAATCATGTCCTTTACAGGAATTCCCTCAGTGATGGTGATTACCAGCCCTACACCCGAATCAGCTGCTTCCATAATGGCATCAGCAGCAAAGCGTGGAGGAACAAAGATGATAGAAACGTCTGCACCAGTGGTAGCAACTGCTTCTTTCATCGTATTGAAGACCGGACGATCAAGGTGAGTCATACCACCTTTGCCAGGAGTAACACCACCCACTACTTGGGTGCCATATTCAATCATTTGAGAGGCGTGGAAAGAGCCTTCCTTTCCAGTGAAGCCCTGAACCAGGATTTTAGAGTCTTTATTGACGAGGATACTCATGTGAGATTGTAATTAATGCGTGTGACCGCCGCTAAGATAATTGCCATTCGGCTATTCGCCAACTTAAAGATCATCTTCCTGGCAAATCTTTCAAACTCATCAACTTTTTCGCAAGTTCCTGGCCACTTTTTATGCTGTCCGGCACCGAAATGCCTCCTGTCCAGTTGCCAGATAGGAAAATTCCTTTATCCTCTAACGAAGATTTTTGCTCATCGGAGGCCAGGAAGCCTTCTGTATACTGTGGAATTGCCCGAGGCCACCGCTGAACGTGTTGCATCACAGGCTTTTCCCTAATACCTAAAAGTTTACTTAATTCTTCATTCACCTTGATACACAACTCCTCATTTTCCAGTTTTGCCCTTTCAGGATACATTGCCCCACCTACAAAAGTCGTCAACAATACTTCATCTTCAGGACACCTGTCTGGAAATACACTGCTATTGAAAATACTCCCTAAAGCAAATGATTTTTCCTTATGGTTATGAAGGGCACCAAAGCCGTTGAGCTTGTGTTTGACCGCCTTCCTTTTGTAAGCACTGTATACCATGGATACCGGAGGGTATTCGACTTGATTTAAGGCAATGCTGGTCTCGGAATAAAACTCCCGGATAAGCCGACCCGCTTGATAAGAAGGAATGCAAAGAACAAGCCAATCTGTCTCAATTTCCTTTTGCTTGAATTGCAAACCCCACTTTTTATCTTTTCCCTCACGAATGGCTAACAAAGGATGATCCAGAAAGAGTTCATTCCTGAGATAATGACCCAACCTGTTGGTCATCTGTTGTATGCCTCCAGAAAAAGAAATGGTTCCACGATGATTCTGGGATTTTCTGTTGGCCATCATCCCTCTGATCAGCGAGGAATGCTCCTCTTCCAGTTTGAGGATTCTTGGAAATGCCTTTTCTATGAGTAGCTGCCTGGGATCTCCTGCAAATACACCCGAAATAAAGGGATAGACCACATAATCTGTCCACTCGTCCCCAAGTCTTTTCCTGAAAAATGCATCGATGCTATCTCCATTTACAAACTGAGGGGGCAAATTTCTTTCCTTGATTAGGGCTCCTTTTGCTTTAAAACTCAATGTCCTGGATGTCAATAAAGAAATCGGGCCAGTGGGCAGTTTCCTGTATTTCCCTTTTTTTAGGATAAATCGGAATTTAGCTTTTGGATCTGCCTGGAGAATATGATCGTCCAACCCCCATTCCTCTAAAAAATTGTAGAGTTCGTCATTTAATACCAAAGAGTTCGGCCCCAATTCCAACAGATACCTGCCCTTTTGAAAACTTCGAATGTTTCCCCCAGCCTGTTCCCTGCTATCAAAAAGCTGGACGCTGAATCCTGATTTTTTCAAATAGGCTGCTGTTACCAGGCCAGTTATTCCCGCACCTACAATTGTTATCATGCCGAAAATTCGATTTTTCTCATAAAAAAACAAAGCTGTCGAGAGCCTAACTCCCAACAGCTTTGAGCACCAAAATGGATGCTTTATTTCGTTTAATTGAAGTGGTAGATCAATCCATATCCAAATATTCCGTGTACTGCCTGATTTTCTTCAATAAGCGCAGGACTTACCCCAATAAATTCATCGGTTACTCGGGTATTGACTGGCGCTAGACCCAGGTGAAGCCTGCCAATCAGATTTCTGTAGGACAGCTCCAAAACAGCAGAAGGAGTTACAAAAGTTGTAGTCCTGACCACAGCAGCATCATCGATAGCGGTGTTGTCATTAGGTCTGAACATGGTAAACTTCATGTGATTGATTGACCCACCAATACCAGCGCTGATTCCGATCTGCTGCTGATTATATGGGGTTGATCCTGCTCCAAGCCTGCCCATGATGAAGATTGGAACCTGGATATTGTAGGCAGTCGGGAGCGCCGGACTCTGAAAATTCGGACTAATTCCAATCTGAACACTGTTATCAATACCTACACTCACCACATCTTTATGGTGAAATATGGTTGTATAAGCTCCTACATGGAAGTTAGTGAAGATCACTGTTCCCCTGTTGGCAAAGATGTCTCGTATGGTTTCAGGCCCAAGAGCATCATCGACTGTCTGAAAAGGTATCATTTGAACGAAACCCACATGCGGAACAACCCTGTCCAACAGACTGAATTTTTGCTCTTCAAGTTGTGCCATTAGCTGTTGTCCAAGCAGACCAAAAAGCAACAAA
Organism: Bacteroidia bacterium; assembly: GCA_022760475.1. Classification (GTDB taxonomy): domain Bacteria; phylum Bacteroidota; class Bacteroidia; order J057; family J057; genus JALEFZ01. The sequence goes on along the minus strand of JALEFZ010000052.1, from coordinate 148,719 downwards.
AAAGAGATTCCTATTTTTTTCATTATTATTAATTTTGCAAGTCTTTCACTCAATAAATTACGAAAAACACTTATTAACTGTTAGCAGAAATCGCAAAATGTAAGAGTTTTGATAATTTCCAGACAAAAGACGTGTTTTTTATGCCGATATTCGTAAACTAAAAATTATCCTTAGTGTCCATCCCTGATCATCATATTTGGTTTGCTGAATCGCAAGAACCAGAAGGCCCTTTTCGGACCCAGGTCTTGTTGAACAAGCCCCTTGGGGAGGAGCAAAGGACTACCTGCCGGCTGGTCATATCCATTGAACCGGGCAAACTGAGATATGTTTTGTTAAACCCTCTGGGAGAATGGTTAAAAGCCAAAAGTTTTGAAAATACAGGACTTTTGAGCCAGGAAAATTTTCTCAGATTTTTACTTGAAAAAGAAAAAATTTTAGGAGAAAAATATGTCGAAGTGCAGGTATTTCTAAGTGAATCTTCATTTTTCCTTGTGCCTGATAAGTATCATGACAGCAGATATGAGGCTGCCCTTGGACGTCTGTTGATTGACGAACAATTGTTTGGCGATGAATTGCTCAGGATTCCACTTGCCTTTATGGAGTCCCAATTATTCATGAATATCCAGCCTGTCCTAAAACATATCCTGGATCATTACATCATGGATTTCCAACTGCTTCATCCCGTCTCCACAGTACTATCAATAGGCTACCGCCAGGCTCATGAAGAGCAAGAGGTATTCGTATTATTTGAAGGGAATAAGGTTATCCTTTGCCTGTTTCAAGAAGGAAAACTTATCTTGGCGAATCATTTTTTGTGTCGCACAGAAGTTGACGTTCTCTATTATCTACAACTGGTAAGACAGGCTTCAGGCTTTGAGAATAAGCACCTTAAGGCTTGGTTCATGGGAGAAAATCGCATTGGCAATGCAATTCACTGGGAAGTATACGGCATCCATTGGGAGGAAATTTCCCTTATGGAAATGAAGGGAAGTGAGTACGATAATAGACAGGATTTAACAAGCTGGCGTTATTTGGTTGTCTAAAAAATGCGAAGCCCTTAAATATGCGAATCATCGGAGGTAAATATGGTGGCAGGCAAATTCAATCCCCAAAGGGCTTACCCGTAAGGCCTACAACTGATCGAACAAAGGAGGCATTGTTCAATATTCTTCAACACCGCATTTATTGGGAGGAATGTAAAGTCCTTGATTTATTTTCAGGTACTGGAAACATTAGCCTGGAATGCCTAAGTAGAGGTGCAATGGATGTAGTGAGTGTAGATCGCGAACGAAAGTGCATCGAAGCCCTCAAAAAAGCCAAAATGGAGCTTGGGATAAAAAAAGGCCAGGAAATTCGTTCAGACGTTGTCAAATACCTTCGCCAAACTACTGAAAAGTTTGACTTTATATTTATGGACCCCCCCTATGCCATGAAGGGGCAAGAGTCAATGGTAGAGACCATTCTGCAAAATCCACTGCTTGAAGAAGACGGCCTGCTAGTAGTCGAACATGCCAGTCAAAATGACTTTTCTGGAATGAATTCCTTTGAATCAGTCCGTAAGTATGGAAGTTCCAGCCTGAGTTTTTTCTCCTTGAGCTGAAAAGAATTCTTACAATTTCCCGAGATATTCAGGTTTCTTGAAGCAAACTTTTTAATTTGATGATTAGATCAAATTTTAAGCTATGCGTAGAGCTATCTTCCCTGGTTCTTTTGATCCCATTACCCTGGGACATACCGAAATTGTCCTTCGTGGAAAGGCATTGTTCGATGAAATAATCGTTGCAGTAGGTGTAAACAGTGCCAAAAAGTATTTCTTTTCCCTGGAGGAAAGGATCAACATGCTCGAAGCCTGCTTCAGTGAGCATCCCAATATTAAAGTTGATTATTATACGGGACTCACCATTGAGTTTGCCAGGGAAAAAGAGGCGAGCTTCATCCTTAGAGGCCTACGCAATCCGCAAGACCTCACTTACGAACAGCCCATCGAACTGATCAACAAGCACATGGCACCTGAATTGGAGGTTGTACATTTGCTTAGTAGTCCCAAAACAGCCATGATCTCCTCTACCATCGTTCGAGAAGTGATCAAATACAAAGGCCACGTTCGAGGATTGTTGCCAGACGAAATCATCGACTATGTACATGACATTAAATATGCCTGAGTAGGGCAGGATGTTAAATGAAAAAAGGGAATGCCGAAAAGCATTCCCTTTTTTATCTATTAAAAAATCCCTTATCCATTCATGGAAAGCAGGAATTCTTCGTTGTCTGTGGTATTGTTCATGCGCTGGCGCAGGAATTCCATTCCCTCGATCGGATTCATGTCTGCCATGAACTTTCTCAGTACCCATATGCGGTTAATGTCAGACGGGTCCATCAGGAGATCCTCACGGCGAGTACCTGAGGCTGTAACGTCAATGGCCGGGTAAATTCTGCGGTTTGCCAGGCGACGATCCAATTGAAGTTCCATGTTACCGGTACCCTTGAATTCCTCAAAGATTACTTCATCCATTTTTGAACCGGTCTCGATAAGGGCAGTAGCAAGGATGGTTAAAGAACCACCGTTTTCTACATTCCTTGCTGCACCGAAGAAACGCTTCGGCTTATGTAATGCATTGGCGTCTACACCACCTGAAAGGATTTTACCTGAGGCAGGCTGATTGGTGTTGTATGCACGTGCAAGCCTTGTGATTGAGTCTAACAGGATCACAACATCATGCCCACATTCTACCATTCGCTTGGCTTTCTCCAATACGATAGAGGCTACTTGTACATGCCTTTCTGCCGGCTCATCAAAGGTAGAGGCAATCACTTCTCCATTCACGTTTCTGGCCATATCTGTTACCTCTTCCGGACGTTCGTCGATCAAGAGGATGATCAGGTAGGCTTCAGGGTGATTGGCAGCGATGGCATTGGCTACCTTTTGTAGCAGAATGGTCTTACCGGTTTTAGGCTGTGCTACGATTAAACCGCGCTGGCCTTTACCAATAGGTGAAAACAGGTCAATGATTCTTAAGGAAAGGTCTTCCGGATTCTCTTCTGACAACTTGAAACGGTCGTCAGGGAAAAGTGGAGTAAGGTGGTCAAAGTAAATTCTATCCCTTACTTCTTCAGGAGTACGGCCATTGATGCTTTCAACCTTTAGCAGGGCAAAGTATCTTTCGCCATCCTTTGGAGGCCTGATTTGGCCAAAAACAGTATCACCTGTCTTGAGACCAAAAAGTTTTATTTGGGAGGGAGAAACATAGATATCATCCGGTGAAGGTAGATAGTTGTATTCGGTCGATCTAAGGAAGCCATAACCTTCTGGGATAACTTCTAATACACCCTGGTTGGATATAGCACCGTCAAGCTCCAGCTTCTGTTCCATTTCGGAGTTTTTCTTGTCCGACTCATGGTCATTTCTGGAATTTCTTTTTCTTCCTCTGCGCTGTTTGGGCTCTGGATCATCAATGATAATGATGTCGCTTGGAGAACTTTCTTTGGATACAGGTGTTTCCTTTTCCTTGCTCTCTGCTTCTACTTCTGCTTCGGCCTCTACCTTGGTTTCTTCCTCTACAACTTCTTCTGCCACAGGAGCAACCTCTTCAACTGCTTCCTTCTTGGATCTTTTGGTGCTTTTCTCGGCTTTTTCTTTCTCAGCCTTAGGTTTTCTGGCTCTTGAGGTCCTGGTCTTTTTGACAGGTTTTGCCTCAACTTCTTCTTCTACTTCTTTTGTCTCATTTTTGCTATCTCCTGATTCAGAATCTTCTTCTTTAGGAGTGTCCACCGCTACAGGTGCTGGTGTGCTCGCCTTAAGATTGGCCAATTCAGAAGCAGGCATCAATGCTTGTCGGTCAAGAATCTTAAAAATTAGATCTTGTTTCCCTAATTTATCTACTTCGTTAATACTAAGTTTCTGGGCTATATCCCGTAATTCCGAGATATCATTGTTATTAAGTTCAATAATGTCGTACATAAAATTGTCTGTAAGCGCTTCGGAGTATCCTGACTCCGGGAAATGAAAGGAGTGATTTGTTGAAAAATTCTTTGATTTGGTGATTCTGTTGTCCTGAAGGAAACAGGACTAGTAGGATTGATTGCTGCAAATGTAAATAAACCTTTTGTGAGATTCCAATATAATCGATCTGTTTATGGAAAAAATATCAATTTTTTGTTGAGTTTTTTTACTTCAAGGAAATCTCAAAGGTATTTTTCAGAATAAACAGCAATTTAACAGGCTTTACTATACGGATCTCAAGTCAATTTGTTAGTTTGCCGCCAGAAATTTGGATCAGCTAAATTATGTTAGAAGTACCTAAGTTGAGAAATCAGGCTGGAGAGATTGCAGCCAAACTTGAACAGAAGAAATTGAGTGATGCCGGGACTGTTATCAAGCAGGTTCTGGATCTGGACGATGAACGCAAGAATATTCAGAAGAACCTGGATGATCTTAGGTCGGAAATGAATCAAATTTCGAAGAGTATTGGCAAATTGATGAAGGAAGGCAAGAAGGATGAAGCCAACGAAGCCAAGCAGAAGACCGGAAAGATTAAAGATGAAATCAAGCAGTTAGAGGACAAGAGTAGAGAGGTCGATGCCGAGTTGGAGAAAACCCTTGTGATCCTCCCAAATGTTCCTCATGAATCAGTTCCTGTTGGCAAAAATCCCGAGGATAACGTGGTGGTTCATGAAAAGCAATTTCCTTATGACGAGTCTTTTAAATTAAAGCCTCACTGGGATCTGGCGACAGATCTGGGCATCATAGATTGGGAACTGGGAGTTAAGTTGACTGGTTCTGGTTTCCCTGTTTACATCGGAAAAGGGGCACGTCTTCAAAGAGCTTTGATCAGCTTCTTCCTGGATTTCGCCGGGAAAAAGGGCTATAAAGAAATTATGCCTCCATTGGTGGTGAATGAAGCCTCAGCCTACGCCACAGGGCAATTGCCTGATAAGGAAGGCCAGATGTACACCATCGAAAGAGATGGCCTATTCATGATTCCCACCGCAGAGGTTCCAATTACCAACCTTTACCGAGGAAATCTTCTCAAAATGGATGAATTTCCTGTCAAGCTATGCGGTTACACCCCGTGTTTCCGTCGTGAGGCAGGAAGTTATGGTGCAGATGTTAAAGGCCTAAACAGGTTACATCAGTTCGATAAGGTCGAAATCGTTCAGCTTGTGCATCCCGATAAGTCTTATGATGTGTTGGAGGAAATGACCCAGCATGTGGAGGCTTTGTTGGATGCCCTGGAACTCACCTATAGAAGGCTCCTGTTATGTACAGGAGATATGACCTTCACTTCTTCAAAGACTTATGACTTGGAAGTGTTCAGCGTTGGACAGGGAAGATGGCTGGAAGTCAGTTCTGTATCCAATTTCGAAACTTACCAGAGCAATCGCTTGAAACTAAGGTTCAAGTCTGAGAACAAAAAGAACCAGCTTGCTCACACGCTGAATGGAAGTGCTTTGGCCTTGCCTCGTATCATGGCAGCCTTATTGGAAAAGTACCAGGGCGAAAATGGAAAAATCATTATCCCTGAAGTACTTAGGCCATATACTGGATTTAGCGAGATTTGAAAAAAAATAAAGTAGGAATTTCGGACTCCGAAATTTTAATTTAATACGATTCTATTGCAAAATAATAGGTATGATTCCCTCTTACCTGCTGGGATAGCTATGCCCTTATTTTTGACCCTAGGCCTATGGTTAAGTAAGAAATTAAATGATTTCAATTTATTTTATTGAAATTTTTACATTTTCGATCAAATATCCTTCTTTTAAATTTGTCAATCTGCTTGGTTTTTAGTGCAAGGAGCTAAGGTATTTTCCTGGTTTTTAATGCTTTACGGCTAATTTTGTCGTTAGTATTTCTGCTGGGTAATAATTTAGCAAGATAAGGTTTTTCATTTGTCGAATATTTTGGTTTAATGCAAATAATTAAAGTAGTTCTTAAACGTTATATATTAAAATCCCCCAAACTATAGCTACCTGTGTCCGGAATAAATAAGCGAAATTGTTGGGTAATTTATATCTTTTGATTTGAGATCATTAATATTTTATCCTGATAAAAGGCTGATACCGTGCCTGTTAAACTTCGGAAATATCTATTTTTTTTTATGGAAAAATGTTGTTAATTGCTGATCTTTTGCAGCACACTACAACGGATGGATAAAGATGAAAGGTACTGATAATCAGGTACTAATTTTGTATTCTGGATATGTAATCTCAAATTCCCCTCCAAGCGACACTGTCATTTATTTTAAAGAAAGTAAATTTTATTTTTTCGAAACAATATAAAAAATGAACCAGAATCTTATAAAGATTGGAATATTCTATGACGGGAATTATTTTGCACACGTAAGTAATTATTATAACTACGAGCACGAGAGAAAGGCCAGGTTAAGTATTTCTGGTCTACATGAGTTCATCAGACAACAAGTGGCTCTCGAAGAAGATGTCGACGCGAAATACTGTAAGATTGTCGACGCTCACTATTTCAGAGGTAGATTAAACGCCTACGATTACAATCAGAATGGTCAGAATAGAATTTTGAATGAAAGAATCTTCGATGATATTCTGATGTCTGAAGGCGTAGTAACCCACTATTTACCATTAAGAATCAAGGACGGAAGGATTGAGGAAAAAGGTGTCGACGTATGGATGGCACTTGAAGCTTATGAATTGGCTAACCTCAAAAAGTACAACGTTCTTGTATTGATTGCCTGTAACAGCGATTACATTCCCCTGGTAAGGAAACTTAATTCATTGGGCATCAGTATAATGGTACTTGGATGGGAGTTTGAGTATACCGACGAAAGAACCGGAAAATTCCGCAAGACAGTGACTTCTATCGATTTGCTCAACGAGTCTACATATCCCGTTTTCATGCATGAATTGATTGACGAAGAGGATCCTGAACTTGAGGGAACCATGGTCAATGAATTGTTTATTCCAAAAGAAAAGAAGGCACCTGCTTACCAACCCCAAAGGGTTCCCGGTAGCAATGAGCAAATTCTTCAATCCAAGGTACTTTCATTGAAAAACGGATATGGATTTATTCATATGCCACCTAACAATCTTTACTTCCATTATACCTGGATGGCAGATGGAGATGATTTCAATGATTTGGAAGAAGACGATACCGTGCAGTTCAATATTTCACAGAATGAACAAGGACAGGATATTGCCATGAATGTAAGAAGGGTTGAACCTACTTATAATTAGCTCCCAGGTGTTACTTTTCAATCTCTCCTGAATCCCTGAACAAAATACCCAACCCTGGCCCATTACGTGGCCAACATTGCGAAAAGTAACTTCGAAATACGTCCAAACCTGCTAAAAAGTGGGTTTGGACTTTTTTTGTGCAACAGTGTTTTTCTCGCTGGGTCATTGGCTATAAGATACTTGACCGAAGCCGCTGAGCTTCACGCTTTTCCCCGATCAAAGCACGGGTGATAACAAAGCGAAAAATAAGGTAACGAGATCCATCTCGCAGCGTATCTTCCACAACCAGTATAATCTGACCCATGTACAATTAATATATAAGCGATGAAAAACTCTCTCCTTTTTTTAGCACTCATGTGTTTCAGCTTTATGGGCCTGAAGGCACAACGAGTCGCACTGACATTTAATGTCAGCAGCTTCAACCTGGACAGAATCAGTTCAGCAGGAACCACCATTGATTACAAGGGAAGTACTACCCTGACAGGGAACCTGAGAATTCTTTCCAAGAAGAAATGGGCATTGAGGCTTGGCGCAGGCGTTGATAACCTGCAGTATACTGTAAGTGATGGGGTTAATACTAATTATTCAGCTGTAAGACAAGACCTTAAGGGTATCTTGGGGGTTGAGAAGCACTTCATGATAGGCAACAAACTGGACTTGTATCCCGGGCTTTTTATCCCTGTTACAGTTGTTGGAGACAATCTTATTCAGGAAAATTACGACAACATTGTTGGCGGAAGCGTTCGCCCTGGAATGGGGGTATTGCTAGGCGCTAATATCAAGGTGCTTAAGATCTTCCGTGTCGGTGTAGAATTTGATGCCTCTTATGACAGGTTCAAGGAAGCCGTTTGGGAATCAGCTCAGACAAGGTCATTTGTTCCAGTAGCAGGATTGAATCATTCTACAGCCTTTACCATTGGTGTTGCATTCTAAAGGACTTCACTTTACCTAAACCAAGACCTAAAAAATAAGCGGCTGAATCTTTATGATTCAGCCGCTTTATATGTTGAGTACGCTATTTTATCTCAAAAGCGTAACTGTTCCTACTTCCTGGATGTTGTTGCCATCAAGGTCGTTTCCACTAACCACATAGACATATACACCTTCTTGCAAGGCTCTTCCGTCTTTGGTCCCATCCCATTCAAAGTTGGGATCTGCAGACTCGTATATCAATTGCCCCGTTCTGTTGAAGATTTGTACGTTGAAATTGGTTACGTTATGGAAGGCGACATAGAAGGTCTCATTCACTCCGTCATTGTTAGGAGAGAATGCAGATGCAGCTTTAATAACTGAGATTCTCTTGACCTCAATGTAATCTACCAGGCTGATTTCGCAACCGAATTCGTCTTCAAGATCCAACTTTACTTCATAAAGACCTGGTGTATTGTACTGGTGGCTTGGGTCTGAAGCAGATGAGGTGGTTCCATCACCGAAGCTCCAACTATAGTTATTGATTCCGGTAGTAGACCCAAGGCCAAAGTTTACAAGGGCTTGTGGCATTTCTACCACAGAATCACTTACAAATAGTTCAAAGGACTCAGCATCTCTTACAAAGGCCGTTACAGGGATTCTTTCGCTTACACATCCAAACTGAGAGGTAGCCTCCGCATAGAAGGTAGAAGTAAATGGTACAGGATCTGTAATGAAGCTGTTTCCTCTGTTGATGATTTCGCTTGTTACATTATCCAGATGCCAGGTAACATTGAACTCAGGTGAGCTTACTGCTAATAGCCTTGCTTGATCACCGAAGCATACTGTATCGTTTTGGAATAAGTTGAACTCAGGAAGTTCCCATACTTCTACTTTTTGGCTGTAATCATCGGTACATCCACTATCAGATACGACAGAGATGGTAACGTCATAAATTCCATCCTGGCGGTATTGATGGCTAGGATTCGCACCAAAGACAGAGCTGTTATCTCCAAAGTCGTAAATCCATGATTCGATGGTTCCTGCATCAATCTCAGTTAGGTTGGTAAATTGGGTAGAGTCAAATAGACAGACTGGAGGTGCTCCAAATCTTGCATTTGGCTTTGGATTGATCACCACGGCTTTGGTAACTGTATCAGTACAATTTCCAGTTGCTACTGCAATAAGGGTAACATCGTAAGTACCGTCTCCTCCAAAGTTCTGAAAGACTGTAGTTGCCCTTTCAAAGCTGATGCCGTCAAAAGTCTGTCCATTGCCAAGGTCCCACTTATAGTTGATGATCTCAGATGTTGGACCTGTATTGACCAATGCGGTGAAGGTTGTTTGGATATCTTCACAACTTTGGTCGTAGACAAAGTCAGCAGTAGGATGGGGGTTAATGATGATTTCTTTAATAATCTGATTGGTACATCCTTTATCGGTTGTAACCTCCATCGTAACGGAGTAGGTTCCACCTGAAGCATAGGCATGCCCTGGGTTGATGCTTGTAGAGAAGTTGTCTGGGCTGGTTGGATCATCTCCGAAATCCCATGACCAATCTGCTACAAAGTCAAAGTCTCCAGGGACAGTAGCCAAGTTGGTAAAGAAGGTTGTCGAGTCCACACAAGCACTCTGAAGAGAGAAGTCCGCTAGAGGGTTTGGATTCACCTTGGTCGTCTTGGCGAATGTATTTGAACAACCCTGGGTAGAAGTAACTGTCAAGTTTACATTGTAGAATCCATATGCACCAAATGTGTGGGTAACCTGGAAGCCGGAATCAATAGCTCCATCCCCGAAGTCCCAGTAGTACTGATCTATAACCCCTGGATTAGCAAGGGTGGTAGTGCTCGTAAACTGACTTCCATCACCTTCACATACCTCGGTGAAATTGAAATCAATCTGCGGACTTGGCTGGACAATTACTTCTCTTAAGTATTCATCCTGACATCCATTGTCGCTTGTAACTGTCAAGGATACGAAGAACGCACTTGCACTGGTATAGGAATGCGAAGGATCCTGAAGGTTGGAAGTTGTTCCATCTCCAAATTCCCACTCCCATGCTACAATATTTCCTGAGTTAAGGGTAGAGGCATCTTCGAAGCTGGTCTGACCGCCTTCACAAGCAGTATTGTTGTCGAAGAAGGCTGTCGGAACCTCATTGGCGACCAGCCTCACGGAATCAGCTGTACCCTGACAGCCATTGGCGTTCAAAGGCACTACCCAAATGGTTGTATCAGAGGCAAAGTTGCTAAATGTGATCTGATTACCTGTTGCTCCAGTACTCCATAAATAGGTATCGCCTCCGGAAGCAGTTAAGGTGGTAGATCCGCCCGGACAAATGCCGGCATCTCCGGTAATATTAGCAGCTGGTACAGGGACAACCTGAACCTCAATGTCGGTAGGAAGTGAAGAACAGCCCCCGGCAGAGTCGCTGAATATGATTACAGAGTAAGTTGTATTTACAGAAGGTGAAACCCTGATGGACTCAGAAGTATCTCCCGTACTCCACAGGAAGGTTGTCGAGCTTGCATCACCAATGTTTGGAATAGCCGTTAGGGTAATCGAATCACCAGGGCATATGCTTGGAGTGGCCGGCTGTATGTTGGCTTCAACCGCTGCATTTACTGATACTGTCAGGTAGTCAAATGTGGTACAAATTCCGTCTGAGACAGTGAGAACATAATCGAAATTGGCAGTTGTATCAGAAGTATTTTGATATCCAAAGTTTGGCTGGGCTATTGAAGTTGCACTGAGGTTGGTACCAGGAGACCATGAGTAGGTCTGTCCGGGAATAGACGGAGTACCAAGGGTAAGCGGGTCATTTGAACAGATGGTAACATCCTGGCCTGCATCTGCGATGGCTCCTTCATTGAGTGGTACAATCCCCGTCAGGGTGGTTGAGCAACCTAGCTCGTCCGTTACCAATACGGAATAGAAATACGTATCAGGTGCTGGATAGTAATGTATAAAGGAGGAGTCATTAATATTCGGGTTGAATTCAAGGTTACCATTACCATACCACTCTACGGCGACAAGGTCTGGGCTGAATCCTGGAATGTTATTATTTGGTACGACTGAGAGTTCTACTTCATTACAGCCTAACCTGTCAAAAGTTGACGTAAAAGCACTTTCTCCATCGAATACGTTGATGACAATGGTAAACTGGTTGATACCGGGGATAGGACAAGCGTCGTCCTGAACCGTCAAAAGGAAGAAATAAGTTCCTCTGAATCCCAGTGGAGGTGTCCAACAGAATCGGCCTACGGGTGCTTTACCTGTAATGGTATCTGTAATGGCGGGGTCATTGGCATCTACAAAAGTTGCTCCAGGCAGGTTACCACCCCAGAACATGGTGTAGTTTAGAGAGGTATCGGCAGGAATGGTTGGTACGTCAAAACAAACTTCAGCGCCAGCACAGACGGCAACCTGGTCGTATGACAACGATCCAACGGCATTGGAGTCTACGGATACATTTTGAACACCACCCGTAGTCGGGTTGGGGAATGGGCAGAGACCTGAACTGAGTACCGTAACTTGGATATCACGCACTACCTGTCCAATCTGAACTCCATTTCTCCATTCTTTTACGATGATACAGATTACGGCAACCTGTACAGCTCCTGTAGGTGAGGGGGTAAAGGTCAAGTCCCCTGTTAGTGGGTTAATGGTTACATCCCATGTGGGACCGAGTGGAGCAGTAGCTGAGAAGCCATTTGCAAGATCATAGGTTACCTGACCAAGGGCTCCACTGCTACAAGGTCCTAGTTCGTAGGAAAGGGAGTCTCCATCAGGGTCAAATGCACCCTGGTTGAAGGTGGAAAGCTGCCCCTCACAGATGTATGCGATAGGTGGTACAGACTCACCTGTTACAGGATTTACGAATCGAGGAGAACTGTTACAAGGAGTAATTCCGAGGTCAATCTGGGTATCTCCTGTGTATAGGCCTTCATCTGCAGATCCAGAGGTGATTACACTGTTTCTACAGCAAGAACCATAAGTTAGGTTATACTTGTTACAGTTGGCACCGACGTTACAGAAGTCGTAGTCTCTGTAGTAGATGGCCTCTGCAGCACCGTTAATCGGTGGGTTACCACCAAGGCTTAGACAGCCTGTAGGGTGGTTGGCAGGGTTGGCCAAAAGGTCGGGGCATATAGGGGTAACTTCGACAAAACTTTGAACTGTCCAGTTTCCTATCGGAGTAGGGTCTGCACAGCCTGCAGTTTGGGGTTCAAAATCAAAATTCGACATCTGAGAAGATGCCGTAGGTGCATTGGCCATGTTTACCGGAATCCAAGATGCCGCAGCAGATCCCGTACAATCGTAATACACGTTTGCATAAATTCTATAAGTACATGTACCTGTACACTCATAAGAGATGTCCAGACCCATCAAGTGTGTTGCCCATGATATAGATGGGCTGACAATAAGAAGTAGGCCAATTAGGAAAGAGTAGAAATTATTCTTCATGGTGACTCCAGTAATATGACTCCTAAAGTTTGTTTTAAATGCCAAAGAGGTCAATTAAAAGTTTTGGTCTCATGGCAGAAGTGCTTCTTTATATGAAGGATGAAGTCCTGATAACTGCAGATTATGACTGGCCTGCTTTTTACCCTTACTCACCCCCTCGAACAATTAATTCAAGTTGACTTTTTTGCTTTAGACCTGAATTAATTTTAAAACTTTCTCAAAATAAGAAAAAAACCACTGATTGTGATTAAACCCTGCGTATATGGTTATTAATTTCGTATGATCGTAATTTGCAACATTGAAAATACTTGATTTTTCGTTGCAAACTTACATATACGGTCAAAAACCAATTCCCCTAATCTTTAGTGTAGGGTATCTTGCTTTTCCCTCTGTTTTGATCAAAAAAAAATCAAAAATCCTTCTCAAAAGGCTGAAAACTAGGAAAAAATCTATTAAGTGCCTGAATGCTAAAAGACAATTCAGCCAAGATTGTTTTTTAGGACAATTCAATTTTCAAAAAGCTTTGATTTTGAGACCAAGCTTTCCCTAGATTAAGTTTTGTCTTTTGTATCGATTAGATATTGTGTTACATTTGTTATAGTATGCAAGAAATGTGTTTGTCTATTGGATAGATTTTACTTAATACCATGAGCTTATCGACCCGTCTTATCTCATTATCCCTCTTGGCGATAACAATGAGCTTGTTGACAGCAAACAAGCTATTCGCCACCCACTACATGGGGGTAGATATTTCCTACGAGTGTCTGGATAGTTGTAATTATCGTATTTATCATACGACCTATTACGATTGTACTGGATCGGCAGTTCCGAACCGTCCTAACGGTGCTCCTATACCCGGCCCTCCTCCTACAAGTCCTGGAAACTTTCAAATTGACTGGATAGAAAGTAGTCCCAACTGTGGACAACCTCTCGCCCTCCAGGCGGACTGGACAGTGGACAGCACCTTCGGGGGATCGGGTTATATTGATGTAACCCCGGTTTGCCCAACCATCACCACAGGATGTACCGTAGCCAATGGCTGGGACGTGCGTGGGGTAGTGGGTGTGAGATATGTGAGGGATTACAGCTTCTGTAGCGTAACCTGTGATAACATCACCGTACAATGGAGAGGTTTCGCACGTAACAACGCCTTGAATGGTATCACCAATCCGGGTGGTCAGGGTATTTTTGTGAATAACCTGGTCATCGATTTCCTCAATGCCCCCTGTAACAGTTCACCTATTTTTGATGAGCCACCAATTCCTTACCTATGTGAAGGACAATCATTTACCTTCAACCAAGGGGTAACTGATCCGGATGGAGACTCACTTCGTTTCTATCTTGGAGAGTGTTTTGACAACAACAATGACCCTGTAACATGGAACATCGGAGGTGGTTTTGGTTTCGCTACACCACTAGGTTCGGGCTGGACCGTAACAGTTGACTCGCTCACAGGTGATGTAACCATGACACCTACACCAAATGGACCTCCCGTAGTTACGGTGATGTGTATTTATGTGGAAGAATATGATAAACAAACAGGGGTATTGATTGGACAGACGGTGCGAGATATGCAGATTACCGTTATCCCTTGTAACAATACGAATGCCTTCCCTGTCATTGATAGTGTCACGAATCTCTCGCCAGGTAATATACAAACGGGAGATTTCGACCTGACGATATGTGCTTGTGAACTTGTGTGTTGGGACTTGCCGGCGATAGACCCGGACTCAAACCAGAATCACATATTATTCTGGAGTCAAAACCTTGATGGTGCATATTTGACATCCCCATTTAATCCAAGCCTTACGACGGATACCCTGAACTTTGCGACAGGAGACTCTTTGTTGGGGCGATTCTGCTGGATTCCTCAAGAAGTAGGCTTCTTTACCACGACATTTACCATTCGAGATGATGGTTGTCCAATCCTTGGACAAAATCAATATACCGCTAAAATACGTGTAGTAACCTGTTCGCTTGACCCTGTTGCGACCACGCGGCGAACCAATTGTTATGAGGTTCAATTCAGTGGGCAGCCTTGTGGGGGTGGTGTAGACGATGTACAATATGTTTGGTCTGGAGACGGTGGTTTGACCGGAGATTCCAGTACCATCCTATGGGACTTTGGTGGCCCAGGTACATATGCCTATACCCTAACCGTGATTGATTCTTCTGGTCAGACTGCAACTGTTACAGACAGCATCAAACTTTTCAACGCAGCTACATCAAATGCCGGTGCTGACAGATCACTTTGTTCATACGAAGTAGAGTCACTAGGTACCCCTGCCCTTCCAGGTTACACTTACAACTGGTCAAGCCCTCAGGGAGTAGGATGGAATGGCCCATCAAATCCTTCAGGCGCAGAGCCTGAAGTTGTATATGTTAATACATCTCAAAATCCTGTAACAATTCCTTATTATTTGGTGGCAACTGACCCCATCGGCTGTGAGTCCCTGGATACAGTGAATGTTACTTATGAACCATCCATCGCAAATGACTTCTTTATTACTAGCTCAGTTTGTGTAGATGAACCTACTATTATTCAATACAGTGCTCCTCTAATTCCTGGCGCAACTTATACCTGGGATTACGCAGGCGCAGTAGGTACCCTAAATGGTCCTGGTCCTCACTCTATCGTGTGGAGTACCCCGGGGCAAAAAGAGGTTAAACTGGTTGTAAATGCAGACGGTTGTGATTCAGATACAGGAAGATTTGTTGTTACTGTATTCGAAAAGCCAAGTTCGGACTTCAATCTCGCACCACAGACTTGTCAAAACAGCAACCTTGCCATCACTTATGCAGGAGCTGCTGACCCAAATAATGCAACCTTTACCTGGGACTTTGGAGGCGGAAACGCTGTACAGACCATGGGTGGATATAACGTTAGCTGGACCACCCCAGGTGTTAAGACGATCCGTCTGACGGTGGAGGAAAATGGCTGTATCAGTGATGAAACTGTAAAAACTATAGTTGTTACTCCTACACCTTCTTCCAGCTTCTTTATGCAGGATTCTGTATGTCTTGGAGACATTGCTCAAGCGACTTATGTTGGTAGCAACAGCGCCGCAGCATCATTTGACTGGGAGTTCAACGGAGCTACGCTGGTCAGTGGTTCAGGCATTGGACCTTACCAGTTTACCTGGGCTACGCCAGGTACCAAGGATGTGTGCTTGACAGTAAGAGATCAAGGGTGTGTCTCTGCGCGAATTTGCCGTCAGGTATATGTTTCGCCTTCTCCAAACATCAACATTGATCCGGTTCAGAACCAGTGTTTCAAAGGAAATAGCTTCAGCTTCTCCGCTACAGGAGATCCTGCCGATAACTATTTCTGGGACTTTGGAGCAGGAGCCTTCCCTCAGACTTCTATCGACCAATTGCCACCTTCTGTCACTTACTCAACCCCTGGATTCAAAACTGTCAGGTTGGTAACTTCAGTGAATGGATGTGGAGGCGATACCAGTACATATACATTTGAAGTCGTAGATGAGCCATCTGCTGATTTCCAGGCAGACAAGACCCAGGCTTGTTCCAATGACAGGCTTAACTTTACCTACCTTGGAACCCCTTCCGGACCAACCCAAACATTCAACTGGGACTTTGGGCCAGGTGCTATTCCAGCTACCTCTTCCATTCCAAGTCCGCAGAATGTTTCATATACAAGTGGTGGCCAGAAAACAGTAGAACTTACTGTAAGCTATAAAGGCTGTACCGTTACGACTACACAAGTTATCCAGGTGAATGAAGCTCCATTTGTGGATGCAGGTACCAACCAGGAATACTGTGAAGGTGATGGTGGTGTCCGTCTGAATGGTACTGTGGTAGGTGGTTCTCAGCCGTATTTCTACAACTGGACTTGTAGTGCAGGCGTCGGTTGTGGTATCGACTCTGTGAATTCTCCAACACCATTTGTAAACCCACAGGTTACTAATCCTACCGAGGAGGTTGTGTACTACTTTGAAGTAACTGATGCCTTCGGTTGCGTGAGTGGTGTCGACTCAGTAGTTGTAACTGTAAAGGCCAAGCCAAAATTGGATGCGGGTATGGATGCATCTATCTGTCCTCCAAAAGCACCAGGCTATGAGTTACAGGGAACATTGAGAGCTGATAACAATGCTCCATTGCCAATAACTTATGAGTGGTTCCCCGCTACTGGATTGGACAATCCAACCAGCTTGAATCCAACGGCAAGACCTGATACAACTACCATTTACACATTGACTGGTACTTCTACCAACGGATGTACTTCAACAGCCACTACCGTTGACCCACGTTCCAGCATGACATTGACTATACTGGCAGCACCAACTGCCGAGGCAGGATTGGATACAGGAATCTGTGTCGGAGGAGATATTCGCCTGAATGGATTCGCGACAGGTGCAGGCCCTAACTATACTTATACATGGACACCAGCCCTTCCAGGAACGATTGATGATCCTTCTTCGCCATCTCCGCTTGTTTCTCCGAATGCAACGACCACATTTACCCTGGTAGTTTCTTCCGAAGGATGTTCTGCGGCTGACAGTGTGACCATCACAGTCGATACCAAGCCTACAGTAAGTGCAGGAAACGACCGAGACCTTTGTAAGTTCCAGACTTTAGGTTTGGACGGTAAGGCTAATGGAGATCCAAATGCAACTTTGTATAACTACTCCTGGACTCCAGGCCTAGGCTTGTCAGATTCGACCATTGCCGAGCCAACGGCAAAGCCTGATGTAACTACAACTTATACCGTAATTGCCAGGACGGATGCCGGTTGTGAATCTGAACCTGCAACTATTACCCTTAATGTGCTGCCAACACCTGAGGTTGACCTATTACAGGAAGATACCATCATTTGTGCAGGCCAGCCATTGAATCTGGTAGCAGTACATAGCTATGCCGGAATGTCTGAGGTTACAGAATACAACTGGACCCCACAAGAGATCTTGAATCCATTCCTGGGTGATTCCATTACCACTGCATTCCCAACCCAGACTGGCTATATCGAAGTAACTGCTTCCAGCCTTGGAGGGAAATGTTCTACCACCGATAGATTCCTTGTCGAGGTAACTCCAGCCATTTCGGTAGCCATCGAAGCAGATACAAACCGCATTTGTGAAGGTGAAGCTATAGAGTTGAGAGCTATTGGAGGTCTGGGATCTTCTTCTTATCAGTGGATTCCTTCGGTAGGTTTGAGCAGTGATCTTGTACAAAATCCATTGGCTTCTCCAGGTATTACTACCAATTATCAGGTAGTGCTTACTGAGGGAGCCTGTAAAGATACCGCAGATTATTTGGTAGATGTTACCCCTACTCCTAAGGCCAGCTACTTTGTAGACCTGGATCAGGGTTGTGGAGAGTTGACAGTTTCTTTCAACAACAATACACCTGATGCCGAAGCTTATATCTGGGACTTTGGTGATGGATCTGACCTGAGCAATGAGCCTGATCCGGTTCATACTTATGCAAATCCAGGTAATTACAAGGTGAAACTTACCACCGTAGGTGGAAATCTGTGTGAAACTTCTGCAGAGAATATAACCATCGTTGTTTCTCCATTACCTACCGCTGATTTCACATCAGTACCCATGGTAAATACTGATTTGCCACTACCTGAAGCAAGGGTAGTCTTTACAGATGCTTCTGTGGATGCCGTAGGCTGGTTGTGGGAATTTGGTGATGGTGGTGTTTCTACATTGCAGAATCCAGAGCATACCTATACACAGGAAGGGGTATATACTGTGAAATTGACCATTACAGACGCTAGCGGCTGTGTAAGCACTGTTACTTATGGTGTATTCTCAGTATTCGAACCTTCTCTCAATATTCCAAATGTATTTACACCTAATGGAGATGGCTCTAACGACATCTTCCAGGTAACTTACACTGGAACTGAGCAAATCACCATTATGGTGATGGACCGCTGGGGTAGAAGGTTGTTTGAGACCACAAACAGTGGTGATGCGTGGGATGGCCGATACAACGGCAATGATGTTCCTGAAGGAACTTATTACTACGCAGTTCAAGTCGGGGAAAAACTCAACAGAGGTAACCTGACGCTTTTGAGATAGTCTATCCTTACACATACTTGCATAAGAGGGCTGCCCGTGAGGGTAGCCTTCTGCATTTTAGAAGGAAAATAACAAATGCTTATAGCCAGAAACTGGTGTATCCATTCTCCTCCAAACGCCTCATCATCATCATCAGCTTGGATACACTTCTGGGGTAGGGAATTTGTTTCTTCCTTGGATCGCCAATTAGCTTTTGAAGCTCGGCATAGGGCAAGGCTACTTCCCCCAGTTTATCATTTTGGGTGAGTAGGGCAATGATCTCAAATAAAACCCTGTAAAGCGTTCTTGAACTGCCGTAGATTCTAGGAAGAATTTTTTGGTGGATTTGGAGGTCTACCGCCTCGCCTTCGGAGATCAATTCGCGAATCTCGTGGCGATTGGCAAGGTAAAAGAGGATTTCATCCCTGATTCGATAGCCAATAGGCAAGTCAATTTGCCATAGGAGCTTGTTGAGCTCCGTCAGGAGTTTGATTACTGGCATATTCCTGTCCAAATCAGCCTGAGCGATGTCCTTGATATGGACATAGGGAGCTTGCAAGAAATCATTGCTGATTGGCTCTCTACTCTCGACTGCTTCTTGGGCCTGAAAAGCACCATCTAGGTGAATTTCATTCATCTC
Organism: Bacteroidia bacterium; assembly: GCA_022760475.1. Taxonomy (GTDB): domain Bacteria; phylum Bacteroidota; class Bacteroidia; order J057; family J057; genus JALEFZ01. Next base: position 129,468 of record JALEFZ010000052.1, on the reverse strand, counting down.
GATGACATTGGCTCGGTCAAGCACCTTGCGACTTAGGCTGTGGCTGGCTTCGTCTATATTGATGGTGCCAATCATGTATAGGTTATCAGGTAGATTCCATGTCTGGCCCTCATGCTCAAAGTTCGAGCTTAGGATATGGCCATTGGCTAACTTTCTGGTTTCGATTAGACTTAGTAAATCACTTAGATAATATTCAACCCTTGCAAGGTTCATCTCATCGAAGAGTACAAAAAAAGGCATGTCAGGCTGAGCCTTTGCTTTCTGCATGGCATGCCAAAGTGGTCCTTCAACAAATTCTCCATTTGAGTTTGTATATCCAAGGATAAAGCTTGAATCTGTCCAGTCTGGTTTCACCGGAATAAGTTGGAAGCGCTCCTCATGGCCTAATGCTGCAGCAAATTGCTTGGCTAATTGTGTCTTACCCGTCCCTGAGATACCCGCCAGAATCACGAATGGCTTTGTCTTCAGGCTCAAGTATAGGTTGGCAATGGTTCTTTTAGGATAAAAGAAACCTTCACTTCCGATAGTGGCGTATACATGCTCTAGAATTTCTCTTGGATACATGCCCGGGCTATTTTTTCTGATAGTGGAGTTCAACAAGGCCATTTTGGAAGGGATTAACCTTGGAAAGCTCCAGGTTTACCTGATTTTCCTGAGGGAGAAAAAGGGGTATTCCCTTACCCAGAATAATGGGGTGCACAAACAGCCTTAATTCATCAACCAGGTTTTCCTGAAGGAATATTCTGATGATTTCTCCCCCTCCGATCAGCCAGATATTTTGATCCTCGGTTTGGTTGAGTTTTCTAGCAAATGAAGGAATGTCTCCCTTCACAAAACTTACCTGATCATTGTCTTCAACATTTGGATCGCGGGTAAATACATAATTGGTTTTTCCTTCATAGGGCCAGTCTACCCCAAAACCAAGGATCTCCTCATAGGTTTTTTTCCCCATGAGGGTAATCCCAATGTTATGGTAGAAAGATTCATATCCATAATCACCATCGTCAAATAGCCAATCCACCTCCCCACCTTCGCGGGCGATGTACATGTCAAGACTTGATGCGATGTAAAGGATGGTCTTTCCCATATAATTCAGGTATTTGGAATGGTAAATTAATACCAAATTCCCAATACCCAAATTACTTAAACTTCCTTCCTGAGACGAGCTACTGGCACACCAAGTTGTTCGCGGTACTTAGCGACGGTTCTTCGTGCAATGTTGTAGCCTTTCTCCTTTAGCATGGCTGCTATTTTGTCGTCGGAAAGGGGCTTTTTCTTTGATTCTCCTGCGATAATGTCCTCTAGTGCTGCTTTCACCTCGCGGTTTGAAACCATTCCATCCTCTGTTTCGATACCTTCTGTGAAGAAGAACTTTAAGGGATAGATGCCAAACTCTGTCTGGACATATTTGGAGTTGGCAACACGGCTCACAGTAGAAATGTCCATCCCAATTTCTTCAGCAATATCCTTGAGGATCATCGGCCTGAGCTTTCGCTCCTCTCCACCTGAAAGGAAGAAGGCTTCCTGCTTTTGGGCAATGGTTTCCATTGTGTTGAGCAGGGTAAACTGGCGTTGACGGATTGCATCTATAAACCACTGAGCGGCTTCTATACGCTGCTTTACAAAGTCCAGCGTCTCCTTGACTTTGGGATCTTTCCTTCCTTTGCCCATGTCTTTGTACTCCTGGTACATATTGACATACGATCTACTCACCTTCAGATCGGGGGCATTACGAGAATTTAGCCTGATTGTGATTTTTCCATTGTCAATGCTTAAGAGAAAATCAGGGATGATGTACTCATGCTTAACAATGGACTGGGACTCACCCGGTTTGGGATTGAGTTTGATGATGGTATGGTAAACCTCCTTCAACTCTTCTTCGGTCATTCCCAGTCTGGATCTGAGTTTGGAGAAGTGTTTTTTTGTAAATTCTTCGAAGTATTTTTCGATTACCTGTATGGCCAGGTCTATGGTTGGTGAAGCCTCTTTTCTTCTCAGTTGAAGGAGCAAACACTCCTGCAAACTTCTTGCCCCAACTCCGGCAGGATCGAACTTTTGTATTCTTTTTAGGACAGCTTCAACCTTTTCCTTTTTGATGGAAATATTTTGGCTGAAAGCCATGTAATTTACGATTGCTTTTACAGGGTCAATGTTTCCTCTTCCTCTCAGGTATCCATCTTCATCGATGTTTCCGATGATATGCTCTCCGATGAGTTTTTCTTCTTCGGTAATATTGAGCAAAGAAAATTGCTCAATCAAGGAATCGTAAAGGGATTTCATTTGAACCATGGGAGCTTCGTACTCATCCTCGTCATCATCTCCTCCTTGGGGAAGCCTGGTTCGATAATCGTAGCCATCGCTGGCCAAATATTCGTCTATGCTGAAGTCCTGGGTTTCTTCCTTTGTGGGGGTATCATCTGTGTCTTTTTTATCCAGGTCTTCATATTCATTTTTGGGTTTGGTCTCTTCTCCAAATCCCATTTGAAGATCTTCCAGTGCAGGGTTTTTTTCCAACTCCTCTTTAATGCGCTGCTCCAAACTGGCCGTGGGTACCTGGAGCAGTTTAATAAACTGAATTTGTTGGGGCGATATTTTCTGAAGTAGCTTAAGCTGCTGATTTTGCTTTAGCATAAAAATCCTTCCGTATTAGCTGATGGTTAGTAAAAATATATCGGTCGCGCAAAGCAATGGGGATTAAGTTTGTAGCAAAAAAAATAATTATCTGGACAGTTGTGTATTTATTTTTATACAACTTAACTGTCTACAAAATTAATCATTTAATTCAATTATTCCAACCTTATCAAGGCCAATTAGCGATTATCTGCGTGATCGGTATAATTTAAATTGGCAAAGGCTTATTAATCAAGCTGGTCGGTACAGAGCTGGCGGGTGGGGATATCTTACAATGTAATAAATTTTTCTAGAAGTAGTAATGTTTGGTGAACAAAAAACATTCATTTTTGATCAAGTGTGGGGCTAGGCTCCTGCTCTTCTTCTTCTCCAAACAAGGTTTCTACTACCTGGGATTTGTAGCCTTGTTCTCTCAGCCACCTGGAATAGATCTCGGAATAACCATGTGTTACATAGACGTATTCGGCACCTGTTTCTTGTACCGCCCAGTTTAATCCGTCCCAGTCGGCATGATCGGAAAGGATAAAGCCTCGGTCAGCTGCCCTTCTTCGCCTTGCGCCCCTTAGGCTCATCCAACCGGAGGCCATGCCTAGAGAATGTGTGCCAAACCTCTTCACCCAGGCTGATCCAACTGCGGATGGGGGAGCAATGATCAAGGCATTTTGAAAGTCTTTTTTCTTGTGGGCATCCGGACCCTGGCCAATGACCTGACGGCTAGCTTTCAGTTGGATGCCTGCTTTTCGAAGCACTTCATTGGTGTTTTCTACTGCTCCATGGGTAAATACAGGCCCAATTTCATGGTCAACCCCTTGTAATATCCGCTGGGCTTTTCCCAAAGAATAGGCCGTAATCAAACTCGGTCTTCCTACTGCAGCATTGGAAGCCCACCAATCATTGATCTGGGAGAAAACTTCCTCCTGTGGAGACCACCTGTATACGGGTAGTCCAAAGGTTGATTCTGTAATAAAATGAGTACAAGTAATGGGTTCAAATGCAGTGGCCAAACCGTCGTCTTCCACCTTGTAGTCTCCAGAGACTACCCAGATCTGATCTTGGTAGGCAAGTCTTATTTGAGATGAACCAATGATATGGCCAGCAGGGTGAAAGGAAATTTCAACCCCATTGATCCGAATTGACTGATTATATTCAATTCCTTGGGCCCTTATGTCCTTGCCAAGTCGGAGCCGCATGACTGGAATCGAATGATTGTGTGCGAGATAGGCTTCCATTCCCCATCTGGCATGGTCCGAATGGGCATGGGTAATCAAGGCTCGTTTTACCCGTCGCCAAGGATCTATGAAGACATCCGCTTGCTCGCAATAGATCCCACTGGGAGTAAATTTTAATAAAGCCTTTGAAGTCATGATGTTATGAAAGCTGATAGATTGCTAAAATATTATATGAAGTTATTTTGTTATATTTATTGAAAATTGTTGCTAATGAACAATTGCTTGTCAAACTGATAAAAGAGACCTTTTGTTTAGTTCGCTTGCTTTTTTTGTTGGCTTTTTTGCTAATTTTATTAACAATTTGATCTTTGTGTTAAAAATATTCGTATTTTTAGTCCGTATCAAGAACAACTACCATTTAATATAACTATCAATTCAAACCATTATGAAACTAGTAAGAGTTTTACTCTGGATTTTGGGCGTGGTAGGGCTGATTTGTGTTGGATTATTGATTTTTGCCCCCGAAGAAGTAACTGTGACCAGAACTGCACAGGTAGAAACCCCAGCCCAATATGCATTCTCACAGGTGAATAATCTTGAGAATTGGCCAAACTGGATGCCATGGAAAGAACTTGATCCTGACATGAAGATCAGCTATGGAGATAAGCGTGAGGGCGCAGGTGCCTTTTATTCATGGGATGGTGAGAAGGCGGGAAAAGGAAGCCTTACCATTCTTGAGAGCAACGAAAATTCATCCATTGAAACCAAACTTTCCTTCGAGGGGCAAGGAGACAGTGAAGGACACTGGACTTTTAAACCCAATGGAGATAACACAGAGGTTAGTTGGGGGATGACGACCCATGCAGGAATGAATCCTATTGGGCGATTTGTGAACCTTATGATGGACGGCTGGCTAGGCAAGGACTTCGAAAAAGGTCTTGCAAACCTAAATAGAGAAGCCATTGCCCTATTTGAAAAGGCAAAAGAAGCCGAAAAGATGGAAGCTGAAAAGCTAAAGGAAGCGGAGCTTGAAGAAGATGCCTGATTGAGTATTTCTTTCAAATAATAGTTTAAGGAGGTTCTGATTTAAGAATCTCCTTAATTTTTTTTTATTTTCAATGAATAAAAGGTATCACTACACTTAGAAGAAATTAGATATGACGCTTTCACCCGTTTTAAACTTCAAAGACTGGATAGATGAAAATCGCCATCTGCTTAAGCCTCCCGTTGGTAATAAGGTCATCTACCAGGATACCAAAGACTTCATTATCATGGTAGTAGGTGGTCCCAATAGCAGAAGAGATTATCATTACAATGAGACAGAAGAATTCTTCTATATGTTGGAGGGTGAAATGGTACTCAAAATCCAGGAAGATGGAAAGCCCAAAGATATTGTAATCAAAGAAGGGGAAATCTTTCTTCTACCACCCAAGGTATTACATTCTCCAAGAAGACCTGCTGGAAGTATTGGGATGGTAATTGAGAAAAAGAGGGATTCAGCCCATACCGATGGCATGATTTGGTTCTGCGAGAATTGCAACAATAAGCTGTATGAGCAGTTTTTTCCTTTGGATAATATCGAAACTCAATTGAAAGATGCGATGGAAAAGTTCTATAATTCAGAGGAACTAAGAACTTGTAACAATTGCGGAACTGTAATGGAGGTTCCAGCTTAGTAGATATATTTAGAGCTATATTTTCGAAAAAACCTATCCAGCCGATGGCCATGAAATTTTTCAAGTTGATGCTATCCGGGATAATCCTCCTCATACCTTCATTTCTGCAGGGGCAAGCGGGTATTATCTCTCCAAGCCTATATCAGAAAGTCATGGCTGATCCAGAGATCCAGGTTCATGTTGGAGCGATGCTCTCAGACAGACTGGATATCAATGATATTTATTTCAAGTGGAAAAAACTCAAGCCTTCTCTTCAGGAAAGGAATTCCTATCTCATTAACCAGCTTAAGTCCAAGGCTGCAAAAAGCCAAAAACAAATTCTGGGGGATTTGAATGGCTCCTCAAGCGTAGAGTGCATACATCCGTATTGGCTGGCCAATGTCATATTTTTCAAGATTAAGGGAAGGGAACTCATTGAACTCGGCTTACATCCCGACCTGGCCTATATTTTTGAGGTGGGTTTCATTAGCAATGATCACATGTCTTATGGAGAAGAAGATGCCCTTGCACTTCCCTCAGGCCGGGAAAGTGGACTGGCCGTAATCGGAGCCCCATACTTATGGAGGCTTGGCTATACAGGTTATGGAACCAAGGTTCTGAACATTGATAGTGGAATTTACCCAGAGCATCCAGCCTACAGTCAGCGTTATCTGGGGAAAGAACTGGATAAGAGTCTTGCATGGTTTGATCCAGCCTACCGCTTTACTGAGCCTGAATATTGCAACTGGCATGGAAGCCATACTTTGGGCACTATATTGGGACTAGATCCACAAACCCAGGATACAATTGGAGTAGCCTTTGAAGCTCAATGGATGGGGGCTAATGCTACCTGCCCAGGAAGAACTACCGAGGATATTATTGCTACATTTCAATGGGCGATGGACCCTGATGGAGACTCAACAACACGCGAAGATGTACCTGACGTGATCAATAATTCATGGACGGATCAGACATTTTCAGATGAATGTCAAAACACCTTGTATAGCGATGTCTTTACTGCCCTGGAAGCAAATGGGGTAGCACTGGTATTTTCAGCAGGTAATACAGGCCCGTCAGGTAGCAGCATTCCTCCCCCAAAAAACATCAACATAGATGAGGTCAATACCTTTACAGTAGGGGTCATCAATGGAAATTCCAGCTTATTAAACCTGATTTCTTTTTCGAGTCGTGGACCTTCTGACTGTCCGGGGGGAGGAGCCCTTGCTATCAAACCCGAAGTTGTCGCGCCCGGTTTTCAGGTAAGGTCGGCCCACACGGATGGCTCTTACCGCAGCCGTTCGGGAACCTCAATGGCAGCTCCTCATGTGAGTGGATCCTTACTGCTGCTGAAGCAAGCCTTTCCCGATCTGCCTGGCTATGAGCTCAAGCAAGCCCTATATCAATCCGCCAGGGACTTGGGGGTTCAGGGCGAAGACAATGACTACGGCAATGGATTGATTGCAGTAGATTCCGCTTTCCGCCTGCTGCTGCTGCAAGGCAACATTGCCATTAATCCTGAAAATGGGGTAGATATTGCAGTTAAGGAGGTGCTTGGCATCCAGCAAATTGTTTGTGAAAATCAGTTAACGCCAATCCTGGAGTTGGAAAATATAGGCAGGACTATCATTGATGAGTTGACCATAAGGTATGAACTCGATGGCTTGACAAGGACAACCTCCTGGATTGGAAACCTGTTTCCAGGGAATTCCCTAAGCTTGCCCTTGCCTTCCTATGACCTCGATCAAGGAAAACATCTGTTTTCGGTCTCTGTGGGTATCAATTCCACTCAGTTGGAATACAGAATCTTGAATAATCGTAAAAGCTATGCTTTTTTCTCTTATCCGCCAGATTTGCCCCTCATTAAGAATTATGATGTCTGTGAAGGATCAGATGCTGCCTTATTCGCTTCAGCAGAAGGAGAAGGCGAGGTACGCTGGTTTTCTGAGGATCAAAGGTTAATGGGAACGGGAGAGCGATTGTGGTATGGCCCAGCCAGAGAGCCGGATCAATTAGAGGTAGCGATTTATTCAGAAAAGACCATTGGGCCAGCATTCCCACCCAATACCCTGGAGTCTTTCGATAAAGACAGCTCCTATTTTCTCCAGTTTGATGTAGAAAGGAATTTCCTGCTCAGAGGCTTTGAGATATTCGCAGATGGTTCTGCTCAATTGCAATTTTTCCTTAAAGACAAGCGCAATGTAATCAGGTATCAGCGAACGCAGATTGTCCAGGCTGGCAAGCAATTTATAGACCTGGATTGGATGCTTACACCAGGAGAGGATTATTTGTTAATGGTCAAAAGCCCCGTTCCCTTGCTTAGACAGGTCGAAGGGATTCAATACCCCTTTAGTGAGGCGGGGATTTTACGTATGAATGGTTCTTTCGGAGGAAGAAATTCCTACAATTATTTCTATAACTGGGCGGTTGAATTTGAGCTTCCCTGTTCCAGAAAACCATATCCTCTTAGAATCCTGAAGGGTAATATGAAGGCTAATTTTGAGGTATTTGAGGATCGCGCCTATTTTTATAGCCAGGACTCTATTTCGTTTCTGGATAAAAGTGATCCCGCAAAATCCTGGTATTGGGACTTTGGCGATGGCATATCTTCAGAATTATCTAATCCTAAGCACCTCTATTCTGATTCAGGACAATATGAGATTTTCCTTGTATCTGTTGGAAGAAGCGATTGCTCGGATGCGCACAGAGATTCCCTTGTCTTTTTTCCCTCTCAACCCGATAACAACTCTCCTGAGATTGAAGATCTTTGGGAGTTATTTCCCAATCCAAGTCGTGGAAAAATAGTTTTGAAGAATGATAATTATCCTTTTCCCTTTATTGACCTGTCAGTTTACACCATACTGGGGGAACTGAAAAAGAAACAAAGGATCTATGTCCAGGGAGGAAGTTTCCTCATGGATATTTCAGATTACTCCCAAGGGCTGTATCTGCTTCAGCTCGAAACTCAGCATAATACCTATTTTAGAAAAATTCAGCTTGAAAGATGAGTGAGAAACCCCATTTCATTTGTCAATCCAGTGGTGAGAGCTATCCTTTAGAGAGTCTGAAGTGGCAAGGAGCGCATGGAGCCCTCTTGGACCTTGAACATTCAAACAGGCTCGACCTGGATGCAGTAAAATCGTCCAATGACTATTCCCTATGGCGTTACCAATCTGGGATGGGCCTTCCGAAAGCTATTTCTCGGGTTTCCTTCGCCGAGGGTTTTAGTCCCCTGGTGAGGCTGGAGGTCGAGCGGCAAGCAGTAGAGATCAAACTGGATTACCTCTTTCCTTCTGGTTCTTATAAGGATAGAGGGGCTACGGCTTTGATTTCTTTGGCTAAGCATTTAGGAGTAAATGAGGTGGTTCAGGATTCATCAGGAAATGCAGGGGCCGCAATTGCCAATTATTGTGCTTTGGCTGGTATTTCATGCAGAATCTTTGTCCCTGCCAATACCTCTCCTGCCAAGTTGGTTCAAATAAGTAGTTTCGGGGCACAAATAGAGCTTGTTGAAGGTAGCCGAGAGATGACTGCCCAAGCTGCCAGGGAGGCTGCAGCGGATACATTTTATGCTTCGCATGTCTGGAATCCAATATTCTACGAGGGAACCAAAACTTTTGCTTATGAAATATGTGAGCAGAGAGCTTGGAGAGTGCCAGATGCGGTGGTGTTACCTGCCGGCAACGGAACCCTTTTAATTGGTGCCTATATTGGCTTCAATGAATTGAAAGATTGGGGCATCATCCAAAAGCTACCAAAGCTGGTTGGGGTACAGGCTTCAAATTGTGCCCCCTTATATCATGAATTCCACGGACTAGATCCTCAGTCAAATCAGCCAACTTATGCCGAAGGCATTGCGATTGCAATTCCAGGTCGTGCCCAGCAAATGCTGGATGCTGTCAGAAAAACAGGAGGAACCTTTATCAAAGTTACCGAAGGAGAAATTGCCCAGGCATTGAAGGAGGCCATTTCAAAGGGATATTTCATCGAGCCTACCTCAGCAGCTGTTTTCGCAGGTTTGAAAAACTACCTGAGGGAGTATGCAGGAGAAGGAGAAGAAGTCGTGTCAGTTTTTACGGGGAATGGCTTGAAAAGCAGCGAGAAAATTCAAAAGATTCTCAAAAAATAAGGATAATCAGAAAATTTAAGCTGTGGAAGTGAGAATTTAAGTCAAATTTTCTATTTTCATTCAGTTATACCCCATCATTGCCTAAAAACCATGCACCTCCTTTATTCTACGGAACGTCCTACTGCTGGAAACCTTCATTATTATCACCTGCCTAAAGGATGGGTGCAGTTGGAATTGGTGAAGCAAACCGTTTTAAATAAAGAAACTCTGAAGGTAAAATTAAAGGAGAAAATTCTTGCGGACCCTTCTGTCAACTATTACCTTCAATACAAGCCCACCTTTTCTTCTGCGGATAAGATAAACCTAAGCTTTTCAAATTCAGGATTTCTTAAGTCTATCTCTACTGAAAAAGAATATCCGACCTGGGAAGAATTAATTAACCAACAAGGAGCATTTAAAAATCAAAAAGTAAAAAGTGTAGGGGAAACCAATCCCCAATTGGGTTTTGTCCAGGAGGAAGTTTTGTGGGAGACCCTCTTTGATCCTTTTGATGCTGAGGCACTGAAGTCGGTAAATGAAGTCCTTCAGAGCCATGATGATTCTCTTGAGATTAGCATAGACGATCTGGGGCAGGGGGAAAGCATGGATTACTCTCAAGGAGCATCCCAAGAACTCAAACCAGGAATATTTTGCAGACCCAGGGTTCCTGTACATGCCATAGTCAGGACTCCCAAAGGAAAGGAAAAGCAACTGTTGTCCTTGCCACATGAGGGAAGAACACACTTTATAGAAGTCCCTGCTTCAAGAATGGTGCATTCCAAACTGAAGATTGACTTTGATGAGCTGGGATTTCCTCAGGAGATAAATGTAGAAAAGGGCAGTTTTGCCTTAGCACTCTTCCAAACCCCGCTCAGAATCCTGAGATCCATTGCGAGTATCATAACAGAGATTTTCCAACTACGCATCAATTGGAAAACATTAGCTACCAAATCTGTCGAGAGCGATATTCGTTATCAAGAGGCAGTGGCGAAAGCAGATCAAATGGAACTTCGTGCTGAGCAGGAAGCCCTGAAGGCAAGCCTTGCCATGGCCGAAACAGACAGAAAGGATAAAGAACTGAAAGCAACTGAACGTGTAGCTACGGAGTTGGCTGATGAAAATAAATTCATACAAGAGAGGAGCTTTCCTGGTACTGAGGAATTACAAAAATTTGATGTGCAGCTCCAGGTCATTCGTTATAGCAGTGGGAAGGAATCTACCCTGGGAATGTTGTTTAATGTAACTGAAAAGAAAAAATTCCTTGCCTATACAATTGAAGACGAACACCAGGAGGAGAAGGTAAAAGGGGATACACGAATTCCGAATGGTACCTATGAAATCAAGTTACGCAAGGAGGGAGGCTTTCACACCCGATACAAAAAGAAGTTCAAAGACATTCATAAGGGAATGCTTCATATCGTTAATGTCCCTAAGTTCGAATATATACTCATCCATGTAGGAAATACGGATGATGATACTGCCGGATGTCTTCTGGTTGCTGATGGGGCACACCAAAACCTGACCCAAAACGGTCGCATAGAAAGCTCTACGAGGGCTTATGAAAGAATTTATCCAGAGCTGGCCAAGGCAATAGAAGATGGCAAAAAGGTAGGGATACAGTATGTCGACTACGACATGCACTCCTAAAATCCAGGACTAGCTCAAGTAATCTTGTTTTAACTCTTCTGAAAGGCTGGAGTTTGCTTCCAGTTCTACGGGAATGCCGAGGATTTTTCCTATGGTTTCCCATCTGTCGTAATCTCTACTTTCTCCAATGATCAATCTTTTGGGAAGGTAGTTCTGCCTTTTGCACGTTTGCACAAAGGCATATTGTATGTAATGTTCCTCCTCGCCTGGTCTAAATTGCTTGTCGTAGAGCACATCCCCTAACAAGTAGTCTGCCAGAATTACCATAAGGGGCAAGTATGGCCTCGTCGTTTCGTATTCTATGGGTGAGGAAAGGTAGAAAAGTGTAGCAAACCAGTCCCGGTCTCTTCTGGGGAGGTGGCTACAATTGCTTCGTACAAATAACTCTTTGTTCAGGTTGGATTGTTCTTCCTGGGCTTCGAGGGGAACCCAATCGTCATACCATTCATCCAAAAAAGGGGGATTCATGGGTTTACGGACCAGGACATGAGCCTCGTTATTGGAAACGTGGTCAAGCAAGTCTGCATCGTCTCGAAATCTTCTGGCGACTTCAAGGGCTTGCTGGAGAGCGACTTCCATCCAGATTGCCTGATAGCTATCTGTGATTGTCCAGACTACCCAACCGGGGGAGTAATCCCTGAATACTGGATAACGCCCGTTAAAACTTCCCGCTCGGTTGTACTTTGCCAGGATCTGCTTCTCTTCTTCGAATAGATCCTCCTCTTCTAAAAAGAGCATAACCATGCAATCCTGCTCATAAAGAACCGATAGGGAAGGCATGTCATATTCCCCATCAAAAAGATGTTCATAGCTATTCAAGCCGTGCATTCCCTTATAAACTGCCAATCCTTCCAGCTCTTGCTGAGGACCTAGTATAGAGCAATATCCTATTTCGCCATTTACGGGATGCGCTACACCAAATAAGTCCATCTCCAGCATCCATTTCCATGGTGCCAGCTCATGAAACATCTTTGCTAGTTTAAAAAGACGTTTCCACGTAGATGGAGAAATTTGTTTTTGCATAGCCTAAGCATATAGAATGCCTTTTGAGGGGAGGAAGTACCCGATCGTGTTTCCGGATGAATGTTGCTGATATGGTCTATCAATTGTTACAACAATAAAAAAATTTCGATCCAGAACTTATCATTTATCCCAAATATATAAAAACTTTCATCTTTTAAAAATGGGGCAAAACAAGATGCAACTCCTTATTTGTTAAGGGTTTATGCTCTTTGCTTAGACAGAATATGGGATTTGTTAAAGTTGGCTTTTGCTATTTAAAGAGGAAAACATGAAATGAAAATGCTATGATATTTTTCTGATGGCTGATAAAGAGCTACTTGCCTTTTGGGGAATCCTGGTTGAAGAAAATGGAATTTCCAAAATTTCCGGTTTGCTCCTGCCACTGCATGATCAATTCAAAGGTGTTATTGGATTTTATGTAATCCATATAACCTGCAACACCTTGGACTCCAATAAGTTCGGAAAATATTTGACGCTCCTTTAAGGTGGGCTCGGGAGTCATGAAGGCTTCCAATTCTGAAATCTCATAGAGAGCCACAAACTGTTCAAACTTTTCCTCAGGGAGCTTATACAAAAGGGCAAAATTTCTATATCGTTCAAGTCGATGTTTTTCCAGCTCCAATGGAGATTTTTTCATTTTTTTGTCTTTACACCTATTAACTCCAAAAGGCCATCAGGGTTTCCAAAAAAATAAACCCAGATTCTCACCTGGGTTATAAGGGTAACAATGGATTACATGGTATGTGTATAGGTAGGTTGTGTTTGGATGCATATTAGTTCATTGCAAAAACTGATCTTTATGGATATTTCCTTGCCAATATTGTCTATTAATAAAAAATGCAAATTAGCCGAACTTGCAGATGATTATTGGGATAAATCAATAAATTCAGTCTTATAAAACCAGTTTTTTGGATTTTTTCAAATATTTTCTTCCTCAAATGAATCCAGTTAAGCACATTATTCTGCTCATTTTAATCTTCCCCAATTGTTATCAAGCCTTTGGGCAACAGAGCCGTTTTCTATTACCACCTCAAATCCACGAGGCTTCAGGCTTGATTGCGCTCAATGAGGACAGCCTTCTTTGGATAAATGATAGCGGGAATGATCCAGTGATTTTTATCACAGACATCAAAGGCAAACTTGTAGACTCCATTTACATCAAAGGCATTCGAAACAAGGATTGGGAAGAATTGAGCATGGACAACAAAGGCAATGTGATCATCGGCGACATTGGGAACAACTGCCGCTGCAGAGAAGATCTCAGGTTTTACCTTTGGAACCTTTACAGCGGAGAATTGGATTCTATGTTATACAGCTACCAAAAGGGCATTTGGAAGGAGAATGAAAATGGAGAAATCATTCCCGATATGGAAGGCTTTTACTGGTATAATGACAGCTTGCACCTGTTTAGCAAAGGGAACATATGGGCAAAGGAATATGAACAAGTACACTACGCCTTATTGACCAACAAGAAAGTTCAAGTTGCCAAAGCGCTTTCCTTTTACACCTTTGCCCATAAAAGGGTGGTGACTGGTGCTGCAATTAGAAAGGATGGGAAGGAGATTGCCATTTTGGCTTACACATTTAGGAGATTTTTAGGCTTGATTCCTTATTCTAAAGCTGAAGTTTATTTGTATACCGATGTCCATAACCATCAAATCTGGACTGGTAAAGAGCAAGTGATTAAATTGAAGCCAAGAATCGTCCCAACGCAATACGAGGCCATTGATTACTTGGATCGTGATAGAATAATTGTAGGATCCGAGCGGACAAAGGCGTTTAAGGGGCAGGGGAAAATTATAGAGATAAAGAGGGCGAAATGAAGGGAGTTTTTGGACCCATTTAAAATACTTTGTTATATGAACATTAAGTTTTCAATTGCGTGAACTAATGTTTGATTTTCTACCAGCATTATTTTACATTCATTCTAGCCAACCAACCTTAATTTCTCATTAATCTAGCTAATGCCATGAAGCACTATCTGCCTACCACTATGGGTTGCAAGGCTTTTTTTGTATCCCTATTTCTAATCTTAGCCAATCAATATTCTTTTTCTCAGGCTCAATTGGTCAAGGATATTTATCCTGGATTCAGTTCTTTGCCTCGCCACTCAGTCATGATGGATGGGATATTATATTTTTCTGCCCTGGACGATGTGCATGGCCGTGAATTATGGCGAAGTGATGGTACAGAGCAAGGTACCTACATGGTGAAGGATCTGAACCCTGGAATTGCGCATGGATTTCCTCAGGAACTGATTGTCCTGGATAGCATCTTATACTTTGTAGCTACAAATGGTCCCAGTGGCTTTGAGCTTTTCAGAACCAATGGCACAGCTGCGGGTACACGCCTGGTCAAAGACATCAAGCCCGGGGGAAGTCAATCACACTCCCTCCGAGTAAATGGCTACGATCTGGTGGCAAATCCATGGATCAGGTACCTGGTTGCGATGGATGGTCATTTGTATTTTGCTGCCGATGACAGCATCCACGGCATGGAGTTGTGGAAGAGTGATGGTACAGATGCAGGTACTGTCATGCTAAAGGATATCGGTCAAGGAAATTATGGATCTTCTCCTCAAGGTTTCAAAGTCATCGATGGATTTTGCTATTTTCAGGCTGGTGATCTTAGCCATGGCTTTGAACTATGGAAATCAGATGGAACTACCAACGGGACAGTCCTGGTTAAAGACATTAATCCTGGAATCGCTTCTTCCGCACCTGTGATATATGCCAAGTTCAATGGAGACATTTATTTTTCCGCCAACTACCATACACTAGGGGTTGAACTATGGAAAACCGATGGGACAGCACAGGGGACTCAATTGGTCGCAGACTTGATTCCTGGGCCTGATAATGGGCTTGAAGCTTCCGCCTACTCTTACGCTGAATTGAATGGTAGCTTCTTTGTTTGGGGTGTAAATGATTTTGGCAAACTTTGGAAAATAGATCCCAATTTAAGTGGGCCTGTTTTGATAGCCAATGGGGTAGCACCTGCCAGTTGGCCCAAAGACAATGATTTTGTCAGCCACGAATATCCTGAACTGGACGGAAAATTAATCTTTTGCAGGAATGATACTGTCCATGGCAGTGAGCTATGGATTTCTGATGGCAGCCTTCCAGGAACCCGAATGTTGAAGGATATATTTCCAGGTTTAGGAGGGAGTATCCCCGATGGATTTTTTACCATGGAGGATAAGGTTTATTTCTTTGCTGATGATGGTAGGGGCATGGAAGTATGGCGCACAGATGGCAGCCTGTCAGGCACTGAAATGGTGCAGAATATTGGTCAGAATCGCTCACTTTCTCCCAATTCCTTTGATCATCCCCAATTTGCCGGAGATAATGGTACCCTTTTCTTTCACCTGGATGATGGAATTAATGGAATGGAGCCTTGGAAATTGCTGCTTTCCCCCCTTGGATTGACTCTCGGGAAGGAGACGGGCTTAGGTGGCGATACCATAACTCTCCCATTGTCCATCAACAACTTTATGGGTGTATCCTCCTTTCAGGGAACCATTAGCTTTGACTCCACCATATTAGCCCCCATATCAGCAAGTGGGAGATCCACGGCTTTCACCTTTACCTTTGGCCTTCCGGGGCAAGGAATTCGAAGTAACTCTTTGACTTTTAGTGCCAGTTCGACTGGCCTGCCAGTCAGCTTACAAGACAGTACAGTTGTCCTGGAACTCACCTTCCAGATAAAGCCAAATGCAAGCCTGGGGAGCTCATTCATAGAAATCGATAACTCAATCAATAACCTGCAGTACCAAAACGGCAGCAGTACCCTGACCCCCTCAGTTCAAAGGGGGCAAATTGTCGTTACCAATTGTTTACCAGTAACAGATGCAGGCTTTTCTATGCCCTTCGAGATTTGCCAAAAGGGCAACAACCCCATTGCTTTGATAACAGGAGCGGCGGGAGGAACTTTTTCGATAGACCAAGGGGCCATCATAGATTCTATTACAGGTGAACTTGAACTGGCAAGTACCGTTGCGGGAACGATTTATGAGGTTACCTATGCAGTTGGTAATCCTTGCATGAATTATGAAATTCAGCATGTGCTGGTTCGAGACTCCAATGAAGCCTCATTCAGCCTAGTAGATTCGGTTTGTATATCGGGGCCTATCCCATTGCCTACAAATCCAGATTTAAGGTGCGGAGAATTTTCCATAAGTAATGCCGCCATCATTGACCCTTATACGGGAGCCATTGACATCAATAGCCTTAATCCGGGAGAAGTATATGAGGTAAGCTATCAGGCTCCCAATTCATGTCCCTTTAAAAGGACGCTTTTGGTTAAAGGAGCTAGAAATGCCAGTTTCGCATTAGACTCAACTTTCTGTCCCAATAGCTTTAACCCAACTCCAGTTATCCTTGGGGATTCAGGCGGGACTTTTTCCCTTATCCCCAATGGGATGGTGAATCAATTTACCGGACAGCTAGAGCTGAGTAGTCTAACTCCCAATGTGAATTATCGCCTTTACTATAACTTGGGCGGCATTTGTCAGACCACATCCAGTCAAGTTTTTCGGGTAGAGGATGTTACAGCACCTATGGCTGACATCATGCCTTTGTTTATTAGCTGTGGAGACAGCATTCCCGTTCCTGTGGGTTTGGACGATTGCTATGGGCAGTTTATGGGGCAGACCAATGATCCTATTCATTATGATCAGGCAGGTACATTTAATGTAAATTGGACATTTACAGATAGTCTGGGTAACCAAGCCAGTTATTTGCAGGTTGTATCAGTACTGGATAGCACGCCACCAGATTCAATCGTTTTGGCTGACCTTTTTGCAGCATGTGAATTAAATGTTAGCCATGCACCTGTAACTACAGACAATTGTGAGGGGCAAATTACGGCTTATACCTTGGATTCCACTAGATTCGATCAACAGGGAAGTTATCAGATTGAATGGAACTTTGTTGATCCAAGTGGAAATTCATTGGTTCTTACACAAAATGTAATCATTTCAGATACAACTCCACCTTCAATCCAGTGTAGGGGGCAGCTTACGCTTGAGCTGGATTCTTCCGGTGTAGCCATTCTTGATCCAAATATGGTGGGAATCAGGCGCTCTGATAATTGCGGTATAGCAAGCCTGAGCCTGGATCAGGACACCTTCAGTACGGCAGACCTTGGCAACAATGAAGTTACCCTTACAGCTGTGGATGTCAATGAGAATGTCAATAGTTGTAAGACCCAGGTGATTGTCAGTAGTCCTACTTCTAATGGGCGGCTTAGCAAAGATGCGGTTTTAAATGTCTTTCCTAACCCTACGCGAGATTTGATCAAGTTACACTTGATTTCTCAGGAATTCGGATTGGTTGAAGTCTCTATTTTTAATGCAATGGGACAGAAGGTTGATAAACTTCAGGTCAATAAGCTGGATGAGAAAATGGAATTAATTTTAGATATGCAAAACCATCCAGCTGGAACCTATATCATTCAATTGAAGCAGGCAGAAAATATGCTATTTGAAAAAATCAATAAAGAATAAGGGCTTGTCCCTTTGATCTCCCCAAAAAGAAATGAGCCATCCCAAATGAAGGTGGGATGGCTCATCTTTACATAAAGAATTACTATTAGGCTTTCAAAATCTGATTCGTGAGTTCAATCTCATCATCGAAGATTGTATGAGGTGCATTGGGATAGATCCTTTCGGTAACTGTGGCTCCCATTTCCTCAAAAATCTTGGTACTTGCCTGAACCCTTTCCAAAGGTACATGGGCATCAACATCGCTGCATCCAAGCAGGATGGGCGTTCCACCGAAGTTGCCTTGGTAATTTGACTTGTCAATCTTGTCTCCGATCACACCACCGCTGTAGATGAAAGCACCTCCATAGGTATCGGCATTCCTTGCTAGGAACTCTGAGGTCAGACAGGCACCTTGGGAGAATCCCAGAAAGTAAATGTCCTTTTTCTCAATTCCTGCTGACAGCACATCTTCTACGATCTGCTTGATCACGCCCAGTCCGGTAGACAAGCCCGGCTCATTTTGGACTGTGGGTGCCATGAAGCTGTAAGGATACCAGGTATTAGCTGTAGCGGCAGGTGCCAGCAAGGCAAAATCCTCCAATGCCAGGTGCTCCCGCAGACTCAAAATGGAATCTGGACTTGCCCCACGACCATGAACCATGATCATGGCCTTCTTTGCCTCATTTAAGGGCTTTCCAGCAGCAGTAACATTCTTAGTATGGCGATGCATAATTTTCTGGTTTAAGTTCAATGGGTTGTAACAATTTTTCAATATATGCCCTTCTGCTTTCTTCCCAGGGAGGAAGCTTTAGACCTGTACCCAGGGTTTTTACATCTTCGTCATAGAGGAATCCTGGAGGAGTCGTAGCTACTTCGAAGAGTACACCACCAGGTTCTCGGAAGTAAATCGAATGGAAATACTGCCTATCCAAAACCTGAGTTGGATACATTCCGGCCTGCATCAGGCGATCTCTTACGGCCAACTGATCTGCATCAGAAGGGGTGTCAAAAGCAATGTGGTGTACCGTACCACTGCCGCCGACTCCATAGCGCTTTTGCGCATCCCAGAGCACATCGATGATCTGACCAGGTTTTCCCTTTTCAGAGGTCGAGTATCTCCTTCTGGGACCTGATTCATTGACAAAGATATGGTCCATTTTGTTTACCAATAGAGACTCTGTCAACTCATAGGTATTCTCCCAAAGTTCTACACTATAGAAGCCCCTGATGGCATATTCCAATGGAATCTGACCATAAGAAAAGGGCGCACGATCGTCCATATCATTGGCTACCAATTCCAGACCAAGGCCATCATAATCCTCAAAATAGATTACAATTTCATCAAAACGTTCCTGAGGATCTTTGTGCTTGATATTGAAGTGATCAAGACGTTTGATCCAGTATTCCACTGCCTTTTTAGGGATAGAAAAAGTAGTTGTAGCTGCCTGACCCACCCCATGTGCCCCTTGCTGGATATTTTTGAAGGGGAAAAAGGTCATGATACTTCCGGGATTTCCCGTTTCATCTCCGTAGTAAAGGTGGTAAACGTCCGGCGCATCAAAGTTTACGGTCTTCTTCACCAATCGAAGGCCCAGGATACCAGAGTAGAAATTCACATTCGCCTGAGGATCGCCAGCCATCGCTGTTACATGGTGTAAACCTTTGATTAATTGATCTGACATAATATATCTCCTTTCAATATTTAGTTAGTTTTTTGGCAAGTGGATCAAAACCACATTTACTAATACGGAGAAATTTAATTAATGTTTAAACATTAATACATAAAAATGAAATTTATAATGAATCATTTGTCATATGTTTGGCCTATTTCTTTTTGGCTCTTTTAGCCATGTCTTTATCAAATTGATGGAACATGCTTTTCCTACCTATCTGCGAACAAATTGGGCAATCATAGGGGTTGTGGCCCCTCGCAGGACAGTATTCTCTTCCGAAGAAGATGATCTGCAGATGGAGCTTATTCCAAAGCTCCCTGGGGAATAGCCGTTTGGCGTCCCTTTCGGTCTGTTCTACATTTTTGCCATTGGATAGCTTCCAGCGATGCATCAGGCGGTGGATATGGGTATCCACAGGAAAGGCGGGTACACCAAAAGCCTGGGACATAACAACCGAAGCTGTTTTATGGCCGACGCCAGGAAGTTTTTCGAGCGCTTCAAAGTTATCAGGGACAATGCCATTGTGCTCATTGATGATGATGCTGGACAGCTCGGAGATCGCCTTGGACTTGCGCGGAGAAAGGCCACAGGGCCTGATGATTTCGCGAATGCTATCCACCGATACCTGAGCCATGTCATATGGGTTGTCGGCCATCTCAAAAAGATGGGGTGTTACCTTGTTGACACGTTCGTCTGTACACTGAGCTGAAAGCAGGACTGCCACCAATAGGGTGTATGGATCCTGATGATCCAGAGGAACCGGAGTTTCAGGGTATAATTCCTCTAGCTTATTGATGACAAATTGAACCTGTTCAGCTTTTTTCATGACTATTTTTAATTCCTAACTTCAAAATTAAGGAAAATGATTTGATCGATCATCGACTCCTTTTTCTAACTTTTCGTAAAATTAGGACATGAAATCAATTCAGGTATTAGTCATCATTCTCTTTTTCCCTATTATCCTTGATGCTCAGGTCGTTTGTACCCTGAAAGACAAACAATTGGCAACGGGCCACCTGAAGGCATTACGGGCTGTAAGCCAACCTCCTGCATCCATAGGAGATAAGGTCGTATTGGTCGGAAAACGTTTTTTGGGGACACATTATGTGGCAAAAACCCTGGAAACAGGCATGGATGAACAATTGGTCATCAATCAAAGGGAACTGGACTGTACCACATTCCTCGAAAATGTAGTGGTGATGTCTGCATTGTGGGAAGAAAACAAGTACGACTTCCAGGATTTTCAGAATGGAATCGAATACCTCAGGTATAGGGATGGCAAAAGGCTCGATTATCCTTCCAGGCTACATTATTTTTCGGAGTGGATTGCCAACAATGAAAAAAAGGGAATCCTGAAAGACATCACAAAAGAAATTGGAGGTAGGAAATTCGATAAGACGATCAACTTCATGTCCACCCATAGAAGTGCCTATAAACAATTGAGTAATCCAACCTATTGGGAAGAAATCAAAGCCATTGAAGCCAAACTTGCCCAAAGAGAGATGTATTACATCCCAAAATCAGAAGTGGCAAAGGTTGAAGGCAAAATCAAGGATGGAGATTTAATCGCCCTTACCACCTCCATCAAGGCCCTCGATATTGTCCATGTGGGATTTGCATACCACAAAAACGGACGGCTTCATTTCCTTCATGCCTCCACAGGCTCTAACAGAGTAGAGATCTCTAAAAAACCGCTTGTCGAATACATGCAGGGAATAAAAAGCCAGTCCGGAATTATGGTTGCAAGGTTGAATGAGAGGTAGTTTTACCTATTCCTTGAAAGCAAACCTGACAGGAAGTTGTACCCAGGCTTTGACCGCCTCGCCCTCTTTGATGCCCGGATTGAAGATCAATTTTGACAAGTGAGGCTCAACAGCCTCCTGAAGGATTTTATGCTCTGATTTGATGATCTCATGTTCCACATATCCTCCATTTTCATCAACCAGGATTTTTGCAATGACCACTCCCTGGATGTTTTGCTCCCTGGCAGCCTTGGGGTAGCCAATTTCATGGTAAATTTGCGAAAGATTCGTGGGAGCAGGAAGTTCGTCCATTTCAACAAACTCTTTGTCTACAGCCTTCTGATCCAGTTTTTGGGCTTTGAGATCCTGTTCGCAACCAAAAAAGCATACAAATGAAGCAAGCATTAAGGGAAGCAATAGTTTCCCAGTCCATGTTTTCAACATAGTTCTCATAGTGAAAAAATTAATAATTAATATGTCCGTATGAATTATGGCCTAGTCCCAGAAGAAATCTAATCCTCGGACTTTACCAATAAAATGATAAATCTTAAACAGTCTCTTATTCTAACATGACAAATCGAAAGGGAATATTGACCCACATAGATGCCTTTTTTCCATCTATTGCAGCAGGACTAAACTCTAACTCAGTGATGTGGGGCAAAACTGCCTTTTCTAGCACTGGACTTTCGCTCATTACAGTTTTGAAATCTCTTACTTTCCCCTCTTTATCGACCAGTATTCTGACCACTACCTGCCCTTGAATTCCCTGTTCTCTTGCTGTTTTGGGATACCCGATGGTCTTTTTTACTTCATTTATGTTTAATGGAGTGGCTACTTCAGAGGCAAAAACCAACTCATTGATCCCAGGCAAGCGATCTTCTTTGGTTGTAAACTCATTTTCAAGCACAGCCTCTTTCTCTACTAATCGATTCTGTGATTGAAAAGACTTTCCGAAAATAACCAATGCAATGATGGCGACGGTTAGAAATACGGGATTCAAAGGGATGTATTTCCTTTGTAATTCCTTGATTCTCATTTTCATGGGTTTGGATTGAAAGGTATGTAAAAAGGATATTTCTGTTGACAAAGCTTGTTTCAGAAGTAGGTTCTGGTAAGGCTTCCTCGTTTCCTCATTCACGCTTCCCTGGTCTGCCAGGAATTCGTGAAGCACGATTAATTCTCGCTTGAGAAGGTAAACCAATGGATGAAACCAAAGCATTAGCTGTAGGATTTCAAGCAAAACTCTATCCAAGGAATGCTTTTGACTAATATGGATGAGTTCGTGTTTTCTGAACAATTCATCCTCCAACGGACTTCTTTGCTGGGTATTATCCAGGAAAAGATTGTTGAAAAAAGAAGAATCCGGCAAGTGCCCCTGGGTATGATAGAGAGTATATCTGGGGTGATGGGATACCTTTTCTACTAATTGGAATTTCCGTTTTAAACGTATGAAATTCAGTGCCTTTCCAATAATCCTAGCTCCTAGTAATCCAGCTCCTAAGAAGTACAGCAAAGCCAAGTAGTTGATGCTAACATCCTGTTTTGTCTGTTCTGTATTTTCTGATAAAACAGTGGCTGCATCAATTGTAAACTCCTGTATGGGAAGATTTATGTGGAAAATGTTCAGTTCTATTAGGGGGAGCATCCAAGGGAGGATAGCCATTGCCAGGAGGTAGCCCCTGCGAAACTTTAGGCTTGCCTTCTTAATCAGCAATAAGTAAAGGAAGAAGGCAGCTAAAAACCAAAAACTTCCTTCAATTAGAAATTCAATCGTTGCTTTCATCTTGATCGTCCTTTTGTGTATTCATAGAATTCATCAATTCATCCAGGTCATTCAAATCCAGGTCTCCTTTTTTGTGAAAAAAGCTCAGCATCTGCGAAAAGGAATTGTCAAAGTACCTGGAGAGGAAATGCTTGAAATATTGTCTGGCATAGGCCTCCTTTGACACTAGGGGGTAGTATTGGTGTATCTTTCCAACCACATCGTAGGTGATAAACTCCTTATCTTTGAGAATCCTGAGTAGTGTGGATACGGTACTTTGGGAAGGCCTGGGTTCAGGAAATGCATTCATGATTTCCTTGAGATAAGCCTTATCCAGTTCCCAAACGACCTGCATGACTTGTTCTTCTGCCTTGGTGAGTTTTTGCATAGGATAATTTTCTTGATCTAAGTTTATAAATTTAGATTGTGATTTAAAAACTTAAATATCAATTATTTCATTTTGGGGATATGTGGGTTAAAAGGAGTTCGAAGGAATAATCAGATATAAGCATGAAATAAGTGCGAAAATCTCAAATTATGACATCAACTATGATTGCAATGGTGGAGGAAGGGCTTCAGACTATTACTTCAAGGATTGAGACCATATGTATATTCCTGATACAGGCTATTTTACTGCAACTCTCTTCAAAACGGTGGAGAAAAAAGACTATCTTATGCTGAGAGATTCAGGTTCGAAGCATAAAAATAACTTATATTTTACCATTTATTTAGACAACAGAAAACACTTCAATGATCACCAAAGAAAACACTGCAAACTTCATCAATGAATACCTGATGAAAGGCTTTATCCTCAATTTCGTCCCAGGAATTATCCTGTTTTTGGGAATGATGAGACTTGTCTTAATTGCTACTAGAGATGGCTTTACCTCTTTTGTAGTAGTAATTTCATCTGCATGGACGCTTGGATTGATTCAGGAAATCCTGTTTTTCAACAAATACTATCAAAGAAGGGGGGAGAATACACCTGGAGTTAAGAATTTCAATCATTATTTATTGTTGGCAAAAACTGGTTCTGCGATTATCATCAGCTATATTCTTGTTATGATTTCTTTATTGCCTGATTGGATAGGTGGAGGGATAGGTAGAGGCTATTTTGAAATGGAACTGATGCTGCCTCTGTTGCTAAAGGCAGTACTATTAATGGGATTTGGACTATTTTTAATGAATAGATTCTTAAAGAAGCTGGATAATGAGATAAACTATGCCAACCATAGAACTCCAAACACCAATCAAGGCTAGCATTGAAGTTGTTTTTGACCTATCCAGGAGCATTGACCTTCATAAGATATCTACTCAGCATACCTATGAAGAAGCCATTGCAGGAGTTACTTCTGGCTTGATAGAATTAGGGGAGTCGGTAAGCTGGCGAGCTCGACACTTTGGTATTTATCAAAAACTCACTTCCAGAATTACAGCCTTCGATAAGCCTTACTACTTCGTTGATGAAATGGAAAAAGGGATATTCGATAGCTTTAAGCATGAGCATATTTTTAAACAGATGGAAGGGCAGGTCTTGATGGTAGATGTCTTTGATTATAGCTCACCATTGGGAATCCTTGGAAAATTTGCAGATTTCTTATTCCTTAAAAATTACATGGAAAAGCTGCTAAAAAAGAGAAACGAAGTCATTAAGCAATTTGCAGAATCCAATCGATGGAGAGAATTGTTAAATTGATTGCTGTCTTTGCTCAGCTTTGGGTTGCTAATTGTGGGGATTTTCCTACTCCATCAAGCCAGAGAAAGCAGGTACAATTAGCAAATCACATCAACCAGATAAAGAATGAAAGTCTTTTCTGCCTTTCTATTGCTGCTCTTCGCCTCTTTATTTTCTTTTAGCCAGTCAAACCAGGAAATCCTCCAAAAGCTGGAAAGCATTTCAGATAGCAGTTCTTCTATTCAAAACTCGCTGGTTTATCTATCAGATGTTTATGGGCCCAGGATGATGGGAACACCCAAGTATTATAACTCGGTCTTATGGGCAGAGAAAGAATTGAAGAAATGGGGCGTTGCTAATGTTCGTCTTCAATCTTTTGATGAAAATTATGTAGGCTGGGAGTTAGAGGGATTTAGCATGGAGTTCTCAAAGCCTCATTATGCCCCATTAAGCGCTTATCCCCTGGCATTTTCAAAGTCTAGTAAGGGTAGCCAGGAAGGGGAGCCGCTTCTTGTGAACAGCTTCAGGGAAGTCTACGGATTGAAGGGTAAACTCAGGGGCAAAATAATTATGCTCAAGGGTTATTACCGTCAGGTAGGTAATGTCCAGCGTCCCATGTCCAGCCGATTGGATGAGCATACGCTTGCCAGGGCTGCCTCCAATCCCGATCCCAATGAGGTCATTATTGGTTACCATAGCCGTAGGTCAACCAAGGACGTATTTGAATACCGAGCCAGGGTGAAGAAGGTACGGACAGATTTTTTATCCTTCTGTGAAAAGGAGGGCGTAGTTGCAGTCGTGGAACCCAGCAATTTTCCTTATGGCATCCTCCATGCAGATGGAAATAGAACCGTTCCATCATTCAACAAAATTGGAGATTTGAAACCCTTGCCCTCCTTTGTCATGAGTAATGAACACTTTGGGAGGATTATCCGAATGATGGATCTTGGGATTACACCCAAAATCAAGTTAAGACTTGAAACAAAGTTCTACGAAGTTCCGGCGTACAATGTGAACCTGATTGCTGAAATTGAAGGGACAGACGATAAATTGAAGGATGAACTGGTCATCATTGGAGGGCATTTGGATAGCTGGCATGCCGGAACAGGGGCAGTAGACAATGCCTCGAATTGTGTCGTGTTAATGGAAGCCTTAAGGCTCATTAAAAAGTCGGGTTTAAAACCCAGAAGAACAATCAGGATGGTGCTTTGGGGAGGAGAGGAGCAGGTATTTTCCGGTTCAAGGAAATATGTAGGTGAGTATGTAGGTGATTTTGAAAATGGGATGTATAAGTCCGAAAATGAGAAAATTGCCGCTTACCTTAATCTTGACAATGGGGCAGGTATGATCAGGGGCATTTACTTAAATGGAAATGAAGCCATAGAGCCATTTTTTGCCAGGTACCTTCAGCCATTTGAGAAGAGTAAGACCTTAACCCTTCAAAATGCCAATCAGACTGACCATGAACTCTTTGATTATTTCAATGTACCAGCCTTTCAGTTTATCCAGGACCCCCTGGATTACATGACTGCCATTCACCACACCAACATGGATGTGTATGAATATGTCCCATTAAATGATCAGAAATACAATGCAAAGTTGGTGGCTTATTTGGCTTTTCAGATTGCCCAGGAAGATGGCCAATTGCCTCGGAAGAAATTTAATTCTCCCATTCCAAGCCAAAAAGGCAATACTACCTTTGAACTTGAGGGTTACAAAGATGCCAAAAAGGTGTCCTTGGTAGGCGATTTCAACAATTGGAACATGTTTGGTACCCTACTTTACAAAACCGAAAGAGGGTGGGAATGTAAAATTGACCTACCTAAAGGGAAGTACTTGTATAAGTTTATTGTCGATGGCTACTGGACAGCAAATCCGAGAACTGCACAGAAAGACCTCTTGAAAGATGGGAAGGGACATGGGGGTTTGACTGCAAAAATTGTTGATTAAAAAAACTCAATAAAGCATTGATCAGTATTGGGTAAAAGGTTAAGAGCGGATGTATTGATAAAAAAAATAAATATTCGGTTGGTCAATGCTTGTAACTAGTTAAGTCCCGACGAATCTGGATTTGTGGCAAGGATACATTGGTAACTGTGTAGGTTCTTGCTTTCCTACTTGACAGAGGAATACCCTTAAGATTGTTCTATTTGGAGTACATATGTATTTTAGGGATGTAATTGAATTCCCATCATATGTATCAAACTTTAGAAAATGGAAACAGTTGAATTCCATCGGTCTGATGGTAAGAAACTCAATATTGAAATCATAAAATATAAACCTGAGGACTTGCCTAGAAATAAGACGCCCAACCGCCATCGACATGATTTTCACGCTATTTTTTTTATCCAGGAAGGAACAAGTTTACAGGAAATTGATTTTGAGGATTACCACATCACTTCAAATCAGGTAATGTTGATTCCTGAAGGTGCTGTGCATTGGGAAAAAGAAATCATCCACATGTCAGGTTATACCATCCTTTTTAAAAATGATTTTTTTTCCAACGCACAGAAGCGTTTGTTGGATGGTTTGATGGATTATGCGGTAGCCCTTAGGAAGTTATTGATTGACATGAAACCAGAGGTGGCCAATCAGATTATACCATATTTTGAATTGTTGATGCTAGAACAGGCAGAGGGGGAAAATCAAAATCAAACCTTCATCCTTCAAAACTTAATGTTGGCCTTGCTGAATAAACTAGAAGGTTTGATGCAGAGTTTGCCTGAAAGTCAGTCTTTTGTAAAATATCGGGGGCCTTTCCAAAATTTTGTCCAATTGGTTGAGAATTCCTTCACTCAACAGAACAAGTTGGATTTTTATGCTGAAAAGCTCAACATGACCAAGAGAAAGCTGAATGAGGCAGTAAAACTGATTACGGGTCAAACTGCGGCCAATTTTATCATTGATCGGATTATCCTTGAAGCCAAACGCGAACTCTCTTTCAGTGGGAAGTCGATCAAAGAACTCGCCTTTGAATTGGGCTATGAAAGCCAATATTACTTTTCACGAATTTTTAAAAACCGAACTGGAAAGAGTCCTGAGCAATTCAGGGAAACATATGCAGAATAGTGCATCACTTTGTCATTTTTGTGCATTCTAAGCCAGCATGGGTTGATCGAAATTTGCAACAATCCTTTAACGCAAAATTAGATTTCCATGCGAATTTTAGTAATTACCTTATCCCTGCTTTTCTTATTTCAAGAAAATGTATTGGCACAAGTTTCCACAGATAATGTCTTTGTTCTCCCCATAAGAAGGGTCAAAGCAGGACAGGATATAGATGATTTTAAAGCCAAAAGAGATGCCTACGTAGCCCTATTGGAGGCTGAGTCTGGTACCCTTACCGACAGAGAATTCCAGCCTTTCTTCGAATTCACCAATTCAGGTCTTCCTGTAGACAGTGTATTCGTCGGATTGACCTCTTTTGCTGATTTCCAGACCTTTCAAACTATTGGTACGGCTACGAGTGGCCAGGTTGCCAATGACTTTTTTGCTACTTTTGATTTTATCTCATTCCAGGTTTTACAGCCATTGGATAGTACGGAACAGCTTGACCTCGCAGACTTTGCCAATCTTGGTACCGGACAAGTATGGGAAGTGGCGGTCAGAGACATCGCTCAGTATCCAAACTTCGATCAGGCTGATTATGAGCAGAAAAGAGATGCTTACCTGGCTGTATTGGCAGCTCAAGATAATTTCGTGAGAGAGGTTCAGTGGCGGTCTCTATCTGATTCTAATGTGGTCGTCGGCATGACGGTCTACAAGGACGCACAGAGTTACTCGGCAGTCAACGCTGATACAACTTTCATCAATGCCTATCTGGCCACTGGATTCCTACAAAACTACCCCATCAATGTATATGGTGCGATTCACAACCCTTTGAAGGGGACCCTTGACCCTGCTTGTCAAGACATTGGAGAAGCTGCTTTTCCGGAGGATGTGACTGAGTACAATGGATTTCTCTACACCTCAAATTATTTCAATGGCGCTATTTCAAGGAAAAATCTCAGCACGGGTGAGCTGAGCACTTTTGTTCCGGCTGCTTCAGATTCATTCAGTTCAGCCTGGGGACTTCGAGTTGACGTTGCGAACAATCGCCTGCTTTCTATCGCCAACAGGTTCTATGATTTCAACCCAGCCAATGCGCGCGCTGGTAAGGTAAATGCCTATGATTTGGCAACGGGAAATCTCCTGAATACTTGGGATCTACCTATTGGCTGTGTGGGCAATTCCATTGACATTGACAGTGATGGAAACTACTTCGTCGGAGACATTGGACCTGATACCAGGATCATTAAAATCGATCCAAATACCGATGCCGTAACGACCTGGGCGGACGATAGCCAGTGGACAGATGGAAGTTTTGGAACTGGCGGCATGGTTTGGAATCAGGAAGATGGTTTCTATGTCGCTCATGCAGGTGTCCTTTGGTTCGTCCCTCAAAATGCTGATGGGACGGCAGCCACTGCAGTGGAAGTGAACTTGACAGGTACAACCGCAGTGGATGGCTCGGGAGCTGTACTTGCAGATGGCATGACCTGGGCTGGAAGCAATACCATCTTCTATGCTGAGAATGATGTATTCACCCCGGGATGGAGAGGGATCGTTCACCGAGTGGAGTTGAGCGATTCGATCACAGGCAGCAATGCTAACTACATCGAAAATATCAATGACTGTTCTGGGGTTTACTTTTCCGATTTCAATGGGCAGGATTACTTGTATGTCAATGAGTCCCAGTTTGGGGTTCCATTTGGAGTAAATTTTGTTCCATCTTCCAATCCATTCTGTGTAAAAACATTTGCTGTAAATGACATATCCACCTCTGTGCTGGATCTAAACACTGGCAGTGTAGAACTTAATATTTTCCCAAATCCTACCCGTAAGAAGTTTAAAATCAGATCAAAAGCTGATGTGGCTTTCGAAAAAGTTGAGCTTTATGCCGTAGATGGTAGGTTGGTGAAGACTTTTGTCCTCAACTCCAAATATGAAACCCTTTCAGTTAAGAACCTTGAAAATGGGGTCTATTTGCTCCACGCTTATTTGAAAAATGGCCAGCAAGGACATTCCAAACTAATCATTGAAAACTAGAATGAAATCCATCATCAAATCTTGGAGTTTTGTCTTGCTCGCTGGCTTTATCGCTGCTTGTGGTACAAATACCGGTTCAGCAGAGAAAACTCCTGAGCAATCATCCCCAAAAATAGAAATCATGCAGGAAGACAATAAAGTTTATGAAATTGCTATCAGGCAGGTGAAGAATGAACTTTCCCAGTTTGAGGAAGCTAGAGCAGGCTTCATCAATATTTGGCTCTCTAGTGAAGGCGTGAGCGTAGACAGAGAATTCAAGGCCTTCTACAACATTCCTCAAAATGAAAAGCCTGTTTTTGTAGGCATGACCGCCTGGGATTCCCAGGAGGCGTTCTATGCTGCCAGCCAGAAACATAGCAATTCTGAGAAAGCGAAGGCCTTTTTTGCAGAGTTCGATATGTTGGCATTTGCCACCCTCAAGCCTGTCGAAGGCGAGTTTGACTTGTCCACCTTAGGAAAAGAAGCCGGAAATATAGTTGAGATGGCGGTTAGAAGGGTGAAACCTGAGAACATGGCAGCCTTCCAAACTGCGAGGAAGGGATACATCGAAGCCCTAAATCAGGTAGAGGGGGTATCAGCTAGCTACGAATTTGAGATTGTCATGAGTGGTTCAGGAGATAATTTGACTGCTGGGATGACAGTTTACCAGGATAAGAATGCCTTTGACAAGGCCAACGAAACTGTGAATCAATCCCAGCTTGCCAAGGATTATTTCTCAACCTTTGAAATTGTAAGCATCCAGTACGTGAATTCGGTGAAGTAGTATAGTGGAGGTATTTCTGTTTTGCCCCTGGTGCGATGCATTGGGGGCAATTTTTGTTGATTCAGCAAGATCGAAATGCCTCTTATGGAAAAGGGTAGAGGTCTTTTGTGTAATTTAATATCCGATCAAAACCTAACTTAAAATGGCTAAATCCAAAATCTTATTATTTCTATTTGCACTTGTTATGCTTAGTTGTGGACTCCATGTCGATGACAAATTGAAATACCTCAAACAAAGCCCTCCTAGCGTAAAACCAGAAGTATTTGCACCCGGTCTCATTTCAAAAGATGATGAATATGAATTTGGCTCGGTCTTCAACAAGGCTGGAACAGAATTTTTTTACGCGGTGGTTATAGATGGAAAGGAAGAAATCAGGCATTCAAAATTGGAAGGAGAAAGTTGGACTGCTCCCAAGGTCATCCTTTCTCATGAGCGATATGGCTACAATGATCCCTTTTTATCTCCCGATGAAAAACGCCTGTATTTCATTTCCAAAAGAGCATTGGATGGGGTAGGAGCCATCAAGGATTACGACATTTGGTATGTGGAAAAGACAGCCAAGGGATGGTCTAACCCCATCAATGCAGGCCCTAATATCAACACAGAAAGCGAAGAATATTACATCTCTTTCACAGCAAACGGGACGATGTACTTTTCATCAGATAAAGCTGGCAATAATCACGACATTTATTATTCTAAGATGGTCAATGGCAAATTTCAGCAAGCTGTTGCCCTTGGCAGCGCCATCAATACCCCTCAATATGAGGCCGATGTATTTGTAGATCCCAACGAAAGATACCTGATCTTCTGCTCAACTCGCAGAGATGGACTGGGGCGGGGAGATTTATACATCAGTTTTAAGGATGAAAATGGAAACTGGACAAAAGCCAGGAACATGGGCAATGAGATCAATACCGCTGGACATGAGTTATGCCCTTATGTGACTTCAGATGGAAAATATTTCTTCTATACCAGCAACAAGGATATTTATTGGGTGAGTACAGAGATATTTGCTGAACTTAGAGAATAGAATAAATCTCTATTCAAAGTAAGCCAAGGGTACAAAGATGGGACTAGATGTAATTCTCTCTTCTGACAAAACAAATGAAATCCTTAATGATCCAGCTTATGAGGATTGTGAAAGTTCTTTGAGCCGTACTTTTTGTTGGCTTCTCATGAGGATTCATGGAATTGAAGAGGGGGTACCAGAACTGGATCAGATAGGGAAACTTACAGGTCTGGATATCTCGCTGTTTTACACGATGATGGATGATCCTGAAGAGGAATTGGAATTCCGATTGCCTCATGCTAAAACAGAGGAGGAACGTCAGGCTATATTAAGGGATGCCCAAAGAAAGAGACTGAAATTGGATAATAACATTTCTGATGTAAAAGAACTCGTAGAGGCCCTACAGAAAAAACTCAAGGCAATCCCAGATCTTCCCGACAGACTGGAGAGACCAGCCAGTGAAAAAGGACGAATGGGCAAGTACTTTTCAAATTTTGAGGACAATCCCGGAGATGGATATATTGGCAATAACCTGGGCCAGGATTTACGAAATTTTTCCAATTATCTGGAGCTCGCCTCCAGGAATGGAGCTGCAAATGTGTGGTTTTCGTTTGGATAACTTAATGTATAGGCATTCTCATTCGCCAGAGACCGAACTGCTGTTAGCCTGATAATAGAAGATCGAAATGGCATTTACCTTTTGAGGGCCTTAGACTGGCAATTTGGCTTAGTTCAGTAAAGATTTGAAAAAAAGAATCCACATAAAAATTGCTTTAGGAACCATTCTGCTCCTCCTGGGTACAATTTGGGCATTGAAAAATCTCAACCTAAACCCCCTAATGACAGTGGGGCAGCCAATTGACACCTTCAATGGAGTTAACGTTTTTTATAATGGGGGCGTAGGCCATGTTTCAGGAAGAAACACCACAGATGATGGGTATAATTTAGGTCTGAAGTACCAATGTGTAGAGTTTGTTAAGAGGTACTATTATGAATACCTGAATCACAAAATGCCCGACAGCTACGGCCATGCCAAAGACTTTTTCGATGAAAGTTTGGAAAGTGGGCAATTGAATAGCCAACGAGACCTTATCCAGTTCGCCAACCTAGGCCATGAAAAGCCTAAAATCCATGACCTGATTGTATTTAAGGGGCACCTGTTCAATAGATTTGGTCATGTAGCCATTGTATCTGCGGTCTCCGAAGACAGCATCGAGATTGTCCAACAAAACCCGGGTCCCTTCGGAAAGTCAAGGAAAAGCATTCTGATGGTGCAAGTGGATGGGAAATGGGAGGTCAAAAATAATGGAGTCCTGGGTTGGTTAAGGAAGGAATAATTCATTCAACGTTTATAAACAATTCCTGATTCCTATGAGGCATCATGTCGTTTTTTTGGTAATGTCTTTCTTTTCTATAATAGGATATGCGCAAACAAGCATTGATTGGAGATCTGTAAAGTTGATTGAGTATGTCAATGAATGGGATTCCTCCATAGAGATTTGTGGAGGTGAATGGGCTGTCCGTGCAAGGGCCAACAGCATGGAGGAGCTTAATTCTAGCGAACAAAAAAGAATAAAGAAAAAGCTCGCAGAGGCAGGTTGCTTAACAGGGATGGTAGATGTAAAGAACCTTACGGGTCCTATAAAAGGGAAAATATATTTTATCGGGATCAAGAAAAAGGAAGACCAGGATTAATCCTGGCCCCTATATATTTCCGAAAAACAGTTCTGTCATCCGTAGCTTTCAAGCTGCTTATATTGTTGTTGGATCGCCTCAATGAATTCCTTTTTCAAGCGGCTGATCAATTCTTCTGTAGGCAGGACATCCTTGATGGTCGCCACTCCCTGACCTGCCGACCAAATCGTTTTCCAGGCCTTCGCCTCAGAATTGAGTTCCTCTCCAAAGTCAACCTTCGCGCTTGCTTTCCAGAATTCCTCCGGAATACCCGCTGCTACCAGGCTTTGCTTCATGAAGTTGGCTGGGACACCGGAGATCGCGGCTGTGTAGACGATGTCCTTGGTTCCTGAATCGATGATCATCTGTTTGTAGGCTTCTGGAGCAGAAGCTTCAGTGGTATTGATGAATCGAGTACCCATATAGGCAATGTCTGCTCCCATCTGGAGGACAGATGCAATGTCCCTGCCGGTACTGATATTCCCTCCCAACAAAATCAAGCCATCCCAGATTTCACGAATTTCAGAGATAAACGGAATCGGATTCAATGTTCCAGCATGTCCTCCTGCACCTGCGGTTACGAGTATCAGTCCATCTACACCTGCTGCAATAGCCTTTTGGGCATGGCGAATATTGGTAACGTCATGAAAGACCAGGCCTCCATAACTATGAACTGCATCGACCAGTTCTTGTACAGCTCCCAGAGAAGTGATGATAATGGGGACTTTGTGCTTCACACAGATTTCAAGGTCAGCTTGTACCCTCGGATTGGTCCTATGGACGATCAGGTTTACACCGTATGGAGGGGCTTTTTCGCCAGTTTCTTTCTCCCAGGCCTGGAAATCCTTATTTAGCTCGACCAACCATTCCTCAAAGCCTTCAGAACTGCGCTGGTTCAAGGCTGGAAAAGTCCCAATGATGCCGTTTTTACAGCAAGCCTTTACCAATTCAGGCTGTGAAACGATGAACATGGGCGAAGCCACCACGGGCAGCTTCAAATTAAATTTTTGTAGCAGTTCTTCTTTTGTCATGGATTATTTTTTCGAATCAGGCCAATACCTGTTTTTTGAAAGTAGTAGTGAAGATAGTTATTTTCAGCTTCTGAGGAAAAATGAATAAAGTCTAATTAGCCTAACAAAAATCATCCTTAGTAGAGAGAATCTTAATTAATTTTCCAAAACATATAAATAGCTACACCATGAAAGTAAACATTCTACTTTTGCCCCTGCTGCTGGGCATATGTCTTATTTCTTGTAAATCAGGAAAAGATTCTCTCGCACTTGAGCAGTTGAAAGAGGTTAATGCACTTGCTGCCAAATTGGCGGATAAACCTCAAATTCTCACCACAGCATCTAACAAAAAAACCAGTATTGAAGGGAAAAAAGGGACCATTATACATGTCGATCCTGAAGCCCTCGAAACCGTAGATGGCAGTCCGCTGGGCAAAAGCATTGACGTAGAATTGCTTGAGATGACGGATTTATCCAGCATGGCTCTACAAAATGCTCCAACAGTTTCGGACGGAAGACTTCTGGAAACTGGTGGTGCCTATTACCTGGGCATGAGTTCTGACGGCAAGCAACTTCGCATCAAGTCAGGCAAAAGCATAGAGGTTGAATTTCCCAAATTAACGGACAAGGAGATGAACTTATTCACTGGCGAGAAGGATCCCACAGGGAAAATAAACTGGAAACCAAGCTCAAAAAAGTTTGAATCCAAAGACATTCCTATGCCAGAGAAACCCAAAGCTCCCAGAAGAAAAAAAGTGAAGAAGACTGTCAGAGGAGGGGAGTTAGGGGCACTTTTGAAATACATGTCAATGGATTCTCTTCAGCATAAGGAAACTATGGATGACGAGGCCTACAAAGCATATCTCAAGCGCAAAAAACTTTATGACAAAAGGATGCAGGAAATTGAGAAGTTAAAACGAACTTATCAAGCCCAGGCGCTGTTGAGATTGGGTTGGGTTAATATTGATTACTTTGCTGCAGGTTTTGATGATGCTCCCGTGGGACAAGTTGATGAGGCTCCCGTTGGAGAAATTGATGAGGCTCCATTTACAAAGTTGGAATTCGAAATTCAGAATGATTCTTTGTTGGGGGCCAGGATTTATGCAGCTGGCTTGGGGGGTAATTACCTCCTCGCATTGGATTATTGGAAAGGACAAAAGCAGGATTGCGTTTTTAGAAGCATACCGACCGGTTTTATGGTTCAGCTTGTTGCCATATCGGCAGATGAGACTGCTTCCTATTTGTTTGAAACAGTCATTGATCCCCAAAAAACCAGAAAAGTTGAGATAGATTTTGCCATCAGCAATCCGGATGAAATAAAGAAGCAAATGGCGAAATTGGACAGATGAAAAATATAAACATGAGGGCTTTTTGGAATTTTAGTCATTTGTATTTGTGAGATAAATTTTTCAACATAAATATGCCTAACTTAAATCAGAATGGGCACTAAAAAATCAATAAGAAGGCAAGAGCAAGAGTTCCGAGAGCTTGAAAAGGCTATTGGACGCTTTTCTGACCATTTCATGTCAAATGCCAAGTGGGTGCGGCTAATTGATAAGTTGGTCGAGCATGCCCATCTGCTCAAGAGGGTGGAGTTCAAAAAAGTAGGTAAAGACCAGATAGGTACCTTATCCTTAAGTGAAGATAGCAGTTTTGGTTTTGATTATTGGACGAATGGATTCGAAGGCCACAACTCGCTAGGGGGATGGCTGTTGTACAAGGAGATTGAGTACCTGGTATTCCCTCAGAAAGTCTATGAGAAAGGAGAGCAAGACCTGGATGAAATTTTGCGAATCCTCAATGTTACAGGAAAATTTGAATTGGATGTAGACCAAGACAGAATCAAACTGATCTGTTACAGATAAGAATATCGCATACAACCCGAAAACACAGCATTCTTCCATCTAAACAGGATACTGCATTGAAAAGACTCAAGGTCAAGAAAGGGCAAATTCTCCAGCGCAAAGGAGAAAGGAGCATTTATGTTTACCAAGTGCTTTCCGGTTTGCTGAGG
This sequence comes from Bacteroidia bacterium, assembly GCA_022760475.1. Classification (GTDB taxonomy): domain Bacteria; phylum Bacteroidota; class Bacteroidia; order J057; family J057; genus JALEFZ01. The sequence continues at coordinate 93,346 of JALEFZ010000052.1, read as the reverse complement.
AGTTATCACATTGATCAGAAGGGTAGGGAACATATTTTTATGTTTGCTCCTGAAGGCTGGATCATCGGAGACGGTGTAATGCCGGGAACAGAAGGGGATCTTTTCATTGAGGCATTGGAAGATGGCACGGTGATTCAACTTGAAAAGGACATGGAGACAAAGCACGACCCAAGTAAACTGCTAAAACGTATAGGAGTGCTGCAAAAGCGGGTCATCATGTTGATTAGTTCTTCTGCTATAGAGCGATATGAGCATTTTATCGAAACCTATCCCAATATTGTCCAAAGGGTCCCCCAAAAAATGATTGCTTCCTATCTTGGGATCACTCCAGAGGCCCTAAGCACCGTAAAACGGCAGCGTATGCAAGGAAAATAAGCCCCATTTTTCTTAATCTAGATTAATGCAGGAGTTTGGACTCTGAAATAATTTCGCCTCATAATCAATCAAATCTTAAGCAAATGGCGAATTATCACGAACCAGGGATCAATAAAATCCAACGAATCATAGGATACATCCTTTCCATCCTTTTCTCTCTGATCATCCTCATGGCAGGTTTTGCCAAGATTGTGGGGGCAGAACCTATTATGGAAAACATGAGTAAGATACCCAATTGGGAGGACAAGGTACTTTTCCTAGGAGTACTCGAAATTGCTCTTTTGGCCTTGTACTGGATTCCACGGACCGGCAAACTGGGCTTCTATCTTCTGTGTTCCTATGTTGGAGGGATCATCGTGGCGGAAGTAGTCTCAGGCCAGGCACCAGTTACAGGGATTGTCGTTGCTGTATTTTTGTACGCAGGGACGGTCATGAGAAATCCCTCCATGTTGAAGTAGGTATACAAAAGAAATACAGGGAGTTGACAACACTTGTCCGTTTTCGGCTGAGTGTTGTTTCTTTTTGGGGCCATGGCCTGGATAGAACATGTGCTTTCTTTTATTTGGAAGGGAAAATCTTCTGGGGATTTAATCTATTTCATCATAATCGACCCATTAGCAAATGGGAAAATTATGATATATTTTTCAAAGTCTTTGAGAACTCTAAGCCTGTCAGGGTTAAAATAAGAAAAGTATGAATTTCAATATTGAGCAGCTTGCTACCTTCTCGTTTGTCCAAAAGGAAGATCAAAAAGAACAGGACAGGATCATAGCCAGATATACTAGAATTCAGCTTAGTGAAATGTTGGGCGTTCTTAGCCTGGAGGACAAAGAGGACTTATTGGATGAATTAGAGGAAGACACGGAAAATTTATTGAGCAAATCAATAACTGGGGTAAGTACAAGTCAACTTGATGAATCAAGGAAGCTGCTTCGTACTAATGAGTTTCTTCAAGTGATTGAAAAGCTCTCTGAAAAGTGGGGTGGAGAACATGAAAAACTTAGCCAATTGAAGGCAATAACAGAGAAGATTTCCAGGCTTAAAAGAGACAAAATTATTGGTGGTATTACTATGATTCAGAGCCAAAATATTGAGGATGAGATACTAAAGAGACTTTTTGATTTGATGGAGTGAGGAGCTTTTTAGGTCTGTTGGCTTTGTGATACTTCTAGCCCTGACAGGGTTATAACCCTGTCAGGGTTGTAAAAAAGAAATATTCAAATTTCCAAATAAAACCTTAATCACAATAGCAATAATTTGCCATATGAAAATAAATTTATTTTCTGCCTATAATTATTAGAAAAAAGCCCGATCTTGATTCAAAGGGCTAATGCATTCCATGCTTTCCTCTGCTGCTAGCTAGCAATATTACCTTCAATCCTCTAACGACATGAAAAAGATATCAAGAAAGTCTTTTGTCTCCCAACTTGGACTTTTAGGTGCATCAATTATGGTTTTGGATGGCTGTAACCTCTGGCAAGGCAGCAATACCTCCAATACCACCATATTTAAAAATCCTCCCTTGAAAGGCGAAAGTGTGTTTGCTTTCATAGAAAGGATTGAAGGAAGTGTGGACATGGACCTCTACCGTCAAATCCTTGGCAGGGCAAATGAATTCAAAGAGGGCGATCAAGCCATGGGGCTGGCCGCAGGTAGCAATTCCGAGCAGCAGCAAGCCAGAGAGTTGATTCTGAATAGCCGGGTTGCAGACATTGATCAATATGTGGTATTTGAAGATGAACTCCACCAATTGATCCTGAGCTCTACTCAGGAAATAAAGGAAATCCAAAATTGGACATTCAGGGAACTAAAAGAATACGTCCTTACCCAATCAGAAGATGATATCAAAAAAATCATGCCTGGGCTATCCAGCGATGTCATCGCCTGCTTAGTGAAAGTCATGTCCAATGCAGAATTGATATCAGTTGGACAGAAGGTATTTAATCCCCTGCCAGGCAGTAAAATCGGGAGTAAAGGCTATATGAGTGCCAGGATTCAGCCTAACTCTCCCACCGACAACATCGACGACATCACCTGGCAAGTCTTTGACGCATGGTCGTTTGCAGTCGGAGATTTATTGCTAGGGACCAACCCGGTTTCTAGTAAGGTTGAATCTGTAGCCAAAATTGAAGCTGCCTTATACGATATCCTGCTCACTTTTGGCCTTCAAGATACCATGCCCAATTGTGTGCTGTCCCACATAGATATTCAGGCTGAGGTTGAACAAAGACATCCAGAGACTACCGGAATCTGGTTTCAAAGCCTCGCTGGAACTGTGAATGCCAATCAAACCTTTGATGTGAGCATCGAAAAAATGGTCAACCATGTAAAAGGAAGGACAGGCAGATATGGCTTTTATGCCGAAACGGGGCAAGGGGCTGACTTTACAAATGGCCATGGAGAAGGTTTTGATATGGTGATCCATGAGTCCAGAAAATACGGTTTCGTTAGAGCTTTAAAAGGAGTCATCCGGGAGGCGAATTCTGCCAATAACATGCCTTGGGTTTTTGTCAATGATGTGGCAGGATTCATTGGCCCAGAGGTGTTTACCAAAAAGGAGCAGTTGGTCAGGTGCTGCCTGGAGGATACAGTTATGGGCAAATTGCATGGACTGACCATTGGCCTGGACATCTGCTCCACCCTGCACATGGAGATTAGTTTGGATGACCTGGATTGGTGTATTGATCAAATCATGCCCGTAAATCCGGCCTACCTCATGGCTCTTCCCACCAAAAACGATCCCATGCTGAGCTACCTTACCACAGCTTTTAATAATCATGTAAAAGTCCGTGAGAAGTTTGGTTACAAGGTCAATGATGCCATGTGGGACTTTTTTAAGAAGTTGGAAATCCTGGATGCCGATGGTAAACCCACTCCGCATTTTGGAGATCCGATTTGGGTCTATTTTAAATACCGTCAGGCAAAGGGTGATAAAAGAAGCCAGGCTGACATATACAAGGAAGGGGAAAGTAAAATAGCTGAAATTCGAAAAGGAGGAGTTCCCATCGCCCAAGGCTATGGTGAGAATACCTGGGATTTGAATCCAGAGCTGGAGAAGGAAGTTCGCCGGCTTTATGAAGATGCCAAAGTAAGCCTTTGGACAGAAATGAATGATAAATTTGCTGCTTCAGTGCCCCTGGCAATACCCATCCTTACACAGTCCAAAAACCGAAAGGACTATGTTTACCATCCCGAGTCTGGAGAAAAGCTAAGTGAACAAGCATTAGGTACGCTTCGGAAAATGCGTCAAAATTGGGGTGGCGAAATTCCTGATATCCAGATTGTTATTTCAGATGGCCTGAACGCAAGGGCACTCATGGATGAAGGCCATCTTAAACCCTTCCTTGAAAAATTGGCCCAAGTCTTAGAGTCCCAGAATTATCAGTTAGGCAAACAAAATATCCTGATTACCCATGGAAGAGTCAGAGCAGGCTACAAATGTGGTGAGGAATTATTTGGAAAAGGGAAAAAGGACTCCAAAGACAAAAGTATCATTCATATCATCGGGGAGCGCCCAGGCTCTGGCCATCATAATTTTTCAGTTTACCTGACCACCGCATCAGGCAAAATGTGGGGCAGTGCAGGCCTAGTAGATCATAACATCACCCGCGTGGTTTCCGGCATTTCAGATACAGCCCTGAATCCTCAAATTGCAGTCAAAGAAGTTGTCAATATCCTGGCCAGGATGCATTCTCAAGTCTGAATCAGAGGGTAAATGGAAAATACATGATAGAAATAAAGGTGTTGAAGTAGAATCAAGAGCTGTTCGAATCCACCCTTCTTGAAAAAGAAGGGTCAAAGAGGCTGTTAAACTCTATCCGGGATTGGATATAAAGGAGTTCTGATTTTAGCTTAGATTTTACTAAAGAACTCCTTCAACTTAACCACATCCAGCTTTCCGTCAGTTCGAACACTGCTGCAGAGATCCAGCCCATAAGGTCTCACAGTCTGGATGGCCTCCTGAACATTTGAATGTCTCAGTCCTCCAGCTAGAAATACAGGTACATTTGCCTTGGCAACGATTTCCTTGCTTATCGCCCAATTGTGGGTTCTTCCGGTTCCACCAAGCTCTTTCACTGCCTTGTTTGGATTGCCTGAGTCGAGTAGGATGGCATCTACTGAGCGGCCCAACTTAATGGCGTCCTCTATGCTGGTTTCATCCATGACATGTAGCACCTGAACTACCTTAATTCCTGGAAGGGCATTTCTGATTTCTGCATGGCTTCCCTCAGTCACTTCATCAACAATCTGAATGGTATTGGCTGCTGTTGCTTTTTGATGATCAATGATGTCCTTTGCGCGAGTCCTGCTAGTAAGAAGAAAGGTCGAAATCCCAGGAGGGCTTTGAAGGGCAATTTTACGGATCATTTCATCCGAAATGACACCAGGTCCACTGGGCATTTCTGCAACCAGTCCCAGGGCCGAAGCACCTGCCTTTATAGCCATCATTGCCTCTTCAAGGCTTGAAATGCAACAAATCTTAACCCTGGGTTTGTCTAGCGCAAATGATCCCATTTCAGTTTATTTAAAATCTTTTCCAACAAAGCTTTGCCATCAGGGTGGTTGGTAGCCATCTGGATGTGGAACCTGGATCCCCGAATGGCAGAAGTCCTATGGATCAGTGCCTCCTTTTCATCTTCAATGATTATGGTTTCCGATTCTCCAAGCCACAGTTTTGCCTGTGGATGTCGATTATTGAGCCAGAAATTAAATGCACTGCTATCAGCTGCATAATCAGAAAGTTTGATGAACACATATTTGCCCTCTTCTCCTGTAAAAAACTGACTAACGGCTGAAAAACGATCCTGCCCTGGAGAAAATGTCCCTCCATTGGATTTTTGAGTCTCAAATCCTTCAAGATCTTTGGGAAAGACTTTTTGAAGAGATTCCCAGGAGTAGGGAAGGGTATCGCCTTCCTGAAATCGCTGTTGTATAGAATAACGAAAACCTGCCAATAGCTCCCGGGAAGGTACTTCACCGGAAGGCTTTTGGCAGGCCTGCAAAATGATCCCGACTATCAATAAAGCCAGGAATATATTATTCTGTTTCGTCGAAAACTTCTCCTTTAAAGGATGCCACATCAAACTCAAAGTCTTTTTTGGTGAAACCCTGATTTTTCTTAAAGTTAGAAAATTCGTAGATGGTTTCCGTCTGATTTCTGTCTTTGAGTTTAACTTTTATGGGCAGATTGGTTTTAACGTCTACCCAAACTGTCGCTTGATTGTATCCAAGACCCGGTTCAGTGATTGCCATAAATATTCTATGTGCATTCGCTGTTCCCACTTTTTCCTGACCCTGATATTGAGCCTTGGCAGAGTGGCGATACACATCAAAGATTCCATCAATGCTGAAACTCTCCCTTTCATCGTAGTTCATAATGCTTACTTCAGGAGCATCCTGATCCTTGATGACCAGCCATACCTTTTCCTTGTTGCAGTAAATATCCTGCTCAGACATGGCAATGGTATACATACCAAAGGCATACTTAAAGAATCCCCTTCTAGGTTGAGGCTTCCTGTCCATCTTGGCATTTTGGATGGCATATGTAAAATTGGCAGAAAAGTCTTTGAGAGATTCGAATGTCTTCTTCGATTCCAGGAGAATACGCTTGGCCTTATCGTCCGGACCGTGGGCGAAGGATAGGGTCAAACCAAATGCTAAAATTGAAACGAGGGCTATTAGTTTTTTGTACATCATTATTAAAGGTTTACCAGGGACCAACCACTATGAAGGTGTGTTAGTTCAAATTTTGTAAAATTTAGACGACCAAACTGGTAAACAGTCATCCTAATTAATAATCAACAATATCGCAACCTGGGCAATCTTCCTTGTTGAATTTAAATAGCTTCTCCTGCAAACCATTATCGGTCTGTAAATCAAAAAGTTCGTAAGTGGTGGTGGTATTTTTGCGGTCAATAAGAGAAACTTTAACAGGTAGTTTGGTTTTCTTATCTATCCATAAATACGCCTTATTATAGTCAAGGTTGCTTGAATTCATAGAAAGATACAATTGATGACAAGAAATACCATTTACTGTCTTTGTACCAATCAACTTTGTACTTCCTTGATTCTGGTAAATCTGAAACATCTCCTGAGGATTGGGACCATCCGAATCCTCAACACTTTGTACAAGAACTTCGTTTTCATCAGGCAGACATTGCCATAGCGTCTTTTTGTCAGAGATCAATTTCAGGTCTCCAAGGTTCACCCTATATTTACCATCTTTGAAGTAAATATAGCCCTTACGAGTAACAGGACGGAGACTGGCGCTGGAAAGTGAGTAGGTAAACCTTCCCTTTAAGTCCTGTACAGATTCCACTTTTTTCTTGGACTCTTCCAGAATTTCTTGGGGATTTTGGGCTGAAACAACCAGGGATGAAGAAAGAATGGCTAGACAAGCGATGATTGATTTTAGCTTGGACATTTGTTTAGCTAATAAGTGATAAAAAATTGCTTCACAGCTTATTCAAATACCGTTCCAACTCTGCTTCGTCGGTGATCAAAACATCTCTCGCTTTGCTTCCTGAATGTGGGCCTACAATTTTGGCTCTTTCGAGTTGGTCGATGATCCTTCCGGCTCTGTTATATCCCAGCTTCATTTTGCGCTGAATTAAGGACGCAGATCCTATCTGGTACTTGACAATCAGCCTTGCAGCCTCGTCAAAGCGGCTATCCCTTTCAAAATCTTCGTCATCATCAGAACCACCACCATCTTCAGAGGGCAATTCAGGCAAATAATAAGGCTCCACAAATCCCCGCTGATCCGAAATATGGTTGACCATGCGTTCTACTTCGGGGGTATCAATGAAGGCATTCTGGATTCGGATGAGCTCACTCCCCGTTGATAAAAGCAGGTCCCCCCTACCAATCAGCTGATCAGCTCCATTGGCATCGAGGATGGTGCGTGAGTCGACCTTTGAGGTTACTCGGTAAGACATCCTTGCTGGGAAGTTTGCCTTGATGATGCCGGTGATCACATTTACAGATGGGCGCTGGGTAGCAACCACCAGGTGGATGCCTACTGCACGGGCCAACTGAGCCAATCTTGCAATCGGCATCTCTACTTCTTTCCCTGCGGTCATCATCATATCGGCCAGCTCGTCTATCATCAGCACGATGTAGGGAAGGAAGCGGTGCCTCTTTCGAGGACTCAACTTACGTCCTGTGAATTTGCCATTGTATTCCTGTATGTTTCTAACCCTGGCCTTTTTCAATAGGTCATAACGGTTGTCCATTTCTATACAAAGACTCTTCAAGACATTGACAGCCTCGCGGACATCCGTGATGATTGGCTCCTCCTGATCCGGCAACATGGCCAAAAAGTGATAGGTCAAAGTCTGATAAAGACTCATCTCCACCTTTTTGGGGTCAATGAGAATGAATTTTACTTCCGCTGGGTGCTTTTTATAAAGCAAAGACGCTATGATGGTATTCAAGCCCACCGACTTACCCTGTCCTGTTGCACCCGCAATGAGTAAGTGAGGCATTTTATGCAAATCCGCGATGAATACCTTATTGGCGATGGTTCTTCCAATTGCAATCGGCAAGTGGGCTTTGGTCGTGAAGAACTTTTCTGTCGTCAGGACAGACCTGAGAGATACTATTTCGCTTTTTGAGTTGGGGACCTCAATACCAATGGTACCCTTGCCTGGGATAGGAGCAATGATCCTGATTCCAAGCGCCGCCAAACTCAGTGCGATGTCGTCTTCGAGATTTTTGATTTTTGAGATTCTAACACCTGGTGCTGGGACAATCTCATACAAGGTCACCGTAGGACCGATGGTTGCCTGGATATCCGTAATCTTGATTCCATAGTCTTCCAGGGTCTTGACGATCTTGTTTTTATTTTCCTTTAATTCTTCATAAGAAATCACCCTGTCCTTTCCTGCTCCATGATCCTCAAGCAATTCGAAAGGAGGTATCTGATAATCGCTCAATTCCAGTTTGGGATCAAAATCCTCTGCTTCAAAGATTTCATCAGGATTCGCAAGCTCCTGATCCTCCTGAGGTATAATTTTTTCTACTACATCAGACCCGACAACTTTCCCGACATTGTCTGTGCCTAGTTGTTCGTATTCCTTGATTTCAATGCTCTTATCTTCTTCAGCTTCTACAATGGTTAGCTCAAGGTCTTCTTTATTCTGGGGTTTATTCTTTGGTTTTGTCTTTGATTCAATGACCTCAAATTTGATTTCCTCACCTAGATCCGGTTTGGTCGTTTGTGGATTGGGTTGAATGTTTAATTGAGGGTTCGGATCAGGTTGTGCTTGAATAATGGCTGGGGGTTGAGACTCAGGATTAGACTCCTGCTTTTCTTCTTCTTTTTTCTTAATGGCAGAACTGGTCGCTTTTATATTCTTGGCTACCTTGCTTTTTCCGGTGGATTTAATGGCCTCTTTGATGGCTGGAATGCGGGTGTTCTTGACGTTTTGAATCAGCCTTGAAGCCCTTATTTCTGCATTAAAATTCAATACAACAAACAGGATAAGTACAAACAAAATCAGGAAGGCAACCCCGACCATGCCTATATTGGAAGAAAGGTAATTGTTAATGGCATCCCCTATGCCTCCACCCAGGTTGGAACTATTGGCGTGGGATAGCAGGCCTACATAAGAGAGGAAAATGGAACCAAACAGGGTTATGAAGAATACATATTTGAACAGCCTGATGAGGTATTGGTAGAATTCTTCCTCATCTTCCAGCAATACAAAACCCCAGGCGAGGCCATAGAGTAGGGGGATAAATCCAAAGATCCCGAAGCCGCGACTGATGATCAGATAGGCCATCCATGCTCCCAATCTTCCCAGCCAATTGGTTACGATGGCTTTTTCGCCAGTTCCTGCTTCTACAGCAGACTGATCTATAGAACCTGTAAAGTAGTGAGAAATGCAGGCTACAATGGCTATGATGCTGAAAAAGATAAGGCTCCATGCGAGTATCTTCCGGCGTTGTTCCCGGTTTTTGGGGGAGCCCATGTTTTGGATGAATTCTATGCTGGCGGTTATAGGGCCTTTGGGCTTGGATTTCTTTTTGCTACGTCTGGAGGTATTTTTCGCCACAGATGGTAAAAATTTTCATTAGGTAAGTCTATGCCATAAAGTATAGCAAGAACCTTTAATTGATAATAAATTTACGCCATTGTTGGCAGAGATGTTAATATTTTTAGAAAAAAGCCATCCTGGCGCCTAAAAATCGCATCGTACCTTCGAATTCCAACAACCGAAATCTAGCCTATTCGACGAATGTGAACAACTGAATATTTCCACAAATTTGTGAATAGATGAAAAAATCATGGATGGACTAAGGGTATCGGCTAAATCCCGTGTAATGGGTATAGTAAGGCTTTTTTTAAGCAAGTTCCTGACAGATTTAGTTTTTCAGTTTATCTATTTTATCACTTAATCACATAAAAGTCATCCACTCATGAGAATCAACCTGATTTCACTTCTCCTTAGCCTGTTGTTTGCCTTTGGTTGCGACAACAACCAACCTACGCCTACGGATGCCAAGCTGAGGATTCGTTTTACCTATGATTCTTCTCAGGAACGCCTGGATAACCTGGGAGAACTCTCTGTCATGCCAGCAGGCCATGCTGGACTCAATCCTGAGTTTCGCAAAATGAGTGCCCACTTCATTGAGTTGGTGCCTGCACAACTGCTGCCTTACAAGGCTGGGGCAGAAGTATTCCAAGGGGCGGAGGTTCCTGCCAGCAATGCCAATCCCTTTGGTTTTACCACCGCCATAGACTTTGATAAAGCCACCCTGGTAGAGGATCAGGAAATCTTTGTGGAGATACCATTGGCAGATATAAAGCCAGGGACCTATGAACATGCAAGGGTGTCTGTTTCCTACCAGTCATTTGATGTGAAATTTAACCTCAACAACATAGCTTCCGTGGGAGATCTTACCAATCAGACGGGCACACTGGCAGCCTTTGTAGGCTATAATACTTTCATCAATGAGCTGGAAGTTGGCTTGAAGACACTTCCTGTGAATGAGGCGAAATTACAGGGCTTTTGGGCATTTGAAACACAATTTACAGGTCAATTGGAAGCCTACAATCAAGTCTCCAGTGGCCAGGCTCCACCCAATGCGACTACGGTCGTGAACCCTTTCCCGAATTTTCCAATCCCTCAGGGATCTTGCGTGGTCTCTGGAAGTTTTGATGGACCCGTGAGCATTACAGGCATGGAGGAAGAGGACATTGAGTTGACATTTTCTTTTTCTATCAACAAAAGCTTCGAATGGGTTGACAAAAACGCTAATGGAATGTGGGACTTAGATGCTCAAGATGCTGAAAAATCAGAAGGTGTAGTTGATATGGGATTGCGGGGTTTGAAGGTCTTCGTGAGATAAAAAATCTAACAAAATTTATATCATAAAGGTCAAAATGCTCCATAAACAATGGGCGTATTTTGACCTTTTCTATCAATAATGGCCCAGAAAGTAGACTTAATATCAGGTACCCTTAGTTTGAAGATCCAGTTTTGTTCTACCGCTTCCCCATTCTCAGGATAATGCAACACTTCCTCTGTCCTTTCTTTTTCCCGTTTCATTTCCTGTGTATATACTTCAATGAGGGAAAGGCTGGCACCCTCATTCATTTTGGCAATAAGGGCCTGTTGGCTTGCTTCCAGGTAGCTTGCCTCATCCTCAAACTGAAAGGGACGTATATTTGTCAATAATTTGATTTCAGACTTAGGGCTGCTTGAATGTTCTTCAGTCAAGAAGGCATGAATGGCACTCTCCAGGGCAGAGTCAAATTGAAGGATGCTGCCTGCAAAACTACTTTGTTCGCGAACCTCATCTCCTTTTATTCGGACCTTCATGCCCTCAAGCTCATAGCGGCTCAGAAGCTGTCCGATCATTTCTAGCGCTTCATCTTCTGAGGGAATTTCAGCTTTTAGGGCATCAGCAAACCAATGGAGGGCAGCCTGTGTCCATGAGTATTTTTCCTTGATATAGGCAATGGTTCTTTGTTCGATGAGGGTAAATCCCTTCCCGTCGGAGGCACTTTCGAAGAGTTTTTGGGCATCCTCCACCGAAATCCTTCCATCTCCACTTCCCTTACTTAGGGAGTCCGCAAGATCAAGTAATTCTGCTTCGTACTTTTTCCCATCAATGGTCTTGTAGTGGCTCATAATTGTGGACTTTTAGGTTAAGGAAAAATAGTGAATTTAATGGGCAGTTTAAGCCTAATTGAAAAAAACGATCCATATTTACGCCATCAAACCTATACACCTAGCCTTATGATCGAAATCATCGGATTTACCGCTGCCATCCTGTCTACAGTTACCTTTCTGCCTCAAGTAGTCAAGACCTGGAAAAGCAGATCAGCCAAAGATTTGTCTTTGAGTATGTACCTTCTGGTGGTAAGCTCAGTCTTTATGTGGCTGGTTTATGGCATCCTGAAAGTTGACTGGCCGATCATCTTGGCAAACATTGTTACCTTGAGCCTTTCTTCCATCATCCTTTATTTCAAGATCAGGTACAAATAAGAAATCCCCTCCAGGCAGGCTGAAGGGGATCGAATGGAATATCATAAAGGATCAGTCAGTCCTTGTGAATTTCAGGCTCTTAACGGCTTCACCTGAAGCAGTCATGATTCGCAAAAGGTAGTTTCCGGAAGCTACATGGGTCAGGTCAATTTCCTTTTTGACCTTACCATTGAACTTGATTTGCTCAGCATTTCGGACTTGCTTGCCTGCCATGTCAATCATGTCAAACTTCAGATCCAGTGCTTGGGCACTATTTAGTTCAAGGAATACCTTGTCATGGGACGGGTTAGGGAACAATTTGTAGTTCACCAATACCTCTATGGGCTTCTTCACATTCACTGCAGTTTCATCGGGCTGTTGGAAACCCTGTGTCAGGATAAATGAGCCTGCAATCGCCGTCTTCACAACGGACTCACCTACGGTATAGGAAAGCTGGTTGTTGGCGGAACCAGTAGAGGAAATCACCTGACGACTCAACGTCTGGGCAGATAAAAGTGAAACAGTCAGGAGCATGGCTCCAAGTAAAAGAAGCTTTTTCATGTGCTTATTTTTTCTTTTTCAGGTCTTGAATTTCGGCCTTTAGGGCTTCGATTTGAGCTTGTTGCTCCTGGATGGCCTTTACAAGATAAGGAACCATGCCAGCATAATCAACGGCCTGGAAGTGAACGTCGGTAGTTTGGGTAGCTCCGGCTTCCAATTCTTCTTCAGTGGCAGCAGGCGCAGTAGCTTTTTGTACAAGTTCAGGCATAAGTTTGGCTACATCCTGAGCCATAAAGCCTGTTCGGGTACCTTTGGGTAGGTTCATGTCAGGAAAATCCTCGGTGCGGTAGCTGTAATTGCTTATTTGTAGTTGTAGCAATTTTCCCAGCGCAGATTGGCTTGGGCGGATATCACTTTTCAGGTTGAGGTCCGACGGCAGGTAGGAACCTGTGGAGAATACATTGCCAGCGAAATAGCCTGCGTATTCTGCACCTGTTGAGGTACTTGAAAAGAATGAAGCATACATGCCATAGACTACCCCTGTTCCATTGTCATTGTCTGCGATGGCACGAACTCCATAAGCAGCGGCAGCATTGCTTGCATCGCTATTACCCCATCCATAGACACCATATGCTGTTCCTCCTGCATTAAGGGTACTGGTATAAAACCCATAGATTGTGGTGGAAGAAGCCGTATTGGTTTTGTCTAGATCTACATAAACACCATACTGTGTAGGTGAACTGGTAGAGGTCGCATTGTGATCGATAAAGATACTTCGAGATGAAATATCATCATTTTCCATGTCCAGGAAGTAGTTAGGTGTAGCATCGTTCAAGCCTACTTGCCCATTTTTGAGGAGGGTGAAGGCGTTATTTCTTGCGATATTGCTAGTTCCATTTCCAATGACAAAAAGAGGGTCTGCATCATTCCAAATACTTTTTGAACCTGTATTCCTGGTGTTGTAGCGACCGAAGGTTGCCTGGATGTATGCGTCAGAATAGGTCCTGAAACCAGCAGCAAATCCAAGATTTCCGTACACCCTGGACTGTGAGTTTAGCGCGACAGAGTAATCTCCCTCTGCTATGGGTTCAAATCCACTGGCAAAAGAATAAAAAGCGATGCTATCATTCATGACCGAAGCAGAATTGGTTCTACCAACCCTAAGGGCACCTTTTGAGGCATCAAAGAAGAACTTGGAGCCAGTAAAGGCAAGGTCAGTTCCAAATACTACATCGTCATTGACATTGACATGCAAGGGATAAAGCGGGGAACTGAGTCCAATGCCCACATTTCCGGTATTGTAATAAATGTCATTTCCAGAGGCAGACCAAAGAGAACCAGGCACCAGGATTGAGTTTCCATTTGTGATAGAAAGGGTATTTCCCACTATGCTCAACGTTTGAAGCTCATTGGTTGGATCAGCATCATTATCAGAGTTGTTGTCAGTTGAAGGTACCCAAAAGGAACCATCCCACTTCAAGACCTGACCGTTTGTAGGGGCTGTAGCCGAAAGTGGATTTCCTCGCAGCCTGATAACAGAAAGGTTGCTAAAGGTGCCTGAAACATCTCCACCTGCGATGCTGGTATTTGTGATGTCATCTGTACCATCCAGGTCTCCTGTATTGGAGATTACGGTCCCTGTGATGTCGATGCCAGGGCCAGCTGTGTAGGTAGTACCTCCTGATGGGATGGTGATAGAGTTCCCATTGCTGATACTCAGGGTCGTCCCACTGATAGAAAGGGTCTGGAGCTCATTGGTAGGATCGGTATCTGAATCGTCTGTGTTGTCCATGGCTGGAGCCCATTCGCTGCCATTCCACTTAAGAACCTGGCCATTGGTAGCAGTACCGGAGACATCCACAAGGTCTTTCATAGACATACCAGTAGCTACCTTGGCATAGGGAACTGCTTCGAAACGGGAAGTGTCAATTTTACTTCCATTTAATTCAACAATTAAAAAATGGAGATCGGATGCCCAATCGATGGCCCCAAAAGTCCCTACTTCAATGGTTCCTCCTCCAATGATTACATTAAAAAGTCCAAAGTCATTGGTTGTTGGGGCATGGGTTTCCTGGTAGACAATGGTTCCAGATGCAGTTGCTTCCGTGATTTGGAAGCGCAGGTTAATGGCAGTGTTTGTTAGGGGGCTACCTGTGTTGTCGCGAGCGACTGCCTGGTAATTGAACCCCAGGTCAGTTTGTCCGAATGAGGGCAAGGCAAGCAATAGGAATACCATTGCAAAAATGAATTGTTTGGTTGTGGTGGTCATGATTAAAAGATTTAAAAGCTTATTGGGTTAAGTTGAGGGGAAATATGAATTACAGAAGCTGTATTCAAAATACAGAAAAATTCACATATCTAGTCATTGTTGCGCAAAAGGTATGGGAATAGGGCTGCGCAATTGAGGCTTTGGGAGTGATTGAGGCATGTTTTTGAATTGCAATTATTCATTGAGCAGGATGTGTAGATCCTCAAGGGTATTGGCTTCCTCAGCCTTTTTATCCGTCCGCCAGCGGAGCATCCGAGGGAAGCGCAGTGCTACGCCAGATTTGTGTCTTTTCGAGCGGTTTATTCCTTCAAAACCAATTTCAAATACCAATTCAGCCTTAACGCTTCTTACTGGGCCGAAGCGTTCGAGGGTATTTTTTTTGATCCAGGCATCAACCTTGCCCATCTCTACATCAGTCAAACCTGAATATGCCTTGGTGAAGGGAACCAGTTTGTCGCCATCCCATACAGCAAAGGTATAATCAGAAAAGAGGTTGGCACGACGTCCATGCCCCCGCTGGGCATAAATCATTACCGCATCTACAGTCAGGGGATCAACCTTCCATTTCCACCAGTCGCCCTTTTTTCTCCCTACTTTATAATCAGAAGACTTCTTTTTGAGCATGAGCCCCTCCGAATACCTTTCTCTGGCCTCTTCTCTCAAAGCTGCCAATTCATCCCAATTGTTAAATTCCGCAAGGGGGGAGAGCTTTAACAAATGATCCTGATTGCTTTGTTGGACAAGTTTTTCCAATAATTCACGCCTTTGACTCATGGGACTTTGGCGGAGGTCTTGCCCCTCCCATTCCAACAGATCATAGGCCATGATCAGGCAAGGGGCTTCACTCAGGATCTTCTTCGAAATATTCTTCCTCCCAATGCGCGTTTGTAGCACTTGAAAACTTAAGGGGCGGCCATCTTTGTAGGGCAGCAATTCTCCATCAATGGCTACGCCATCAGGCAGATGGGGAATCAGTTCCTGGAGCTCAGGAAACTTATCTGTGATGAGTTCTTCCCCTCGGCTCCAGAGGTACCATTCGCCTTGTCGTTTGATCAGTTGGGAGCGAATTCCATCCCATTTCCATTCGGCCTGCCAGTCATTTTCATTTCCCAGATCCTGGGGCTTGGCTTCCAATTGATAGGCCAGGTAAAAAGGGTAGGGCTTGGATAGGTCATCGCCTATGTCCTCAGAAAGCAACAACTCGCTGAAGGAACTGCTTTCAGGTGTCCATGAACCCATGAGCCTGTGTGCCACGGCATTTTCATCCATGCCTGTGTGCCTGGCCAGAGCTTTTACCAAGAGCTTTTGAGACACACCCACACGAAAACCTCCAGTGATGAGCTTATTAAAGACAAAGCGTTCTCTTTGTGTAAGTTGTGCCCAAGCCTGGGTCAAGGCGGTTTTTTTCTCTGCTTCATCTTTGTCTCTGAGGTCAATGAGGAATTGCATCCATTCCCTAAGCGATTTTTCTTCCCGTTCCTCGTCTTCAGGTGGAGGTAAAAGCAAGGCCAGGGTTTCTGCCAAATCGCCTACTATGTGATAGGAATCCTCTAACAGCCAAAGAGGGATGCCTGTGATTTCTGAAGCCCATTCCCGCATCAGACTGGTTTTGACAGATCGCCGCGGCCTGCGGTGGCTAAACATGGCCATCATCCAGATTTTATCTTCTTCCTCTGCCTGCTCCAGGTACGCTACCATAGCCTGGACCTTGGCGTTGGTTTTGTTGGTTTGATCGAGCTGGGTTACAAGCTGGGCAAAGTGGCGCATTGAAGAATGATTAATGACTTTCAGGATATAAAGTACAAATGACCAGGCATTGTTTTATGTCCTCATGACGATGGATCTGACAAATGAGAGAGAGTCTTCGCGTTCGCTCTGGATGACAGATGAAATCCGCACAAGATGACATGTGAAGTTTTCTTTTGGGCATATGTGGTCTTATTTCAGGGGAAATGTAAGCCTCAATCAGGAAGAGGTATTTTCCTGATTGAGGTATTCCATACATATCAAAAATTATTGAGTCAAGTAAGGGAGAATTCACCTTACTCAATAGAAAGTTGCTTAATTTCATTGTTTCCCCGGAATTGAGGCATGTACATCATCTCTACCTGTACAGGATTCAAACTGTAATTTCCCCCAAATCTACTCAGCAATGGGACTACAAAGGAATGTTTGCCCTTATCCATGTTTTCAAGGTAAATCACCACCCTGTCTTTGTAATATTCTCGATGGAGTTCTCCTGCTGCGGGGATTTTTTCTGAGAAGGTGCAGCCTGCTGGAATTGGGATGGTCAATGCGATGAAGTTGGCAAATGAGGCTGCATCCACCTCCACAAGAAACTGATAGCTTTCTCCTTTTTTAAGAGAAGGTGCCTGTTTTCCATCTTTGTAGATAGATGATGTGAGCTTGAATATGGAATCAAGCCTTTGAGGATTGGGGTTCCATTCCTCTCTGAATACTGAAACGTAGGCTGGGTCATGGCCTTTTTTGGTGATCTCAGCTGCATCAGATAAAGGGATGATTTTAGGAAAATCCTTGATGATTCGGCTACCCTTTTTGGTTTCGATGCTTATTGCCAAGGTATCAGACCAGCTTTGTGCATCCCATTCGGGAAGGAAGGTATGGATTAACAGGGCTGCTTCTCGTGTATTGTGGCCATAGGCCGCACTTCTTTCGAGGAGGAGATAGTCCCTGATGGAGTTTAGGATACTGGTATCTGCCTTCATTTCTTTGAGCATTTGGTAAGCAAGGCAGGAAGCCTCAACATCGCCTCCATACCAGGACCATGTTTGCGTACCCCAATAGTAGTTGCCAAGGGTGGATTTATTTCCCAACTCAAGAATGTCTTTTTGGCTTAAGGGAAGCTTGGCGAGTTGCTTCATTCGCAGCGCTTCCAGTTTAAGGAAAGGTGTGTTGAAGGCAGACTCCTTCTCTTTTTTTGCCAATTCTTCCTCCACCCATGCTGGACTTAAGTAGTCGCTGTTTTCCAGCAAAGCAATGCTGATCCAAAGCCATTCTTCTGCGCTTATGTCGAAGCGATATTGGAGATGGTTCCACAAGATATTTCCCTGTTGCTGACAAAATCTTTCATCCTTATCAATGGCTAAACGGTTCATTACTTGGTAAGCATAGGCTGAGAGCCATGGGGTGGATTCTCCTTCGTCCCACCACCTTAGGTAGTCAAAACCATAATTCCCTCGTTTCTTGATTTGCTTCTTGATTTTTTTTATTTGGGCGTTTTCCTTGAATTTTAAGCCTACTTTTTCCTTCAATTTTTTTTCTGCATCCAAAGCAACCAACTTGGAAAGCAATTGCTCAGTACAAGAATGGGGATATGTTTTTAGACTTTCAATGTCCTCCTGTAAGCGATGGACAGGGGAGGCATATATGGAAATGTATTGATTGGGTGCTGCGGGGACAGTGATGCTGGAAAATCCATCCAAACGATGAAATTCTCCTTCTCGCTCAATCATTCCCCTTGGTTTTACCTCAATCCTCCTTCTTTCCCCATCCTGGTAGCCGTTTGGGAGGCTTACGCTATACTGCAGGCTGAGGCTGTCTCCTAGGGCTACAATCTTTCTCCTTTCTGTATAATAATCATTCAACTCAATGTTTTTGCCTTTCTCTTGACCGAAACGAACTTCAGCTGAGGAGCTGTCTGCTTCATAGTTCATGACCATGGCTATCACTTCACTGCTATCCCCTTCTATGAGGAACCTGGGTACTTCCAACTGTGTGGAAATCGGCGCAAATGCCTGGATATTCGCTTGTGTCTGGCCAGATTGGCGAGAACCATTCATGGCGAGGACATAGGTGTCCCAGGAGGTAATGTCATCAGGCATTTTTACGGTGAATGTGGCTTCGCCATTTTCATCCGTCAGTAGATCCGGTACCCAATAGGCTGCATCCCTAAAGTTGTTTCGTATTTGCTGGTAAATAGCCTGCTCCTCTCCTGAAGTTTCTGATTTATTGGCATCCATCAGAGAATTCTGCAAGTTGCTTTCAAGGCCAAAAATTGGACTTGATGGCTTATCCATTTTTTTTTGCCTGATTGAGTAGGAGCCACGAGAAAAAATACCAGCAGTTCTACCTGCTAGGGTGGAAATATTCCTCGCCGAATAACCCGTTATAACAACCTCATCTAATCCCTGCCTGTATGTTTCTAGTCTGATGTTATACAAATCTTCGGAAAGTTCTACCTCCCTGTGCTCATAGCCTATGTGATTTATGAATAAGCTTTTGGTAGTGGTAGGTGCCAAAAATTTGAACCAACCCTCTTCTCTCGAGTAGGTACCGACCCTTGCGCCAGGAAGGATAAACTTAGACCTATCAAGTCGAATCATAATCGCAGCCCCTTCAATGGGATTTCCGGATTCATCAATGATTCGTCCTTCTATCCAGCCCATGCCATTGATGGCAGAGTCAGCTCTCTGTGGCTTATAGTCTTTCCAGCGGAAAATCACCCTGTTGGTATTTCGATTCTGATTCCTATAAAACAGATTTGGTATGAAGTCAGGTAGGCTAACACTTAACATGGAAGAGTTTATGAGTGTTGGATTTAAACTATAGGCTTTGGGGTAGAACCCATATTTCACTTCCTCGTCCACAAGCCAAGTGGCTTCCCCATATTCCATTTTGAGGGTAGTGTCTGACCTTAACCACAACTCATGAAAACCAAAGTATTTTTCCCCCATGGCTACCACCTGATATTTCCCAGGGTTCAGGTTTTCAAAATCTATTGCAAAACTGTTGATTAATTTACCTTGAACCAGCTTTCCTTCTTTGAATAATAAAATTTCATCCATAAAGGCTACTGCAATTCCGAGTTGTACATGCAGTTTTTTGTCTCCATTCATCAAGGTAGAGTTCAGGAAGTAGGTTTGATCATATTCTTTGTTGACCATGACTTTTTTCCTTGCCATCCGGCTCCAGCGATCATCTGTGGGTAGTTCTGCTTTCTTTTTTGGGAAATAATAATGTTGTCCCCCCTTGATTTCGATGTCATTTTCCCTCACAATGCTGTCTCCCATGGTAAGGAAAATAAAGTTATACCTACCAGGGAGGAGCCAGGGACCTGTAGAATTTTGGGTAACGTGTGGATACCAATTGTTTTCATCCCCTATGCGGGCTACAAAACAGGCTTTATAGCCAGGGTGAAAAATTATACTGCTGTTGTCATCAGCATTTTGGTTCAGCTCAATTCCCCTAAAGGCGTAGGTAGGAAGCGTTAATTTATTAAGGTCTATTTCAGTGATAGAACGTGATATGTCTGGGGGGGCGATGTACTTGGGAATCGAATTCAGGGATTCTTCTTTGACATCAGTGAATTTTATGCCATTTTTTTTAATATCAATAATTCCATCTGTTCCTGTTATATGCAGTCCAAAAATACCTGGACGGATAAAATCAACTTCTGTTTTCAGAAAGGGGCCAATCCGTAAAAATTTTTCCTTCTTGTAGTTGTATTTTAGAAAGGAAGATGGGATTTGGTAAGATTTATTGGATCCTGAAAAGTAATCTCCCTTAATGAGATTTTGAGGGTTGAACTTTAGGCTTCCCCTTTCGCGAACCCTGACTTCTTCTTTGGTCAGCCTGGAGCTTGCAGAAATTACCCTTGCTTTGGCAGGGAGCTTATTTACATCCAGAGATAAAAACAAATGCTGACCCTTCTTTAGCTCTACTGAATCCAGTATATATACATTTTCACGTGTCCTCCATTTTATTTGAAACTTCCCAGGATAATGCTGAAAAGCAAAGTCAGATTTGCCCACAGATTCTCCATCATAAACCAACTGTTTATTGATATAAATGAATAGTACTTGTTTGAGCTGTCCGAGATTGCCATCGGTTAAAAAAGGAGAAACCCACGCCCTGAAACTATCTGCTATAGGCCTGTATTTCATTAAGAGGTCATCCGCATACCTGATCTGATAATCCAGGGAGTCAAGGAGCCTGAAGCGAGCAACATCTGACCTGTAAGCTGCTTTATTTTCTATGCTTACCTTGGGAGAATTGGTAGTGAGGGTGTAACTTGGTGTTTTACCTTTGTAGGATTTTCCCAGGTATGGGACTTTTGAAACACCTCTACCTTCGAATTTGGCATTGACACCAAAAGCTGTCAAGTCAACCCCAGGAACGGGATTTCCCATATGATCTTTTACTTTTACTGTCGCCGTAAATGTTTCTCCTGGAATAATTTTTTTGGGCTGGTCCAGCTCAATCCTTAGGTAGTTGATGCTTGGGGGTAAGTGGAATGTCTGGTAGTTGGTATTTTTAACCGTGTACAATTTATATGGGTCTGAATGGAAAATGATCTCTTTCTCTTCAGTTCCCTCTATAACTTTGTGCAAGCTATTGTTTTCGAATACCTTAAAGGCATAAAATTGACTGTCAGGATTAAATACCCTCACATGGATGGAGTCATGCTTTCTCCAAGTGGTAAGCAAGACTTGCTCTTTGGCTTTATGAGAAACAGGTTTTTCCTTGTTGGGGTATACAAGGAATCGTCTACTTCTGTTTTTGACCTCACCATTGGGCGCGGTAAGCCTGAGAGATAGCTCATAATTTGCACCAATTGGCAGAATTGAGGAAGCAGGAATTGTGATGACATTCTCTTTATTTGACAAGGTCGTATCCAACTCATAAATCAATTTGGGGAAGTAGGCAAAGGTATCAGGCCTTTCAGCAGGATGTGAAAGTGAAACTTTTATTTCAGCTCTGGTTCCATAGGCAGGATTGTTATTCTGATCATTTCCAGTAATGATGGCGTTCACTTCTTCTCCCTGGCTGAAAAAAATTGTCTTGGACATTTTTAAAGCGTAGTCATAGGATTTGAGTTCGTAGTCCTCTACTTTAAAAGTCTCACTCAGGAATAAGTTTTTATCTCCAAAAGCTGTCACACTGTAGCTTTGGTCCAAGAGCAAGCTATCGCTAATGACTGTTTCGAAGGTGAACAAGCCAGGCCTTATGGGGCCAAGGTCGATCCATTTTTCATGGAACAGGATAGAAATGCTGTCCTCAATTGGGCGGAACTTTTTATCAAGGGCAAAAATTTTAAGTTTCAAGCTATCTCCATACCGGTATTTGGGTTTGTTGAATGCCATATAACCCTGGTCGATATTCGAGCGTTTAATCTTCCTGACTTCCCTTCTTTCTATTTGCTCAGGACTAAAATAATGCCAGTATTTTGGCTTTCTTTTTGTATGCAGGACACTCCAAAGCGTCTTTTCCTTGTCTGTATAGGCAGTTACCAGGCCTGTTCGTAGTGATTTTGGCAGATGGAATACATTGGGCAATATTTCTTCCAGGCTCTTAAACTTGGATTCTACTTTCCTTAACCGGTCGGGGCTGTCAAACTGTAGGTAAAATCCACCTTTTCCATCGGGAGTGGCATATATCCTTTTGATGTTGCTTTTATTGAAAAGGCCAAGATTGAGTTTCTGATTGTGAATCTCCTCCATGACATAGGTGCCTAAAGGAAGGCTTTCCGGTATTGTCTTTTCCGGATTTGTAATACTGTCGATGGGTTGAGTAAATTCGCCTTGATTGATGGCATTACGGAGTTCTATATAACTTTTTACCTCAGAACCGTCAAAATTGTAGATGTAAGCATAGGGCTTTTGAGCAAAAATGCAGCCCGAAAAGAGGATCAGTGATAGAAGTAGAATGGACCTGGTCATGCGAATATTTTTGAAAAATATTTAAGAGGAAAGAAGCTCTTGGCTCTAATAAATAGGAATAGAAATAACTTTATTTTCCATAAAAGTGCTAGCATTTATTTAAGCTATTAAAATGAATTCAAGGAGCAATTCCCCAGCCTCTAAAAAAATATAAATTACTTTAAATTTGTGATATGTCTGAAGCAGCTATTGGAATCATGGATTCAGGATTTGGGGGGCTCTCAGTATGGAGGGAAGTCCAAAAACGCCTTCCTTCAGAAAATCTGATTTACTTTGCAGATTCTGGTTTCTGTCCCTATGGGACAAGGCCTGAGGATGAAGTCTTTGGGCTTACCCATCGGGTAATTCGTTTTTTGATCAGCAAGGGCTGCAAATTATTGGTCATTGCCTGCAATACTGCCACCGGTGTAGCCATCCAGCGCTTAAGGGCAACTTATGACTTGCCTTTTGTAGGCATGGAGCCTGCCTTAAAGCCGGCTTCCGAAGCCAGCAAGACGGGTGTTATTGGCGTATTGGCTACCGAAAATACCTTCAAAGGAGAAAGGTTTCATAAAAATAAGGAAATCCACGCGGCCGGTAAGGAGCTGATTGTCCAGCCAGGATACGGCCTGGTCGAATTGGTAGAAGAAGGAAAGTTGAATGGTGCTGAGGCCCGTGAAAAGTTGGAACCCCTGATTCAGCCTATGCTGGAAGGCAATGTCGATCAACTGGTATTGGGCTGTAGCCATTATCCCTTTTTGAGTAAGGAAATTAAGGAATTGGTAGGTGAAAGGATGAACTTGCTTGATCCGGCTCCTGCAGTTTCCAAGCAAGTTGAGCGCCTGATAGAACAGTACCAACTGGCAAATTCTGGGGATCAAGAGCCATATTTTAAATTTTTTAGTTCTGGAGATATCGTTGCATTGCGGCAGTTCGTGGAGAATAACCTTCCTGAGCAGAGGACTCTTCCCAAATCCTTTGAAAAAGTCCTTGTTTTCTAGCTGGTTTCCCTTGTTACATTGATCCCCTTCTTGTTTATAAATAATTTACAAAATGGCTTATCTAGCAGATGTAGAAATTATGTGTTTATGAAGCTGTTTGTGAGTCTGTCCTTCCTACTTTGTCTATTTACCCAAAGCCATGCCCAACAAGAATACTTGAAACTTCCTTGGTCAAGTATGGGGGATTGGAAAATGGAATGGCAAACCAAGGGAGAAGAAAAGGATACATGGGCATTGATCCTAAATACCAATGACACCCTCTATTACAGTGCTTACCATAATTTGATTAACCTAAGTGCTGAGCAAGTCATGAAAAGGGTTGCTAAGTCCATTCAACCCAATTATTACTACGCCCGTTTTACAGTGATGAAGAATGTCCAAGCTGAGGATGGGGGCTTGGAATATGCGCTATTTGCCATTGAATCCAGGGAATACATACCGACTACCAAGCCTCGTACGACCATATATATGATTGCGATGGGCAAAGAAAAATCCTATATCGTTTCTACTCACCTGCCTACCCACAAATTGACAGGGAAAGACAAAAAAAAGTGGAAAAGTTTCTTTCTAAAGGCAAGCCTGGCGAGTGGTGATATTGAACAATTGATGGCTAGGCTCAAGTAGAGATTTTTTTGACAGGGAAGGGATAAATGGAGGTTGGAAATTTTTTTTCCTCTCATTTATCCCCAATTTTGCAGCGCAAAATTATTCTCACTATGCAAACATCTCTTAGAACCCATAATTGTGGTGAATTACGCTTGTCTCATGTCGGTCAGGAAGCCAGCCTTTGTGGTTGGATTCAGCGCTCGCGCGACCAGGGATATATTCTATTTGTTGATTTGAGGGACAGGTATGGGATCACCCAGGTTTCTATAAAATCAGACGAACACAAGGAGATCTATGACAAGGCCAGAAAACTAGGGCGAGAGTTTGTGGTGAAATTTACAGGGATGGTGGTAGAAAGGGAAAGTAAAAACCCCAAACTACCAACTGGCGAGGTAGAGTTGGTCCCAACTTCTATGGAACTTCTAAACGAAGCAAAATTACCTCCATTCCTGATCCAGGACGATACAGATGGCCTTGAAGACCTTCGTATGGAATACCGCTATCTGGACCTTCGTCGCCCCAAAATGACTCAAAACTTTGAGACCAGGGCCAAAGTCATGCGTGCTACCAGAGAGTATTTGGATTCCAAAGGCTTTTTGGAAATAGAAACGCCCTTCCTGATCAAATCTACTCCTGAGGGAGCGAGGGACTTTTTGGTGCCTTCTCGCCTCCACCATGGGACTTTCTACGCTCTGCCTCAGTCTCCACAGATCATGAAGCAGTTGTTGATGGTTGCCGGAATGGATCGCTATTATCAGATTGTAAAATGTTTCAGGGATGAGGACTTCCGTGGAGACCGCCAGCCTGAATTTACCCAGATAGACTGCGAAATGTCCTTTGTAGGCCAGGATGATGTACTGGATACCTTCGAAGGCATGACCAAGCATATCTTTAAATCAGTGGCAAATGTCGACTTGCCTGACTTTATCCGCATGCCTTACAAGGATGCAATCAAGTATTATGGCACTGACAAGCCTGACCTCAGATTTGATTGTAAGATTGTAGACCTGAATGATCATCTGGGGGGTACAGACTTCTCTGTTTTCAACAAACTGATTGAAAACGATGGCCTCATTGCAGGGATTGTAGCCAAAGGCTGCGCTTCTTTCTCGAGAAAGAAATTGGATGCCCTGACAAAGTTCGTCAAAGAACCACATATGGGAGCCAGCGGTCTGGTATATGTAAAATATAATGAGGATGGTTCGATCAAATCTTCTGTAGATAAATTCTATTCTGCTGAGCAATTGCAAAAGCTCGGGGAGCAGGCAGGAGCTGAAAAAGGCGATTTGCTCTTGATTGTGGCTGATCAATTGCACGGCAAAACAAGGAAAATCCTTGGTCAACTTCGCCTGCATTTGGGAAGACAGGAGGGTTGGATTGACGAAGATAAATGGTCTGTATTCTGGGTAGTTAATTTTCCATTATTTGAAGAAAATGAAGAAACAGGAGCTCTGACTTTTGCTCACCATCCCTTCTGTATGCCAGATGAGGAAAATCTGAAGTTTTTATATTCTGACAAGGAAGAAGACCTCAAAAAAGTAGCTGCCCAGTCTTATGACATGGTCATCAACGGAAATGAGATTGTATCAGGTTCTGTGAGGGTTCACCAGCCCGACATTCAGGAAAGAATCTTTGAAATACTGGGTCTATCCAAGGAAGAGCAGGACGCAAAGTTTGGTTTCATGCTGAAAGCCTTTGAATACGGAGCACCTCCCCACGGTGGTTGTGCCTTTGGCCTGGACAGGTTTGTGATGCTGCTCACGGGAGAATCTTCAATTAGAGATGTCATTGCATTCCCTAAAACTGCAGGAGGTAGGGACATCATGATGGACGCACCTGCGGAAGTACCGGTTGAGAACCTGGGGGAGCTAGGAATCGGTTTGAAATAATCCTGGGCAATAGAATACATAGTTGGAGGGGAAGAGGTTTAATACGACTTCTTTTCCTCCTTTTAATTTAGAGGAGGAATTTGTCTTGTATGGCTAATTTATGGCGCCTAGCGATGATGTGAGATTCATTATTTGGAAATGGGCTAAATTTTTATGTAAGCCTGTCAGGGTTTTAAACCCTGACAGGCTTACTGTTCTCCTAGCAAATTCCATAACGAAACTTTTGAAAATCAATTCTACTTCACTGGAAATGCACAATTTGGAGCTAGGACCCTATACTATTGCAGACCCACCTTTTGCGATTATTTGCGACATCAAGAAAATAAAAATTACCTAACAGTCTCTCAAAAGGTAAATATCGCCCATTCCCCTAATTCTTCCTTTTGTGTCTCCTGGCTTGAGCCAGCATTTCCCACATTTCGTCAGAGATGGCATGGAGGTCGCTGAATTGTCCTGCTCCTTGGAGCCATTCTCCACCATCAAGGGTAATGACCTCGCCATTGAGGTAGGCAGCAAAATCTGAAACCATGTACGCGGCAAGATTGGCCAATTCCTGGTGGTCTCCTACACGCTTGAGTGGGATTCGATTGGTAGGGTCTATCAAATGGTGAATTTCCTCTGGAAAAAGCCTTTCCCAAGCCCCTTTGGTAGGAAATGGCCCAGGAGCAATGGCGTTGTGGCGAATGCCATATTTCCTGCCCCATTCTACCGCCAAAGACCTCGTCATGGCAAGCACTCCAGCCTTTGCCGTAGCAGATGGTACGGTATACCCACTGCCCGTCCAGGCATAGGTGGTTACTATATTTAGAACATTACCAGGAATTTTATTCTCAATCCAAAAACGTCCCATTTCCAGGGTGAAATTAATGCTGCCCTGTAATACAATACCAATCACTGATTGGAAAGCACGATGTGATAACTGCTCTGTGGGGCTGATAAAGTTCCCCGCAGCATTATTTACCAATACGTTTATTGTTCCGAATTTTTCGATGCTGGCCTTGATAACATTCCTTACAGAATCTATCTCTCTGACATCTCCTGCTTTATAGAATACCTCATTCCCAGTTTTGGAAGAGATTTCTTCTGAAGTGGCCTTTAAAACTTCCTCCCGTCTACTGGTAATGACCACTTTAGCTCCCAATTCAGAAAAATACATAGCCATCGATTTTCCCAGACCAGTTCCCCCACCGGTTACGAGTATGACCTTGCCCTCAAGAGAATCCTCTTTGAGCATAGGTTTTTGATAGTTTTCCATTCCTTAAAATTTATGATATCTGTTACCGAAAGATAGGTCAGGAAGAGGGTTTTTATAAATCAAAAGCCTATATATTTTGCCAATGGATTGATCTTTCTTGATTTTATAGCTGTTATTAGTTTTTTTCTCACCCTCATCTACACATAATTCTCAAACAAAATGTCCAAAAATATTGCCCTTTACGGAGAAATGCTCTGGGATCTCCTGCCAAGTGGAAAGCAAGCCGGAGGTGCGCCCATGAATGTCGCCTTGCACCTGAATAATCTGGGTGTCTCAACACACTTTATCAGCAGGGTGGGACGAGATCTCCTTGGAAAGGAACTTCTAGCGTTTATTGAAGAAAAGGGATTGAAGACGGATTGGATCCAAGAAGATAAAACCTATCCTACTGGAGTAGTGAATGTAAACATGGCTGATAGCCAAGAGGTAGAGTATGACATTGTACAACCTTCCGCATGGGATATGATCGAGGCAGATGAACAAGCCATAAGTGCTGTAAGAAAGGCTGACGTACTGGTATTTGAAAGCCTGATCAATAGACACGAAACTTCTCGCGAAACCCTTCAAAAACTCCTAAAAGAAGCCAAAGTAAAAGTAAAAGTATTTGATACCAACCTGAGACCTCCATTTTACAGCCAGGAACTCCTTGACCAACTCCTTGCTCAGACTGATTTGTTGAAGATCAACCATCATGAATTGGAGGAAGTCGCCAAATGGCTAGGTGAAGAAGGAGACCTTAAATCCCAAATGATCAAGGTTAAAGATCACTATGCCATTAATGAAGTAATCGCTACACGGGGAGCAAATGGAGCGGCCTACATGGGGCCAGAATATAGGTGGGCTGAACATCCCGGCTTTAAAGTAACGGTGGCAGATACAATTGGTGCAGGTGACTCATTCTTAGCTGCTTATCTGTCCAAATGGATAGATAACAAAAGTCCTCAAGAATGTTTGACATTTGCCTGTGCCCTGGGAGCAATGGTTGCCTCTAGTAAAGGGGCCAATCCCAGACTTTCCCGTGAGGATATTGAGGCATTTGTTAAAAATAGAGACTAGAAGCAGGGTAAATTTAGTGGGCTTGTGGAGGGGCCTCAAAGAAAACAAGCATAAAAATTAACCTATTACGTATGATGTGAATGATTTGATATTTACCTCTGTGGCGACTTTTCCATTCATATTGGAATACAAATGCGTTAGTTGGAGTAGCTTCTGACATACCAGCATTGCCATGAAAAAATCTATCTATTTTGGATTCATATGCGGTTTTATTGTTTTAATTCCTCATATAATCACCGCTCAATATTATTCGCCTCATAAAAGCTCATTGGAAAGCTATACTGACCTTCCTGATCTGGTAATAAGTAAAATAACACCTGCTGTTGCCAGCGATTTAACATATTTACAATATGCCTCGGCTGATACTTTTCTAGTGGAATGTCATATAAGTGGTTTTCTCCTTCCAAATAGCCCCAAAGAAAGAATAGAGATTCTCGTATATCCTGGTAATCAGGAAGTTGTTGTTCCGGTGATGGGGCTGAAAGAAGGGTGGTACCAAATGATGTTTTTTTGCAAAAATCGTAAAGTGGGAGACCTTTGGATACAAATTTGTCGATAATTCAATAAGATGTATGCAATTGGCGATAATATGGTTAACTTTGCCCTCAGATCATTGTATAATAGGTAGTAGACCGAATTTTTGTCTGCTTCATATTAACAGTAAATCATACGCCAATTGCTTCACCTCATTTCAATGAATCCGACATATTATGATCAGATTGGGGAAGGATATGACCGCACGCGGACAGCTGACCCTCAACTGACTGAACGTCTGGTAGCTCACCTAAACCCCCAGGAAGGATACAATTTTCTTGATCTGGGAAGTGGTACAGGAAACTACACAGCCGCTTTGAAGGAGAATAAGCTGGACATTACCGGGATTGATCCTTCAGAAGAAATGATACGCCTTGCTTCAAAGAAGTTTCCAGAAATTAACTGGAAAATTGGTGCCGCAGAGAAGATTCCTTTCGAAGATGAAAGTTTTGATGGGGTAGTAACAACCCTCACCATACATCTTTGGGAAAGCCTCATCAAGGGATTCCGGGAGATCAACCGCGTCACAAAAGAGAACGGCCGCTTGGTGATATTCACCGCGATGCCCCACCAAATGGAGCACTATTGGCTGAATGAGTATTTCCCTGAGATCATGTCTTACTACATGAATCTGATGCCCGGTTACCCAAGCCTACAGGCTACCCTGGGAGCCACAGGATGGAGACTCAAAGCTGTAGAAAAATACTTCATCTCCGAAGAACTTAAAGACCTCTTTCTCTATTCGGGTAAACACAGACCTGAACTTTATTTCGAGTCAGGCTTCCGTTCAGGGATTTTTGTGTTTAGTACCCACCATAATCCTGAGGATGTTCAAAAAGGCCTTGAGAAACTAAGGGCTGACATGGACTCAGGAAGGTTTGAGGAAGTGCAAAAGAAATATGAAAACAACCAGGGAGACTACCTCTTCCTCGTAGCCGAGAAAAAGTCGACTACAGACATTTTCTAAATTAGAAAAGTATCAAAAAAAAGGCTTCAGGATCCCCCTGAAGCCTTTTTTGCTTACATTCAATTACCAACTAGGTTTGGAGTTCTTCCGCAGGTTTCGGTCTCCCTGAACTATGATGTGGGAACTCCAATCGATGGGATGGGACTTGGAATTATAAAATTTGTATTCATTGTACTCTGCCTTATATAAACCCCACTTTTTTCGGTACCAAGTAGTTTCACTATAGCCTTTTTGAGCTACCGTGACATTCTTTTGATGAAGTACCCAATTTCGGATGGCATTGTCATGAAAATTGATACTAGCCTTGTCTATAGATTGCCTGAACGAGCTTCCTGAAGTCCAGGCTTCCATGAAGGGATTGAATTTGTAAATGAAAAAGTTTACATAGCGGCTGCCCATGACTGATTTTGCACCTACATCAATGAAGGCTTGATTGAGGTGAGAACCCCAGCAATTGTTTTGATAAACCATCCGAATAGGAAATTTCCCCTTACCATAGACAGGTCCCAACTCATCAATAATGGATTGAGAACTAATCGTACCTCCTTGTGCTTCAAAGCCCCCATGTCCACCATGCCCAATCAGATAAATGTCTATATAATATCCTTCCGCAGCGAGTTTTTTTAGCCAGAAAAAGAAGTTCGAAACGCTGGCAGACTTTTTTACACTGGGTTTTACTAAGGAAGAAAGGCTCTTTTTGTTGGTCAGTAAAACAGACTTACTGTAATTTTTGGTCATAAGTTCTTCTGCCACACCTATCCGTTGTGCGATTTCCCAGGTAGGCTTATCATCGGTATAAAATAACATCAGTGCGGCTTCCTTTTTGGCTTGTGCTTTTCGAGAAGGGTTGGCTTGAGGACAGCAAGTTTTTTTCTTAAGACTTCTGGCTTTATTTATTCGAAAAAACTCAATGCTTGTCCAGCCTTTTGACCATGTTCTTATATTGGTACTACTACCCAGGTTCCCGCCAGAACCGTTATCCAACACACTCTTTGATCCTGTTTTTCTGTTTCTTTCGTTGTAAAAAAATAGCTTATTCTTAGAGCCTGCAATACTCCTGTAAGGTTCTACGATACTCCAACCAGGAGTTATTCCATCCTTACCTAGGCTAAACTTACGTTTACCATCACCTGGGAATTTGCTCTTTCCGAAAGAACCATCAGCTTTTAAGGCCATGATCTGATGCTCCGAAGTTGCCTTATTCATGCAAATGACAAAGTTTACGCCCTTGGATTCAAAAAAACTCAAGGATGTCCATCCCTTTTGCCATACCCCAACTTTGATTTTGGTTAAGCCTCCTTTGCTGCCAAGTCGGTACCTGGCAAACTTACCCGTTCCATAATGATAAGCCATCAAGTAGTAATTTCGACCTGCTTTGTAAGAACTAACATGGGTATAAGCACCAAATTTATCCTGATCAATTTTTTTACTTGGTGCACCTGTTTCCTTATTTACTGACCATAACTCAAATATCCCTTCTTTGGACTTTGTTTTGTTTCTGGCCATGAATATCAGTGGAGAAGAGCTTCGCCCCCTTAATATTTCTACATGGTTGAATCCCTTTTCATTTTCACGATAATTGGTACTTCCTAGGGTTCCATTTCTATTGATTCGTTGGATTTTTATGCGTCCTCCTTCATACTTCGCTGCAGCAACGAAAATTCTTTGATTTTGCTTGCCATCTTTTCTTTGAATGGTCTGAAAGATATCCAGGTCAGTCCATCCATATCCCCAATAGGACTCCTCTGTCATTATTTTGGGTCTGGCCTCATCATCCGAGGAATAAATTCTAAGCTTGCCACTATACTTACTTTGAGCAATGAAGAAGTTGGTCTGCCCTAGCACGACTTGCCCAAGCAGACAGCAAAAAATTAAAAGTTGGATAGGCTGTTTCATAAGACATATTGTGAGATGAGTAGTTTTTCTCGTAAGTCGAGTCATGGAAAAGCCAATCAACATGCCTATGCCAAATTATTCTACCCTCAAGGCTTTTCTTCAAAATATGCCAATGGACCTTCACTAACTATTTTCCTAAGCAGTGGCAAGAGTTGGGCTACATTTGCCGAAAAAAATCCAGATTCAGCTTCTCTTGCAAGGAAAGAGGACATTCTTCGTTTGAAGAAATCATGCCTACCCAAGGAGGGGAAGGTGTATGCACAAGATGGCATCCCTGCAAAGTGCCTTAATAAATCCGGGAAATTTATTTCCTGGAAGCTGCGATCCAATTGCGCCATACTGGTCAAGTGCTCCCAGGATGGCCTCGCCTGAACCCATCCCTTTCCCCATTTTTGGTTGAATTTTGTAGCAATAGATGCAATGAGGCTAGATTTATTGGGGTGATAAAAAATCGTTTTGGGCAGTTTATCGCTACCAGAAAACTCATGAAGATAACGCAACAAATACCAGGCGGTTTCATCGTCGCCCATGGCATCAAAGCCTGTCTCCTGTCCCCTTAGTTTGCGGATGGTTCCAAGATAAAATTGCTGAATCCAACCCCTTTCGAAGTACATTTCGCTTAAATGAAATAGCAATGCAGATCTATATTTTGCTTTTTCGACAGGGAGTAATTCATGGCCATGCCTAATCTTATGGAAAATGAAATTCACCTCTTCCTGGGTGAAGTCCTCCGCGTACATCAGCTCCAATCTATGATGTGCCATTTTACATCCTGCAAGGGAAAAGAGATCCATGCTATGGTGCAAGGCATTCAGTAAATCGACATAATGATCAAGGTGGAAGCCCGTAACCTCTGACAAACTATTCAGATATGAATTGAAGTCTCTGGAATTATCTACAATTAAGACCTGAATGGGGCTAAAGACAGGAAATACCTCAGCAGGAATATGTGCAAAAGTGTCTTTATTCGGGAGAGCTTCCAGGAGATCCATTGGTA
The DNA here is from genome assembly GCA_022760475.1 of Bacteroidia bacterium. GTDB lineage: Bacteria > Bacteroidota > Bacteroidia > J057 > J057 > JALEFZ01. Next base: position 60,865 of record JALEFZ010000052.1, on the reverse strand, counting down.
AAAACAGGCTCTTCAGGTGGTATTTTTTTATGAATGTGGAAGGCTTGTATAAGGCTGTTCCAAGTTGATCCTTTATCTTCCTATAAACATCTCCTGCATTCGAAGGAGTTACAAATTCTTCAATGCCCCAGTTTTGAAAGAGCTCCAAATGAGTTTGCGAATAAAGCGGGTGTAGAATCTGAAATTGAAGTGATTTTACCCATTCCTTAAACGCCTTCTCCTCATCGATTTCTGAATTAATAGAAATTCTTAGAGGGTCCGGATTGAAAAACAAAGGTCCCAGACCTGTAAAATGTTGGTCTCTTTGTAATACAGCAGGATCCAACCTTGTATAGTAATCAACTACTGGCAAGTCTTTTACTTGTCCATAAAGCTCTTCTGCGAGCTCAGAGTCTAATAGGTATTTGGAATCAATGCTGTGTCTATACATGTATGTGTGAAACTATTATTGGAGACTCAAGTCTAGCCTCAATTTAGATAATATCTTCAACAAAAGGTAAAGACTTCCGGCTTCGGGGAATTCCGATTCTAGGAAATTGAACAGGCCATTGTCATATCAAAATGACAATGGCCTGTTTTATTGTATCGAAAGGGTAAGAAAATATATTTTTCCCCTAGCCCTTGAATCTTTCTTGTCCGAGGAAATTACCTTTATCGTCGTATTTTAGCTTAAACTTGACACCATTCTTTTCAACGATAAAATAATAGTGGCTTCCATTTTTCTCAGAGTCCAAGAAGCCTGTCTTTTTGATTGAAAAACCTGAGTAATTCGTAGATCTGTGATCTTTTGCCTTCGCAGGGATCTTCTCGATAGGTAAATCAATGTCGGTATTTACCCAAAGGCCTGCAGCAGTATATAGTGCCCTCATTTCAAAACCATTCATGGTAAAGACTGCAATAAATCGGTTGTCTTTTTGTAACCAATTCACATTTTGAGCCTTCAAAAATTCCGATTGAAATTTTTGCTCTACCTGATTTGGGATGTTTTGAGTCCCATTTCCTCTCGTTTGGCCTTGTGCAGCCATACCTAGAGAAAGACATAGCATTATAGCAAAGCTAAGCAGTTTTCTCATACCTCAATGTGATTTAATTCCCTAAACTCTGAACTAAATATAGGCGATATTAATCTATTTCACAAGGGTGAATGATCTCAGATTTGTCTCTTTCATAAATCGTATAATTTTCTATTGGTTTAATGTGTAATGTTTTATTGTAGTTGAAATTGTCTTATAAGCTTGTATTCAGGCGTTTCCGAATTTAGTATGGATCTCCAGAGGGAAAGTTCAGTTATCGAAATTTTTTTAGGGTCATTGTTCGAGGGCCAGTTAATCTTTCCAGGATTTGAGGGATTTTTAATCCTAGCAAGGGTTACATGCGGCAAAGGGCTTTTCCGCATTTGCTGCTCGGGATTTATTTGAAGGAATAGTTCATGGATTTTATTTACAAGCATTCGAAACTCATCTGTTTTCCTGAACCTGGCCCAAAGCATCCTTGGAGATTTTGTAGAAGGCCCAAAGGCAATTTTTTCCAATTCCAACTCAAAGCCCTTTACATCTTTTAGACCTAACTCCAGGAGGGATTGGAGATTTTCAAGCATTTCCATGGTGATGCCACCAAAAAAGTAGACGGTTATGTGCCAATTGACTTCGGGAATCCACTTCACAGCCTGTAAATCCCCGTTTGCCCTGATAAACTCATTGAATTCGTTGTGGAGTTCCGCAGGCAAAGATGTGCCAAGAAACATTCTAAGCTGTTTTCCTTCCATTACTCTTTGGGTAACTCATCCAATAAATCACTCGCCTTGTTTTTGTATTCCTTGCTTTTGGCCTGGAGAAAAACCAAGGTCTCTTTGGCCAGCTCAAGCTCTTCGAGTCTCAGAAAGACCAGCACCAGGTTCCATTGAACTTTGTTATACTCGGGGTAGGAGGGACTGACTTGCAGCAAATAAGTTTCTGCCAATGGCCATTTTTTAGTTTCCATGTAGGTGTAGCCCAGAAGGGCCAGAACCTCATTGTCATCACCTATGTCCGAGACCTTATTGAGTTCATTTACAGTAGAAATGCAGGCTTCGTATCTCCCTGACTCATAGTAGGTATGCGCCAGGGTGCGCAGGGAATCTAAGAGATTATCTCCTCTTACATTAGACAGTGGCGATTCTGGTTTTTTATAGTTTTGAGCAAGGTATTCCTCTGTACTGAAGCTACTGGATGAGCCTTTGGGCCAAAGGAAAATCCCCAGAAGCAAAGCTATCCCTGCTGCTATGGCCATAAGCTGAAAACGTCTATTTGCCCAAAAAGGTATTACAGTTGCAGGCTCATAACTTTTTTTTAGCTGCTCTTTTAACTGTTGTTCAGACCATGCGTTAATGGCCAACCTTGACTGTTCGTAGGTAGCCAACTTCGCATCAAACGCTACGACCTGCTCCCTGGCATCTTCCAGGCTCAGTTCCTCCTGGAGATAGGCCTCAATACGCGCTATATCTTCTTCTAGTATTTCCATGTTCCCCAATTTTAATTCCCCTTAGCCAGCAGGTTCATGAGTCGCTGCATGCACCGATAGCGCAAACTGCCGGCAGTATTTGCGTTTTTTATGCCCAGTTTGCTGGCTATTTCCGCCATGTCCTCATATCCCCAATAATACCTGTACATAAGGATATCCTTGCATTGCTGACTGAGTTGCTCCATGTACTGCATCAATCCCTCGAAGGCCTCCTGGATTTGCATACGATCCGATGCGATGGGCTTGTCATCAGCTAGGTCAGGATATTCTTCTGTAAGCCTTTCCTTTTGAGTCGACTTCTTTCGAATCAAATCAACACATCGACGATAAAAAATGGTGTAAAAGTAGGTGGATATCTTGCTTTCCCCGCGAAAAACTCCTTCGATAACTTGTCTCCTTAAAGAAATAATGGCATCTGTGTAGGCATCAAGGCATTCCTCCTCGGAGAGTTGATGTTGCTTAATAGCCTTACCAATCATGCCCTTATGGAGCTTGAAAAAGGTCTGAATGGCTTTTTCCGCCTTTCCGCCTCCCGCTATGAGCTGCTTTATGAAGACTTCATCCTGCATATGTCCAAATTAATAAGTTCCCCAATAAATTGAGCTCTCAGGAGAGATAACTTCAGATTTTTTTGAAAATATCCTATCTAACTGTTGATTACGTTTCTAAATAAACGACTCACCCTTTGAAAAATCATTTAAAACCTACAACTCATGATTAAGCTTCAAAACTTATTGCTAACTATAATGTGTCTGGGGGGCATGATGCTTTTTATGCCGGATGCATTTGCCAAGAAAAAAGTTACCCTTGTCCAACAGTTGGACAACATCAATGATCCACCAGGTCAATGTTATGTATGCAATGATGTCATCAAGAAGGGAGAAGAAATAGAACTTGAATTTGGAGGATGGTATGGAGGGCTAAACCCAAGTAATTTTGTACAGACAAATAACATTGAGGTAAAAGTCTACGCATTTGACAAAAATAACAAGCAGGTTTGGGTATCTGGTGTTTTGAAAGCTAAGCGGGCTGGAAGTATGGTTGTCTTTAAAAATACTGCCCGGGTGTTTTCCATTACCTTTAAAACAACCAATGTTCCGTATTCAACCGACCGACCTCATAACTTCATCGTCAAGGTGAAAGAGCCGGTGTCGTCCAAAGGTAGATCTAGACCTGGACAAACCCTTGCCAGTCCTGCCAGCTATCGGAAAATCTTTGGACACTACAAGTTCTATGTTCAGAGAAAGGTTCCAAAAAATGAAAAGAGATGTTTCAGAAAACCGAATTGTGAGGAAGGACCTACGAATATAAGTGCCAAGCCCAACAAGCCTATCAATACAGGGAAGCCAAATTCCTCTACATTGGCCAATACCAAAACAGTATTCAAGGCTTACAGGACTACCCAACTTTCTAGTGGAAAAAAACTGCTTTACACAGATGCAAAGTCTGGCACTAAGGTGTACGCAACCATCCAGAAAAGAGGGTCCCAAATGCTAGTAAGTGCGATGGAACTGAAATTGAAAAATGGGAGAGTGGTGAAGCTATCGCCAAGAAATTTTAAGTCTAAGAATAAGAGTAGGTGGGCATGCAATTCCAGGTGGAATGGAACTGTAAAAGGTTTCTATCATTCCAGCAAAAAATATAGCATCCTGTATTCTGTATGTGGGAGTAGGCTTTCTGTCCAATACCCGTACAGGCTGTAGGTTTTATGCAAATGGGGTTATTTTTCAGGGAGGCTTTTTGTCTGTAAGGACATAAGTCTCCCTCCCTTTATTTATCTTGTGGAAAAACCTCCCCATGCTTGTTCAAATTCTTCGTTTTGTTTGTCTGCTGTTGTTGCTAATACCTTCTTTGAACTCTTTGGCACAGGAAAGTTTTAGACAAAGGCTCGAAATAGTTGAAGAATTGCTGGACGATGAGAACAAGTTTGATGAGGCCATCCATTTGGCTGAAAGGATTGCCCAAGAAGCTGGGGAAGCAGATAGCATAGAGGTTGTACTCATTGCTTATCAGGACATTGCCTATGCCTGGAGCGTACGACGAAAACTGACAGAATTTCTTCCCTACGAAAAGCAGATGTTGCCCTTCTTCAAGGAGAACCATCCCGATGTGCTGGAATTGATGATCATCCTGGGAAATGCCTATCGGCAAATCGGAGAACTCTATAAGGCCGACCTTTATTATCAGCGAGTCATTCAAAGGGTTAAAAACAGTTTCCCAAAGAAAGAAAAAGACAACATCAACATTTCTGCCTTGGTCAACAGAGGGGTGATTTTGGCCCAAGTAGGGGATTATAAGGAGGCCCGTGTCAATTACAGATATGCCCTAGATATCCTTGAGGAAATTCTGTTGAAATCCAAGGATCGAGCCCTCCTGAACCTCAAAGCTTCCATTTACACCAATATTGGACAAAGCTATTTTGAGGAAGGTAAAAAGGACTTGAGCATATCTCATTATCATAAAAGCCTTGAAAGTAGAAAGTTGGTTTTCAGTTCACCTGACCGACTAATCAGGGATTATTTGAATCTTGCCAGTGCCTATCTTGAGTTTGGAGATCTGCAAGAGGCAGAAGAGATTATTCAAAAAGTCCTTTCTATCGAGGGAGTAGGAGAATTGGAGAAAGGGAGGGCTTTCAGGTTTTTGGGAGAAATCTACCTGACAAGGCAGGAGTGGGAGAATTCCCATCGCGTTTTGGATTCTGCGGGACATTATTACGAAAATTTCCCAGGAAGAAAGAGCTATATCGGAAGGTTGTGGCAAATGCGTGGCCGTAGTTTCCTTGCTCAAGGACAATCAAGTAGAAAGGCCATCGAAGCCTATCAGGAAGCCCTCTCGTTTTTCATTGACAATTATGAGCCAAAAGAAAATACCGATTTGCCCAGAAACCCCAGCCTTGAAAATGGGCGTTTTCTTTTCGAAACACTTACGGGGCTTGCGCGCGCTTGGAAACAGTCGTTTCAGCAGGGGCAAAATCAGACAGATTTGATACAGGCATATGAAACCTATCAAGTTGCCCTACAAACGATAGATAGCTTGCGGATGGAACTAAAGAGTAGGTCTGCTAAATATTTCTGGGGAGAAAATCTTCATGAAGTCATAGAAGAGTCTATCCAACTTTGTCTTGAATTGGAAAGCCTTAGTGGAGATGAAACTTGGAATGCGAAGGCCTATGAGTTCTCTAATGCCGGGAAGGCATTCACCTTGAAGGAAAAGTTGATGAAAAGAATCCTTATTCGCTTCAAGAAAACCAATCAAAACCTGCTATTCATCGAAACCGAGGTAGAGCAAAGCCTGGCAAGGCTCCAAAAAGAGCTCATTCTTGCAGAGAAGGATGATCCTGAGAAAGTTGCTTCACTACGAACCAAAATCCTTGAAGTCAGGCAAACTTTATGGGCCTGGCAGGATAGCTTGAGGGCAGGAAATCCCGATTTCAATCAGTTATTGTCTTCTTCCCTGGATATAAAAGCAGGTCAAATTCAAACTAAACTCGAACCAGATCAGGTAATTTGGGATTATTTTTGGGGGAAGAATGAGGTCTATCGATTTGGGGTATCCCGTGATAAAATTGAGGCTCAAAAGATTGGCAAAGTGGAGAAAATTGAAGAGGCCGTAGATACCTTCATGACTTGTCTCAGAAACCCCCAATGGATAAAGGAATTTGCCTTTTCTCAGGAGGGAAAGGGAGTCTTTGCCAATACTTCGGCCAAATTGTTCCGCTTAATTTGTCCACAAGGAGAAAACCTGCCTCCGAAGGTAGAAATTGTGGCTGACGGTCCTCTGGTCAGGCTGCCATTTTCTTGTCTGATTGAGGATGAACCATCGAGCTATTCCGATTATTCAGAATTGCCATTTTTATTGTATAAAACCGAATTCAAATATGCTTATGGCAAAGGTCTGGAATCCACCAAGAAATCAGATCACTTTAGTACCAATTACCTGGGAATTGCTCCAAGCTATGCGCCTAATGAGGTACTGCAAAAGCTGGACGTACGTTATGGCCCAAACACATTGAAATACAATAAAAAAGAGGTAGCCAGTGCCAGTAAACTCATGGGGGGAAATAGCTTTTTGGGGGCTGAGGCTCTTAAAGACAGTTTCCTTAAATATGCCCCTGAAGCAAGGATTTTGCATTTAGCGATGCATGGATACATCGATGAACACAGACCTCAGTATTCCAAATTGGCCTTTGGTACGGAAGGGGGGGCGAAAGACTTATTTGGTTACGAGGTTTCCAACCTTGTTCTAGGGGCTGAGATGGTGGTACTTTCTGCCTGCGAAACCGCATTGGGAAAGTATCAGAGAGGAGAAGGAAACCTGAGTATGGCCCGGTATTTTCGAGAGGCAGGCTGCCAGGAAGTCCTCATGACACTCTGGTCAATCGACGATAAAGCAACTTCACAATTATTGGAAAGGTTCTTCGAGTATTATAAGGAAGGCAATTCAGCCTCTCTTGCCCTCAAAAAGGCCAAAGAATCATATCTTGAGGAAAGAGATCTTGGGCATCCCTTTTACTGGGCGGCCTTTGTTCTGGTAGGTGAAAAGCATGAAAAGGAACCTTTTTTGCCTATCTATGTTATTCTGGCAATAGTGCTTCCTATTCTATTAGGCGCTTTTGTATTTTTTAGGAATAAATTGGGATCTAAGCAAACAGGATGAGAGTTGTTGTCAAGTATTCAAAATCTCTTCTTTTCGCCCTTGCATGTGGACTTTTTCTTTTGAACTGTGAGGGAAATAAGCAGAGAAAAGAGGAAATGGCCAGGCCTGAAACCACAGACCTGCAGAAAGCTGTGCTGAATTATCTTTCCTTTCCTGACTTTACGGGGATTGGGTTTGAGGAACTTGTTCTTCCGCCTGTAGCAAAGTTTTTGAGGTATGATATGGAGGATTCCCTGGTTTATTTTAGCAAGGATACCGCAGGAGTACTTGAAAATTTAGACTTGATCTGTGAGGATACTTCGCAGATCGAGTTTGGACAAGTTATAGATGAAGTTATTTATCTGGGTAAATACCGCAGCAGAAAATTGGAGAGCTCCCTTTTTCGATTTCCATCCCATCTTTTTAAGCCTCAAGTAAATGATTCATTAAGCATTGATTATAAACGAGGAACCTATCATTTGAATCTGGAGGAATTGACTCGCTATTATAACCGAGAAGCCATTTATGATTCTCCGGCCATTTTCGAATTGGTTGAGAATGGGCAAAGGTATGGGATCGCGAACCACTCTGCAGTGATAGCCAAATCAGGAGAAAGTAGTTTAACCAACTTCGCCCAAAAAATTGTGGGGGACTTAAGCAATCAGGAAAATCAATACCAGGCCTTATTGGATTTTGTCAGTAAGGAGATTGAGTACGAGTACATTACTGGTAAAGAGATTTTCTTTAAGCCCAATGAGGTGTTGCTCAGACGAAAAAGCGATTGTAGTGGAAAAGTGGTGCTTTATGCTTCCTTGCTAGAGCAGTTAGATCTGCCTTATCTATTAGTTTACATGGATCAGCATATCCTTGTGGCGGTACCAGGTAAGTTTTCCAAGCGCAACAACATGAACTTCATGTGGGATGGAGAGTGGTACTTTTTTGCAGAAACCACCCTTGAAGGCTTTAAAATTGGTAAGACAGCCACCAACCTGAGTAGGGAGGATATTCAGTATCTTCAAAAAGCTGGTAACAGGACACGCCTCTATGACTATGTCAAAGAGGACTCGCTGGATTTTATGACGATGGAGGTGGCGGTTGAAGAATAAATTGGACTTCAATAATGAATCGCCCCAACAAAGCCATAGATATTTCCGTATGCTTGTATCGGACATACACAATTTCTGGCCTACATGAAACGCAATATTCTGATTTTTAGCTCCTTAATAGTCCTTTCTTGCTGTACAGGCTGTTTTGAACTTATCGAAGAGCTCAGCCTTAATGCTGATGGTTCAGGCCATGTTTCTATTACCTTTAACGGTAGTAAAAGCAAAAATAAACTAAATTCTGTGATGCTTATGGATAGCATCAATGGCTACGTAGTCCCTTCAAAAGCAGATATCAATCAGGAGTTTTTTCAACTAAAAAAAGATTTGAATGCCATGAGCGGAATTTCTGGTGTTAAACTGAGCCTGGATTCCGACAATTTTATATACACCGTAGAAGGGAATTTCTCGAATGTCAGTTCTTTGAATAATGCCCTCAATCGGGTCGTAGAGACGAGTCTCAAGAGAAGGGCGATCCCCTTTACCTTTGAGCCCTTTACACATTTTTCGCTTAAAGGAAACACATTCAACAGGATAGGTCCTGAAAGAGAAAGGATACCTGATTACAAAAAAATGAAATTCGAAGACAGGAAAATCTTTGAGTCAGGTGAGTATCGAGCCATCTATCGCTTTCCTGTACCGATTCAGTCAGCATCGAATCCAAGGGCAGTAATTTCCAAAAATGGCAAGGCAATGATGTTTCATGCCTCTGTCAAAGAGCTGATGAATCAGCGAGTTCCCATGAAGAATACCATCAAATTTTAATAATCAATTATAAATGATGTTACACACAACCCCAATTATTTTAAAGAAACTCCTTACTTCCATTGTCTTATTTTTATCCTTTCAGGCTCTATTTGGCCAAAATTTGATGAACCATGTCCCTAAGGAGGCCATGTTCATCGCAGAGTTTAACCTGGGCAAAATGGATAAAAAGACCAGCCTGGATAGCCTAGGAGCTTTAGCCTTTGTTCAGGATTTTGTAAGGAAAGCTCCTGCATTTATCAAAAATCCAGGAAAATTTGGCATTGATACCAAGCAAAAGGCAGTGCTATTTTATGGCACAGGAGAAACGATCAACTATTTTTCCCTGCTTATTTCGGTTAAGGATATCGAGAAAATGAAAAGCCTGTCAGACGCGACTGAAGGTAAATTCAGCCTGAAGTCGACAGGAAATTACTTCGAAATCGAAGAGAAGAAATACAGTTATTATGGCGATAGCCTGGATGTGGTTGGAGCCGTCAACAATAATTTCTTACTGCTTTTTGGCGATATGCCATCTACCGACTACATGGGTATTGATCCTGGCGAGTCCTACCAGGACCGCCAAAAGAAGGCAAAAATTGCCAGTAAGGCAAAAATCGCTGAGATCATGGCTCTTTCTGGCATCAATAGCATTAGCACCAATTCAGATTTCAAAACCTATTATAAAAAAGATGGAGATATAGGGCTTTGGATGAATTCTGCCATTGGTTTGGGCTCTTACAAGAGCATGATTAGGCGAAACCCTATGTTGAAGGGCTTCTACCAACAGATTGAGTCCATGACAAAAAAGAGCTACAATACAGGTTCCATCAAGCTGGCCAATGGAGAGATGGTGCTTGATTTCCAGTCATTTGGTAATGAAAAGATGATGGAAATGGTCAAAGATGTATCCAAAGCCAGGATCAACAAGAAGTTTTCTCGATATGTGAAGCAGGATGATCTGATGGGTTATGCTTCTTTTGCCGCCAATTCCTACAATGCCGGGAAGGCCTACAGGGAATACCTGACACCTCTTTTGGATTCTTTTCCCCAACTTCCTTCAGGACTTGGTTCTTCACTTTTTGACATCCTCGATATTTTTATTGACGAAGAGGCCATCGCGGAATTGGTCCCTGGCGACATGATGTTTGCATTCACGGGGCTTAAGGAGTATGAGAGGGAATACACTTCCTACATTTATAATGACTCTACATTTGAAAGAGAGGAAGTAATCAGGACAAAAAAGGACATGCTGCCAGAATTTACCTTTATGCTTTCTACCAAAAGGGAGGGGGATATGCGTAAGATCCTTGATGCACTGTCCAGAATTCCGGCAGACAGAAAGGGAGGAGAAGCCTTATTTGCTAATGAAGGTCTTTATTATTCCATTCCGACAGTGAAGGAAAAAATGGGCATGGACATGATGATGGCGGTGCAAAACGGAATCCTGTTTATCTCTAACAATGCAGACCTCATTCAAAACAAACTGAGTACAGGATATGAGAAGGCCGAAATGATTGAAAAGAAACACCGCAAGGCCATGAGAAAGAGCAATCAGGTTGTTTATGTTGATTTCCAGAATATCTTCTCCACTGTAAAGAAACTACCTGGGAAGAGCATGCAAGATCCTAAAACCCAGGAAATGTTTGACTTGATGTTGGCAAATATGGATGAGCTCTGGAGTAGAAATTACAAGCGAAAAGACCCTTTCAAGTCTTTTGTCTCATTGAAGATGGTAGACAATGGTAAAAATTCGCTGGATCAAATGGCCAATCTGGTAAATGACGCCTTCCTGGCAACTTCGCGTCGTGCAAAGAAATACCAGGATGAAGAAATGCTCATGCCAGAAGAAGATAAAGACTGATATGAGATCCTGGAAAATATGGGTAATCCTCCTGCTTTTGGTGGGGGGATTACTTTGGTATTTCTGGCCCAGGCCTTCGGGCGTACTATATGAGTACATACCCGAAGGAACTCTGGTAGTGGCTTCTATCAATGGAACTGCGATTGGCAAGCAAATAGCCAAGGCCAAGCTTGGTGATGGCGAAAGGTTTGATCAATTGCTTGAGAAAGCGGAGGAGGTTTTCGGTGTTGAGTTTGGAGGAGGGGAGGACAATAGTGGCTTGGGCATACTCGATCTCTGGGAGTCTCCCTTGTTTATGTATGGAACTGAGCTTGGTCAAGGTAGCCTTTTGTTGGCTGTAAAAGACTCTGCTGGCCTAGAAGAATTATTAACGAGGCGTTTTGAAGAGATTCCTCAATTGGCTGAGGGCTATCGCTACCTGCGAACGGAGACTTCTGAATTGGCCCTGGCTTGGAATGCTGAGGCCTTGTTGATATTACCCATAAAGGGAAGGGAGGTTTTCAAAAATGACTTAGATATAGTTTTCAAGAATCCTGGTTCATCTACATTTTCCTCTAAAAAAAGAGATCTAAGGAAAAACTCTGAAGTATTTGCCTGGATAGATGTTCAATACCTGTCTTTGGATACTTCCTATTTTAAAGATGCCTGGATTGAGGCCCACCTGACCAATGACGGGCTGCAGGTCAAACTGGACTTGGAAGGCAAAGATGGGATAGATTTGAGTTCTTGGGCAAAGGGTAGGCTTTTTAGGGAAGCTCAAGGATCTGAATTTCCTGCCAGCTTTCATTTTTCGATCGACCCATTGAAATTTTATGATTACCTCCAATTCGATGACCAATTGGGTTACGAGAATTCTGTCTTGTACAGATGGATGAAAATGCTTGAGGGGAATGTAGCTTTAGCTGTTTTGGATACAGGCTCAAGGGTAAGTAGCCTCATTACCTATGAATATGATGATAATTTCGAGAGAATACCTGTACAAAAAAGCATCAGGAAGAAAACCATCAACTGGATTGCGAGCCTTCAAAGTATTGACTTGGAAAATACCAAGGTATGCCTGGATTCATTGGTGGAGACGGGTTTTATCCAGAGAAAAGGATCACACATGGCCTTGGTTGATTTGCTGGATCAGGAAGTTTTTGTCAAACTTATTGAGTTGGCGGAGCGGGATGGCAAAGAGGTCAATGAGTCTCATGTTATATATGAACCTGATACGGTCAGTTACATAAACGAGTACCTGAATCTCATTTCCGAACTGAGTATAGAACCGGGCAAGTGGATTCAAGGGAGAGTGGATAAGGAGTTTTGGCCACTGCTTGCTACCGTTTATGGGCAAGAGTGGCAAAAGCTGGAAGGGCTTCAAGTTCTTATTGAAGGAACAGCTGACAGGGATAAAATTAGCCTCATGGTAGATGTGCTTAGTCCGACGGATAACAGTCCCTTTATGAAACTTGGAGAGATTCTACTGAATTAAGGTAGTTTTATGGAAAAAAGCCCCAGAATTTAATTTTCGGGGCTTTTTCTATTTTGGCAAGGACGTATCAAGAATGTCCTTGCTTCATCTGTTCTTTTTCTTTCAGGAGTTTTTTCTGGTAGTTGCTTTGAACGACATCTACAATTACCAGTACGATCAGTACAAAATAGAAGGTTGCCTTGCTCATGGCGGTAATCTCATAGCCGAAGAACTCCAGGTGCGCTTTGTGCCCTCCTTCGGAGACGAGCATGATGCCTACCAGGAAGAGGATAAAGAGTCCAAGAACTTCGTACATTTTATTCTTGGCGAGGAAATTGGCGATCCTGTCGGAGAGGACGATCATCAGGATTCCTCCGATCACGATGGCGGTTGCCATAATGTAGATGTTGTCGGTAAGTGCCATGGCAGACAGGATGGAATCAAAGGAAAAGACGATGTTCATCAGGACGATCATGGCAATGACAGCGCCTTCGGATTTGGTTTGTTTACCTTCAGCGTTCTCGTGTTCTTCCATGGCCATCATGTGCCAGATTTCCTTAATCGCAGTATAGATGATAAAACCGCCTCCAAGTAGCACGATGATGGACTCAACGTTTGGAGCAGCTTTGAATATTCCAGGCCATTCGTAGTGGGCAAAGGGCTCTTCAAATGCCTTAACCAGCTGTACTACAAAGAATAATAGGATAATTCTCAGGGCGATGGCGATACCGATTCCCATTTGGCGCACGAAGTTTTGCCTTTCCTGGGGTGCTTTCCTGGATTCAATCGAAATATAAAGCAGGTTGTCAAATCCCAGTACGGCCTGAAGCATGACCAGCATCAGGAGGGTAAACGCCAGGTTTAGTATGGTTCCAATATCCATAAATCGTAGATTAGGTGTGTTTGTGTACTTAAGCACTGGTAAATTAGCAAGATTTTGGCAGAGTGGAAAAGGTGGGAGGAGATTGCTTTGGATTAAGATCTTCTGCTAAGTTATCCAGTTCAATGCTATTTTTCTTGTGCAACTAGGGCAATGCAAATAGCCATCCTGAGCTAGTTAGCGAAGGATCTAATTCCTCTATGGTAAGAAGATTCTCGGAGTATTTTAGAGCCTGGGTAATTGCGTTTTAACTAAAAAAAGTCAGGAAATTTATTAATTTATAGGTCAATGAATATTGCAATATATCTTTATATTACACATATTAAGATTATACGTGATTTTCTAGTAAAGAAAGTAATTGATCCGGTAATATTTTAAGGATAATAATTGGCCGGAATACTTAATTAAGGCCTAACTTGGATAAATAGAGTCGGCGATATGTCTACTTTGGAAAAGCTAAATGAGATTAGAGATAAAATTGATGTTAATGACCTTGAAGGAGGTATTAAAGACTTTTTAAGCCTTTTTATCTTTGATAGAGGATCTGAGTATGGGAAATTGGCAAGTGCTATTTCCAGAAGATTTCACCAGTTAAAGTCAGAAGAAGTAAGACATATTATTAGTAAAAGCGAAGCTAATCTTGGGTACAACCAACTTACAGATGACCTTCTAAACTTATTAAATCAACTACAAGACGATAAAGGATTTAAGGTTGATTCTCTAATCCTTGAAGAAAATTTCTCGCAGATTATTGATAAAACTGAGGAAGTAACAGGGAAGGGTTTTATCTCCTGGGAAAAAGTTCGTGTGGGTCTTGATAGTCGGTCAAATAGATGGGTGGGAGGTAAGTGGCTAGAATCAAAGAAAATAGAACTGGTTCAGTCTGTAATCGAAGATGTTAAAGTTTCCTTTCCATTATATTTTGAACAAGTTGAGAAGGATCCTCGTGAATACTTTCTATGTATTTTAGACCATATTTTGGATTGTATGCAAAATCCTAGTGTCAACTTAAACTCAGAAAGTATTGAAAAGTATATCGAAGAAAGAAATATTATCTATAGACAAGAATATGTACATGTATATCGAGAGCTTTTTAAAGGCCTCGCTTTAAAAATTATAAACCTTCAAGTAATAGATAAAAGTGAGTTAACCCAACCTGCAGAGCAGGAACTTATCAATTACTTGAAAGCTTTTGAAAAAGATCCTTTCTGAAATTCTATATCCCTAGAATTAAAAGGGATTATCTCAGACTATTAATAATAGAATCAAAACTGGCGGAGATTTGTTTTATGCTCCTCTCTAAATCACCATGATTGATTTCTTCTTTGGATAAAGATTTGAGTCTACGCATTTCGGTAGTAACCTTGCCCTTGATCTCTTTTAGCGCATCTCTAATTATTTTATTACTGCCTGGAATATTTGGCATGACAATTTTTTTAGTAAGATTTAAAGAACTATAACTTCTCAATTAATTTCTTGACAGATTGAATCCCCTTCTTGTTTTCTTTGGACTTAATGTTCTTTAGAAGGGTTTCTAGCTCTTGAGTAATGTCTGCAAGGATGGGTGCGAATGGAATTAATTCAGGATTTTTTGGATCTTTCATGAATCAGTGGCTTAATTTGTTTGCTAAATATAATGGTAAAAACGAAAATTTTTACCAAAAGTTTTAACTTTTTTAGGGCAGGGTGTAATTATCCTAGGCCTTTTAGCATTAAACCAATAAATGTGTTTAGGGATTATTCGATTGTAAAAACGTTTGATTGAAATTAAATATTATTCCGAATTGAAATAAGTTGGCGGTTTAAATGGGCAGGAATGTATTTAGAGTTGTAAATTTTAATGTTTGAATGGTTTTCCGCTTGCAGGGAATAGGAAGGCAAGATCTTTCGTCATTTGGCTATCGCCTCATTCCTCCAGATGGCATTTTGCTTGGATTTGAAATTCCTTTCGAGGGAAGTTGTTTCTACCTAAGGTGGGGGTTTACCCTGAGAATGTCTAGGTCTCATTATCCTGGCCAGCGGCCAAATCCGACACAAAAAAAGCCCGAAAGCGCGTCACTTCCGGGCTGTCCAATATATATCTTTCGATCAGTCTTGCACCACAGAGTGCTCAGTCCTGATCTTCTCCTGAATGGTATTCAATGCGTGAATCACGACCTCTGGTCTTGGAGGGCAACCTGGAATGTAGATGTCTACGGGCAGGAACTGGTCCACCCCTTGCACCACTCCATACACACGGTGCATACCTCCGGTAGATGCACATGCGCCCATGGCGATGCACCATTTTGGATCTGGCATCTGGTCCCAGATACGCTTGATGGCGTGAGACATTTTGTAGGTAGTCCATCCTGCTACGATCATCAAGTCAGCCTGACGAGGGGAGAAACGGAATACCTCACTTCCGAACCTGGAAACGTCATATTGAGGGCCAGCCATGGCCATCATCTCAATTGCGCAGCAGGCAAGTCCCATAGGCATAGGCCACACAGAGTTGGACCTGGCCCAGTTGGTCAAAAAGTCTACAGAAGAAAGCAGATATCCTTGTTTCGCAATTGCTTTTTCTATTCCCATAAGTCTTTTATTCTTGGCAGGAGGTTTAGCCTGCAATATTTACAACCAGTTAAGAAAAATAATGTTGCTGATTAGCCCCAGTTCAGGCCTCCTTTTTTGAAT
The DNA here is from genome assembly GCA_022760475.1 of Bacteroidia bacterium. Lineage (GTDB taxonomy): Bacteria > Bacteroidota > Bacteroidia > J057 > J057 > JALEFZ01. The sequence goes on along the minus strand of JALEFZ010000052.1, from coordinate 45,014 downwards.
ACATAGATATATCCCACAAAAAGAATCAATACAAAGACCATCATCTCAATGAATGGGAAAATTCCGTAAGTGGTCAGCAATTGCTTGTACTGTACCGCCCATGGATACATGAATACTACCTCTATGTCAAAAAGGATGAATAGCATGGCGACAAGGTAGAATTTTACCGAAAAACGCTCCCTCGCACTTCCCACAGGGTCCATACCACTCTCATATGCTCCTCCCTTTTTGTTGTTGGGGCGAAGAGGTCCCATCCATCGGGATAGATTTGCCAACAACCAGCCCGTTCCGCCAGCGGCGAGAAGCATAAAAATGATTGGCAAATAATTAGCTACACTAGAGTTAAGCAACAGCATAAAATCGATTTTGCATATTATCTGGATGCAATTTATCTACATATCTGATTAAAAGCCAAAAAAATAGGGAAGCCTTCTTGCCTCCCCTTTCTTTTTGCCATCTTAATGCCCTTAGTTCATAGAGACATTTGTCATGTCTTCGAGTTGGCGGATCATCCTGGTCAATTTGCGGTTTTGTCTTTCGCCAAGGTTGCGAACACCTACACGCTCTGCCTCATGGATCATATCCATGCGATCTCCGATTTCTCTAAATGACAGAAAAGACGTTTCTCCTCTTTTGTTGCGAACAATCTCTTTATCAAGAAACTGCTTAGTGGCCAGGACTTTGGCCTGAAGCTCTTGCACGTTCATAAAATCTCAGATATTTGAAGACATACTAAACCTAAAGTGACAACAAAATTAGTATTTATTTACCGTTAACGCAAGTAAAAGATTGAAAAAAAACGACTTTTTTTTGACGAATATTCCAATTTTGGCGAAAACGATTACGTAATGTTGATAATTATGAACAATTTTTGAGAAATATGTTAATATCAAAATGCGATGAAAAAAACCGAAAAAGCTTTTTCATCGCATTTGATCAAATAATTCTAAGCCTATTTTTTAGGAAACCTCATGGGGTATTCGGCATTAATCTGACCTTTCGAAATTTTGTTAAGTCGCGACTTTACCATTTTTTTTCGTAAGCCAGAGAGATAGTCTGTAAACAATACCCCTTCCAGGTGATCATACTCATGCTGAATTACCCGGGCTTGCATTCCTTTGAAGACCTCTACATGCTCATTAAAATCCTGGTCAAAATAACGCAGTCGTATATTTGCAGGCCTCCATACATCCTCCCGTATATCAGGAATGCTTAGGCAACCCTCCTCATAAGGCCATTCTTCCCCCGTTTCATTAAGTTTTGTCGGGTTGATGAATACTTTTTTGAAGCCTTCCATGTTTTCATCTTCAATGGGATCAAGTGGACTGCCATCTACCACAAAAATGCGCAGAGGAATGTTTACCTGAGGAGCTGCCAGTCCTACACCATTGGCATGGTACATGGTCTCAAACATGTTCGAAATCATTTCTTTCAGTTGTGGATAATCCTTCTCCACTTCCCTTGTTTCTTCCCTGAGACCATAATGACCGAAGCTGAGTATGGGTAAAATCATATACTAATTCAGATGAATAAAGGTCTATATAACTTGTTTTGAGGCAATAAAGTTGGCATTATTCCGCCAAAATTGAAACAAAAAGAGGAATTACCTTTTGGCAATTCCTATTGACTAGGCATATATGAAATAGGTTTTATTTTTCCAATTCTACCGGGATAGACAATACTGGAATTTCCAGGTGGTTAATGAGGGCTTCCGAAACTGATCCCAGCAGCAGCCTATCCAGGACGTGATCTGGATAATTGGCTATGGCCACCATGTCTGCTCCAAGCCGTTTTGCAGCTTCTCTGATTCCTTCCTCGGCGGAAATATCATTTACCTCATGTATCAACACATCCCCCTTATCACCTGCTAAGGCTTTCCAGCCTACCCTTTCCTTGGTTGTCGCCTTATTCATAAATATGTTTACATGTACCACATGTATCTCTGCGTCAAACAGGGCTGCCCATTGTTTAAGAAAGACCATGGCCTTGCTGGACAAGGGGTGGTAATCTGTTGCGAATACGATCCTCTTAAAATTGACCTCCGCAGGTAGTTTTTTCAAAACAATGGAGGGACAAGCGGCCTTTCTGACCACCTTCTGGGCATTGGAACCAAATAACCACTCATTGAACCCCCCAAGTCCATGGGTACCCATGACCATCAGATCTATCTGATTTTCATCTACATAGTTTTGAACCAGGGGAACAATATCCCCTGGACCATAAGCTATATTTACCGGGACATTTTTCTCCGTAAATTCTTCAGTTAGTTTGGTAAATTCAGTCATGGCAATCTGTTCCCAAAAACCAGATTCAGGGAATTCCTGCTTTTCTTCATCCGATAAACTATGCCAATGGGGATGAAGGTGTACCCTTGAAAGCAGGTGGGTCTCTGCATTCAGCTTGGCAGCCAACGCCATTGCAAATTCAGATGCATTCCTGCTACACGCTGAAAAATCAGTTGGAACCAGAATTTTGTTAATTGCCATAACTTTAGAATTAATAGCTTTGAAAAATGTCCTTCAGTACCAGTTAGATTAGTATTGCTTGGTCGCCTTAGCTGAGACGATTGTCTCTGGTGCCTCCCGTGCAGGGTTCTTCACGACCAGCAATGGAAAAGAAGCACTTAAGCTCAATACCTGCTCAGTAAAACTTCCAAGAAAGAATACATCGAGGTCATTGTGGCCTTTGGCACCCATCATCAACATATCTGCATCAGAAGACTCCATATACTTCACGATGCTGTGAGCCAAGGTGGTATCTCCTCTCCTAAGTAAGATTGGCTCTACATCCAAACCCTCGATAGAAGGCTCTTCATCCAGAAATCTTACCAAAAAGTCCTGCAAGCTGTCTTTGTAATACTTGTCAAATTGATCTTCTGCCCTTCCAATCTGATTGTGAAGGTTGGTAGGAATGTCATATACATGCAGCACTTCAATCTTTACCTTTCCACCAGCATTTTTGGCTAGGGCAGCAGCTTTTTGCAAAGCCCATTGGCTATTTGTAGAGAAATCAGTAGCAACCACAATCTTGTTTAGTGGACCATGCTCATTAGATGGGACAAACATTACATCACAGTCGGCCCTTCTAACAAATCTGCGTGCAGAGAGGGCATGTTCATAATGTGGTCCTCTATGGCCCATGATGGCCAGTTCAATTCTCTTGACCCTGATCCAATGTAGGAGTTGCTTGGTTACCCCTCCTTCCTGAACATCATAATGCCGCCGGAAGCTATGATTCCCCAGAACAGGTTCTACAGCTTGAGCCATATTCATTTCGACCTGCTCATCTATGGGCATGGGGAAACTACTGAACGAGTCAGACATGAAAAGGGGAAGATCCAATGCTGGGCTTACGTGAAGGAAGTACACATCTTCAGGTTGAAAGACTCCTGCCTGATCTTTCACATAAGCAAGGCTTTTCTGGTCGAAGTCAGTCAGGTCCATCCCAACCATCATTCTATTATAATTATTGTATCTCATTGCACTGGCTTTTTAGGTGGTAAGCAAACCTTCTGTTTGGCTTTTAAACAATACTACCTAAGCCACAGGAGAAAATGACTGATCTAGGAAGGGGGAGGCCAGTGATTTTTATTAAGAAGAAAAATGACAATTGCTGGTGACCTTCAATGGAATGGTCAGTCTGGATATAAAAGAAATTACGAGTTCTCCTAAATCCCCCCTTAAAGGGCCGCCCCGCAAGGGGCGGTTTTTATTATGGCTGTATCTCTACCTTCTGAATATATCTTCTGTCTCCCGAACTAACTTCCAGAAGGTAAATCCCTTTAGGAAGATGAGATAAGTCTACGATAGGCTCCTGAGCACGAAGTCCTTGTTGGTGAAGAACAGCCCCACTTATTCCCATGACTTTTAATTTTGTGTGGAATTTTTCTCCTTCTGGAAGGCTGATTTTGAAAATTCCAGAGTTTGGATTGGGAGAGATCTTCAAGGGAAGCCTAGCTAGTTTGACTTTTTCGTTGTTCAAGGCTATTTGTTTACTGATGAAATAAGCCCGGCTTTCTCGAGCAGCCAGCCCACCAGAAAACGACCAGTTTGAGAATCCACCTGATTGATTTATGATCATGCTGTCCACCAATTGACCAGAAATAAGGTCTTGTACAGCATAGGTTCCAGGTTCTAGAGAGGAGAGCGAAAGTGAAATGGAAGGACTGGCTGAGGAGCCATTAGCCATGTTGGCGATAAATAAGACTGCTTCGTCATCATGAATCCTTGCAAAGCCCAGGGCTGCACTTGGAAGGCTGAGCTCCAAGTCCAAGAGGTAACCCTTTGTCAGTGGAGTGTGATTATTTCGAATGTGAATCCATTTTTTATAATGATTCAAAAGCGAATTCGGATTTGCTTCCAGGCTTGTTACGTTTCTTGTTTGATAATTATTACCAACTCCAAACCATGGACTGCTGGTGGAAAAACCTGCATGGGTGCCATTGCTCCATTGCATAGGTCTACGGATATTTTCATGGGCTCCAGTCCCGGTCATGCCTAATTCTTCTCCATAATAGATGAATGGAATTCCTGGAAGTGCAAGGTAAATGGAGGCGGCCAGCTTCATTTTGCTTTCATCCTGCCCAAACTGACTGAAAATTCTATCGATGTCATGGTTGGTCAAAAATGTGGCGTATTGCAGTTTTCTATATCCATCCTGGATAACATCTATTTGATTCCTTATTTGATCAGGCGTTCCGCTATTGACTGCATTGATCATGGAATAAGCCATGTCGAAGTCAAAGCAAACATCCAGGCGATTATTTTGGGTGTAGGGAATAATAGAAGAAGTATTTGACCAAACTTCTCCTACCGTAAAGGCATCCTGGTTGCGGCTTTTGTAGAGTTGGTTGAACTCTTCTAATAAGGTGAAGGTTTCAGGGGTATTTTCAAGTACAGTTCCATCTTCATCAAGGTATTTGATAGCATCCAATCGAAATCCATCGATTCCTTTGTCCAGCCAGAACTTTGTGATGTTAAACATCTCGTCCTTGACCGCTTGGTTGCTGTAATTCAGATCTGGCATTCCTCCCCAAAAGAGGCCATAGTAATAGTCTCCTCCATTGGGATGCCATACTGTCTGCCCCCATGGACCTTGGAATCCAGGATTATTTGAAGACCAAATGTACCAATCGCGATAGTTGTTTTGGTTGGATGCAGACTGGGTAAACCAGGGATGTTGGCTGGAACTGTGGTTCATAACGAAGTCGATGATCACTTTGATTCCTCGCGCATGACAGGAGTCCAGCAATTCCTCAAAATCAGCCATGCTGCCGTAATCAGGCTCAGTGGCATAATAATTCGTAACGTCATATCCATGGTAAGATGGCGACTCCATCATTGGCATCAGCCAAATTCCGGTTATCCCCAGGTCATCATCTGTGGTGGGATCTCCGTCATTGAGGTAGTCCAATTTCTGTATGATGCCTTGGAAATCTCCAATTCCATCGCCGTCGCTGTCATAGAAACTCCGAACAAATATCTCGTAAAATACAGCCTCATTCCACCAATAGGTGTCAAAATTGGTGGTGATGGAGGGATCGCAGAGGGTACATGTTCCAAAACAGTAAATATCGGCCTCATTGAGGCCATTCGAAGCGCTGATTGGCCTGTACCAATTAGAGTTTCCATCATCGGTTGCACATGGACCGCCAAGCATTTCCATTTCTCCACTCGTATTTCCATTCACGAAGACATAGCTGTAAGATCCTGGGAGGACGCTCAGAGAAACTTCGTAAGTTCCGTCGTTGTTTTCGTCTGTCAGTTTGATACTGCTTGGGTCCCAGTTAGAAGCATAGCCTGCTGAAGTCTGGAAGTCTCCCATGACGTGAATACCCGCTGCAGAAACTTGTTCCTGGCTCATGTTGACGGCCAATTTTAAGGTGGCATTACAAGAATCAAAGAAAACCGGTGGAAGATTGATGCCACCATTTCCTACAATGACCTCACGGTTGAAATTTCCTCCTCCATCATTTTTTGCACAATCTCCCGAAGGTAATTCAGGCTTTTCAGACCATTCGTCTCCGTTAACGAACTTATAAAGGTAGACACCCTGGGGAACCATTACTGTTAGTTCATAGATTTTATCCCCATCTGGATCGGTCAACTGACTGCCGCTCGGATTCCAGTTTGCCCCAAACCCTGCGTCACTTTGGAAGTTTCCAGCCACATGGACTCCATCCGGCGATACATTTTCTTTGCTCATGTCCACACGGAAGGTTAGGGAAACATTCTGTGCCATGAGTAATCCTGGAAAAAGAATGGTAATGATGGAAATGGTTGCGAGTATTTTGTTCATCGTTTTGCATTTGGTCGGCATGAAGATATTGATTTAATCTAATGTTTAATATTCAAATTCATTTTTAAGAATTGATCAGCTCACGACAGAAAAATTTTCTAATTTCGATAGCTTAAGTTTTTATGAAGTTTATTAGGAAGAATTCATGAATTGGAAAATGAAGCCTGTAGCCAATCAGGCTGAGGTGAAGGTACTTGCAGCAAGCCTTGCCACTCAAAAAGAATTTCCGAACTCCCTTGCAGAGATCCTGGTTCAAAGGGGGATACAAAGCTTTGAGCAGGCCAGGAAGTTTTTCCAGCCTGCTTCAGGTGAAATTCATGATCCCTTCTTGATGAAAGATATGGATATCGCAGTCGCCAGGCTTATCCGTGCCAGGCAATCAGGAGAGACCATTCTGATCTACGGAGACTATGATGTAGATGGAACTACTGCTGTAGCTGTGATGTGTCAGGTTTTCAAGGATTTGGAGTTTCGTTTTGATTATTACATTCCCGATAGATATAAGGAAGGCTACGGACTTTCTTATGAGGGGGTGGATCATGCGGGTCGTATGGGCGCAAGCATTATCCTTACCCTTGATTGTGGGATAAAAGCATTTGAGAAAATAAGGTATGCCAATGAAAAAGGCATAGATGTCATTATCTGTGATCACCACACTCCCGGGGCGGAGTTGCCGGATGCTCTGGCAGTCCTTGATCCCAAGCGGCCGAATGATGACTATCCTTTTAAGGAGTTGACGGGATGTGGGGTCGGTCTGAAGTTGGCTTCAGCCCTGGTCCAACAAATGGCTGTTACAGGCCTTGATCTGCCTGATGAAGACTATGATCCCATTCGGAAATATGCCGATCTTCTGGTATTGAGTATTGCTTGTGATATTGTGCCTATCATAGGCGAAAACCGAACTTTTGCCCATTTGGGCTTGGAGAAACTCAGGCATAATCCTGGTCCAGGTATTGATATTCTAAAGAGGCAGGCTGAACATAGCCGTAACTGGGATATTTCCGATCTGGTTTTCTTTCTAGGCCCAAGGATAAACTCTGCCGGAAGGCTTGAGCATGGATCTGCGGCGGTGGAGGTCCTCATGGGAGAGTCTGAGGACTTAAATGACCTGGCCCTTGCTTTGCAAGATTCGAACAACGCAAGAAAGGAACTAGATAAACTCATTACGGATGAGGCATTGGCTCAAATTGAAGCTGCTCCTGACCTTGAGACTGCTACTACCCAGGTGCTTTTTGATGAAAAATGGCACAAAGGAATCATCGGAATTGTTGCCTCACGAATTATCGAAAAGCATTATCGCCCAACTATTATGCTTACTCGATCAGGAGAAAATCTGGTAGGCTCAGCTCGCTCGGTTGCAGGCTTTGACCTTTACGCAGCTCTTGAGGATTGTGATCCACATATTTTACAGTGGGGTGGGCATACCTATGCCGCGGGATTGACCTTGAAGCCAGAAAAACTTGAGGCCTTCCGAGAGGCCTTTGAGAGAAGTGTGAGGGAGAAAATATTGGAAGAACAGAAATCCCCGACACTTTGGATTGACACTTCCTTGGGTTTTCGAGAAATAGATGCACGATTTATTCGTTTGATGAATCGAATGGAACCTTTTGGGCCAAAGAACCGGAGACCCATCTTTCAGACCAAAGGCGTAAAAGTTCTTCAGGCAGACATCCTGAAGGATGTACACGTTCGTTTTATGTTGGAAAAAGATGATCGGGTCTTCAAAGGAATTGGGTTTAATTTGGCAGAAAAATGGTTTTCATTAAAGGCTCCTGTTGTCGACCTTGCCTATCAGCCAAGTTTTAACCATTGGAATGGCCGGACGAGCATTGACCTTAGAATCAAAGACATCAAAGCTGCATATGAATCTTAAATCAATCATTCTATACCTTGTACTAATAGGGCTGGGGCTTCCAGGCTTCGGTCAATTTATAAATTGGCAGTTCGAAAATATCAGTGATGACCTGGAAGAATCAGGTGCAAATCCTCACTTGATTGCTGATCCTCTGGGAAACCTTCACCTGACTTATTGGAAAAAAAATCTGGACCGATTGGTGTATGGAATCAGGAGGAATGGAAGCGGAAACTGGATTTTTCAGGATGTCCCAGATACGGGTACGTTTGGCTATAAATCAGCTATTAAAGTCAATAATCAAGGGATTGTCTACATTGCCTACTTTAAAAATCAGGGTGGGGATGCCAGTTTGAGTATTGCAACTTATGATGGAAGCAATTGGACGTTTGAGGATGCTTCCGAAGGCAATACGGTAGGTGTATACGGATACGATGCCAGTTTCCCAACCCTGGTTCAGCCCTCCATTGATCTGGAATTTGATCAATTTGACGAGCCTGTCATCCTGTATTTCAATTCTTTTTATTCAAGAATCAAGGATTGTAGAAATGACCCCAATATCGACCGGATCTACAGCCAGTACAGGATGGACATGAACATGGCAGTCCGAAGAGGACCCAATGCATGGGAAGAAGTTCAGTTTCCAGAACTGGCATACTTTGGTAGCCAGCCCTGTGTCGAAAACGGGGATCGATTTGGAGAATACTGTAACATCATCAAGGCAGATGACTCGACTTATCTGGCCATTACTACTTCCATGCACAACAATGAATTGCTGCTTTACAGGTCTACAGATGACTCCCTAAAGACCTGGTCAAGACATGTATTGGACAGAACTTCGAGGTTGTTTTCCATCCTGAATTCTCATTTTTATGAAACTTTTGGCTACATCGATGCTCAAATGTCTAATGACAGCACCCTTCATTTGACCTACAACATCTCCAATCATTATGGCTATGCCAGGAGGATATTCCTTAGTCGACTGAGTTATTTCTATAGCAGGGTCAACATCAATCGATTGGATGAGGTAGGTTACCAGCCATATATATACAACCATAGCCCTACCACGCTGGCAGCCTTTGAAAATACCCTGTTGGTTAAAGGAGATTCAAATATTACAGTAGCCTTTTTTGAACGTTTAAAAAGCCTGGCCCTTTCTGCAAATTCAAGAGATGGAGGTCAAACCTGGGATTTGGATACCTTGAGTGGATTTGCAACCAATGCACCCTTCCAGTCGGCTTTGGTGGGTGATACTGCTTACATCATGGCATACTTTTCTCCTGGAGACCGCTTGATCATGGCAAAAAGAGACCTTGATGATTCAAGTTGGATTTTGGAAGATGTAACTCAAACCCAAACAACTGGGCAAGGCATTTCGTCAGTCGTATTTGAAGAAAATGGAAACAGGAACACGTACATCGCCACCCAGACAGATCAAACAGACCGTCTTTTGTTTGCAGCCAACTCAGGACCGAGTTGGGATTTTGAAGAAGTGGATGTTACTGAAGGAGGACTGGCAGAAGCAAGCATGTACCTGGATGATCAAAATACTCCTTCAATTGCCTATATGGCACAGGATAGCCTGGAAATCCGATTGGCTACCAGGCTTTCTCAAGGAAATTGGGGGATAGAAGTGGTAAGTGATACCAGTCTTGGAAAAGATATTACAGCCTTATATGAAAATGGAAACAGCCATCTGATCTTTTTTAACCTGAGTGGAGGTTATTTGGAGCATTTGTATAGGGCTTCAGGACAGAATAACTGGCAATCAACCATCGTAGACAGCTCATCCAGCATTGTAGGGTCTGCTGCAAAGGCCGTTTTGGATGAAAATGGAGGCTTACATGTCAGTTATATTGACTTGATCAATTTTACCGTCAAATATGCTTATCTGCCAAAAGGGGGCGTTTGGACAAGCCAGGATGTGATCAACTCAGGGCAGTACAGCCCCAAAAGTGTAGCCATTGCACTTGATACCCTAGGAACGCCTAACATCGTTTTTGCGGATGGACAAAAAGATACCTTATTCTATTTATATCCAGTCAATCAAACCTGGAATATAGATCGCCTGGAAGGGGAGTTTACAGATTTCAGCGGAGATGCCATTGGCCTACTGGTGGATGATCAAAATCAAGCCTGGGTTCTATATAACTACCAGACTTTTATCCAGGACTTGAGGTTGTTTTATCGTCAGGCAAATGGATTTTGGCAACAGGTATCCATAACCAATAACCAGGCTGAGATTTCCAACTCCTTTGATTTCTTCCGCTTTGGGGATGACTTATACATTTCCGGGAAGAAAAACCAGACCAATAACACGGGCTTGGGGCTGCTCTACGCAGAAAATGGGATTCTGGCAGATTGGGAAGGGGGAAGCGATGAGACTGCACTAAAGATTTATCCAAATCCCTCAAAGGGAATTGTCAAAATTGCATGGGGAGACAATCTGATAAATACCTCCGCAAATATCAATGTGTACAACCTTTCCGGACAAATACTTTACCATAAGGGGGTGTATGGTATCACACCTGGAACCGAGACTGAGCTAGATCTAGGAAACTTGGACGCTGGAGTATTTATTCTTCAAGTGCAATTGGATGATAAATCTTATACAAGGAGATTAGTTTTACTTCCCTAGAGATTGAAATAAAAAAATAAAACTATATGAGCGATACCTTTCTTGGTATCGCTATTTTTTTATATTTCCGAGAACTGTAATTTTGGGGCTATGCTATTGAAGGCAGAAAATCTAATTAAGCGTTACAGAAGACGCGCAGTTGTTAATGATGTTTCCCTTGAGGTAAACCAGGGAGAGATTGTGGGGCTGTTGGGGACCAATGGGGCTGGAAAAACCACCACCTTTTACATGATTGTCGGACTGATTCGTCCAAATTCTGGGCGAATATTCCTTGATGATAAGAATATCACCACCTATCCCATGTTCAAGCGTGGGAAGTTGGGGATAGGTTACCTTGCCCAGGAAGCTTCTGTCTTTAGAAACATGACCGTCTCCGAAAATATCCTTGCTGTCCTTGAAATGGGGACAAAAATGACCTCTGCTGAGCGAAAGGACAAGGTGGATGAGTTGATGGAGGAATTTTCAATCACTCATATAAGAAATAGCCTTGGAAGGGTTCTTTCAGGCGGGGAAAGAAGGAGAACAGAAATTGCAAGAGCACTTGCAGTCAATCCTAAATTCATCTTGTTGGATGAGCCATTTGCAGGTATTGACCCAATTGCTAAAGAAGATATCAGGTTCCTGGTAACCAAACTGGTACAGAAGAACATTGGTATTTTGATCACAGATCACGATGTAGAGACTACATTGAAGATCACAGACAGGGCATACTTATTGTCGGAGGGAAAGCTGAGAGTAGCTGGAACTCCAGAGGAGCTTGCCAATAATGAGATGGCACGCAAGTTGTACTTGGGGGAAAACTTTCAACTCAATCGCTGATGCTACGGATGGTACACAGAATCGCCAGTTGGATTTTAAAACGGCGAACCGAACATGTCTCTCACTTCATGGAAAACCCAATTGAAGTGCAGCAAGAGGTGTTTCATAACCTGGTTACCCAGGGAAGTTATACTGAATGGGGAAAAACTCATGCTTATGATCCCCTGATGAGTGTCAACCAGTTTAGAGAACGTGTACCCATCAGCACTTATGAGGAGCTTTGCCCCTGGATCGAAAGAGAATTCAACGGCGAAAAAAGTATCCTTTGGCCGGGAAAAAGAGAGTGGTTTTCCAAGTCATCAGGTACAACCAATGACAAGAGTAAATATATTCCTGTAACAGAGGAAGCTCTTGAGGATTGCCACTTCAGGGCAGGGCAGGATATGCTTGCCATGTACCTGGCTCAAAAGCCTGATAGTAAGTTGTTTACAGGGAAGGGATTGTCCATAGGTGGATCTTTGTTTCCCCATCCAGATAAAAAACACATCAAATACGGTGATGTAAGCGCAGTAATTACCGAGAATCTTCCCCGTTTTTACGAATTGGTGAGGACTCCACGCAAGGAGGTTGCTTTCATGACCAATTGGGAAGAAAAAATAGAAGCCATGGTCAATGAAGCCATGGAAGAGGACATTACCTCTATGGCAGGAGTTCCGACCTGGACCATGGTATTGTTGCAACATATGATCAAGAAAGTGGGGGGAGAGGGAACGACCATCAGGGATATTTGGCCAAATATTGAGCTTTATCTTCATGGCGGAGTCAGCTTTGAGCCATATAGAGAGCAGTTTAAAAAGCTCATTCCTGGTGAGATGAACTTCCTCGATTGTTACAACGCTTCTGAGGGATATTTTGCCTTTCAGCATGACCTGAATCGCAAAGACCTACTTTTGTTACTGGACTACGGTATTTTTTATGAGTTCATTCCCACAGAAAACCTGGATGATGAATTCCCCCAGACCCATACCCTGGACGAAGTTGAGATTGGGAAAAACTATGCGATGGTCATCAGTACCAATGCAGGCCTTTGGAGATATTCTATTGGCGATACAGTTACATTTACCTCAAAATATCCCTTCCTCATTAAGATTACAGGGCGTACCAAGCATTTCATAAATGCCTACGGAGAAGAATTGATGGTGGACAATGCCGAGCGTGGTATAACCAAGGCTTGTAATGAGACTGGAGCCATTGTCTCTAACTTTACTGCTGGTCCGATCTATTTTAAGGATGGGAAGAATGGCGGGCATGAATGGTTGATCGAGTTTGAAAAAGAGCCTGAAAATATCCGAAGATTTGGTGAAATCATGGATGAGGAGATGAAAAGGCTCAACTCAGATTATGAGGCAAAAAGACAGGCAGATATTGCCATTGGATTTCCAACCATTCATGTTTTACCAAGGGGCTCTTTCCATGATTGGATGAAAAAACGTGGCAAATTGGGTGGACAAAACAAAGTGCCAAGGCTTGCCAACCATAGGAAATATGTCGAAGATATACTGGAAATGATAGGACAAAAAGAATTGTAAATTAAAGCCTTGCAAGTATGACTTGACCTGCTTTGACTTTTTGTCCAAGCTCTACCTCTAGTGTTGCTTCCAGTGGAATGTAGATATCCATTCTAGACCCAAAGCGAATAAAGCCATATGCCTCACCCTGCTTGAGGCTTTCACCTTCTTTAACATAAGAACAGATTCTCCTGGCCATGATCCCGGCAATCTGCTTGTAACCTACCTTCATCTCTTCGTTTTCGGTAATAATGAGGTTCTGCTCATTCAATTCTGAAGATTTGGGATTGTAAGCAGGAAGGTAACTACCTTCTTTATAATGGATTTTCTTAATGGTACCTGAAATGGGATTTCTGTTTACATGGACATCCAAAGGAGACATGAAAATACTGATTTGTTGAACCTTCTCATCAATTCCTTCCGGTCCCTCGACCTCCTCCATGACCACCACCTTTCCATCACAAGGAGAAAGAATGATTCCTTTGCCAGTAGGGCTTTTTATGTCAGGGTTTCTGAAAAAATATACTATCAAAAAGGCCAGAACAAGCCCCGGAATTGCCATGAGGTAGCCCACGTATGGATGTATAGCGTAAAAACCTACCCATAAAAGAGCCAAAATCAGAAATGAAATTGGGATGATGAATTTCCCTTCTTTATGTATTTTTAAGCCCATGTTTTTAAGGATAATAAATTCACTATGAAAGTAGAACACATTGGCATTGCAGTCAAGGACATTGAAAAAGCTGACGCACTTTTTTCCAGCATTTTTCAGGTTGCACCCTACAAGCGTGAAGCAGTTGAAAGTGAAGGGGTCATTACAAGTTTCTTTCAGCTTGGAGAGAGCAAAGTAGAATTATTGGAGGCTAGTAAGGAAGATTCGCCTATTGCTAAATTTATTGCAAAAAGAGGTGAAGGCATGCACCACATCGCTTTTGAGGTGGAGGATATTGAGGCTGAGATGAAAAGGCTTGCAGGAGAAGGCTTTCGGTTGCTCAACGACAAGCCTAAAATGGGTGCTGACAACAAAATGGTTTGCTTTTTACATCCAAAAGATAGCAATGGGGTGTTGGTGGAATTGTGCCAGAGTATTTCCTGATGTAAAAAAAATAAGGCAAAACTGAAAATTAATGATTGTTAGACTATCTTTGACGTCGTTAATTTGCCCTTAGTAAAAAGGTACGTAAGATTTACCATTATATGGCTTAGAAAGGTTCTACGGAAAAGCCAATCATTTGCTACCTTTGGCAGAGTTTTGGACAAATTGATTATGAGGAGAATATATCCCGGACAAATTGTAATTCTTATTTTGTGTTGTTTGCTGCCTGTTCTTACAAAAGGACAAACAACTACCATCCCAAAGAATTTGCCAAAAAATGTAGGTGATAAACTACCTGAGTATTCGGATCGTTTGAAACAACTTCAGGATGCTGGGATAAAACCCCCTTCCATCCCTACTCAGGGTGGGGTAAAGCCATCTACTACGGCAGATTCAGGATTCCCCAATCCGGAATTTCCCAATAAGGACAACATTGACCTTGAAGGGAAAGAGGATGTCTTGGATGAGGAAGACAAGGAGTACCAGGACAAACCCAAGGAAATCAATGAGGTCCTGGTGGAAGATTCCCTGGAAAGTTTTGTGTATGGCCATCAATTGTTTGTAGGTGGTAACCCCAAATACGATTTCACACCAACAGCCAGTGTTTCAGATAATTATGTGATTGGTCCGGGCGATATATTCAACATCACCATCCAAGGACGTGAAGAGCGATATGAGAGCCTCACGGTTGAAGAAGATGGGGCTGTACTTAGGCCATTTATCGGAAAAATTTACGTAGCTGGCCTTAGCTTTGGTGAAGCCAAAAAGCGAATTGCCCGACGATACAGAAATATATTTTCAGCCTCCTCATCCATTGAGGTGCGCCTTACCGCTGATCCCAGACCCATAAATGTCAACTTCGTAGGTGAGGTAGCCAGGCCTGGTGCCTATAAACTGGATGCAGCTACGCCGGCATTTAATGCATTATTTATTGCTGGTGGAATCACAGACATTGGATCTGTAAGGAATATCATGATCAAACGTGAAGGAAAAATTGTCCAGGTACTTGACCTGTATGAATACCTTCTTTTCGGGATCAATGAACCCATATACCTCCAGGACAATGACTTTATCTTTGTACCTGTTCAAGGCAAAATCGCTTCCGTTACGGGACCAGTTCGTCGTCCCATGAAATATGAATTGAGAGAGGGTGAAAATATGAAAACCCTGATCAATTTTGCAGGAGGATTGAGTTATGATGCCAAACTAACTGAAGCGCAGGTTGCCAGATTGGAAAATGAGCGCGAGGTAGTCATCGACTTCAACCTTTCTGAAATCGTTCAAAACTCAAATAAAGATTTTAACCTGCTGGATGGGGATAGACTGATCTTAAGGGAAGTAAACAAAGGGGCATTCAACATTATTCAGATCTTTGGAGATATTGAGTATCCTGGTACCTATCAATTAAATGAAGGAGATAAAATCTCCGATGTGATCATGAAAGCAGGAGGGCTCAGCATCGAGTCCTACAGGGAACGCGCATACGTGGTCCGAATCATTCCCAAATCCAGCGAATTACTCTACATCCCGATCAATCTCGGAGAGATCTTCCCCACGGAGGCGGACACAATCAATTACGATAACATCAACAACATTGATCTTCAGTTTTTTGATGGCATCATCATTTTTTCTCAAAAGGACTTTCTCGATGACAGGGTGCTAGAGGTCACAGGTCATGTAAGAAATCCGCAGGTTATTGAGAGTACGCCTACCCTCACCCTGAAGGATGTACTCTACCTGGTAGGAGGCCTGAAGGATGATGCTGATTTCAATAACATCGAATTGACGACCATCACCCGCGCAGAAGACCTGGACTTGAGGGAGGTAGAAAAGTCCGATAAGGAGGTCAAAAAAGCTACTGCAGATGGCAGTGAGGGGGCCAAGGATGATGGAGGCAAAACAGATACCAAGCCCGCGGCAGTTGTTTCCGGTAAAGATGGTAGTCCTGATGGAAGTGAAGGAGAGTTGGAGACCGTTGATGATGATGTAGAATTGATCAAAAGGATTTCTATTCCCAAGAACTGGGAAGACGACCCCATGATTGATACCCTTAAAGTCTATCAATTCGACCAGATTAAGGTCTATTCCAAATATGATTTCATCTTCTTCAAGTATCTGGAGATAGAAGGTTCGGTAGCCAATCCAGGCAGGTACCAGATAAAGAGAGGAATGACCCTCAAAGATGCTATTTACCGCGCAGGAGGTTTGGCGGAAGATGCTGCCAAAAACCTGATTGAATTGCATTTGGATATAGATTATGAAGAAAGGGGAAATTTCAACACCCTGACTGACAAAAAAGAGATTGTCAGGATCAAGTTGGATACCACTTGGCAGGAAAGTAAGATTGCTGATTCCATCCTGATAGGAAAGTACCATAAGTTGGTCGTCAGGTCTGAAAAGGACTTTTTCCAGCAAGGATTTGTTGATATCAAAGGACTTGTGAATAAGCCGGGGAATTACCCTGTATTGCCACAAATGACCCTCAAGGATCTGATTTTTATGGCGGAAGGCCTTAAGATGGAGGCTGATTTCGACAACATCGAACTTTCTCGTGTATTTGAGTCTGTAACCGAGACAGGGGAAATCCTTCCTGTACCCATCACCATCAATACCATCACCAGTACACAAAACTGGCAATTGGATCCCATCCTGGATAGCATCAAAGTCAATGCCTTTGATCAGGTCATCGTTCGTAAGAATCCTAATTTCCGTCTTCAAGAAAGCGTCTTCCTTGAAGGGGAGGTGCTGGTAGAGGGTGAGTACAACAAAGCGAAAAAGGATGAGCAATTGAGCTCCCTGATTTCTCGTTCGGGAGGCATTACAGAACTTGCCTATCTGGAAGGGGCATTCATCAGGCGTCCCGATATCGGTAACATTGCTATCAAACTTGACCGCGCGCTGAAACGCCCCGGCTCCAAGTTCAATATCCCACTTCTGGATGGAGACACATTAGTAGTACCTGCAAGGGTGGATATTGTAAGTATTGAAGGCAATGTACTGCGTCCAGGTATCAAGGTTCTTTATGAGCCTTCCAAGGATAACCTGAAGTACTATACCAGGTTAGCAGGTGGATTTGCGAAGCGTACCAAGAAAAATGAGGTTACTGTAACCTATGTAGATGGACGAGTAAAAGGGACCCGTAAGTTTTTGATGTTCAGGAAGTATCCAAAAATCCAGCAAGGAGCAGAAATCCAGGTGGCGGCCAAGCCTGACAGGGAAAGCAATGGCCTACCAAAGATTAATCTTTCAGATACCATTGCGAGTTTAACCTCGATCTTGACTTTCTATTTGCTGATCGACCGAACACTTGACAATACCAATTAACCAAAAGACTTACTGTGGATATAAAAAGTATCTTACAAAGACTGGGTGTTTACCTGGAACACATAAAGCGGGGCTGGATTGTGATTTTAATCTGCGGAATGGTCTTGGCAATCCTGCTATTGGCAAATAGCATGCTGAAGCCTACCTTTTATCAAGCCTATACCACTTTCCACCCTGAAACAGGTAAGCAGGAAGGTGAAGGGATGAGTCCCATCAATCTATTGTTTGGCTCCCAGGCGGGTGGGGGCTCTAACCAGTTTATGATGGGGATTCTTAAAAGTAGAAACCTCAGCGAGCAGGTAGTTTCAGATACCGTAGAAATTGATGGGGAAAGAAGACTACTCGCAGACTTGATCATTGAAAGCCTGCCCAATTATTCCTCACTGGTTAGTTTTTTTCAATACTCTGTTAATGGTGCACCTACAGAAAAAAGCCATAGGGTAAAAGTGATTCAAGCTGCATCATATATTCGCTCCAGTCTGGCTATCAAAAATACCGAAGAAGGATTTATCCAGCTTGGAATCAGTGCCTATGAAAGTAGGCTATCCGGCATCATTAGTGAGAGCTATATCGAACAGCTAGGCATCTATTACAGCAAAAGAAAAACAGAAAAGGCTGGCCGTAATGTACGTTTTTTTTCCTTCCGAGCTGATTCAGTCAAGAATGAATTGGATAAGATCAATAGGAGGATAGCCAATTATGTAGATAAAAGCCGATACAAAATCTATGCGAGGGATGAAATTTTCCCTGTAGATCTGGAAAACCAACAAGCTATCCTTAGCCAAATTTACTCCTCATTGGTCATCAGCAGGGAGCAAGCCCTCGCCCAACTTCAGGAAAACATTCCAGTAATTCAGGTGCTTGACCCCCCCATGCCTCCTTACAGAAGCATCTCCTCAAAGAAATACCTTTACGCAACCATCGGTTTACTGGCAGGAGTATTCATCGGGGTTTTTCTTGTTACCAGGCAATTGCTTTGGGAGGACATTACAACCATAGTTCGGCAAGCACTTAAACTTGACGAGGAGGATGAAAAATCGGAAGAGCTTGAACAGGAAGATGACTTGGCTTAATGATCTCCTGTTCCGTCAAAGTTGATTTCTGAAATGGCTGTATCCTTGTACTTGCTCCCGGGATATACTTCGAGGATTTTCAATTTGATGTTCACCTTGTCTGCAAAGTTGCCTATATCGAAGCGTTGACCGAGGTAGGTATCCTTGAGATGCAATTTTCCCATATCTGTACCATTCACTGAAATTGCGAAAGTTTTTACCCTGGAATTTGCTTTCCAGGTGCTTTCACTTTTACAGTAACCGTTGAAGATAATCAGGCTGGTTATTCTAAGTTGACTCATCTTGCCAAAGTCAAAAGAGACTTCAATTTCTTCCCCAATTCCATAGTCCTCTTTTCCTTCGACCCATGCTGTTTTCAATTTGAAATCATGAAGGTTTTCGGCTTTATAATTGGAAGTCTTACCCGCAGGAAGTGTGCTACTTGTTTTGAACTCTTTGGGACCGGTGGCACAATACCAGCTACAACCTGGGATGTCCGTTGAAAAAGCCCCCAAATCATAATAGAGTTCATCGTCAATGATGCTTCGCTGTTCTTCAGTCATCTCCTTATAGGCTGGCCCTTCTTGCAGGAGCCTTTCATACTCCTTCTTATTCTTTTCAAATTCTGCGACTCCCTTATCACTGATATCGGGAGATTTCTGGATTTCTGGATAAAAATCCTTGTTTTGGGCAATGGAAATGCTCAAAAAGCCAAATGAAACAAAAAGGAGAATAAATTTTTTCATGGGGTGTTTATGCTTGAAATAAATTATACGAGAGTTTGTAGCCTGATGGCGTCATATAAGTCTTATTTGTATTTTTCTTGATGATAAAGGCCATCACTGACCATCATCATTTCGTTATGTCCGTTTATGGGAATCATATAATTTTCCAGTCCATCACCTACTTCCTCCTTCAGCTGGTAATTGTCAAAATACGAAACCCTATCTGCCACTACGCCTAGATTCGGTCAATGTTGCAGGGGTCTAGGAAGAAAACGGGAACCTTGGTTGAGGGTCCTTGACCATGCCTCCATATTTCCAAGTGTGGATATCATTGTGGAAGTTTTTGTCAATTCCTGCCCATACTTCCATGAAATTCCTAAAACTGTTTGGGAGCAAGAGATCTCATTTAGCTATGGCATCGGTGCCAATGGATAGCGCGGGTTTGATGTCATCTGGCCTTGTTTCCCGCAGCTGCCCCGAACCCTCTCCAGGCCTCTATGGACATCCTCTTTGATTCGGGTACTGGATTTCATTTCGACTTTGACGACGGCATCTGTTAACAAGGGTATTTCATTTTTTTATGTATCAATAATTAAATTTGAATTCAAGGGGAAGAGTTTGTGCCATCATCTAATCCAATGGGTGAATTATAGCGCCTTTAGGAGATTAAACCGAATTTCTGATACCAGAGTCCTAGCAATAAAAATGAAA
Organism: Bacteroidia bacterium; assembly: GCA_022760475.1. Classification (GTDB taxonomy): domain Bacteria; phylum Bacteroidota; class Bacteroidia; order J057; family J057; genus JALEFZ01. The sequence continues at coordinate 24,992 of JALEFZ010000052.1, read as the reverse complement.
AATAGAAGAAAACTTGAGGATTTGATATCCTCTTATGCCATTGAACCCTATAAGGAGTTTTATCTTAGAGAAATCAAGCAATCCATCAGGCTGGTTTGTGATGGTCGTCCTGATGGAAGTATGTTTTCTCGCCTTGGGGGAGTTCCTGAACTTCCAGAAGGAATAAAATGGCCCATCAATCCTGAGACCAATCTTCCATTTACCTTTCTGGCGCAGCTAGCGATTTCTGAAATAAAGGCCTTGGATAAGGAAAATTTGTTACCAGAAAGAGGGCGCATGTATTTCTTTTATGAACAAGACTATTTTGATAATGACCTTCAGGCTCTTGTAATTTTTGCTAATGAAGACTTGCCGTTTGAAGTCCCGAAATTGCCTGCTGCCTTTAAGCGGAAAAGAAGAAGAGTGGGAGAGAGCAGTTCCCGAGAGGGCAAACGAAAACTTTTAGAGGCCCAGAAAATTGCATTTGGAACAGAGTTTCATATCCCTGCCAAGGATTCTCTATTTATCGAAAAAGTTTATCGAGAGTCCCAAACTGATCTTGAACCTCATGAATCACTTAACGATCCATTTGGAAATTTTACAATAGAATATTGGGAGAATGAGCCTGAAACAACTCCCAAACACCATCTTTTAGGGCATTATAAGGGAATCCAAAATGAAATGCTTCAATTGGAGTTGTTTGACGAGCATGGGATTGTAAAGGGTAATGGGTTGCAAGATATCCATGAGGCCTTGAAATGGCGTTTACTTCTTCAAATGGATACAGATCCTGCCCTTGAATGTATGTTTGGTGATGGTGGGAGACTATTCTTTTTCATTCATGAAGACGACTTAAAAGAGTCCGACTTCTCAAAAGTAAAAATTCAAATTGATTCTTATTGACAGGCTTTAGCCCATCCAGATGATCAGTGTGTAGTAGAATGGAATACCAATCATGACATTTATTGGGAAGGTTATCCCTAAGGCCATAGGCAGGTAAAGGCTTGGATTTGCCTCCGGCAGAGCATTCTTCATGGCTGCTGGCACAGCAATGTAGGAAGCACCTGCTCCCAGGATGGCAAAAAGAAGCTGATTTCCTGGCGAGTCCGTAATCTGCATAGCTGCCAAGAGTGCCAGTAAACCATTGATGAAGGGCATTCCGAGTGCAAAAATGAATGGTACGATGCCTTGCTTCAGCAAGGAATTGATTTGTTTGCCACAGGTAAGTCCCATGTCTAGGAGGAAGACTGCAAGGAAGCCTTTAAAAATATCTGTTGTAAAGGGGCGAATGCCTTCGGCTTGCTGCTCGCTGGCAAGGAAGCCAATGACCATACTTCCAAGTATCAGCAATACACTTCCATTTGTAATGGAGTGTAGGAAAGTTTGCCCCATCGAATTCTGGACCTTCAAACCACTGTCCTGTTTGAACAGGTTTACGAGGGTTACACCCACAATGATCGCAGGGGCCTCCATAAGTGCCATGACAGCAATCATGTGGCCTCCAAAACCTACCCCTTCAAAATCCAGAAAGGATATGGCAGTAATAAAGGTAACCGCACTTACCGAGCCATAGGATGCGGCAATTGCGCCTGAATTTGCGATGCTTAGTTTCCGCTTCAGTAGGAAAAAAGCGGCTATAGGAACACTGGATGCAAGAAATGCGCCCAATCCCATAGACCAAAGGATCTCCCCGTTTAAACCACTATGAGCCAATTCTTGTCCCCCTTTAAACCCTATTGACATCAGTAGGTAGACTGATATGAATTTCGAGGAGCTTACCGGAATAGCCAAATCACTTTTGATTCTAACTGCTATGATACCCAACAGGAAAAAAAGGAGGGCCGGATTTGTCAGATTGTCCGAGACTACGTGGAGATCCATTAACACTATTCAGAAATTTTTACGATGGTCTTTCTAAGGATAGTAACTTCTTTGCCCATTTCTTGAGCTTGAAGTACTGCCTTATGAAGATTCATGTCAGGAATGCCTGCATACTCACATGTACTTTCATCCAACCAGTTTACCTTGTCATTATTCGCGCCCAAGGCATCATCGAAAACTGCCTTCACGGTGTTTTCGGAGTTTGAGCTTGGCAATACCAAGGTGTCATCCTCTGGTCTTCCGTTAGCCTTAGGGCTAGTCTGATTTGCTACTGGATTATTAATCATAACTGAACTTGATTTTTCTAAGCACAAATTTGTAACTTAAAATCCATAAGTTTTTATTTAAGTTTTTAATACTTAGTATAAGTTGTTGTAAATGAATTATACCCTTCACCAGCTTCGAGTCTTTCTTAAAGTCGCTGAGCTTAAGAGTGTTACGAAGGCTTCAGAGGAGTTGCATTTGACCCAGCCAGCGGTCTCAATTCAGCTAAAAAGCTTTCAAAAACAGTTTGAAATTCCATTGACCGAAGTGATAGGAAGGCAGCTATACATCACAGATTTTGGAAAAACAATTGCTGAAGTCAGCAAAAGAATACTTGAGGAGGCGGAGGTTTTAAAGACAACAGTGGACAATTACAATGGATTGATCACAGGTAAAATCAAAATCTCGGTAGTTTCCACAGGAAAGTATGTAATACCCTATTTTTTACAGGGTTTTATGGAAAAATACCCTGGGGTAGAAATAATCATTGATGTTTCAAATAAATCCAGGGTGGTTGAGAGTTTGGTAAACAATGAAAGTGATTTCTCTTTGGTATCAGTGATTCCTGCCAATATCCCGATCAAGCGGGTGGAGTTAATGGACAATATCCTATATCTGGTGGGCAGCACCAAATTTGAGAATATGAATATCAAACTAAAAAACCTGAAGGACTTGACCTTGATATTCAGGGAAAATGGTTCTGCAACCCGGATGGCCATGGAGAATTTTCTAAGCCAGCATAATATTTCAGGATTCAAATCCATGGTATTGGTATCCAATGAGGCAGTGAAACAGGCGGTAAATGCCGGAATTGGCTTTTCGATCATGCCAATCATTGGCTTGAGGAATGAGCTGGCACTAGGGAGCATGAAGGTATTTCCCATCAAAGGACTTCCTGTCATCACGCAATGGAACCTCATTTATAACCGCGACAAGAAACTTACTCCAGCTACCACAGAGTTGCTAAATTTCATCCAGGAAACCAAGCAGCGGGTGGTGGACGAATATTTTGAGCTTGGCAAATATTACGACATCAGTTGATGGCTTAAGAAATACCTCTTATGGATGAAAAGGGTGACTTCTAGGGTATCCCAGGTCCAAAAAGTGGATATGGGAATCACATATATTTTTTGTATTTTATTGATTATTCACCCTTAAGAACCATCACCATGTTTGGAATCATCGCTTTAGCAGTACTTGGCCTTGTGGCCGGTGCTTTGGCCAAATGGATTTTGCCAGGAGAAGATCCTGGGGGTTGGATTGTAACCATCCTGATCGGGGTAGCAGGCTCTCTATTAGGTAGTTTTCTTTCTACAGTTTTACCATTTTTAAATGGAAACTTTGGAGAACTGTCAATTCCAGGTATTATCAGTGCTGTAGTTGGATCTTTGGTATTGCTGATTGGCTACCGTTTCCTGGTAAAAGGAAAGTCCAAGTAAAGAGTTCTTGGATTCAAAGAAATTTAAAAAGGGTCGGAAGCAATTCCGACCCTTTCTAATTTCAACCCTTTTTTATGTCAAATGCTAAGTGCTTTCAATTGGGAGTCCAGTACTGCTAGTCCTTCCTCAAGTTTTTTTGGTTTGTAATCCAGCTCCCTCCTCGCTTTGTCAATGATAAATCCTGTGATAGGAGGCCTTTTGGCTTTTTGTCCCAACGAAGCAGAATCAATTTCACTGATAAGGGATTTATCCAGTTTCCAAAACTCGGCGACCCGATAGGCAATATCCACCACCCGCATGGCCTCTGGCCCAGAAATGTGGTAAATGCCTTTGGCTTTTCTTACAGCTGCTTCTATTGAAGCATCTGCAAGGTCTTCTACCAGGGTAGGGCTTCTTTCCTGATCATGAACCACACGAATGGGCTTTTGGGCTTCCAGAGATTTCTTTACCCATAAGACAATGTTTGACCTGGACATGGCAGGAGTGATACCATATAGCAAAATTGTCCTCAAAATCGCCGCAGAAGCCCCTGATTCAAGTATGGCATTTTCTGCCTTTAATTTTGAATGTCCATAATAGTTCAATGGATTCGTTTCTGCTTCTTCACTGTATGGGCCAGCTGCTCCATCAAAAATGAAGTCAGTAGAGATATGGACCAAGTGGAATTCTCTTTGAGCTGAAAGCTCAGCCAACTGCTCAACAACACCTACATTGATGGCATCACAGGTTTCTTTCTCATCCTCACAAGCATCTACCTGGGTCATAGCTGCCGTATGGATCACCACATCAGGTGCAAATGATTCCAGGGCATGGGCTACCGCTTCCTGATCAAGAAGATCAAGGGAATGGTAAGTGTAGCCATTAAGTATGGGGTGGCGGTTTGCTCCACGCGAAGTAGCTGTCAGTTGAACATCAGGTCTTTCAACGAGTTTATTGACAATTTTTTGTCCGAGCAGGCCGTTGCTTCCGGTAAGTAAAATGTGTGTCATTGCAGAATATTCCAACAAAAATGGGACATTGATGTGAGCAATATCCCAATAATAGCAATGTCTTTCAATACTAAATCTGTAATGATCAAACGGATTTGTTAAATATCATTTGCAGGTCCAATCTGATACAGGTTGCTGCCCTTAACGCTACAATATATAAGGTTCGCAGAAGGAATTTCCTTTTGGATTTTCCCCAAGGCCTCATTGGCCTTTTCTTCATTTTCGAAGAAACGATAGGTTACTGCATATCTCGTAGATCCATCACCACGAATGATTGGCAAATAGTGTGGTACATCCTCTCCTTGTTCCAGGTGACCTATTACCCTTCGTTGGGCCATTTGTTCGGTATCCAGCCACTCAGTTACAATCACGTAAATTTGCTCAGGCTTGTTTGAGATTTCAGATGGGTTTTCAAGAATTTTCTCTACCAACTGGCTGTATCTGGAGTTTTTCTGGTTTCTTACGAAGCTGGAACGGGTCTTTTTTTCCGTTACAAATGGATACATTTCCGTAGTAATTCCATTAACCAAAAAACTCTCTTCCTGCCTGTTGTTGGGGTTGTAAACCTTATGAATATCCGTCAGGGACATGACGGCATCTTCATATTCATCCTTGATCTTGTTGAAGTAGGAGCTGTCCTTCAATTTGGCGAGCTTTTCTCCGATGATGACCTTTTGAATCCTGGGTTCCATATTCAGGTAGGGATATTCCCCATTGTTGGCTTCTGAAGATGCTACCCTGAATTGGGTATACAGCTTCAATCCTTCTGAGGCATATTTGTCAATCCAGTTTTCCATGACTGGGTATGTCCCCATATCTACGAATGTACCTTCTGCAAAATTCATGTCCATTCCCAGTAGGTTCAACTCTTTTGCAAGCTGTTCATAGTTTTTATTGATAAAACCCTCTTCTGCCTCCTCCATGCTCTCTACCAGGTTGTAGAAATAAGGAATCAGTTTTTCATCACGTAATTCCAACAAACTTAGGATGTCTTTCTCAGAAGAAATGCCAGTTCCTGTAATTACTGAAGTGCCATATTCTGAAATAATTTTCTTCATGGCATCGTCAAAATTTATTTCTGGAGCCAAAAGAGGAAGATCTCGGTCAATGTCAAAACCTGAAAGGCGCTCACCAGCACCTTCTTGATTTGAAGGCTTTAACCTTTTGTCGCTTCCATCCAGGTATCCGGTTTCCTCTCCCTCAATGCGGTTATTTATAGCTTTGTTTTCAACAGCTTCTTCTTTCTGGTTTGTTTGAGTAGAGTCCTTGCATGAGACAAGTCCCAAAACCAGGCAAAAAAGAACAGTTTGAATGAGGTATTTCATGAAATTTGATATTGGTTTCAACCCTAATATACGGGTACAACAGACTTTTGTCAATCTGTCTACAAGATTTACGGTAGAAAGTGTTGGGGAGGATGAAGGTGCTGGAAATTCATATCTTAAACGAAATAGGGCAGCAATTATTCTCTTTGATTGTTCTATTAATCGTAGGGGGCAGTTCTGTGTGAATTCCTAAAAATATAAAACCCCTGACCAGCACATCAGGTCAGAGGCTTTATGAATCCTAAGCTTACTTCTTAGGATATGAATTTCAAGAATGGCTTACCTTGAAAGGCTTGAAGAAGTACCCATACTGCAATGGCCAGGTACAAAAGACCTACCGCAAAGGTCAACCTCACATTCTTTAGGAAATAGAAAGAGAGAAGGGGCAAAATTTGCAAGGCATGCATCCCAATAAAGTGTGCTACCCTTGGATCACCGAATTTTCTGCTCCAATTCAGAAAGGGAAGGCCACTGCCTCCATCCGGTCCACCAATGGTATGGGAAAGGCGAGATCCCATGACAAAACCTTCAAAGGAGAAAATGACGAAAAGGATGATCCCCAATCTTATGGCCCATAAATAATAATCGGCTAGGTCAGGAAATGGCTCGGTAAAAAATTTCAAACCAATATAAGCTGTCCCCAGGGTAGCCAAGCTTGCAGCTATAGCCATCAAGCTGTACAATGCTGCATAAACCGGACTACTAAGGTTGAAATGAGAAAGCATTCCCCTTCCAGCCTGTATTCCGATATAGATGATTTCAAAGCCCAGGGTAATGATCATCACCCAATTGTAGATCTCAATATCTCTGCCTGGATTGAGGTAGCCCGTAAAGTAGGCCATGGTCCAGGATAAGATGGTGATAGATGAAGAAAATTTAATGGGTTTGAACCATGCATTTGTACCTACCAATTGAATCGGGTAAACCCTGCTAAGGATCAAGAAGATCAATGTCAATGCCATGTTGAACAGGCCAAACCAAAATAGCAGTTCGTTTTTTTCTTTTAACGAAAGTATCCACTCCATGATCATTTCAGTTTGAGCCTTACAATTAATGTCTGGTTTGCCTTCACATCCATTTTTGCATCGGAGAAGGCTGGGGGACCTAAGCGCATTTTTGCATCCCTCGAAAAACCAATGGGTTCAGTAGGATAACCAACAAGGTTTGACTTAAGTTTTTGATTGCCGTCGATGTCGTGGAATGCCACAAAGGCATAAGAGCCAACAGGTACATCCTTGAATTCCAATTGCATACTTGAGGCGTTGCCCACGGCCTGGTCTCGTCCAAAGAGTGCCTTGCCTACTTTGGGAAAGTTCGGTTTTGTGAATATACCTACGGATATATTCCCCCCGTTCGAAGCATCTATGCCTTCAATTTTGATGATTACTTTCCCGCTTTGTGCGAGGCTAAGGGCAGGCAATAGGATTGCCAGCAAAATGAACAACATTTTGTTTGTCATAATGAAACTGTGTTTGTGATAAAGGAATAAGGCAACAAAAAAGGCCCTTAGACTCAATAGCGAACTATTTTTCAATTCTCAGGCTTTTTTTGGCCTTACCTTATTTTACCCAAAGTTAACTCATGAAATACCTCAAAAACGTTAACATTTGTTTAGATTTTTAATTTGTCTTCCTTCTTCAATCGACTTAGGTGGACAGAACTAATCCCCAGGTAGGAAGCGATCATGTGCTGGGAAACACGGTTATGAATGTTGGGAAAGGTTTTATTTATGTTGTCATACCGTTCTTTTGAGCTCAGGGAATATTGGTCGTTGATGCGAGTGTCGAGATAGATAAAGTAAAATTCGGCGATAAGCCTGCCAAATTTTTGACCCTCCTTCAGGTTTTCATAGCCCCAATCAATGGCCTTTCGGGGGAGAACCACTACCTTGCTGTCTTCAAGACATTCCAGGGTGTAGATGGAAGGCCTTCTTAAAAGGTACTGGGTGTAATCGCAAATAAATTGATTTTCAAGGGTAAAGTGAAGGCTGTGTTCTTTTCCTTTTGGGTCTGTTATCATCACCCTTATAATTCCTTTTTCCAGAAAAAAAATTTCATCAGGTATGGAACCCGGGCCACAAATGATGGATTTTTTGGGGTAATTTTCTTCATAGCAAAAGCCAAGGAAATCGGAAAGTTCTTCTTCCGAAATCCTGATCATTTGCTGAATTACTTCTTTTAGTCTTTCCATCTCTTTCCTTTTTGTCTAATCTGAAACAAGATGGAGTCCTGGATGGTTTGTGTTAAATGTTATTCCAAATATCAAGGTAGATTTTCCAATCCTTCCCGACTTTCCGCCACACAATTACATATTTCCCTTTCCAGGAATTTACTTCACCTTTGGCATCTTTGGTTTTTCCCTCGTAATACCCAAAATCGTAGGCATATTTCTTGACAATTCGGATCTCTGTGGGAGTAACTTTGTGGTGAAGGACAGTAACCCCTTCGGGAACTAACCAGTATTTCTCCAGGTCGCTCCTGCCTTCGGTAATATTCCGTCCTCCCGGGAATATCTTCCCATCTGCGGTATAAGAGTCCACCAGTCCTTGGACATCGTTGGCCATGAAGGCTTTCGAGAAGGCTTCAATGTTTTTCAGGATTTGTTGGATGTCTTTTTCCTTACCATAATAATCTTGTGCAAATACCGAAGAAAAAGACCCAAGAAGAGTTAAAAGCAGGAAAATCGAGATGAAGTTTTTCATTTGTTAGGGTTGTTTAACTAAAATTACCTCATTTTAAGTAACTCTCCGAATGCCTTCTTCTTCCTGAGTTGCTAAAATATCAAGCGGATTTGTGGGATGATTCGTGATCGAGGAGCCATTTTTTTCTTTCCAATCCGCCTGCATATCCTGTCAACTTTCCATTTTTTCCGATGATTCTGTGGCAGGGAATGATGATGGCTATTCTATTCATGCCATTCGCCCTGGCTACTGCTCTAACGGCTTTGGGGTTTCCAAGGATTTCTGCCTGTCCCTGATAACTTCTAGTCTCTCCAAATGGGACTTGCAACAATGCATCCCAAACGGCCTTTTGAAAATCTGTCCCAGGAGCATCCAGTTCCAGGGAAAATTCCTGCCTTTTCCCTTCGAAATATTCTTGAAGCTCCTGTTTTGCCTGTCGAATGTGGTCATTCTCTCCAACCAGAATTTCTGCATGAAGGCGATGCTGAAGGTCGCGAAACTCGGTTTCAAGCATCTTTCTGTCGGTAAACTCGGTCAGGCAAATGCCTTTTTCGGTGGCGCAGATGAACATCGGTCCTAGGGGAGTTGTGGTTCTACTGATCAGAATGATGGATTTTTCGGCACTTTGAGAAGGGGCTTTCCCTATGATTTTCTTGTAGGTATATCCAAATCCACTTAGAGATTCGTAACCATTGTCAAATGCTGTGTGGGTGGTGTTTTTGCCTTCTTTGAGTTCGCGATAGGCTTCGTTGATTCTGTACATTCTTTGATAGGCGTGAAAGGTTAGACCATAATGCTTCTTGAACCATCTCCTAATGGTTTCCGGACTGATGCCTTCTTGTCGTAAAACTTGATCTGAAATCTTTTCTTTGGGGTTTTGCTTGACCAGAGCAATGGCTTTTTCTACCTGTGGAGGAGCTTCCTCAGCATTCTCTGTAGGTTTGCAGATTTTACAGGGACGAAATCCATGATCGAGAGCCTCTTTAAAGGAAGTGAAGAAGTCGACATTTTCCTTTTTGGGCTTCCGGGCACGGCAAGTGGGTAGGCAAAAAATGGAAGTCGTTTTTACGCCAGCGAAAAAAATACCAACGTATTCGGAGTTTCTATCCAATAAAGCCTGATAATAGGCATCGATTGTCTTTGTGGCAGTGATGGGCATGATAATCCGTTTGATTCATCCAAATATGCCCATTCATGAGTCCTGCAACAACCGATTTTTTGACAAGTATTTTTTGAGGAAGAATGGCAAACGTTACTTCCCTACAAAACGCCATGCTTTTCTCACAGGTTTGAAGGCCCAGCTTTTCTCCAACTCATATTTCTTACCATCCTTCACGAGCTCAGTATTTTCAAATGTGATCAGAATTTGACGGCGTTTTAATGAAGGGGGAACATCTTTAGCCATGCAGAAGGCATACCTACTCTCCACTCCTACCAATTTCTTTATGCGGGTAGGGGAACAAAAGGCACATTCCCATAGCATCTCTGCCGATCCTTTGATTTGGACATCCAACTCCTCATCACCAAAGTTTTTGACCAGCTCTATGAAGACTGAATCTCCTTCCCAAACCTCAAAAGTGAAATCATCTCTTGAAATTGTATCATTTTGGATAAGTAAACTATCAGGGCTATGGCTTTTGCCAAATGATTTAATGGTTATTTGCCAAAAATAATCTGTGTCATCATGGTAGGTAGTCCTGTAACATCTGAAATTGCTTTGAGCATGGACAGATTGAACAGAGAAAATAATTCCCGTTAGTATGAATATAACTGTTTTCATGGCTTTATGCTTTTTTCTTCCTTTTAAGGATGATATAGGTGTGCTCACCTAATGGATTTCGGACCAAGTGATCAAATGAACCTTTACTGATAGCTTCTCCTCCAAGTTTTTGGGTAGCTTTTTGAGATCTGAAATTTTCTTTTGCGATATAAAAAATGACAGCGTCCACGTATTGAAACGCATGTGCCAGCATCAATTGCTTGAAGGAGCGATTGTAGGTGCCCCCCCAATACTCTCTGGCAAGGAAAGACCAGCCAATTTCAAGGACATTGGGGTCGAGTGGACTTTTCTTAAATCTAGAACTGCCGATCAGTTTTTTTTCTTCTTTTTCAAAAATCAATAAGCAGCCTTTTGATGCGAGGGATTCTTCGAAGAATTTGTCAAAAACTTCCGCTTTGTATCGATCCCAATTGGAATGTTGCTCCCAAATGAGGGGATCTTTGGCAACTTGGTACATGGCCTCCTTGTCATCGATATGAAGGGGCCTCAACAAAACAAGCTCGTTTTGTAAGGTGGGTTGAAGGTTCATGGCTGTATTTGAAATTAAATCATTCCATCCTGAATCCGCATGACTCGATCTGCTTTTTCGGCCAAGGCCATGTTGTGGGTGGCGACCAGGAAGGCAACGCCAGTTTCGCGGGTTAGGCTAAACAGCAGGTCATAGAGCTCCTGGCTGTTTTGGGTATCTAGATTACCGGTGGGCTCATCAGCAAGGATCAGCCTGGGTTGATTGATCAAGGCTCTGGCCACGGAAACCCTTTGTTGCTCTCCACCCGAAAGTTGGGAAGGCTTGTGGTCAAGTCTATGGCTCAGGCCCAGTCTGTCCAGCAGATCCTTGGCCCTGTTTTCAATTTCATTTTTGGAAGACTTGCCTATCCATCCAGGTATACAGACATTTTCAAGGGCAGTAAATTCGGGCAAGAGATGGTGAAATTGAAAAACAAATCCCAGGCTTTCATTCCTGAATTTGGCCTGCATTTTCTCTGGTAATTGGTGAATCATTTGCCCCTCAAACCAGATGTTTCCTTGATCTGGGCTGTCCAGTGTCCCTAATACTTGAAGTAAAGTACTTTTTCCTGCACCAGAAGTACCCACCAGGGCCACAATTTCGCCTTCTGATAACTTTATGTCTACACCTTTGAGTACTTCTACCTTGCCGTAGGATTTATGGATATTTTCTGCAATCAGCATGGGGGTAATTTAATGGACAAATGGATTGTTTTTATCCGCCTTTCCTTCGAATACTCGGATGGCGATCACATCAGCTTCTGCGGTCTGTATTCCTTCGCTAAAGATTTTGCAGTGCATGACCACCTTTCGCCCTTTGATTTCACTTACGGTAGCTCTAAGCTCCATCGTTTTATCATTTGGGGTTGGTTTCAGGTATTTGATGCTCAAGGTGCCCGTTGCATATCGGTACTCAGGAGAGGAATCAAGTCCACGGCCTTCTGCCTTATAAACAGCAGCCATGGCCGAACACATGCAATGGCAGTCTACCAGGGTAGCGAGGATGCCTCCATTGGTGATGTTTTTCCAGCCTTCATACTTTCTCTCAGAATCCCAAATACATACGGCCTCTTCTCCCTCCCAAAAACTTTTTATTTGAAGACCATCGGGATTTTCATTCCCGCAACCGAAGCAGACATTGCCTGGCATGTAATCCTGAAAGTATTGACTGTTCATTTTGACGAAGTTACGTATTTATTGTTGCTATGCTAGAGGAATGAACAAATTGATAATTTGATGACGAGATCACCAAACTTTTGTCCAAAAAATTTAATTTTGTTCCTCAAATAGAACCAAATCATGGCAGACAAACCCGCTTTAACCCAACAGGAAAAGGACATTCTAAAACGATATAAAAGAAGGCTATATACCCTGATGGCCATTTCTTCAGGCATTGATGTTGCCCTTTCAACGGCAGAGATTGCCCTGGCCATACCAAGTTTTGGTTCATCTATTGTGGTGGAGGAGATTATAGAATGGATTATTTCGTCTCTATTGGCCAAAAATAAAATGGAGCTTAAGAAACGCTACAAGATTACGGGTCTATTACCGATTCCTGGTTTGACCTCTCTAACTTTGCAAGCCTTGCTGGAATTGAGAAAGGTAGGGCAAGATCCTGACGAGATCTTGAAGAAGTTTGAGAATGAGTTGAGTGAGACTAAGGCTGTAGAATAAATAGGGGAGTCCGATGATTGATCGGACTCCCTGGAAACAATGGTAGACTAACATATTGCTGCCTTCGCGGCAGTTGACATGCTAAAGACATCATATAATTTCAGAAGGTGGAAAAAGAATGAAAATGATCGATGTAAGTTGTGGAATCATCGAAAGGGAGGGGAAGGTGCTTGCTGCCAGAAAGGCCTCTCACAAGCCCTATGCAGGTAAGTGGGAATTTCCAGGGGGGAAACTCGACCCGTTTGAAACCGCAGAAAGTGCCTTGATTAGAGAAATATTCGAAGAGTTAGCCATTCAAATCAGAATTGTTCAGCGCCTACCCGAAGTTGTCCATGCCTATCCTTATAAGGTGGTAAGGCTTTATCCGATTATTTGCCAATGGGTCAGTGGAGAGCCTGTGTACACTGACCATGATAAAATTGTATGGTTAGATCCCGAACAATTGGTAGACCTGGATTGGATGGAGGCAGATCTCCCCATATTGGATATGTACCTCAGGGGCAGGTAAGGATCTTTGGCCAACCATTTTTTCCCTGATATTAACCGATGAGGAAAATTGTCCTGAAAAATTAAATTTCTATGGTCAACTTTCGACAATAATCCCCTGTTTCTCAGTTCTTCCTCACCCTAATTTTTCCTCTGAATACGGAATAGTCCTTTATGTTATACAACACCTTTGAATTTGGTGCTTTTTACTTGCTGGTTTTTGCGCTTTACTGGTTTGTTTTCCAGGGAAGATTGAAGTGGCAAAACCTCCTCATATTGGGCGCCAGTTATTTCTTTTATGGCTGGTGGGATTGGCGTTTTCTTTCATTGGTTGTCATTTCTTCTCTCACAGACTTTTATACAGGAATTCAGATTCAAAAGGCCGAAGACAAGGGCAAAAAGAAGGCATGGTTGGCCATTTCCCTGGTGGTCAATATTGGATTGCTGGGCTTTTTCAAATACTATGGCTTTTTCGTAGACAGTTTTATAGAGATGTTTCGTGCCTTTGGATATGAAATGTCAGACCGAACATTGCGGATCATCCTTCCTGTAGGTATCAGTTTCTATACCTTCCAAACCCTTAGTTACAGCATTGATATTTACAGGGGCAGGCTGAAGGCGAGTAATGACCTGGTTTCCTTTCTGGCTTTCGTGAGTTTTTTCCCACAGTTGATTGCCGGACCTATCGAAAGGGCGTCCAACCTCATGCCTCAATTTCACAAGGGAAGGAAATTTGACCCCCAGAAAGCCAAAGATGGCCTTCGGCAAATACTTTGGGGTTTGTTCAAAAAAGTTCTGGTTGCAGATACCCTGGGAGAAGTTGTCGGTTGGATCATCTCAGATCCTGAATCATATTCGGGAGCGGTTTTATTGATGGGAGTCCTGTTTTTTGCCTTCCAGTTGTATGGCGACTTTTCTGGTTATTCGGACATCGCCATCGGTACAGCGAGATTATTGGGCTTCAACCTAATGCGAAATTTCAACTATCCTTATTTCGCAAGGGATATACTGGATTTCTGGAGAAGGTGGCACATCTCCCTCACAACATGGTTTAGGGACTATGTATTCCTTTCTCTCAGTGGAGGTAAAATGATCACCAACAAATGGAAGGTCATCCGAAACTATATCATAACCTTCACCATCAGTGGTTTGTGGCACGGAGCCAATTGGACATTTGTAATTTGGGGCTTTTTACATGGACTTTACCACATTCCATATTTACTTTTCCCCAAACTTCGCTCAAATGTCCAGCAGACGCGACCTCCTTTTACAGTAAAGGGAACATTAACTGCTATTTTACAAATGGGGATTACCTGGGCATTGAATCTTTTTGCCCTGGTCTTCTTTATGAGTCCCAATGTAAAATATGCCTTTTTCTATTTCAGTAAAATGTTCTCTTCCAGCCTGTTTCAAATGCCGGAGAGGTTTCTACGGAAACTCCCCTGGTTGATCATATTTATGGCGATGGAGTGGGTACAGATGTACAATAAGAAAAAGCATCCCATGCAAGTGGGTAAATGGCCAGTATGGGTCAGGTGGACCTTGTATTATGGGTTTGCGCTTGCGATCCTGTATTTTAACTATGAACGTAGAGCCTTTATTTACTTTCAATTCTAGACATGAGATCCATAATTATAAGATTCGCATTATTTGCTCTTCCTATCATTCTTTTGTTGGGGGGATTGGAGTATCTCCAGCGCGAATTGCCACATGACTACAAGCAGAAGCGAGAGCTATTGGAAGCAGGCCTTGGGGATTGGGAATGCCTTGTTTTGGGAAGTTCTCATTCTTATTTGGCAGTAAATCCCGAATACCTGGACCTTAAGAGTTTCAACCTGGCTTATACTGCCCAGACATTTACCTTCGACTATTTTTTATTGGAGAAGTATCTGGAGCAAATGCCATCCCTTAAATACATTATTTATCCCATTTCCTACCCATCATACGGATCTGAAGCCTACCTTTTTGATGGCATTTACAATAAAACCTACTATTTCAAGCATTTTTTTGGTTCCAATGCCTTCACGAAGTGGTATGAACCGGAAAATTACAGCCTTGTATCTCTCCTCACCGTAAAACGGTCGGTGGATAGGAGTATGCGCTATTTTAAGGGACAGGATACCCTGGTGGAATTCAACAAAGATGGTTGGTACTTCTGGGACGATAGCATGACTACTGCTCAACTTATAAATAATGGGATTCAATCGGGTACCTATCACAACCAGTTTTACGATGAATCTTTGCATAGCCATAATGTGGCACTTTTGGATAGCATTATTTCTGTTTGTAAAAAATTTGATGTGATTCCTGTGTTGGTTTCTACTCCCATGCATAAGAGTTACCAAAAAGAAATGAAAAAAAGTAGATATGACTTTATGGTTAATACAACAGATTCACTCGCCAGAGTCAACGATATTCCCTATTTGAACCTCACCGAATCACCTGATTATGAGCGTGCTGATTTCATGGACGCCAATCATCTTGGCAAAGAGGGGGCGCGCAAGTTTACTTCCTATCTGAATGGGGTAATTATGAACATAGAAAATTAAACTTTACGTAATAAATCATTATGTTTTTTGTATTTTGACAAAGTAAAGTTTAAAAAAATACGTTTCCTCTAAAAAACTTATTCGATAGTCTGTTGTCCAAATGTCACATTTAGACCAATCTTCGTTCTAAATTTTATCAACTTAGGCCTTATGTTTGGCCGTTGAGGAGTAAACGTGGTATTTCACCCTCTAAAAAACGTAATTTTGGTCAGATTCTAACTCAGGATCGACTATAACTTATTCTTGCTGAATATGCGCCTCCTAATTAAAATCCTTCTAGCAGTATTCATTTTTTCTGGCTCTCTATCGGCTCAGACAGAGTACTATTGGACCCCCGAAGGGAAGGTATATTTGATGGAAAACCGTCAGAGACTTCTTTTGGAATTCAATGAAAGGGTTGCCACCCCTTTTGAAAGGAACCTATCTCGCTCAGTGGCTGACGAAGTGTCCGCATTAAAAGCGACGGGCAACAAGTTTTTTGTAGAATTCAACAAAGAGCAAAGTACCAAGCAGGAAAATCTTTTCCGCAAATTTGGGATTGACGCCAGCAAGCTGAAAAGCGTTAGCTGGGGAAAGGTTTCTGATGAGGGAGTAGATCTATTCTTGGTAGAAAAGGTCATGTATCTCGAAAACGATAACTTCGACAGTGGCATTTTCAATTTAATCCTTGATACTCATTATCCTGATGCCCAATTAAAAACAACGGGTGGAGGGCTGAAGTATGTAGAAGTCGCAGATGCTCAGGAGGCTCTTTGGTTGGCCAATGAGATGTATGAAAGCGAGATGTTTCATTATGCTCACCCGGACATGTATCTGGGAGTTCAGTTGACCAGCCCAAGTGCTAAAAATGAGGTGATGGCTTGCCCATCTGCTCCAACTGACCCCTATTATGGAGTTCAATATTACCTTCACAATGAAGGAGGAATTGACTTTTTCAACTATCCCTATCAGGCTGCCGAAGCTGATATCGATATCGATGCGCCTGAGGCTTGGTGTATTTCCAAGGGAGACACGGGAATTGTGGTAGCGGTCGTAGATCAGGGTGTAGAAGCTCATGAGGATTTGAATAATGATTCCATTACAGGCACACCTAGCAGGGTAATGCCAGGATATAGTACGATTACCTCTACGCCTACCCAATCTCTTTTTGGAGAACCTTCTGCCGACTCCATCGATCATGGCCATGGCCAAGGGGTTGCTGGTATCATTGCTGCTTCGCACAACAACGTTGGAGTTGCTGGTGTAGCGCCCAAGGTGAAAATTTTACCTGTGCATGTAAACATCTTTTTCTCTACTGCTGCGGAGTTTGCAGACGGAATCTCGTGGGCATGGCGAAATGGAGCGGATGTGATAAACAACTCCTGGACATTTAGTTTCTGTACCACGAATGACAACTTCTATCCTGCCATTAAAAATGCTATTGATAGCGCCATGATTAGGGGTAGAGATGGAAAAGGTTGTGTGGTTGTTTTTGCGAGTGGAGATACCAGAGATGGTACGCCAGGAACTACCTGTATCCATTATCCTGGATCTGTGGATGAAGTTATGACTGTAGGAGCCATCTCTGCGAGAGGCCTTTTACCTGACTATGCAAGATATGGAGCTGAACTTGACCTTGTGTCAGTATCTTCACCAGATAAAACTTTAAACAACATCTCTGTAATTGATCGTATGGGTAATCTGGGATATAACACAGATACTACCTCTACCTTGAATTATCTCAATAGAAATTACACCATGTGGTTTGGGGGAACTTCCTCCTCTTCTGCTACAGTATCTGGAGTGGCTGCCTTGGTACTTTCAATCAATCCTGACCTCAATGCTAATGATGTAAATAGCATTTTGGTACAGAATACATCTTTGGTCAATGGTGTGACATTCTCAAATGAGTTCGGTTTTGGAATTGTAAATGCCAATCAGGCTGCCCAGGCTGCTGAAAATTCGCTACCTGTAGAGTGGCTGTATGTGGATGGCAAACAAAGAGCCAACAACATTGAGATCACCTGGGGGACTGCAACTGAGGTAAACAATGATAAATTTGTGGTTGAGAAAAAATCCGGGGATTTGTTTGTTCCTCTAGCTCAAGTAAAAGGAGCGGGCAACACTACTCAGGTTCAGAATTACTCTTTCGTAGACCGCGACCCTAAGCCAGGCTCTCAGGTATATCGCATCAAGCAGGTAGATTTTGATGGGCGCTTTAGCCATTCACCTTTGGTAGAGGTCCTTTTTTCTGACGAGAACTACTTCAATGTGGACAATTACTTGAGTTCATCAGAAGCAAGGTTAAAGGTTAACTTATTCAACCTAAAGAATCAGGTTGCTGAATTAAACTTATTGGACCTTCAGGGCAGAGAGCTTGCAAATTGGGTATTGAAGCCTGTCTCTGAGGATCAGCCTTTCGAATTGGAAATACCTTCAGTATCTGCTGGTGTTTACATCCTTCAGATGCGTCAGCAGGGTTTCCCTATAGATAACCAGAAGATCATTTTCCACTGATCAGGCAGGCGTTAAGCTGGCAAGGTACTCAAAGTGAGGCCCTTCTTTGATCAAAGAACATACATAGCCATGCCTTTGGGCATGGCTTTTTAGTTTTTCATACTCGATGTAGATCCAGAAAAAGGGATCACCTTTTATGTTTTTATACCTCATTTGAAACTCGATGATCCCTTCATATCTCTTGTCTGGTTTAAGGATGGTTTTGTCCTCATAGAGATAAGAAAGATCTGATGAGTCCAGGAGGATTTGGCCTCCAGCTTCGAGCATCTGATGGGCGGACTCGAGAAATCTTTCCAAGCCCTGAATATCTCCTACGAGGCCTATCCCATTCATCATCATGAGAAGCGTATCAAACCTTAGGCCTTGGAAGTCGAATATATTTTCGTGTATGGTGTTTAGCCCCCGGCATTTCATGGCTTCAACCGCTCCCGGAGAAACGTCCATGGCGAGGACTTCGCTTCCCCTTTCCTGGAGGATCAGTGCATGACTTCCGGCACCGGCACCGATGTCTAGGATTTTTCCTCTACAGTGGTCGAGTGCAAGGAGCTCCCATTCGGGCATAGCTCTTTGATCTCTATACATATAATCCACAGGTATGAGGTCATTTACAGCGATATCAGAGCTAACATGTATTACCCCTCCTTTTACACCCTTTTGGTAATCTAGCAATGCCATTCCCATAGGATCTTTCTGAGGGTTTGTAATCTTTGCCATGGAACAGAGAGCAATTAGAAAATTCAGGTATTGAAATTAGTTGAAAAATGGGGCTTGGCCAATAATATTCGCTTAAACGACATCTACGGCATACTGAATTTGGAATTTCTTTTATCTTTATCCCAAAGAAAAATTACCGATGAAGAAAGCATTACAAAGGTTATTTACTGAGGACAGGATTGTTGCCTTTGTGATTATGTTGAACGCTATTGTTTTATTCATATTGTCCTATGAGCAATACATACACAATAGATTATTGTCCACCCTTGATGCGATATTTCTTTTTTATTTCCTAATGGAGGCGATTATTAAGATTCGTTTGATGGGTTGGAGGAAGTATATATCCTCGGGTTGGAATAAGTTCGACTTTGCGATTGTCATCTTGAGTCTTCCATCGGTCATACTTTTATTCATGGAAAATATGCCTGACTTTGCGGTGATATTTGTCTTCAGGATAGTCAGGGTACTGAGGTTTTTCAAGTTTATAAAGTTTATTCCAAATATAGATGAGTTGGTGGCAGGAATCCGGAGGGCGCTAAAGGCATCGGTCTTTGTTTTGTTGGCCTTCTTTGTCTATTGTTTTATTGTATCGTTGATTTCTTGCAGGCTATTTCAGCACATCTCACCTGAAATGTTTGGTGATCCGATTCGTTCCTTATACAATGTGTTTAAGGTGTTTACCATTGAGGGATGGTTTGAAGTTCCTGAGGCCATTATTGCCCAGGCAGAGATGAACGAAGTTAACTCTTTCTTTACAATTGGTTACTTTATCTTAATCGTAATTTCAGGTGGAATCTTTGGTTTGTCCATTGTGAATGCGATCTTTGTGGAGGAAATGGTGAGGGACAATAATGATGATTTGATTGTAAAGATTGAGGCGATGGACGAAAAGATGAACCACATTATGAAGATGCTGGCAAATCAAAATGGCCAGGCATCCAATGGCCAAACGGAGCATGAGGAGAGGCCTTTAGATTCTGAACAGGAGCTAAGCTAGCCACTGAGCAAGACAATCCAACCAAACAGTCATTTTCTTTCCTTGGGCCTACTTTATGGCATCATCCTTGTTTTTTTGTAGGAAACACAACAAAATAAAATCTTTGTCGTAATATTTGGCGAAGTACTTTAGTAAGGGGAGAATTAAGGATCACTGGGCAAATGAATTTCTGAGTACATTTTTAGATATTTTCAATAATTTACCGCATGTGTTATGAAAAAAATAAAAATTCATATTTTTTTATAAAAAATTTGCACCTTAATAAAAAGCTCCTTATTATTGTAATGTAAACACAAACAAAGGATAAGAAATAACATTGTCGAGAGGTGGCTGGCACCAATAGAGGGTTCGACTCCTTCCTCAACAACTTGCGAGTAGTAGTAGTAGTCCTTTTAATTTAGTCTCCGATGTGACATCGGAGACTTTTGTTTTATTAGAGCTTGGAAATGGCTATTTTAGGACAGAGCGACAAAAACAGCGACAACTACTGCCATGAAAAAAAGTAACAAGAAGGTATATACAGCCGAAAATGGCCTGCCATTTATTCCCTGCCGATTGTCTACCGGCAAGAAACTTTTCCTGGAGTATTACGCTTACGAACATTCCTCCGGAGAGCTGAAAAGGAAAAGGATTTATGTGAATCATGCTTACAATTCCAGAAAGGAAAACCTAAACGAGTTGCGTCGTATCCAGTTGGAAGTTGATACCCTTTTGAAGAAAGGATTCGCTTTGGATGAACCTATTCAAAAGGTAGGGACCAAATTGAGTATTTGGGAAGCCCTTAGACAAGCGACCAAGATCAGAATGGCGAGCAGCGGTGCCCGGAACAAGGAACATTATCAATCTTATCTGAGGGTATTTGGTGAGTTTTTGGAGCTGAGGCAAATTAAGAGCCTACCCGTCGAAAAATTTTCCCAGGGCCATTGTATTGATCTATTTACCTGGTTGATGGAAGAAAGGGGAGTGGCAGCTATTACCCGAAATAATTACCAAACTTACTTGAATGCTCTGATGACTGTTTTGATGGATAAGGAGATCATTACCAAAAATCCTTTGGGCAAAATCAAAAAATTGAGAGCTACATCCGGGCGTCATACCACCTATCGAGATGAAGTGAAATCGACCTTAGAGAAGTACTTGAAGAAAAATCACCATAACCTTTATGTGTTTACTCGATTTGTCTATTATGGATTTTTACGTCCCGTGGAAGTTTGTCGCCTCCAGGTACAAGACATAGATCTTAAAAGAGGTATCATTACCGTCTATGGGGACAATTCGAAGAATAAGCGTGGTGGAATTGCTGTGATAAACCCCGCATTCAAGAAAATTCTCACCAAGCTAAATCTGGATCAATATCCCGGTAACTATTATGTATTCGGTACATACAAAGCAGACTTCCAGGCAGGAGCAAAAATGAAACTCAGGAAAGGATTTACGGAGTATCATACAAAGTTTCTAAAAGAACTTGGTATATATGATGGGCATTACACCCTCTATTCCTGGAAGCATACCGGGAATAAAGAGGCCTACGATGCTGGAGTAGATGTGTACTCAATCATGAAGCAGAATAGGCATCATTCGTTGGAGCAGACTCAGACTTATTTGAGGGGATTGGGGTGTATAATTTCGAAGGATTTGAAGGAGACTAATTGGTAAGGATAAAAGGACGTTTTTGATTCTGCGATTTTATTAAAATCATTGGATATTATATATATCAAAAGTTAAGTTGGGGAACTATATTTTGTTTTAAATAGAAAAATTATATTAATCCGACTACTTTGGTTATTATTCATTCTTTAATGCCAATAAAGAATTAAGATAGAATATATAAAAATAAATATATCCATGAGTTACAGAAAAGAAATTCAAGAGTTAATAAGGATTTATGAGAAAAGGATCTCAAATCGTAGTGATAAACTGTTATCCAAGAGAGAGAGTATTGATTCTCTTAAAAAGGCATTTTCAAGTGATAAGCAATTAGTTCTGGTCTTAGGGGCAGGTGTTTCGATTGAGTTTGGGGTGCCAGGCTGGGATTTATTACTTCAGGAATTAATGATAGGATCTCTGGATATGTCAAATGAGCAGAACTTATCTAACTTCACAAAACACCTGAATTCTATTTTTCAACCTTCGCCTATTTTAATTGGAAGATATATTGCAAATAATTTAAAAAAGGGTGGTAAAAAGAAATTTGAATTTGAGAATAGAGTTAGGGATACGATTTATGAAAAAATCAATAAGGAAAAGGAGAGTCTTCTTTTTAATCAACTTATGCGATATATCTTTCCCGAAGACAATAGTTCTCTGTTAAATAGTATTATTACCTACAATTTTGATGATATTCTTGAATATAAGATCGGGAAGTATTCTGATGATAATGGAATTTCTGATAAGAAGACTGTTTCTATTTACGGTCATGATAAAGTTTTTGGGAAAGGGATGATACCTATTTATCATGTTCATGGATTTCTCCCGGAAAAGGGAAAAATAACAGAGGACAACTTGATTGTATTAGGAGAAACTACTTACCATAATGAATATCATGATGTTTATAAATGGACAAATTTAGTTCAACTTGAAAAATTTAAATACTTTCCTTGTTTGTTTATAGGTTCTTCATTAACCGACCCAAATACCCGAAGACTCTTAGATATTGCTCATAAGCAAAAACCAGAGAAGGATAGTAAATTTCACTTTATAATCAGGAGGCGGCAAAACCCTGATGAAATTAATTTGAAAAAAGGAAATTCATTAAATAAAAAAGAGTTAACAAGTCTTGCTAAGTTCTATGACACTATTCTACAAGATGATGCCCTTTCCCTTGGAGTAAATACGATTTGGGTAAATGATTACAGCGATATTCCTGAGATATTAAATAACATAATTATCTAATTTCAGAATCCATGATTTCAGATATCAGCCTAAAAATTAGAGTATATGTTTTTCCACAAACATCTCTATAGGTTAAGTTGTAGAATAGTTCTTCTACGATATCACCTCTCTTCCTAAGGAGATCATATGAGGTGAAATTTTCAAAATAACCACATGCTGCAATCAAGGCAAACAGTTGATTAATTTCTAGGATTTCTATACCGACTTCCTCTGAATCTGTACACAACTGGATAGGTTTATATCGACTTAGCCATTTAAAAGTAAATGCCGCTTTTTTGGCAGTTTCAACACTTGTGCTCCTAGTATAGACCTTAAACTTTAATATATCATCAAAGTAGCTTTTTGAAGCCATTAGGAGAAACTTCCTATTGAGAAAAAGATTAACACTACTTGACTGATTGTTATAATCAATAATTAACTGCGTAGCTATATCCTCCCAAGTTTCTAGTCTTTCTAAAACAGAATTTAAAAAGTTTTCATCATCAAATGAAAACTCATGTGGTTCAATCGGCATTTTCTAAACTCGATTTCTGCTGGCTTAAATATTCTTTTAAGGTAGGCTTTACAGAATCAACTGATCTTCTCCTATAATTAGATTCTTTGGTTTCGGTTCCTTTATTTGGAAGCGTCCTTTCAGCATGATTTATGAATTCACTATCTTCTAACAAAGATTTATATTTGTTTTTAAGTCTATCTTGATTTTTTTGGGACTCCATAGTACTTTGAAATAAACTATTTCTAATTAATAATTTCTGACGAATGCGAATTTATTAATTGAAAATGAAAATAAAAAATTAATAAAGAAAAACTAATTTTTTTGAGGAATTGAAAAAATGTGAGGTATCATCGTAAAGAAAACTATTTGAAATAAATTATGCATCAGATTTTTTTCTGAAAGTTTAGATATGTGAAGTTTTTGATATTCATGTTATGAATACTAAGGACAATAAGAAACAAAAGTATACAACCTTCGTGAGGTAATATACTAAAATTCAGTAGAGTAGGTTATAATTTGCTTCATTATTTTTTTGATTTGCATGATTTTAACTGATAAATAAAATAGGTAACTGTCTATTTTGAGAATGCTTAATCTCAATGATAAAGTCAGATCAACTATATTTTAACCTCCTAAAATATAATTAAGGGATAATTCTTACATTACAATTTTTTGAGCAGGCAGTTGAAAGGCCTTTTTTCAATTGAACTTAGGTCCTTGGGTTTTTGGGAAAAAAAATAGCCTTCACCCTCTCCCAAAGTGCCAGGACAGCCGTCAGGAATGTAATGACAATCCCAGCTCTTACGAAGAATACTTCCCATGTATTCCATTGTAGCATCCAATGTGTCCCTGCAAGGAGTGAGGAAGTAAGTCCATTGAGGATTCCTGATAGGGGAGAGGTCAGTTTGAGGTATAGGTTTTTCATGAGTATTGAGTTAAATGCTTTTGGCTTAGATTATCATGTCAACTGAAAAATTATCTCCAGGGCAGGAGGTATTGGTGTAGTCCCTGTGGACTCCAACGTGATTAACTGAAGGAATGGTCAGCCTGAGGTAGTTCACCAGGAACTTGCCCGCAATGATCTGTGCCTGGGTAGGATGACCCACATTAAAATTCCCTGTGAAACAGATCCCCAGCTTATCGCTGTTTCCATTTTTGACATGGTAGGAGATGGTTCGGTGGCGATTACATTTGTAAATGACTCCATTGGGTTGGATGATGTAGTGGTATCCGATTCCTGGCCAGCCCCTTCCTCCGGAGAACTCTGGTCTGGTGTGGAAGGTGGCATAGCTGAAAGGGTCTCCATTTGGATCACTTGAGTGATGTAGAACAAGGGTTTTGATATCAGAGATCCTTCGGGTACTGTAGGTGCCAGCACCCTTTGGGAGCTTGTCTACCAGATCTTTAAAGGCCAAGTGCCTGATAACTGGCAAGGATGCTCCAATCAACATGGGGATTAGCTGAATCATGACAGACTTTGTTAATTTCTTTTCTTAAGTACAAAGACGATGATCAAGGCAATGAGCATGGCTGTAAGCAGAATCAGGATGGTATTTTGCTGGCTTGCCCTGATCCTTTCTTCTTCTGCTTGAGCATGGATGGCTCTACCCAAATTGATGTCATCTTGTGCGAGCCTTTGATTCCTGCTTGAGACAATGGAACCAACTGCAGTTGAGACTGAACTTAGGGCTTGGGCGATGGCAGTTACGGGATCCATACTTACTTGATTAACTTAAAAGTGAATAAGAGAATGGCTCCTAGGAGGGCAATTGCCACAATCAAAAAGATGGGATTGGCCTTTTGAGGTTCATGGTTGAGGACTTCCTCAGCAAGCCTTTCATCCT
>JALEFZ010000051.1 GCA_022760475.1 Bacteroidia bacterium | reverse complement strand
TCAGAGTCCACCATTTCCTGTATGATGACGGAAATTTTGACCTGAGGGGGAAGCCCATTTTCTGCTCTGTAACTTTGCACCCTCTTGGAAAATGCTGAAAGCCAGACTTTCTTAATGTATTCACCCAATTGTTCGGGAGCTACAAATAAGTAGGATTCAAACTGCCCTGCGAAAGAGAAATTTGTACCGTCTTCATCCAAGGCAGAAGAGCGAACTGCAAACCAATTTCCTGACTGCTCATTAAGAATGTTAAAATTTCTTTTGATCTCAGCAATTACTTCAATTGGTATTTCGAGTTGATTGACGAAACTACTTACTAATTCAAAATCAGTCTCCTTCTGCAATTCCTTAGGCAAAAGGGAATTTAATTGCTCCCATGTAACCACTTGCCATTTGGGCACCTTGAAGTTGATCCCCTGCATTTGTGACACCTTTTCCAAATGCATGAGGTTCATTGCTTTTCCACCAAGTATTTCCTGGCTTACGAGTAACTTGTTCTTTATTAGCTCCATAATCCTGAAATTAATTGGTTAAGCATCGGTATGGCCCCCAGGCTCAAGTACATGCCAGCAGTCCAGAGCCCAGAGCTGTACTCAATAAATTTGGATAGCTTTTCAGTCTTTTTGGAAAGAAATAGAAAGCCTGGTACACTACAAAGGACGAATAGCCCAGTCAATATGCTGTAGCCAAGAAGACCAAAATTGGCATAGTACGCAGCAACTATACTAGCAAGCAGAGTTGCTGTCAATAACAAAAGCCATCTAATGGTTCCCCCTTCTGTGCCATAAAGAGAGGTATAGGAAACCACACCTTTTTCCTCCTTTTCAGGAGCCCTGATTTTTCTCCCAAACTCCAGGACCATCCCATTCAGGTAAGAGACCAGGAAAAAGAAAGCCAGTCCATGAGATGGTTCTACCCCTTCCAATACCCAATCCAAACCAGTAGAGTAAACGTCTACGAGAGGAATGATGAACATATGTGAGGTGATATAGGCTATTTGATGTTTTTTTAACCACTGAGGAATGAAAAACTCCACAGCCATCAATAGCATGTAAACCAAGACAATCATGTATAACCAGAGCATGGGCAACTGGAAGATAATCAGTAAGCCCAATTGAATGATTGCCAATACAATTCCAACCCATCTTAGTTCTTGCAGTGATATCAGACCTCTTGGTACAGGCAAATATGTCCTATAAAGCGCGTCGTCTTCCTTGTCTTTGAATTCATCAAATATCCTTAGCAAAAGAAACAGACTTACAGTTACCGCAATCCCAACCAGATAATCTTGTAAGGCGATGAAAGCTTCTGCTCCCCTACAAATCCGGCTGTACGAAATAGCAGAAAAGGTAAAGATACTTATCAATATCCCATTTACCTGTAAGGGAAATCTTTCCCCCAGATATATCCAAAATCGCTTTAAGAATTGGGCGTTATTTTGGCTTAAATCTATCATTTTTTTCTTCCTAATAGTTGATGGGCTCGGGTAAAATGCCCAGCTGAAAGCGCAGCAGCTATGGACAACTCACCAGCGAGAAGGGTTGCTGCACAGATTTCGGCGAACTTCCTGGCATTACCAGGGCCATGGCAGTCCATCAGTCTTAGGCAGTCTGCTTGGGAAGCAAGGTTCGTTCCTCCTCCGACCGTCCCTACAATCAGGTTAGGCACAGTCACGGAGGCGTACAAGTTTCCATTTTCATCTACTTCCATGACTGTAAGTCCTACTGAGGCTTCTGATACACAAGCAACATCTTGGCCTGTGGCCAAAAACATCGCTGCCAAGCCATTGGCAATATGGCCTTGGGCTCCAATAGAACCTGATTGGATGACTGCCACAGTTGACGAACGCCAGTAAGCAGCAATTTTTTCAGGTGTAGACTTCAGGACTTTTGCCACAATGTCCTTGGGTACCCTCACCTCGGCAGTTACTTTTTTTCCTCGAACCCTCGCAAAAGCTACTGCATTAGCCTTCTTATCCCCAGAATAGTTGCCTTCTATGTACCAATACTTGGGTTTGACAGGGGTAGTCGCTAGAATATAGTCACAAATATGCTGGGTACAGATGGTTACCATATTTTGGCCAGCCGCATCCCCTGTAGCGTATTCAAAGGTAAGTATTACTTCGTTGCCCTGAAGTCTGATATCCAGGTTCTCAAGTTGGGCGAAGCGACTCGCTTCGTTGGTCAATTCCTTAAAGTGCTCAAGATTTTCGGCTATCCAAATCGCAAACTTACCTCCTTCGGCAATGCTGCTGAACTTAAACAAGGGACTTCTTTGAACACCTTCGGTCATGAAAATTGAGGTAACTCCACCACTGAAGGTACAGGCCTTTGCCCCTCGATTATAGGAGGCAACAAGGGCTCCTTCGGTGGTCGCCATTGGGATATAATAATCCCCTGAAGCAAAAATCCCTTCAACATGAAGAGGCCCAATGACCCCAGTAGGAACTTGAGTCATCCCGATGAAATTTTCTATGTTTCCTTTGAAAGAGCTAATCATTTCATCCGAAATAGGTTCTGAGAGTTTTTCAAAGTCCTTTTTGGTTTGTTCCTGGACAAACCCCAGACGCCTCTCTTGGCCTGATCTATTGTAGGGTCCCTCGACAGGAATAACCGGTATAGATTCGATAGGTCTTTTGGAATCAAGCCTCTGGGCCAATTGATCGATGGATTGTCGCTCTTGAATCAGGCGAAGGGCTTTTTTTAATCTTTTTATTGCTGAACTCATGGGGCCAGGGAATTTAATCCAATCAGATAATTTTAGTTAAATCTACCGATATATAGACGTACGGATATACTGATTTTCGCAGAGAGAATTTAGTTTTTTTGAATAAATGCCAAATAGAAGCTATTGATCGTAGAAATTGGCAAATATTCCCTTTAAACTTAGGCAGTTTTGAAAGAGGAAGTATTAATGACGGATTTATTTTTCCATAAAATTAAAATGGGGTTCCTGTTTGGGAACCCCATTTTAATTTGTTTAAGAGTCGATTTTATTTATTGATCAATACCCTCTGGGTATATTTTTCACCAATTCGGAGAAAGTAAATGCCTGTCTGAAGCTCAGGAACCTGAATTTCATTCCTTCCCGCTTGAAGTTGATAGGTACTCAAAACCCTGCCATTCAGGTCAAAAAGCTCTGCATTTACAGGCTTTTCCCATTCTACAAATAGTGTATTTTGTGTAGGATTAGGGAATACCATGGGTAGGTTTTCATATTCTGGACCATTGCTCAACACAAGGCTGCCACAGAATCCTGTATTTGGGTTTAATTCGATCCATCCTTTTGGAGTCAGGTCTCTTCCTGCGAAGGCAGGGTAATCCATAGGAAAACGCTTAACACGGAACGTAAGGTTATCATTTTGTGCCAATGTGGTATCTCCCTGACTTGCAATATTGGGTCGCTTAATCGGAGTGACGTATTCCCAAACTAATTTTTTATCAGGGGTCAATTCGTAGGTATATCCAAACCTGCCAGCTGTAATAAGAAGGTTATCATTAGGCAACAACTGCACACTTGATAATCCAGAAGACCAGCCAGCTACAGGGTCTGGGTGAATGACCGTTAGGTCAAAATCCATCGGCAAGTACATGCTATCATCAAATACATATTTTTGATTCACGGTATCAAAAACAGGAGAGAAAATATCTACCGTTGAGATATTCGTGGCCCACTGGTTATTGAAAAGGGCAATCTTTCCAAAATACTGATTAGTGGAATCTACAAACTGATCGATCCAGTGGATGTCGTGCTGGAAATGTAGTTTCTGAATGGTGAAATCACCAGTACGGTAAGCCTGGGGATTTCCCCAACGGAAAATCAAGTCTCCTCCCATCCCAGAATTTCCTCCTGTATGTCCAGCGGCTTCAGCCGTAGTTGTAGAATGGTCAATTACCCATGCTTCATCATATTGAGGCACGCTCAAAATAATGTGATCAAGGCTTGGGTTATAGTCGATGGAGTTGATATGATGCCAATCTGGGTGGCCATCATTGGTATCAAGGTTGAGGTCTATCAACTCAGGGTGGGCACCTACATCTCCATAATTGGCTTTGGTGGAGTCATGATCCTGGATGATATGATCCCAGGCATGCCATTCCCAAACAATGCTATCCTTGCTAGGATCAATCTCAATGACCTTATCTGGCCATAATTCATTTCGCGCCATTTTAGCGGTGTCTCTACCTGCCTGACGGGCTACTTCTCCTGGGATGGATTCCCAAGCAATGGCAAGGATATTTCCGTTGGGCATGGGTACGAAGTCGTGGTGAAGCCTCGCGCTGGAATCATTTAGGGTATAGGAATACTCAACGTTACCATCCCAATCCAGAATTTCGATGGTCTCACCACCGCCACCAGCCCAAATGGGATCGTTCGAGATGTCTGCATCTCTTTTCCCTCTTATCAGACGTCCATCCTCTAACAGGTAAGCAAAGTTACCAGGACGGAAATTGGCACTGTCTACCCATGTATGAACAATCTGGCCACAATTGTTGAGTAGGTAAACGTTGGGTTGGTTATGAGGATAAATGATGTTGTACCCAGGGTATGCCAGGGTGTCATTATGGGAAATCAAACCGACGGTATTTTGTCCCCACAAGTTCATCATTCCCATCATGATAAGTAGAAAAGGTATGATTCTCTTCATTTCAATTGTGTTTAAAGATTTTGGTAATTGTTGATAAGGATGCAATAATTTAAAATAAATATGAAAATAACAATATTAGTTCCCAACTGTTTGAGGAGCTTCTCAATTGTTCAGGTAATTGTTTTTTGATCCTAAATAAGGATAAAGGCCTACTTTTGCTTCAACAGCATACCTTATTCCTGCTCCGGAGAAAGGAATATCCAAGATCTATAGCTCAAAAAAACCTAAACTAATACTTTATTTAAAAATATATAATTATTTAATTATCAATACTTTATAATCCAATCTCCTAAAATCATTGAGCCCTTATTAATATAATTCACCTCCCTATATATAATCGTTTAATTTTTCCCTGAATGAAGATTCATTTGAGTTTCTTTCTCCAATACTAAAGAATAGCATTTAATCCATCCCAGGGAATTACTTTTACAGCTTGGTTTTAGCAGCTTACTTTGTTATTCTCAATTTGCGAATTGATAATTTATTATTTTACAGGCATTTACAAATAAATAAAATAAGATTTTTAACTCACTAAGTCTATGAAGGATGCGGAAGTCCAGGAAAAATTATTACCTCCATATCCTTTTGTGAGGGTTTCTGCCAGGGATTTTTGGGGTTCGAAATATTCATGAAACCCTAACCTATTGACCAGTTCGATGAGATCTTTACTCACCTGTTGAGCCATTTCTTTTTCACCATTAGCAAGCAAGCCTTTGTAGACCAACCAATTCATTTGTGGCCAAACAGGCCCTCTCCAATATCGTTTGGAATCAAAACTGGGACTGTCCACATCAAAACTGGGACAAAGGTAAAATCCTCTTTGGTGCAACTGATTTAAATAGGCTACTTGTGCGGAAATTTGGGCATCATTTGCAACCTCTGCAAACAGTGAAACCAAGCCACCAATTTCTTTATCCATCAATTGGGTACCTGTTCTGAGATCGTATGGAACGAAGAAGTTTAACTCCTCATTCCATAACTTCTCTCTAAAATTCCTTTTCCCTTCTGACAGCCATTCTTTCAATTCTCCCTGCTCATAACCAAATCTTTGGGCAAGATTTAATAGACTTTGGTTGGACTTGATCAGTAAGGCATTTAAAAGGGTATCCTGGATCAGGAAAGGGCTTTCTTTGACTATTCCTTCTCCGTCATATTTATGGGTTTTGCCTAGTTCAAGCAGGTAAACAAAGCG
>JALEFZ010000050.1 GCA_022760475.1 Bacteroidia bacterium | reverse complement strand
TTGTTTGCATATAACTTGAGGTCTGGTAAACATCAAGTTAACTGATCGATTCACATTTTTTCAAAAAACTAAAAAAGACCTTCCAAACATGGTCTTAAAAAACGAATGACCTTACTTTTATCATGGATTGGAGTAGACGAAAAAAAAGACGAAAAAAAAATTTCATCCATCTATATCGCATCAGATAGTAGGTATACTTGGGGAACTACCCGTAAATTTGACTATGGAATCAAAGTTTTTGGGTCAACCAAATATCCTGAAATCTTTGGATTTTGTGGAGATGTCTTATTCCCTTCGATAATCTTTGGCCAAATCATTCCTCAAATTGATAGTGGCATCTTATTTAGTGATGAAGACGATTTATATGTTAAACATGATAAGATATTCAATTTCATTAAATCATCTCTATCCATATATCCAAAGGCATCAATAGTTAATACATTTACTATTTTACACGCATCTCGATTCAAAAAAGAGTTCAAACTTTTTAAAATTTCGTATAAAAAAAATGGTACCCTGAATAAAAAAGAAATTCATTTGCCAAAAGAATCAACTAAAGTATTCAGTGGTGGTTCGGGTAAGACCGAATTTGATGTAAATTGGCAAAAATGGGAATCCAAAAAGCATAATAATTATCGAACTAGTCGAGCAGTATATCACTGTCTGAATTATACTCTTAAAAATATTCAAGACAATCAAACGGGTGGCTTACCGCAAATTGTTGGACTTTACCGGATAGAAAACAGGAGACTCTTTGGAATAGTGGAAAATGGAAAAAAACACATATATGGTAAAGAAAGCTCTGAGAACATTAACTCTGAAAAGATTGAATGGAGAAATGAATATTTTGAGAGAATGAATCCAGAAACTTTAAAACTAATTGAGGGAGCTCAAAGGCAACCTACGTGAAGAAGCAACTCCCTGACTCTCCACGAATTTTAACTCCACGACAATTTGGGGAGGTCGAGGTGGCAGGTAGTTTATCGACTACCTTCAGGGTATATAGAAAGCTACTGTGGTGTAATTAGATAGCACATCCACAACTAGGTGGAAGGCCCCGGGGCGGAACCGGGCTGCTTTTTTAAGAATTAATAACGCTTGTCAACAAAACCTAAAAGTAATAGTGCCCTGTAGGAAACTACTACTCTCAGCCGAACTGTTGACTTTGACCTTTTGCCCTAAAACCGTAATGGTTGGTCTCTAATTGTGGGGCTTCAAAATCGTAATTTACCCAATGGCCTTATCTTACACTCAACCAGACATACAAGAAGTAACTGTTAAACCTGATACCTTGTCCAATAAGAGCTACCCGTACTCTGCCCTTGACAACCGAAGGTTTGAAGAACTTCATTACTCAATTGGAAAAAGAAGAATTGAAAATGGTGACTGGAAAGGACATTTTGACGAAATTAATCTTCTGCAAGGAGTTAGGGAACGTGGGCGAGATTGTAGTTTGCACCTGGATGGCAAATCACTTGGGCTAATTCAGTGCAAACATAGTATTGATAGTGGTAACAGAATTTCGAGGCCAGAATGTGCAAAGGAGATAATCAAGTTTGTGCTGCATTACCTTTTGGACAATCGCTTGATTCATGACCCTAAGAATTTTACATACTGGTTTGCCGTTTCCTATGGTTTCAATGAAAAGGCTAAAGATTTACTGGACGACTTCAACAATGAGATACTAAAACAGAAAGAACTAAAAGATTGGACAGAAAAGGTAATATATGCCAACAAGGAACTTAAACACCTAAAGTATACAGATATTGAGTCCGAGCTCAAAACAGTACTTGGATCCATTACTGTAAAGAAGATTATTCCACAAGAACTAGACGATTGGCTCAATTCTGACGGTTTCCAATCAATAATCAAAACCTTTTTCGAGGTCAAAATGGTAGTTGAGTCTGAGCCCGTTGAGAAACTAACGGAAGAATTAAAAAAGCAGAACGAATACCAAGCCACTTCCAATATTCCAGTCGATGTTATTCTGCAAAAATTTGCTCATGCCTCCCACTATCTAACTGATTACAACAACTATTTTGAAGGGATAGATAATTCGCACATTGAAAGAAAGGAAACGAATGATTTGTTTCAATGGATCGAATCGCCATTGGGAAAGGATGAGAAACCGGTGGTTTTGCTGGTTGGCGGTGCCGGAAGTGGAAAAACGGTTATTCTAAAAGATGTGTTTCTGAAGCTCAAAGAAACCAACGTACCTGCAATTGCCTTAAAAGCTGATAGGCTTTATGCTGAAAGCATTACCGACCTACAAAACAAAATTGATCTCGAAGACTCATTTGAAAAAGTAGTTCGAACTCTAAGCGATGTCAGCGAACGAGTAGTTGTACTCATTGACCAGATAGATGCACTTTCCCAGTCTTTATCAGCCAAACGAGAATACCTCGATGCCTACAACTTTCTTGTTAGAAAGCTCATTGCCATTGACCGGGTAAGAGTGGTTATTTCCGTTAGAGAGTACGATCTCGATTATGACAATGAACTGAAGTTCTACAAAAAGCAAAAGAGCTTCAAAGTCGGTTTACTAGATGTAGGTCAGGTTAAACAGGTGCTTGCCAAGCTTGAAATAAGAGAGAATGAAGTACCTGGACAATTGCTCAAACTTCTGCAAACGCCACATCATCTAAATGTGTTTTGCAAGGTATACGATTCCCATACCAATCTTCGATCAATAACCACATTGCATGACCTGTATGAAAGCCTTTGGGTGCAGAAAATAGCCAAGGTTCCAACCACGTCATCTGCTAGTCCTGATAAATGCACAAAACTAGTTTTTGCTATTGCGAAACAGATGCACAAAGAGCAGAGAATTAGCGCCCCCTCAAGGTCATTTTTCGGGTCGTTTACAGGCGAGTTCGACTATTTGAAAAGTAGCGGGATTGTAACCGAAACGGATAAGGAAGTCCAGTTTTTCCATCAAACATTTTTTGACTTTGCCTTTGCGAAGCAATTCGTTCTGAATGGAAATTCATTAACAAGCTACATACTTGAAAACCATCAAGGTCTTTTCATTCGATCCAGCCTGAAAATGATCATCGGCTTTCTTCGCGAACAAGATCATGATGCTTACATAAAAGCCCTCGAAACCATTTTAAATTCCTCCAAGTACCGCTTCCATATTAAACTCATGCTATTGAACTTGCTTGGTTTTGAAGAAGCTCCAACAACAAAGGAAAAGGAACTAGTAAAATCTCATATTCTGCCGAGCAAAGAACTAAAACTACCTTTTCTTGAGTCGATTGCAAGCAATAGTTGGTTTATGTTTCTACTTCAAGAGGGGGAGTTGAATAAGCTGATTACTCAAAAGATTGGCTGGTACAACAAATTCGCTGAACGTGATTGGGGAAAGGTGAATAAGGTTGTGAACAAAATCAAAACCCATCTGCACTACAAAAGCACCTCTGAAAGGTGGGATTCACAATTAAACCTGCTGTGGCAGATATTGATTAAACAACTACCCAAGAGCAGACAATCTGTTTGTGATTTTCTTTTGAATTGTTCAGAATTTGAAGGGAAATCAAAGTTCATTTTCCGGTTGCTCTACCATGTCAAAGAATGGGATATTCCAGCAGCTTTCCAGCTCTTCGAAAAACATGAAGCCGAAGCAGGCACCGATCGCTTTGGTTATTATAAGACACTTGAAGATGCGCTGAATTTCAATATTGATTGGGTAATGCAGAAGTACAAGGTCCATTGCCTTAATAAAATTGAAGTCATCAAAGGCAATAACGACAAGCCCCATTTTGAACATCAGGACGAAGAGCTATTCAAAAAGATGTTCGAAGCTAATACCAGTAAAGCGTTCGACTTCGCATTGGATATTGTCAAGCGGATTTCTGCAAAGACAAGTGGCGAGGATAAATCCAAGTTGTACATCGACTTGGGCTTTTGGCTGTTCAGCTATGAGAGTCATGGCCGTTCCCAAGGGTACAAGGCCATATATCATCTGCTTGTAGATAAAGTGCAAGAGCAAGCAGAACAAACTACTCCGTGGTTCAGCCAGTTTTTTGCACGTCACCTGAACAGTAATTCCATTACCATATTACGGTTGTTGTTCTTTGGGTTGTCTGCAAACCCAACCTATTATGCAAACGAGATATTTCAATTAATGGAGCTGTTTTATCAAAAAGGTGGACTGAAGGGGGATGGCAAGATTCAATTTCAGTTTCGCCAGCTGTTGAAAGAGGTTTATCCACATTTTGATAACGCACAAAAGGATCAAATAGATAGGATTCTGCTTTCGATAAAATCAAAATACGAACTGGATATTTATCAGGACGAAAACGGGAAAAGACGTCCGAGTTTGCAGGGGTACGGTCGGAAAAAATATCTATATCTAAGTGCAGTCCCCACAAGCGAATTGAACCAACGTCCTCAATTAAGAAAGGCTTTTTTGGAGTTGGAACGGAAGTTTCCGAAGTTCGTTGATAAAGAACCCAACAAGTTTGTTTTGATAGGCGTTGGACCACCAATGGAAAGCTCAGCCTATGAGGAGATGACATTCGATCAATGGGAGCAAACATTTGAAAAGTATGATTTAGAATATCAACACAGTTTAGGATCTGGAAGGGGGGCAATTTTAGAGCACTCCCGCGCATTTCAAGCAGAAGTAAAAAACAGGGCATCACATTTTTTTTCTTTCATCGAAAAACTGATTATCGAAAAGAAAGTACCCTACCAATACATAGTCGCTGGCCTCAGAGGCCTGGAAGAGGCAAACTACGACCCTGCCGAAGTGCAGCGCATCTACAAAAAAGCCCTATCCATTCCATTTGATCGGGAATACACACTTTACTTCATTTGGGTATCGTCATGCTTCATAAAAGCTAAAATCCTAGATCAGGATGTGCTGGAATACCTAATCGAAATTGCTAAGAACCACCCAGATCCAGAGGGTAATACCATTCGGAATGATGCATTAATGGATGGCTCAAATAATGTGCGTGGGGCAGCAGCAGGTAATATTAGCAGAGTCTATTTCAACCCTGCATTTGAAAAGCTCGTTTTCGAAGCACTTAACCAAATAGCAGAAGATACCAATCTTAGTGTTCGGGTAGCAATAATGCACCATCTTTCAGTTCTGATGAATCTTAACGAGCCAAAAACACTAGTAATTTTTCTGAAGTTAGTAAGTACAAATGAACCAGAAATAATGAAGCATTCCATCTGGTCAGTTCAATACTTACTCAACAACAATTTCTATAAGCTCACCGACTACTTCCAGCGAGCAATAAAAATGGAATCAATGCACGGTGCAATTGCCGTTGTTTTGGGTTTAGCCTGGTTAAAAGAAAAAGAAGGAAGCTATCAGCTTCTAAACTCACTACTTAAAATCAGTGATGAAGCAAAAGCAAAACTGGTAGATATGTCCGTCAAAAACCTTGGGGACAAAAATGAAAGTGTTCGAGCAAAATGCCGTCAAATTTTTCTCAGATTCCTTCACTCCACCGATAAAAAAGTAATACAAGAATATTCGTCTGCATTCTTCGACCTCACCCCTAAAATGTTCCTAGAGATCTATCCATTGCTTAAAAAATACGCTCGGTCAAATGTTGCCAGAAAAGAACCACGCTATTATTTTGAATACCTGCTTAAATGTGCCAAAAAAAATCCAGTTGAATGTCTTGAACTCTTACAACACGTGGTTACCTACGATAAACCGGATATATCCCATGCAGGCCATTATGATGACGAACCTGTCAAAGTCCTGATCGGGATATACAACTCACTTTCCAGTTTTGAAACCAAGAATCTTAAACACCTAAACCAAACCATGGCTATCTTTGATAAAATGCTTAAAACCCAAAAATTCAGAGGTACGGCAAACAAAGTAATTGATCAGGTTGAAAAATAATAGGGCCTTACAACTAGAACAATTTATCGAATTGATGCTACTATATGAAGTGAAGTACCCCCAAAAATTCGGACCATTGTAATAGTTGATTTTTTGTTTAACTTATTTAGTGGCTGTGAGCAAAATATGCAAAACCGTTAATCAGGATTTAATTAATGAGACAGGAACTCAACTACAACATTGACCTTCCTTCAAAAGCTGAATGGTGGAGATATTATGGAGAATACAAACAATTCGTAGACTTCACATTCAGAGAACTTAAGGGCGGTGAAATCACATCAATCTCGCTACCCTTTGCATTTTGCATTCGCCAAACTTTGGAACTTGGATACAAAATGAACTTATTGGAATTGGAGAAAATATCCGATCGTAAAGCTGATGTTAAGTACAAGGGAAAGGCTGCTCATAAAACAGACGACCTGAACAGAGAATTTGACGGCCAAATGAAGGCTACTTTCAGAAAGTTCAAGATCGACAAGATAATAATCAAAGAATACAACAAATTTAACCGGGAACTAGAATAACTGAAGACTCAACTTCATAAATTAGATTCGCTTTCATTTGCATTTCGATATCCTGTTCAGACTGATGGTGAAACGGCCAATTATTAAAAAAGAAGCTGGCTATAGGAAAAATCAATCTATTAATTTCAAAAAAATTAAAGAGTTATATGACCAGAGTATTATACTATTGACATATACAACGGACCCAATTGCTGAAGAAATAGAAAAATAAAAAGTGGCAACCATAATACTTTTCCCAATGCCTTACGGGACTATAGGCATAATCAAACCTCTTCAGCCCATAAAAAATTAACGGCGAATGTATAAACCGGCTAACATATACTACATGAACACAATTGAGTGCAACCAAAAATGTACAAAGTGTTCGCATTGGAAATACAAGGACAAAGCTGACAGATTACCAACAGAAAAATTCATAAATGGTATTAAAGCAATTCCCACAGCAACAGAGCTTTGTATTGTTGGTGGAGAACCACTTTTATTCAAATCAGAGATTTATGAAATATTACAAGGGATTTCTGATACTGAAATAAGAACAGTTATCATTACGAACGGAGTTCCAATGGACAAAAGGTTCATTGATATAGTTTCTAGTTACAATACCCATATTGTTGTTTCAATAGACACAATGGATTCTGAATTTTGGAAATTTGTTCGTGGAACCAACTCATTTGACAGAGTAATTCAAAATTTTGAATATGCTTCAACTGTCCTAACTCCAGCACAACTGAGTATCCAATCTGTCCTTTCTGAAGAAACGGAATCGCACCTAGCTGCAGTTGCAGAATACGCAAACTCAAAAAATGTATATCATTCAGTTCAAGATTATATATCTGAAGGATTTGAAGGCTCGTGGACAGAAACCAAAACCAAAGAAGCCCAAATACCTGACAATGGGCAGCAATGCTTTGCGGCGGATAGAAATTTATCAATTTTTCAGAACGGAGACATTTATACATGCTTTCAACAAACATGGATCCAAGGTTGTCAAAAACCAATCGGAAACCTGAATAAGCAAAACATGAATGAAATATTAAATTCTGCTTATACAAATACGGTGAGTAAGAAAATGAGATCTTGCGATCTTCCCTGCAAGGTTCTTAAATGCAACACAAAAAACTAATGACCGAGTTTGAAGAAATAATTATCGAACTAAGCTATAATTGCAATTTGAGTTGTAGCATGTGTGGGTTTGGAAAAGAGGTTAATCCATATAGTAAAAGCAAGTTTTTGACTTTTGAGAACTATAAAAAAATTCTTCACCAGATTGGGGACAAGACCAAAGCTATCCGTTTGAATGGTCGGGGTGAAAGCACTATTCATCCAGATTTCGTTGATATTTTGAATTATACCAAGCAGCAATATCAAAGTGTAAATATCAACTTGTTCTCTAATTTTTCATTCAAAAACCAAAAAATCCTTGAAGCATTAATCAATAATCAAGTTCAGCTTTTCATTTCAATGGATAGTTCAGATCCTTCGGAATTAGCTACAATTAGAAAAGGGGCAAAATTTCAGTTCATTGAAGAAAATGTCAAGCGATTGAATGTGCTACCCAATAGACCATTTATCATTTTCACTATACAAGAAACCAATATTCACCGTATTTATGATATAGCCAAGTTTGCGTTTAGCAATAACTGCCAAATGCTTTTTAATACTATCCGGAGAGATGAAGGAATAGAGCCTTTCATTGAACTTGTTTACAAGCAAAGTACAACTATCACAGAACAATTTGAAAGGGTAGCAGAGTTGTATTCTAATTCAACGTTACAATGCTTGTATCCTGACCAACTTGCAGGAATTGAACTAGGTGTAGCAAAACCTACTCAAACTCATGGGACAATGCAGAGTTGTCCAGCATTGGACAAAGAGCTATGTATTTTCTATGATGGCACAATAACACCTTGTAATATGTTTAACCCCTACGTTTACGGAAATATATTCAAACAATCATTAGAAGAAATTTGGAATGGCCAGGAAAGATTAGAATTCTTAAAATCTCACAAGAACCATTATTACTGTAAAAACTGTGCAAACCTAGGAATGTAGAAATGAGTTCTTTATCGAATCTTCCATATGGCAAAATCTTGGATTATTGGTATGAAAAGTTGAAAGGCAATCCATACCGCTTCAGATTTTTGTTGACGAAGGCACTAGAAATATTCATTTTCAAAAGTCATGGCGGAAATAATAGTAACAAACACAACTATTTTGACTTTCCTGACCCTACCAAGAATGTAGTTCCGAGCAGCCCTAAAATAAGCATCGTTATACCAACTTTCCTAAAATCAAATAAGGATAAAAAAGACATCGCCAACCTTTTAAATTCAATAGAAAAACAAACTGTAAAACCACATGCAGTAATTGTAATTGACGACTGCTCCCCAATTAAATTTGCTTTCCCTAAATACGTAGCTTTAGAAAGACTTAATTGTAACAAAGGTCCTGCAACAGCGAGAAATAAAGGAAAGCAAGTCGCTCTTAAAAATGGTTCAGAGATTATCGCTTTTACAGACACTGACTGCATTTTGTCAGAAACATGGGTAGAAACTATTTCTAAATCATTGATAGTCAACAGAAATTTTCAAATCCTCTCAGGCGATACGCCTGCATATGACAAAGGATGGTTCGGCATCTACCATAACATAAATGGGACTCTCAATGGAAGACAAATTAAACAGACTAACAAATTATTATATGGGACCACTGCAAACATGGCAATTACAAAAGAAGTCGCAGAGCAAATTGACTTCAATGAAGCGTTTCCAAATGCAGCAGGAGAGGATATTGAATTTTGCTTTCGTGCAAATCAAAAAGGATATGCAATAAAATACCTACCAACAATGACTGTATTCCACAACTTTGGTTATGATAGACAAGTTTTTAAGGATTTAAAGCGATTTCGAAACCAATTTAAAAAATACGGACATGGCGAAAAATTACTGTTGAATGAGATACCAAACTATTACGCTTATTTCGATAAGTCAGAAGAAATAAGAGCAAAAATAACTGGATACGAAAACAAGTATTGGGAATAGCACCCTCCAGGACGCTATTGCTTATAGCGGTATCATCCAATACTAGGGCTATTCGCTAAATAGAAGTTTGACATGATTTCATCAAATTTTGTTCATTCCAGCTAGTTGCCAATAAAATCGACCCAATTCAGTTAGTTCAATTGTTCCACCTTCTAAGGCAGCAAAGTACATGTGTTCATAGGGGGCAGAAGGTTTTACCAATGAACCATTATTGAGTCTTTGAATTATCTGAAATTTCTTAACATTTTCAGTATCTGCATTTTCTGAAGTAGGTTCAAATGAGGGATCCAATTGGAATTTTGAGTCTATAGTCTTGAAGAATATTAGCAATTGCCTAATTGCGAAAATATCTACTCTAGGATTACACTGCCGAAGGATAACATTCCTATCTATATTCATTTTAAAAGTTGGACGAGAATCCCAAACAGAACTTATCTGATCGACATATACAAATAGCTCCAGGATAGAAACTCGACCTAGTAAATCAGCAGCCTCTCCTTCTAGGCCATCAGTAAGTCTCTTCGAAAATACCCCACGACCACCTACAGATTTAGCATGGCCACTATCCCCAGAACTTGTCATTAGAATTAAACCCTCTGGAATACTTGCTACACTACCCAACCCAAATTCATCTATAACAGTATTACCTAAATTACCGGAATAGCTACAGTCCAGAATAATAATAATATTTTTAATCAAAGATTGGCTTGCCATAGAAACGAGGTCAGTCATAGGGATATAATCTTCAAAATCTTCAGCTTCTAATGGAATGATATAACCTTGCCCAGCTCTGCTTGCTCCATGACCAGAAAAATATAAGATTGCTACCTCTAAATCTAAAGAAAAGAAATTTCCAATCTCCTTCATCATGAATTCTCTGTGCAGTGTTTTATAAAAATCAGACGTGAATTTTTTGCAAAAAAAGTTAAGTGTCAAGTCCTCATGTCTTTCCAGTAAATCGCTAAGGATATTGGCGTCATTGATACAACTCTTCAAAGGAGTTGTTTTGTAGTGATCAATACCAAAAAGTAAAGCTGCTCTTCTCATAACTGTTTGTTATCTTTTTCTACCAAAATTACGACGTCTTTGGCCATGTTCTAATTTCCAGATGGTCTGTCCAAATTCTGTTAATTTACAATAAAGGCCTTCAGAAGGAATATCTTTCAATTCACCTCTCACGATTTTGATAAGTCCTAATTCGTGAAATTTATAAACTTGGTCTATGGCCTCTGGGCCACCAAAGTTCATGGAATCTACCTCTGCTAACTTTTCTTCGGTTAATTCCTCAGATCGGTTAAAATAATAAAACAAATTAGTGAGTCCCTTCCTTACTGATTCCCCAACTCTATTTATTTTTTCTCCATATGCTAATCCCGCTCCAGTTCTCTTAAGTAATATATCTTCCGTAAGCATGGCTTTAAAAACAGGGGTTTGATTGCCATGTTCAAACTCAGAAAGTAAATAATTATATAGAGAAGAAAGGTACACGTTTCCATCGCCATTTTTTGCTCCGCCTTTTAGCCCCTTGACCAAGGTTTTTGTAAAGGCACCTCCCAAAGAATTAGAATTATTTGACTGTCCAATATCACTGGATGCTAAAATACAAACGCCTTTGCGTAGATATGAAAATCTCTGAATACCATCGCCATGTTGATTAGACCTTTCTAAATCTCCAAAAAAACCTGAATCCTTGCAATCAAGAATAATGATAATATTCTTAGCTTTAGACTCCATGATTTCCTGTAAAAAATCATCTGTAAAATCTATAAGTCCAAGTCTTGCTCGCTGAGTTTTAAATACCTCATTATCGTTCCTTGTTATTTCTGACTCTTGCGCTTTCAAAAAAAATTTCCCATTTCCACCGTTCTCTGAATTGGGCCCTATTTGACTGCGTCCCGAAAAATAAATCAAAGCTAAATCGGCTTCTGGTTTCAATACTTGCCGTAAAAGTTCTAAAATGTAAGGACTTGTCGGTTTTGGCCCTGATTCAGAAGTACAGAAATGACAGTAAAAGTTATCAGTGCCATCTTCATTTTTCTCTAGGGCATTTTTAACGCTTAATGCATTTTTTACACAGCCAGTTAATGGTTGTTGATCTCCTTCGCCGGGATAATCATCTATACCAATAATCAATGCTGTTTTATTTTCCATCTACCTATTTAGAATATTCGAAGAATCGACTATATATTTTTATTTGTGTTATTCGAATATTATAAAATAAAATGAATTTACGCCACTAAAAACAGAATTAACCTCCAAATTGAATTGCATCTTGGGTTTTAGTTCGCTTTCAATGACTTGGGCACCATAATTGAAACAAAATAAACTCCTTTTTCAAAATCAAAATTTGTATTATTGCTATAGGATTTTTATATACAACCACATTCCCACTCCAAAATCCATCAAACAGATGGATCATGTTTAAAAAATTTTTCCCTGGCCTCGCTGCAGGAATTTTGCTCGGCCTTTCACTCACACTCCTCCTCAATCGCCCTTCATGTCCGGCTTGTCCAGCCTGCCCGGATTGCGATCCCAAACTCCAGCTCCAGCCCTTTCAGTTGGACGCAAAATCCCTTGAGAAAATCAAAAGGAGCCACATTTCCATTACCTATAGCCCCAGTTATACAGGAAATGTGACCTTAAGCGAATGTGATTCTTCATTACTTAAAAGGCCTTAATTGTTCTGAGAAATAAACTTTAGCAATCCTGAAAAGCTATCTACCCACAATTATTTTTCCGAAAA
Source organism: Bacteroidia bacterium (assembly GCA_022760475.1). Classification (GTDB taxonomy): domain Bacteria; phylum Bacteroidota; class Bacteroidia; order J057; family J057; genus JALEFZ01. The sequence goes on along the minus strand of JALEFZ010000050.1, from coordinate 3,990 downwards.
AAGCATTATCTTATATTTGCATTACATTATCGTAATCACTTTCTTAGACTATGCACAGCAAAGATAATAACCCAGAAAAGAGTACAAGAGAACTCATAGACACCATGCGCGATATGCTCAAGGAGGAAAACATTGATATAGGAATAGTCATAGCAGGAACAGAAAAAATCTTTATGATGTCCACCACCAAAAGCAATAAGTTTGACAACCTCTCAATCCTCAATGAAGCCATTTATTCCGTAATGAAGCAGTCTTATGAAAAGGATGCATGAACTCCTTGCAGTCTCTCCCAAACATCTCTACAACCTCCCCGGAAGGGAGCATTATTCCATTCAGTGGCAGCGGAAACTCCTGCGCGACATCCGAGATTTCGTGGGCAAAAAAGAGCGTCAGGTAGTAACTGTCAAAGACGTGGCTGAATATTTTCACAGTTCGCCTGACAGCATGCTGAAGACCCTCTTTCCGCAGCAATCCGAAACGAAGCGAAACGCTCCGAAAGCAAACGAAATTCAGCCATTGAAAAAGGCATTATAATCGGGAAAAAACCGATATGTCTGATATAGATTTCCAGCTTGGAGACAACTTCAATGTGTACATCAAAAACCGGCCAGACCTGCGCGATGGCATCCTGAAGGTCGCTGAGCAGTATGGCATCACCAATAAGACAGACCTCCTCAAGAAGATGATTGAGCTGTCCCTGGCTGAAGCCCCTGCCACTGCTCCCGCCAAGCCGGTCAAGCCACCAAAAGCCAGACAGGAAGGCATTTTCTCTGCCCAGGTAGATCCCATGGATCAGGAACTGGTGGAATCCATGAGGTTGGACCTCTGGAAGGACAAGCGCCTCAAGAATGCCGGCATCCTCTCCTACTTTGCCACCATTCACCACAAACTCAAAGAGAAGACCCTCTTCCTGGTAAAGCCTCCCAAAGGCATTACCAAAAAGCTGCTCGATACGGCTGAACCCTTGATCGATGAAGGGGAAATCCAATCCATTTCTCAATACATTTCCATCGTCCTGAGGGACCATTTCAGGAGTTTGAGCAAGCCCCCCAGGGAAAAGCCCGCTGAGCCAAAAGCAGAACCCAAGGCTGAAAGCAGCCCTGAAAAAGCCCCTGAAGCTGAGAAAAAAACTAAAAAGTGGACTTGGTAATGAAACTCAGGTACATCGCCATTCCCCTGACCCTACTCTTGATAGTAGCTGCCTTTGTTGCTCTTCATTTGAAGAATCAAAGGCTACAAAACGATTTTGAAGAACTCCTGGACAGCACCGCTGAGAAGTACCGTGAATTAGCAAACAAGTTTGACCATGCCCAAGCACAATCAACCAGTTCCCAAGAGCCCGGAACAACAGTTAGAGGAACTCAGGAAGGAAAATCAATTCCTGAAGCAATCTCTGAAGAAGATCAACCATGAATTTGGCAGCCTCGTTCTGGCCAGCAAATACAGCTTTGACATCACTGCCCCGATTCTGGGCATCCTGGCACCTCAGGACAAGGGCTTCAACCCCTTCGACCTTCCAGGTATGTTCAAGGAAATTACGGCTGTAATCAAGGCCAATCCTGAGCGATTTGCCCGTTTGAATGACGAGTATTTCCCTACGGTCAAGCGGATCGTCAACAAGTTCGCCCCTGCATTTGAAAAGAAACTGAACCCTACCCAATCGGAATTCGAAGATGCTTGATCCTGAAATCCTGACCATGCTCAACGAAGATCGGGAGGAATCCGCCCTCCCGACTGCTCCTGAACCCATGGATCAGGACAGGACCTACTTTGCTGAGTTGGAAATCGATGAAGATGTCAGCCCCATCATCAAGGAATTGCAGCAATTCGAGGAAGAGGAGCCTGGAGCTAATTCGGAGAGCGAGCCGGAGGACTCACCCATTGCTTCATCAAGGGCACTGACCGAAGGAGACCTAAAGGGTTTTGGAGAATTGGTTTCCGACTTTGTGGGCACAGCCAAGGACCTCCTGGACATCTACTTCGACAATGCCTTTCAGGAAAAGCTCCAGGAAGAATTCAATCCGGAGCAGAAGAGGATGGTAGACCTCATGATCTTCCTGGATCAGGAGGGGGTACTGTCTTACCAGAACAAAGAAATCCTGGAGGAATGGGCCAATCAGTATGAAACCAAGCTTCCTGAATTGATCAGCCTCTGGGTCAGGTACACGCGGATCAGGAAGAAGTATCAAAGCACCCCATACCGGGAGAACTACAAAGTCCTCATTGAGAAATACACCTACAAGGTGCTTCGCAAATACTGGGGTGAGGAGGAAAGAATTTCTCCGGAGTGGATCCTCTTTGCCATTCTTGCAGTGGTGCTGGGCTTTGATGTAGCCAGGCTATTCTGGAATGACTTTCAGGAAAAACGCAAACGCAGGAAGGACAATCGCAAGAAGAAGAAAGCCGAAAAATAAGTTTAGCCCATGTCCAACATCACATTGATCATAGGGAGGATGAAGTCCGGCAAGTCGACCACCATCAAGGAGATTGTGGATGGCCTGAAGGACAAGAGCCTCATCCTCAATCCGGGGGATGCAAAAGCTTTTAAGGATTTCCCCTTCATCAAGGCGGACCAGGCACATGCCTATACCGATGTTTTTCTCCAGGGCAAGGCCTATCAACTGGAATTCTCTGGCAATCCCATTAGAGACATCAGTGAGGTATTTGGTTGGCGGGAGGAAGATGGCAAGGTCGACAAATCCAGGGCTTTCCTGAATGGAAACCTCATCCTGGAGGATGCCGGTGCCTACCTCGATTCCAACCTCCCCCGAGGGGTAAAATCGGCCATCAAGGCAGTCAAACAGCATGGCTTGAACCTCTTTTTGAGTTATCACTCCCTGTCAGAAATCAGTAAAACTGTATTGGAGATGTCTCCATCGGTTTTGATTCTGAAGAAAACCGGTGATTCGGCTTCTTTCTCCAGCCTTCCGGAGAAAATCAAATCGCTTGGCCAGCGCGCCCTGATTTGCGATGCTTTTTACAGGGTGCGGTTCAAGGGTTTGACTGTTCAGGAGATCAAGAACTCCTACCTCCCCAACGAATTCCTGGATGTCATCAAGGAGATGCGCATCCAGTTGAAGGAGTTGAGGGGCATCAGACGAAACGATTACATCGAGGACAAGCTCCTTGACCTCATTGCCAAAGCCATTTGCAAGAAGGTAAATGGCAAAATCCGCCTCAGTGACAAAGAGCGAATTGCTGGGCAGTACTACTATGAATCCCTGATTTTGAGGAAGTAAAATGAACCCAAACGAGCTGAGAGAAGCATACCACAGAATTGGCCTTTTACCTGGCAAAGCCTACTACAAGTATGAGTTGGCGGAGGTAATTGGTGTGCACAAGGGAACCCTTGCTCGTTACCTCAAGTTCATCGAAGCCAAACTCAGGGAGATTTCTCCTTACTCGCGCAGGAAGCAGATCCTCTCCCCTCTCCAGGTGCAATACATCCTCAGGCACCTAGGCTACCTCTGATTGAAACCAAAACCTTTATCACAATACCATTAAAATGACAGGAATTATCATTTTCACCCTATTGATGATGGCCATTGCCGGCCTCAGCAACAGCATCATGGACACTTTGCGCTACCGCTATGAAGGAAGCGTCTTCGAATCCCTTTCTCAAAAACGAAGTCCCATCGGACGATTCTTCAAAGCCTGGGCTGGCCCACAGTCCCACCTCAACAAATTTTGGCTGGATGAACATCCCATTTGGGGACCCTTATTTGGCTGGCTATTTCATGGACCATTGATTTTCACAACCAGCCTCTGGCACTTCTCAAAATTCACCATGCTTTCCAGCTTACAGATTGGCAGTATTGGCGTCCTTTTCCTCATGGAGAAGCTCACCTTTTACCAAGGTCTGTGGTACTTCTTCGCCATGAAGTTTGTCTTTAGATTCATCTTCGAATTATTTTTCCCCTCCTACGAAAATGACAGGCGGGAACTATGGGAAGCCAGGTACAGAAGCATGAGCAGGCTTGCCATTCCCCG
>JALEFZ010000004.1 GCA_022760475.1 Bacteroidia bacterium | reverse complement strand
GGGGTCCAGCCATACATCCGGTTGGTTCCCCCATCGAATGTCAAACGTTGAGGAATTCCTCCGTTAATAGACAAAAGATAGATTTCGGATGGTCCCTCGTACTGCCCATTGAATGCGATGAGTTGACCATCAGGAGAAATACTCGCATGGGTTTCTTGCCCATGATGGGTAGTCAATCTTAGGCTCTGCTTGCTTTCTATATCATACTTCCATAAATCACCTTCAGAGGTAAAAACTACGGTATTTCCATTAATAGCAGGAAAGCGATAATAACCTTTATCCTGTCCCTGGGCGATCATTGAAAAGGCCATTAGCGAACCCATGATCCCAATTTCCTTCATAAATTTTATCAGTTTCATTTTTGAATGAGCTTTTTGCTCCTATCAAAATATGCTTAAAAATTGAAACTTGAAGGATTTTAGAAAAAATTTGGGTTTTGACCCGTTTAATTGTCATTAAGGCCTTTGACTTTTTTGTTCAATTCATCCAAACCACCATTTTCAATTAGGAAGGACCTAACTATTAGGTAGTCAAATATGTCAACCTCTATGGGATAATTGTTTCGGTAATTCACAGGCTCCACGCCTTAATGCCTCATATACAGCAATCTTGATGATGACCTGCCAAATCCACCTTATACTTACCCACCCTAAGAAGTTTACCCATAACCGTCCACAGAAAACATCCTGGGCACCGGAAAGCATTCCAATTTTCTTCAATCAGGCCCTATCTCGACAACTGATAAACTCTAATTCTATTCAACTAAAAGCTGGATACCTCATTCAGGTTCCAGTTATAGTTCATGAATCCCAGCTTGGTATCCGGTGCTATTTTTGTTTCAAGATATTGGTTTATATAATCTTTAATGGGAAGCTCTTTTACAAAATCATCTTCATACCATTTAAAAATCATTGATAACAAAACCTCCCTCTCACCAATCCGATTTTTAGTCTCATTATGAATGAAATATTTGGCTTGATCCATTAATTGGAGCTCCAACTTTTCGGTTGTGTAAGCTTCATTTCTAAGTTTGGGACAGGAAAATGATGCACAATTGATGGCAAAGTGAATCCTTGGGTCATCAAATTCCCTTCTTAAGATCCTGTGCTCAATGGTATTCAAGTCCATATCTATGGAAGCAATTTTGAAAAACTTCAGGTCCCAAACAGAATTTATAAAAGGATAATCTCCTCCGATGTCCTTGATGCTTTTGACTGGATAATGATCAAGGACAATCTTTATCGTAAAGGCATTGTAGGCATTGATCCAATAGGCTAGTTGATCGGCTTTTGTCCAGGAAGTTCCTGGAGGATTGGATGATATTTTTTCAAGGTAGGCATTGAGTCTCAGGCTATCCTCTAGCCAGCCCTTATAGTCTACATCTCCATTTTCTTGGACATACAATTTCAGCATACCATCCCAATCATCATGAGAAGGCTTTTTAGAATTTTCAGCCAATAAATCTTTGTAAACTATTTTTTCTCCCTTCATGAATTTATAAGCACTAAGTATTCTGACTCCCAAAGCATGGACATTAGCTGTAGAAAGGTATGCCCCAAGGGCTACCAAAATTGTAATGGCCAATATCCATGGAAGTGATTTCTTATTCATCATGAAATATAGAAGGAGTCATTTGGAAGAATTGTCAGAGGGATTCCAAATCAATTCTTTTTTCTGCCAAAGCCAACCACAACCTTTCGCTCGTGGATTTGCTTTAAGGTCTCATTCAAATGGTAGAGTGTAGTATCCAGGCCTCGAGAAAGGTTCTTATCGTATAGCAACCTTCCTGCAAGGACATTCTCATCCTGCAGACTTTTGGAAATAACACTGAGCTCGCTAATAAGAGAATCAGCGCGGGAAAGTAAGTTCGAGCCTTTTTCAAGCTCTTTATACAATTGCTGGATATCCACTTCAGAAATGAGTGAATCTGCAGTATTTAATAGGCTATTGGCACGAGTAAGGGTCTGGTCTAGGTTGTCTCGGTAATAATTAAGTTCTTTTTGCCAATCGATCTCCTTGCTGAGCTTACTCAACCTTTCCATTTCTGAGGTCAGTTGATCTGTACGAGCAAATATTCTCCCTGGGACTTCTGGATCAATATTTTGGGCGATCTGATACATCCACCTTGTTATGGAGTCCAAGCGGCCAAATGTGGTTTGCAAACCTTGATCTTCAATTAAATTGAGGAAATCCCCCACTTCAGAAAATGAAGAGGAGAAGTCAAGCGATGCACTGCCTATGATGATGATATCCTCCCCGCTCAACATATTTCCCTTGCTGCCGGGATTTAGAGAGATCAATTTGCCTCCCATTAACTCTTTGACCTGAATTTGGGCGCGGGCATCCTCATAGACTGGAATTGAGGCATCCACAGCGACCATTACCTTCACATATTTGGCTGTAGGTACAATTTCCTCCACCCTACCAACGGGAAAACCCCTGAGCTGTACTGGATCTCCTTTCAAAAGTCCACTTACATTGTCGAAATAAATGGTGTAGTGGTTTTCATCAGGTGCAAATAAATGCGACCTTTTCACCCATGTGATAAGTAAATAGATTGATAAGATTCCAGCCAGAACAGTTAGTCCGACACGGATAGATGGAGATATGGATGATTTAGGCTGCATTCCAGGGGATCTCTTCTACATCGGCCTGATGGCTCACAAAACGAGCAAAAATAAACAGCCAATCCGACAGACGATTCAGGTAAGTCATGATATTGGGATCAAGCTCTTCCTGTTCATTGAGTTCTACCACGCGGCGCTCTGCCCTTCGGCAGATCGTCCGGCAAATATGAGCGATAGAATTGGCTTCTAATCCGCCGGGCAAAATGAAGTTCTTCAGCTCTGGAAGGATTTCATTCATTGCGTCTATATCAGACTCTAACCTCTGGATTACTTCAGGATTAAAAGGTGGCAGCTTGAAATGAGATTTGTTTGGATCATTGGCCAAATGAGAACCAATATCAAAGAGTTCATTCTGAATTTTACGGATTTTATCCAGTTGGTCTTGGGAGCCAGTTTTATCTCCCAATAATCCCAGATGAGAATTCAATTCGTCCACCGTCCCATAAGCTTCGATTCTGAGGTGATACTTTGGAACTCTGCTTCCTCCAAGCAGGGATGTACTGCCTTTGTCTCCCTTTTTGGTATATATTTTCATGTAGTTTTGGTTTTGGAATGGGTCTTATTTAATTGGCTCGGTATCCACAAAGTTAATGGTTACCCCCTTTTTACTTTCCTCTAGTTTCAAAAACACTTCCATTGCAGTAGATTTTTGGGTTATGCCTTGCCAGGAAAAATTCCCATAAGCACCGCTGGAAATACCGTAGAGGGCATTGAAATGATTTACAATTTCATTGTAAAGCTTTGCAGTTTGAACCTCATCATCAATTAAAATGTTTGCAACGATAGAAGCTATTTTATTTTGAGGATTTCCTGAGTTCAGCTTATCGCTCCAATAGTCCAGATAAAGGATGTATCCCGAAGACAGGGAATACTCAAATACAAGACCAATGTCATCGCTGTGGCTAGGGGTTTCTTCTTCTTTTTCGCTTACATCTTCAATGGGATCCCCGGGCTCCAAATTTCTGAATACACTTGAATCATTCAGAAAAACTTCATAAAAAAGCTCGCTTTTGCTATTCTCAGGTGTGTCACAGGCACACATCCAGAGCAGAAGGCTTATCAGTCCAATATAAATTCTCATTGCTAGCAACTGTTCATTAGACTTTTTGGGCGTGTTGGCCTAAAAAGCCAGAAAATGCCCCCTAAAATCAGGAAATTGCTGGGATACATTTGCTTAATGACATTATCTAAAAAAGAAAGCAAATCTACAAAGGGAATCACCAAGTATCGCAACAAAAAAGCTGACCCTATTGGGCCAGCCTCCTTACCAAAACCTCAACACAAAATCAATTTTGTATGATTATCTTTATTTCCTGATGAAATCCTTCATTATTATTTAGTTGGAGAAAGTAAACACCTTTTGAAACTCCTTCTAAATTTATATATAAATTACGTATTCCATCACTTATATCAAAGTATTTTTTTATAAGCATTTGTCCTGCTGTGTTAAATAAGGCAACATCCAGGCCAAAAAATTGATGAGGGTTTAAAATGAGTTCCAAAGCCCCCTGATCAGTATTATATCTATGATGCTTGAGCAAATTTTGCCCCTCAGCAGTCAATAATACTTCTTCGATATTTGAATAAACGAAATTTCCATCAGGTCTTATATGTTTAAGACGATAAAAATACCTTTCTCCGAGAATAACTTCTTTATCATCAAAATAAAATCCATTATTTTCCCCCTCTTCTTTTGCTATCCATCCCAACATTTCAAATCCAACTCCGTCTTCGCTTTTGGAAACTTCAAATCCGCTGCCATCTTCAGAAAACTCATAGTCCCAGCGAAGGTGGATTATTTCATTCTCTGGGCTTGCTCGTAGAAGTAAGGGCTGTAATACGAGTGGACACAAAGGTCCTATTGTAATCCCTGCGGTATCGGCACAGCCATTAAGGCCAGTTGCTATTAATTCATACGGCCCGGCAGGGACGTTGTTTAGAAGTGCCCCATTAGTAGGAGGCACGGTATTCCATGTGTAAGCTATGCCTCCATTGCTACCGCTAACAAAGGCTTGAGCAGAACCTGTCGAATCTCCACAAGTGATGGGATCAGATACACTGACAGAGTCAATGCTTACGGGATCCTGACTACCTGTCACTGTCACTGGAAATATGGTATTACAATTGTCTCTATCCGTCACTGTTACATTGTAAGTGCCTGTACCCAGGCCTACGCCTCTAGCCCCAGTCTGGGGTGGGTTGGTATTCCAACTGTAGGCAAACGGTCCATTCCCACCAGAAGCATTGACCAAAGCTTCGCCATAGGTATCGCAATCGGGAGTTGAAAGACTTAGCAATTCTACATTAAGCGGAGCGGGCTCGGTAATGATGGCAGTTGCAGTTGACTGGCAACCATCAGACAGGTCAGTAACCGTAACGCTGTAGGTACCCGCAGGTACGGGATTAGAAGTCGATCCACTTCCAGCAATTCCAGGACTCCATGAATAAAAGTAAGGCCCTGTACCTCCACTCAGTGTCACAGTTGCTGTACCATCACCAGCACCATTACAACTGGCAGGCTGAGTCGTGCTTATCAATGTCGAAAGGGTACCTGGGCTTTGATTGATGGTTACATAACTTGAGTCCAGACATCCCCCTTGATCCTCAACAAGTATTTTATAAGTTCCAGGTCCCAAGCCAGTGGCTATGTTTCCAGTTTGTACAGGACTGGTTTCCCATCTATAGGTATAATTTCCGTTTCCTCCACTTGCAGTTACATTGGCAGAACCATTAGGTAAACAACCAGCATCTGTGGAACTTATGGCTAACTGTACATCATTCACAGTAACCGGGATACTTCTGGTATCAAAACATGTCCCACTGGCATTGGAGGTGGTAACAAAGTAGGTAGTCGAACTACTTGGATTGGCAAGGGTTGAGGAGGTATTGGTACTACTCAAACCCAAGGCTGGGGTCCATGTATATCCAGTACCACCAGAAGCAGTTAAAACTGACCCACCGGTCCCTGCGCAAAAGTCGGTAACTCCTGAAATTGAAAGATTCGGTTGATCCTCCACAATCAATGTCAAAGTATCTGTATTTGTTAATCCACAACAATCTTCCTCATAGGTCAATTGAATATAGTAGGTATCAGGAACGGCAAAAGCTATGTTGTTGAGGCTTTGGAAGTTTAGGCCAGAATAAGTAGAAGGGCTTGCTCCCCCATCCAAATCCCAGTTAATGATGCTTCCAGCTCCTGGATTGAGGGCAAAGAGATCGATGCTATCGCCTGCGCAGATTCGGTAATAACCTGCAACAAATGAAGCACTCGTCGAAGCCTCTGGAACAGTAGAATTGTCTGAAATCATATTGACAAATCCTCGGAAGGTCCTGCTACCAAAAGTAACATCGTGTCTACCGAGGGTACTTACATTTATCCTTGCTATGCTACTTGGATTCCCTGAAAGGTGGGTTACCCCTGCTCCAAAAGACCATGTACTGATTCCAGAAGCGGAAAGAATCAAATCCACCCCAGTACAGGAAATGTTCTCCATCCTCACTGTGGGCTCTAAAGCAAAGTTGTGGCTAATGCTTGAGCTGACAGGAGCGCTTCCTCCATTTTGATATAGTGCCATAGATTCGCCATTGGCCCCATCCCCACCATTTCCACCATTTCCACCATTTCCGCCATCGCCGCCATCTCCACCTTCGCCTATATTGGTGCCAAAGCCTGCATCGCCGCCAAGGCCACCTCTACCTCCAGCACCTCCGGTTCCTCCCAACCCTCCTGTACCGCCATTCCCGGCAGTTCCTGCTGAAAGGTTACAATCCACAAAACTTGTATTGGTTCCATTGTTAAATAGATACACGGCATAGGAAGAACCTCCACCATAAGCTCCAGTTCCTCCGGTAGCGCCTTCGCCACCACCTCCTCCTCCGCCGCCGCCATCACCAGCACCGTCGAAGATATTTCCAAGGGGAGCATCTTCTCCTCCTCCGCCGCCGCCGCCACCGCCGCCTTCTCCGCCTTTTCCATCTCCACCATCTGTTCCTTTTGTACCTGGCACCCAAAATCCACTCAAATGAACACCAGCAGCTCCAGTTGCCCCATTCGCACCATTTGCCCCATTAAATCCATCCGAACCAATGGTTCCATCATCTCCATTTCGACCGCCATCCCCTCCAAGTCCAGGATTTCCAAAGATTGCAGCAGCAGAATTGATCCCTCCACCTGTTCCACCATCACCGCCATCGTTGATGTCTTCCCCTCCGCAGCCTCCGCCTCCACCAGCGCCTCCTGACCTGAAAGCAGTAGAGGCATTGCCATCTTTTCCAGCCTCACCAGCCTGACAACAATTGACGCCATTTGCATCAAAGCCTCCTGCTCCTCCCGCAGCCAAGCCAGTTCCAGCACCAGTTCCACCAGCACCTCCGTGGCCTGGATCCCCTTCCCCATCCGGAGAACCATCCAGACCTGGATCACCATCTGAACCGTCATCTCCATCTGCTCCATTTACACCTGACAATCCAGGAGCTGCATCCCCTGCAATTACCTGACACCTGACAAATTCATAATCTGAACATGAACTCAAATGAAATCCATAAACCGAGGTACCGGAATCAACTGCGGCTTCTACCTCTACGGTTACGTCCTGAAACCTAAAATTGGAAGCACTTGTGATTTCAAATGCTGATATCCTCTTGCCATGGGTTGGCCCTACAGGATTTGTATTTGAACGATAAATTGTTGTTGCACCCGCTGTGCTCACTTTTGTCCAATTCAAAGTACTCGTAAAACCACCTTCAATGGTCAGGTTACCTCCGATGTTGGTGATTGCCTCATCAATAACATAAGTCCCTATATTCATTTTAATGATTGAATTGGCACAAGAGGCAGAATTAATGGCATCTATCAAGTTTGCAGGATCGACCTGGGTACCAGAACCTGATCCTCGAGCAACACTTGGACTTACATAGATGATATCACAAAAATTGGTAGTTGGTGAATTGATGGTTATGGAAGCAGATGCGGAATCTTTACAGCCATTTGCATTGGAAGCAACAACTGACAATGTGGTATCAACTGGAGAGTTCACTGTGATATTTGGCAGAATGTCTCCGGTATTCCATACAAAAGAAGAAGCATTTGGCGCATTTACCGATAGCTGAACGGAGTTTCCTGGGCAGGCGAATGATTGGGCTGGTGAAATGCTGACCGAAGGCCCCCTGTCCAAACTAACCTGAACAATATCTTGCGCAGAACACCCGTCTGCATAACTGGTTGTCAGGGTATAAACCGTAGAATTAGCTACGTTGACCATGGGATTGGAAATGGTGTCATTGCTAAGCCCGCTTGATGGACTCCATTGGTATGATGTAGGCACACCTGTGCCACTACTTGATAGCTGAATAGAATCACCTTGACAAATAATTGTATCCGGCCCAGCATCCAGGCTATAAACACTCCCAAGGACATTTACCGTAAAGGCATAGGTAGCCGAACCAATCAATGGGCAATGATCATCCTCGACTGTCAAAGTGAAAAAGTGTGAACCAGTATCGGCAGTAGTTGGTGTCCAGCAGAAATTGGCAGAAGGGCTTAAACCTCCATTGCCTATAAAATTCAAAATCCCACCTGGGATACCTTGGTTCCAGGATGCGCTTACCTGGTCGCCATCTGGATCTTCTATGTCTATGTCAAAACAAACTTGTCCTCCAAGGCAAGCGTTAATAGAATAGTTTACAGTATCTCCATTCACCCCCGATGCAACTGGTGGGGCATTGTTGCAATTGATAACACTAAACTGCATATCTCTAACAGTTTCACCAATTTTTACTCCTCCGCGGTATTCTTCGACTAGAACGCATATTACACCTATCTGAACAACATTAGGGGTAAAGCGAATCTCACCTGTCAGAACATCTATCGTTACTCCAGTGGACGAACTCAGGGGAACCGCGGAGCTAAATCCAGTGGTGTAAATGACATCCAAAGCAGGCTCCTGCTTACAATTAACCAAACTGTACCTCAGGTCGTCACCATCTGGATCGGTTACCCCGTGGTTGTAGATTACAGGTTCATTGATACAAACTATAGGAGTCGGAATGTTATTAAATGTAGGAGAGTTGTTACAAGGCGACAGGGTGTTATTCAGATTAGCAGAAATGTAGGTCGATTGATTACCAGGTCCAGTCAGTGTGGTAATCGCAAAGTTTCTACAACAATTGTCCCAACCCAGTACCCAATCATCACATGAATTGGGGGGGAGGTTCAGGGTTCCCCTGAAGGTGTACTGCTCGATTCCAAATGAAGATGTTCCCCCTTGACAAGACGAAGTCAGGCTAGGACATAAAGGGGTAACATCAATGGCTGTTGGGTCTCCAATCAGGTTGATTGAGGATGAAACCCCACAAGCACTTGAAGAGTATTCCATGACCTGAGGATCCAGGGGTACAATTCCATCACAATCCCTAAACAGGGTCAATTTGACAATGTATTGTCCTGCACCTGTACAAGTGTAAGTGATATCTGCCCCCATGGTATGGGTGGCCATAGACCTTTTGTTGGGGAACAATAGCAAGGTCAGGGCTCCTAAAAGGAGCGTAAGAGTTTGGGTCCGTTTCATAGTAAAGGCAGGCTAAAGCTTTACGTTTTGTGTGGGCAGGGGCAGAGTGGGTCAATCCTTAAAGTGTGATTAACCCTGACTTCATTCCTACTTAAAGTAAAAACGTATAATCAGCTGCATTTTGTATAAAACGGATACATTCCGTTTTACAGATCCTTTTTGAACTGACTAAAATTCAGACAAATAATGCTTTATTTCATAACTATAAGCGCTTTCCAGCCTTGGACCTTCTAAAGAGAATTAGAGAAAGAATCAGGAACAAAACTCCCAATAAGGCAAGCGAAGCACGTCCATATGCAGACCAAATGGTCAAAAATGACACCGACTCAGTATTTCCCATTACAATGGGAGCAGCCCAGTAGTAGGGTGAAGGATATTTACTACCCTGGGATAGGATTTCGATTTTGGAAAGGCGCAAAGCCTCTGATTTGGAATAGCCCTTCTTGAGGAACTCATAAAACAGGGCCATTTGTTGGGCTTTGGCTTCGCTGTTGATGGACCATCGGGTAGCGATGATACTCTTTACCCCTGCCTGGGCAAATCCATGTGCCAATGAGGCATTTCCTTCCCCTGGAAAATACTCTCCGAGTTGGGTTTCGCAGGCAGAAAGGACTACCATTTCCGCAGGAAGATGAATCCGGTACAGATCGTCCAGGTAAAGCCTCTCGTCATCAATGCCATTGTCTACAGGCCTAAAAGCCAAAAAGCTATACTTATGGTTGACCGAGTCAAACTTGGCATGGGTAGCCAAGTGGAGAAAACGGTAATCAGGTGCATTTCTCAGGAAACTTCCCAGGATGGCCTTATCTGAACTTGGACCCCAAAGTCTGCTTCCTGCGATTTCTTTCAGACGCTGAGCTTCTTCCTGGCTGGAAGACATATTGTCTAAAACTGGCATCTCCCTTAATTCAGGTCGCTGGAAAATGAGGGGATTCTTCATGGCAATTTGCTCCTCTGAATTCAGTTGATCAGGATTCAATGCTTCAAAATTAGGTGCAAAGACCAATAAGTTTTTCCTCAACCAAGAGGAGTGAGACTTGTTTTCCTGTTTCCACATCCAGAGTTTCGCAGAGAAATCATAGCTGATTGCATTTTCCCTTAGCCAGTATGGATAGGTCGAAGGTAAATCCCCGGATTTTGCTTTTTCCGTGAACAGCACATCAAAAGGTAGGTAGTTCAACTCTCCATCAGGAATAATGATGACTTCTTTGTCAAGTTCCTTTTGGTAGGGCAGGATTAAATCCTGATAAAGCTGAAATGCCAGAGATTCAAATTTTTCACGATTAACTTTTAGCCCATTGGGCTTTGAACAAATTTGGAAGAACTCAACTACTGCCTGCGGATTTCGGGGATTCTTAAATACCTCAATGCCTTCTTTATCTACCAGAAAAACATACCAGCTATCCTCCCCTGCAAAGTATTCTGCTAAGCTTGTCTGTTGGGGAAGGGCTGCTTGTAATTCCATGACATTGATCCTTTTATTCTCGTATTTCATGGAGAAGTAAGCCGGGTCTTTTGCTTCAATTTCAGCGATCAACTCATTCAATCTGGCCTTGGTTTCAGCCCTTTCAGCGATCATGGCTGTATATCTTCCGTCATTGGAATCCATGTCGCGCAGTTTGAGATCAAGCAGGGCAAGTTGTCTTTTTAAATTATATTCAAGGTTTAGAAATTCAGGAGCCAATGAAGACATCTCCCTTGCAACTCTGTCCTGAAGCGTAGCATAAAGCAGGTTTGCCTTGGCATTTTCGGCAATTTGGAAAGCCCTGGAAAAGTCATTCTTCGCTAAGGCAACATTGATTGCTCCTTCGTAGATGATCTGACCTTTTTTTGAAAGAAAGAGTTTCGAATTATCCTCTTTGAATTTGCTTCGAAGGCCATCAATCAGCTTCATTGCTTTCGCATAAAGCGAATCTGCCATATTGAGATCACCTGAGTCATTGTCTTCTTTGTATTTATTGAAGAAGGCGTAGGCTTTTTTACCCAGAATTTCTGATACATGGTATTCGTCCCAGATGGGAGAAGCGGGCCCATGTGGCTGGATAAGCACCTGGGCACTGTCATAGGCCAGTATGGCCTTCTCCCATTCTTTTTTCGCATCCTGGCATTCACCCAAGTATTTGTACATGGTAGACAAGGCAATTCTTGACTTATAGATATTCAGATTGGTTGAAGAGAAAATCTGAATAGAATTCCTGAGTGCTTCTTCCGCCTTTTGAAATTCGCCTAGGTGGAGCCAAATTGTTCCTTTTTCACCTATGGCATACCCTTTGAACCTTTCATCTGCGAATTTATTAGCAATTACCTTATCAAGTTCTTCAAAAGCCTTGGCAGACCTACCCAGTTTTTCATAAGCCTCCCCCAACCAAAGATTTACATCCATCATCCAAACCTGAAAGTTGGGATCATTCTCAAATTCAGGCAAAAAGATCTTAAACTTATCGCCATATGCAATACATTCCTCAAAGTTTTCAGACTCACTATAATTGAAGCATATTCTATAAAGACAGGCTGCCTTGTAAAAATTATCCTCGGCCAATTCGTAGTGCTGTAGTGCCTGAAAAAGATAATTTAGGGCCTCATGATAAGCTCCCTTTTTGGATTCATTTTGACCTATTTCCCTCAACAAATCTCCTAAGAAAGCTTGACGATCTTTATCCGCGAGCTTTCCTTTATATTTTTCTGCCTCAAGTATTCCTTTGTTAAATGATTCCTCTGCCAAATCGTAATCAAAAAATAGGGAGTGCAATTTGCCTTCATTTGTATAGGTTCTGAAAATGGTGTGATGCCCCTCAGCCAACTCTCCAGAGGATTGGTACAGTTCCCGAGCATTTCCGAGAACTTTCAAAGCTCCAAGGTAAATCTGTTTAGAATTCAAATTAGGAAAGTTATCAGCCTGCTGGAGAACATAAATCATATACATAGCAGCATTGTATATCCTATCTGCCTTAAGCTTTTGTAATTTATTCTTATCACAGTTCTCATCTTCTATACTCTGTAGGGAGTAAGTCGCTAAGTGATTCAGTGCGGTGAGAAGGCTATCAATGGCAGATTCTGAATCGGATTTGGAGGAAGCCTGTGTAGCAGTATTCAGGTGTGAGAGGGCGAGCTGGAATTTTTCATCCAAATCTGCTTCGCAATTTTGCGAAAAAGCAAAATTAAAAAGTAGTCCTCCCAAAAGGAGAAGCTGGGTGGCAATTTTCATGAAACTAGGGCTTAGCGTTGTACGGTAAAAAACGCATTTATTTCCAATTTTGGTATATAAGTTTTGGGAAAAGGGGATTTGACATAAAAAAAGCTCCATTTGCAACCCTTGTGCAAATGGAGCTTATAGGCTTCAATTTAACCTATTTCATGGTGTAGTATTCGAGTTCCTTCTTATCAACCTGATCAATATGATGATCAGAAGAAGGATGATCACAATCAATCCCAGAATTCCTACCCCTTGCTTTTGAACCTTTACAATGGCTTCCGAACAATTGGTCTGATCGCTACCTGGACATACCTGATAAGTAAAGGAATCCTCGGCGCCCAGTATCCAGGTTAAGAAATCTGCCGAATACCTAAAGGTCAGTTTGTCTGAATCCCATTTCACCTTTCCGGATGTAGGCAAGACAATTACTTTAGGAGTGATGCTCTTGTTGCCAATACAATCATTGTTGTAAACCTCAATGTTTTTGGCAATCTCCAGCCAAGATAGCTTGGCAGAGTCATTTTTGGTTTGGGGTTGGGTAAAACAATCAATGATATCGACATTGAGCCTTCTTCCTCCTTCGATTTTGGTTTCAAATGCTGCCTCTTGCACAGTAATGTTTGTTCCAAGAAATTTTTCTCTGATTACTACCGGAGTCATGCTTGGATCTGAAGCCCTCAAAGCTGCGGCAAAGGCAGACACAAATCCTGCCGCCATCGAAGTTCCACTTTTGAATCCATACTTACTATCGTTCACTGCGCTGAAGATGTTTTCTCCTGGAGCAGCGATGTTTACAGATTGGATACCAAAATTGGAGTGATCACTGATTCTGAAGTTTCCGAGGCTGTCCTTGCCAAAAGAGGCTACCGAGAAAATATGAATATTCGCAGGATCTTTAGCCAGGTTTGATGGCCAATGGTCGTTGCTATCGGTACTTAAGCCATCGTTACCGGCTGCAGTAACCATGACGGTTTTTTTCGCTTTGGAAGTCGTCATGATGCTATCCAACAGGGGTACATTCTCTCCCAAATATCCCATGCTGATGTTGATTACGTCCACCTCATGTCTCAAGGCATACTCAACTCCACATGCCACCTTAAACACAGTGGCAGAGGTATCAGAGTCTCCGACCTGGATGCTCATGATCTTGATCCTTGCCTTAGGCAAGAGTGAATGAACCACATTTGCGATGTGTGTACCATGCCCAGTAATGTCATTAAAGGGCTGTATCATTGGATTTTGAAGGTTTACCCCACTGGGGTCATTGGTGTAGCAATCATCCATACCTTTGGGACTTGAGGAATTGTCTACATACATTTTCCCATCAAAGGCAGGGTGGCTTGCTTCAACCCCCAGGTCAATGACTGCAACTACAGCATCCTGGACAGAATTACTCAGTTCTGCCAAGCCCTGAACTGCGTTGGCGTCGTAGGCCCACTTTGTATTTGGAATTTCGTCATCACCAAACATCATTCTGTAATTGATGTCAAAACCCGGCTTGGTACTATCTTCACGCGGAGGGATAAAACCTAGTCCCACTCCTACTGAATTAGGATCAATGATGATATCATCCCCTGATTTGATGGACTCAAACTCCCAAACCTGGAAGGTTCCACACAAACAACTATCTCGCTTAGTTCCTCCTGCCTCGATGAGGTTCTGTTGCAAGTCTTGTAGGTAGGTAGGATTGTTTAGGTCATCTTCTGTCAAGGTCAAAATAAAGCTCAATGGCCCATCAGGAAATGGATTGGGTTTGTTGTAGAAGTTGACAACTATGGGCTTGCTAACCAGCAAGGTGTCTTGAGGAAAATCAGGGTTATAGATGGTATAATAATAGACTCCGACTGAGTTTGGAGAAGGAAAAGAGTCCGTAAACGTCCTTCCTGTGGCAATAGGCGTACCTCCTATCGTATTTTGGTACCACCTGAAAAGGCTAGACCTACCAGTTCGGGGATCTACATCCGTAGTTAGTTCAAGAGGCTCCCCAGCATAAGCCGGGATTACAGTCCTGGAGCCTACAGAATCCTGATTTACATAGGAAAAAATCGCTGGAGTAAGCCTTAGGACATCGATATCGTCAAAGGTCAGCCTATTTTGGTCTACATTAATAGATTTGACTACCTGAAGTCCAGGCAGGGCAGGCAGATCTTCGATTTTATTCTGAGCCAGGTTCAAATCTGACAGTTCTGTCAAAGCATTGATTGCGGCAGAAATGGAGTCTACAAGATTATTTCCGGCCAGGTTGAGCCTAATGACCCTGTCTCCATTCGCGTCCAGTTCTACACCAAACCAGGAAGAAACGGGATTTTTGGCATCCCAAGGTTGGTTTCCTGATTGGGTATTGTTCCATTGTGGGCCTCCGGCCTTCCTATAAATCTCCAGCAGGGCTAAAGAGTCTCCCCGATTTACCGGGCCTTGGACTTGCTGCTGGGCATAAGAGTAACTTATAACTAAAAGAAACAGTAGGAGTAATCTGATTGAGCTTTTCATTGGGGTTAATGATTATAGTTGTATTGGAGGAGCAAAAAAATTGCTATTCATCAAAAGTAGCCCTCCCGAAGGAGGACCTGATCATAGGTGTGTGATTTCGTTTTTATTTCAGTGTTTTCTGAATCTGGTTAAGCTGACCTAATCTTCCTGCATCTAGCTGACCACATTTTCCATTTTTCCAACGGTTGAAGGTTTCTGAAAATTGGCTGCTTTCACCATCTTTAGCAAAAATTAACATCATATACCAAAGACTTTCGCAAGTTACAGGCAAATCTTCTGTATCCATCTGAGAAGTTTGCTCGAGCATTTTCAAGGCTTCGGCAGATTTTCCAAACTTCTCATAGATCAAGCCTTTAAGAAGATAATTGTCTGCGTTAAGGGGATCATTGCTGATCATGGAATCCACCATCCGAAGGGACTCTTCGAACTCCCCGCGCTCGAATGCTTCCCATGCTTGCATTTTGAAACTTTTTCCCTCAGAGCTGTTTCCTACAGCAGCCTCAGGTCCAATTAAAATGGCTACTTTGCTGTTCAATTCCTGGGCCAGTTGCTGCTGGGTATTGATCCCTGTATTCGAGGAATTAGAATTCAGGACAAAGACTGAGAGGATGATCAGAGCAATCGCTGCAGCAATCGCGATGGGTACCCAGCTGGGAAACTTAATGTTTCGAGCAATTACCAGCCCTTCTTTTTCACTCTTTTCATATTCTTGAATGAGATGAGAGAGATCTGTAGATTGCCATGCCTCTTCCATCATTTTCATTTGTTGGAAAAAAGCCTCCTTGTCCTCTTCCTCATTCAATCGGGACTCCCATTCATCCATTTCCTCACCGAATTCCTCATCCTCAGACCTTTGCTTCTCAATCCTTCTTATAAGGATGTCTGATGCCTTTCCCTCCAGGTATTGAATGAGTTCATCCATTGTAATTTCCGTATTTGACATTCTTGTAACCTTTAATCTTTATCAAAATACCCCTTGTACTCATCAAACAAATGCCCCATGCATTTCCTAAGTTTTTTCAATGAGTTGTCATATAAAGCCCTTGCCCTATTTTTGGGCCAATTCATTGTTTTGGTTATTTCCGCATTCTTCATTCCTTTGAAAAATGCCATCTCGACATATAATCGCTGCTGGGGATTAAGTTGTTCTACACATTCCCTGATGGTACCAAAGTCCATCTTCATATCAGCATCGTCTATATCATCAAATTCCCTTTCTGGCAATTCTTCCCATGCTTCAGGCATCTTCTTTCTCAACAAATCATAGCAATGGTTTCGAACTACCCTTCCCAACCAGACCCTAAAAGTTCCGGTCGGTGCGTGGGTATTCAGTTTCTTGTTTAGTTTGAGGTAAAGGTCCTGCTTCAGGTCTCTTACCTCCTCCTGGTGCTTCAGGATAGGCCATGCTATACCGAAGATATAGCGATCATAACGATTCAACAGAATATTCAATGCCGCTCCATCCTGGTTAGAAATAAAAATCTCTACCAACTCATGGTCTGACAGGGTATCATATCCCGATTGAGCTTTGCGGGTTTTTCTCACAGTCATAGAGTTCCTAGCAGGGTTATTGTCTAAATTTACGGAATTTTCCTGTTCTCGTAAATTCATTTTCACCTGGTAAACTCTCTTCTCCAAGCTGTCCATATGTAATAGGGGTTATGCAATAGGGGTTGTGTTGCGTATAATCCAAGAACATGAGTGTTCTCCACTCTTTTGAAGATGATAATGTGTGTTTTTCAATATCTTCCCCCTTAGGACGAGCATGCAAAGAAATTTACATCAATGGTGCTAATTTTTTTTAGGTCATGCTTTGTAAATAAATCCTGAGAAGCAAATTACAATAGATTCACTTCAATCACGTTTAATATTTACAAACCCAAACAATCTCATTAAGCGTAGGCCTTGGAATATTTTCAGGTCTATGCTTTTTTAGATTCTTCTCATCTTTTTATGATGCTGAATAATGGCAGGTCAAGGCTTACATTAATTCCTGCTCTAACCGCATCAAAATCTACCAACTCATTTCCACTCGCCGAAATCGACCTAAGCCTCGGTAGGTACTGCGCCCCAGCCGAAATAGAAACCGGAGCCCCCTTCAATCCCCAGACTACATATGCTCCTGGTGAAAGAATTTGTTGCCAATATACTTCATCTGGCAAGCCTCCATCAAATCCATTCTGCCACCTGTAACTGAATGGAGCCGCCAAATCCAAAATCGGGATGTATAAGCCTATAGAACTTCCTTTCAATTGCTTTGCTTTGGCTTTATCCCCTTTCAGGACGTATTTATAAGGGTCTTTTGCATCCAGGTCCGTGCTCTTTCGCCTTCCCCAACTTAAACTGATGCCCACAGGAACTGAAAAACCACTGGACATAGAACGATTGCTTAAGGTGGAATCTGCGACCCATTCCACCCCGGTATAAAATCCGGGCATGGCGCCAAGTTCGAGGCTAAACAAAGACTCCCTTTTCAATCGATATGATCCTGGAGGGAGTGCATATCGGTATAAAGCAGCCTTTACATCTTCAGAAGTCTTGGCTGAAAGAACATCAAGGAAAAAACCACCATAAAAGCCTAGGTGCTGCGAAACGGCTTCTACCTGTTCCAGGCGATGGATGGCTCTATTAATTTCTACCCTTGCAAAGACCTTGTCAGGACCGGATTTTTGAGTGGCCTCAATTTCCAGTCCTCTGATCCTGGCAATTTCCTTTTCTTGCAAAATCTCGAAAAAAGGTTGAAGCACCTGAATACTCGAAATCAGGATACGCGATGGTTCTCTGGACTCAATGGCTCCAACCAGGTCAGTTCCTCCTTGTATGACCCCCATCAGCCTTAAATAAGTAGGATCAGCATAAAGTTGAGATTCATTTTCAAAATACTGGAACATAAATGCTGACCTGACCATTTGCTTGGCTATACTTCCTAGCTGAGAGAGGTTTGCAGGTAATTTATCAAGGTAATCCTTTAACAACTGTTGGAAATAGGCAGCGTTTTCTTCGGAAATTTCAGGCCTTTCAACTCGATCCAATCCCTGAATGTCCCTATCAATGTTAGAAAATAAGGCTGCCACTTGGATTTCCTTTTCAAAAAAGAGCTGTGTCTGGTTTTCCATTCGGTCTGCCAAACTGGCGTTACCTTCACTGGTTTTCACGGCTTGAAACAGTTGAGGAGCTTTTTGATATTGAATGGCAATAAAAAACTCCCTCGCCCGCTCACCCAAATCTTCCATTTGGTCTTTGATTTCTAGAAAATCACCATTTTCAGAAATCCTAAAATCCTCCAATAGTCTATAAGTCAAATAGAAACTCGTGTCAAGGCTGTTTTTACAATCTTCAAGCCTCTTCTTTGAAAGTTTTTTTAAGCCAGACTCAAGGGTCAAACTGTCCTTTTTGACCAATCCATGGGTGAACTTATAAAGCCTGAATGCTGTCTCCTCTTTTAGGAAAGCATACTGAGGGCTTTCTTCCACCATCCTTTCAAAACTATTAGGGAGCAACCTTAAGTCCATTTCAAATGCTTCTTGCCATGCCTTTCCCAAGGAGGGTACTTTCAGAATTTCCCGGTTACTGAGCAGGGCATATGTATTGTCAAACAAATACTGAAGTTCTTCCAGGCTGTCAATACGTTTTTGAAATTGATCAAAAAAGGATAGAACCAGTTCCTCTCGTGTTCTTTCCACCAAAAACTGGGCACTGGCATCGATGATGATGGTAGAGGGAGAAAGGCGAGTCAAATTTGAAAGCACTGAAGTTCCTTCCTCAGGGGTGAGTCCACCTTCAGTATTGGTAATAATGGGAGCTCCAGTCTCATCATCCCTTTCGGGGAAACTTCTACTCCTGAAGTCAATTGCCTGCCATAATTTTTGAATCTGACTTTTCTCGTCTTCAGAAATCTTCCTAAAAAAACATGCAATGGTAATTTCTTCCAGGATAAACTTATCCTCATTGACAAACTGAACATACTGCCTTGGGTAGAAAGCATTGCAAGAACGCAGTTTGGCGTAGAGGTAATATGGAATTCCCTCCTTTCTTATTTTCATGAGGGAAATTTGGCCTTCCAGGTCTCTGGCAATGGTGGATAAGTTTCTAATGGCAAAGCTGTCCGAAGGTGTCCCTTGTCCCCTTAGTATTCGATGGGCTGATAATAAGGCCTCTCTTTTTGAAGTCGAAAAAAGGCCTTCCTCCCAATAGGTTTGTAAAATGGTCCCATCAACTACCCTGAAGATGAAATCACTCCACTTATCCAGTTGAATGCATAGACGCATGTCATCCGTAAGCAGGATTTTCGGAGAGTTGACAAACTCATCATAGCTTAGGGGTAATTCTGGAAAACACTCCTTTAGTGCTGGGTAACTCCCAGATTCTACCTGACTTTTTGCAGCTTCATTTTGGTCAATGTAGGACTTCAATCTGGCAAAGGGTTCCAAATTGGTACTCACATTCTCTCCAAAGGGCTCATCAAAAAATCGATAAAGGCCATGCAAGCCAGATGTATCTACCGAATAATTGGCATTTAAATAAAATACATCCACCTTATTTTCAACCCATTCCTTGACCAACTCTTCATTTTCTGCCAACAGACTGGCTAACAGCAGTGTATTAGTTTGCCGATCCTGGGCGATTATGGAAGAAAAAGGGACTAGCATCAGGGCAACCAGCCAAATAATAATAAGCTGCTTCATTCTTAGGACAGTTTTAAGTTGATAGCTTTCCAGGCTGTTTAGCTGGTATCAATTCAGATATTAGCATAAAAAGATGTGTCAAAATAAGGATTTTTTTGAAGCTAGTAGGGAATTCGTACTGATAATAAAAATTATGGTAAATTAAACATCTCCCAAAGTAACAGTAGTCAGCTTTCTAAATCATGGGTGAAAAGGTATTTTTTATTAAACAAAAACCGCTTTCTATAAAGGTCCGCTATGAGATATTAGACCAAAAGCGAAAAAAGGTATATGAGATAGTAGGATCCTTCCTTGGAGGTAATTTCGCACCAATGAGTTTGATCGATGATGAAGAAAGGGAACTCATATGGATCAAAAAAACACCCTTCAAATTCTTCCCTCGCTATGAGCTCTATGACAGTGAAGGGGTTATAGGAATTGTAAAAAGAAAAATCGGATTCTTTAAAAAGAAAATTATTCTTGAGACTTCTGAAGACAGTTCCTATGAATTCAGAAACAATTATAGAATGGATGATTGCCAATTAAGTCGAGATGGAAAGACCATCGCCATCATCCGCAGAAGGGGGTTTAGTGCATGGCGAACCTACGAATTAAAAATTGACGAACAGGAAGATGTAGAATTTATCCTTTCCCTTGCTTCAGCTGTAGACCAAATTTTTATATGGTCTCATCGGTCCTGAATTCTCAATAACAGCATCCAAATCTTATACACTAATTACATATATTTAACTTATGAAAAATTACTGCTACTATATCATAATCGCCTTGCTCGGCCTCGCTTTAAGCTCCTGTAAATCAAGCAGCACAGCCATTAAGGCAAAAGCAGATGAAACGGTTGACCTTGGCTACATCAAAGAAACCAAATCAGGTTCAACAGCCAAGGGTACAAAAATCAAAGGAAACAATACCTTTAATACCCTGGAACAATACCTCAGAACCGTACCTGGCCTGAGAGTATCTGGTTCAAAAATAAGCATCGTAGGGATTCCTGGTAACCTTATGGATCAAATCAACCCTTTGTTCGTGGTAGATAGAGTGAGGTTAGGGAGAGACCTTGCATCGGTATCGAGGTTGTTGAACCCAAACGACATTGACAGAATCTCCGTACTAAAAACCCCTGCTGAAACTGGGCTTTATGGTTCAGAAGGAGCTTATGGAGTTATTGTGATTCGAACCAAAAAATAATCGGTTCAATGAAAATCAGTTTGAATTTGATCCTAGTCCTTGTTTTGGGGGTAGGGTGGATAGGTACTGCATGTAAAAAAACTAGCCCCAATCCTGAGATCAAGGTCCCACCTGTAGGGATAGACTCCTCAGAAACGCGACAAATCTTGGATACGGTTGAGGTTTTTTCCAACTCCATGAGTAAAGAAGTTGCGGTAACTGTAGTACTCCCTTCCAATTATAACGATCGTTCAGTAAATAAATATCCAGTGATATATCTGCTTCACGGAGCCTTCGGAGGCCATCTTGACTGGATCAAATCAGCCCCCTTGGAAAGTTTGGCAGATCAATATGGCTTTATCTTTATTTGCCCAAATGGGCATCCTTTTGGCTGGTACCTTGACAGTCCAGTAGATACGAATTTCAGGTATGAAGAGTTCATGACTGAAGAGTTGGTGCCATGGGTAGCTCAAAACTACCGAGGCCATACCGAGCCTGAAAAAAGGGCAATCTGTGGCTTGAGCATGGGCGGTCATGGGGCTTTTTACCTTTCTTTCAGACATCAAGATATTTGGGGAGTTTGTGGAGCCATTTCAGGGGGTATGGACCTAAGACCCTTCCCTGACAATTGGGAGTTGACCAAGCGCCTGGGTAAACTGGACTCCGACAAAGGCAATTGGCTAAAGTATTCCGTGGTAGGGCAGTTGGACTCTCTCAACAATCAACACCCAAAGATTTACTTTGATTGCGGTGAATCAGATTTTTTTATTGATGTGAATGCCGCTCTACACGATTCTTTAACGAGAAGAGGAATTGAGCACATATACAAAACCCGACCCGGAGCCCACGATTGGGATTATTTTGCTGCGTCGCTCCCTGACCAATTGGAGTTTTTTGCTGAAGAAATGGGCAGATAGTCTCAGGAGAGAACTTAAATGAAAAATGCCCAGTAAGTATATTGCCTTACTGGGTATTTTTTAAATAATAATAAGTGGCTATTCTATTTTTGTAACCAAGGATTTGTTTATGAAGTTTCCAACCTTTCTTCCTTGGCTTTGGCCATTTCTGATGGCAGGCATGTAGTGAATACCTCCATACAGGCGGCTAATAGCAGCTTCCTCTGATGCCGCAACAAAAGAGTCAAATTCTCTTGATGGAAGTCCATATGAAGTTTCTGAAGAGTCGATAAAGGCGAAATTATCTCCCAACAACTCGGTAAGCGCAAGCGCTGCCGCTGTAGAAATCACTGAGTGTCCTGAGGTATATTCGGGAAATGGGGGAGTTTGTAGCAATGGCTGCCATGTAGGGTCGACCAATTCCTGGATAACTGTCTCTGGCCGAATCAAATTCGATCGATACTTCTCGTCCCAGCATGAGATAAAGGCATCAGCCAATGCGATGGATGTCCTGGTGTATGCTTCTACTGAATGCATCATATCCAAATCGGCCTTCTGGCTTACAAGTTTGGTGATGGCAATCCAGTGTCCCCCGGGAGTGATTTTTTTGGTTGCATACATTACATGCCCAGTTACATTCATTACATAAGGATTGCAATCCCAAAATGCCGCAATCTCGGCTTGCTCATCAGTCAACTGCTCTTTGGTTTCATACACCTCCATCATTTCTTCGAAGAATCGACTCTTTTTATCTGTGCTGTAAGTAGTAGGCCTAGCCGGTACGAATTGGGTCGCAGAGTCGATAATAAAAGTCCTCAGGCTATTCCAATAAGGCTCAATGGCCTCCATGTAAGCAGGACCTGTGGGTTTCCAAGAGGCATCTTCTTCACCCAGGGTATGCTTACGCCCCCTAATTTCCTTGTAGCCGTCCTTGTTTGACCAGTCGATGATGTGCTGGGCTACCAGATCGCCGTAAGCCTTGCTTCGCTTTACAGTTCCGCGATCAAGGTCTGAATGCTCATAATCGTAAAATATTTTGCTTGCGAAGGTATCTATGCCCGACTCCGTAAAAACAAAAGCCTTACTCACTTGCGTAAATGCCTGTAAAGAGGCCAAGGGAAAATAGATTGGTCCTGCAGAGGTATCGGGTTTGGGAGTTTCACCAAGCTCATTTAGTTGTCCAGCCAAGCTTTTGAAATCGGGATTGCCAGCTTGCAGGGCTTCATACGCAGCAATACTGGGGTATGTGTACACACGACTTGCCGCCGGAGGGGAAAAGATGTTATCAACGATTACATCTGTCAGGTGCTGCATCATGTCATGGAAATACTCACTATCAGACTTCCTCTCAACCTGTTTGCATCCCAGGAAAGACCCTACCAACATTACACAAATCAAAAATAGTACTCGCTTCATATCATTTTTTTCTCATTCGTCAAATTTCACAAAGAAAGGTGAAAAAGCAAAGGTTTCAGGCCTATTGCTTGATGGCCTTCCCTTGGATCAACTGAAGGTAGTCGTTGTTTTTAGCCAGGATGAAGGATTCTTTACCCTTCACCTTGATAGGCTTAAGGTAACGGACTTGCCCATCAAGATTGAGCTTTCCAAATGGCATGCTCTCGAATGTTCCGTTCGGTCCAATTCGTAATACATTCCCATAGTTCCCATCATACCTTCCCATCTCAATGTTACATTCATAGAAATTTCCTGCCAACAAAAGCTCCTTTTTCCCGTCATTATCCAAATCCACAACTTCCCCGGCATTGATTGTAGAAAACTGAAGTTCATCAGGCAGAGGATGGGCTTTAAACTCAAGGTCTCCGGTATTTTCAAGGAATACACTTTCAAGGTAATTTACTTCCAAAACCTGGGCTTTGGCGAACTCTTCTGCCCCAATCAACTCTGAAGGACTAGCCGCGGCAAAGTCTTTGGCATAAAGATATTTTTTCTTCAAATAAGGCAATTGCTGGGTAAGCTCAGTGTAATTGTGAAATGGAACTTCCTTGCCATTGATGTAGTAGGTCAACAGTTGGTCCATTTTGTCATTGGTATCATAATCACCAACATAAAGCCTCAAAGGCTCCTTTTCTGATGGTTTGAACTTAGAGTTCTTACCTGTATTCCCAGCAAGCAGGTCGATGTCTCCATCTCCATCAAAATCTCCTGCCAGCACCATGTTCCACCAACCCTTAAGGTCATTTACCTTTTTGAGTTTTAATTTTCCTCCTTCATTTAAGAATATCTTCAAACTCTCCCACTCTAAGGCTAGGATCAGGTCATCGTCCCCATCCTTATCAATGTCTGTCCAGATTCCTTTCTTCACCAAACCAGCCCTTCTAAGATCTGGAGCAAGATCTGAGGTTTTGTCTTCAAAACTTCCATCCTTTTGATTGATGAACAAGTACGATTCTGGGCTGACCCCATACTTCCAGGGTACGGCCCTTGCTGCAAAAATCAGGTCGGTATATCCATCGCCATTGATGTCTGAGGGTAATACAGAGGCAGCAGTCAAATAGGTCTCGCCGAACATGTCCAGTCTGGATTCAAACTCTCCTTTCCCTTTGTTGATGTAGACCCTTTGCTTAAGGGCTTTATTTTTCCCCCAATATTCATTCCCACCAGAAGCTACCACCAAATCGAGGTCGCCATCATTTTCAATATCAACCCAGGCAGCGTCTACATCTTCCCATAATGAGTCATTGATAATGGCTTGAGGGGTCTTTTCGACAAATTTCCCTTTAGGGGTTTGATAGAATAGTTGGCTTCTCTTTCTTTTAGAACTCCCCACAAAGAAATCTTCGTAACCATCTCCATCTACATCAGCAATGGCGAGGCCAGGCCCCTCTCGTGAGACCATATGTGGTATCAGTGTTTCTCTATTAAACTCCACAAATGGGTTTTCATCATGTTTGAAATTCAGGTTTGCCTTTGCAGTAACATCCTCGAAAGCCATTGACTCATTGTTCGGCCAGCTCAGGGTACTGTAATCAAATGCAGGCAGCCCTTTTTGATACTTAAGAATTATTTTTTCACCAAACTGACTCTTTGGAATGGATTGGTAACTATTATCTGGCCAAATCAGAAGTACAGAATCAACCTCCTCAGCCTTACCCAGTCCTAAATGGAGCCCAGGAGCATGGCTAGACTGATACCCTTTGACCAGGTAGTGCTCTTGGACAAGGGTTTGATTTCCTTTGAAAGCTATCGCCTTTGCTCCAATGGCCAATGGATTCTTTTCTGTCCCTTCCAGCCTAAGGTCTAAATAGGTATTTTGACTGGAATCACCCTGAAGGTTTTTGTAAATAAAGGGAGCGTCCTCAATGTTATTTACTGCAATATCCAGGTCCCCATCATTGTCGAAATCGGCATAAACCGTCCCATTCGAATAAGTAGGGGCATCGTTCTTTATCATACCAGTCATGTCCTGGAAATGGAGATCACCTTCATTGCGAAAGAACTTATTCTTCAATTTGATCTGAGGCATCTTATCTATCATCGACAGATCTCTTTCATCCAGGTTATTGGTGTTTTGCTTCCACCTCAAGTCATTGTTGGCTCTAAAATTCACATAGTCAATGTCATTCATTCTCCTAGGAATCCCATTGCTTATGAATAGGTCTTTATAACCATCGTGATCGAAATCCATGAAGACAGGTGACCATGACCAGTCAGTGGCATAAATATCAGCGAACAGACCAATTTCTGTAAATGTATTATTGCCATTATTCAATTGAAGATTGTTTCGAGAAAACTGGTGGTTGTATCCATATCCCAATTTAAAGGTGTAAATCCCATAGGCATCCTCACCCAAGGAAGCTTTGAGAATTGCAGGATCTTCTGGTAGCATATCCAATGAAAAAATCTCAGGTAGGGCGTCATTATTTAAGTCTGAAATTTCGACTCCCATTGAGAACCTTGAGGTATGCCTCATTTGTTCAGTCAGAACTTCCTTGAAAGTCCCATCCTTTTGATTGATGTAGAGGTAGTCATTTTCATGGAAGTCATTTCCTATGTAGATGTCAGGCCATCCATCCTGGTTCACATCACCCGTGGCCACTCCAAGACCATAGCCAATAACTGTACTATTGATACCTGCCTCCTCAGTTACTTCGACAAAACGCCCATTGTCATTCCTTAGCAGTTTATCGCCTGATTCAGGGTGTTTTTTGTTTTCAAATGTCTTTTTCTGTCCGAAGGTACCATTTCCGTGAAGGGAATGGTTGAGCTGGTACATATCCAGGTCGCCATCTTGATCATAATCAAAAAAGCTCGCCTGCGTTCCAAACACCTTTAGGTTAAGGCCATATACATAGGCCTCATTCTGGTAAACCGGGATTCCGTTTTCAATACCCTGGCATACAAATAATTGATTCTCACCTCTGATGGTTTGGTATTCACCAATTTGGGAAACATATAAGTCAAGCATGCCATCATTATTGATGTCAACCACTGAAACCCCGGATTTCCATCCTCCTGGACCAGCCACACCTGCTTGCTCCGTGATGTCCTTAAATTTGATTTCTCCATTTTCTGATTCGTTCAGAAACATCATATTGGGACCCATGTTGGAGGTAAAGTAAAGATCTACCTTTCCATCATTGTTGAAATCCCCGGCAGCCAGTCCTCCCCCATTGTAGAAATACATGTAGTTGAATACATTGAATTCGGAAGTCTGGTCCAACACGTTATTGAAATTCAAGCCTGTTTGCTCGGCATTCAAAAGCTCCCATCTGGCCTTTGCCTTTGATTTACTTTGGTCAGCCTTATTATCTGTCAAGGCATCAGAATTACAGCCAACTCCCCATACAAGCATCAGGGCCCATAGGCATCCTGTCATCACTCGAATTGCTGAAACATTCATACGATAAAGATTGATAAGACCTCTTTTATAATTGATTTCCATGCTTAATTTCCTTGTAATTCAAACCTGTAAGGCTTGCCATTGTTGATGAATGCAAGTAGGATGTCCTTATTTCCGACTTTCAGTGGCAGCAATTGCTTGACATCTTCCTTGACACTGAAGCCTGATTCTCTGGAATTCAAGGCTTCATAGTTTCCACCTCCTTGATTAATGAGCACATGTCCTTGGCTTCCATCCAGTTTTGAGTATTGTGGGACAAACTGACTGAAGTTTCCGGCAAGGACAAGGTCATTTTTCCCATCATTATTGAGATCCTTGCAATAAATATCACAAACACAAGAGAGTTGCACTTCGGTAGGCAAGGCCTTCATCTCAAAATTCCCATCTCCCTTGTTGATGGCAACAGCAGATTTGAAGTAATTGCCCTCCATTACAATCGCCTGGCTTATTCCTTTATCGCCAAATAGATCCTGGATGGACTTGGTAGCATAATCGCTATGCTTCAAGTTCTGTTTTTTGAGGCTCACAATCTGCTCAGTAAGTTCTTTTTTCATGGAAAGTGGCATATCCCTTCCATCAATATTTTTTGTTATAATAGGATCTAGGCTGCCATTAAAGTCAAAGTCCTTAACCCATAATTTCGCAGGAGCTTCTTTGTTTCCCGAGAAATAGAAGTTCTCCCCTCTGTTCCCAAGAATCAAGTCCAGGTCTCCATCTCCATCAATGTCATCGCTCTCGATGGCATAAAACCAACCTGAAAACTCCTCAAGGGTAGTCTTTACCAATTCAAACCTTCCATTTTTAATGCTGAATACCTTGGGTGCCATCCACTCCCCCACTACCAATAACTCAGGGGTATCATCTCCCAGGATGTTTATAAGTTTAGCATCCGTAATCATCCCCAGGTTTTGGAACTCTTTCCCAACCTGTTTTGCAACATCTTTGAATTTCCCCTTGCCATCATTTTGGTAAATAAATGACCTCGGTGGCTGACCATATTTACCAGGTACAGACCTGCTTCCTATAAGCAAATCCTGGTCACCGTCATTATCAAAATCTACCGGGACAATGACAGAGGTATTGAATCCATTGATTGGAAGGGCATCTTCCTGACGGGTAAATCTTCCACGACCATTGTTGATATATACCCTATCCTGTAACAAGCGATCTCCAATGGGATGGTTATTACCTCCTGAGCCTACTATGAGGTCCAGGTCTTTATCTCCATCTATATCAACCCATTCTGCGGCGGTATCTTCAAATTCACTGTCTTCTTTGAACTGGGAGATTGTTTTTTTACGCAAACCATTGCGACCCAAGCTGTAAATGTAAGCTTCCTGCCCTGCCCCCCCTCCCACATAAAGGCCATCTTTCTGGTTCTCTGCATAGGCTACCGCAGGACCTTCGTGGGAAAGTTCTCTGATCAAAAGACCTTCATTTGCAAAGTCATCATGATTGTCTTCTTCATGAGCTTCCAGTTCAGATATGCTTTTTCTGAAAATGGTTTTCGGAGAACGGGATTCTCCCTCCATGAATGGCTTCGCAGCTAGATCAGACTTGTTCAATATCAAGAGGGTGTCAATCACCGGGCTGCTGATAGAACTCCTTGTCTTGTCAGGCCAAAGTACAGCAATCGAATCCACTGAGCTGTTTTGCCCAAGGCCAAAGAGCATTGTCTGGTCAACAGAAGATTGAAATCCACGAGAAGGAATCTGTTGGAAGTTCAGGATCATGCCTTTTACATAGACGAAAACCTTGGCACCAATTGCTTGGGTATTGGGTGCATCTGCAGATAGTTTAACCTTTACAAAATGTGTATTTTCTTGTTCACGGCTGTTGTTCCTAAAGAGGAAGGCTTTATCCTGGAGGTTATTCACTACCAATTCCAAATCGCCATCATTATCCAGGTCACCATATGCCGCACCATTAGAAAAGGAGGGCTTCTCTAATCCCCACTCCTTGCTCTTATCTTCAAACTTGAGGTCTTGCTGGTTATGGAAAAAGCGATTAACAAGTGCCGTTGAAGGCATTTTAGCAATTACACTATCCATTTCTTCTTTCTCCCCAGTCAAGACCATCTTTTGTACCACATCATTAGCAAAAAAGTCTATGAAGTCCTGATTGGTTACATCTTGGAGGACTCCGTTACAGACATAGATGTCCCGGTATCCGTCATTGTCTGCATCAAACATCAGTGCTCCCCAACTCCAATCTGAAGCCTCTACCCCACTGAATTGGGCTATTTCTGAAAAAGATTCATCTTTATTGTTGAGTTGAAGGCTGTTGTGCATATACTGATGGTAGAAATCTCTTCTCTGCTTCTCTTGGTACAACTTGTACGATTCAAACAGGGTAGTTTCCTTCAATCGCTTATCGCTGTATGGCATCATGTCAGTCACAAAGATTTCTGGATACCCATCATTATTGATATCGGCCATATCTGCTCCCATAGAAAATTGGCTAATATGCCCTGTCCATTCTCGAATTTCTTCTGAAAAGGTACCATCACCCTGATTTACATATAGGTAATCTCGTTCAAAAAAGTCATTGGAAATATACAGATCGGGAAGCATGTCATCATTGACATCACCAACCGTTACCCCCAGTCCAAACCCAATCAAGCTGCCGTAAATTCCAGCCTCTTTTGTTACATCAACATACTTTCCATTATCATTTTTCAATAATTTATCTCCACCGCCTTTCAGGAAATCACGCACAGGCCAATCCTCAGCATATAACTCCCTTTTATTGCTGTAGTTAAGGGTATTAACAGGCATGAAACTATTATTCAGGATATATGCGTCCAAGTCACCATCCAGGTCATAATCGAAAAAAGCTGTATGGGTGGTATATCCGTTTTGATCTAATCCGTAATCTGCTGCGCTCTCGGTAAAGGTCAGGTCTTTGTTATTGATGTAAAGCTCATTTCTTTGATCTTTTCCTTTTTGGTATCCAGCATTGCAAACATAAATATCTAGCCAGCCATCTCCATTTACGTCTACCATGACCACACCCGTACTCCACTTATCTTCGCTAGCCACTCCTGCCTTATCGGTTACATCCTCGAAGGCCAAGTCTCCTTTGTTGAGATAGAGTTTATTTGAACCCATATTTTTGGTGAAATAAATATCGCTCAAGCCGTCATTGTTTAAATCACCAATTCCTACTCCTCCCCCATTGTAGAAATTTCTATAACTGAAAATGTTGAATTTTTTTGTGTTTTTGACTTCATTTTTGAAGGCTATGCCGGACTGTTTGGAGGAAACGAGGCTAAAAAGGGCATTACTTTTTATGTCATTGGAAGTTGATTCGGTTTTACATGCGACCAAAACAATTGCCAATCCCAGTAAGGAGGTTAACCTGAATTTCATAGGTGTTGGTTTATCGGTATGAGCTTATCTGCAAGGATATCCCAATAAAATAGTTAAGGCCAAACTGCCAATAACTTATTCTTCAAATTTAATAAGGGAATGCTTGTATCTCAATTAGAAAGGCTGAAATAATCAAAAGAAAAAGGCTACCCAAAGCGAGCAGCCTTTTTCACTATTTCAAATTATATCTTAGTACCCAGGGTTTTGCTCTAGGTTAGGATTCACAGCAAGAGCAGTGTTTGGAATTGGGAACAATAGACGCTCAGATCCAGACTGTCCTTTTTCTGTCCAAGGGTCAAGGAATTTTCCGAAGCGGATCAAGTCCTGACGACGGTGTCCTTCCCAGTATAGCTCGTATCCACGCTCGTTAAGCAGACCTTGCTCGTCGATAGAAGACAGCTCAGCTACACCACGCTTAGCACGGATCTCATTAACAAGAGCTAAAGCACCAGCAGCGTCGTTGCTACGAAGAAGAGCCTCAGCCTTCATAAGAAGTACGTCAGCGTAACGGAAGAATACGTAGTCGTTGTCAACGTTATCACCACTCTCAAGGTCGATGATATACTTAACAACACGTACCCCAGTAACCTCAAGGTTACCACCATTTTCAGTAAGAGCTACTTCTTTGGTGAAAGATAGAGGGTTTCCTTTACGGTCTTCTAGGTTGTTTCCGTCTTTGTCTACCTGCTGTCCGATCAAGAATCCGTGTCCAACACCAGTTTTTCCAGCAGTTTCGGTACGGTCAGCAGCAGATCCACCTGTACGTGGGTCAGACTCATCAAAGGTATCGTAGAAATCAGCAATGGTACAGAAGCCATTCCATCCAGAAGGATTCTGGTTGTAGTGCAGGGTACAGTACCAACGAGAACGAACGTTACCAGACCTTTCTCCACCGAGGTTCTCAGCAACAAAAATCATCTCAGGAGAAGTCTCAGTGTTACGAGGAGCAAAGTTGTCGAAGTAGTTGTCAGCCAAAGAAAAACGACCGGAGTTGATGATCGCATCACAAGCAGTAACAACAGCAGCCATGTCGCCAGGATCGAAAGAAGGATTCTCACGGTTGGCATAAACGCCTTTGTTCAGTAGAACTTTAGCCTTAAGCGCCTGAGCGGCATCCTGGTTAGCTACCCTCGCATCACCAGTTGGAAGATCACCGATGATAGCATCGATTTCGCTAATGATAAATTCAGCAGCTTCAGTTCCTTTTTTGACCTGAGGAGCATCAAGTAGAGACTCTCCAGCTTCACGGAAAGGAACCTGCCCCCAAGCATCAAGTACAGAAGCCATTACGAAAGCACGTAGGAAACGAGCCTCAGCAGCCTCAGCAGCAGATGGGTTAAATGCAAGTACATTGGTAGCGTTGAATACAGCTCTTAGCAGTTCATCAAAAGTATTTCTGATGAACAAGTGGTCAGCATCCCAGGTATGGTTGTGTAGCTGACGCCAGATACCGTTGTCATCCCAGTCTGGTCCACGAGTGGGGCCCATTACTTCATCAGCAGTGTGCTCCTGCATGGCCCAGAAACGAGACTGGTCCTGGTAAGGAAGATCCAGGTTGTCATAGACAGTCAGGATCAAAGAGGAGATATCTGTATTTTCGTTCAGATAAGTCCTTGCAGAGTCTCCGTCAAGATCTTGACGAAGCGCTTCTTCCAGTTGGGTACATCCAGCAAGTGTGAATGCAGCCAAACTTAGGATAAGGATTGACTTGAAAAATTTCATAATTAATCTTGCGAGTTTTTTTCTTATGATAAGGTTGCAAACCCAAGAACATTAACAAATATATAACAAACTATATTTATTATTGTTCTGGGTCTGACAAAATTAAAGTCCAAAGTTAATACCAACCAAGATATTTCTAGCTGTTGGGTAAGGTACATATTCAATACCGAAAGAAGGTACTCCATCAACAGCTTTGTTGGTGTTTACTTCTGGGTCGAATCCAGAGTACTGAGTAATGATGAACAGGTTCTGACCAGTTACATACACACTACAGTTTCTTAGAGAGTTACCGATGTTACCGATGTTGTAGCTAAGCGTAGCATTAGCAAGACGTAGGTAATCACCTGGCTCTAGGTAACGGGTAGAAGCCTTGATAGGGTTAGCCTGAGCTTCCTGTACAGCGTTTCCGTTCAAGTCAGTCTCTTCAAGAAGAGCCGTAGATACGTTACGAGTACCAAGGTTACCGATTACGAAGATAGCGTTAGCAGTATTGTTGTAGATCTGGTGTCCGAATGCTCCCTGGAAGTTTGCACTCAAAGAAACTTTACCTACACTCAATGCAGTGTTGATACCCAATAGGAAGTCAGGGTTTGGATCGCCAGAGAAATCTAGTGTCTCATTGTCAGTAAACTGAGAGAATCCTTCAGAAGTCAGACCTTCGTGCTGACGTAGGAAGAATACATACAGAGGCTGTCCATCAGCAAGACGCTGAGAACGTACACCAGATAGACCCTGTCCATTGATCTCACCAGTTTCGATTGGTGGAACTTCCTGGCTACCAGTGTTGAATACATTTGTTAGGTAAGAGAAGTTACCTCCCAACTGCCACTGAACATTGTCATTGTTGATGATGAAGGTATTCAATGCCAATTCAACACCACTGTTTACTACGTTACCATCCAGGTTAACCCATAGCTTTGTAGCAGGTGCTGGCTGGATAGCGTCAAGCTGGAATAGTAGGTCAGAAGTCGTACGGGTAAAGTAGTCGATAGAACCTACGATTCTAGAGTTAGCGAAAGCAAAGTCAACACCAACATTGATAGTAGATACAGACTCCCATCTTAGGTCAGGGTTAGCTACGTTAACAAGTGAGATAGATTCCTGGCCAAAACCATAACGCTCCTGAGCAGAACCTGCGGGGAACTCCTGGTTACCAGTAATACCGTATCCAATACGTAGTTTCAAGTCATTGATGGTAGAAGGAACAAAGTCCTCATTAGCAATGTTCCATGCAACAGCAAAAGAAGGGAATACACCATAACGGTTGTTTTCACCAAACTTAGAAGAACCGTCAGCACGTACAGTAGCAGTTACCAAGTACTTGTCGTTGATGTTTACGTTCGCACGAGCGAAGTAAGACTGCAATTCAAAGATAGGATCCGCAAAAGAGAATGTGTTACGGGTTCCCTGAGTAGTGTTTCCGAAAATGTAACGGAAGTCAGCATCGTCAGTAAGGAAGTCCTGAGCAACCATTCCGAATCCTTTGTTGTCGTAGTTCAAGTATTCATAACCCGCTACGGCGTTCAAGCTTACAGAAGAAGTAAGATCGGCGTTGTAGTTCAGGGTATGGGTGAACTGCTGAGAAGTCAGGTTCTGGTAGCTAAGCTGCCCCCATCCACGGTTTTCAACATCCTGAAGGTTGATGAAACGCTTAATCGTAGCTGTACTAGTACCCTGGTTAGCATCTACAGAGAACTGGAAGCGATAAGTAAGACCATCAACAATTTTCACTGTAGGAGCGATGCTCGCTAGGATACGTGTGTTTGAGAAGTTCAAGTCAGTCGCATCAGATACAGCGATTGGGTTCAAAGTAGAGTTACTCTCAGTAAGCTCGTAAGAACCATCTTCTTTGAACAATGGTCTGGTTGGGTTCCACTGTAGGGCTTGAGAGATCAAAGATCCCTGGAAACCGGCATTGTTGGAAACAGGAGCAGAAGTCTGGTTATTCTGAGTAGCCATGATGTTTACATCTAGCTTCAACCTGTCATTCTTCAAGAAGTTGAATGATCCTCTGAAAGCACCATTGTACTTTCTCAATCCAGACTTACGAATGATACCTTGCTGATCAAGGTAACCTGCAGATACACGGTAGTTACCACGCTCAGTACCACCGGTCATAGAGAAATTGTAGTTTTGGTTGATACCATTTCTTAGGATCTCTCCCATTGCATCAACATTTCCTCCAAAATCACCTGAAGACAGGTTATAGTCAGCCAGAGCCTGACGGTATTGATCTCCATCCAAAACTTCTGGACGACGTAGGATGCTTGATACACCAGCAGCCGCCTGGAAGTCAATACGAGGAGCACCAGCCTGAGCAGATTTGGTAGTTATGATAACTACACCATTTGCACCACGAGAACCGTAGATAGCTGTTGCAGATGCATCCTTCAACACCTCAATAGAAGCAATGTCATTGGGGTTGATGAAGGTTAGTGGGTTGGTGTTAGGGGCACCGTTCAGACCACCTGGAAGACCGATATTCGCCTTGGAAGATCTACCATCCAAAGGAATTCCGTCAACTACGAATAGTGGCTGGTTTCCAGAACGGACAGAAGAAGCTCCACGAATACGGAAAGTAGTCTCAGCACCAGGAGCACCAGAGTTACCTACTACCTGTACACCCGCTACCTTACCTTGAACCAACTGCTGAGGAGCTGTCATTACCCCTTGGTTGAAGTCCTTGGAAGATACCTTGGTTACAGCACCAGTAAGGTCTTTCTTCTTCACAGTTCCATAACCTACTACTACTACTTCATCCAACTGTGAAATAGAAGGCTTCATAGCAATAGTAATGTTAGACTGGCCATTCACTGCAACTTCTGCGGTTTCGAATCCAATGAAGGATACCAGCAGCGTTGCGTCAGAGCCAACAGATCCCAACTGGAATTTACCAGCATTGTCTGTCAGGGCTCCTGTAGTAGTCCCTTTAATCAAGACTGTGGCACCCGCAAGACCGGTACCATCTTCAGATGTAACAACACCTGTTACAGTCGTCTGTGCAGAAACAAATCCGAATGCCAGGGTCAATCCCATGACAAGCAGAAATTTCAGCAACGACACTGATTTGAGTTTGATGCTCATAATAAATAGTAGTTAAACGTAGTTCACTGTAACTAAAAAAAATCTTTATATGCAGACCCTAAAAACTGGCCTTAATATGCTCACCGATGTACGCTAAAAAAAAATGCGGAAGTTTTCTCTTTTCTTCAATAAAAAAATCCGCCCTGGAAAAAAAGGCAGACTACCATACCTATTTTCCAGTAGTGGAAAAGGTAAGTTTTGGTTGAAAAATTGAAGAAAAGGTAAAGCGTCCCGTCATAGGCGTAGTAGTAGTTTCCTATAATTTACTTAAAAAACTCAACAAATGCCCGTAGAAAAGGGCATGAAATAAGTGTTCAGATCGTTCTAGAACATATTCTAACATTCAAGTTTATGAATTTTTTAATATCAATCAAGGCTTTGGATACCAAGAGGATATAGAAACATATACGAAAACGATTACGTTATGCTTTTCGTTGTTTAAAAAAAATAGTACTTTATTAAGGAAAATCGAGCAATAAAGTTCAAATTGAGTTCGATTTACAAGAATCCCTTTTTTTTCCAGTTAATGGGTATTGGAGGCAACTGACGAGCTCGAATTCTCTATTATAAGGAGGGGAAAGAACTTGTAAGATCCGCGGAAAAGGGGCTAACCGAAACCTTTTATACCGAATGAAAGGATCACTATTGTTTTGTCCTAGTTGGTAAGAATTGGATTGCAAAGGAAATGAGTAGAAAACAGGTAACGTTGGCGGATTTAGCTCAAGAGTTGGGCATTAGCACAGCTACAGTATCAAGGGCTTTGAAGGACTACCCAGACATTAGTCCCGCCACCAAAAAGCGGGTACTGGAATTAGCCAACAAGCTGAATTACAGGCCCAATTCCATAGCTGCTGGCCTTCGAAAAAGAGAATCCAAAATTATAGGAGTTATCATTCCTTCTATTGTAAATCACTTTTTCTCCTCTGTCATCAAAGGAATCATGCAAGTGGCCTATGAAGCAGGCTACAAAGTAATGCTCTGTCAAACGGACGAGTCTTTTGAAAAAGAAGTTGCTGATACCCGAGCTATGTTTGATAGCCGAGTAGATGGCTTACTGGTTTCTCTTGCTCACGAAACAGATTCCTTTGATCATTTCAAGCCTTTCTTTGAATCCAATGTGCCGGTTGTCTTTTTTGATAAGGTACCCCCTACCCTGGATGATGTTTCTCGAGTTGTGGTTGATGACTATAAGGGAGCCTTTCTTGCTGTTGAGCATATGATTCAACAAGGTTGTAAAAAAATAGCCCACTTCAGAGGGCCCCAATCTGCCTATACATCCAGAAACAGGAACCAAGGATACATCGATGCCATTAAAAAGCATGGACTCCCACTCGATGACAGCCTATTGTATGACTGCGCTCACATTACCATAGAGGAGGGCCAAAGCTTCGCCAAAGAGGTACTCGCCCAGCATCCTGATTGTGATGGCATCTTTACCATCACCGATGCCGTCGGACTAGGAGCGATGATTGCCCTAAAGGAAATGGGCTATCGCATCCCCAAGGATGTTGCTCTTGTCGGGTTTAGCGACTGGGAAATTTCAAAAGTGGTAGATCCACCTCTTTCTTCTGTTTCTCAACCTAGCCTACAAATGGGAAGACAGGCGGCATCCATTCTTCTTGAAGAAATTATCGCTACCCGAGATGAGGTGGACTACGCAAACAAAAATGTCATGCTGGATACCAAATTGCAGATTAGGGCATCTTCCTTGAGTAAAGAACTAGCAGTCTAAGTGTTTTTTCCGTCTATCTCTTATCCGAATCTTTCCTATATTTGATATAAGGAAAACACTATGATTAAGTACCTCATTTGCTTCAGTATGTTGTTGGCATTAGGTCATCAGCCAAATTCCCTGGAACCTGAATGGCTTACGGACTGGGAGAAAGCACAAAATCAATCACAAACAGAAAACAAGGCTATCCTCCTCGTTTTCAGTGGATCAGATTGGTGTGGCCCGTGTATCAGGCAGAAAAAAGAAATTTTTGCAGACAGCATATTCAAAGATTATGCAGCGGCAAACCTTGTCCTGGTCAATGCTGACTTTCCAAGAAGGAAAAAAAACAGACTCTCTGATGAACTCACTCAGCATAATAAGATGCTCGCCGAAAAGTATAATCCCGAAGGTTATTTCCCATTCAACCTCCTGATCAGTCCTGAAGGAGAAATTCTTGGCTCATGTTCATTTAGGGCTGGTGGAGCTACGCCCTTTATCAAACTGATTGAGGAATGGCAAAAAAACTAATCCTTTTCATCGCTGTTTTTATCAGTTGCACAAGCCTAATGGGGCAGGAAAAACAGTGGCTTATCAGCTTTGAAGCTGGACTGGGAGCCGGGTGGTGGGTCTATGACAAAGGCCAGACTGATACCTTACCCCAAATCCACAGGGGCTATGACAGAACCCACCTTTCCTTCCTCATTCCTCAAAGCATTTCGGTGTCTTATTCAACTGAAAAGATTCTCCTGGGTGTGCAAGCAGGTCGGACGAGGCTTGAAGATAGCAGAATGGTTTCTTCAGACCACCGCAGAGGTAGCTTTAATAAATACTCCATTGCAGAAGATGGTATAGATTACATTCCTATCACCTATTTGGTAGGAAAAATAGGATGGCATATCATCCGTAAGCCAAGGTTTAGGCTCACACCAGTTTTTCTAGCAGGTCTTACCCAGGTTCGAGCACAGCATCCTGAATCTCTTACATTTAGCAGAAGGATATACAGAGCAGGAGAACTGCATTTTTCTGTGGCCTTGAGCCCTAACGTCAATCTTTTGCTTTATCCAAGATATACCAATGTCTTGTTCAGGGATCTAAACAGCAAATACCTTCAATCCAAGCACAATGTATATGGTATTGGACTACATGCCGGTCTTGAATTGGCCCTTTATTAAGCGGCTTTTTCTGGTAATCCTATTCACTTTTGGTGTTACGTATTCACAGAATACGCCCTCCTATGAACAAAAGGCCGTGAAGCTCATGGGATCTGCATTTATTTTCAAGGCCATCCATGAAGACCAAAGTCTTTGCATAGAATCCATCGATAAAGCTATAAAAGAAGTTCGGCGGATCGAAGCCCTTATTTCATCATGGCAAGCAAACTCTCAAACAAGCAAAGTCAACCGCATGGCCGGGAGAGGTCCGGTCAAAGTGGATTGGGAACTATTTCAACTGATTCACCGCAGCCTCAAGGTATCAAGTGTAAGCCGGGGAAGTTTTGACATCAGTTTTGCCTCCGCGGATAGAATTTGGAAATTTGATGGAAGCATGACCAGTCTCCCGGATTCGGAATCGGTGGCGGAGTCTGTGAGAAATATTGGCTATGAAAATATCCTCCTTAATTTCAAAGACACGACAGTAACACTCACAAAGGAAGGGATGAAAATTGGGTTTGGAGCGATAGGGAAAGGCTATGCGGCCAATAGGGCAAAAGCTGTTATGACAGAGCTAGGGATTAAAAATGGGCTGGTAAATGCAGGTGGGGACCTTATTTGCTGGGGGAAAGACATTGACGGAAATGATTTCCACGTAGGAATTGCAGATCCCCACGACAAGTCCAACATGCTTGCATGGCTAGTTATCAATGATCTCTCTGTGGTTACCTCAGGTGATTATGAGAGGTATACCCATATAGATGGGAATAGGTATGCACATATCATCAATCCTAAAACAGGATACCCTGTACAAGGAGTAGCAAGCGTAAGTATTTTTTGCCCCGATGCAGAATTGGCAGATGCACTCGCAACAGCGGTCTTTGTAATGGGGCCAGCAGATGGAATTAAATTCATAGAAAGGCTGAGGGGCATTGAAGGCATAATTGTAGATGATGAGGGGGAGATGTTTACTTCTAAAGGTCTTGAACTCCAATATTACGCTGAGAAGAAACCTGAAGCCAAGCCTTTGAAAAAAATCGGACTGAAAGATGAAAAAAACTAGAAAACTTGTTTT
Organism: Bacteroidia bacterium; assembly: GCA_022760475.1. Classification (GTDB taxonomy): domain Bacteria; phylum Bacteroidota; class Bacteroidia; order J057; family J057; genus JALEFZ01. The sequence goes on along the minus strand of JALEFZ010000004.1, from coordinate 35,845 downwards.
AGCCATCCTGATATTGCTTTCTATACCGGCTTTAAATGCCTGTGTATCGGTCAAGGCCTATGAGAAAATGTACCTCAATGACCATGACATGGCCTTGAAGGCCAGGAAGGGAGATTTCTACGAGAGAAATTTTGAAGCCTACAGGGAAGGTGCCGCAGGAGCCAATGGTGGCAAGGTCGGCGGAGGCTGTGGATGTAATTGAGCAAAACCATGATAAGATTTTTACTCATCTCCATTTTTCTCATTTTTTTTAGCCTTGGCATTGGTCAAGTTCCAAGGGATTCTGCCCAGGCCAAAGGCCCTACCGAGATTGATATATTGTTCAATTATTACGAACAGGATGGCATCCATTCAGCCGTAACCGGAGGCCAGGGGACGGAGGAACTCCGAGACATGGCAGCCAAAATTATCGTCCACGTACCTCTTGATACAGCTTCTGCTATTGACATACAAGGCAGCATCAATCAGTATACATCTGCCTCTACCGATAAAATCGACAGTTATGTCTCTTCTGCATCCATCAAGGATGCCCACGCTAACCTGATTTTTGCTTACTCAAAAGAAATCATTCCCAACAAATTATCATGGTCAGTATTTGCGGGGGGAGGTATTGAATCAGATTACATTTCATCCTCCTTTGGCGGAGGCTTGGTTTGGAATAATCCTCAGAAAAATAGAGAACTTGCTTTGAGGTTACAGGTATTTTTAGATACCTGGATTGTCATTTTCCCTGAGGAGCTTCGTGCTCCTGGCCTGGTCTCCCTCCCAACCGATAAAAGGCGGTCATATAACTTCTCCGGAACCTATTCCCAGGTTATCAATCCAAGACTACAGGCATCAGTAAGTGGCGAATTGGTGGTACAGCAAGGACTTCTCTCAACTCCCTTCCACAGGGTATATTTTCAAGGAAAAGAATTACCTGACATTGAGCGACTTCCGGCTTTAAGGATAAAGTATCCCATTGGCTTTCGGGTCAATTATTTCCCAACCGACTTCATGGTTCTTCGAACCTATTACAGGTTTTATTATGACAACTGGGACTTACTCGCGCATACCATCAATGTTGAACTTCCTATTAAGCCCAGTCCATTTTTCACACTTTTTCCTTATACCAGGCTGCACTACCAAAGGGCATCCAGGTACTTTGCTCCATTTGGCCAGCACCTGAGTACAGAGGAGTATTATACTTCTGATTATGATCTTTCAGGATTTGGCAGCCTTAAAGTTGGAATGGGAATCAGGTATGCCCCTGTTTTTGGTTTGCTGAGGTTTAAATTGAGGAAAGGAAGAATCGGCATGCTAAAAAGCATCGAAATAAGGGGATCTTTGTATAGGCGATCCGACGGATTAAAGGCTTGGACAACAGGATTAAACCTGGGATGGGAAGGCTAGAAAAAATATTTCGGCCAATCCATCCGACAAAATAATCCTATATTGCGGTTCAAACTTTCCTAAGGGAATTTGAAGTTCACCCAAAAACCAATTCAGCCTTAATGACAGATTTCGTTTTGTCTTTTGATGACATAAGGCCTTATTATGATTACGAGGTTCAGGAGGTATTCCAAAGATTAATTGAAAAACCTTCTTTCTTCATTATGATGGGGGTTTTATTTCCAGAGTTGACCAAGAGCCAGATCATTGAAGATCTGAAAAATATAACACGTGTAGAACAGTTTCAGGCAGGTTATATCCATGAAACCCTTCTTCGTATCCTTGCTATGAGTAGCAAAGGCTTCGAAGTTCAAGGCATCGAAAACCTTAAACCTGATCAGGCCTACCTCTTCATATCCAACCACAGGGACATCATTCTCGACTCCGCCTTTTTTAATGTGGCCCTGCATGATGCAGGATTAAATACTACTCGCATAGCCATAGGTGACAACCTCATGGTTTCGAATCTCATTACAGATCTGATGAAGATCAACAAGGCCTTTATAGTTCATCGTTCAGTCCCGAGAAACCAGTTGATGGCTTATTCAGAGCGTCTTTCAAGGTACATGAGGCACTCCATCATCAATGAAAATAGCTCTATCTGGATCGCCCAGCGGAGTGGCAGAACCAAGGATGGCAAAGACCAAACACATCCTGCAGTCTTAAAAATGCTCCAAATCAGTGGAACAGAAGACAAAGTGGCCAGTTTTAAGGAACTAAATATCGTCCCCTTAGCCATTAGTTACGAATTTGAACCCTGCGATGCCCTAAAAGCAGAGGAAACACATCATAAGGCACATAAACTACCCTATACCAAAGACGATAAGAGAGCCATGCTTTCAGGCATTCGAAGCTCCAAGGGAAGGATTAAAATTTCTATCGGAAGGCCTTTGGATGATAAATTGGATTCTCTGCCTAGCCTGGACAATAAGAATGACTGGATCAAGGAATTGGCCAAGCTGATAGACCAGGAGATCCATCAGCTCTATACCCTCTGGCCGAGCAATTACATTGCCTACGACTTGCTTCATCAGAAAGATATATTTGCTTCAAAATACACTGAAGAGGAAAAACAAAGTTTTATCGAATTGATGAAAAAACGCTTGTCCAAGGTCAATGGAGATCCTTCAGACCTTAAAAAGCGGTTCCTTGGAATTTATGCAGGTATGGTCGAAGTGAAGGAGTTCGAAAATCCAGAATAAATTTTCAATAGAATAAAGTGGGATTCAAGGCCAGGTTGAAATACAAGGCTGCTGCCTTGATTGCTTGTCCGTCCTTAAAGAGGAATGGCTGGCCATCATTATCCAACATAGGCACATGTGGATTTTTAGCCTTGACCCAGTTTTCAGGTAAAAATACCATGTCATGAATCAATTGATTCTGTAGCATATGGCGAATTCGCTCGGAATCTAAGCCCAACTGTGCCTGGACAGCTTGATTAAATGGCAGGAGAGCCTTTGCTTGAAGTGCGGTGATTCCATGCGAAAAAGCTCCGTAAAGTCCATTAGAAAGGTCCTTATAGCCATATTTTGCCGGGTATTCAGTTTCCTTGACCCGTTTTACCCCCTTGCTTCTGGTATCACCCGTCCAAAGAATAGTGTTCCAAGCCAATTCGTAGTTATCTACCCGATAGAGCACAGCAAATGTACCCGTGCGAAATTTATCATCGATGAAGCCTGTATAGGCATCGTTCTCGGATATCAGGCTGATATCTGAAATATGCTGACCTATAGTAGCAGTCCACTGACTGGTTTTCATCTGATCCCAGTAGTAGGTCCAGGCATATCCGGTTGCATACCTCCTTCCTAATTGGCTTGAGATAGGCGAAAGGAACATTTGAGCCGGGTAATCAGGCCCGTAGGCCACTACTGCTCCGAGTGAACTTTGCACTTCCCAGCCTGGTAGCTTGGGTCTGGGCCCCAACTGGGTAAAATTATAGGTCAAGCGAAGCTGGGCATTGATTTGAACAAACTCTTCCAAATAAGCCAACTGCCCAATTAGTCCTACCTGATTGACATACTTCCCAAGTCGAATAGAAACTCCCCCTGTGCCAATAAAGCTGGGATTCAATTCAAATTGCCCGAAAGATTTTGAAACAGGAATTAATGTTAAAAGGATCAGTATCAGCGAGAAATACGCTACTTTAAGCTGCTGTATTTTTTTCATGCCAATAACATTATAGCCCATAAAATTGTAGCAAGCAAATGAGTCTTCCAGCTTTTACTTGCTAAATCCAGTACTGCTAAAATACGGAGGAACTAGTTTGAAACTTAAAGATACAAGCCTATTTATTCTTTCATGTTCAAAATAGTTGTATCATTCTGACATGAATTCCCACCGACGAGGTTTGATACTGGTACATGTGGCAACCCTTCTTTTTGGATTTCCCGGATTATTTGCGGAATGGCTTGGGGGGCTTTTTCCTGTTCAAATTGTATCAGGCAGGACCCTCTTTGCCTCTGTCTCTCTGATCATTGGGCTTTCCTTATTTGGAAGAATGACCTTCCCTAAGGACAAGAATATCTGGTTCAGGCTGGTGAGTACAGGAATCATTTTGGCCTTTCACTGGCTTGCTTTCTTTAAGGCCATACAAATGACCAATGTAGCCATTGGACTCCTGACTTTCAGCACCTTCCCACTATTTACTGGCCTACTGGAACCCCTTTTCTTTAGAGAAAAAATAAGCAGCAGGGACATTTTGCTGGCCTTGCTGGTGCTGGTTGGAGTAAGCATCGTCGGAAAAGATGCCCTCAACGAAAATTTCGGGATTGAAGGAGTCCTTTGGGGGCTGGCTGGTGCGGCCTCCTTTTCCGTCATGGCGATTATAAACCGTGGCTTGAATAAAGAAATGACTGGCCTGCAAATCGCAGCTTATCAAAACCTCTTCGCATTCCTTACCTTGATTCCCTTCAATTTAGGCTTGGAAATCCCTGTAAATCCGAATACCTGGGGTTTGTTGATACTCCTGGGAATTCTATTTACTGGCATTGCCCATGGCCTTTTTAATGAAAGCCTGGCACATATCAAGGCGAGTACTGCAAGTCTCATCGTAAGTATGGAACCCCTTTATGGAATTGTTTTGGCTTTAATCCTGCTGAATCAAAAACCGGGAGTCTGGACAATGGTAGGTGGTTTTCTCATCCTGATGGCAGGCTTGGTACCTACATTGAGCATCAGGAAAGAACCGGATTAACTTATGAAAGTTAATGAAAAAGCCTTATGGCAACATTAATGGGATGAATCCAATAAACACCTGGAGAGATATCTGGAATCGAATAAGGCTGTGTTTCCTTTTTCCAACCCCATCGAAAAAGCTCCCTGCCCATGACATCTATCAAAACCAAGGATTCTTTGCGAGCTGGCATGCCCTCTAGCCAGAACATTCGGTTTTGGGGATCGAATTTGAAAGAAAACTCATCGAGGGCTTTTGAAACTGAAGTAGTCCTTAAAAACTCCACCTTTATGCTGTCCTTAAAAGTACAAGAAGGACCTGTATTGATTTGCAACCATACCTCCAGGCTATCTCCCGACATCGAGGGAGAAAAAACTTCTATTTGCTGACTTGAATCCCCGGTAGACCAGAGGTAATGATCTGCCGGTGGTCCACTTAACAACAACGTATCTCCCACATTCATTGCTGTATCTACCCCAAGGCTAAATGCAGGATCAGTAACATCAACATCAATGGCTAGCCGATCGCTTTCACAAGGACCTATCCTTTGATGATAAGCAATTCCTGCATTGATCATCCTTGGATAAAACGTCTGCCCAAAGGTGAAAGAAATGCCTGTACCACTCACAAGGGTCAAATCCGAGTTTGAAAAGCTGCGCGCCTGGCTTAGCGCCTGATAAGGCATTCGATGAGTAGGATCAGCAAAGTGGATGTAAAGACCAAGGCTATCACCTGCATTTACAGTAAAGGAATCCAGTGGAAAAGGATACCAACTGCTGGTGGTGGGAACATTTACGGTTATGCTATCCCAAAATTGCCAGCTCTGTGGGTCTTGTTCCTTGCCTTGATGTCCCCCCTGGCATGTATATAAATAAATGCTTTGCTGCCCAATTTGACTAGTTGCCAGAAAAAGTGTGTCCATGATAAGGTCAACCTCCGGAATCAGGTCTACCATGATTCCATTCCAGCTTCTGTCATACATGTCCACCGTTTGTAAGCTATCAAACCAAAGTTCCTCCTCCCCTGTACTGCTCACCCAAAAAGTGGTATCTGTCAGAAGGTTGGTGAGATTCAAGGAATCTCCATGATGAAAGGGCATGGTATCATGGGAGTTGATGAACCAGGAAAGTTTGTTCTGTCCATTTGGAAGGACATATAAATTCGCCTCCTCCCCAATGCATATGGATTCATCAAAAGGCAAAGGAACTGCTTCATAGGCCATCCTTATTTTCTTGCTTAGGCTATCTTTATTTCCTCCCTGTTCGATTATGGCCAGTACTTCCCACAAGCCTCCGCTTGGAATTTCAATGAAAATATTAGAAGTGTCGATCTCACAGGATGAGAGCATCCCAAGGCTGTCCGAAAAGGATACAGTCATGCCCCCCGAAAGGGGAATAGCCTTTACCTTCAAAACGGCCCTTGCAGAATCTTCAGCTCCAATATTAATTCGGGATAGGGTGATGGGAACGCTGCTTCCTCCACATGAGGACTCCACCGACAAATTCAGCAAGGTATGAATCGGCTTATCTGTCTGATACCTAATGGCAAAGGCGCTATCCAGCACATTTGCTGCCTGTACCCTTTCGAATAAAATCTTATGCCCAGCGTCATTCAAATGTACCCCATCCCCAGAATCATAGGTTCCAAGAGGATGCCCAATACTATCTGCAAGCCCACTCCAAAAATCAATGGCCCTGCTGCCAAAAACCGCAAAGATCGAATCCCTTACGGCAAGCTGAACCGACACCTTGGAGGTAGAAAACACCCTGGGTTGAGTCGTACACACCCATACCGGAACGCCTTGCCTCCTCGCACTATCCACCATGATGCGAAAATTTTGCATTTGGGCTGCTGCCGAGACATTTATCGCTGCATCATTGGAGGGGAGATTGATGATAATTGCATCTGGATTGAGAGACAATGCCATGCTAATGTTTCGGCTAGTATCAGGTTCAGGAAAGCCTGCCGGAGGGATAAAGCCAGTTGGCATCAGACGATAGGTATTATAGCCTCCTCTGGCGAGATTGCTTACTTCGTGCTTGGGATTTATAGATTTTAATGTCCTCCTATACCGATTTACCCAGGTACTATCCGGGTGCGAGGGGCCCGAACCTGCAGCTGTGGAAGATCCCAGCACCACTACATGCAAGGGAAATCTATCCAAACATGGGTTGTTTCCTGTTTGGCCAATGGCAGGGGAAGCAAAGAATCCAAGTATTAGGTAGAGTAACAATTTCCTCATGTAGCTTTTCTTCGAAGTCGGATATATGGAATTTCCTTAATTTAGTAATTTATCCTCAACCAAAGCTCGAAACTGCTTCATTCTATCCATAAAGCCTTATAATTTCTTCCTAATAAGCTACAAAACTAAAATTGCCCTCCAGTATGGAAGGGCAATTAATTTGGTTTCAATGGATCGATTTCCGTTCAGAGCGCACTTGCGAGTATGCTTGGGACATCGTGCATCCAGAATTGGATAATTCTGGGATAATGTAGCCAGACAAAAAGTAGCAGCATCAGAAAAGCCAATAGCTTCCTAAAGTTTTTCATCAGCTTAGTTAGGTTAGGTTAATGTTTTTCCTTACACCATAAACAAATGAAAATATATGAATTTATAAAGTAGTTAAGGTTAATTTTTATTGGTCGAAATGGGGAATTGCAGCAAGTCTACAAAAATATGGGCTGGGAAGAAGATACAACCTATGACGCAACCTGGGTATTTATTCAAGAAGAAAGGCCTGAAACTTACACTATGACAATGGCTGTGAGCCCAAATTATTGGGCAATGTCAGGAATAGTAAACCAGGCTTTTGATAATTTGCTTACTCAATTGGAGGAAATTCAAGTTTTTTTCGGTGGGAATATAGATGGGGAATAGTTGTAATGAATGGGACATCAATGCTTCCTGCTATTTATCAAATAGCCCAAAAAGATAACCGCTCTTCGTCACGAAGAGCGGTCCAAACCCAAACAAACACCATGAAAAAACTTATTTGGATGTAAGGTCCTTGCGGACAAGAGAGAGATTGTTTGTTTGAGAACTTGTCTTATCAATCATCAATCAATTTGCAGTCCTAAACAGGTAACATTCCTGATTATTCTTGCCAAAGCTCGTTGCTTTCATACCCAATTAGGCAAATATGTTGCCACAAAGATTGGCCTTTTACGCAAAATGCATGAATGGTCTGTTAGCAAGTATAAATGGTATAAAATGAAGTTTTAAATGTTGGTTATCTTGAATGATCGGTTGTTTTCAGTGTAGAATATTATGACAATATAAATAGTTCGCATACACTTTTGTACAGCATTTCCTAAAATATTAATCATAAATTGAGGGTAAGCTATAAGCAGATTGCAATTTTGAATATTCACTACGTGGACATTGCACAAGCAGGACTTCTGCCTCAGAATCAAGCCATTGGATCAGTTTTTTCATCTCGGATTTGTCCATGGAGGTACAGCCAGCAGTACCACTGCCTCCGGGTCTCCACACATGGAGGAAGATACAAGAGCCACTTCCATTTACCTGATTGGGGTTGTGCTCTACAAAAACACCCCATTCGTAGAGGTCATCCTTTCTGAGCATATGGTCAGTTCCCCTCCAATCAGATACAAGGGTATCCTCATCTATGATTCTGTTGTAAAAGCGAGAATCGCCATCCTCAATGCACATGGTGCTGGGGATGATTTGCATGTATGGCCAATTGAAATTGCTTTCACCTTTGGAATAGCCAAAGGCATTTGAAAGCTGAAATATACCTGCGGGAGATTTCAAATCACCCTCTTTCTTCTTGGGGCCTTCATTTCCCTTAAAATTATCAATTCCAATCCCCCATCCCAGGCCTTTTTTGCCTATTAATACATCAATCACAGGCCTTTCCTTGACCCATTTTCCCCAGCTTCCTTTTTTGGAAAAGGTGTATAACTTCCCATTTGCGGTATCCCAATTATCAGTAACTACAATGATACACTGACTTTTGACAGCTTCGTTTTGGGTGGAAGTTTGCTCTCCTTGGCTGTCCCTTTTTTCAGGCATCTGGCAGCTCAATTGAATAAAAGAAAGAAAAAGAAGGGGCAAGAGTTTGAAGAAAGTCCTATGTCTTAGTGGCATTTGGAGGTAGAATTTTGGAGAGTGATCCTTAATTTTTATTTTTTCAAATCTAAAAAAAAATGATGTATGAGATACTTATGCTTACTACTGGTGATCCCTCTTATGCTCCAATGGGGCTGTGAATCGGGAAATGCACAAACCACAGCAGAAAAAAAGGCACGGCCTGAATATGCTTTGGTGATTCACGGTGGTGCCGGAGCCATCAAGAAATCCAAGATGACTCCTGAACTGGAGAAGGCTTATAGAGCCGCTTTGGAGACAGCCTTACAGGCAGGAGAAACCATCCTCAAAGAAGGTGGAGCTGCACAGGATGCTGTCATTGCTGCCATTCAAAGCATGGAAGAAAATCCACTTTTCAACTCTGGGAAAGGAGCGGTCTTGACCAACCAGGGCAAGGCAGAACTTGATGCTTCCTTTATGGATGGCAAAAGCAGAAACTCAGGTGCGGTAGCCGGGGTAAGAACCATAAAAAGCCCAATTGCAGCAGCCAGGTTGGTCATGGACTCTTCCAAGCACGTCATGATGTCTGGGGAAGGTGCGGAAATATTTGCAAAATCATACGGACTGGAAATGGTGGAAAATGATTACTTCATTACCGAAAAAAGAAAGAGCCAACTTGCCAGGATACTCGAAGGCCAGATGGCTTCACAAGCTGGCATGAAGAAAAAGTATGGCACTGTAGGCTGTGCTGCACTGGATAAAGAGGGCAACCTGGCCGCGGGAACCTCCACCGGAGGGATGATGAACAAAAGATATGGGAGGGTCGGAGATGCCCCCATCATTGGAGCAGGAACCTATGCAGACAATGCATCATGTGCTGTTTCCTGTACTGGCCATGGAGAGTACTTCATACGAAATGTGGTAGCCTATGACGTCGCTGCCCGTATGTCCTACCTGGAAGAATCCTTGGAAAAAGCAGCCAATTATATCATCATGGACAAGCTCAAAGCCATCAATGCCAGCGGTGGTCTCATCGCAGTTGATAAAGATGGCAACATCGCCATGCCATTCAACAGCTCAGGGATGTACAGGGGCTATGCAAAATCTACAGGAGAAAGGTTCATTGGCATTTATCACGATGAGGAGTAGGGAAATTTTGCTTCAATTCGTTAATTCGCATTGCTAAATCAAAGGAAGAATACTCCTTATTCAAATTAATACTAACTACAATTTATGATACAACGCTTTCAAAAAGTTGCTGTAATTGGTGCCGGGACCATGGGAAATGGCATCGCCCACGTATTCGCTCAGAGTGGCTACGAAGTAAACCTAATTGACATCTCGGAAAAAGCCCTTGAAAAAGGCTTGGCAACCATCAACAAAAACATGGATCGCCAAATCAAAAAGGAGCTGATAACAGAAGCGGATAAAGCTGCCTCCTTGGGTAGAATCAAAACTTATACGCAAATCTCTGAAGGAGTAAGCGATAGAGATATTGTGGTAGAAGCTGCTACGGAAAATGTAGACCTCAAACTTAAGATTTTTACTCAAATCGATGAGTCTGCTCCTGAAAGGGCAATTCTCGCCTCCAATACTTCTTCCATTTCCATCACCCAAATTGCTTCTGCTACCGGTAGAAGTGAAAAAGTGATCGGAATGCACTTCATGAACCCTGTCCCAGTCATGAAACTGGTCGAGGTAATATCTGGATATGACACCACAGATGAAGTAAAAAATGACATCATGGAGCTTTCAAAGGATATAGGCAAGATCCCTGTACCAGCCAATGATTATCCGGGTTTCGTTGCCAACCGCATCCTTATGCCTATGATCAATGAGGCGATTTATACCTATTATGAAGGTGTAGCGGGTGTAGAAGAAATCGACTCTATCATGAAATTGGGAATGGCACATCCCATGGGGCCGCTTACATTGGCAGATTTTATTGGGCTGGATGTATGCCTGGCTATACTTGAAGTTCTTCACGATGGATTCGGCAATCCAAAGTATGCTCCCTGCCCCCTATTGAAAAACATGGTCATGGCTGGACACCTAGGCAGAAAAACAGGTAAAGGCTTCTACGATTATAGCAAATAATTTGGACATAAAGATGGAAAGGGCTGGAGATTGTATCCAGCCCTTTTTATTTCCATTCAATTACACTATTACATCATCTTACCAACAGCTTTTCGGACAAGATCTCTGCCCCACCCTCTCCGATCAGTTTTACCACATAATATCCTTCTACCACCTGAGGGATTTCGATGTCTACCTGGTTCACCCCAGCCCATGCCTGATGGTGTCTTACCAGGATACTCTTCCCTTGCAAATCAAACATTTTCACATTCACTTGCTCAGCCTTGTTGGTCTGGAAACTAATGTGGAACTCATCAGCTGCTGGATTTGGGAATAGCTTCACCTGTGGGTCAAAGTTTTCTTCTTCTAAACTGGTTACGTTCCCTGTAATTTGATTGATATGACAAGCTGGATCTACATAATGATCTGCATCTACGATACTAAGTTTATTGGGTAAAAACTCCTTCATTTCTGTAGCTTCAATCGCATCATCAGAAGCACCCAGCCAATCCTGTACGAGGGTGGTAAATACCTGTCGGTAGTCATATTGGAAACTACTGAAATGCTCATTCTGAATGCCTGTAAAATCAGGATTTGTACCCACTACACCTGGAATGACTGCTTTTCCAAATATCATCATAGGGGCAAGGCTCCCGTGGTCAGTACCTAGGCTACCATTTTCAACAGGCTTACGCCCAAACTCGGAGAAGGTAGCTGTCAAGACTTTATTGTCAAGCTGCATCAGCTTAAGGTCTTCTAAAAATGCCTTGATGGATTCTGAGAGTTCCAGTAAAAGATCGGCATGGAAGCCTTCGTGCGAAGCAGTGTTTAATACCTGATTCACATGGGTATCAAAACCCCCAATTTTGACCAGGTAAATCTTCGTTTTACATCCTCCATTGATAAGTCTTGCAACTGTTTTCAATTGATCCGCAAGGTCATGGTTGGGGTAGGTACCCATATTCGTTCCATTGTCGAAAACCTCGGTGATCCTTTGGGCATATTTGCTGATGCTGGCCTCCATGTTCATGATGAAATCCAGTTCAGATCCATATTCAGAATTGGGCACAGGTGATACCGGTGGTCCACCGATCTCCGAAATAAGGCTGTAGAAGCCTGAAGGGTCCTGTCCACTCAGGTTGATCCCTGCCCCATGCTCATGATCCGTGTGGAATCCCAAAGACGGCTTGGGATCGCCCAATTGAATCCCAAGGGGATCTGGCATATAGGGTTGGGGATTTCCGGCAACACCAGGATAGGTATGATCCAGGTAGCGCGCCATCCATCCGGTTTGCTTATTGAAATTCGGAGGTGTACCATCTCCCCCTGACAACCACAAGTCTGTGGATTTAAAATGAGAAAGGTTCTGATCTACATAGGCCACAGACTGAACAATCGAAACAAGTCCATCGTCATACATATCCTTAACAGCCTGCATATTGGGGTGAAGGCCTACACGATCAGCCATAGGCATGGTAAGGTCCAGATCTATATAGGAATTGGCTCCGGCATTTGCGATATGCAGATTGGGCCTTAAGGCCTGATATTGGGAATATTGACCAATCGGTATAATGGTATTCAACCCATCATTTCCTCCTCTCAATTGTACCAGTACCAATGCACGCTCATTTACCTCGCTACAGTTCATGGCATTGGCGAGGTTGTGTGTACTAAAAGCTTGCAAAGGCAAACCATTCAGGACAAAAGGGCTAGCTACCGCGGCTCCACCCAATTTCAAAAAATTTCTTCTTTTCATTTTCTTTGATTTGAAAGAGTTTAGAACAGTTGGTATTCGGGTGAATACATGATAGCTACCACAAGGTTATTCAAAGGGATTTGAACTTCTGTATCATCGTCTGTCAAGACGAAGTTACCCCACTCATAAGCCCAATCTGCCAGGGTTTGGTCTGCCAGGAAAATATCCTCCAGGTAGTATTTAAAACGGTCTCGGCTGCTGGTCTCAGGAATCAGAAAATCCAAAAATTCTTTTATCAGGATATTTGCATCATCAGGAGCACTGATGTTATTCTTAGTCCACTCTGCTATGTCTATTTTCACATCTCCTGTTCTTCCACCAGCCAATACCCTGTTTCCAGAGGTCAAAATCTCACCTAATTTGTACCTAGCGATGATTGTACTGGAACTGAACCAGTTCCTATGATAGGAGGGTGCTTGATAATAGGCAGGATAGCCTGCTACCACTTGCGGAGCAAATAATAAGAAACCTGCCTGGGCAAAAAATACATTTGTAATGCTGAAACTGTAGAAAATTCTATAATGAGCATTTGCGTCAACCGCAGGATCGGGAACCTTCACATCGAAAAAGGACATTCCTCCCAGGAATAGTTCCAAAGGCCCCTTTATCATATTTCCGATGATTTCATCTGTACTGTCAGAATCATCCTCATCGTAGAAATGGGTACTGGTGAACAATTCCCTTAAAAGAGGCTCAATTTCGTAGCCACCATTAAAGAAAGTGCTTGCCAGAGGAGTGATTACATCGTTTTCTATTTGAGCGTCAATCTTACGGCCTACAAAAAAGCGGTAAAGTTTCCTGACAAAATTCTTTGCGGTTTCTTCCTTCGCATAAATCATGTCAATGAAATCCTGCAGCTCCCTGATTACATCATTTGAATTGCTAGCTCCAACGATGGTCTGGCTATCAAATCTGTGGCTGAATGACTTATTAGCAGTATCATGTTGATTAAACGCAATCCGGCCAAGGGGAACTCCTGACTCAGGATCTATTACCGTCCCTCTCAAACTGGTTTTTATGCCTGTCAGTACCCTTGCTGCCTGCACTACATCATCTTCTGTGTAATTGGTATAATCTCCGGCTCCCACTTGTTCTCCCTTACCGATTGTGAAGAGTTCCAGAAATTCCCTGGCATAGTTCTCATTTGGATTCCCCTTGTTGTTTAAAGTGTTATCCAAAAAACCCAACATCATGTTGTCCATGGTCATCCTAAGTGCAAAGCTCTTGAAATTGCCCAGGGCATAGAACCTTAGCAGCCTGATATGGTCATACACACGCTCGGAGAGGCCTTCGATAGCTGCCACAAAGACCGTGTGAAGGAAAAAGGACATTTTTGATAAAAGGCTGTTGTCCTGCCTGGCTTCATCCAGCCACCAGATTGAGACATAGCGCCTAAGTGCCGAAGTAGTACTTACAGGATTTAAACCTGAATCAATCCAGGGTACTCCCGTAAGAGGATCTATAGGTTCTGGAATAGAAGGAGGGTCAACTTGCATCAGGGCGTTGAACGCCTCCTCAGCAGTCATCAGAGAAAAGGCTTCTATTTGAGCCTTTGTAGGTGTGTAGGTCGCCCTCCTGAGCAGGTGGGCTGCCAACCTTCTTCCAAGGACGCCCGTCCTTTTAGCTAAAGTGGCCATATTAGTAGCTGGTTAGTTTGAAATGGTCATGAGAAAGCCAATCGTTTCTTTGACTCAAAATACCACCTATGGTTTAATGATCCTCAAATATTTTTCAAGCAACCATCTCAACTCCTTCAAAACCCCTTCACCTACGGTTTCTTAAGTTAATTTCTCAAAAAGAAAAAGCCAGCCCGAATCGGGCTGGCCATGAGAAAAATTCTTATCACTATAAACTTATTTCACAACTATTCTTTTTACCATGCCCCTATCACCTTGAGTCAACTGAAGGAAATAAGTCCCACGAGGAGCATTTTTGGAAATATTGATCTCCTTGTTGTACTCACCTCTGAAGTCCTGAATGTACTCTAGATAAACTTCTTTACCCTGAAGGTTGTAAATTCTGATTTGAAGGTCTCCTCTATCCTCTGGGCGGAATCTCAATGTAAAGCGGCCATTGTTTGGGTTGGGATAGAACTGGAAAAGATCCATTTCAAGGCTAGGCTCATTCATAAATCGCACAAGTCTTTCTGCCTTTCTCCTATCACTTGAGTTTCTTACCAATTCTTCTAATTCTCTACGCAACTCTCTCTCTGTATCACGCTCCCTTCTTGGGCTAAGGTCAAAATCTTCGTCGAAGTCTTCATCCATGTCTTCTTCTGCTGGTACTTCCACCCACTTTTCTACAGTCTTGCTACCCATTGTAACTGAAGTACTTCTGGTTCTACCGTCTCTATCGAAGATGATTCTTACGCGCTCATTGGGAGTAAACTTGGTCATGGCCTTGGACAGGTCTCCGTAAGTCTCTGTAGTATACCTTCCCATGCTCAGGATGATGTCTCCACGACGAAGGCCAGCAGCCTCAGCAGCGGAATTATCTACGATTCCGGTGATTCTTACCCCTCCACCTGACTCATTCTCCAAATGAACACCCAGGAAAGCCTTTTGGGTCTTAACTTTTACTTTCTTTGGTTTACGGTTGTTAACTGTCTCTTTATCAGTAAGGGTAACCAGGGTATTCTGGTATCTTCCATCACGGATAAAAGAGATGTTGATTTGATCACCGGGTCTGTTTTCACCCAATGCATCTCCAAGCTCCCAGGAAGCATCCAGTGGACGACCATCAATAGATACT
Organism: Bacteroidia bacterium; assembly: GCA_022760475.1. Lineage (GTDB taxonomy): Bacteria > Bacteroidota > Bacteroidia > J057 > J057 > JALEFZ01. The sequence goes on along the minus strand of JALEFZ010000004.1, from coordinate 20,608 downwards.
ATCACATCGCCCTTTTTCAAACCGCCTCTCGCAGCTCCACTGTAAGGCACAATGCCTTCAAGGTAAATCCCTTGTTGAGAAGTCAGTCCAAGTCTACGTGCCTGATCTGCACTTAGCTCATCGGTATAGACTCCAAGGAATGCTTTGCGTGATTGGGAGGAAGTATTTTGTTTCTTCTCGAATGTAATATGTGGACTGGTTTCCCCCTTAAGGGTCAATTCCGTGCTAAATCTGTCTCCATCTCTTAGGAAGATAACTCGCATCTCATCTCCTGGCTCGTAAGCCTCTTTGGTTTTGACAAGATCGTGGTAGCTACCCAGCCTTTTTCCGTCGATCTCAAGGATAAGGTCTCCCCTGCGAAGCCCAGCTGCTTCAGCAGCGCCTCCACGGGTTACCGAAGTGATCCTGACTCCTTCTCCACGAGAATTGGTTTCGAGGTAAACCCCCATCATAGCCTTGCTCTTTTTGCGAGGGGCTACTTTACCATGCAGAACAGCATCGTTATTTTTCGCATCCTTAATGATGACAACCTTTTCCATCTTCTGTTGATCGCTGTAGCGAGATTTGATCAGGGCGTCAATTACCCTGTCTGCATCAGATTCTCGATCTACGATGAAGGTAGTATCAATTCTTGTCTTATATCCATCCGATTCGATGGTGATGTTTACTGTTACCTCTTTCTGGTTTTGAGCATCCAGAGATCCGCCGAAAATAAAAGCGAATCCGAGTAACAGAATAGCCGAGTTAACCAATAATTTCATTGTGCGATGACTTAATGTACGTTGCGATTATGTACGAAAATTTATCTCATTCATCTGGGAAATAAAACTTTCAACATAAAGACCAACGCTTTATATAAAGGAGGCTTATGAATTTAGTCAGAAAATGAGTGCCGTTAATCTAAGCATGATTGCCTTATGTCTTAAAACATAATTCCTTGAAATTAGCAACTTTTACTCGCCTTTTTTGAGTTTTTGAATCTTCTCATAGAGTAATTCCTCATCTCCGGGAGCATAAATGGTTCGTTGATAAACGATCTCTCCCTTCTCATTCAGAAGGAATGTATGTGGCACATTGACTACATTCATGGCCCTCTTCAAATCTCCATTCTCATCCAAATATACTTCATAATCCCAGTCTTGGCCATTTACAAATGAAGGCAATTTATGAGCTGCTCGGGCATCATCAATTGAGATCGCAACCAGTTTTACCCCCGTTTCATCTTTCCAATCATCGTAAACATCCGCAATGGCATTCAATTCTTTCAGGCAAGGCTTGCACCAGGTTGCCCAAAAACTGATTATCATAGGACCACTTTCATTCTTTAATTCTGAAGCCTTAACAGATTTTCCCTTCAAGTCTTTAATAGTCTTTGCTGGTAAGGCATTCTGTGCTTGGAGCGTACCAGCCAAAAACAATAGGGATAGGAAAATTATTTTAATAGAAAGATTCATAATTCTGTGTTTAGATGTTAAATGATCAGGAAAACTATTTACCTCCCTTTTGCTTTGGATGAAATGTAGACCTATTGGTCATGGATTCATTTTCTACCCAATGGAGGTCGGCTTTAAATAGTATCAATCAAAATCTCAAAATAGTAACTTCCTGACATTTGCTTTAAAAATACCAAAATCTCTTTTTTCAGTAAATACAATTCACTATATACTTTACCTATACAAACGAACAAATTTAATTGCCATGCATGGACAAAAATTACTTTTAATCTTTAGCCTGTTTTTCTTTTCTGTTTCAGTCAATGCCCAAAGTTTCCAATTCGTTTCCGCAGGGCCTGACACCATAGAATTGGATGCCCCATCTGTTTTTGACCATACTGAGTTCTTCGGCATCGAAAATATATCGAGTGATACCATTTCTCTGAGTGCTGAACGTGTGGCCAACCGCATGTCTCCTGGTCATACAACTTTCTTTTGCTGGGATTTGTGTTATGATACCACCCAGGATCTTTCAGATGATCCCATTTTAATCCCTCCTGGCGATACCACAAGATTTCAGTACGTCACCTTCGTTCCTGATGGTTTTAATGGGAAAAGCTCTGTCACAATGAGATTCTTTTCAGCCGATACGAGCCTTGGTGAGTTGGAGCGAACTTTTTATTATAATGTAACGGGGGGCGTGGCAGCTTCGGTAAATAATAATGCATTCAAAGGAAGTTTCCAGATTGCTCCCAATCCAGCCAGTGATCTATTATTTTTGGACTTAAAGCTGGATCAAGCAGTAAAAAAGGCAGAGATCGACATCCTTGACCTTAAAGGATCTGCAGTCTTAAATAAAAATATCAACTCATTCCAAACAGAATCCATCTCTGTCAAGAATCTTTCAAGAGGACTTTATATATTGGTTCTTAAGCTGGATGGCAAGGAGGTCAGAAGGGAAAAGTTGATTTTGGGAGACTAAAGAAATAATGACAAAACAAGTTTATTCGGTAGGTGAAGTTACCCACTTTATCAAGCACCTTTTGGAAAGCAACCCCAATCTTAGAGGGGTTGAGGTTGCAGGAGAAGTGTCCAACATCACCTACCACCGTTCGGGACATGTTTATTTTAGCATAAAAGACAGCGAAGCAAATTTAAGCTGTGTAATGTTTAGGGGACATGCTCAATATGCCCCCAAAATGGCAAATGGCGATAAGGTCGTGCTTAAAGGCAACATGTCTGTTTATGCCCCGAGGGGAAATTACCAGTTGATGGTAACGGCTGCAAAAAAGCAAGGGCTAGGAGACCTTTACCAACGTTTTATTCAGCTAAAAGAGAAACTAAATCAAGAGGGACTTTTTGATCCATCACGAAAAAAAAATATCCCTACCATCCCGAATAGAATTGTGGTGATTACTTCTGCCACTGGAGCAGCTGTTCGCGATATCCTTCAGACGTTAAAACGAAGGTACAACAGGGGTGAAGTCATTCTGATCCCAACTGTTGTCCAGGGCATTCAGGGAAGCAGTTCCATTCAGAAGAGCTTGAGGGAAGCAGAAAAACTGGCGCCAGATGTGATCATACTGGCAAGAGGTGGTGGATCAATGGAAGACCTATGGAATTTCAACGAAGAGGAGGTTGCCAGGACCCTGGCAGATATCAGCCTACCTGTGGTCACAGGTGTAGGCCATGAGACGGATGTTACCATCGTTGATTTTGTAGCAGATTTGCGGACATCCACCCCTACGGCCGCTGCAGAAGCTGTAGCTCCTGACCTTAATTCGATCCTCCATACCGTCAATGAATATGAGGTTCAGCTCAAGAGAAGCCTTCAATATTTCATTGATTTCAAAAGACAGGTATTGGATGATTACGAATCCCGTCTGACAGAAAGGGTACAGGGAACACTTAGGCAAAAGAAGCATGAGGTAGAACTGCTGCATACACAGTTAGAAGCATTAGACATTAGAAAGGCCTTGAAACAAGGCTATACACTTACCTTGAAGGATGGGATCATCCTTTCGGACATGACAAGCCTCAAGGAAGGCGATGAAATAGAAACCATATTTGCCAAGGGGAAAACCAGGGCAAAGATTAATCAAATTGACATAGAAGATGAGTGATGAAAAAGATTTCTCTCTGGAAGATAACCTTCAGGAGATTCGAGACATTTTAGAAAAAATGCAAAGAGGCATTTCAGACTTTGACAAGCAGATGGAGCTTTTCAAAAGAGGCAAAGCATTGGTATCTGGTTGTAGAGACTATTTGGATGGGGCTGAAATGACAATTCAGCAGCTTGTGAATGGAAATTTATCCCCACTGGATGCAGAGGAGTAAGATCCTTAAAGACGCTGAAGGAATTTTATATTTTGAGTACGAGAATGTGAAGTCTATTCGTTAATTTTGACGTCAGCTCACGAATCAAGAATCTATTCAACTAAGCATTTCATGACAGTTCAAGGAAAACTACACAAGAAATTCGATACCCAACAAATAAAGGAAACATTTAAAAAGAGGGAGTTCGTCATCGAATACAATGACGGGAACCCCATGTATCCCCAGTATGTACTGTTCCAGTTGATCCAGGATAAGTGCAACCTGATTGACAATGTAGCAGAAGGATCCGAGGTAAGCGTTGACTTCAACCTGCGCGGAAGGTCTTGGCAATCTCCAAATGGAGAAACCAAATACTTCAACAGCCTGGACGCCTGGCGTGTTAGTCCCGTTCAGCAATTCGAAGCACAGGGAAATGATGCTCCCCCTACCCCTCCTGCCTTCCTTGATGATGCGATTGACGGAAATTCCATGGAGGCTGATGACCTTCCTTTCTAACAAGTGGATAATTTGTTAGAAATTCGAGAAAATTCTAACTAAAAAAAATCTTCATTACATCTCAGCGCTGATTTTGCACGATTGTAAATCAGCGCTGTATTTGTTTTAGCTTTTAAAATATCCACTATTCTCACATTGTAATATCAAGAATCAAATAAGACGAAGGTGAGATAGAAATAGGTGAGAAAGTTTTCAACAGAGAGCAAAAAAGACAAAAACTTTACTTTTCTTACATTCTGTGGATAAGGTGAGAAGTCGTCCTCCCTCCACAAAGTTGCAAAAGGCGCTAAAAATCTAAATTTTTATACAAGAAAAAGGATCATTAAGGTTTAAAGCATATGGCCACGTATAAAAGCGTAATGCTCGTTGACGACAACGAGATTGATAACATCATCAACGAGAAAATTATTGAGGCAAATTCTTTTGCTGAAAAAATCCTTGTATTCCAGACAGGTCAGGAGGCGTTGGATTACCTAAAAGACAATCAGGAAAAGGCTATTGACCTTCCTGAGATTGTATTCCTGGATATCAACATGCCCATCATGGATGGTTTCCAGTTTCTAGATGATTTTGAGCAGTTTTCTGAAACTGTACTTGAAAAATGTAAAATCATCATGCTCTCTTCTTCAATCAGTCCCAAGGATATCGACCGGGCAGCTAGCAGCAGGTATGTAAAAAAATACCTGAATAAGCCACTAAATGCCCGCTACCTGGAAGCTATTACCGTTTAATTGCTCCCTTAAACCACAAAAAATACCCGGCCAATGGTCGGGTTTATTTTTTTAATTTGAAATAACCTTCTTCCAATTATTTGGCCATATTTAAGGCAAAAGCCTTTATTTTGTAGCCATGAAAAGTCCCCTAGAGGTCTTACAACAATATTGGGGATATCCTTCTTTCCGCTCCCCTCAGGACGAAATCATCCAGTCAGTCTTAGAAGGCAATGATACCTTGGCCCTATTACCAACAGGAGGAGGTAAATCTATTTGTTTTCAGGTTCCAGGACTTTGCCTCGATGGGCTTACACTAGTCATCAGTCCTTTGATTGCCCTGATGAAAGATCAGGTAGAGCGACTTAACCAACTGGGTATTCCAGCTACTTATATCAATAGTGGATTAGATTACCACAAAATTGATAGTCGCCTTCAGGCCGCCATGGATGGGGCATATAAGTTCCTTTATGTTGCTCCCGAAAGACTTGGTTCAGAGATGTTTCGCCTACGTCTTCCCAAAATGAATGTCTCCCTGCTCGCTGTCGATGAAGCACACTGCATCAGTCAATGGGGCTATGATTTTCGACCTGCTTACCTCAAAATTGCCGATATCAAGGAACTCAAGCCCAATTTACCAGTAATTGCCCTTACTGCTTCAGCTACCCCCATGGTGAAACAGGACATACTGGAGAAACTTCAAATTGATGAAGCCAAAGTATTTAGCAAGAGTTTCAAAAGAGAAAACCTGAGATACTTTGTTTTGGAGGAAGAAAACATCAGGTCAAGGATACTTGATATTTGTAAAAGAACCACTGGAACAGGGATCATATATGCACGTACCAGGCGTCTCACCGAACATCTGGCACAGATTCTACAACAGCAACAAATTTCTGCAGCAGCCTATCATGGAGGCCTCAAGATGTCCCAAAGGTCTGAGATTCAACAAGCCTGGCTCAACAACAACATCAGGATCGTCTGCGCGACCAATGCATTTGGAATGGGCATTGATAAGCCAGATGTAAGATTTGTAATTCACCACAACCTTCCATTTGACCTGGAATCCTATTACCAGGAAGCCGGAAGAGGGGGTAGGGATGGCAAACAAGCCCTGGCAATTTCCTTCAAAAATCCCGTAGATCTTTCAGATCTCCAGAAATGGAGCAAATCCAAATATCCCTCATGGGAACTTTTGGTGAGGCACTATAAAATGCTTTGCGACTTCTTCCATGTTCCTAACCAAGGCAAAGTAGACAGCGTACATTCCTTCAATATTCGAGAACTAGCCTCAAACACAGGAGAATCAAGCATCTCTCTATATGCCTCCCTAAAAATCCTCCACAACGAAAATCTGCTGGATTACAATGAGGATACAGATGACTTTTCTTATGTACAGGTCATAGCCAGTCCAGAAGCATTAATATTCTTCAAGCAAAACCAGCCTAGACTGGCCGATTTTGTAGATTTTTTCCTAAGAAATACTGGAGGGGAAGTTTATAGCCAGGAAGTCAGGTTCTTATTGGATGACTGGGGCAGGAAAATGAGAACCCCACCTCTCGAAATTCATCACAACCTCAAAAGGCTTGAGAAACTTGACCTGATCCAATACAAGCCAGCCTCCGGTGAACCTTCCATCAGGTTTTTATTGCCCCGGCATCAGTTGAATCCCAAGCAGTTGAACTGGGAAAAATATGCCTTCCTTAAAGCTCAGCAAGATGATCGCTTAAAGGAAATGCTGAATTATGTAGAAAACACCAAGTTGTGTAGGAGCCTCATCATTCAACATTATTTTGGAGAGAAAGATCATCAGCCATGCGGAAAATGCGATGTCTGCATCGGTAGGCAAAAAGAAAAGGTAAATAATCAGGAATTCAAGGAGATTTTCCACCAAATACAAAAACTCCTAAAGGAGAATTCCAGTACATATCGTTATATCATTCAGGACCTGGACATCGGGAGTCCTGCCCAAAGGGAAAAGGTACTTCGCTACATGCTCGACAAAAAACTGATCCATGCAGATGGAAGAGGCAATATCAGGCTACTCAAAAAGACTGACAGCTGATTGCTCGCCTGGATCTGGGACGAAGCATCATTTGACAATCAAAAACCATAGAAATGAAAATCGCTGTTATTGGATGTGGAAACCTGGGAAAAGCCCTGGTTTGTGGAATGATAGATTCCGGCAACTACCTTCCTCAAAACATCTATGCAACACGTAGGAATCCAGCCAGCCTTACAGAACTCAAGGAAAGGGGTGTCAATGTTTTAAGTGATAACAGAAAAGCCATTGAACAGGCAGAAATTATCATCCTGGCGGTAAAACCTTATCAGATTCTGGAAATCCTTTCTGGTTTAAGCGATGCTATCCAGCCGGAAAAGCAGTTGATCATATCCGTAGCTACCAGCATAAGCCTTTTTGATATCGAAGGGGCCATTGGGAAACAATTGCCAGTTTTTCGGGCCATGCCCAATACCGCAGCAGACATCAGGGAATCCATTACCTGTATATGCCAAAATGAATTGGGCAAAAAACACTTTGAAACGGTAGAACCCATCTTCAAGAGCCTCGGTTCTGTGGTGAATATCAATGAAGAACTCATGGAAGCAGCTACCATCCTGGGGGCTTGTGGCATTGCCTACGTCATGAGATTCATGAGGGCCATGGTTCAAGGAGGAATACAGATCGGATTCAGTGCGAAACTCGCCAATGCGATTGTCCAGCAAACGGTCAAAGGTGCTTCAGAATTGCTCATTCAAAACGGAGATCATCCTGAAAGCGAGATTGACAAGGTTACCACACCCAAGGGCTGTACCATCGTAGGACTCAATGAAATGGAGCACAACGGTTTCAGTTCTTCTCTCATTAAAGGAATTGTAGCCTCATATGAAAAGATTGCCCAGGATTAGAAATTTTTAGCGTAGAAATCCTTATATTATTTCTAACTAAATTCCTATCCATGGCAGAAGAGAAGAAAATAAAAGAATACTCCAATGGTGAAGTAACCATCATATGGAAACCTGACCTCTGAATCCATTCCGGAAACTGCGTTAAAGGTCTTCCAGAGGTATTTGAGCCAAGTAAAAGGCCCTGGATTGACCAATATGCGGCATCTACAGATCAAATCGTAGCTCAGGTCAATCTATGCCCTTCATGTGCCCTAAGTACCCGGATAGAAAAGCACAGCAGCTAGATTTCGTTTAGAGCTTCCAGGAAGAGATTTGTTTTGGGATTAACAAATAAGAAACCCTACAGTTAATATCCCAAAACAAACACTTTTATGCGTTATCTCTGGATACTATTGCTGCCATTTCCTTTTTTGATTCATTCATGTACTGAGCCTGAAGAGCCAATAATGCCTCCCCAGGGAATTAGTTTTAATACTCAAAATCTCCTTCAGAATGGAAGTTTTGAGCTTTCTGTCATTAATTCTCTCAATACCGCAATCACCGGAGATTCCATCCCACAGATGTGGAATGCATTGACCGGCCCAACCTACGAAACCAGAATGGTGAAAGATAGCGCCCTTGATGGCCAAAAAGCTGTCAGCATTACCTCTAATTGGGTAGACCCCGCGGCACTGGCATATCTTTACCAGGATGTATCAATTTCTCAAGCTGGTAAAAAAGTTAGGCTAGTCGCCAAGATTCGTTCAGAAGAGGTCGAGGGGGAAGGCTTAGGACTAGAGATCCAAGGCTTTGCAAATGGAAATAAAGACACCCCCATTTACGTACAAAAACTTGAAGATACGACCCCAATTAAAGGTTCCAGAGGTTGGACTGAATTCTCGCTTACCACAACTTCCCTTGATCCCTCTGTCAGTACAATCAGGATATTCATCAAAATGCTCCGTAGCACTACTGGACGAGCATATTTCGATCAGATAGAGCTTTTTGTTGAAGAATAAAACTCCTGCCCGAAAGCAGGAGCCATTTAGGAAACATGGTTGGACAGCCTGTATAGATTAAGCGGTTTTAGTCCTTAGGCGGCCTTCCTTGGCCTTGCGTTTCCCTCTAAAGAAGAGAAAGAGGTTCAAGAAAAGCATGATACCAAGGTAGATGGCAAATCCTCCGATTTTCTGGCTCAGTATCTCTGCCATTTCCTGAAATGACAGCGTATGCCCATAGTCATAAATTTCCATGATGTAGAGGGCAAAGCCCACATTTAGCAGATAGAATCCCAGTTCAAAGAGGCGATTGGTGGAGTCTGCGATTTCAACCCTGCCATTGAAAATGTCCATCATGAATACCCTGCTGTTGCGAAAGAGGGTTTTGGAAACATAGATCGTCAAAAACAGAACTACAGGGAGATAGATGAAGTAGGCGATTAATAAATTTTCCATTTCTTTATCGTTAATGGTTAGACTCTAATTTTTTTCATTTTGTGTGCGAGGTATATCAAAGCCATGTTGTTAACATGGAGGACCCCCAATACCAATAGGATGAATGCCAGTTTGTGCACAACCCATTCGAAAACCCCTACCCCACTGGTCAAATCCTCATGCCCAAGGGTCAATACAAAAACTGAATAACCGATGTTCAGCAAGTAGTAGCCGATCAACAAAAGATTGTTGATTTGTACTACTGTATGTTCTCCTGGAAAGAAGAACTTCAAGTAAACCTCTCCAATCTTGTGTATGACCTTCCCCACCCTCATAATAACTCCAATGACGAAGATCAGGTAAATCGCATAAGCCGTCCAGGTCAGATACATAGTACTGATTGTTAGAGTTTTACATTCATGATTCAATTACTTTACGCCACAATAAAAATAAATGTTTCAATACTTTCAAAATAAATTGAAAGTAATTTTATTTCTTTTTCCTACCTACTATTATTTGTGAATTAATTAGCTTAAGTAGTTGAGCATATTGAATTCGGAAATTTTGTGTCAGTTTTTTCAAAAGCCAAAGAAAAAAATGTAGATATAGTGGTGCTACATCGAGGCTTTTTGACGCTGGATTTTGGGAACAATGGCCCTAAGGATGCCGAAATTAGCTTGCTCGACTACTTAAAAGATCAATTATAGCATCATGAAAATTTCTTTGGTCAAGGGAGACATCACCAAAATTGAGGCAGATGCCATAGTAAATGCAGCAAATTCATCTTTGCTTGGAGGTGGGGGCGTAGACGGAGCTATTCACAGAGCTGGCGGCCCTTCCATATTGGAGGAGTGCAGGCAAATCCGAGCCAGACAAGGAGGATGCCCCACAGGCGAGGCAGTCATCACCACGGGGGGAAAACTCCCAGCCAAAAAGGTCATACATACCGTAGGCCCTGTCTGGAATGGGGGATATAAGGATGAAAAAATCCTCTTGGGCAATTGTTATCGAAACTCTCTAAAGCTAGCTGAAACCCATAAGGCCAAAAGCATTGCTTTCCCCAATATCAGCACAGGAATTTATCGTTTTCCCAAAGACCTGGCTGCTGAAATAGCCATTAGAGAAGTAAACTCCTACCCAGCTGAAACCATCGAAGAAGTGATTTTTGTTTGCTTTGACCAGGAAAACTTCGAATTGTACCAGAAATTACTGGTTTGATGGATTCAAACACTCCTGACACAAGAAGGTCAGACGCAAGGGCTATGCCGAGACATTAAAATCAAGTTCGAAAAAGGAACACTTCAAGTGTATGGAATAGGTACTTCTTACATGTGCTACCTAATTTGGGCAATTTCACTAAAAAACCACACCCTCCTTTCTGGAAGGTGTGGCAAGAATTAGGTTTGGAGCTCACTAACCTCAACTTAGTTTCTCTTCACTTTCATTTTTTTCAATTCGTGTATCAGGAGGACTGTCATTGTCATTGAAGAGATCATGGAAATAAAGGAAATAAGTGATCTTGTCCAGGGTCAACTTGACTATTTCCTTCTTTACCCCCTTTACCACTTGATTGGTCTTGATGTTATTCAACCACCTTGCAATTATACCTAACCTAGGTTTGACTTCTTTGTAAGGGTGCGTTAATTCTTCGGAAATTTCATCATTTTCACCTTCACTATTTTCAAGTCTCTCCAAAATTATATCTCCAATGACGTCTAGTCTTTTCCTAATCAGCGGTTCTAAAGTCCCCTCAACAAGTTCTTTTTGACTAACCTGAGGAAAGACAGGAAAGCCATTGTCTTCCTCTATTTTCGGTATAAACCCAATTGATCTGCTGTAATCCTGGTCAATCCTTAAGTCAGGAATAATTGGAACCTTTTCATTTCCATGCTTATCAAGAAATTTGAACTTATTAATAAAATCCTCACTCCAACTTCCTCTCACCTCGCTTACGTCCTGACTGAAATAATATCTAATAAAATTCTGGCAGTTTTTAAGTCCCAACATATAGTCATGAACCCTGAAACTCCTATCAAAAAAGCCTGCAAAGCCTCCCAAGGCACCTGTCGCAATTGGATTTCTTAGGGCTTCTCTAGCAGAATTGCTTCGGGTCGGCCAAATCATCTTTGTTGATGAATCTTTCTTGAATAGATCCTTTATATCCTGTTCTTTAAATAGGGTTTGGTTTCTTAGTGTGGCCAATAATTCTGGTATAAGATCTTCCAAGGTATCTTTATTGACGTCATAACTCTCATTCTTAATCTCTTCTGATCGAATGTAGTTAGGAAAGGGGTCAATAAGGATGACATTACTTTTCTCATTCTTATCTTCACCAAGAATCTTCATTGCTTCCGCTATGGGCTCATTATTTGTCATCCCTCCATCTACTGCCAAAAACTCATAATTATCATCTATCCTTGGTTTCAGACTTAATTCTTCTCCAAAAATCTTCTTCAGGTTTGTTTCAATATAATCCTTGGGTATGTGCCTGATAGGTATGCTTCTCAATCCAACAGGAAAAGCACCACTGGCCCTGGCACATGTCATGAAATCAAAAACCTGTTTTTCATCATCAAAAGAAAGTGGCAACTTAGATTTGTCTGTGGGATCTTTTTTGTTGTATTCAAAATGAGCGTAAGCCTTGTGGTAAGTCATTGAGTAGGCAACATCCGTTTCATTGCCCTCTGTGAAGTACAGATCCAGGGGAATTCCTCGAAGATTACTCAGCGTCATGAGAATCTCAATATTCGGATCAATAAAATCAGGTAATTCCTGAATGGTTGTCGTTTTGAGAAACTCTTGAAAACTCTCTATTAAGTCATCAATGAACGAGGTATTCAAAAGAGATTTCAAGCCGTCTTCTTTTAAATCTTGTGTATCGAACAGCTTATCCAGAATAGACCCATTTTCTCCCAATCCATAATTTACCCATGTGTGGTATTGAAGGCTAGCTTGATCAAAAGAATCAGTTCCAGGTTCAACAACACTGAATCGCCTTGTAGCCAAACTCATCATAGTTACCGCAGCAGCAATACTACCAGCCGATGCACCAGTTATGGTGTTGATTTTTACATTTGGCTTAGGGAATTCTTGAGGAGACTTTTTATGCTTTTGAGTCCAAAGTTGAAGGGTGGACAACAAATAATCTACCACCCCGCCTGTAAAGGCTCCTGCCGTAACGGCTCCTGCCATGACCAGGCCAATGTTATAATTGCCCGATTCGTCCTTTTTGGATATCATTTTTTACTAATTTAAAACTAAATGGATGTATATTTCTTTCCTTATAAACAGCCTTATCAATTAGTTTTTTCTACTTTTAAAGCTGTTTTCTAAGTTAACTATCACTGCTATAATTTTATATGCAGGAGCTAAACGCTCTCACAACTACGTTTATCCTTCAACAGTAAATATAGAAATTTATTTTAATAGGATTAAATTTTCACTGACTGAAGGAGACGAACTTATATCCCTGTTACCAAACCAAATTCACTCAGATATATGGAAATCCAAGAGCAATCATATAAAAATGTAGGCTATCTCTTCAGTTCAAAGCCTGAGAGCAAACTTCCTCCTATCATCTTGGTTCATGGAGCCTACAATAATGGATTCCTCTGGAAGCAAAATTTCATGCCTTACTTTGTATCTAAAGGACATCCCGTTTATTCCATTCACCTTAAAGACCAGCTTACTGTCAAAAAATTCAAGACCCTGTTCTCCTATTCACTTTCTGCATTTGTTGAGCATTTGAGTATCATAGTAGAGAAAGCAGGAGAGAAGCCTATTTTGATTGGGCACTCCATGGGAGGACTGGTAGTTCAAAAATACCTTTCTACCTATCCTGGAAAGGCACTTGGAGCTTGCTTGTTGGCCTCCTTGCCTGTATTCGGCATGAAAAATACCGTTTTGAATATGCTATTGGATCCGGTTGATTTCATGAAATATACCGTACTTACCCTCGCACCCGAACTCACAGGCGCAGGAAAACCTCCCAAAGGTCTCCTTTCCAAAAAGTCCGCTACTCCCGAAAACCTCCACCAATTTCAATATTCCCTACAAAGAGAATCCGGTGTGGCCTTGACCAATTGCCTGAACCCCAAAATTAATGTAGAAAATGTCAAAAAGACTCCCCTACTGATTTATGGGGCCAGTCTTGACCGGCTGGCTCTCCCAGCTGATGTCATCAAAATGGGAGAGATCTACGGCCAGCCAGCAAAAATATTCCATGAGAGGGGACATTTCCTGATGATGGAACCAGAATGGAAGGAGATCGCCGATAGCATGGAAACTTTCATTCCTATGCCTACCTCCCGGCTGGAACCCTGATGTGATTGCCCAACATGATTGCATTCAGGAATAATCGATTCGTACCGTACCAGCTTCCCCTGAAGTTTGGATTATCAGCAAACATCACAACCCTTCCCCTACCCACAGGGCTGACAATCAATGAAGCCGAAGGCTTTAGGAAGGTATCGTAGTTTTTCTTGGAGATGTAACCATCAATATGTGGCTCCTTGCTATACTTGGCCACCGTCCCATATGGACTCTTGCTTGGCTGAAGGAAGACTTCATTGTTTTTGTATACAGGTAAGGAAGCAGCCGTATATCCAAATCCCAATGGGTGACTGATGTCCAGATCAACTTCAAAGATGGCTCCCCCCAGCTCTTCCCTACCCAGGTTTTCTGAAGCAGATACATAAGGCAAACGATCAACCGAGTCTTCTTTTTTGCCCTTCACCTTCGGTTTTTCAGTAAGTTTTTCCCTAACCAACTCCTTTTGGATCGCCCATTTAGAAGCATCTGAAACTGTAATCAAGGTATTTCCTTGTTTAACCCAATTTTTTATATCATGGATACGGTTGCTATCCAACTGTGAATAATTCCCTGCTACCATCACTAGGACATTGTACCTATTCAAGTCCAATCGAGGAAATGTGCTCATCCTTACCTTGGTAATCGGCATCCCTACTCTGGTGTCTAACAGATGCCAAACTTCACCTGCATCATAAGATCGCACTCCTTCTCCAATTAGCATCAAAGCCTTCGGCTTTTCCAATACCTCGAAATTATTACTTCCCAAGTCAAGTCCCTGAGAACTGAAACCCGTTTTTGTAGAGTAGACGGGGACATTTAGCTTGCCTACGATTTCTTTGTTAATGAATGCCAACAATTCCTCTGATTTCTTCAGTTTTCCAGTCTGTTTCTGAATGGGAATGATGACACTACCATAGTTGAAATCCATTTTACCGGCTTCCTGAGTTTCAATGCTAAAAGGCTTAAATGCTGCCGCCATGGCTACTCCTTCTCTATGAAGCGAGGCAATCGCTGCCATGCTGTTATAATCATTTCCATCTATGATATAGGCGTAATTGGTGGGTTTCACTTCAGTTGCATCCAGATAGCTATCCACATCAGTTACCTCTACCCCTTTGTCAATGGTGCTTACACCCTTGTAAGGAATGTTGTAAAAATTGGCAAGGCTCCATGCAGATGCATCGTAAAATACGCTGTCACGATAGTCCCTATATGTCTCAAATACTGTTTGTACCATCCTGCGCTGTGGCTGGTTTACAGGTACAATAAACTTTGTCCCCTTTTTATATACCTTGATCCGATGAATAAGAAGTTTATCTAAAAAGGCTTTAAGGCGGCTCTTGTCAGTTCCCTGCTCAAATTCATAGGCCTTAAAACCTGAAGACACTTTTTCACTTACAGCAGATTTAAAAAATTCTTGTTGATATTCCCTTAGCATGCCCTTATTCTCTACAGCAGCCCTTATCGTGGCGAAGCTGGACAAATACTGGTTCCGGATGGTAAATGGAAAACTTATATCCTTGCCGTAAGAAGTTTCTTGCAAATGTCCCCTTGAACTTGCCTGCTCAAACAGCAAAGCCAAAGCTCCCTGTAGGTCAGGATATGAGGAACCATAACCTGGATAAGTTCCATCAAATGCTTCTTTGGTGAAATAAAGCGAACCAATGCTATCCAATGTTTTGGCAAAATACCCTGCAAATAAATCGTTGAGGTCTTCAAAATTTTTCCTGGGCATGATAGGTTCTTTTGACCCAATTGGCTTCATGGGCTCGAAAAAATAATGGCTATTGGTTCCCATTTCATGGAAATCAGTTACCACATTTGGATACCACTCATGATACCAGTTTAGTTTGCCCCTACTCTCTGGATGAATAGCCAATAGCCAATCCCTGTTCAGGTCAAACCAAAAGTGATTGGTTCGGCCCCTTGGCCACATTTCATTGTGCTCCGCATCAAAGCGATCCGCTACAAGAGGGTTTCCTTTGTATTGATTTGCCCATTGGGTGTGACGATCCCTTCCGTCAGGATTGATCACCGGATCTATGAAAAATACACCCTCTTTCAGGAATTTACTCACCTCAGGATGTTTAGAAGCTACCAGCGTGTAGGCCATCAGAATGGCTGCCTCTCCACCCGAAGGCTCATTCCCATGAACATTATAACCCAATTGCACAAAGACTGGTAGGGCTTCATAATCTTTGGGAGATTGTTTTGGATCTACATAAGTAAGGTGTTTTGCTTTTATATCTTCGATCCTGGACATATTCTCAGGATCGCTGATGGTTAGTATAAGCAGTTTCCTCCCTTCATGTGTTTTGCCATATTCAGTGATCGTTGCCCGCTCAGATAAGTCTGCCAGACGTTGAAAATAAGCAACGATCAAATCATGTCTCGTATGTTGATCCCCAATTTTATAGCCAAGATACTCTTCAGGGGAAGGAATTGACTCATCAAATGGCTGGTAATTTTTGAAATAATAATCCTGGCCAAAAACTACTTGAGTTAAAAGCAGAAATGCAATGAATACAATAGAAAAACTGCTATTATTTTTCATATAGGTCTGTTTGAACGGAATATCACAGAAATTAGGAAATACTCAATGGAAAGCAAACGACAGCAGTCGCTCACTTTTCCACATGCCCCCACAAAATCTGAATAAAGGAAGTTTACGCAGATCACAAATTTCCTGATATTGGGTTAGTTTAGAATAATGAAAACATGTCTGAAAATAACAACGACTACAACTCACAGGACTCTCAAGCAAATGACCGAAAGTTTAAGGGAACCCTTAGTAGCTTTGGAATTCCAGCTGGTGTCATTGCAGCAATCATGATAATTTTTGCCTTCTTCCCTGAGGAGACACAAAATCAAATCGTGGACTTCTTTGATTTCGGTCAGGCAGATAGCATCGAGGTAGTCCAACCCGAAAAAGAAGAAGAAATCCTGGTAGATTCTTTGGCAAACTACCTCCCCGACGACTCCACTGTGGTTATTGACCATGAATATTTCAAACTCTCCTATTCAGAAAAGGATGAACAAGCCGAATGGGTGGCCTACGAACTTCGCGGATCCAACCTGAGGTCTTTTGCTTTTGAAAGAAGATCTTCCTTCCGAAAAGATCCCAAAGTCCCTAGCGAATCTGCCTCTCCAAATGACTATACCAATAGTGGCTACGATCGTGGACACCTTGCCCCAGCCGCCGACATGGCCTACTCTAATGACGCCATGAAACTTAGCTTTTATATGAGTAATGTCAGCCCACAAAAACCGGGCTTTAACCGTGGAATCTGGAAAGAGCTGGAGGAGCAAACCCGTGATTGGGCGAAAGGATTCGAACATCTATATGTGGTAACCGGCCCAGTCCTCACCCAGAGGGCACAAAAAAGACTCAAAAATAATGTAAAGGCGCCCGCAGCATTCTACAAAATACTTCTTGACCTCCGCCTCCCCAATCCCAAAGCCGTAGCCTTCCTCATGCCAAATGAAAGCAGCGACAAACGCCTGACGGATTATATGGTCCCCATCGATTCAATAGAAGCCCTTACAGGCATCGATTTTTTCCCTGAACTTCCCGATAACATGGAGCGGGAGCTTGAAGAAAGTGCTTTTATTGGCAGGTGGCCATATGATGAAGAAAGGTATCAAATGCGAATCGGTTTGTGGAACAAGCAAGCAGCCATGGCATCCTTGAGAAAGTCATTTGAATAAACCATTCCTAACTATGAAAAATTTCTTGCTATTTATCCTGTCCATTATCCTGGGTCAACTTGCTTTTTCACAGGAGACAACTACCATTGATGAACAGTATGATCTTATAACTCCTGTTCAAACACAACTAGATGCATATAATACGGGTAATATTGACCTATTCTTATCCGCATACAGCGACTCCGTCAAGATCTACAACTACCCGGATCAGTTGAAGTATCAGGGAAAGGAAAATATGAGAGAGCCATATGGAAAAATGTTTAAAGAACTTAAATTCCTGCATTGTAGGTTGGTTAATAGAATGGTTATGGGGAATAAAGTACTGGACCATGAATTTGTAACTTTCCAAAAAGACAGTAAACCTGTTCAGGTCATTGCAATCTATACAGTCCAAAATGGAAAGATTACCGAGGTAAGATTTATGAGAAAGTAATGAGAGTATTCCAAGTAAAATGATAGCTCATGTAAGATTTTACTCGCAAATGGTCAAATTCTCTTCGCAAATGGCATGCTTTTAGAGACATTTTCTCTACCAGTAATACTCAACTAGCTTAATTTTATCATGCAGGAAACTACTCAAGGCCTCACTAAGGTCCAGCCCCCGCGACTTGTGGAATTATTTGCCAAAGAAGTAGAACTTGAATCTAAAAGGACTGCCAAGTATCTAGAGAGATTGCCCCTAGATAAATTCAACTGGGCTCCTCACCAAAAGTCCATGAACCTGGGCAAATTGGCGGGGCATATCACAGATATTTTCTATTTACTTTATACCATAGTAGAAAAAGATGCTGTAGATTTTGCTACCGATAAGATTCCATTCGTAAACCCGGAAAATCCGGAAGTACTTATCCAAAATCTGAAAAGAAATACCAAATTATTCCTGGACTCATTTCAAAAATTTGATGAAAGCAAATTTCAGGACTCATGGAAAATGAGTTCGGGACCTCATACGATTTATGAGCTTCCACGCCATGAGATGATTCGTCTGGAAATCAGCCATATCCTTCATCATAGAGGACAACTTTCCCTCTATTTGAGAATGTTGGATGTGCCTCTTCCAAATGTATATGGATCTACCGCGGACGAGAGGTAAAATACCTCTGTCTATAAACGAAAATGGGAATCAGCTTTCTTTAGTCTGATTCCCATTTTCGTTTATTCATCCAAGCCAGACGAATCCATTAGCTAAAAGATCAATTATTGAATACGTTTGGATTTCACGCTCCTTCCAAAGTAAATTCTCGTAAAAGAAACATCCTCTTATCCTTAAATTAAGCCAACACCATGAGCAAACACCTCTTAAAAGCCCTTCCCGAACTCGAGGAACAAGGGATTCTAAGCGAGGAAGTGGCAAGAAACATCAGGAATTACTATCAAAGCCAAACCGAAAACCGCCCTAACAGACTTTTTGCAATTTTTGGGATTTTTGGAGCCCTTTTGGTAGGCTTGGGATTTATCCTGATCATCGGTCACAATTGGGACTCTTTCTCAACAACATCCAAGTTGATCATTTCATTTATCCCGCTAATCATCGGGCAGGGAGCTGTCTTCTATGCCCTGAAAAAGCATCCTGACAGCCAAGCCTGGAAGGAAAGCAGTGGAACCTTCCTGTTTTTTGCAGTTGGAGGTACCCTGTCCCTGATAAGTCAGATCTACAATCTCTCAGGCCCCCCATCTGATTTCGTCTTCTACTGGCTTCTTCTTACCCTGCCTCTCATGTACCTACTCCCCTCCTCTATGGTAGCCTTATTCTACCTAATAGGCACCACTTACCTTGGAATCAATTGGATGGATTATCATGGTAGCCTATACTGGCCTTACTGGATCATGCTGCTTGCCTTTTTACCTCACTACTTCCTACAGCAGAATGGGCAGCATAGCAAAAACTTTAGAATGTTTAACCACTTTCTGCTGCCGATTTCTATTAGCATCCTTGTATTTACGACGCTTGGTAATTTAGACCCGACAAGCTTCACATACCAGGTTCTTGCCATTGCAGTAATGCTTGGGATCTTCCAGGGATTCGGGGCAGGAAAATGGCTGTCCTCAACTCCCAAAGGCAGGAATGGTTATTTCATCCTCTCTACACTTGGAATAAGTATCTTGCTGATACTCAATACCTTCAAATTCTTCTGGGAAGAAACCTCTAATTCCGACCGAGCATACTTTTTTCATGAGATGTTTTTTTCCTTCCCAGGCTATATCCTGATAGCTGCCATAACAATGTATGCAATCATCAGCATCAGAAACTATAAAGGAGGTCATAACAAATCTGAGACCTTACTTCATATGTTTCTCCCCATGTTTGTAGTGATCCTGCTTGTAGGGCTATACCTGCCTATGGTAGCCTTGGTCGCCTCTAATTTGCTAGTCTTACTCTTGGGTTTGGCTTCAATCAGAGAGGGAGTGCAAAAAGAAAACTTCGCCATCCTGAATTACGGATTATTGCTCCTTGCTGCATTGGTAACCTGCAGGTTCTTTGACAGCCAAATCAGCTTCGTCTGGCGAGGAATAACATTCCTGCTTCTTGGCATTGGCTTTTTCGTAGCCAACTATATCATGTTCAAAAGAATAAACTCTCAAAAAAGCATCCATGAAATCTAATAATATTCAATTCATAGGTATTGGCCTTCTCTGTCTGGCCCAATTAACTGTATTTGGTAACATGATCTTCCAAAATGAAGATATTACAAAAACAGGGGAAGTATTCAAGTTTAGAGTTAAACCCATAGATCCTACAGATCCCTTTAGGGGTAAATATGTTACCCTTCAATTTGAAGATAATACCTATCCAGAAGAATGGGACTCAAGTTATGTATCGGAGGAACACACATTTGTCTACATCATAAATGACGACTCTGGTTATGCCAAAATCAACTTTATAAACGGCCGCAAGATAAATAAAGGAGAAAGGGCAAATATGGCATACCTAAAGTTGTCTGAAAAAACTCTTTTTTCACATAAGGGTGGTATTAATGTAAAAGTTTCTTTTCCATTTAATAGGTATTACATGGAAGAATCTAAAGCCCCTAAAGCAGAAAAAGCACTTAGAAATAGAGCTAATTCAAGTGAACCCTTGGAGGCATATGCCTTGGTTGCTATCAAGAATGGCAAGGGTGTTCTCCTGGATGTGGTCGTAGAGGGCATGTCCATAAAAGACTATGTCAACCATTAAGAAAAAGTACTGGTTTTGAAAAATTGAAATAGATCCCCTTTACTAAATTGGTTTAGGGGATTTTTCATTTCCGGTAATACAATGGCTTATGCCCAACAAAAAAACATGCGTAGGAGATCT
>JALEFZ010000049.1 GCA_022760475.1 Bacteroidia bacterium | reverse complement strand
ATCATTACCCCAATAGCATTCGATCTTAAAAACCCTAAGATAATTGAGAATAAGTATACCTCTTGGTTTGGGAAGCTGACTCTTTTAGAAAATACAGCTCAACAAAAAGATTTTCAATTTGATCTTTTGATAAGTAAGCCAACACTTAAAGTGTCCCCGGAACTAAATAACGCCTATCTCAATGGTGTGGAAGTTTTGGGTAGTCTTAAAACTCGGAAACGAATAATTTTAGAAGAAGATTTTGAAAATTATATAGCTCAAGCTGCTAAAGAAATTAATGCACAAAATTCTTCTCAATGAAACTATTGAGACCTTCCACCAAGCTCGAACATCCCAATGGCAAGACAGCTAGCATATGATCCTAAATACGCGTTAAATGCTATTTGTCCTTATTTTACAATGTTCCCTTTGGAATATCCATTAGAAGTGTTGGAGAAACATAAAAAGGAAAAACCTATTGTCTTCGATCCTTTTTGTGGAAGGGGTACTTCAATTTATGCAGCAAGAAAATTAGGTTTGGATGGATGGGGATTTGATACATCCCCAATTGCAGTAGCTATTGCAAAAGCAAAATTAGCCTCTGCAAATTTAGACGAAATCCTTTCTAAAGCTGAAAATTTAATTAAGCAAGAGCCAAGCATAATCCCTGATTCTGAATTTTTTAAACTCGCATTTTCCAGGCAGACTTTGAAGGAAGTTTGCTCCTTAAGGGAAGGATTGTTACAGTCAAAGGATAATTCGGATGCAACAGTTCTATTAAGAGCTGCCTCTCTTGGATGTTTGCATGGACCACTGAATAAATCAATCGCCAATGCAAGTTATTTTTCTAATCAGATGCCGCGGACATTTTCATCTAAGCCTAACTATTCTGTCAAATATTGGAGATCAAATAACCTCCTTCCTCCAAAAATCAGCACAATAGATGTGTTGAGAAAAAAGCTTTCTAGAATTAAAGATCTAGAATCAAAAAGCTTAGGAGGCCCTGATCAAGTTTTTTGCGAAGATGCTCGTAGTATCAACGCTATTGAGCAATTGCCTAGAAATATTTCAACCATTATTACCTCCCCACCATATTATGGTATGCGAACATATGTACAAGACCAGTGGCTAAGACTTTGGTTTCTAGGCGGACCTGAGACGGTTGATTATAGAAATGACGATCAAATAAATCATAATAGCCAAGAAGTATTCACCAAGGATCTAGCCCAAGTTTGGGAAAACATTTTATCTCTCAATCAAGAAGAAATAGATCTATATGTAAGGTTTGGAACTGTTCCCTCCATAAAAAGTGATGCTCGAAGTATTCTTCAATCTTCATTAGAGATTTGTGGAGGCTGGAAGATTATATCTATTAAGAATGCTCAAAGTGCTCATTCTGGAAAACGTCAAGCTCAGCAAATGGTTGCTAAATCAAAAGCTACTCAAGAATATGATTTTCATGCAGTAAGGCTTTAATGCCAACGGACTTCACCCAATCTTTCAGCTTCGTCGAATACTATATTGATTAGTTCGCTGTTAGAACAAAATTCTTCAATGTAGGACTTTATTGCAATAGCTGTTTTGGCTGCTTTTTGATCTGTGGGTAAATGATACGCCAATGATTTTGGCATTAGAATAATACTTTTTGCTTTTGCTCTAGAAACAGCAACATTAGTACGTTCTAATTGAAGCAAGAATGCTTCTTCCCCCTCGATTAGTTCAGTATCTCCAACCCCAAAAGAAACAATGATAGTTTGCCTTTGACCTCCTTGGAATCTTTCAACAGTGTCAACAGCTTCAAAAATTAATTGAGGATCAACATCTGGAAATAACCTACTCAGTTCTCTAATGACCAAAGCTTTTTGTGCTTTATGAGGAGTTACTATCCCTAATCCTTCTCTAAACAAAAAATCATCATCTAGAGGCGTAAAGTTATTTTGAGAATCATCATTAAAGGATAATTCCTTTGCCATGGAATGTCGAATTACAAAAGCAAGACCTGCAACTAGCTTTGCTTCAACTTCATTTGCTTGAGATGATACAATATCTTCATGAATCAAAGCTGTAACTCTTCTATCAGGTAGTAATAATTCACTATACCCTGTTGTAATTGGTAAACCCTCAGGAATTTCTCCAGTTATTTCGTCAATATCATTAATAAGTGTAAGCTGCTTTACTTCATTAAATGCTCTTAGTTCTGGAGGGTATCCCAATGTTTTTGCAAAATCTACAATGTCTTGGTTAGAGCGATAGTTTACTAATAACTCCTGGGCTTGGATTTCAAATCTCTTCAATAAATAGGTTTGTATACTACCAACTAGATACTCAGCATTCTTGGGAGGATCGAGATTATGAATGGGAGGCATTTGAAGGTGGTCTCCAGCAACAATGACCTGTCCCTGATTCTTTATTAATGAAAGAGGTCTCAATGCTAAAGGTACTGGAACCTGAGAGCTTTCATCAATTATCACAGCATCAAAAATCTCATGAATATAGGTTGTAGAACTAAATACAACTCTAGGAATATTTGAAACTACGTGAGCAGTTGTTGAAATTATCGTAACTCGGTCTTGAGCACTTAAACTATTTTGCAGAGCAAAGGTATTTGGTGTATTGACCTCTAATCTCATACTGATAGTATTGAGATGAGTATTTGAGTCAGGCAACCTTGCAGGTTGCCTACTCTTTGAATAGACCCAGAAAAAATCAGCTGAACAACTATTATCATTATTAAGGTTTTCTAACAATCGTCTAGATAATTCTTCTACTGTTCTATAATTCGGGCCTGAAATGAGGATCTTTTTTGTTGGGCCACCATTATTTGCTTCTGCAATGAAGGCGTTAAGCATTGCTACTAAGGTATCAGTTTTCCCTGTGCCAGGGGGGCCCCATATCACAGAGAGTTTTAGCCTTGAGCATGATGAGACAGCGTTAAGCTGACTTTGATTTAAATTATTATTATTAGCGGTCCTAGCATAATCCATTATCCCTAGCACCTCTTCGTCAGACCGGATGGTAGTTCGTGCCAATTCATTGGCATTCCATAAAACTTGGGCCATTGGCCTATCAGGATCTGTTCCTCCTGGAATGTTTCTTCCCCTTGATACTCCAAGAGCAGTTCTAGTCTCAAGAGCTACGACTGAGCACCTTGGATTGCCTAGCTCTCGTAGGATTGCCAAGGTTTTATCTGAAGGATCATAAGGTAACCCATTCATCAAATAAATTGGATCGGTTCCAATAGGGATGATTCCGCTATTCATCAAAGCACTAAATACTGGCTCTACCCAGTTACTCCGAGCTCTGAAAGCAACTTTTATCCTTCGATTAATACGATCAAATTCTTCTATTGAAGCCGATATCACATTATGCATAGGAACATTAATCATACCCATAGCCTCGGGATGATTAATCTCCAAGCCAAGTGATCTAGCATTTTGAAGAGGAAACCCAGGAAGATTAACTATACCTACAACACAAAATAAATCACCTTCTTCTAATTTAGCTTCGGTTGATTCTTCTGCTATGGAAAACTCATATTGATGTCTCCCATGATCCGTTATAAGGTCAGTTAAGATAATAGCTTTATAGGAGGACTCAAGCCTTTCAGCCCTAGCTACTAAATCTCCCAAAGCTTCAGTTCTCGCAGTTCCAGCAGAAACAGATTCCCATTGCGCCCATAATTTTGAATCATAAGCTACTCTACGTATACCACCAGGAATTGACATTGGCAGTACTGGTGCAGTCCCCTCCAACCGTCCCCTAAAATCTGAGCGTAACTTGGCTGTGATACTTGATAATGCCCAAGTATGTGCTTTAAGGATATTACCATATCTCCCAATTGCCTCCACAATACTCACTGTTCTTCCTAAGATTCTAACTGTGCCAGTAGTAGACTTCCAAATTTCAAATATTCTTTCTCGCGGAATGGCATTACTTAATGGCTCCCTATAATATCTATCGATAATCCGTGGCAATAAACTAGTGTGATGGTAATGTTCTGCAACACTAAGAAGAGTATTTACAAATCTGACAGGAAGGTGTACCGACGACCCAATTAAATCTTTTACAAACACCACTCCTGGAGCTATTTGCCTGTCTCGTTCCATAAGCTCATCGGAGGGGAACAGCCAAGCAAGTGCTCGATGTCTTCGATCATCTAAATCAAGAATTCGCAGAAGATGACGACCAAACCCATTACATAGCTCCTCATATTGTCTTGGTTCCCAAAAGCATATTTGAGTACGAACATTTCCCCAGCCATTCTCTTGGAAGATACTATCCGCTCTTCTTATCCAGTTTGAAAGGCAATCAATGAAACCCTGTACTGCAGTCCATTCTGCATTTTCATTATCAGCAGGAACTACAAACGCTTCTTCTCCTAAAATTTGGATACTCTGCCTTCTTCCATCTTGAGTGACGAAACTCTGACCATAAGGCGAAAACAAAACTCCTCGTAGTGCAATTCCCGTCAAAAGGCCAGACCCAGAATCGAAGTTTACAATAATATCATATTCTGCATATAGATTAGAAGCTAATCCAGAAATTCGAACTGTATTGTCGATACTTTGTGTTCCATTAGATAAGGATTCTGCTCTTGCACCTATTTGTCGACGATCTCTTTTTAATAGGGTATGTTTTTTCAAAATACCAGCCTGAGGAGGAATGCCTATTAAGTCTTCAATTTTTTCGTGGCCCTCAGAGGAAAGAGTTTTTATTGCACCTTTACTTAAAGATGCCATTTTGGAGAGATGATCAGAAACATCAGCACATTGAAAACAATAATGATCAGGATTATTTTCGTAGTGTTCACGATCCCGGCCAACTAACCAATCAGGGTTGCCAAGCCAATCGCATGAACCACATCGAGTATTTACATGGTAATCTACTGATCTCCAACCTTCGGTATCTCCTTTCCTTACAGTTTTTGGCACATCTTCTTTAAAGAATTTCCTTACACTTGGCATGAAGATTAAATATTCTACTCTACCATCTTCAAGGTCTGTAAGAAGCGCTTCTATTCTTCTCACCTGACCTTGGCCTTGCCTAAGGTTGAGTACTCTATTGAACTCTGGCATTTCTACATGTTTCCATAGATATATATGATCACTAACGTAATATCTATCCCGAAAACTATTTCCATCTGCTGCCAACCAATTCGCTAGAAAAAAAGCGTATAGACATACTTCTGCAGAGTAACTAGCATTAGCTTCTGTAATATTTTTTAAGTCAATTACACTTATTCCTAACCTTCGATCATCATCTTCAATCCTTTTCCTTGATCCATCTGGTAGAATTTCTTGATCATTATGAACAGGTTCCCTTATGAAAAGTAAGTCTGGTATTAGGCCTGATAACTTGGGTATTAATTGTTGGTCTTCCTCAGAAATTTCCAAATTATCGAAAGCAGCATTTCTGAATTCCTCGGGTTCAAATGAGGGTTGAAGGATAAAGGATTGGTTAATTGCAAGTTCTAATGCGTTTGATAAGTCTATTTTCGCAAAACCAGGTTCACAAATAATGTGGTCTGGAATTGAACGATTAAGTTCATCAAACTGTTCCCTTTCAAACTCTCTTCCAGACTGGGTAATTATTTGTACCCCAGGTCTAGACTTTAAAGGGATTGGTATCCCTGCTGCTGCCAAAGAAGTAGCATTATTATTAAATAAAGAAAGATAAAGCTCACGATCACACTGAGCTCTTAAATACATTGAAAACTTACTCTTTGATAGTGTTCTTTCTGGACCAGGCATATAAATTAGATTTTATCTGAGTTTTCCTTTCTATGAGCCCTGTAATCCCAGTAAATTTTTTAGGAGAGAGTAATCAAAATATGGTCGAATTATAAAACCATTAAAAAGAGGAATAAGCCTAAAAGGAAATGCTATATCTATAGTTTTTAAAGAAAAAAGTTCTAAGTCGAATACTACTTCATCTACAATAAAATAGAGTTGAATACTAAAACTGTCAGTACATGTGTCAGTTTAAATACCACAAACGCCTATTCCGTAATGTAATAGGCGTTTTTTGTGATCCCATCAGGACTCGAACCTGAAACCTGCTGCTTAGAAGGCAGCTGCTCTATCCAGTTGAGCTATAGGACCTGCTAAAAAAATGATGAAAAATGAATAACTGCTATTCAGATCTCATCATTTTTATATTGAATCACAGTAAAACTGCCTGCGATTTTCCCTCGCGGGATGTGGCCTGGATGTCCACCTTTGTGTCGAGGTGGCAGGATTCGAACCTGCGACCCCCTGCTCCCAAAGCAGGTGCGCTAACCGGACTGCGCTACACCTCGTCTTTCAATTTTAAGGCTTTTTTCAAAGCCTTTTCCGATTATGGACGGCAAAGATAAAAAGTTTTGGGAAACCGTCCTACTATTTTCAAAAAAACTTTAAGCCATTTGGCTTAAAAACAGTAGAGACGTAGCATGCTACGTCTCTACTGTTTTGCGGTGAGGGCGGGATTCGAACCCGCGGTACGATTGCTCGCACGCCAGTTTAGCAAACTGGTGGTTTCAGCCACTCACCCACCTCACCTGAAGTCTGGCAAAGATAGAGAGTCAGCCTTAATCCGCCAAAGTTTTTTATGTTTTTTTAACCTAAAAATTAAGAATAGCCCCTTCCTCCTCAACATATCAAGCCAAGAAATTCTGTCTACCATTTATTTTCTGAAAGAATAAGCTAATCAGACCGAATTTTATTATTCAGCCTGAGAACAACAAATGAAAAATTTAACCCAGGTTACCAATTTAACGCACTCAGAAGGTAAATGCCATTTCAATGCAGGCCCAGCTTTCGTTTCGTATGGGACATACCATTTCGAACCTTCGTGAGAGATCTATGCAGTTCGGTGAGTAGAATTCTCGCCTAAGCTCGAAATGACAGCATAGGTTGCACGGAATGAAACCATAGGTTTTCTGGTAATGACAACCTTTTCTCTAGTCAAAAAATGCGGACAGTACAATTGGCAACTTGAGTTCTTTAATTTGAAGACTTTACTATATAGAAAAGAAAGAAGGGACTACCCATAATTGGATAGTCCCTTCTGAAATAATTCATGAAAGAATTTCTTTATCCCTCCATCATCTTTTCAATTCTTGCTTCAATGTCTGCATAGTGTGCCTTGTTTCTGGCACTACCAGATTTAGAAGCCTTCTTGGCCATGCTTTTCAACTCCACCAACTCAGCCCTTACAACTGCACGGATGTCTGACTGGCTTACATTTACTCGGGTTCCTCTGAAACCAAAGCCCCCCGGAGCTCGCTGCTCCTCAGTCATCAACTTATGAAGCTGGTCAATGTGGGCACGCTGTAGGTTCCTGCGGTACATGTCAGCACTGGCAGGTGATCCCCACACCCCTGTTCTAAGGTCAGAGAACAAGTTGTCAATGGTGTAAGCCTCAGCCCCGTTCAAGGCTTCATTCTCTAGTACCCTTGCCAATCTTCCCGACGACAAGAGATCATTGAGGGTTCTGACCTGCACCGAACGCACCTGCTCTACGATTCCAGCATTCTGGAATTTGTCCAAGTATTCTTTCTTGATCATCCAGCTTGGAGTAGCAAATAATTGATCATTCAAAAATTGAATCGCTTCACGCTGACGGCTTTTGGAAACATGGGTGTAAACAGCCCCATCCTGATCTGAAGTCTTGAAGTATTCATAAACTCCCCCCACATTGTTGCGAACATGGCCCATATATCTGTTGAACTGACCTACCACCTGGCCATAAAGTTCTTGCTGATCTGCATAGTTTTTACCTTCCTCTACCGTCCAGCCCATCAGGTTGTCCATGATGCGCTGAAGGTTTTTGATTCCATAAGTACTTGCCTTTACTGCATTATCCCCAATATCTTCGGTCTGCGAACTAGGGTCAATTACTCCTCTTTGCTGACGCCCAAAGCGGTACATGGGATCACCAGCATGTTTAAGTATCCAGGAATTCAGGATTTTCTCCTCTTCTTCAGGGGTTTCTACCTCCAATACAGGCTTGTACCCCCACTCGATAGACCATTTGTCATATACCCCTACATTCGGCATCAAGGATACACCTTTGTCTTCAGGCTGTGCTACGTAATTGAAACGGGCATAATCCATGATAGCAGGAGCTACCCCATATTTTTGGGTGAAGCTGGCAGAACGCAAAGAGTCTACCGGTACAGCTACAGAAGAACCCATGTTGTGGGGCAAACCAAGCGTGTGGCCTACCTCGTGGGCAGAAACAAAGCGGATCAATTGTCCCATTACCTCATCATCAAATTTGGCTCCACGGGCATCTGGATTGATAGCGGCAGTCTGTACAAAGAACCAGTTGCGTAGCAGGTTCATTACGTTGTGGTACCACATGATGTCAGATTCCAGGATCTCACCTGTCCGTGGATCATGTACGTGAGGTCCCTGAGCATTCTGTATAGGGGTAGTGATATAACGAATCGTAGAATAACGTACGTCCTCAGGACTCCAATCAGGATCTTCTTCCTTGGTAGGAGCATCCTTGGCCATGATGGCATTTTTGAAACCAGCCTGCTCAAATGCAGGAATCCAGTCTTCAACTCCTTGCTTCAGAAATTTTCTCCACTTGACTGGAGTTGCCGGGTCAATGTAGTATACAATAGGCTTGACTGGCTCTACCAACTCTCCACGCTTGAAGGCTTCAGGATCTTTGGGTTCCAGCCTCCATCGGGTGATATAAGTTCTTCTCGCAGCTTTTTGATCTTCCAATCCATAGTCATACTGGCTTACCCTGAAGTATCCTACCCTTTCGTCGAAGATTCTTGGTCGCATAGGATTTTCAGGAAGCAAAATGATGGACTGATTCATTTCCAAGGAGAGTACATCCACTGGCGAACGGGAAGGCAATTCTCCTGCTCTATAAGTAAGGATGTGGCGCACCTCGACATTTTCAGGGAAAGATCTTATAGAGGTAATCATTGACCTGGATGGATCAAGCCCCTTCACTTTGAAGCGCTTGCGCTGGCCATCATTCAAAGCGCCAATCATGGGTACATCCTTCTCAAAAAGGCTATTTACCTGAATGATGAATCCAGTACTATCAGCATTACGTGCCTTGATCTTAAAAACAGCTACAATTGGCTCAAAATTATTGTTGCGTACAGACTGGTAAATGGGCTTTTCCATGCTTGCAACATTGTTGTGAAGCACCGATCTCAATAGCAGCTTGTTTTCCATTTTTTCCCAGCGCAATACCTGCTGAGGTCTGGACTTCATTCCTGCACCACCAAAAGAGAGTCCATCAACAATACCTGAGATACGGCTAACAATCAGAATTTCCCTACCTAGAAGTTTTTCAGGAATTTCGAAGTAATACTTATCCTTGTCCTTGTATGAAGTAAAGAAACCTTCATCTACAAGCATATCTTTTTTCTTGAACTTCTGGAAGGCCATGATGGTATCTGCTTTACCAAAGCCTCCCTTTCCCTTGGGTGGTCCCTGTGCAAAAGCTGAACTGAAGAATAGTCCCAACAGACCCATGAAAAAAGAAATATAAGTAAGCTGCTTCATTTGTAGTTTAGTTAGATTTTGCAAAAATTAGATTGTAAGTTATGAAATTCTGTAAGGGAATTCCGATCAAGGGTATTCAGAATTCTATGAACTACAGGATTTATCTGACAAACTTTTTCCTTTTTTAGGAAATCTCCATTCTCCATCTAATTTATTTTTAGAACTATCTCTCATTATGAAAATAATATCATATATAACGTTTCTAATAAGTCTATTGGGCGTCAGTCCTATATTTGCCCAAGACCTGCCAGATATAGCCTCTAAAACCTCAGGTTTTGAAAAACAAGAAGGCTTTTTTACCTTTTATTGGGACGAAGCAAGAGGGAAACTATACCTGGAGATTGAGGAACTAAACAAGGACTTTCTGTACGTAAATGGTTTGTCAGCAGGATTGGGTTCTAATGACATTGGCCTGGATAGAAAACAACTCGGGAGTACCCGTCTTGTAAGGTTTTTCAGGTCAGGCCCAAAGGTGATGTTGATCCAACCCAACCTTGACTACAGAGCCGTCAGCGACAATCCCGAAGAAGCCAAATCTGTAGCGGAAGCGTTTTCTTCATCTATCCTGTGGGGCTTTCAGGCAGTAGCTCAGGAAAATGAAAAAGTATTGGTAGATATCACTGACTTTTTTCTGAGAGATGCCCATGGTGTTGCTCGACGCTTGCAAGGCAGCAGGCAAGGTAATTTCAGGGTCGATAAGAGCCGCTCAGCCATCAATAAGGAAATGTGCAAGGCATTCCCCAAAAACTCAGAATTCGATGCATTTATCACTTTTACGGGAAATGCAGAAGGAAGAAATCTCATGTCCGTCACCCCTACTTCTAATTCCTTCACCCTGCGCATGCATCATTCTTTTGTAGAACTGCCAGACAATAAGTATACCCCCAGGGTCATGGATCAAAGGTCGGGCTACTTTGGCATAGATTACCAGGATTATGCTACACCTATTAACCAATCTTTGACTAAAAAATTTATTGTAAGGCATAGACTGGAAAAGAAAAATCCGAGAGCGAGAAGGAGCGAAGCCGTTGAGCCCATTATCTATTACCTGGATAGAGGCACTCCGGAGCCTATCAGGTCGGCCTTGCTGGAAGGTGCCAGTTGGTGGAACCAGGCTTTTGAAGCAGCGGGCTACATCGATGCTTTCCAGGTCAAAATCCTCCCTGAAGATGCAGATCCCATGGATGTTCGATATAATATGATCAACTGGGTACATCGCTCCACCAGGGGATGGTCTTATGGTTCGTCAGTTGTTGATCCCAGAACTGGTGAAATCATCAAGGGTCATGTGTTACTAGGCTCGTTGCGGGTAAGACAGGATTTCCTGATTGCTCAAGGGCTGATAGATGCCTACAAGAATGGTAAAAAGCCCGATCCAAGAATGGAAGAAATGGCTTTGGCGAGGCTTCGTCAGCTTTCAGCTCATGAAGTAGGCCATACCATCGGCTTGGCACACAATTTTGCTGCCTCCGTCAACGAGAGGGCTTCGGTTATGGACTATCCTCATCCTTATATCGAAAGTAGGGCTTCAGGAAAAATGAACTTTAATAGGGCCTATGATACAGGAATCGGTGAATGGGACAAAAGAGCTGTCATTTTTGGCTACCAAGATTTTCCAGAAGGACGTGATGAACAGGAAGAATTGGGAAAAATCATCAATAAAACCATCGACATGGGGCTGCTTTACATCTCAGATGATGGAGCCAGAGACAACGGAAGTGCCCATCCCCTGGCCCATCTTTGGGACAATGGCGAATCTGCCTTGGAGGAATTCAGAAGGATTTCTGAGCTAAGGAAGCAAGCCCTAGATAATTTTTCTGAAGACAATATCCCACTCCATACCCCTATGACAGAACTGGAAAGGGTTCTGGTTCCCCTTTACATGGGACATAGATACCAGGTAGCCGCTGTGTCCAAAGTACTTGGAGGAGTAGAATACTATTACAAAGTTCGTGGGGACAAGCTGCCTGCATCCAAAGTGGTAGATGCAGCCACACAAAATGAAGCATTGGATCTCCTGCTGTCCACACTGGAACCATCATTCCTGGCAATTCCGCAGGACATCCTAGACTTGATTCCGCCTGCGCCAATTGGCTATTCCAAGGGTCGGGAATACTTTTCAAGCCATACCGGGAGGGCATTTGATCCCCTTGCTGCTGCTTCATCAAGCATCGAGCATAGCTTGAGCCTGATATTCCATCCACAACGTCTGGCGCGGATATATGAACAGCATGTCATGGATGGAGGACACATGCCGATCGGGGATGTCTTCGACAAGGTATGGGGTGTAGGCGATGCCCAAAGCGCAGGAGAAAGAAAGGCTTACCACGATGCCATCTCACGAATCGTGCAGAAAAGAAGCCTGGCTCACCTTATGAACCTCGCTGGCGACAAAGGAATTTCACAAGATGTATCTGCAGCAGCCATGCGAAAAATCAGGCAACTGGAGATTTCCTTCAGCAAGGAATTACCTGCGGGAGACAGCGATGCCAGGGCACATCAGCAATACCTGATGGAACAAATCAGGCAGTTCAGGATGGAGCCTGCAAGTTATGTCATGCCGAAGGCAGTCAGGATACCGGATGGTTCGCCCATTGGCTGTGGGGGACATTTCTAAAGTCTTTCTTATCAAATATAAAGCCCTTCCTGGGTAAGCTTTTGACCTAGGAAGGGTTTTCTTTATTTTCTCGCCTTCAGCTGGTATGACTGAATTCCAAACATTCCAATTCTAAGGCTCAAGCCCAACTCAACAGTAAAACCGCTGGCTTCATCCAATGAAAAGTCCATATACCTGACCCCAAGATGGACATTGGCATAAATTTGTGTTAAAGATGGCGGGTCATTTGTCCAACCATCATCTATGCCAATAGATTCTTTCCCTATCTTAATTGGATAATTGACCACCACGCCTGATGTCCATCCATCAAGATCCAGCGAACTTTCCTCTTCAGCCGCATCCTTACTTCTATCAATGAGTGTCTGACTAGCAAATCCAACCTCCAGCTGTACACTCATGTTATTAAACCACCTTCCTCCTGTGAGGCCAGTTGTAGATGTTCTTGCAAGAGAGAAGCTTTGAGAGCCTGTAAACTCATCGTAGTCCCTTACGAAGTTGTTATCAATCAAATTCCCAAATATACCCAGGTAGTTCCCACCTGTGGTACCTATCGTGAAATCCATCCTAAAACCTCCGCCCATAAGTAAATTATCCGAAGCAGAACCAAGCACACGATTTCCAACCATGCCAATGGCAATATCCCCCCTCCTTCTTGATTTTTTTATATACTCGAAATCATCCACAGTATTTTGTTTTCCTGTACCATATCGACGGTAAAACTGATCCTCCCATTTCAAGCCATACCAGTTAGTTTCCTTGCGCGGCCTTGGGAAGCGTATGTCCATGGTATAGGTGGATTTCACGGGTAACCATTCCTCAATTTTAGGCTGAAAATTATTTAACTCTAGCGTTTTTGCTCTGAACTTTTCTATGATGCCTTTTTTCAGGCTGGGATCTGAAGGAGACTTTCTGACCCCAACAACTTCTCTTAGGCTAGCTTTTCCTTTCTCGTCCAGATCAAATGTCAGGCTAACTATAGAACCTTGAAGGTGTACCATTTCTGCCTTGGAAAAGGGTATCAATTTGAATCGGGCAGAAATGATATTTTCATCTACCGAAGGCCTGGCATACTTTTGATAATCCTCCCTGACCTGTGCTTGCAAATAGCTTCCAAGGACAATCAGGAGTAAAAATAGCTGAATAATTCTTTTCATATTCAATTGGTTGTACTGTTTGAATTTGAAATGAGAGAGGAAAAATAATTAGAAACTCTGTTTAAGATTTATTCTTATCGTTTACAGTTGACTATTAAGAACCTGAGTCTATAATTTTTTGTCGCTTTAGCCCCACTAAAACTCAAAAAAATCACTTCCACAGAACCTTAAAATCCTACCCGTAAAATGATAATTATAAATTCAAACAGCCTCTTAATCTTTTAGTTTGTAAGCAGAAACCCCATAATATGTAAGCCTATATCCAATCCCGATTTCAGCGGTTATACCACGTGCACTTGGAACTGGATAATGGATGTATCTGATTCCCAAATTGACATTAAACTTATGGGCTGCAAGCTGGGGATAATCAGGGATTTCACCTACAAGGGGATCATGATTCAGGGGAACAACCTCTTTTCCAAGCTGCTGAAAAAGATTGATTGATGCTCCGATGCTCCACCCGACAA
This sequence comes from Bacteroidia bacterium, assembly GCA_022760475.1. Classification (GTDB taxonomy): domain Bacteria; phylum Bacteroidota; class Bacteroidia; order J057; family J057; genus JALEFZ01. Next base: position 59,009 of record JALEFZ010000049.1, on the reverse strand, counting down.
AACGTTCTACACTTGGATCGCTGCGACCTACACTTGACCTTCTTTGTGTTAAATCCTGCTCAGCAAGAGACAAGTCAAATTGATAATTGAAGTTATTATATCGCTTGCCCAAAAATATTCCACCCAAGAATGAATTAGCAACTGCCGCGGATCGATTACTTGAAAATTCCGGATAATTGCGTTGAATGTTGTTTTGGGCTAGAACCATCTGTCCTCCGAAAGTAAAACCCTTTCTGCTTGTTCCAGATAATTCCCCCCTGAATCCACCACCAAATGTCAAATGCTCCATGGGTGTACCTAAAGGTTGAATCCCTACTCCACTCAAAAGAAAATCAGCTCTTGCACCTGATTTTTTGATTTCCTTAAAATCTTCTACATCATTTTCGAAAAAATCATATTCAGGAGTAAGGCCAAACCAGCCTTCACTACTACCAGCACGTTGAAAAAAAACTTTAATGGAGAACTTTGACCTTACCGGTATAAAGTTTCTTGCAGCCAAATCAAATGGGGTCAGGCTTTTGGCTTTGTTTTTAAATAAAGTAATTAGAGCTGAATCATTTAGTCCTACGACTTCAAGCAAAACCGCCTGACCAGACTTTTCTGTGTCAAATTTGAAATTAAAAGTCCTGCCTTCAATCAATTTCCTTTGCTCCTGGGTGAATGCGATAGAAGTAAATTTTCGCACTATCTCATCCCTCAAATCAGATGGATAAATGGGTTCTCGAGGATTGTTATTAATTTGTCCAATTGCGCAAAGGCTGGGCAGCAAAAGACCAAGGAATACAATTAAGTGTTTCTTCATAAGGTTGGCTGTTTGAAAAGTATACGATTTGCAAAGTATATATTTAATTTACTCCAAATTGTCATTTCAGGTTATCATATGCGCCCCTATCCATACAACTGATAATCATACCTTTACACAAAAGATGACAAAAATCATTACACTACTTTACCCAAGTGAACAGTTGTCCTACATGCTTTTATTTGCTTAGTGACAAGTTTGTCATAACCAGAAAACCTAAGGTGCCAGTCCGAGCAAGCCAGGCTGTCATGTTTGAGCTTAAGCGAGAAATCTACTCACCCTATTGAATAGATCTCTAACTAAAGTTCGAGATGACTTGTTCCATTCGAAGCGACAGCTGGGCATGGATTGAAATGGCATTTACCCTTTGGGTACCTTAAACTGGCAACTTGGGTTAACTAAATAAATTTCACCAAACAATCAGTTGTAAATTTTCCGCAAAAAAACTACTGATAAACAATTAGTTACACCCAAAAATTAACTTTTTCTCACATTATCCCCTACACATCTCTAGTCCAGAGAAAGAAATCGCTCATAACAATTTGGCCAAACATCTGTTCATAAAAAAAAAGTATATATGGCATTTTTGGAAATTGGCTCACTAGCTCCTCAGGACATTGTTTTACAAAACCAAGGTGGTGAAGAAGTCTCCCTTGGACAACTGAAAGGACAGAAGGTCATTGTTTATTTTTACCCAAAAGCAAACACTCCCTCTTGCACCAAAGAAGCTTGTAGCCTAAGGGACGGATACGACAAGTTGAGAGATCTGGGATATGCCATCGTAGGGGTGAGCCCTGACAAGCCAAGGTCTTTGACCAATTTCATCAATAAGCAGAGCTTGAATTTTGACCTGTGGTCTGATCCTGAGCACCAACTGACAGAGGCATTTGGTGCCTGGGGAGAGAAAAGCATGTACGGCAAAACGTATATGGGCCTACTAAGGACTACCTTTTTGCTGGATGAAGAAGGGAAGGTGACCCATGTGATAGAAAAGGTAATTTCTAAAGACCATGCCAACCAAATCCTTAGACTATTGGGAGTAGTTGCCTAGCAAATCATAAAATATTACAAGAATAATTGAAAATGGACTGCAAAAATTTTCTGCAGTCCTTTTTTTGTTTTTATTTTCGGGCAAATTTCTAACTATGAGAGGACCTTTTAACATAAATCTCGCTTCATTGATTCTTCGTGTAGGTTTCGGATTGTACATGATGCTTGGCCACGGATGGCCAAAACTGATGAAGTTTATCGAAGGTGGAGAGATTAAGTTTTCAACCCTGTTTGGCCTTCCTGCAAAACTCAATCTTGGAATAGCAGTATTTGTAGAGGTGATATGTGCAGCCATGATAGCCATTGGATTCCGTACAAGACTTTTTGTTGTGCCAATGATCCTTTTCTTTCTCATAGTTGTATTTATTGTGAAATCTGGTACTCCATGGGTAGGTGGCAATGGCCGTGAATTGGCAATGATGTATCTTATGCCCTTCTTGACCATTTTTGTTTTGGGAAGCGGTAAGTTTTCTGTTGATGAACTGCTAGACAGAACTCCCAGCGCGTAGGTTTATTTTTTCATCGAAAATTATCCTTCATGTCCGACTTAAGCTCATTCGAATCGGTATTTAGACGTGCCTTGAGGCATCGCTTTGAGTACAATCCCATTGAAATTAACAATGTCCTGGTCATCACTGACCTGGAAAAAGATAAAGCTGAGGAGTACGGAAAAAAAATCCAGGCTTACTTGCAAGCCACCATTCGGAAGGATACCTACCATATTGACATCTGGGCTAAGGATGATTACTCCCCATGGCCAATGATGAAGGAGCGAATCAAGTCCAAAAAACCTGATTTGTTGATTACCTATAGGATGCTGTTTGCGCAGGACATCAGCCCTGACAAAAGCCTTGGTTCATATGTAGACCTGCTTTCGCAAGATACCAGCTATCCCTTATTGGTAACTCCCCATCCGAAATTATTCAGCATGGACAACATTCTGAAGGAAGAGGGGGCAGTACTCGTAGCTACTGAGCATCTGATCGAGGACAATCGATTGGTTAATTTTGCGCTGAAATTCACAGTAAAAGAGGCGCCTCTGGTCCTTGTCCATATCGAAGATGAAGATACCTTTGATTATTACATGGAGGCCATCTCAAAGATTCCGGACATCTCCACGGAGGTAGCACAAACAAAATTAAAGGAGCAATTACTGGCTGATCCAATTCATTATGCTCAATCTGTACAGGAAGTATTGAAGGAAAAAAGGCCAGAACTCCAGGTGGAGACCTACATTAAATTCGGACATCTAATCTCTGCCTACCGGGACTTGCTTTCAGAGCATGCCACAGACCTTCTAGTTATGAATACCAAGGATGACACCCAATTGGCCATGCATTCTGTGGGATATTCACTCGCAGTAGAATTCAGGCAAACCCCTATTTTGTTGCTATAACAGCTGATACCTACCATCCTGCGTAGCCGGGAGGTGTAATTCCATTCATTCGCATGTACACCAATGCCTGCCCCCTGTGGTGTATGGTATGGTTTTCTATGGCTTCGATTACCCTCCAGGCTGGAGCTGTTTGGCCAAAATAGTCTATTTCCTTTTCCAGTACGCTATCAGGCAAAGCCTCCGAAAGTGAATCAACCCAAGCATACATCTCCGCCAGGGCTGCCCTGATTTCAGCTTTGCTGTGGCTTTCCCAATCTCTTCCTTTGAAAGGACTCTCGTTGGCAAGGCCATTTCCTACCAATTGTCCTGTGGCAAAGTCAATACAGTGGGTTAATTGTTTGCCGAAAGAGAAAACGTCTTTGCTAGGCTTGTAGCTATATAACTCCTCAGGCATGGAATCAGCCAGGGCCAGGGTGTAGATTTTTGACCTTTCCCAAGCAGGAGCGAAATCGCTCTTGAAAGAGAGTTCAATGATTACTTCTTCCTCCTCAACAGGCTGGCAAGCAGCCAAAAAGATTGAAATAATGGCGAGGGGTATTAGGTACTTCATAGCAATGAAATTAGGCTTGATTTAATTCATTTAAAGTACCGATTTCGATCATGACTTTCAATTTCCTTATTGAGAATCAGCCAATATTCCCCCACCTAATCGGCTTATTTTTTCCTCTTAAATTCTGCTCTGGTTATCACAAGTCCTAAATTACGACCATAAAAGTAGAATGAAATCAGGTTCGGCTTCTCAACCCGATCTACTGAACAAAAACATATAAAATGAAAAAAACAGTTTATATCTTGATAACTCAGCTCTTATTTTTAAGTCTGGGTTTTTCCCTTGTTCATGCCCAAAAAAGCAATTCCAAATTCAAAGACAGGCATCAGGTTTGGCTAAAGTTAAATCCTTTAAAACCCAATATGCATTTTGGGTATGGATACACTTTCGATCCACGAGCTAATCAAGCCTTTTGGGAATCTTTGATTCAGTCTTACCGTAATGGAAAAATTTCATTCTACCTGGATGAAGACTTAACAGCAAAGCTACACCCTCATGCCCTCCGCGATTTTTTTACCAGGAGCTCGCCTTACTTGGAAGAAAGGTTTGATATCGCAGATATTCCTTTTCCTGTAAACAGTCCGACTGACAACAATTATCGTTTATCCCCAGAGGCAAAAACCCGAGAAATTGAAGATACAATCCTCCTCGAAAACCTGGACGTCTTTGACATCAAACTTGGACTGCGTGAAAGTTGGGACCTGAAGAGCAGAGACAAACTCTTTTACCAGGAGCTCCTCCTCCTACAATTAGATGATTGGAGTGCAGAAAATAATTCCAGTACCCTGATTTATCTGGACATCCAGAATGAAAAACTTCCCCTCGACTTGTTGCTTCAAAGAGATGTACCGGGCTACCTGGAAGCGAGTGCAGAAAAAGTTATCTACGATCGAATGTTCAGGGCCAGTCTAATCAACATCAGGGATGCTGAGACGGGAAATTGGAAATACCAAAGCATTCGAGGTTTCGAAACCTCGCTTGCCCACACCTCTGAGGAGGAAGTTGAATACATCCTGGAGGAGATTTCTTATGAATTATACATGATAGAAATAACCCTTGACCACCATAATAGGGACAAAATGACCATGAATGATGTTTCCTTTTACCTAGACTTGGAAACTACCCAGATGACTCCTGATGATTCCCTTAGCTTTAGCCCCAATCAATATAAGGCCACCAAAAATTTTCTATCTCAAATGATGGACAGCATTTATTTCCTGGGAGAGCGGGGGAAAATTCCAGTTTACCATCCATTTCAGCCTGAATCAGAACCTCCATTTAGCCCTGAGAGAATCCAGACCGAAATAAAAAGAATGAAAAAAGTATTTGAACTGGATTCCAACATGCTTCTTACCCAATATGAAGGAGAATTTGCACCTTCTTCAATTTTGACAGATAAATGTACCTTCTTTGGAAAGTTGGTTCATGAGTCTGGGAAAACCTCCTTTATCCCTGAAGCATTGGGAATTGTTGGAAATGATCCCCATGGAATGGCTCCAGATGAAGGATTATGGAGTGTGAAAATAAAAGACCTGGACGAACTAGGAATCAAGTACAATGGCAAACTAATTTCAGAATGGATACAGGAGTTAGATTACTTCTATTACCCTGTACGCATTAATGGCAAGGGGATGACCACGATCAAACAAGCCCTTTGGTTGCAGGATAATTTGCTGAACAAAGAGTGGAATAAGATCAATTGGGTCTATTTTGGAAGGAAATTCACAACCTATTGATATGGAATAATCAGGATTTTCTGAACAGTGTTCAAAAAATATCCCATTTTCCTGAACACTGTTCAGAAAATTTCGTTACTATTGCAAAAGATATGGGAATCGCAGAACGAAAAGAACGAGAAAGAAAAGAGATGCGCCGGTTGATACTGGACGCTGCGATGAAAATGTTTGTGAAGGATGGCTTTGAAAAAACATCTATCAGGAACATTGCAAGGGAGATAGAATACAGTCCTGGAAGCATATATCTTCATTTTAAGAACAAGGATGAAATCTTCTATGCCCTTCATGCTGAGTTCTTTAATTTGCTGAATGCCAGATTTGATGCACTTCAGTCAATAGAAGATCCATTAGAGAGGTTGCAGAGCATGGGCACGGCTTATATGCGCTTTGCATTTGAGAATCCGGAGGCTTACAACTTGATGTTTGTAGACAATTCTCCAATGGGAACCATAGAGGATGAAGATATCTGGGAATGTGCTGCTCTTACTTTCAAATATCTGGTTGATACGGTAACTGATTGTGTAGAAAAAGAATATTTCCCCAATAAAGACGTCATGCAAATCGTCATGATTTCATACGGGCTTGCTCATGGCATCGTGACCTTGAAGTTGCATAGGCATATGAAGATGTTTCCCGAAGAATATCACGATCATCTTCTGAATGATACCATGAACTATGTGATTGAGATGTTGAGGAAGGGCTAATTTTTTTTGGACAGTCATTGAACACCGTTCAAAAATTAAATATCGTACAGATGTCATATTTGGCCTCTTTTTTTTCAAGATGATTGAACAGTGTTCAAGAAATAAATATTGTTAAGCTAATATTAATTCATCCATTCCAATGACTAATTTAAAACTGCATTTATGGTTATTACTTGCCCTTGTAGGGGCTCCCATGGGGCTGCCAGGGCAAGAATCCATACTTGAAAGCTATGTAGCTGAAGGCCTGGATAAAAACCTTGCCTTGAAGCGCAAAGCATTGAGTTACGAAAAAAGCCTTTATGCGCTAAAAGAAGCCAAGGGGCTGTTTTTTCCATCACTTGCCTTCAATGCAAGTTATACCCTCGCAAGCGGTGGCCGATTGATTGAATTTCCAATAGGAGACCTTTTCAACCCCGTTTATGCCACTTTGAATCAATTAACAGAGTCTCAAAGTTTCCCTACCAATCTGGAAAACGAGGACATTCAATTCCTTCCCAATAATTTCCACGATACCAAGACTACCCTCACCCAGCCTTTGTTCAATACAGACATCTATTTTAACTACAAAGCCCAAAAGGCATTGATAGAAGTAGAACGGGTAAGCCAGGAGGTATATCGCCTGGAGTTGATCAAGGAAATTCAAACTGCCTACCTGGGCTATCTCCAGAGCATGGAAGCCATCGAAATTCTGGAAGACACCCGAATCCTCCTGCAGGAGGTCAAGCGGGTAAACCAAAAGTTGGTCAACAGTCAAAAAGCCACCAAAGAGGTCATCCTCCAAACGGATTTTGAATTGAGCGACGTTGAACAGCAAAAGGCTTCACTGGAGGAGAGCAGGCAAGGGGCTCAAGCCTACTTCAACTTTTTGCTAAACCGTCCACTTGAAGAGGCCATTGAAACAGACTCGCTCTTGTTGTCATTGAGTATCAATGGAAGTTTGGAAGAGTTAACTGCCCAGGCTGTGGCTGTTCGCCCTGAAATAGATCAATTAACCAAGGCACAGGAGGCAAATGAATGGAACATACGGAGGCATCAATATGCGAACCTTCCTAAAGTAGGAGCTGCCTTAGATGCAGGTTTTCAGGGCTTCGGTTATAATCTTGGGGACAACCAGGCTTACTTCCTGGCAGGCTTTTCTTTAAACTGGGACCTTTTCAAGGCAGGACAAAATTCTGCGAGAAAGCAGCAGGCCATCCTTGACCAGCAGCAGCTTTTCAATCAAAAAGATGAGGTCAAAAAGCAAATCGAACTTCAACTTCGCCAATCATTCTACGCGACTAAAGCGGCTGCCAGCAAAGAAAAATCCTCCAGGCTTGCTCTTACAAGCGCTAAAGAAAGTTACCGCATTCTGAACAAGAAATACCTGAATCAACAGGCTTCATTCCTTGAATTTCTTCAAGCCCAAAATCAATTAACCCGTGCGAGGTTGGACCTGAATCTTAGCCACTTTGAATACTTATCCAAAGTCGCCGAACTGTCCTACGCTAGCGGTAAATACAGATAAACACCATCCTTTCGACAAAATATCACAATGAAAAAATACCAAATCATTACCCTGTCTCTTGCTACCCTCGCGATGGCAAACTCATGCGCCCCCGAACAAAAAGCAGAGTCAACCACAGCCATAAAAGAAAAGGCTATTCCGGTCTCCGTGGTACCAGTTATCCCTTACCAGAAGGGGATTGCAATCAAAAGCAGTGGAATTGTGGGATCTAAAAAAGAGGTTAAACTCTCATTTAAAATTGGAGGGGTTATCCAGGAAGTCTTTGTAAGAGAGGGTTCTTATGTCAAAAAAGGACAGCTTCTCGCAAGGCTAAATAGCAAGGAAATTGATGCCCAGGTCATTCAGGCTAAAGCAGGCTTGGAAAAGGCAAACAGAGACCTCCAGCGGGTTGACAAGTTATACAGGGATACTGTAGCTACTCTTGAGCAGGTTCAAGATTTGAGTACTGCCAAGGAAGTAGCCCAGGCAAATCTGGAAATCGCTGAATTTAACAGAAAGTACGCAGAAATCTATGCACCTTCCAGCGGCCGTATCCTCCAACAATTTGCAGAAAGAGGTGAAATCGTAGGGCCAGGAAGTCCCGTGTATTTTCTAGCTACAGAAGACCAAGCAAAAGTAATCCGAATCGGCCTCTCAGATAAAGACGTGGTGAAGGTCGTCATGAACGATGAGGCAATGGTTCGCTTTGACGCTTACCCAGGAGAAAACTTTAAAGCAAGGGTTAGCGAAATCGCTGCAGGTGCCAATCCACAAAATGGCACCTATGAAATCGAGTTATCCATTGATTCAAAAGGATTTCCCCTTAAGAATGGTTTTGTGGGCAAGGTCAGCCTTTACCCTGAGGCAAGAAATAACAAGGTTCAAGTGCCACTTAGTGCCTTGGTAGAAGCCAATCAAGAAGCCGCACTGGTATATGCCCTGGATTCTACCGGAGAAAATGTTATTCCGTTGAACCTAAAAAACTATGAATTGGGAGACAGTTTTATGGTCGTATCCGGTGAACAATTACTGGGAAAGACACAAATCGTCTCTGATGGAGCCAAGTACCTGAACCCTGATTCCAAAGTAAAAGTGCACAAAGAAAAAGTTCGTACCCTTAGTCAAAAATAAATTCCAAGACCATGCAATTACCAAAATTAGCCATACAAAACTACCAGTTTGTACTGGTGTTGCTCCTCCTGGTCTTGATTTCAGGAACACTTTCCTTCCTGAACATGCCCAGATCAGAAGATCCAGCTCTGGATTTCCCTACCTACTCCATCGTCGGGGTATACCCAGGGACAAGTCCTGAGGACATGGAAGAACTTGTGGTTGAACCTATTGAAGAGGTCATCAACGAAGTTGAAAACATTGACCAGGTAACCACCACCATTGAAGAAGGCCTGGCAGTGATCAGAATAGATGGAGAGTTTGGTCTGGATATAGACGAACAATTCGATGAAGTACAGTCTAAAGTAAACCAGGTCAGGAATGACCTCCCTGATGGACTTATCCGACTGGATGTCAGGCAGATCTCCCCACAGGATGTGAAAATCCTTCAATTGGCCCTGATCTCAGAGGGAGCAAAGTACGCAGAATTGGTTGAGACAGCTGAAAAGCTAGAAGATAAACTCACCAGGGTCAACGGAGTTCGAAATGTTGCCATTGAGGCCTATCCGGAAGAAGAAGTCCGAATTGCCATTGATATGGAAAAAATGGCCCGCTATAACATTGGCCTCAACCAACTTACAGGTATCATCCAGGCCAATAACGCCAACATTCCTGGGGGCGAGATCTCGGCAAATGGGCAAAACTTTACTGTCAAGACCAGCGGAGGCTACAAATCCATTGAGCAATTAAAAAATACCATCATCAGTTCTGACGGCAGGGGAATGGTATTCCTCAAGGATATTGCTGATGTCTACATGGATTATGAGGATGAAACCTATGTAGGCCGTTTCAATGGCAAGGAGGCCATATTTATTTCCCTAACTCAGAAAAAGGGGGTTAACATCCTGCAACTGACCAAGGAATTGGACAAGGCAATCAATAAATTCAAGGAAGGCCTGGCCCCCAATATGGAACTAGCTCAGGCATTTGTCCAGGCACCGGCTGTGGAAAGCAGAATCAATGAATTCTTCGGAAACCTCCTTCAGGGAATCCTCCTGGTAGGGTTGATCATCATGATCTTCTTGGGAATCAGGAATTCACTGATCATCATGACAGTGATTCCAACCTCAATTTTAATTGCGGTAACCGCCCTGGACATAACTGGCTTTGGATTGCAACAAATCTCTATTGCAGGGCTGGTGATTGCCTTGGGACTATTGGTAGACAATGGTATTGTGGTGATTGAAAATATCAACCGCTACCTCGGTGAGGGCTTCTCAGTGAAGGATGCCGCTGTCAAGGGAACTCAGGAAGTAGGATGGGCGATTGTGAGTTCGACGGTCACCACGGTTCTGGCCTTTCTACCAGTTACCCAGTTGGGTGGTGGTGTAGGGCAATTCATCCAGACCTTGCCACTTACAGTGATTTACAGTTTGCTAGCCTCACTTGTGCTTGCCTTGGTGCTTACGCCTTTGTTGGGGTCTCGCTTGATGAAGGCCAAAGAAGAAGGGCAGTTGGGAAGAGTTGAGTCATTTTTGAAAAATGTAGTCAAAAATCTCTATCGTCCCATGTTGGAATTCTCCTTGAAACGTCCCTGGTTGGTTATCACCCTCGCTTTGGCCACTCTAGGTGGAAGCGTGGCTTTGTTTCCCTATGTCGGAGTCAGTTTCTTCCCAACTGCCGACAAACCCTTGCTCCTGGTGGACATCGACACCCCAAGGGGTTCAGATCTGGCTCAGACCAATAGGGCAGCTCTATTTGTAGAGACCGTTTTGGATTCTTCTTCTATGGTTCAGAGTTATATTTCAAATGTTGGGCATGGCAATCCACAAATTTATTACAATATTATTCCCAAAAACTTCAAGAAGAACCATTCCCAATTGATAGTTAACCTCCAAAAATGGGAAGAAAAGAGTTTTTATGCCTTAATAGATGAGTTACGAGAAACTTTTTCGACTTATCCAGGCGCGAAGATTTCAGTCAGGGAGTTGAAAAATGGTCCTCCGTATGAAGCGCCTATCGCCATAAAAGTCCTTGGAGATGACCTCGACGTTTTAAGAAAGCTCTCTGAGCAGGTAGAGGGGATTATTGCTGCGGAGGAGGGGACCATTAACATGGACAACCCTTTATCGCTTGGGCTCACCAACCTAAGAACTGAAATCAATCGAGACAAGGCAGGTATGATGGGTGTGCAGTTGGTAGATATAGATATGGCCGTCAGGACTGCAATTGCGGGAAATGAGTTGGGTAGCTTGAATACAAAAGGTGGAAAAGAGTATGAAATGGTAGCCAGGCTGAATTGGGATAAAAAAGTAGCCATATCAGACCTTGACAGGGTTTCATTGACTTCATTTTCAGGTGCCCAGGTCCCTTTACAACAACTGGTAAATGTGGAGTTCGAATCATCAGCAGCCCAGATTGACCATTTTGACCTTCAAAGAGCAAACACAGTAACCGCAGACTTGAAGGATGGCTATAACTCAACCGAAATTACCCTGCGAATCATCGAGCAACTCAAGCAAATGGACTGGCCCGATGGCTATGATTACTATGTGGCAGGGGAATTCGAGACTCAACAAGAATCCTTTGGCTCATTGGGACAGATGCTTCTGATCGCCATTTTCGGAATCTTTGCAGTTTTGATTCTACAATTCAGGTCCTTTGCCCAGCCTTTCATTGTGATTTCAGCGATTCCCCTTGCGTTTAGTGGTTCGATTGTAGGCTTGTTCCTCACTGGATACTCTTTCTCTTTCTTCGCTTTCATCGGATTTACAAGCCTGGTGGGCATAGTGGTTAATACCTCCATTATACTGGTGGACTATACCAATCAATTGATTGAGCAAGGAATGCCTATGGGCGAGGCTTTAAGAAAGGCAGCAGAGACTCGTTTCAATCCAATTTTATTGACGACGATTACCACCATTTCAGGTTTGTTACCTCTGACGATTTCAGGTTCGAACCTATGGGCACCACTTTGTTGGACAATTATAGGCGGGATGATATCTTCTACCTTGCTTACCCTCTTGATTGTTCCCATTCTTTATCAATGGTTATCTAAAGGAAAAGTAAAAACAACAGTGAATTAGGTGTATTCTATTTGTAGTTGAAGTGAGGAAGTGGCCATGCTGCTTCCTCATTTTCTCAAAAAAGGCACAGGGAAATGTTTCCATTTCCCTGAAGTACAACCAAAACTAGCGTAGAGCTAAAGCCATTCCAGCTTACCTTTAGTGTATAACAATCCCCGATAAGACTGGAAGGCTTTTTACCCATAAAGAAAAAGTTACCTTGGTAAGTGCTGGCTCAATTTGTCATTGGCATTTTCTACCCCTGTAATTCCTTTATTGATCTCATTTAGGCTATCCAGATCCAGCAAGAATAGGAAGGCTCTGCTCATCAGGATATTTTTACTTGTTTTCTGAAGCTCACCATTTATAAAATAAGTCTTTAAAGACTGCTCTTTTTTAAAGGAATTGATGTTAGGAACAAGTTCCATCGGTCGATTGTATGTCCAAAAATTCAGTTTGGATCTATAAGGCAGATGCAGGGCCAGGCCAAGTTTACCTACTTCAGCCTGGAGATCATTTGAACGGTTTCCTTTATTCAGGCAATGTATTAGCCAATTATTGCCACAATTTTTGATGGATTTTAATGCTACCATGCCCTGCGGTTTCAAGGCTTCTTCCAGGCAATCTCGGAATGCTTCATCATCCTGCCATTTGGCAATTTGCATGGCGAGGCAATCGCGACAGCCAGACTGATTATCATTAGCACGACCTACATGGGCAATAAAGCCCAACTCATCTTTTGAAGATAAAAGATGGCAAGATTGACACAGCTCAAAAATAAGAGCTAAGGACAAGATCGAACTGATAATGAGCTTGGTAGACATGATTGCGGTGATTATTTTATTATGACTCAAATATAAAGCACCAAAGCATACCCATGTTGTCAGATCATCAATTTCTCACGTTTATTAAAAATATTTATTAAATGAATGATCAAAAAAATCCGACTTTATTTAAAGATTAGTTTAACTTGGAAACATGAACCGCAGATTTTTCATGCAAAAGGGTTCAATGGCAGCCATGACATTATTAAATCTTCAGTTGAGTCACGAACTCTTGGATAAGATTAGGAGCCATTCCCACGAAACAGCCCCCCATCAGGACGAAGACTTTTGGAAGTTAATTCGACAAGCCTACCATATTTCTCCCTCAATCATTAACCTGAACAATGCAGGCCTAAGTCCACAAGTTAGAAGGGTACAGGAGGCTGAAATTCGCTACCTGGAATTTTCCAATGAAGTTCCCAGTTTCAATATGTGGCGAGTCCTGGGCAAGGATAGAAATAGAGTAAGGGAAAACCTGGCCAAAATGGCCAGTGTCCATGTAAATGAAATTGCAATTCATAGAAATGCCACTGAAGCCCTTGATACCATTATTTTTGGCCTAACCCTCAAAGCGGGTGATGAAGTGGTGCTCTGCAAACAGGATTACCCCTTGATGATCCATGCGTGGAACCAAAGAGCTGCTAGAGAAGGAATAATTCTAAAATGGGTAGATCTCAAACTCCCTTCTGAAGATAAAGAATACCTGATCAAGTCCTACACCTCCGCCTTTGGTCCGAAGACCAAAATTGTCCACCTCACTCATATGATCAACTGGACAGGACAAATTTTACCTGTAAAAGAGATTACAGAAGCTGCCCATCAAAAGGGAATCAGGGTAATCCTTGATGCCGCTCAGTCCTTTGCCCAGTTGGAATTTTCTTTTTCAGAACTGGGGGTTGATTATGCCGGTACCGCTTTGCACAAATGGCTAGGGGCTCCATTTGGGACGGGGATGTTGTATGTCAAAGAGGAACATATTGTCGATCTCTGGCCTCTTTTTCCTACAGAAAACCCTCGGGATACAAGCATTCTGAAGTTTGAGAATCTTGGGAGCAGGCCTACCCATGCAGAAGTGGCAATTGGCCAAGCCATTGAATTCCACGAGCTCATTGGTACAAAGAGAAAACATGAGCGCCTTCAATACTTAAAAGAGTACTGGGTAGAAAAAGCCACAAAGTTGCCTTTCTTTAAGTTGCACAGCAGCATGGATCCTCAGTTTGGTGGGGTCATTACCAACTTTTCGATAGAGGGCCAAAGCTACGATGAGACGGCCAGGTTATTATTTTCCAGACATCGTATTCACACATCGCCTGTAAAATGGGATGGGATAGAGGGTGTCAGGGCTACGCCAAATGTGTATACAAGCCTGGTCGAGCTTGACAGGTTTGTACAGGCACTTGGAGACCTTTTTTAGAACTACAAACAATCAAAAAAATGGCAAGACCTATAGATTCAGACTGATCCTGACTTATTCATCATTATCAGCTACCCTACCCTTTTCCATGATAAGGTCAATGATCACCACACAAGCCAGAATGAGTTCTTGATCTTCTTCTGCATCAATCTCAATTCCATACACATCATTTAGAGACCAAAATTTCTTTGAAACAGTAGCGACGACCTCTCTTTTTCGTTTGAAAATAAACTCTCGATCCCAAAAATTCCCATTGATGACAAAATCGTTGGGGCCAGGCACATCAACCTCAAATGTCTTTTTTCCCCAACCAAACTCTTTTGTTAGCTCAGCCAATAGTTTCCCATCTTTGAGAATGCGATAATTGGGCCTAAGGCTTAGCTTTCTTTGGTCTATAACAAATAACTCCTGGTCTGTAAAATTGCTTCTAAAACTCAACTTATCACCAAAGGAGAAAAACTTGCCTTTTACTTCGTAGGCATCATTTCCTGTCTGATCCCTGATGATATATTTATCTGTAAGAGTAAATCCTTTTTCTTTTAATTGATAACGCTTTTTTAAGCTCATGACTTGGGTGTTTTCTTTTGGATAAATATAGGCCTAATCTTTTGATTTCAGAGGCTTTGCCTTTACTTCCATTACCATCGATCTTATAGGGTATGAGCAGCTATTGTGGAAAAGCCATCTTTGGCTTGTCTGGATAGAATATGATATTTGGATATGGAATTCACTTCAGCAGACGTAAAAAAACTTTATGGCAATACCTTTTTTCTAGTGGAAGAAGCAGTGTCTGCTCATTCCCAGGAACAAGTAAGCGAAACCATTGCAAAAGCTCCTGAAGAACAGAAAGAAGAGCCTAAAGTTGAAGTTGCCAAGGTGGAATCTCCTCCCCTAAAAGTCACAGCAGAATCAATTCCCTCCAAGGAGGAAATAAATCCTTATGAAAAATACCTGGGTGTAGGGCCTACGAGCAACTGGAAACTCAAGCCCAATAGTTCTTTGGCCTTGATCGTCCTAAAATCTGAATTTGCTGATCGTGAAGCCATGGCCAACCTCAAAAATTTGCTTGTAGATGCCGGGATAGATACCTCCAAAATTGGATTTGGTATCGTAGAAGATGGCAAGCAGGGCTGGAATTTTTCGGACATGCCTGTAAGTCAGGGGATACTTTTTTTATCTTTTCCTGAAAGGCTTCCTAGTCCAACTACCTGGAGGGGTAAACTTCTGTACCCAGCAGCTCCCATGTCATTGATCATGAATGATGATCGTTATGCAAAGGCCATGTCCCGATTGCTCCAACGGGTGCAAGCATCTATGGAATAAAATTCTTGACAGTACGTTAGTATTCAAGTAATTTGCTCATCAAGAGAACTAAATTCTGATGATAACAAAGCTCCTGTTTGGCACCAATAATCTTCACAAACTAGAAGAAATCCAGGCCATAGTAGGCAATACCTATACAGTATCAAGCCTCAGAGACCTGGGGATTGACATGGATGTCGAGGAGACTGAGGATACCCTCCACGGCAATGCAGAACTCAAGGCCAAAGCCTATTTCAAGGTGAGCGGTGTTCCCACCTTCGCTGATGATACCGGTCTGGAGGTGGCAGCACTTGATGGCAGACCTGGAGTCTATTCTGCCAGGTATGCAGGTGAACATGCGTCTTATTCGGATAATGTGGAGAAACTCCTTCAGGAAATGGAGGGCAAGGAAAATAGAGATGCCTGCTTCAGGACTGTTATTGCTTTCTATGATGGTGAACAAACCCGCTTTTTCGAAGGAGAAATTAAAGGAAAGATCACCATTGAGCCACGCGGGCAAGCAGGCTTTGGCTATGACCCTGTATTCCAACCGGAAGAATCCGAAGAAACCTTTGCAGAAATGCCACCTGAGTATAAAAATGACATTTCACATCGTGGCCGCGCCATCAGAAAATTCGCTCACTACTTGATGCAGCTCTCCTCATGAACAAACCGTATATTTTGGGTATTTGCGGAGGTTCCGGTTCGGGAAAAACCTACCTCCTTAGAAGACTTATGGAATTGCTTCCCAAAGATAAGTTGACCTTCATTTCCCAGGACAATTACTATAAAAAAATAGAGGAACAGATTAAAAATGAAGATGGATTGGTGAATTATGACCATCCGGACTCACTGAACCTTAAGGATATGGAGGAAAGCCTTGAGTTGCTGATCTCAGGGCAGTCTGTTTCTGTGGAAGAATATACCTTCAATGTCAAAGTAGACAAACCCCACTACCTCCTTTACAAGCCTAATCCCATCATCATTCTTGAAGGCTTATTCATCTATCATCGTCCCAAGGTTCGCGACCTCATTGACTTCAAAGTCTTTGTAGAGGCTGAGGAACATGTCAAAATATCCCGCAGGCTCAAAAGAGACCTTGTAGAACGGGCTTATTCATTTGATGAGACGCTAAGGGATTACGAAAAATTTGTCGCACCGATGTACAGGCAGTTTGTAGAGCCTCAGCGCTTTCAGAGCGATCTGATTGTGCCCAATAATGTGCACATGGAGAAAGCCATTGAGGTGATTGGAGATCACCTTTTGAAGGTCTTGGGCTAGTTCATTTAGGTACAAACTTACGGCTACTAAAACCAGTCTTGGTGGATCAGCCCTTCTATGCCCTACCCAAAGTTTACCTCTTAGCCTCCTTTATCTTATACGATACAGATTCTAATTGGTATCTTAAAAGATATCATTAGCCATAAAAAAAATTGCCCTGATTCAATGAATCAGGGCAATCCCAATTTGTGTGGGTCGTTTGCGGAGGCGGAGGGATTCGAACCCCCGATACCTCTCGGTATGCTGGTTTTCAAGACCAGTGCATTCGACCACTCTGCCACACCTCCGGCGCAAAGGTAAAACGCTTTTTTAATTTGGCAAAAACTAATGCTGTTTTTTTAAGGCATTGTTAAGAAAAAATAGAAAATCAAGCCGGATTAGCCCAAAAGGGATCTTTTTGCACAGAAATAAATTGGATCTTCCAGGCTGAAAACAAAAAAAGTGTAACCGATTAGGTTACACTTTTAGCCTTGTTTGGTGCGGAGATCTCAGCTCAATAGTCAGGAAGATTTACATTAGAAATCTTTTCCAGACCATTTACCAAAATGCTGAACTCATCCTCCTGAATAGCTTGTCTCATACGAGTCGACAGTTCGCGCAAAAACTCAGAGTAATCTGTCAACAATTTCTTTCCTTTGGTAGAAATGTGAACAAAGATTGAACGGCGATCGGTTTTAGAGTTTACGCGCTTTACAAGCTTTTGAGTTTCCAGACGGTCAATGATGTTGGTCAGGTTACTCAACTTTACTCTCACGCGCTCTCCTATATCCTTCATCTTCTTTTCTCCCTCAAGATCCAGAAGTCTTAGAATATCAATTTCAACCGCCGATACTTTAAACCTCTTTTGCACAATCTCCTGATGCTTTTGAATAACATCAGTTAACTGAAAAAGACTTTGCTCTAGTCTATCGAGTCGGTCTGCCTTCAGGTCTTGATTATCATGCATACTACTGGCTATTTAGAATGGGTTGAATAAGTTTGGGTTGGTAATATACTATAAGTTGGAATAATATTAAGGAAAATTTTCTATAAATATTCCAAAATAATACTTTTACATTGTTTGGCTTTGGGAATTTTTATTTCTAATGAATCCATAAGCACATAACCTTTTCCGAAAGCTTATATACCAACTCTACAAAGAAGTTAACAGTTACACTATCGAAAATAACTTCACAGCATATTATATTTTAAAACAAACAATTTTATTTGTGAAACGCAACTATTGAAAGTTATATAATTAAAAAACTTTAATCAATAGACTATTCTTGTTTTGAATATTCTTTGCAACTCTTTTAATCCAGGATTTTTCTCCCCCATAGCAGTCAACTTATCCTCGTCAGTATAAGGTATTTTATCACGGGCATTCTTGTAAGTCTCTTCTACCTTGCACTTTAGGTATAAGTCTTTGGTTCCAGTAGCTTTTCTCAAAAAGGGCAGCAGTTCCTTTTCCTTCTCCAGCCAACCCATTTCAATGTCATTTTCAACCACGAAGTTCCACTCGTTATTGACAAAGTTTGACTTTCCCTTGGTCAAAATAGAAACCAGATTCATTTTATTTTGGGACTTCAATCCCACACAATAATCTTCTATTGCTTTGGAAAATAGTGTTTGATCAACCTGGCTATTGGGGTTGATTTCGTAGACAATTAATTCATCTTTCTTTTCTTTTTCTGCTTTTGCTTTTTCCAGTTTTTGCTGGAGCAAAGCATTCATCTCATTTTGGTTATCCGAAAGTTTAACCGAATTGGAATTTCCAGTTCTCTTCCGCCTGCGAACTGGTGCCTGGGCATTGGATGCCTGAAGCTGTTGAGGAGGAATGTTTACTTTCTCAGAAATATGGGATGGTGCGGGCTTATCCTTGGACTCATTCTGCTCGGCAACGGAAGGAGCTTTACCCTGGTTTAAGGATTTTTTTTTTCAGCCACTGGGGCTTGCGCAACTCGAATGGCACTGGCCAAATGCGCCAGTTTGACAAGGGCCAATTCTACAGCCAGTCTTGGATGGGTGGCTATTTTTGTCTGTCTCTCAGATTCTGCACAGAGGTTAAAAGCGTTGAGCAAAAAGGTAGGCGGCATTTGTGCGCTCTGTTCCAGGTATTTCTGTTTTACATTCTCCGAGGTTTCAAGCAGTTTGACCGTCTCAGGAGATTGGCAGATCAGCAAGTTTCTAAAATGCTCAGTTAGCCCTACTATGAAATCCTTCGCTTCAAAACCCTTACTGATGATTGCATCAAGATCCAGCAATAGTTGGGAGTGGTTTTGTTGCTGAATCATGTCAACAGCCCTGAAATAAAACTCATAGTCCAGGATGTTGAGGTTTTCCAGCACATGCTCAAAGGTGAGTTTTTGCGAGGTATAACTTACCAATTGGTCATAAATACTCAGGGCATCGCGCAAGGCTCCGTCAGCCTTTAGAGCGATTTGCTGCAAGGCAGCATACTCATAATCGACATTTTCTTCCTTTGAAATGTATTCCAAATGTCCGGCAATGTCATCAACCCGAATTCTCCTGAAATCAAATTTTTGGCAGCGACTTAGGATAGTAGGAAGAATTTTATGCTTTTCTGTGGTGGCCAATATAAAAAGTACATGTGGCGGCGGCTCTTCCAGTGTCTTCAAAAAGGCATTGAAAGCAGCCTGAGAAAGCATATGGACCTCATCGATGATGTAGACGCTTCTACCTCCACTAGCAGGTACATAGCGCGTCTGCTCGATCAGGTTTCGGATGTCATCCACAGAGTTGTTGGAAGCAGCATCTAGCTCATGGATATTGAACGATTTTCCTTCATTGTAAGCATTGCAAGACTCGCAGTTGTTGCACGGCTCACCATCCTCCTGCAAATTGAGGCAGTTGATGGCTTTCGCCAGGATCCTTGCACATGTAGTTTTTCCAACTCCTCTTGGCCCAGAGAATAAAAAGGCATGCGCCAATTGATTCATCAGAATAGCACTCTTCAAGGTCTGGGTTACATGCGACTGGCCCACAACTGATGCAAAAGTTCCTGGTCTATACTTCCTGGCCGATACAATGTAATCGCTCATAAAGCAAAGATAGGACAAAGTCTCCGATTATGGAAAGGGGTAGACCACAAGTAAATGTGGATAAATAGCTTACCAGTCAGGGTTGTTGTCCTCACTGGATTTTCGGATGAGTTTCTTCTTCTTCTGCTGCAAAAATTGCGTTTCCGCGCGCCTACGCTCCTCGAGCAAGCGTTTGGCCAGAGGCAAAGGAATGCTATCCAGGCTTTGAGGTGCCAGAAAATCATTGCCTCCAATAGAAATAGGAATTCTGTTGATGTCATCCAACAATTGGTTCAGCTCCTCTTCAGTTAATGGATTTTGAGATTCGGGCTCTTCATCCTCCCGTTGAGAATTGTTGCTATTGGTATCGCTCCCCAATCTTCTTTTCAATAATTCATAATTATATCGAGCTACTTCATTGTCAGGGTTTTGTACCAAAGCCTTTCGAAAATGTCCAAGTGCATCCTTGTTGCGGTACAAATTTACCATGATCACCCCCATCTGATTAGAGGCCATGGAAGCGGTGGCCAGGTCTTTCCCTCCGGAACTGCGTTGGAAAAAATTAACGGCCTGCCCTAGAGAATCCAGTTCGAGGAAACATAGGCCCAAATTATAGTAGATTCGAGTTGATTCTTCAGGATAGTGTTTCAATGCCTCTATATAGGATGCAATGCTTTTCCCATATTCTTCATCCTGGTAAAAATCCCATGCAGATCGCAGGGATCCATTTCCTGAAACGAAACCCGTAAACACTGTCGCTATGATCATCCAACTCTTCATATCCTAAACCTTTCTAATGGGCATTACAATCATACTTGCAAACAACAAAATAATAGCAGCAAACAGGAAAAATTGAAACCTGTTGTTGGCTACCTGCTCAATGCTAACCTCAAGAGGAGTAGCTGTCATGGAGTAAATTTGTGAGATCAACTCATCGAGGTTCTTAAGGTCATTGTCCAGGCGGACATAGGTAGTCCCAAACTCATTGGCAAATCTCCTCAAGTCATCATCTACCAGACGGGAAATGATCACAGACTTGTCTTTCATCCGTTTGTAGTCCCTGCTATTGGGAGCTACTGGAACTGGTGCCCCAGCAGCAGTTCCGATTCCCACTGGAAAGACCTTGATGTTCTGATCTTTTAATCTGTGAAACAGGGAGGTGTAGCTATCGCCATAATCCTCTCCATCAGAGATAAGTACAATGGCACGGCTGATTTGACTTGCATCTTTCTGTGTGTTCTGAAATCGATCCAAGGCCATGACCAGGGCAGATCTCAGTTGTGTCCCTGTTTGCTGATATTGATCGGTCTGGGCCATATCAATAAAAAGCTTCACCGCCTCGTGATCCTGCGTAAGGGGACACTGATTATAAGGGTGCTCAGTATAGACTATCAATCCAATCTTGTCTCCCTTGAGATGATCCACCAGCTTTTTGATCTCTTGCTTTGCCTTACTCAGCCTGGAAGGGTGAATGTCGGTAGCATTCATACTCGCCGAAACATCCAGGATGATGTAAACCTCACGCCCCATGATGCTGACCTGCTCTTCCCTGGTTTCGGAGTAGGGACCTAAGAGGGCTATAAATAAAAGGGCAAATGAACTTCCTCGCAGAATAAACTTAAGGAAAGGGTAACTGCGGGCATATTGATCGGAGCTGAACCAGGTCTGAATGATTTGGCCTACACGCTTATAAACGAGAAACATGATTCCCAAACTTACAGGAATCCCCAACATCCAAATCCAATATTCTTGAAAGGCAAATTTCACAAAAGCTATTTTCCTACATTAAACTAATCAAAAAGAACAAATTTTATGCAATTATTAAGGAATGATTTCTTCAATAATCAATGTTGACGTATGAAAGGTGAATATTGGGCGTTAACAGGAAAAAAATCAATTATTAATGCCTGTATAACATTTTAAATAACTGATTATCAGCGACTAATATTTAATACAAATAATGTATTATTCATAAAAAACACAACACTAAAATATTATTTCCCTTCACCAAACACCTTAAAGCTTTCACCTATCAAATAAATTAAAATCAAAATTATCGCAAGCATCAAGCCTGGATATTGACCCAACCAGGGGTAAAATGAATGTTTCCGAGCTACACTTAGCATTCCCCCAATTCCATCATGTCCTTCGATCAGTTCTAAAAAGCCTAAGGCAGATTCCATGATTATGATTCTGCCAATAAGAAGAGCCATAACAACTGCAACAGCAGAAATAATGTTTGGAAGTATATGATTTAGGATTATCCTGATATCCCTCATTCCCAACATTTTAGCAGCTTCAATATAGGGCAACTGTATTTCTTTTAGGACCATACCCCTTGTCAGGAGAGCCAATTGAGACCATGAAGTGAGCGCCAATAAGCTCATAACAAGAATAAGACTTCTTTCTCTGAAAATTGCCATCAAACTCAGAATCAGGATAATGCTTGGCAGGGAATCCAACAATTGAAGCAGCCAAATAATCCCCTCCCCTACCTTTATCCGAAATGAAGATTTAAACCTTTGATCCAACCATTTCCCAAGTTTGGAAAATAAAAAGACCAACAAAACCAGAATTACTAGTCCCCAAAAAGTCTCCAACAAACCGTAAAGTATTCCCTCCTCTGCGGCCTCCCTGATGATGTATTTCCTTAGGCCAAAGCCATAAAACCAGCCTAAAACAAGTCCTATAACCCAACTTATCAAGCCAAATAAGCCAAAATCCAGTTGTTTTTGTCCTTGATATCCAAGAAAAACGCCTACACTCATCCCCAAAATACCAATGAAAATGCTCGTTAGCAGTCCCAACCAAATTGAATATCCGGCTCCGTATAAAATGGCTTCCAGCATGTCTTTACCATCCATGCTTGTCCCCAACGGAAAAAAATTCCCCTCTCCATCAAAACTACCCGGTGCCAAATGGCCTGGATATTGAAATTTCTCTAAAGGCCCTCCAACGAGCCTTGCTGTAGATATAGCCAGGATTATGGCAAAAAGAATCAAAGACCAATTTTTGAGAATTCTATTCACCCTTACCTCCAATCCTGATTCGTGGATCTGCCCACATGATTAACAAATCCATTAAAAAATAACCCAAGGCAGTAAATAAACCTGCAAAAACAAAGACGGTCAAAATCACCGGGACATCTCCACTTTCTACCCCAATCATTATGCGCTCTCCAAGGCCTGGAATAGAGAAAATCCGTTCTATAACCACAGATCCACTCAACATCCAAACCAGGATGGATGCTACTGATCCAAGCATGGGAATAATTGCATTACGAAGTCCATGCCTAACAATAACTTTGGGTAGGGATAGGCCTTTTGCCCTGGCAGTACGGATATAATCCTCCCCCAGCACCTTGAGCATGGAACTCTTCATCAAGCGGCTAAGCGCAACCAAAATCCCCAAGGTATAGGTGATCAGTGGCATGACCATACTGGCCAATTCACGGAAAAAATCGGGATCGCCCGGCAAATAACTTGCGTCAAAACAATCACAATAATGGGGATTTGCCAGAAAAATAAGCAGCAATGTTCCGAGCCAGAAGGAAGGCATGGCGTCAATCACAACCAAAACAGCGTTCATGAAACGCTCCTGAATTTTACCCTCATTCAATGCCATCCAAGCCCCTATTAGGATAGATAGTAAGTAGGCAAGTATGACAGCCAACAAGGTAAAGCGAAGGGTCATGCTGATAAATTTCCCCCAATTTTGGGTAACTGGCTGCTTGCTGACCTGTGATTTACCAAAATCAAACCTAACAGCTTTTGACAACCAAATGTGATAACGATTATCAAAGCCATGCCATTTGGGGTATGGGAAAAAAGAGTACCATTCAGGCTTGAGGGACAGGATCTCTTTGGAGAGAACTTCTAATTGTTCTACTTCTGTTTTTAATTCTTTTGTCAAATCTGCACCGACCACCTCAAAACTCTTAGTAATTTGACTTTCAGTAAGGTCTGGGCTTGTGAGGACAGAACTGAGGATTTGGTAGGCTTCGCCATTTCCCTCTTGTAGCAGTTGAGTTCTAAGAGAACTTAGTTGACTTCTGAACTGGTTAATTTTCTTCCAATGTCCATGTCGGTAGTAGAACTTTTCAGCAGATCTTCTTTCCTTCCGGAAAATAATTTTGTGTAGGCTATCTGGCCCCCCAAATCTCAGGATCGAAAAATAAAAGCTCGGCTTGTCAAGATTTTGTTCATCCAGTAAATGTTGGATGTCTTTATTGATCTTGTCCAGTTCCTCTCCCTCTATCACTTGAAGCAATACCCCTTCAACCGGGTCCTGTGGCCCGTTTATGCTGATAAAGAAAGCCAGTAAGCTAATGACTCCCAAAGTGGGGAAGATCAATAAAATTCTATTCAGGATAAACTTCCCCACTGGCTAAGTCGGATTTATGATGATTGTTCGTCCTCATCGTCACGGAACCTTTCTCGCAGTTGGACAGGTTCGATGTTTTTGCCCTTTCTTATCCTGCTGTTCAGTAATTCCACGATGAATGAAAATGCCATAGCGAAATAAATATAACCTTTATCAATATGTTGTTCAAAGCCTTCGGCGACTAACATAAAGCCAATGAGCATCAAAAATGATAAGGCCAACATTTTCATGGTTGGGCGGCGGTTGATGAAGTTGCTGATAGCTCCCGAAGCTGCCAACATGATTCCAAGGGAAATAATAACCGCTGCAATCATGATTTCAATGTGATCAACCAGGCCTACAGCCGTCAAAATTGAATCAAAGGAGAATACAATATCCAAGGCTATGATCTGCGCTACGATTGACCAAAAAGAACCTTCTTTGATGCCTTCCTCCCCTGACTCATCCTCTCCTTCAAGTTTGTGGTGCATCTCATTGATGGTATTGGTCATCAAAAAGATTCCCCCTGCAATCAGGATCAAGTCCCTCCAGCTCAAGGCAAAGCTCTCCATCATGTGTTTGGAAAGTTCAAGGCCAAGCAATTCAAGCGGATTGATAACGGTATAGGTAAGGCCTACAATCCAGTTGATGGAAAGCAGCAACAATATCCTGAAAACCAGTGCCATGGTCAATCCAAGTGTCCTTGCCCTAGCCTGCTGGCTTTCTGGAAGTTTTCCTGCTACAATCGAGATAAACACGATATTGTCAATCCCCAGGATAATTTCCATCATCGTGAGGGTAAACAAACTTATCAAGCCATCAGCAGTTAAAAATACACTAAGATCCATGTTTAAGCAGTTCGGTTTTCAGAAAAAAAAGGAATTGACCCACGAAAATACCAATTCCACTGAGTATTTTATTGGGAAATGTTATTTTTGAAGACGAGATAAAGATTAAAGGTCTCACAAAAGTCTGAAACAACTTAGAAAAAACTTATGTATACAGGTCTCCTCCACACACACAGGCTAGCAGTAATTCTTTTCCTGGTCCTTTATCTGATCAAGGCTGTCATGCTTTTATTGAATAGGAAAGAAGGACTTCAAAAATTAACAAAGGCTACTCGCATCCCTGAAATGATCATCAGTTTCCTGTTTCTGGCAACAGGTATTGGGTTGTTGATCAATGTAGCTCAGATCAATACCATGCTCATCATTAAGATTGCGCTTGTATTGGCTTCTATTCCAGTAGCTGTCATCGGCTTCAGGAGGGAAAATAAGCTACTGGCCGTCTTGTCGGTATTGTTGATCGTGGGTGCCTACGGCCTTGCCGAGATGAATAAAGTTGGCGTAGAAGAAACTCCATTGGCACAAGAAATCACAGACCCAACTGCTGAAGGGTATGACCTCATTGCCCATGGTCAGGCACTCTATTCCAGAAACTGCGTAGTTTGTCATGGTGAGCAAGGAAACCTGGCGAAATCGGGGGCAAAGAACCTCCAGGAATCCCAGCTTAGCGAGGCAGAAATGACCAACCTTATCCAGAATGGCAAAAACGCCATGCCTGCCTATAAGGATGTACCCGGTTATGACGAAGCAGGAATCGCTGCTGTAATTGCCTTCATCAACAAAAATATTCGTAAGAAATAGTGCGGGAGCTCGTATTTAGAGATCCCCAAAAAGGCTCGGTTGTCATCAGGTCAAGACAAGCGGGCCTTTCCTCTTTTGCATCAAACATAAAATTTGAGGTCGAAGGTATTCCCCTCCAAAAAAATAGTTTTCATTCCAGCCAAAATGCCTTTTTTGCCACCCATCAGGATTTTGATTTTATATTCATTAAGGGAAAAGACAAGCCCAAGCCTCCCTTTCGGTTTGTGATCAGAAATCAAAAAGACATCGTTCTCAATACCCCTGCCCTTAATGATAAAATTTTCATGGCGCAGTGGAATAGCCAACAATGGGTAGGAGAAATGCACCTCATTCTAATAGATGGGAATGAGGAGTTAATCTGGGGCCTTCAGACCGAGGTAGTTCCTCCCAACCTGCCATATAAGAAAGAACAAAACCATATGGTCAGTGAGTTGGAAAACTGGATGCTGGGACTTAGCAGGTCTATAAGCAAACCTCTTTCTCATGTCTATCAAAGGTCCATTCCCTGGTTTAAGATTGACTGGAAAATAGAAGTCTCCGAAGAAAAATCTTTAGATGAATTTTATGAAGCTTCCCATTTTCTCGAACAGCATATCGAGGAGGAATGGCATTTTTCTCATAAATGGTTAAAGAATGTACCCAACAAACAATTTAGGCAAAAGGTATTCAGAAAAAGCCATCAGAATCGTATTTGGGCAGCCGAAAAGACCAGAAGTCGAAACATCCACTTGAACAGATGGGTGTTACACAACCTGAAAGTACTGAGAAGTAGTTTGGGCAACATTTATCAGGACATTAAGCTAAAATCATTTTTGGATTCCTTCCTTCACCGTAATTTCTCTGAGATAAGTCCAGCCCAACATT
Source organism: Bacteroidia bacterium (assembly GCA_022760475.1). Lineage (GTDB taxonomy): Bacteria > Bacteroidota > Bacteroidia > J057 > J057 > JALEFZ01. The sequence continues at coordinate 32,400 of JALEFZ010000049.1, read as the reverse complement.
TAACTGTTCCTAATCACCTTCCCATTGCTTATCGACGCTGGTACGCGTGTTTCCTCCCCCTTCTGAAGCGAAGCAGTGTCCGACTCTTGTTGAAAAATAAAGACAGCCTGAAAGACCTTCCACAGTTGTATGAGTCATGGGCATTCCTTAAAGTGGCAGCCCTTATAGGTGAACTGACAGCTGGTCAACTCAGCTATCAAAATCTACTTCAATTTGAACAAGGCAAGGGAATAAGCAGGTTATCACATGGCCAACAAATCCGTTTCACTTATGAATTGACCGATGGAGAAAGCACCATTGATATTTGGTATCAAAGGGAAGTTTCTACGTCCAGTGGGAAACAAAAGCCTGATATTTGGCTGGAAATCAACAGAAAGCATTTCAATACTCCATTCATTTTCTTGATGGATATGAAGTTTCAGGTAAAGGCAACTTCACAAGACAAGGATGGTGGTTTTGTCGCTCCTCGCGAAGCACTGAATCAACTACATCGTTATCGAGATGCCTTGATTCCTCAACTCATCCACTTGCCAGAGGGGGCAATTGCTCAGAAAGCCCTTGGTGGAGCCATTCTTTTTCCCTATCCAGGAGAACAGGAAAAGTTCAGGACTTCGGAGCAATTTCTCCAATTAAGGAAAGAAGGCATTGGTGCCATTCCTTTATACCCCTCCTCCTATTCCAACAACGAATTACTCCGAGAGTGGCTTGATGAAATATTGAATGCACCTGGCGAAGCACTATTTGAGCGAATGGTTAATTATGACAAACGCGAACAGCATCTCTCTATAGAGCGTTTTTCCCAGTACATAAAAACCAATGATACGAATAATCGAATCACAGGATTTTGGAATGAAAATAGGCGTGGCTGGGAAACAGATGAATTTATAGCCCTCAATGGAGAAGGAGTAATACCAGAAGAATGTTCTATCGGAGCTCTAGATGCAGCGTTGAGATATGGGTTACTTCACCTGCTTTGGACACCAAGTTACCTTGGACTTAGGTTGTGGCAAGAAACTGTAAAAATAGACTCAAATGCTTACTGGGATAAAAATGGGCTTGTTTTTAAATTGAAAGGTATCCGGTATTTGGTAACATTTGATCAAACAATCATTGTTCGGTTTCTGGGCAATGAATTTTCGATTGAGCAATCAAAATCTGCAGAAGAGATTTTAGAAATCATAAAAAAGGCCAGTTAAGTAGTTGAGCATATTGAATTCGGTATTTTTTAGAGTCAGTTTTTAAAAGCCAGAGATAAAAAGGTAGATATAGTGGTACTACATCGAGGCTTTTTGATGCTGGATTTTGGAAAATATAGCCCGAAGGATGCCGAAATGAGGTTTTTCGACTACTAAAAACTGGCCTTTACAATCAATCTTTTATTTAAGCAGCTCCTCTGCCTGTTCTTTGTAGGCGTGATCATTGTCGCTTGCGATTCGCTTCAACAGTTGCTGAGCTTCTTCTTTTTGCTCACTTGCTCCCAAGGCTAATGCGAGGTACCAATCAGCTGGCTGTTTCCATTTGGGGCTTTCTACCTGCCTGAACTCATCAACTGCTTTTGAAGCTTGATTGAGCGCCATGTAGGTATTCCCAAGGTAAAAATGTACAAAGCCTTGATCTGGATTCTCATTCAGGTACTTACTCAAATAGCTCTCAGCAATGTCATATTTTTCATTTGAATAAGCGATCATCCCGGTTTTGAGGTCATCGAGGGTGTCATTCCTCATGGAGGTCAAATCCGGATATGCGGAGAATTCATTCATATAGCTATTGCCACCTGGTATGGATAGGTTCCACAGCAGGACACTCACAGCGATCAATACTGCGGCGGCGGCAAGCCACATCCTGGCATTTCCAAAAAGTGGACGGACTGTGGCATTAGCCCTCATTTCTGAGTCGATTGCTTTCAGTTTGTCTTTATATGTCAATTGATTTCCCAGCGCAAGCAGTTGGTGGGTATCCCTTTGGAGGGCCACTTCTTCTGCAAGGGAGGGATCAGCCTGTATGTTAGCTTCGAAGGCTGTTTTTGCCTCCTGGCTCAATTCTCCGGAGAGATAGGCTTCTATTCTTTCAAAAGTCTTGTCTTCCATTGTGCTACCTAATTAACCCAATCATGAATCAGCTGTCTGATATGGGGATTGTTACGTACTTTTTCCTTCAGCTCTTTCATGCAATGATTCTTTTTATTGCGTACGACCTGATCATTGCTATAGCCGAGGGTTTGGGCGATTTCCTTCATGGAGTATTTTTGACTCCACATCAGAAGGACTTCGCGGCACCTTTCTTTGAGCTTGGCAAGGATCTCACTCACTCCAGACCTTTGGTCTTCTTCCATGATCAGCACCTCAGGAGAAGTATGGTCTACATCTGTTTCGTCCTGTTTTTGGATGTAGGCATCTTCAGTCCCTTTACGTCTCAGTCTTCTGAGCCACAGGTTCTTGCTGATGGCATAGAGATAGGTCTTTAAAGAACTGTTTCCTAAAAATTTACCCTGTTGTACTCCCATCAATAAATTGATCACAGCATCCTGAACTACATCTCTTGCCTCCTCTCCATCAAACTGCCTTCGGGTCAGATAGGCTACTACTTCGTCGACGTATTGCTTGTAGATGAAGCCCATGGCTTCCTCACAAGCATGGCCGCCTGCCTTGATGCGTTCGATCAACTCTTGATCAGAATAACTTTTAGCCATTTTCATCTTTGTTCCCGGACTAAGGTAAAACGTAATGCTAAAAATAGTTTTTTTTGGGAAAGTTGTTGGTTAGTAGGGCTTGCTAAATGGAAATAAGTGCTATTTGATTAAAATTTAGACCAGGTTGGGGATCGATATTTCTTTCCTGGAAAGCTCTGGCGACAGGGTATAGGGGTAAAATATTTATATTTTGATCCTTAACCCTGTCAGGGTTATAACCCTGACAAGGCTAGATGTCAAAAAGGCTAACAAATCAAGGCTTGGAAAGCCAAATACCCCATCTAAACCCCATTTCCTCATGGCAAAAAAGAAACTCGTCAATGCCGAGACCGATAAAGATGTCAATGAATTCATCGAGGCTGTTCCCAATAAAGTGAGAAAAGCAGACAGCAAAGTCTTGCTCCAACTCATGGAAAAAATTACAGGGAAGGAACCCAAAATCTGGGGTAAAAGCATCGTAGGCTTTGGAAAGTATAGCTACAAGCGTAAAAATGGGGAGGAACATGAATGGTTCCATACAGGCTTTTCGCCCGGAAAAGCCCATCTCAGCATTTACCTGATGTATGACATCAATCAAGAAGATGAACTCTTGGCAAAGCTCGGAGAGCATCGATGCGGAAAAGGATGCCTGTACATCAAACGCCTCGAACAGGTGGATTTGGGGGTGTTGGAGGAACTCATCTCGAAGAGTGATCGTTGGGAGAGGTAATATTACCAGAAAACCACGCTGAATGTTATTTCAATTTCTTAGAAACGTCAACTTTTCACATGGCATTATTCCTTTTGTTCCTTTATTTGAAAATGAATCTCAAACCCAAATCTCTACAGAGATGACAAAGAAAATTTTAAGAATTATCCTTGTTTCAAGTATTCTGACAATATCCTTCCAAAGCCATTCTTTCTCTCAGGTAGACAGCTCAAGTGAATACGCCGTAAAAGCCTTTAAAAAATGGACTTACCATCCCAAATTGAAAAACTGGCAAGAAGAAACTACCTGGAATAAACCATTTTCAAAAGCAATTGTCTTTCTCCCAAACGGGTTTACCTATTGGAGAACTACAACAAATCGGACTAAATACAAAAGGTATAAAGCGAGGAAATTTTTCCACAAACATGAATACCGCAAAAATATCATGGCTGGAATCAATGTAAAAAACGATGAAGGGGAATATTACCAAGGGGAAGAAGATGCCTTTTTAGTATTTGAGGCTTATCAAAGCTACAAAGAGCTGGTAAGGGGGCAAAAAGGAAAAATATATCTCGAAATTTGGGAAAGAACAGGCCATAAATACGAGGATGAAAACCGGAATTTTCGCAGAACAACACTAATGATAAAATTGATCAAGTAATGTTATTAATAGGGCATCTATACAAATCTAATTGACTCCGGTTAAGTTTTATTATTTAACCCAATTTACCCGTTAAGGGTATCCAAAAGGTAAATGCCATTTCGATTCATGCCTAGCTTTCGTTTTGAATGGAACATGTCCTCTCGAACCTTAGTGAGAGATCTATCTGGTAGGCTAAGTAGGTTTCTCGCTTAAGACCGAAATGAGAGTTTAGGTTCCCCGGACTGAAATCTTAGGCTGTCAGATATTGACAGCTTTATCTTTAGCAAATAAAAGCATATAGCACAACTGGCAATTTGGGTTATTTAAAAGAAAATAAGCTATTGATGTTTGCCTCCGAAAGGAATTAATCCAGTTTTCAGGATTACAATTTCCCTTGGAAATTTTCAACCTCAATTACATTTTTCCGATCTTTAGCAACAAAGAGGAAATATCGAGTACATGAATTATCTGCCTGTCAGGAAACTTACCTATAACACCAAACTCTCTTATGAAGAGGTCAGGATTCGCCTAAATGAACATGTTGAGGCTCAAAAGCCCCTTCGCCCTGTGGGTTATCTATTCAGGAAAAAAGACCACAAGGCATATGAGGGCTTTATCAAGAAGGAAAACTTTCAGGTAAGCAGGATCATCCACAGCAGAAATTCATTCATTCCCCAAATCAAAGGTACCATAGAGCCTACCAACCAAGGCAGTAAAATCCATGTAAAAATGCAGCTACATGAATTGGTTCTCATCTTCATGGCTGTCTGGATGGGAGGTACAGGCCTTGCCTTTTTTGCCTTTCTTTGGTCTGCCATTAAAGCAGAGGTGCACTTTTTAGTTCCGCTCGCCCCCCTGGGCATGATGCTATTTGGATATCTCCTCGCAACCATTGCCTTCAATTTTGAGGCAGATAATTCTACCAAGTTTTTCGAAAAGATTTGGGAAGCCGAGATTGAAGCTAATGAGTAAACTGTGTTGATACCGCTAAATGAAATCCCCCCACTCTTTTTGGAAGTGCCTAAGTTGGAAGTAAGATCCATAGTTCTGGTCGGCTCACGACTACAAGCCGAACATGTAGACTTTTGGTCGGATACCGACCTCCTGCTCTGCGTAAGCCCTGCTTCTGAGATTCAAGCAGATCACTTCCTGGCAGCCCTTTCCAAATTGGGGGAACCCATAGCAAAAGAGCTTTACCTTTCTCCTGACAAACTCAGCCTACGGATCATAATTTCAACAGATACAGGCATTCAAAAACTGGATATTTCAGTCTTTCATTCTACCATCAAAAGCCCTACTCTAGCTTTCCAGCTTTTATGGGGAGAGTTGCCCACCTTCGAACCCCATTCGGATACAACCAAAAAAATCAGTCAAAAAGCCGATCAGATTTGGTTCCTTTTTTATGAATGTGTCAAGAAATTCATGCGGTCTGATCACTTAATTGGCCTTCATTTACTCCTTGAACTCATCCGTGAATACCTTGTATTTCAAATGATAAATCGAGACCAGGAAAGGGGAACCCATATTCATAGATTTGGTTATCAGGAACAATTGCCCAGAGAAATTGAGCTTGCCCAAATCAACTACCACCACAAACCTTCCCTCCTAAATTACCTCGAAAAACTGGCTGAATTCATGGATCTGGAAATGGAAAAGCAACTTCAATCCTATAGCAGTAAACTTCATTTTTATAAAAGATACCTGGAAAATGGCAGAAAATATTTGAATGAAGGCTAACTTCAGTTCAAATATATCAATCTCAATCCAATGCCACTCCTACTCCGCCTTATTTCCCTCTTAATCCTTTGTACTTCCATCCATCATATGCATGGCCAGACCTTCCCAGAATCCTGGCAGGGAAAATGGACAGGAACATTAAATATCTGGGGAAACAATCAAATCGTAGACAGCTTCCCCATGTCCCTGGAAATCAGCCCGACTGACAGCAACTGGAATTACATCATCACCTATCAGAAAGATTCTCTGAATCCCGATCGAAGGCCTTACTCAATCCTGAGTGTCAATGACAGCCTTGGGCATTATGCCATAGATGAGCACAACAACATTCTATTGGACACTTACCTGAATGGAAACTGCCTATACACCCATTTTGGAGGCATGGGCTTCAACCTGGCTTCAACAATTTGCATGGAGGATGAATTCCTAGAATATGAAATCACCCAAGCCCCCACTCCACCTTATCGAACCAGTGGCGATACGATTATAGTAACTGATACCATTCCTCCAATCCAGAGTTTTGAGGTAATGATGGTTCTCCGTGCAAAACTTCAAAGGGAATGACAAATGCAAGAGAGCCTGTCAAATAATCTCATTTTTCTTCATATGTAATTTGCCTATTTTGACGGTATGAAACATGAATGGCGCAAAAAGGAAAAGACATTTTACCTACCCAAAAATCGTCCTGAGAGAATTACTATACCTGAATTTGGGTTTTATACCATCTCCGGTACTGGGAATCCCAACAGTGAAAAATTTGGTGAATACCTTTCAGCCCTCTATTCGGTTACCTATGCGATCAGAATGAGCCCCAAGAAAAAGCTTGCTCCCAAAAATTATGTTGAGTATACCGTTTATCCTTTGGAAGGGGTTTGGGACTTCACCGAACAAGGTCGAAAAGAGTATCAGGAAGGGAACTTCAATAAGGATGAGTTTGCCTTTACCCTGATGATCCGCCAACCAGACTTTGTTACGGAAGAATTTGCTTTGGAAATGCTCGAACATACAAAAAAGGCTAAATCCAATGAGTTGCTTGAAAAAGTACGTTTTGAGACCATAGCAGATGGAGATTGTGTGCAAATGCTTCACTTGGGCCCCTATGATGAAGAACCTGCCAGTTTTAAAATAATGGAGGACTTTACTGAAGCAGAAGGCCTGATCCGAAGCCACAAAACTCACAGAGAAATTTACATTTCTGACGTTAGAAGGACTGCACCTGAAAAACTTAAAACCGTACTTCGTTTTAAGGTAAAAGAAGCCTAAGAAACTATTTTAAATCATCCTGTTACCTCATTTAGCAAACAATCATGACAGGCCCGGATAAAAACAACCCCTTTCCACTTGCCCATTACAACAGGCTTTGTTTCCTAAAAAATATAGTCAAAAACCCACAAATCATCGTGGGAGACTATACCTATTATGATGATTTTGAGAATGTTGAAAACTTCGAAAAAAACGTCAGGTACCTGTTTGATTTTACAGGGGATCGTTTGGTCATAGGTAAGTTTTGCATGATTGCTTCGGATGTAAAATTCATCATGAATGGAGCCAATCATCTCACAGAAGCAATGAGTACTTACCCATTTGCCATTTTTGGGAATGGCTGGGAAGATGCCATGAAGGGGAAATCCTACCCAAACAAGGGTGATCTGATCATTGGGAATGATGTATGGATCGGCTACAACGCGACCATCATGGCTGGTATTAAAATAGGCGATGGAGCCATCATTGCTACCAATGCTACCGTAACCAAGGATGTGGAACCCTATACCATCGTAGGTGGAAACCCTGCGAAAGAGATTCGAAAGCGTTTTTCTGAAGATACAATTGAACGCTTGATGAAACTCCAATGGTGGAATTGGGACATTAAGAAAATTACCCAAAATGTCCATTTACTGGCCTCTATGAATATTGATGCTTTGGAAAAAGGCTGAGTGATTCATCCCGGGCCTGGACTTATATCTCAAGATGAAGGAAGCCCGCTTCTCACAACACATTAGAAAACATTATTCATGAAAAAAATTACCTACCGAAAAGAATACGACAAAGAAATCCTCATCAGGGAAGAAATTACAAATGGAGCCGGCCGCATCCTACATTCCAAAGCCTACCACTCAGGCATAGTTGAAGAAATCAAAAACGAATATGACAAACAGGGGAGATTGATCAGGGAGTTAAGTCTGGAGAATGGCGAAATTACCCAGGAAATCACCTTCAAATACTATCCAAATGAAGGAGGTTTTGAACAAAGTCTTTTATTCGATGGAGAGGTATATGAACAAGTGATCAAGGAGCTTCATGAAAATGGGTTTACCAAAAGAACCATACAGGATGGAGTGGAAGTTGAGAAAATTATAAAAGAAGGAGTATTGCCAAATTATAAAGAAGAATTTTATAGTCACGGAGAGTATGTAGGATATGGAATCACAGAAGCTAATGATGATGGAACACAGGTTTTGTCTAAATCCTTCGACCCAAACGGTAATTTGATTGATACGACCCTTGACCAATTCGACTCAAACCTAAAACCTGTTTCCTTCCAACATCATGACCACAGAGATTCTCTGCTAGAGGAAATTACCTACGAATATGAGAAAGACTTCCTGATATTGGTGAAGCATAGAAACTTTGAAACCGGTCAAAATTTCCAAAGGGAATACAAGTATGATGAGCGAGGCAGGAATACCGAACAAAAGACCTTGAGCCTTACAGGGCAGTTAATTGCCTTCCACAAATGGGAATATGACCGCAACGAAATGATCGTGGCAGAAAGTCAATTTACCCTGGGGGGCAATGATCCTGTATATGGCTCTGGCCCAAATACTGAGGAAATATATTTGATTCACAGATACGAAGATTTAGCTTAATGCAAGGGTTAAATCTATTTTTGAGAGGATGTTTTGCTCCAATTAGACCATATGAATTTCGACCTAAATAAATCAATTGCTCTCCTTGAAAGGACTCCCAAGGCTATGCGAAGCCTCTTTTATGACCTTCCATTTGACTGGAACCACATCAACGAAGGTCCAAACACCTGGAGTGTCTTTGACATCATGGGACACCTCATCCACGGAGAACTGACAGACTGGATTCCCCGCGCAAGGATCATCCTATCCGAAGAAATTCAGGACAAAACTTTTGTTCCATTTGATCGCTTTGCGCAGGAAAAGACTTCTGTAGGCAAAAGCATCCAGCAACTCATAGATGAATTTGAAAGCCTTAGGATTCAAAACATTGATACCATGAAATCATGGAAGCTGGGAGACAAAGAGTTGGAGTTGAAGGGCATCCATCCTGACTTGGGAGAGGTCAACCTAAGACAGTTAATTGCAAGCTGGACTGTTCATGACATGAGCCATTTGTATCAGATATCAAGGGTTTTTGTAAAGCACTATGGAGAGGATGTTGGCCCATGGTCGAATTACATTCGCATCCTCAAAGAAAATTAATCCTGAGACATGGTATTTCCTGCGGAATTGTGATATGACCTTAACTAATCAGAATCAATAAGTGATGAATTGCCGTAAAGGAGATACATCAACATACTATCATATGACAAAAGAAGAAAGATTCCTTACCCTACATCCACAAGGTAAAAAGGGTGTAAATATCTTGAAGCGGAGGTATGAGGCGATGAAAGACTTCATACTCTCTACCATCAGTTCTTATGGAGAAATCAGCTATCAAGACTTGAATGACCTGGCTTTGGATGAATTAAAAAGCAGCTTTGACGGCAAAATCCTCTGGTATCTGGTATCTGTCAAACTGGACCTAGAAGCCAGAGAAATGATTGAACGAGTACCCAAAACAAGCCCCCATGTATTAAGGATGAAGGGCTAACCTTACTTCTTACATTTATTCTATTTACAATAGATATGTTTCCTTCAACTTTTTCCAAAGTTGAAGGTTATTTTTTGCCATACATTTTATAATCAAGGACTTAGCCACATCAACTTTAATATTCCCTTAATTTTTGATCCCTTATATTCGTGCCAATTACCATTTTTCAACGCAATAACTTTTTCACATGAAAAGATTCTTTTACGCAATCTTATCTGTCATTTTGGCGTCTAGTACGGCTTTTGCCCAGACCAACCACACTGTTTCTGTGGGTGGAGCCAGCTTAGCCTTCTCACCTTCCAGCCTGACGATTGACCAGGGCGACAGCGTAACCTGGACAAATGCAGGTGGCTTCCACAATGTAAATGGTAGCCAGGCTACTTATTCTATGAACCCGGTTGGATTTTCCAATGGAGGAGCATCCAGTTCAAGTTGGACTTATGGTTTCCGTTTCAACACTCCCGGAACCTATAACTATCAGTGCGATCCCCACGCAGGAGGTGGAATGGTAGCAACCATCACCGTAAATGCAGTCTCTATGGCTCCTCCCATTTATGACATTGCCACAGTAAGCACTGAAGACATGAATGGAGTCGCAGACTCTCTAAGTGTAGCATGTGAGCTTCGTGGTCTGGTATACAGCGAAGATTTTCGTGGTGGCAATGGAGTTCAATTCTACATGAAGGACAACACTGGTGGCATCAATGTATTTAATTTCAATGATGTATCAGGATATCAGGTAAATGTAGGGGACTCCATCCACGTAGTTGGTAGCATCGACCAGTTCAATGGCCTGATTGAAATCATTCCTGATAGCATCGCCTTGATTTCATCTGGAAACAGCATTGGCTTGCCTGAAATCACAACAACAATTGATGACTCCAATGAAGGCAATTACATCAAGCTCCAAAAAGTATACTTGCTTGATACAACTCAGTGGACCAACTCAGGTTCAGGATTCAATGTACAGGTAAGTAACGGAACCGATACCTTCGTCGTGCGCCTTGACGATGAGTCGTTTGGATACAACCTTCAAGCTCCAAGGCCTACGGATACCCTGAACTTCTCAGGTGCGGCTTCCCAGTTTGATGGAAGTGGTAGTCCATTCAACACAGGATGGCAGTTGCTGCCCAGTACAGTAGATGATGTAGTTCTGTTAAACTCAGAATGTCTACCTGTATATCCCATTGCCACAGTGCATAAGGAAGATGCAACTTCTGGTGTAGCAGACTCTCTCGGCGTAGCTTGTGAGCTTCGTGGGGTGGTTACTTCCGTAGATTATGACGGAAACAATGGTATTTCTTTCTACATAGCAGACAATACAGGAGCGATCAACATCTTCAATTTCAACGATGTTTCTGCATATACTGTTACTCTGGGAGACTCTATCCATGCAGTTGGGGCCATTGCCCAATTCAATGGATTGGTAGAATTGATTCCTGATTCTATTGAACTGATTTCCCAAGGAAATTCCTTTGATACTACCGTAGTTACTTCATTTGGTGAGTCCAACGAGAGCTTCCTGGCAACCATCGAAGGTTATAGCATCGTAGATATCGCCCAGTGGCCTACCAGCAGCGACAATGTTCAATTCACCAACGGTACAGACACCATCATCGTAAGGATTGATTCTGATACAGATATCCTTGGAAACGCTCCTCCTATGGCAGGTGTTGTATACAACATTACAGGTATCATCAACCAGTTTGATGGAAATGCCCCCTTCCTGGAAGGATATCAGATCCTGCCTAGATTCCACACTGACATTGCCCCAGCTACTGTACCTCCTCCACCGCCTGCAACTCCTGTTTACAGCATTGCCGAAGTTCATGGTGAAGACATGGATGGTGTGGCTGACTCTTTGAACGTTACATGTGAACTTCGTGGGGTGGTACACTCTGTGGACTATGATGGAAATGCCGGATACTCCTTCTTTATGGCTGATACCAGCGGCTTCATCAATGTATTCAACTTCAATGACGTCTCAGGTTATACCGTAAGCATGGGAGACTCCATACATGTAATTGGGAATATTGCTCAATTCAATGGACTTACCGAAATTATTCCTGATTCCATTTTGCTGGTATCTTCAGGAAATACCCTAAGAGCTCCTGAAGTAGTAAACAGCTTTGGAGAAGAGAACGAATCCTTCCTGGTAACCATAGAAGGCTTCTCTATCGTAGATACCGTGCAATGGCCAGCTCCTGGAGACAATGGAAATGTAGAGTTCACCAATGGTACAGTAACACTGACTGTACGTGTGGATAGAGATACAGATGTAGACGAGCTACCAGCTCCTGCCTTGACTGACAGCCTGAACATTACAGGTATAATCACTCAATTTGATTCAAGTAACCCATTTCTCGAAGCCTACCAATTGCTGCCACGTATGCAGTCAGACGTAGTGATAATCGCAACCAACTCTGAGCCAAACTTTGAACTTGATCTTCGTGTATATCCTAACCCAGCCCAAAATCTATTGGTTGTTGAACTTGAAGATTCAAGAATGGAACGTGTTCAGCTATTGGACATGATGGGCCGCAGCGTAAAAGTAATGGAGGCAAAGCAAAGCAGATTGACTCTAAATGTTTCTGACCTGAATGAGGGAATCTACAACCTTGTGGTAGAAACTGCAGCAGGAAAAGCTGTTCGTAAAGTTGTAATCAGAAAATAAGGAAACGATTCGATCTTTTTTGAATCGCTTTTAGGATAAATGAAAAGCCATCTCTTTTTGGAGATGGCTTTTTTAATTCCTTGACGATTGCCCAAGTAAGCCGTACAATGAATTTTCTCTAAAATTACCACTTTCAGCATCCAGGCTATTGTTGGAATCAAGCCTGCGATATTGTAGATTTTGGAAAAAGACAGGCATGCCAAATTACATTAGTCCCAATCCTGAAACTGGGAAGGCTTTTTACCAACAATTCCAAGGCAAAGGAAAAATCGTCATGCTAAACCTGCTTAGGTTTAAAGACAAGGCTGACTACGCTCAATATCCACAACTCAAACCGGAGGGAGAACTCTCAGGTCTGGAGGCCTACGAATTGTACATGAAGCATACCGCGCCCCTGCTTCAAGAAGCTGGTGCCAAACCGCTATTTTTCGGTGCGGCCAAAGCTTTCTTAATAGGGCCTGAGGAAGAAAAATGGGACATGGTCATCATGGTTCAATATGAATCAGTGGAAGTATTCATGGCTTTTGCCCAGAACCCAAACTACCTCAAGATCGCAGGCCATAGAACGGCAGCTTTGGAGGACTCACGCTTATTACCCATGTCTCAGACAGCATTTTAAAAAGTTTGTAAATTTAAGGATTGATTGATCAAGGACTTAGAAACTGTTTGAGATTTATCCTTCTGGATTACAGTTGTACTTTAAGAACCTAAGTTCAAATTCCTATCGGAACTCATATTCATGCAGCAAAGCAGATTGTTTCTCGTACTGATCCTTATCGTAATTTTCCTACTGGGATTGAATATTTACAATTCGTCCTCTTCCAATCATGAACTAAAAGAACTTCAACAAGTACAGCTTCAAAATCAGGAGCGAAAAGAAAAATCTGACCTAGATAACCAACAACTCCAATTGGTCTATCAGTTGATAGATAAGATCGAGCAGGAAATGGCTCAAAGCAATGAGAGAAAATTAAGTGGGCGTTCGATCCAACAGCTTGTATTGCTAAATGAGACCTTTAGCGAGAAATCCATCAGCTACCTGGAAAAGCCAGGTTCTTACAGCAAGGCAAGGGGACAGCTTTTGCAACAATTGCTTCAACTGGATATAGCCCCTACATCCTGGGGCCAAATTCTGCAAAAATGCTCTTTTGCTGGCGCCGAGCTAGAAGGGGCCAATCTATCTGGTCTCAACCTTAATGGCATCAAGCTGGTCAACTCCAACCTAAGGTCAGCACGTCTAGAAGGGACACAAATAAGAAATGCGGACCTCCGGTCTTGCAACCTCTGGGGCATCAAGGCTGATAGTGCAGACTTTAGCGGAAGCCTATTTCATCGAGCTAATCTTGCCTGGGCGGAGATGGACCATACATTCCTCAATGGTGCCATCATGAAAGGTGTAGACATGAGCAATGCCAAATTTCGAGGAGCAGAATTGAGCTGCGTCCTGTTGCATTATTCCACGCTGAAGGCTGTCTTCTTCCAGGGAGCCTCACTCGAAAGAGCCGATGTCTTTGGCTCAGACCTTAGCCAAGCCAATTTTACCGGAGCAAACCTCAACAGACTCGACATGCGGGTAACCCTTATCGATCGCGCTACCTTTGAAAAGGCGAACATGTGGGAGATTTTATTGAGGGAGGCGAAGTTTGAAGAGGAAAATTGGTTCGACAAACTTGATACGTGGCAGGTAGAGGGAGCTTTAGATGTTCGTTCCAGGTACGATATTACTCCAGTCAAAAGCAAGAGGAAAGGATTTCAGCTATTGCTCAAAGGAAAATAGGGTCAAGTCAATTGACCGATGGAACTTCTTTCAGAACCCGATTAATTTTTTTACTGAATCGAATCACCACTTCATCTTCATCTGTAAACGGTTCGAAACCGATATCAAAGCACCAGCTGTAATAGCTTTGGACTTCGTTGAGGTACTGTCGCAGGAGCATGGGCGTCCACTGGGTACGTCGGTTGATCTTGTACTTCTTCCTAAGTCTCTTTCCCAGCTCCTGTCCCCATTCGTTATTGATGATATCCAGATAATTGTCCGTAGGACCAGTTTTCATATCTGCAATCTGTGCTTCGCTAAAATCTCCTGAAATGAGTTCCGCCATATTTGCTCGTTCGTGGGTATCAGCAATATAATCAGCAAGATCTTCGGTAAAAATACTGCTTACAAAAGCCTGGGCAGTCACATGGTTGAAGGTATTGATAAAGCCTTTTTCTCCTAGTTCTTCGAAAGTCAGTTTTTTTCTATCTACCTGGTCGATGTTGAGCATCATGTTTTGTGCCAGGTCGTAAAAAGCTACATCTCCTTCTCCAAATGCTGCCCCTCTACGTTTGGACAGGGCATAGACCCGTTTGATATCATTTTTCTTCCATAATCCATAGGGAGTATTGATCACTAGCCAGACTTTTGCCCAAAAACCTCCTTTCTTTGCATCCTTGAAGTCATGTTCACTCATGCCTTTGCGAAGCACACTGCTCACTTCTTTCCCTGCCCCACGGTGTCGAAGGCGGACAAATGGCCTAAAAATACTTGGATTTGTACTTGCTACATACTGACCATATTCGATATCCACTACTTGCTTGAATTCTTCGAAGGAAGCAAAATCAGTCAAAAGAAGTGCTCCTTTCCCCTCTGGTAATGGCTGTTTTTCAGCTTTACAGCTCATGAAAAAGACAATCACTAAAGGAAAAAGGCAGCGATGCATTTGGGATTTAAATGCTTGGGTGGAACATCATCAGACATTAAAAATAGATAAAAGAATTGAAATAAAGGTATTGGGCGTCCTGGATTTTGTCGCAGGGTGCTTGTCTTTGCGTTCAAGGAACTAAGGAAGCGGTTCAGCAATACAAGAATTTCATTGCTGGTTTTATCGTCAAGAAGTGTTTTAATGTTCATCACCCTTTTTCTCCTTATTCCACAATTTTAACTCCAAGTTTTCCCAAATCAGTCTTCTGGCAATTTTTAAGTACGACCTTTGTTTTTTTGGAGTCCCCTTGGATTGAAGGCTTTGAAATGTTTAGTCCTTTGACATCGTCAAATACCATGGCTGGGCGATAATCGGCATCATCAATGCTCAAAACCACATTTTTCATGCTCAAGCCCTCGACATGGCGAACATAAAAGCCCCAGGCAGGTAACTCTCCAAACATAGAGAATTCCGGATAAGCCTTTGGCAATTCGGGTACGGCATCCAATCTCGACAAAGGCAGGTAGGCCAAACCCTTATTGGCTCTTCCAGGATATTTAATTTCGATGTTCTCCAGGCTTAGGTTTTCAACCGGATGCTCCGGAATCCCTACAATGGACGAAGGAAAGGTGTTGTGAAAAAATGGCAGCGCAGGCCCGCGCAACTGATATTTATAATCAGGGCGTTCGAAGGCTACTTCTACTTTCACATTCTTGATGGTTACATTCTTGATGGTTCCAGCCCCCCTGCCACCAGTATACCTTTCTCCCAACCTTACAAAGATGGCATTAGCTGTATTCGTAGCTTCAATCCCATCAATCAGCACATCTTCCAGGAAGCCTCCATCGACTGACTCAATGGCTATTGCCGAACGGAAGGTGTCATAGACTTTGATGTTCCTGATTTCAACATTGCGAAAACCTCCATGGGAGCGGGTTCCAAACTTCACAGCACTTGCACTTGAGCGTACCGTACAATTGGCGATGTAAATATCCTCACAATGATGATCCAGGGTATGCGATTTGATGCAAATGCCATCATCTGCCGCATTAACGAAGCAATTGGTGATTCGTACCCGCTTACAATCCTGAATGTCAATGCCGTCATTGTTCCAGTAGGCATCGCTGATGGTTGTAACGCTGTCAATCAGGATGTCTTCACACTCGTGATGCGTCTGAACCCAACAGGCAGCATTTTTAAGATGGACATTCTTTACCGTTATTCCCTTGCAGCCCACAAACTCGATCAACTGAGGCCGGGTATAATACTTGGGTCTCCTCTCCACAAAATTGTAATCAGAGCTGTCCAGCTTACCTGCATAAAAAAGGCTATCCAGGTGTAAGGCCACCTGTCTCCCCCTTCCGTTGATGGTTCCTTGGCCGGTGATTCCGATATTCGATTGGCCATCAGCCATGATGAATCCCTTCCAACGATTGAGTTTGAGATAATCGGTAGGATCAAGGCTTCCTAATAATACAGCACCTTTTTCGAGCTGCAGGCTTACGTTGGACTTCAATACCAATGTCCCGGATACGAATTCCCCTTTTGGAACAATTATCCTCCCCCCACCCTTTTCATGGGCTTTATCGATGGCCTGCTGGATCAATGTGGTATTCAGAAAGACTCCATCCCCTTTGGCTCCATAGTCTGTGATGTTAAAGTCCTGGGCAAAGGCAATGGATCCTGAAAAAAGGACAGCCACGATCGAGAGAATTGTAAATTTCATAAGGTATTGGAAATTTTTCAAGGGGCCTTTTACTGACAGATCAATGGATACAAATGCTTGTTGAATTTTAAAGAGAGTAACTCCTTCCACCATTATCCATTTACAAAGTTTTCTGACAAAAGACTTAATAAAATATAATAAAAAATACAACCCTCGACCTGTATGGAAAACTTACTAATTGAAAAATAAATAGGCCAAGTTGCCAGTCTAAAGCACTCAAAGGGTAAATGCCATTTCGATCCAAGTCCACCTGCCGTTTTGAATGGGACAAGTCATCTCGAACTTTAGTGAGAGATCTATTCCTTACAGTGAGAAGAATTCTCGCTTAAGCTCGAAATGACAACTTTGTCTTTTGACAAATAAAACATGTAGCAGAAATAGCAACTTGGGTTAAATAATTAACCCTTACCCTAATATCCAGCCAAGATTATTCCTAATAGACACGACTAATAATTTGATAGGAGTATGTTTCAATTTTAAATTTTTCCTTAAAAAGAAAGTATCCCAAGTATAGAAGTACTGGCATTTGGTCTGATTATTTAACATTAACCATAACATTTAACTCTATGAAAATTTTAAACACCATTAAGTTGGGAGGGCTAATCCTATGCCTAATTTTGGGCTCAGCCTTCTTGAATCCGGCGAACAGCCAAAACCTAATCGTAGGTTTTGGCTGTGCTGAAGTTGAGTCTAACGGAGACCTAACGTTTGATATTGGGCTTAGTACGGTTCAAATTAACTGTAATGCCCCCTCTCCAATCAATTGCCTTTTTAGGTTTGAAGGAAACTTCCTGATCAAAGATCAATTCAACCAAACTTTGGTTACCCAACCCATGCAAATTCTTTATACCATTCAAAATGGCACCAATGGAGGAAGTCAAATATACAACATTACCATCCCCGCATCTTCACTTGGGAGTTTGAACCAGGGTTCTGTTTACAGTCTTTATATTGAATTAGTGGATGGATTTCTTCCTTCTCCATTCGTAGGGTCAAACGGACATTCTTATGATGTATTTGACGGTTGTTGGGCTGGTTATTTTGATGACCAAAACGTTGAGGTTTATTCTGACAGCTATGGACCTTGCGAATCGCTGGCTACCATGTTTACGTACAACCACCCTGCCGATCCATTCGAATTTGACCAGGATTTTTCTTTCATCTGTAGCATGTTTGGCTGTACCATTAACTACTTCCTGAGCGGAGAACTCATCGCTCCTGATTTGGGACCAAGTATTCCAAATAATGCCTACACTTGGTACCTGGGTGGACCTGATGGAACATTTATTGGTCAAGGTCGCATCCTACAATACTCTTTCCCTAACTGTGCCAAATATGATGTGACCCTGAAAATACGTAATTCCTCTTCCCCTGAAATATGTACCGAGTATACCAAAAGAGTAGACGTATCAAACTCCTCTCAGTGTACATTTATCCCTTGCTGTGGGACTGCCAGGATGATGGAGTTTCGCAAAGATGAAATTCCATTGTGGCTAAACCCAAACAGGTTGAGTCAGACGGATAAACTCCTGGTCAAGTACTACATGGTCGATGCTGGTTATGCGAATTTGTCCATCATTGACCTTTCAGGCAGGGAGATTCTTAACGAAGAAGTCTTATCTGAAAAGGCAGGAGATCAGGTGGCCAAGTTAACTCTTCCGAAGCTTTCCAGAGGCATGTACATGTTGAGAATCTCCGATGGAAAAACTTCAGGGATGACCAAGTTCATCATTGAATAAGTCTTTCCAAGCTTTACATAGGAAGAAAGCACTATTGAATATTACCTTAGGCCAGATTGATTTTTTCAGTCTGGCCAAAATATTTTTCCCCAAAAAACCATCCATTGAACCTATTTCTTGTCCAAGCATTTCAATCTTCATATATCAATTGAAAGTAGGTATAGTTTTGTTTATCGTTGTTCAACCGTAGGTAAAAATCAGTTATGGAAACCATCAAGTTATTCAGAATTGTTTTCTTTTCTCTTCTCATCATTTTTGGAATTCAACCTTGCCAGGCTCAGCTCGCAGAGTTACGCAAAGAGTATGACAAAGTTGAAGATGTATATCTTGGTCGCAGGCTTTGGAAGGTCTATAAAGGGAACCTACAAGGTTTGTACGACCGGGATGGCAAGATGGTCTTGCCTGCAAAATACCAAAGGATAAGTCGGCATGTGGATTACGTGGTATTGGAGAATGAAAATGGCCTTGAAGGCTTATTCGATAAAAATTTCAAATCAGTCCTTCCATTCCAGTATGAAGACTTGAGATGTGTGTTGACAGCCTCAGATCCAGTAAGAAAATATTGGTTTATGGCGCGAGATGCTGCCGGAGAAAAATACTATTTCTTGGATGCAGATGGCAGCAAACTCAGTCCCAAAGCCTTCAATTGGACACCTAAAATCAAACTGTACGATGGGGTGGTTGTAGAATGTGATGCGGGTTATAACCTCAAATTGAAAGACCTAAAGGGGAAGCTCCTCACCAATAAGTCTTTGGCAGGTTTTGTTGTCAACTTTTCACTCCTTGGACCAGATAAGAGCAGGTATTTGGGTGTTTCCAGGCTCATTGAGGGGAGATTCAAGTTTGCTTTGCTGGATTTAGAGGCAGATAAACTCCTAACTGGCTTTGACTATGTCTTCATGGGTGAATTTGACAACTTGAAACGAGAAAGGGTAAATATTTTCAAGGTGGCCAAGAGTGAAGAGGATGTCAATCATGGCCTGTTCAACATCATGAAATATGATGGTAGCCTCCTGACAGAAAAGAAATTTGATTCCTGTAACCTATTACAAGAGAAATCCGAACGCAACAAGCGATTTTATCATTTCAAGGAGGAAAATCCTACCGCCTTGGCATTTCTGGTTGACAAAGACAGCCAGTCTTTCCTCTTGTTTCCTGATTATAGCATGAAGGCCTTAGGTGAATGGAAGGAAGATTGAAGATATTCTGAAAGCCACCCTAAAAATACATTCGCTGCTTTTCCTTGGGGCGGACCACAGGATCTTTGGGCCGGTAGTTGATGTCCATCAATTCGACCTTTCCTCTATGGCCGATTTTAAGCATCAGTGATTGATATGGCCTGAACTCGAGGGCCTTCTTGAAATGAAATCCGTTGACAAAAAAATCCAGCTCAACTGTATCTATCTGATCCATAAAGGATTGCCCACTGTAGACAGGATACTTCAAATCTTTCGCAGGCAATTGAGCCAGGAATAAATAATGGTTACCTTTTTCATCTACCTTGCACCAATAGTCAGGAAGTCGTTCTCCGCTAATCAAGGGATTGTGGGCAACTGTTCGGCTAAAGTTCTCCGAAACATTATCCAATGCCGTCAATTCCTTTAGCATCAACTCAAAACTGTCAGACTTTACTTTTCCGGGCTGGGCGGGGCTTTTTTTCAAACAAATGGGAAGCCCTTTTTTCGCCAGGGCTAACACCCTTTCCAAAGCCCTCTTGTCCATATATTTGACATCGATGTAAAGGCTCGAAAAGCTCGCATCTCCCACATTGAGTTCGCCGGAGGTATATTCAGCTTCCTCCAAAAACTTCCTGTTGATCCAAAGAGGATGGTAGCCTTCTGTCTCTTTAGGAGGATAAATGTAGCGCATTTCGTATTCCCCCCAAACCCAAACCCGTCTTCGCTCAGGAGGATATGCCCCCTGCATGACCCCATCTTCATAGGGAATATATACCGCAACATCAGAATAGGTTTTTCCCCTTTGCATGATGCCAGATACCTTTTCCATGTATGCGTTGAAGGCTGGGAGTTCAGCTTCGAGGCTTCCCCCAGGGCCAAAATAGGTTGTGGCAAAAAAATCTATGCTGTCAACTCCTTTGGGATTATAGGGCATGCCATGATAAAAATGTTGATTTACCCCATGGGCAAATAAAGCATCAGCCACCATTTTCAGGTCAGCAGTTTGCTCTTTCCTGAGATATGTGGCGGGAAAGCCATACATGCAAGTAAAGGTCTCACTTGAGACCAGAGGTTTGGAAGCCAGGGCTGCTGCAGAACTTACTATTCTGGAATAATTGGGGTTATTGAGCATGGCCTCGGTCTCTGGTATGTCTACCAAGGCATAGGTGCTCATGACATCCGTAGGGGCAGCCAGGCATTGTACCCGAGACCAGGCTCCTAGTTCACGGCATTTTTTTACATAAGGCTTATAAAAACCATTGGTAACGTATTCATCCAAAAGCATCATATAGTCATACCTCACATCGGGGAAGGAATCCAGGCCTTGCTCCATATAAGGAATGATGTCGTAATCGAATTTCTTTTTGAAGGCATCTTCAAAACCTTCGGTCCAAATTTTATTGGTAAAGTTGAGCTTGATCTCCCATGAATCTGTAAAGAAGGCAGATTTTGATCCCTTTAAGGCATCTTTAAGGGCATTTCCTACTGGTTCGGCAAATTTGTAGAAGGCGTTGCTGTCGAGGTGGTTGATCACCATTTGGGTATCCGGCCATGTCCAGGCAAATGTCAAGAGTTGGCGGAAGGAGCTATCGCCGTAGATCCTGCTGGTATGTTCTTTACCAATGTTGCTACCTGCAACCGGCCAGGCAGAACCGAAGGTAAAATCACAGGCTAGGCCTATTGAATCGGCATAGGACTTGGTATAAGCCACTTTCTCTGCCCACTCGGGGCTGAGCCATTTTTGTGCCGTGCTGTCCTTCGGGTAATGACGGTTGTACTTCCTCGCATACATGGATTGATATCTGTACAAGGGATAGACCCAGGCTATTTCTACCCCTCCGAAGTTGTTTTTCTTTGCCCAGTCCAACTGATGCTTGATATCCACCTCTTTGATCTCCGTAGCAAACCACCACCAACGGGTACAAGGCTTGGAACTGGGGTAAAATTGATGGGTATCTGTGGTAGTTTCAACAGAATTACAGGCTGTGAGTAGAATTATAAATGTGCAGCCTACGAACAGATATGCTAGGTACTCCTTCATTTTACTAAAATAGCCAAGAATATGAATAGAGGAAAATCTGCTTTGGGCTATAAAAACATTTTAACCTTACGACTAGGGTAGGGATATTTTAAATATTTTCCCTAGAGAAAGGCATTTCCTTTCTAACACCTAAAGGTCATTGGCTTTAATATATTTACCGATCACAACTTTGAACACTGCCAATTTTATATTATTGATCTCCATGGACGGGCTATAACAAAACATATGCAAAAGAGAATAACAGCCAATTCAGCCATTAACAATCCCTATGGTGAGCTTGTTCCAGGTTTTTACTTCCTAAAGGCCAACATTGGCCATCAAGGCTTTCAGAAAAAATTCAAAAGTATGGAAGGGATTTAAGCGAGAAATTTATCTTTAGCAATATGTTGCCGAAGGAGATTATACTTTCAAAGAAGTTGACAGCCATCCTCTTAGGGGTACTGTTTGCATTCTTTTCTGCGTGTACGGAAAAGAAAGGTTCAGGTCAAGGGTCAGTTGAAAATAAAGAGCTCACTCAAGCTCTTCAGGACTCTTCTGCGAAGGATACCACAAAACTGGACAGCCTTCCCAAAGATCCAGAACCACAATTTTGTGTCTTTGATCCCGTAGAATTCAAAAAAAGAAGAGGAATTGGCTATGTAAAATTGCTTTACAATCACTTTCCATACACAGCGTATCAAAATCCGGATGGAAGCGGCGATTCCGTGATCCTGAGTAGGGACCCCAATTATTATCGCGGGGTATTGGTAAGCGGTAAAGCCCAAGGCTATTTCAAATGGTACCAACCACCAAATGAGTATGATGATGGCACGGTTATTTGGAGAGACAGTTCCATTGCAAATGGATCAGTCGGGATTGCATTGAACGAAAATGCGCCTACTTACTGGCTTATGCCAGACAGCAATAAATATTTGAAAAAGGGGTTTTATGCATGGTTATGGACCCGCTCCTCTGCAGGATCTTCCATTCACCTTGCCCCTTCAGACCCCAAACTTAATCCCCTGAGAAAATTCCCCAATGATACTGCAGCTGTGGTACCTAAACCCAACGGATATCAACTATATTCGATCGTAGCACTTAAGCACCCCTGGATTCAAGTCAACAAACTCCTTGAAACCAATGGCCCATTTGGCAACGACCGGTGGTCAGAACCTATTGGCTGGATGAAGTGGTATTGTGATGGGATAGAACAGGTAGAATTTCTTGATCCCATCCAGGTTGAGAATTATTATGTGGATTAAGGAAAGATAGCTTGGACAACCATTACCATAATAAAGTCATCTTAATGTAAACTGAAGTTATGAATCCCTGGCTGTTAATTGTAGGTGCTTTCCTAATGATACTTATAGCGAATCAGGTTAATGCCACTCACGCATTTCCCGAAGCCAGCCTCCCTAAAGATACCATTGACCATTGGTATGTTTTTCTTGGAGATTCTCTGTTGTTTAATTCCAGTATCATCACAACCTCTGTCGGTATATTAAAGGAAATCCAGTTGAATAATTGGAATAAGTCAGAAAGAGATCTGATAATTATTTGGGGTGGTTGTACCCCAACTGCCTCTCGTTTGGCAACTGTTGTGAACCCAAAAGGAAAACCCAAAGCATCATTTTCAGGTCCTGGAGAGATAGTAATTCCACGGCAATACCTCAGGAAATTAAAAAGGGGGAACTATCTCATTTATTGGAATAATTGGGATGGAACAATCAAACGTCCACTAGCCAGGCTGGTCATTTCCTAATGGCAATTCTTCACTATCTTGAGGTGTGGAATTAGATCAAATCATAAAAGATATTTCGCAATCCTACCTTCCTCTTCCTATGGAGTGCATTCAGGAAATTATTTCATGTGCTCAAATACATTTTTTTGCCAAGGAAGAAATGATCGTACAAGAAGGGCAGAGTCCTGAAAAGATATTCTATATCCAGCAGGGATCTGCCAGGGCATTCTACCTCAAGGATGGCAGGGACATCACAGACTGGTTTGCCTTTGAAAAGGAGTTTATCGTTCCGATAAGCAATTTTTTCCTTGACCAACCCAGTTTGCACTATATACAAAGTCAGGAAGAAAGCCTCATTCTTTCTCTCAGTAAGGCAGATGTAAAAAGGCTGGCTGAAAACTATCGGGAATTTGACCGTTTGGAAAAAGAGGTGATTACCCGTACCATGCTCAGCCTACAAAGGCGCATCGTGTCCATGCAGTTTGAAAATGCCCGACAAAAATACGAGAACTTGCTGGCTGAAAGGCCTGACATTACCCAAAGAATCCCACTCACACACATTGCTTCATACCTAGGCATCACCCTCGAAACTTTGAGTAGAATTCGCAAGCCGGGAAAGTGAATTTGACATACATCAAATGAGCTTCATATGCAGGACATTACATTTGATAAAAAACATGAGGAAGATTCATTTTTATTCAGGACTGCTTATGAGCCTATTTGTAGGGGCACATATATTCAATCATTTGATGGTACTGGGAGGGATTGAAAATCATATCCATTGGATGGAAATGTTTAGGAATATGTACAGAAATCCCATTGTGGAGACCTTACTGCTCCTGGCTGTGGGGAGCCAGGTCTACAGTGGATGGAGATTATTCAAGGGTAGAACCAAGGGAAAAAGGAATTTTTTCGAACAGATTCATATATTGAGTGGGCTTTATCTGGCCGTATTTTTTATCATTCACATATCAGCCGTTATGGCTGGCAGGTTTATTCTTCATGTGGATACAAACTATTACTTCGCCACTGAGGGATTGCGGACTTTTCCAGCCAATTTGTTCTTTTTGCCATATTATTCAACTGCTTTGCTCTCCTTTTTTGGGCTCCTTGCAGCAATCCATTACAAAAAGATGAGCTTTTCCTTGTTGGGCGTAAATCCATTTTTTCAGGCTTGTTTGATATTGGGAATGGGACTGGTGGTGAGCTTTTTGGTAATTTATGGGCTAATGACTGCGGTTTGAAGAAATACTGATCAGGGCCTTAGGCCTACACTTTTCCCATTATTTGTCATAACTTATCCCTTAATGACACATTACCTACTACCAATCCTGCTCTTGCCAGGCCTCCTGATGGCACAAGACTTTGATTCCCAGGTCTTCATCAAAAATAATTATGGGAACATGGAAGACAGTCTGCTGGGGCAGCTAGTGCTGGACTCCCTTCAGAAATATGAAAATGAAGGCAGGAGCTTTTCCTACCATGAACAAAATTCCATTCAATCCGATGACAAAAAACTGAAAGTATTCCAGTTCGAAGGTGAGTTTTGCGGCGCGTATTGTAATCCCTATCACCTCAGCCAACTCAGGTATGAAAACTCATCTAGTGATGACGCTATATATTTTCAGGACGAGAATATCCTTGATTTTGATGTAGAAAAAATCATTTACATGGCACCCAAACTTTATCTGATCATTGGGCAGCAATGGGGGCGGATCAGAAGTGTGGAGTCCGTTTGGGGATACCGCACTGTGCTATTGGAGCTTGAAAAAGGAATGAAGGCTAGATTTGAAATGGACGTCATGACATCAAATCTAGTGGAATTAGAGAGGCCCAGAGCAGAGCTCAAGTATCATCCCAAAAGCCAGCGCATTACCTACCTCTATGACTATTACGAAGAAGAAGACCTGGATTTTTTTACTGTCTCAGGAGAATATAAATTCAATGGTAAGAATTTTGAGCTAGTGAACGAAAAAAGAGAAGACCTTAAAGTAGATTCAGGCTCCAACAATTAAGACAATGAAATTTTTTATTTCCCCAAGCCTTATCCTCATTGCTGTATTTACATTTTCCTGTAACTCATTAGATAGCAAGCAAAATAAACTTATCCAGGCTTCTGGAAGCATGCACGAAATGATCCAGGGAGCCATTGGCCCTTCGGTTGCTTTGGAGCAAATTGTAGATAAGGAAAATCTTTATGCTATTGGTCCCAATGCCTTTATGAAAGGTGAACTTATGATTTGGGATGGAATTCCATATGTATCAAAGGTAGATAGCCATGGAAGCATGACCGTAACGGAATCGTGGGACTCTGGGGCGCCCTTCCTTGTCTATGCCAATATCAGAAAATGGGAGGAAGTCTCTCTTCCACAAGAAAAATTGACCCATAAAGGCCTGGAAGAACTCCTCACCCAAAAATCTGCAAATAGAAAAGCTCCATTTGCCTTCAAACTCACTGGCAAAATGAGACATGTTGACATGCACGTCCAAAACCTTCCTACCGGTTCACCTGTTGGTTCAATGGCAGAAGTCCACAAAGGCCAGACAAGTTTTTTGTTAGGGAATGTCGATGGGGATGTCCTTGGATTCTTCTCCAAAGAGTCCCAGGGAGTATATACCCACCATGATTCCTACATCCATATGCACCTGATCTCCAAGGACAGGAAACAAATGGGGCATCTGGATGAACTGGAATTCGATGGAAGTCAGGTAAGCCTTTATATTTCTTCTGTTGATCAATAATCAACTTAATGGCAGATAAACCGGAGCTTTTTTTAGGAATAGATGGATGTAAGGCAGGCTGGTTTGTGGTGAAACTGAATGTCGACCAATCCATCCAGATGGACATAATTCCAAATTTCGCTTCGATTGCTTCGCTTGTACAGGCAAATCACAGAATTCTCATAGATATTCCCATTGGATTGCCCCATCGGGAAAAGCGTCTTTGTGAGTTTGAAGCAAGAAAAAAACTGTCTCCCCATCGTAGCTCAAGTGTATTCCCCATTCCAAGCCGCACTTCGCTTTATGCCTCTTCCTACGAAGAAGCCTGCCATGTCAACCTGGAACTGATGGGTAATAAGCTATCAAAGCAAACCTGGAACATCAGGGATAAAATCACTGAAGTAGACCAGTGGATGCGCCACAACCCTTCAAGCATTGGGATCGTCAGAGAATGTCATCCTGAAGTGGCTTTTTGGGCAATGGATGGACAATCTCCCATGATTCACTCCAAAAAAACAGCGGAAGGGAGAGAAGCTCGCCTAAAGGTAATTCAGAAATACCTGCCCGATGCAGAAACTCAGCATGAATATGCACTCAAAAAATGGCCAAGGAAGTTCCTTGCCAGCGATGACATCCTGGATGCCATGATCCTGGCTGTTTCCGGACAGTTTCCCCTGGCAAGTCTGCCTGTTCATCCACAAATTGATTCAGAAGGCCTACCTATGGAAATAGTTTATGCCCTGCCTCCAGACGGAAACAGGGCATAGCATATGAATCTTGGGTTTCTTATCTCGAAAAGTCAACTACCTTGGCTGCACTTCCCCTTACGTCAGGAATGATCATTCCGTAGGTAGCATTGACGTAGGTAGGATCACAAATGGTGAACTTTTTCCCACGATAGGTGATGTAATCTCCAGGAACATTCCTATTGAATTTTACAGCGGTTGCTGCATGTCCAGGGTACATCAATCCCACAACTTCAAGTCCTACAATCTCACGAACCAGGTAAGAAAACAGTACCGAGCGGTCTTCACAATCGCTGTAAGGGTAATACAGGGTCTCATCTGCAAACAGATACTTCTCCCCTCCAAACTGCTGGTCATCTGTTTTATACGCAAATGCATTCTGAACAAATCTCAACAAGAAATGAACCTGCTCCTCTTCTTTTGTCCTGCGATTCTTTTGTGGCTCAAGCTCTTGCATGATCTCCTTCAGTGAACTTACCATCGAGCGGCGTGCTTCAGGAGAAAGTGGCGTACGCATATACCAGTTCAAATCCAGGAATGGATAGTTTTCATAAAAGTCGATGACATTTTTGTTGACTTCCACCGGAATTTTGTAGTCCTGTCCTTCATATTTGAAGCTAAGGACCTTCCTTTGGGTCGCATTGCCCAGGCGTGGAGTTTCATTGATGCTCAGATCCAGCACTTTGTCAGTTTCAGGGTATTTATGAGAAAATACCTTGGCTGCCCTCACCTTTGGGTCATTTCCGTCAAAGTCAACAGCATATAGCTTGTGAGTTTTTCCCTTTAGGTAGGTCTTACCGTACATTACCTGCTTCGAAGGCACCAATAAGAAAACCCTGTCCTTTTCATAACTTACCGTACTGATGTAGCCAGACTTTGACAGGATGAACCAGTTAAAAATGGTTTGAGCATTCTTGTCAGAAGGATAAATCTTCTTGGATGCAGCATTTATCAGCAAACAAAATCCCCAATCATTCAGCCTCATTCTCCTGGCTTCCTTGGTGATCTGATAAAGCAAGGGCTGATATTCGGTCTTTTCCAATCGCTCCCAAGCCTCACCAATTTTATATTCCGTGATTCTTCCATTCAGGGAGAATCTCATATCAGGGTCATATCGAAAGTTTACACTGGAACCAAAGTATGAGGTATTTGCCTGCGCTCCCAGAAAGTTAATTTCCTCTTTAACCTCCTCTTTGGTTTCAATCACAATTTCTTCTTCAACCTCCTCTACTGGAGCAATCCTTAGGGTGGGCTTTTCATCCTTACTCTTGGGCGTAAACTCCTCTTCGGTTGGTAAAATCCTTAGGCGCACTTCCTCCTCCTTTTTATCCTTCTTGGGATCAAAGACCCTTGGATTTTCTGGTTCGATGATTTTGGGTAAGGGTTCTCCTTCTTTTAAATCACTTCGCAGCCATATTCGCTTGAGTTGATTGGCAAATCGGAGATCGACCCGCTCTTGCTGGGCCTTGGTTTTTGCTTCGATTCTTTTTTCTTGCTCCTCCAGTTTCTTCTCCCAATTTTGGGCATAGGCTGTCGATAGCAAGGCTAGACACAGGATTAAACTTACTTTTAGGCGATTCATATTCTTTGGGCAATTGTAGATTTCTAAGGCAGGAGAGGAATATTAGGGGCTCCTCCTCCTAAAAAATGACATTCTTTACTGTTGTGGGTTGCTCAGCCCCAAAGGGCTGAATCCCATCTTTCAATTTATATAACTATACGAAGGCTTATTATTTTTTAATTGAAATATCTGCACGAAAAACTACCATTTCTGGGTTGTACCTCTTCTGCTTGGCCATCCATCGTTGGAGTTCTTCGAATTTCAATTCCATCGGCATTTCAAACTCCGTTTCATCACTTTTGGACAGCATGGGCTTGATAAGTGGCTTTTCGCTATAGATGACATAGATCCTGTTTTGGTCTACATCGTTCTCTGCGTATAGCTCATATTCATCTACATAGCCTCTCAGGTCCAGCTTGTCCTTCGCAGATGAAAAAAGGATATATTCCTCATCAGCCTTTACTTCCACAGCATTCATCATGCCTTTTGGCATTTCTGCGTAAGGCAAAAGGCGTTGAGCCGTAGTAGCATCACTGATAAAGATGGTCACATAGCCATCTACGGGACTCTTAAGGTACATATAAAATGAATCCCCGTCCTCAAAATCTGACGAAATACAATTTGTAGTAAGGCATTTCAAGGTAGCGGTTTTGAGTTCAATTTTTGGTTGAGTCAATTCCCTGACTTTTCCTTTGATAGAGCATTTAACCCAAAACTCTTCCTCATAAACAAATCGTTCGCAGCTTTCATCCAAGGTTTCTATCCATTCTCCATTTACAAAAGTCTCAGCGATGGTATTAAAAATCTGGGTAGTTTCTGTTTCCTCTCCTGTTGTGGTATTCTTGATCAATGTAGTATTGCCCTGAACCACCACTATTCCAAACTGCTTTTCAATGGCTTTGACCATGGCCAGCTCCTTACATTTCTTACAGGCTTCCGCTTCAGAGAACTCTGACTGGGTGAGGTTTATCTGGTATTCTGCCTGGGACTTCTTGACCTTTGGGCCTTTTTGGGCAAGTGCAGAAAGGCTCAAGCAAGTCAGAACGGCTATAAGTGTAATTATTTTATTCATGACTAATCGGGAATTTGTTTGTTGTATTTATTCAAGACACCTAAGGTATTTCGAAAAAAGCTGAATATCCTAAACCCTGTCTAACATATCCAGCCTGAAAAAAAGAAGGGAAACAGGAGGTACAGCCTGGGCTAATCGCCCGAATACCATGCCCCGATTTCCCTTTCAAGTTTAGTTTAAAGCAATGCTTAGCGGTCCAATAGACGGTTGATCTCGTCGATCAAAACATCTGCTTCCTCTTCGAGGTCCGCACGGGCCTTGGCTTCAAGTGCCTTTTCAGCTGCTGCGAAAGCCTCTTCAGCATTGTAATATACCTTCACGAAAACTTCCATGTCTCTTTTACCCATGTTGCGGTACACCTTGAATCCAGGACGTACATAGGTCAGGTTCTGAACGATGTAGTTTTTACCACCGGCTACGAACTTGGACAGAGAGTTTCCAGTTTCACGATCAAGTTGGTCGTTTACGATTTTAGATTCGATGATCTGGTTGATTTCGTTAGAGATCTGACCCGCCAACTGTAGCTTGGCAGCTTCCATGGCTTGCATCTCAGAAGCAGTCTGGGTCTTGCCTACGCCATTTCCATCTGCAACCAGGTACTTGGCAGCACCATTTGGGCTTTCTTCATACTGCTTGATCCAGATTTTTTCAAGCTGCTTATCCAATGGCAGTGCACCTGGGAATACCGTATATCCTTGCTTTTTTAGGCGCTTGGCCTCTTTACGGGCTTCTTTTACAGATCTGCTCTTGATATCCTTAATAGCTACCTTCTCTACCCTGTCAGCTTCCTTGCGAAGTTTTCTAGGGTTTTCCTTATCCTGAGCCTGAACAGGTACCAAGATCGCCAGGGTCAAAATAACGCTAAGAAATGTGATTACTCTTTTCATTTTCCTGATTGAATTTGTCGTTGATTAAAATTTTGGAGCTTTTCCTCCGAACTATAGTCTATGTTTGAATTAAACAGTTTATTCTGCTTTGGGTAAAGAACGAGTTTATGTGCAAATTCGGTTTGAATTAATAATCAAAGATTACCGAATCGTCTTTTCCGTAAGTCTCAGGGGTTTGAACCCTGTTGTTCATTCGTCTGGCCTGATAAGGAACCTCATTGTCAATATAGGCCTTCATTTCAGACACAGTCAGTACGCGATCCCTGTTTTTGTTTGCCTCACCCTGAATTCCTTTCAGAAAGTAGTAGGTAAACAAGCCGTGGCTTTGTTCAGGATACCAGGAAGCAATCTGAGTTCCCGTAGCTGAAGTGAATACCGCTGCTTTTGGATCGGTCAGGATCGTACTCGGCTTGGATTTAACCCTTACCAGAGAAGCTCTCGGGATCAGGGTTCCCTTGGCAGAAGCACCACTGAAGCAGGCATCAATCACCACTGTAATGCTCTTGTAAGGAATCTTTGCCAGGTTTTCATAGAACGTATTGATGGCGTATCCATTGAATCTCACCAAAGAAGGATCACAATCCACCGGTACAAAGAAGGCCTCCTCACTTTCCAGGTCAGGTGCTCCATGTCCACTGTAGAACACAAATACATCTGAGACATTGGGTCGAACCAGGTTGAAAAGCCTAGCTTTGTGGTCATCTTTGGTACCAAAAATACCATTGAAGTCCGCCTGAGTTGCATTCTCAAGGTAGAGGATGTTGTTGGGATCAAATCCATACGACTCTACCAGGTACTTCTTCATTGCCAGTGCATCATTCAGTGCATAGTCTACCGAAGGTACATCACGGTTGTTGTAATCCCTGTTACCAATCACTACGGCGATGGCGTTTGGATTCTTATTTCCTGTCCTTGGCAGGTTTACATCTACATCAGACACCAGCTCTACTCCTTTAGGAATGTCGGGATTCTTGGGACTGTCATCATTTCGTATCACAACCCGGTCGTTTCTTTCCAGTTCCTGGTTGACCTTGACGATGAAGGTCTGTTTTTGAGAGTAGGTTCTATCGCTATTTTTAATCAAAGCCTGAAGTTCAACAGACTCTAACTCATATTTTCTACTTGTAAAGAACTCGAAGTCTACAATTCTGCTTTCTCCAGGGCGAATATCGCCGAGGTCAAACTTGTCATTGCCAGCGGTGTACACATCCTTTGGCAGAAGGAAGTCAAGCAATACACCATTTGCAGTACCTTGTCCCTGGTTCTTGATGGCCAATTTCAGGATGGCCGGAACACCAGGGCGCATAACGCCACCCATGTCAGAAGCAAAGTGATGGTCCACTACCTCCAGTACCGGAGATTTTGCTGTACTCAGGGGAACCTTGATTTCCATGGTGTTGGTTCCAAAGCCATTCTCATCCTGGACACTCAGCTGGAAGTTGGCTTTTCCATCCAGCATCTCATCAGTCGCCTGAATATTGATCCGCACATCGCGGGTATCTCTGGCGTAGATGTCTCCGATTAGGGTGTATCGGGCAAAGTTAAGTCCGTATGAGCCGGAAAGGTCTCTTACCCTTACTTCAACATCTCTAGCAGTCCCAGGTCCATCATTGATGATTTTGAAGGTGATATATCCATTCTCACCTGTTTCCAACTTTCCATTGCCATTGTCATCAATGAAGGTCAAGGCGCCACTTTTTATTTTGGTAGAATTCCCGTTTGGTGGGAAATCATTGGTTTTCTGATTGATGATAACTACTTCAGGAGCTCTGTTACCTGCGATATAGGTCATTCCAAATTGACGAAGCAGGTAGGTAAAATCTCTATCTTTAACCAAAGAACCGAAGTTGATGTCTCTGATTAACCATTCATAGTCCGCATATCCATAATCAAGCGCAAGTCTCAGGTACTGGATCGCTTCTGAGGATCTTCCTGCCAAAGCCAAAATCCCTGCATAATTGTAACACATCATGGCATAGTCCTGACGCTTGCTGCGAGGGATTGAGTTCAATATACTCCTGGCTTCCCTCAAGGCATTTTCCTGCCTTCCCAGT
>JALEFZ010000048.1 GCA_022760475.1 Bacteroidia bacterium | reverse complement strand
TGATGTTGCCATCAGGAGTCGCAGTAAGTGTCGCTGAACCATTTACCAAACTTACATTTGAAAAATCAGCAGTGATCGTTCCGGCATTTGCTGTACAAGGCGCCACATGAATCCCAGCACCTGCAACATCAAGAGATGCACAAATTCCATTGGCATTGATCAGGTTGAGAACATCTACACCTGTAGTTGTTCCAAATTGAACTATACTCAAATCAAGAAAATCACTGGAAGTTGAGTCTCCATTGAAGACCAACGTATGGATCGTGTAATCTCCTGCAGCATTTACCACAAAACTCGGAGTTGTAGCTACTTGCTCAATTACCAAACCAGTACCTGAGGTCAAAACGTACAATACAGAGTATCCAGTAGGTATATTGATGTTACCATCAGGAGTAGCAGTTAAGGTAGCTGAGCCATTTACCAGGCTGACATTTGCAAAGTCTTCTGAAATGGTTCCAGCATCAGCTGTACAAGCATTTACATTTATAGGGGCACCCGGAACATCAAGAGATGCACAGAGTCCGTTGTTGTTGATCAGATTAAGGACATCTACTCCAGTAGTTGTACCAAATTGAACAACACTTAGGTCAAGAAAATCACTGGAGGTAGAATCTCCATTAAAGACCAATGTATGTATGGTAAATAGACCTGTACTTGATACGGTAAAGCTAGGCAAAGCCGAAACATCTTCAATTACCAATCCATTACCTGAAGTCAGAACATAAATAAAACTGTATCCAGTTGGCACATTGATGTTGCCATCGGGAGTTGCACTGATTGTAGCGCTTCCATTTACAAGGCTTACATCAGAAAAACTGGCTGTAAGTGTTCCTGCATTTGCAAGACAAGCATTCACATTGATGGGCGCACCTGCAACATCCAACGAAGCACAAATATTGTTGGCAGTTACAATACCTAGTACATCGCCTCCTGTAGTAGTTCCAAATTGAACTACACTCAGGTCAAGGAAATCGGGAGAGGTTGAATCAGCATTGTAAACAAGGGTGTGTATTGTAAAGAGGCCAGTAGAGTTTACTGTGAATGAAGGTGTAGCTGAAACTTGCTCGATTACCAGGTTAGGTCCAGATGTCAACACAAACAAGGTAGAATATCCTGCGGGCACAGTAATATTGCCATCAGGAGTCGCGCTAAGGGTGGCGGAACCATTTACAAGGCTAACATCTGTAAAATCAGCTGTAATGGTACCTGCGTCAGCTGTACAAGGGTTTGGCATAACATGGAATCCTGCTCCTGCCAAATCTAATGAAGCACACAGTCCGTTGGATGAAATGATGTTAAATACATCAATTCCGGTAGTTACACCTGGCACCACAACTGAGAGGTCAAGGAAATCCGGGCTGTTGGGATCGGGATCATATACAAGGGTATGCATGGTATAATCCCCGACAGCATTAACCGTAAAATTCGGCGTGCTGCTTACTTGCTCAATAAGCAGATTTGAACCTGAGGTCAATACATAAATTACAGCATAGCCATTAGGTACCACAGCATTTCCTTGAGGAATTCCTACCAGACTTGCCGTACCATTCGCACCTATCACTTGATTGGCAACATCCGGCTTTATGGCACCTGCATCTGCGGTACATACTGCTTGTTGCCCTGGAGTAACATGAATCAGAAAGCCAGTGTGAAGAACAATAGAGGCACATTTCCCCGCTCTTGCATATTGGTTTTCAACCTGATTTAACCTTTTGCCATTGGGACCAGGATTGATCCATGTGGTATCGAAAAAGTTAGAGTCATTGGGGTCAGGGTTGAATACAAATGGACTGATTGAGTATTTTCCTGTATCAGTTACCGTGAAAGAGGGCTGGGTGTTGATCTGTGCTACCTTATTTTGAGGTCCGGCAGCCAACAAATAAACCAGGGTATATCCCTGGGGAACTACAGCATTTCCTGTTGGAGTAGCAGTCAGGAGCGCGCTTCCATTCTGAAGCGAAACTGCATTGGTATCGGGGGGAGCAACCCCTGCAAATGCAGTACAATTGCCCTGCGCATGCAACTGCAAGGATAGCAGCATGCCCAAGGACAAAATCAAAGAAGTAATAAAACGCATAATGATTAGATTGTTAGGATTGAAAGTTTTTTCAACCGATTAACTTCTCTAATCCAATTTTGGCTGGGCAAAATTGCGTACGAAAATCAGCAATTCTGAGTATAAAAAGCAGACATAAATAATATATTTTACTGACTATCAATTAAATATATATATAATCTAACTAAATTCTGTTCTAAATGAGAGAGTTAAAATGTAAATTAATGTCCACAAAATTGGAAAACATGAATATTAAGGCTGGCTAAAATTTTAAATACAAATCACACAATTTTTAAAAGGGTAAGTTTATTATTAAAAAATATATATTCCTCACTCAAGAAAAATTAATACTTCTCACCATGTTTTTTATTATAAAATATTAGGATAAGGAAAAATTGGTTTTTTGTTTTGCGCTTAGGATCTCATCTGTGAATTCAGCATTCAAATGGAGAATCAACCACACCCGATCTCTCAACCGATTTTGGTAACCGGAGCAACCGGAATGATTGGTTCTGCCTTAGTTAGAAGACTCATAAAAGAAGAAAAGGAAGTTCACGTCTTTGTCCTTCCTTATGACAACATTCCCATAGCCTGGGAAGGAAAGGTCCACATTCATTGGGGGGACATTTCAGAATTCAGGTATGTAGAAAAAGCCATCGAAGCCTGCCATACAATTTTTCATATGGCGGCCCTGGTAGGAGACTGGGGAAGCAGACAACTCTTCCAACGCATCAATGTTGATGGTACAAACCACGTACTAGAACTAGCAAATTCACAAAATAAAAGGGTAATAATTACCACGGGAGTAGCAGTATATGGCTCCGACCTTCAAAGGTTCGTTTGCACTGAAGAACGTCCTCATGGAGAACCGGTCGGGTATTATTCTCAATCTCTTCAAGCCCAGGAGAGAATTGCGCAGAAATTCATCCTAAAAAAGAACCTCCCCTGCACGATCGTTCGCCCATCAACTGTATATGGGCCTGGAGGAAGGACTTGGGTCTATGGTATGCTTGACGCCATTAAAGCTGGCCCCACGATACTCGGAGATGGCAATCAAAACGCTGGCCTTGTACATGTGGATAATGTAGTAGAGATGCTTCTAACTGTTGCTAGGTCCCCCAAATCCATAGGACAGGTCTACAATATATGTGATGAAGATTCGATCAGTTGGAAAACTTACCAAACCGACCTTGCAAAAGCTGCCAAACTTCCACTGCCCAGAAGTTTTCCCAAGGAAATTGCCTGGACACTAGGAAATATTCAGGAATGGATTTGGAAAGGCTTAAATTTACAAGACCGGCCTCATTTTACCCTTGAAGCTGTCAATAGGATCATGTCCAATCATCGGATTCCCATCGATAAAGTAAAGAAAGACTTGGGATATAAGCCCCTTAAAACTTACTCAGAAGGGATCAAAGAACTAAAGGAATACCTGAAACTTACTTACCTCAAAAAGGACTAAAAGTCATTATTTCCTTGCAAAAGGTATTGCCAGACCTAGACTTTCATGCTATCTTTCATTCAAAATTGAAAAGGCAGAACTAACTACTTGCAAGTGGAAAAGCTGCTTCGCTTCAAACTGTCTTATTTTTTAAAATAACATATCATGACTTTAGAATCTCTAATCGAAAAAATCACTCAACAAGCCGCTGCTGCTGATTCACTTGGAAGTACATTGAAATTTGACTTCGGAAATGATGAGATCATCTACCTCGATGGTTCAGGAGAAGACAATGTAGTTTCTACAGAGAATAAGGATGCTGACTGCGTGGTAGAAATAACTAAAGAGGATCTCGGTGCCATGATGACAGGTGATTTGAATCCTATGGCTGCATTCATGGAGCAGAAGCTAAAAGTGAAAGGTGATATGGGAGTTGCAATGAAATTGCAATCTCTAATCTCCTAAGAGAACCATATCAAAAAGTTAGTAGGCCTGGATGCTTGTTCAGGCCTATTCTATTAATTATCCATGCTAAAAATATAACATGGATTGATTTCAGGATTATATAGGAAATCGTCAATTAAAATATTGCCTGAATAGGTTTTATCTCCCTTGTAAAATGCCTCCAAAAAAATTATTTCGTAATCATTTTCAGGCGAAATGATCACTTCGTAGGTTTGCCAATCTGTATGCACCACAGGCCCTGACTCCCAAAGAACTTTTTCTGCCCCACAAGATGAATTCCCACCCCATATGCGTAGTTTTGCCTCCCCGGTAAACCATAATCCAGCAGAAGCGAAAGAGGAAGA
Source organism: Bacteroidia bacterium (assembly GCA_022760475.1). Classification (GTDB taxonomy): domain Bacteria; phylum Bacteroidota; class Bacteroidia; order J057; family J057; genus JALEFZ01. The sequence continues at coordinate 38,971 of JALEFZ010000048.1, read as the reverse complement.
ACGTGCCAGATCAATGGTGTAATAATAACAGCCCCCCTTTTCAAGTTTCTGATCAAGCCTTTGCTGGCAAATTTCCCATTTATTCGGAAAAGGAACTCCTTCCCCTCTGCAAATCATACTCAGGTAAGAGCGACCGGAAGAAGGTGGAGTGAGTACGTTCCATGATCCAGGTTGGGTATCGGGTGTACTTCCTTGGCCACAAGCGATCCAGCCGGGAGGCGTCCGCGACGGCCCCAATGGTCCCTCAAAAGAAGAATTCTGAATGAACTGCGCGAAAAGTAAGCAGGGAAATAGTAGAAGTAGCAAGCTCAATAGCTTTTTGGAAATACCCATAGATTTGTACTATGTACGATGGGTACAATTAGTACAAGAATTGGATCTTTCGCAAAACAGCTTAAAGTCCAGACTTACATGATAAAGATGGGTTAAATTATGCCGATTTACTTACCTGATTGAGCATAAACGGCCTTTCGCTGTGCTGATCAACAAATCCAATTAATTCTGGAATAGTGTTGAAAACAACAACCTGTTCAGGAATATCTCCCTTGAAGTTCAGAACTTGATAGCCTGAAACGAGGATTTTCGAATTCGGGCATTTCTTTGACAACTCCTCAAGGTACTTCGTAACATCATCCTTAGATGGATAACTGGTTACAATAGACATCACATAGTCTGGCTTGTATACATCAGCAATCAGTCCCAAGTCCTTTAGAGGAAGGCTTTGCCCAAGGTAAATGACCCTGTTGTGCCTGGATTTGATCACATAGGCTGCAAACAATAAACTCAACTCGTGAAGTTCTCCCTCTGGCAAAAACAAAGCGTATTTTTTGGCCTGGGGATTCTGAGGTGATATTTGTCCATCAATCGCCACCACCAATTTCTGACGAATCAGGTTGGTAATGAAGTGTTCATGTGCAGGATTGATGCTCCCTGTTTGCCACATGATCCCAATTTGGTTAAGAAAAGGATATACAATGTTCATCATTGTATTTTCGAATCCAAATTGTAGGGTATTGGTAGAAATGATCTTTTCAAATCGTTCCTCATCCAGATTAACCATGGCAATGATTAATGCATTTACCTGATTGGGGTAATCAAGATTGGAATCAGCGATTTTGCGAACGGTCTCTGCTATCTCATCAGGAGACATTTTCGCAATTTTGGAGATCTTATAGTTGTTTTTATTGAGAAAGGAAATGTTGAGCAAGAGACGAAGGTCAGAATCTTCGTAGTAGCGAATCTTCGTGGCCGTACGCTTAGGTGTGATGATTTCATACCGCTGCTCCCAAACACGAAGGGTATGCGCCTTGATGCCTGACAATTGTTCCAGATCTTTGATTGAATAATGTCCCAAAGTGTTTGATATTAGTTTTCCCTTCTTCTAATACATGAACTCAATAAGCTCATATATGTTTTCGCTAATACAATGTTTTTTTTCTCAATTTTTAACTAAAATCAGAGCGATTTTGTTTGCCGGCACTTCATTTAAATTATTTATTTTCAGGGCTTTTGATAGATGTGCTTGATAATCAAACAAACAAAAAGACCTTTTTGACTAAGTAAGGGCCGAACTCAAAAATAACAAATAATATTTTGTTAATACGAAAAATTTAAAAAAAACTGCATCAATCCTGTCTACTTATGGCTAATTTCCGTATCTAATAAATTGAGTTTAACTATGGAATTTCTATAGTTCACCCGAAACTTTTAGTTTTATATGCGTAAGCCTGCCTTGTTTATAATTCTACTTAGTAGTGTGTTGTTTTTTTTCGGATGCGATCCTGAGGAAAAACACGAGACTACAGAACCCAAGCACAAAGAAGCCGAAAAAGCGGAACCTAAAGAAGAAGAGAAAAAAAAGCCCAGTAGCAAGGATGCCAAACTGAAGAAAATAATCAATGATTATTATAAAGCACTTGAAAAAGAAGATCCTTATATAGTAGACTATTATGCCCCTGTCATTCAGAAGTTTTATTCTGCTGAGAATGTCAAACAAAGTAGGGTAAAGCAAAGTCTGCAACAGAGTTTTAAAGCTGTCAATAATCGGAAGGTAAGCATTGATTGGGAAAGCCTCGAAGTAATCAATCTGGATAGTCAAATTGTAGCCAGGTTCAAAGGGAAGACGAGTTATGAAGAAGTAAAGTCCGGTAGAAAGAAAAACGCCAGTTTCTACAACCAGCTAACCTTCGATGAGGAATACCGAATCGTAAAGTATGAAGATGCCAAAACTGCTCCTGCCCATAAGGTGAAAGAAACAGTCCATGCCAATACCGTGGAAGAGGCAATAAAAATTGTAACAAAAGCGATCAAGTCTGGCAAGCCAGAAGAACTTAAGGCAGTTATAAATCCAGAACTGGGTTTCTTCTATATAGATAGACCTGGGGTATGGGATGTCCCCAAATATTTGGAGGATCCCTTGGAACTTAAAAGACATTCAAGTTGGGTAGTAAAGCAAAAAAAATCCTTCTGCCCCAATCTTACCAATGAAGAGCTTCCAGCTTACGATTGTGAGGAAGAGTTCTCAAAATCGGGCTGTTTTTACTACGTAATGGACAATAAAAACTCTCCATTCAATCGAATCAGTAAATCACTGGAAGTATTGAGAAGCTATGGTGGTGCAAAAAAGGATAAGCAACCTTTGTCAAAAGCAAAAACCATAGAATTATCAGTTAGCTATGAATTGATTGATACGGAATCCTCATCCTCCTTCATATTTGGAAGAATTGAAGGAAAATGGTGGCTTTTTGTTATCGATCTTGCTAATTATGACTGTAGTGTTTGATCCGTAAAGCTGAAATTCTAATTTTTCTTCTCAGAAGCTGTTTAAAAATCATCTTTCTTTTTCACAGTTGGCTTTTAAGAACCTGAGTTCATCATTTTATTGAAATTTAGTACCACTAAAGCTCTATAAAATCATTTCCCCAAAACCTTAAGACCTTGCTTGTAAACTCAAAAATCTATACTCAAACAGCTTCTAAACAAAATTCACCCCAAAAAGCAACCATCAATACGCCGATTGAAAAAGCTCTTTTGCAGATTTAAAATATATCTGTCAATAGGGAGGGCTCTTTTTATGCTAATTTTACCAAGCTAAAATACGAATCAACAAATTGCACACTAACAAAAATTTTATCATGAGAAAATTATTTCTTCTTGGCCTGGTGGCTTTGCTGACTTCAGCATTTGTCTGGGCTCAGCCATCTATGGATGATCCAATCCCATTTGACAAGAATACCGTTGTTGGCAAACTTGAGAATGGATTTACTTATTACATAAAAAAGAACACCAAACCTGAGAATTTTGCTGAAGTAAGGCTGGCCGTAAATGCAGGTTCTGTATTGGAAACCGACAAGCAGCTTGGATTGGCTCACTTCGTGGAGCATATGTGTTTCAATGGTACCAAAAATTTCCCAGGCAATGGAGTTGTAGACTTTCTCCAGTCTATCGGTTCAAGGTTCGGAGCGCACGTAAATGCTTACACAAGTTTTGATGAAACTGTTTACATGCTCAGAATTCCTACAGAGGACGATGAAATCTTCTCAAAGGGCATCCAGGTGATGGAGGATTGGGCACATCAAGTCAACTTTTCTGATGAAGAAATTGATAAGGAAAGAGGGGTAATCGTGGAAGAATGGCGAACAGGTCAGGGACCCAATCAGCGTATGAACAACCAAATTTTCCCTACCATTTTCTACAAATCCAAATATGCAGAAAGGCTTCCGATTGGGAAACTTGATGTACTCAAGAGCTTCGAATACCAGACCTTGAAGGATTTCTACAACAAATGGTACCGCCCAGATTATATGGCATTGGTGGTTGTAGGAGATGTAGATGTAGAAAAAACAGAAGCGCTAATCAAAGAGAAGTTCAGCAAGATTGCCAAGCCAGCGGCTCCCCTGGAAAGGCCAAACTTTCAGATGCCAGACCATCAGGAAACCATTTTTCAGGCTGTGCGCGATGCTGAAGCCCCTGTAAATGTCATGAGGCTTCTTTTTAAGCAAGAGTCAAAAAATACCCTAACTCTCGGAGACTACCGCGAAAGCATGGTAAGGAGTCTTACCACCAGCATGCTACAAAGCAGGCTGAGCGAAAAAACCGAAGACCCATCAGCACCATTTTCATTTGCTGGAATCAGTTATAGTGGGGTATTCGGTATCCGAGCCAAGGATGCTTATTCCCTATTTGCAGTCTTTCCTGAAGGAAAGGCCCTCATGTCTTTGGAAACAATGCTCATTGAAAACAAAAAAGCTTCTAAATACGGATTTACCCAGTCTGAGCTGGATAGAACCAAAACAGCCTTCCTTTCCAGCCTTGAAAAACAGTTCAATGAAAAGGACAAGACAAACTCAAGGTCGATTGTCATGAAGTATGTGTACCACTTCCTGAATGAATCTCCCGCACCTGGAATTGAAAATCAGCTTGCGCTCTATAAAAACTACCTACCAGGCATTACCCTCGAAGAAGTTAATGCAATGATGAAAAGCTTCATCACAGAGAATAACCAGGTGGTTATCCTCACAGGTCCTGAAAAAGAAAGCAATGTTTTCCCTACCGAAGATGAAGTAATGGCTACCTTCGACAAAGTAAAAGACATCGAGGTAACAGCTTATGAAGACAATGTAGCAAGTGGACCTCTGCTGGAAAACATCCCTACAGCTGGAAGCATTAAGTCTGAGAATAAAATCGAAAGCATTGGGGTTACCGAACTTACTCTGAGCAATGGAGTAAAAGTGGTACTCAAGCCTACCAATTTCCAAAATGATCAGGTGATGATGAGGGCATACTCTAAGGGAGGAAACTCCTTGTATCCCGACAGCGACTACATGTCTGCTGCCTTCTCTGACGCCTTGGTTGGAAGTTCAGGACTAGGAAACTTTGACAACATTCAGTTGGAAAAATACCTTTCTGACAAACAACTTCAATTGAACCCCTTCATCGGGGAACTTTCTGAAGGCATGAATGGAAATTTCTCTCCCAAGGATATTGAGACATTCTTCCAGATGGTGCACCTATACTTCACTCAACCCAAAATCGACGAAAAGGTATTCCAATCCACCATGAATCGCTTCAAGGGTATCTTCCCTACCCTGCTTAACCTTCCCGAACAGTGGTTCTCAAATGCGACCTCGGAGTATTTGTACAATGGAAGCATCCGTAGAAAGGGAATCTTCTCCGTAGAGGAAATGGACATGGTAAAACCCAACAGGGTGCTTGAAATTTTCAAGGACAGATTCGCAGACGCAGACGACTTTACATTTATGTTTGTAGGAAATTTTGAAGTTGAAGAATTCAAAGAATACCTCACCACCTACATTGCGACCCTTCCTGTCAAAGAAGGTGCAGAAAACTGGAAAGATCCAGGAGTAAAGGTCAGAGAAGGCAAACTCAGCAAAAATTTCTACAAAGGTCAGGAAGACAAAAGTTTAGTTAGGCTGATGTACAGAGGAGATATGGATTGGGAAGGAAGTGAAAGGTCTCACATCAAAGCTTTGGGAGAAGCTCTTGCCATTATGCTGGTAAAATCTCTTCGTGAGGAAAAAGGTGGAGTTTACTCTCCCTCGGCCAGGGCAAACTATCAATCTGAGCCAACAGCCCGCTACAACATAGAAGCGAGTTTCTACTGTGCCCCAGCCAATGTAGATGAGCTGGTCGAAACGGTCTTTCAGGACGTCAATACCCTTAAAAAGAAGGGCCCTAGTGAAGAAGTTCTGCAAAAAATCAAGGAAGCCCGCAGAAAATCCTACCAGATTGGACTCAAGGAGAACTCCTATTGGATGAGCGGATTGGTATTTGCTTACCAAAATGACCTCGATCCTACCCGTATCCTTGAATATGAAAAAGGAATTGATGCGCTTACCGTAAAGTCCATCAAAAAGGCTGCAAAAAAGTACTTCAACGACAAAGAATTAATCAGGATGGTACTGTTGCCGGAAGATCAGAAATAATTGATCTGAAGGAATTTGAAAAGGCTGGCCTATTAACTTAGGCTAGCCTTTTTTTTGTAAGAAAGCTTTGACAAATTGAAGCACTTAAACACATTACAGGCCTGGAAAATCCAAGTCTAAACATTAGACCAATTCATGAACCAGAACCAATTCCAATCCCTTGCTGGTCCCAAATTGATCCATGAAGCCATTTGGATTCAAGCTCCTGGCAGAATTAACCTGATAGGCGAACACACCGATTACAACCACGGATTTGTCTTCCCTGCCTCCATTGACAAAAAAATGTATTTTGGCATCACTCATAATGGGGAATCTGGCGAAAACTGGATATGGGCATATAACCTGGACAAAGAGGCTACATTCAAATCTGGTGATTACAATCCTGAGGGTAGTGGTTGGGAAAAATACCTTCAGGCCTTGATTCAAATTTGGATCGAAAAAGGCTATCCAAGCCCCTCTGTCAGGCTTGCCTTTGGCGGAGACATTCCTCTAGGGGCAGGCTTGAGCTCATCAGCAGCAATGGGTACAGGATTTATATATGGACTCTCCAAATTGATGGGGATAGAGATCGACCGTTGGGACATCGTCAAAATAGCCCAGGCTGCAGAGCATAAAATCGGAGCCAATGTTGGGATTATGGATCAATTTGCCGTACTATTTGGCAAAGAATCCCATGCCATGAAACTGGATTGTCGTGATCATACCTTTGATTATTTTCCAGTAAATCTTCCTAACCACCAATTGGTCCTAATCAATACCAAAGTAAGCCATTCGCTTGCAGAATCAGCCTACAATGACCGCAGGGCGGCTACCGAAAGGGTTCTGGCTTTCCTCAAGGATCAGAATCCAAAGATCGAAACCCTACGGGACATTAGCCTTGATGGCCTACAGGCCTACCGAGACCAAATCAATCCGCTAGACTTTATGCGGGTTGAAAACGTCCTTGAAGAAAATAGTCGAGTCCAGCAAGCTGCTGAAGCCCTTGCATCAAATGACCTGAAAAGTTTTGGCAGCCTGCTTTATCAATCTCATGAAGGCCTAAGCAAAAAGTACGAAGTCTCCTGCGAGGAACTAGACATCCTGGTAGACCTGGCTAAAAAGGAGGAGGCCGTATTGGGCTCAAGGATGATGGGTGGTGGATTTGGTGGATGCACCATCAACCTGATTGAGAAAAATGCAGCAGAAGAGGTTGCAAAAAGGATTATGGATAGCTACAAAGACATCACCCATTTAGAACCTGAAGTTTACTTTGTTTCTATTGAAGATGGGGTTAAAGAAATTTCTTAGGGCTAGCCATATTTACAAAAAGGCCATTTCTCAATGTGGAAATGGCCTTTTACTTTTTAGGCAAAACTTAATCTACATTCAATGCTCCATCCAGGATTTGTAGTACTTGCCATCATCAAGTTTGAGCGCTTGCTCAGTAACCATCAAAGGCTTGAAGGTGTCAATCATAACCGCCAATTCGCCTGTCTCTTTCTTCCCAATCGACCTTTCATAAGCTCCCGGATGAGGTCCGTGTGGAATACCCCCTGGATGTAAGGTGATATATCCCTGATCAATGTCATTTCGGCTCATGAAGTCTCCATCCACATAATACAGCATTTCATCTGAATCAATGTTGGAGTGGTTGTAGGGTGCGGGGATCGCCTGGGGGTGATAATCATAGAGCCTTGGGCAGAATGAGCAAACCACAAAGGCCTTTGTCTCAAAGGTCTGATGGACTGGAGGTGGCTGGTGAACACGCCCAGTGATAGGCTCAAAATTGTGGATAGAGAAGCCATATGGAAAATTATATCCATCCCAGCCTACGACATCAAAAGGATGAAATTGATAAACCAGCTCATGTAGGTGCCCTTGTTTTTTGATTTTGAGGATGAATTCTCCCTCTTCGTCATGGGTCTGAAGATTCTGAGGCAATTTGTAATCCCTTTCACAAAAGGGCGAATGTTCCAACATTTGGCCAAACCAGTTTCGGTATCTTTTGGGAGTATAAATTGGATGAAATGACTCTGAATAAAGGATTCGATTGTCCTCAGAGTCAAATTCAATCTGGTAAATCATTCCCCTCGGAATCAGCAGGTAATCTCCATACTCAAATTCAATTTCACCCAAAGGGGTCTTCAAGCGGCCTGTTCCTTTGTGGATGAATAGCAGTTCATCGGCATCTGCATTCTTGTAGAAATAATCACTCATAGACTTCCTCGGAGCAGCCAGACCGATATGGATATCTGAGTTCACCAACATCGGGACCCTGCTTTCCAGGTAGTCATCCACCGGGTCGAGTTGAAAACCGATGAATTTACGGGCATGAATGTTTCTATTAACTGAGATTTTGGGGCTGATGTCCTTCGATTCATTGATTTCCTTGACTATAGTAGGTCGGTGAATGTGGTACATCAAGGATGACATCCCATCAAAACCAATGGTTCCAAACAATTGCTCATTGTATAATTTCCCATTGGGTTGTCTGAAAATCGTATGTCTCTTGGAAGGGATCTTTCCCAATCTATGATAAATCGGCATAAGCAATATTTTGAGGTTTTACTAGCTTATCAGCAAATTAGGATTAAGGCCAATTCTATGCAAACAGGAAGAACTTTCACTTGCCTCCTCGTGATTATTCGATAACTTAAGCTAATGAATTTGTAGACCACTATTTCATTCACCTTCTCGTCAAAAATTTAGAAAGCACAGCTAACACAAGACAGCTTTATGGATTTATTTTCTGGCATCAATTCTAAAATACAACTGCCCTCCACATTGGATTTCATGGACCCGGGATCATACATCATGAACCCTGATCTGGTCGCAGCGGTTAATATCGCATTGGCATCTGGTCAGCCGCTACTCCTTACCGGAGAACCTGGGACCGGCAAAACACAACTGGCTTATAAGTTGGCCTATGAACTCCACCAAGAAAACTCGGCTTTCCTGGAGTTTCCCCTGATCTTCAACACAAAAACTTCTTCGGTATCCAGGGAATTGTTCTATACCTATGATGCGTTGGGGCACTTTCAGGCTTCAAATATGAAGAGCAGCGAACAACCTGCCCCTGTGAAAGCCATTGACCATATCAAATTGCAGGCATTGGGTAAGGCAATTGCCCTCAGCAGCCCCAATGAGACCAGAGATACCCCCTTTTATGATGGCCCTCATCCTCAAAATTCTGTGGTGCTCATAGATGAAATTGATAAGGCACCGAGGGATTTTCCAAATGACATTTTACACGAAATTGACCAACAGGAGTTCATCCTTGCGGAAGCAGATCACTTTTCCATCAGAAAGAACCCCATGTCAAGGATCGTGGTGATCATGACTTCTAATTCAGAAAAGAACTTGCCCGATGCCTTCCTTAGGAGATGTATTTTCTATCACATAGAGTTCCCCTCCAAAAAGGAGTTGATGCAGATCATTCAAATGAAAGTTGGGAAGCACTCCATCTATGAACAGGAACAACTTGTAGACCATTTTCTGGACATCAGAAGAGAGATCAAAAAGAAAAAACCTGCCACAGCTGAGCTCATTACTTGGATCAAGATCCTTGAACTGGGAAACTTCCTCAATGAGCGTATAGATTTTCATAACCTCAGTGAACAGCAGAAAAATACGTTGAGAATGAGTTACTCAGTCATTGCCAAAAACAAGGAGGATCTTCAGTTGATCAAAAAAATCTTCCTCTAAAAATGATCCTTTTCTAAAATTCCGTGTATAAAAGAATATACCCATATACCATATCAATATGTCTAATCTGCCACTTTCACTATTGCTTCAAAAATGGGAACAGGAAGTCAGACCTGTAGAACCTTCCACTCAGATTCTTATTCAGGAAGTCCTATATACCTTCGGGAAAGAATGGATGATGAATGGCGACCTTGACGAGATAAGAAAAGCCATTGGCCCAATCCTGGCTCGAAATGAAGAGGAGCAAATCAAATTCAAGGAAATTTTCGAGGAAGACTTCATTCCTTATGTAAAATCTTCCTCAACTCTTGTGGAAGGGATTATCCAGAAGCCCTTAAAAAGGGAGAAAGACAGAATAGAACAAGCTGCCAACAAATCAAGGGTTTGGGTATACCTGGCTTTGGCTTTGCTTTTATTTGCATTCAACAGGGGGCTTTTCCGTACAGAAATACCGTATTCAGACAAGATAGAAAAGTCCAAAACAGAAAAGTTTCCAGAACTTGAAGACTCCAAGCTTGATCCCGATAATCCAGGAATAAATGGAAGTTTAATTGATTTGCAGAGATTCCTGGATTCAAATAAAGGCTCAAATGTTCTCGCAAATCTTGAGGAAATTGATCCTAGCGATTTTGACATTAAACTGACCATCAATCCATCATATGCCCCACTGGACATTCGCAGGAAGGTAAACATAAGTTCTACAGCTTCACCAAATGATAATTTTCAAATTCACCTTTCCACGAAAGGATTTAAAAATAACCCTTTCTCTGAATTAGGAACTGGGGATAGTAGGACAAAATCATCTTTTGTTACCAAAAAGGAGGGCAATTTCACCCATGCAGGTGTATATGCCTTTGAAATTGAAACTAATCTTTTCAATAAGCAAGGCACGCAGCGCCTCTTGAGCTACAAGCACGATAAAATATTGTTTGTCCCAGCTTTCAACCCTGGTACCCAAGAGTACAGGGATTTCCAGTTGGGCATCATCAATCATCAGCAGGATTGGATGAAGATCAGGATTTTTATCCTTCTTATCCTTCTATTGGTATTCGCTGAGGGTGGATTGAATCTTTGGAAAAGCAGACGTCGGAAACTGGCTTTCAGGATGGAATTTGACTCAAGTCAAGATGGAAGGTACGAACTTCCATTTGATGAGATAGAAAAAAGACTCAGGGTAGATCCTAATATTGCAGATCTCGCTGTTCAGTTAAACTTACGTCGGAAAAGCCATATCCAGAGTCTGGATGTCGATGGTACAATTAAGGAAACCATCGCTTCTGCAGGCATGCCCAAGCTGATTTATGAAAACCAGTTCAAGGCACCTGAATACATCGCCTTGATGGAAGACGATGGCAAAATGCCATTCTACAAAGAATTTATCCGACAGCTTCAAAAACAGGATGTACCCATCAGTTGCTATACCTATGACATCGAGGCAGGATTGGTATTTGACGCCAAGCATCCTGAAGGGATTCGCCTCCCAAAACTCAACTATATCCATCCCCACAGCCAGCTGATCATCCTGTCTGACGGTCATCGACTCCTCGACTCTGTAAGCCTTGAGATCAAGGAGTACCTGAAGGAGGAATTAGACCTATGGGAAGATCGATTGCTGATCACACCAGTATTGCCTGAACTTTGGTCGGGTTTTGAACAAGCATTGGCTGAACAATTCCAATTGGTCCCCACCTATATTCCTGATTCTGCTGGAAAATGGGAAATAGATCGTTCTCCTGCCATGATTCAGAAAAGAGAAGGCACTGGCTATGACTTCTCCAGGCCTGAAGAGGTAAAGGCATACCTCGGTGAAGAATTGTTTGCATGGCTATCTGCTTCTATGGTCCACAACAAACCTAAGTATGAGGTTTTATTGGCAGTTGGCCATGCCATCTCAGCTAAACAAGAAGAGTTTGTCTCAAGTGGAAACTTTGTTTTGGACTTACCTAAACAGGATTTCGTGAATCTCACAAACCTGGCAAAAATATATTCTTTGCCCTGGATGAAGGAAGGAAATGTTCCCTCAGGTATGAAAAAAGCCATGTTGGAGCAGTTACCCCCTGAAACAGAAGCCCTTGCGAGGAAGGCTGTAATTGAAGAACTGGAGAACACCCATCCAGCTGTGGGCAGTCCTGCGATGGCTGAGCGCAACAAACAATTGGCCATTCAGCGCAGCAAACTACATCCAAATGATAAGTTGTTACAGCGTAAACTCCGATATTTATGGATGGAGGATAAACTTGAGGTGGAAGAAAAAGAGCAAGTAAAAGTTGGGAATTCCCTTCAAAAACTACAAATGATCTTTCCATTGAGGCAAAGTTTGCTCGCCCTTGCCTTTGGTGGATTCCTGGCTATGATGGGGTATAATTTCTATCAAAGCCAGCCAGAACCCCTCGTTCGCAAATACATCCTTGAAGATGAAAGCACCAATGTGGATGTTTTTGCTTCTTATCCAAATGAAGGCAAAGCCAATGAGGGGGAAAGCCACCCGGTTTATGAGCTTGCGTCGGTCAGACAGTACCTAAAATCAGGGGAAATAAATAACATGGGCATGGCCGAAGTACACTCCAAGGAGCTTAAAGAAAAGCTAAGGCCTTATGCAATGAGAAATAATCCGGAATTGCTCCTGTTGGCAGACTGGTATAGGGCACTTACACTTGTTGGATCTGGTGAGATCGAACAAGGCAAAGTAATTCTGAGTCAACTCATAAATTCAGGTAACCACTACTTCCAACAACGAGCCTTCCTACTGCTTTGGGATTTGGAAAAGCCTTGGTACCAAAATAGCCTTCCAGTAAAAAAATACCTAAAATATGGTCAGCCAGATGCTTAAATAAGAAATACCGATAACACTCGAATCGAGGCCTAATTAGGCCTCGATTTGTTTTATGGCTTCACTGATCAATTGCCACACCTCTTCTACATGTCTTTCTTCATGCTTGGGATGCCCCAACACAATTCTGATGGTATATTTTTCATTCAGCAGGGTCTGTATGAGAAATGCATTCCCAGTATCATTGATTCGGGTAAGCAGTTTTTCATTGATTTGGTTTAGCTTTTCTTCCGTATGATAGCCTGGATTGTATCGAAAGCAAATCAGATTCAGGTTTACAGGAGCCAGAATTTCTATCTGCGGATGACCCTCCATTTTTTTCAGTAAGACCTGGGTCAATTCCATGTGCTTACGCAGGACTTTTTGCATTTCCTTGATTCCAAAATTTCGAAGCACAAACCAGAGCTTTAGGGCACGAAAACGCCTCCCAAGTGGCAGTCCCCAATCTCTGTAATTTTTAACCACATCATCATTGGCAGCCTTTAAATAAGCAGGGGATATTTGGAAAGTTCGTATCAGGCTGTGTTTATCCTTGACAAAATAAACTGAACAGTCAAAATTAGTTAACAGCCATTTGTGGGGATTGAAAACGAAACTGTCAGCCATTTCAATCCCTTTCATCAAATATTGATATTCAGGAAGGATTAGGGCTGCTCCGGCATAAGCCGCATCAACGTGGAGCCAAATGCCGAACTCTTTGCAAATCTCCCCACACATCTCGAGATCATCCATCGCAGTAGAAGATGTTGTTCCCATTCCATTTATCACGCAAAGTGGCACATAGCCCTGCTCGATATCATCTTTAATGGCCTTTCCCAGGGCCTCTTTTTTCATCGCAAATTTTTCGTCCACCTCCACTTTTACATAGTTTTCCCTTCCAAGACCTGCTATTTTGACAGCCTTCTCTATAGATGAATGTAGTTGAGCCGAACCATAAACCCTATATACTTTTCCGGAAGGGAAACCCTTTTCATTGATCTGAAAATCACTTAGCTGCTCCCTTGCAGATACAATAGCTACAAAGGTAGCCTCTGAGGCCGTAGACTGGATGACTCCATCCCATGATTTCGGGATGCCAATCATATCCCCCAGCCAATCCATCATTCTTTCCTCTAACTCTGTGGCAGCAGGAGAGGTCACCCAACTAAAACCATTCACGCCCAGGCAGGCAGTAATCATTTCGCCCAGCAAGGAAGCATAACTGCTATTGGCTGGGAAATACGCATAAAAGTTAGGGCTTTGCCAATGGGTAATTCCCGGCATAATGAGCTTTTCCATATCCTGCAATATCACATCCATAGGCTCAGATTCACTAGGAGCGAAAGAAGGCAGGGAATTTAGGAGGTCTCCTGGCTGGTTGCGAGAAAGCACGGGATACTTTTCAACCTCATCAAGGTAGTCGGCCATCCAATCTACCATCTTATGGGCATATTCGCGGAATGATTTTGAATTAAGCATTTGTATGGGATTAGAACAGAAAATTAGGTAAAAATGAAGAAGCGTGCGCAACTATTGATCCTTAGTGAAGCAACAATTTCACAAAAAATCTCATCTTTGAAGTATAAACATTTAATCAGTCATCAACCTATGCAAAGATTAATTTTAGCGATAAGCATTTCAGTTTTATTGGTTTCCTGCGGCGACGGGGGACTAACCCCAGGTCCCGAAGTAGAAGCTCCATTTGAAGCACTCAATTATGATGGATCGAATCAGGACGCTCCTGAATTTGAAGGTACTCAGGACCTGGCCGGAGCAGTGATGTTCCCTTCCAATATTATTTCTGCATTTGAGGGAAATAAGCTGGCCAAAGTCCAATATTACATCAAGGAAAAACCATCTTCAGCCAACATCAAGATTTATTCGAGCACCTCAAATGGGGGTCCCGGTAATTTGATATACTCTGCTTCTATTTCAGGAGAGATAGCTGCTGATTCCTGGAATGAGCATGAGTTGACCAATACAGTTACCCTTACTAGAGATGATCTTTGGATTTCGATTGAGTTTTCTCATGTAAATACCCAAAGAACCCTTGGATGTGATGAAGGCCCTGCAGTAAGCAATGGAGACTGGCTCCTGATCGATGGTCAATGGGAAATATTGAGCCAATTTGCCCCTACGGTTAACATCAATTGGAACATCAGAGCGGTAATTGACCCTAGCTAATATTTATGGTAAGTAACAGTAATCCCCTGACAACCCATTGTTGTCAGGGGATTACTTTTCGGCCTGAGCTAGTTATTTACTCTACACTGAATAACTCTACATCAAAAACCAGCACGGAATTTCCAGGAATGCCATTAGTCCCGCTTCTGCCATAGGCATATTCCGACGGAATAATAAATTTGCCTTTTCCTCCCTCTTGAAGCAAAGGTATGGCAATTTGCCAGCCCTCAATTACTCCGGTTAATGGAAACCTTGCCTTTTCTCCCCTCTGGTACGAAGAGTCAAATATGGTTCCATCAAGCAGTTTTCCTTCGTAATGTACCGTAACTGTAGAACCCAAATCCGGCTTGATGCCTGAACCTGTTCTTTCAATTGCATAGTAAATACCTTCCTCAGTTACCTGCATTTCTAGGTTGTTGTCTTCGATATATTCGAGGATAACCAATTTGTCCTCCTCAAATTGATTGTCGCATCCTGTAAATAGCATAAAGCCCAATGCGAGGATCAAGGATAAATATTTCATAGTTCTTTTTCAGATTTGAACGAATAGTTTTGCCAATTGGTAGCTAAATTAATTATTGAAAGCTTATTTTACACATTACTAGCTTACTAAAACACCAAAAATTGTCTTTGCCAAGACATGTGATTTTGCTTTTTATATTTCATTGGCAAATAAAAAATCCATGAGAAAATATTTTCTATTCTTTTTTATCTTAATGGTTACAGGGCAACTTTCGGCTCAATATGCACCAGCATATCCGATGATCGAACATTTTACAAACACAAGATGCATCCTTTGTCCCCCACTCAATGCTACCTTTTACAGTACCATTGACGCCAACTCCACATTCGTCCATCAGGTAAGTTACCATCCTCCGGTTCCTTACCCCCTGGATACCTTTTATCGCGAAAACCCACTACCTCAAAATACAAGAAGACAATTTTATGGAGTTACAGGTACTCCAAGAGCTTTTTTTGAGGGTTCTGACGTTCGCCAAGGACAGGAATTGGTTCCAGCCAGCATCATCACCAATGCCAAAGGCAAAAGAACAGGCCTTGAACTCCAGGTAGACGAGGTTCTGGTACAAGGCAATATGCAGGCATTGGTTACAGTGAGGACACTTAATGCCGATTCCTTGAAAAATTTTGGAGCCCTAAGGCTTTTTGTAATCCTGGTTGAGGATTCTGTAGAATATATGGCTCCAAATGGGGAAGACCTTCACCACAATATTTTCAGGGAAAGTTTTACCAGCATCGAAGGACAAGAATTTACCACTCCAATCCAGGGTGCCGCTATTCCTTTCAATTTTTCTTATCAGATAAAAAATCACTGGGACAGCACCCAACTGCATGTATTGGCTTTTGTATTTGATGAAAATGGAAACTTTGTAAACTCAGGTTCGAGGGACGATCTGCGCATCAGTACTTCAAGCACTGCCTCCTCCAATCAAAATGATGGTACTGCTACAGTTGTTGCTCAACGTGGTACTCCGCCCTACTCCTATCAGTGGAATGATCCTAACAATCAAACTTCCTCGGTTGCCACTGGCCTGAATGCAGGAGATTACCTGGTAACAGTAACAGACTCATTGGGAGTCAGCATCCAGGAGCAGGTATCAGTGCAGAGTCAAGTTGCCAATGAGGAAAGAATCCTGTTAGATGGGTCTATTTACTTAAATCAAAGGCAACTTAACCTCATCAACTTCCCAGAAGGTAAACTAGAGGTGAGTATTTTTGACCTTCAAGGCAGGAAAGTTTCCAAGTATTTTTTGAATTCTAAGAGAAACTTTGAACTCAACGAACTGAATAAAGGCTTGTATATCCTGAAAGTAGAGGCCAATAATGCGATCTGGCAAGGGAAGTTTATTCTGAACTAGTTAGGACATTTTCGAATAAAAAAGGGCAGGAATCAATCTTCCTGCCCTTTTTTATTCGAAAGGTTATTGTTCCAACTATTTCTTAGCGGCAAACCAGCTTTTGAGCAGATCGGTAGGATACTCTTCCTCCAATTCGGAATTTAAATCCCATAAACAAATCCCCATGCTGTCCATGCTGGTAAATTCCTTTATCAGTGGAAAAAGAGCCTTGATTGAATTTTTTCTATAATTTTCGATTCTGATAAAGTCTCCCCGGCTCAGATACTCACCCTGAAAATAAGCATCTTCGCTTACCTTGATCAGATTTTTATCTACCTGTGAAAATTCTCCTTGCCTCTTAAGTTCATCTTTATTGATAGAAAAAAACATCCTGAGGGGTTTATTCTTCCGGATCAGAATGCCCCAATTTCCTAGAGGAATTCCTACTTCAAGCTCAGTACCGTAAGTCTGAAGATCCATCAGAAATGGCCTGATTAATTCTTTTTCAAGAGGGTCAGCCTCTTCGTTCAAGTCTCCCAAGCCAGTTTCGCTGACCAATTTCAGGATGACCTTATCCACAGGGGGTACCCCTACTGTATCCCCATAACGCAAATAATGCAAAGGCAAAGTAGCTGTCATTTTCTTGATACCATAAGGCAACTGACTTCGAATGCCCTTAATCAGTCCGAAATACGCATCTTTCGTTTCAGGCATCCAATCACAGTCCATCACCAGTTCGCCTATAGGCGCGGAATCGGTCAATTGGACAATTCTTTCAGCTATTTTCTCTGATAACTTTTCCAATTGGGTACTGTCAGACTTAAGAAAGATCCTGTTGGAAAACCAGATCACCGGGACTATATTAAAAACAGAGTCTCTTTGAAGATCAATCACATGGCTACTTAAGGGAATTGATCGCCTGAAGTTTTTGTGATAATCCACATTAAATAAGGGCACATAGAGGTTATGGGCCTGAAGCTTTCGGCCATAGGTAATGGAAGCCTTGTTGATTTTGTTCAGTTCAGTTTTAGAAAAAAGGCTCCAGTTTACCTTTTTTTCCTGACTGGGCTTGCAGGAAGAAAGAATAAAAAGAATGGCAAAAAGGGAAAGGAAAAATCCGTTTACTTTCATATTTGGTACAAAAACCATCTACACGTAAAAATCTAACAAAATTTATTCCTCATCAATATTTCATCACAAAAAAAATAGGAATTGGGAAAAATAGATGCTTTAAAGCTTAAATCGCCTACATCATAATTTCCTAGCCCTGAGCATTTCTCTTTTTCCAGGAGGCCCTGGAATCTTCTCAACCTCAAAACCTGCAGCAATCAATGCCCTCCGAACATCTCCCTTTGCTGAATAGGTCGTAAAAATTGCCCCAGGCCTACACCAGTTAAAAATCTTTTTCATGAGTTCTTCTGTCCAAAGATAGGCTTGAGAACTTGGCGCAAAGGCATCAAAATATATCAGGTCAAACTGATCTTCAGACTCAAAGTCCAGCAAGTCTGCCTTCAACTTTTTCAAGGAAAAGTCCTTACCCATTTCCACCCACCTTCCCCAATCTGAAGAATGGAATTTCCGAAATAGTTCAGTAGCTCCTTCTTCACCTACTTTTTCAGCATAATTCAATCCTTCCCAAGCCTCTTCTGGAATGGGATATTTTTCAATGCTGGTGTATGAAATTCTAGGTCTGGACTTGTGGAAGTAAGTCAATAAGGCATTCAATCCTGTTCCAAATCCCATTTCAAAGACATGAAGCTCATCTGAAGATGTTTTTGTTCTTTCTTGAAGGCCTGCCTCGATGAATACATGAAGCGATTCGGTAAGAGCTCCATGAATTGAATGATAATGTTCATCAAAATCAGGAGCCCAGAGGGTTGAGGAACCATCTTTGGAAATGATGTTTTCCCGTATAGGATTTTCAGGAATGTTGTGATCTTCCAATTGAGTTTTTTGTTATAACAACCAAAAAGAAAGGAAGTTTGGAAGAGATCCCTCCAAACTTCCCCGACTAACGCAAATTGGTATTAATTATTTTTAGGCATAGACTCAATGTAGACAGAACTGGAAGGGAAGGCAAAGCCTACACCCAGTTGTTCTGCAAGTTTCATGATGCTCATGAATACATCCTGTCTTGCTTGAAGCCATTCGCCATAGTCTACGGTATCATAGATGACAGCGAAGAATACATTCAGGGATGAGTCTGCCATTTCATGGAATTGCACAGTTACACTTTCATTTCTGGATTTGGGATGACTCACGGCGATTTCTCTAACACCTTCTACAAATTTTTCAATCTTATCCATTGAG
Organism: Bacteroidia bacterium; assembly: GCA_022760475.1. GTDB lineage: Bacteria > Bacteroidota > Bacteroidia > J057 > J057 > JALEFZ01. The sequence continues at coordinate 20,183 of JALEFZ010000048.1, read as the reverse complement.
GTATCGTAGGTCAAGCCCAGGGTGGTAGCATACCTCCTGTAAGACCTTACCCCGTGATTGGTGATGACCATGTCAACCAGTTTTCCATTCGGAATGGTAATCTGTGCACCATCAAGGGCCCTGATTCGAGAAGACCTCAAGCCAACTTCGGTAACAACCCCAGACAGGTCAGAGGTAGCAATAAAGTCTCCCACCACAAAGGGGCGGTCAAAAAATATGGCCATGGAACCAATGAAATTTTTGACAGTATCCTGCGCTGCCAGGGCCAAAGCAAGACCACCAATAGAGACACCAGCCAAAAGAGCCGTAACATTCACTTCAAGCGCCTGAAGAATCACAATTGCCCCCAAGACACCAATAATCAGTTTAGCCCCTTTTACCACAATGGGAATTGCCTGATTGTCAAAGTTGGTTTCTGTTTTACTAGCAATTTTTCTAGCCAAATCTGCCAACACATCCACAAATCGAATCAAGACCATGATTCCAAAAAGTGGAATCAGAACTTTCAGCAATATGATGAGGGGTTTGCTGAACTGGATTGGCAGGAGTAAACCTGGAACCAACTGCTCCTTCATTACCCATGCCACAGCCAAAAGAGCCAATGGACGAGTTACAGGAGGAATGAGAGAAACATCTACGGTATTGGTTCTGCTCACCAAAGGCATGATAAAACGCTTGAGCAACAAAGAAAATACCCACCTGAATACAAAGAATATCAAAAATCCAATCACCGCAATCAAAGCCAATCCTATGTACTTCCAAATGGCCATTCCTAAAAACTTCGTATTTAGGAATGAGGGCATGACACTCAAGGCTGACCTTGTGACAGAAGGCACGACCCTATTGTAGATCAGCTCGATTTCACGAACCGAAGAAGGGGAGTAAAGCCAGTCTCCATTGGCTGTCCTTTCAAGATAGAGACCAGGATATAAATCCGGAGCCACTTTGTACCTGTTTCTGTTTCGCTGATCTACATAAAGGGGATCATCCGGAATATTGTCTGGATCTATATAAACGCCCTTGGTATCGAACAATTGTTTCAATTTAATGGCAAGTTCTTCCCTTTTGGCTTGGTCAATTCCATTGGCACTTAATACCGATGCCGAAAAGCCCACATTGTATTGACCATTATCATTTCGCAGGTAATAAAGGTGTCTGCTAATGGCATTGCGGGGGTTTTTCAGGTTGTAAATGGGTTCGTTGTCCTGAGCAAAGCCTGTTTTCCCAAGAATTAGTATCAAAGGGATAATAAATAAATGTCGCAATAATCTTTGGGTCATAGCTATTGGGTTGTTTTGTTGTACTCAAAGGTAAGGATAATGATTTATACTGGTAGAAATCGAAAAATTATTTCATCTTTTTGGAAAAATAATAACTGGACAATGAAATTTACTTTTTGTCTTTATTTCCTTCTTTTCATATCAATAGGATATTCCCAAATAGTCATACCTGAAAAACACAAACTGGACTTCGAACAGCTCGAAATCGGGGATTCATCTTCTACCCACCTGAAGCTATTCAACCCCTGGCCTATAGCCCTCGAAATCAGTCTTTTTATTCCTAATACTCCAGGACATAACTTTTTTAAACTGGAACCCAGGTTCCAGAAACTCTTCCTGATTAACCCCAAAGATACCATTGATATTGAGCTGACTTTTTTGGCGACACAAAATGTCAATTCCTCCAGCAAGCTTTATATCAGGTCCCCCAAACCCCTTGGTAATGTAGAAATATCCCTTTCAGGCTCGGGGATTCTTGGAAATGCCTATTATGAAGGAACTGAACACCTCTGGGATAAAGAACTCATCCTCCAATTGAGAAAAATCATGGCAGATGGGCAGAAAACATTTAGTTATAACCAAGGCAGGGATTTGATTTTCATGGAGGTTGACAACCTCAAAAACTATCCCCAAGGTGCAGATAGCAATTCACTGCTTTGCATGTATACCTCCAGAAAAATTGAAGGCTTCCACAACCGTAAGGAGGCGCAAGCCATGAAGTTCAATACAGAACATGTTTGGCCGCAGTCTCTTTTTGACAAAAAACTCCCGATGAAGTCTGACCTTCATCACATTTTCCCCACAGATGCAGAGGCCAATAACAGAAGATCCAATTATCCCTTTGGAGAAATTGGGCAGATAAAGTGGGAAAAAATGGGCTCAAGGCTTGGAAATGATCAGGTCTTTTTACCAAAGGAAGAAGCAAGAGGCAAAATTGCCAGGGCCATGTTTTACATCGCAGTGAGGTATGAAAATTTTAAAGATTACCTAAAAGGACAGGAAGAAATATTGTTGCAGTGGCACAGGGAATATCCCCCTGATGAGATGGAAAAACTGAGAAATGAAAAGGTATTTGAAATTCAAGGAAATCGAAACCCCTTTATTGACTACCCTCAATTGGCGGAAAGAATTAGCACATTCCGATTGGGAATTGAAGATGAGCAAAAATTCGAAAAAACTCCCGAAATACCCATGATTCCTGAAGGAAAGGAGAATTGCCAAATGGAAAGGCCAGAAAACATTAGAAGTGTCAAAGCAGATGGAGATGTGGGGATATTGAAATTTAGAAGAAAACCTACAGAAATTCGTCTATACAGCCGGAATGGGGAACTAAAGAAAATGTGGTGGAAAAAGAAACGAAAAATTAGGTATCAAAAGCCTAAGAATGGGGAGTTTTACCACTTGATTCTGTTTAAGCATGAGGGAAATTGGCATGCCTGGCAGGTAGATTGACCAGGGTCATTTTTACCTATGTATCATTTTTCTAAATTTACCCTCCAATTCTGAGGAAAATGGCAAAGAGAAAGCTCAAAAAAGTTGAGATCATCATACTTATCGGTTTTGTAAATTCTGCCCTTGTATTTCTGGGCATGTGGCTGTGGTTCAAAGCACCAAATAGAGACATTTATATTTCCAAAGATTATGAAGGTTGGGTGAGAATTGCCCACAGTGTAGAAGGAGCGGTTGAGATAGAAAAACTGGATGGAGTTCAACAAATTGTATTTCCAGATTCGGGTAGATTGATGACTTCTACCAAACTCGAAGTAGGATGGAGAAGAGACCGCTTTTTCTGGCAAGGGACCAATGAGCTTGTTCCCTCAATTGAAAAAAGGGGGGACAGCATTTACAGGTATGTATTCCAGGCAAGCCAATTCTCACGCTTTTATCCCGATTTGCTAAAGACCATTCCTGCGGGTTCAGATACGACCCTTCTTGATGGGACAAAAATCAAGAAAGACAAATCTAACAGGGTGAACTACATCCCTGGTAAGAAAGCCATTCAGTATTTCTACATTGCCCCTGCAGGCAAACCCATCAGCTTTACCCCTCCTCCGATTGAGGATAGAGATGCGCTTCAATCCACTACAGACAGGTCTATCAGGGTGGATAATTGAGGAATAAATATTCTCCGAAAACAAGTGTACAAAACAATAGTTTTACTATTTTTCGGAACTATTTTCCTCACATTGATAACTATCTACTCTCATGGATCAGGTGGCTTCCAAAGTCAATTTTGACAATACAGAACTTGCTTTTCAGGCCCAGTCAGATGCCAAACTTAAGCGTACATACACCTTGTACCGCTTGATCGACAATCCCTTTTTAACCAAAATAGGACCTCCACTTCTTACAAGCAGTTTTAAAATTGGACTCCCTATCAAAGGCATTGTCAAAAACACCCTTTATGACCTTTTTGTAGGAGGTCCTTCCTTGGAAAATACAGATCAAAAAACCGAATACCTTTCGCAATATGGAGTAAAGACCATTCTTGACTATTCTGTTGAAGGTGAAAAGACCGAGTTTGGATTTGACACCACACAAAAAGAGTTTATTTCAACCATACAAACAGCCCATGCCAGAGAGGAGATCGTTTTCTCTGCTTTGAAAATGTCAGGTTTGGCAAGGTTTGGATTGATGGAAAAAATTCAAATGGAGGAGAAACTCAGCCAGCAGGAAGAAAATGAGTGGAAAAGAGCCATAGATAGGATTGAGGAGATTGCTTCTCTAGGATATACCTTGAATGTTCCTTTCTTCATTGACGCGGAAGAATCCTGGGTTCAAGAACCGATAGACCACCTTACAGAAGACTTGATGCAGAAGTACAATGCCACCCAGCCTATCGTGTGGCATACCATTCAATTCTACCGTTGGGACAGGCTGGCCTACCTCGAAAAATTGATCCAGGATAGCAAGGAGAAAGGATATATTTTGGCTGTAAAGCTTGTCCGTGGAGCATACCTGGAAAAGGAAAGAAAACGTGCTCAGGAGATGGGCTACAAAGACCCCATCCAACCAAACAAAAAAGCCTGTGATGACGATTATAACAGAGGTCTGGAGCTCTGCATAAAAAACCATTCTCATGTAGCCGTATGTGCAGGCACCCATAATGAATATAGCAGCAAATACCTGGCTGACCTGATGGCTCAGCACGGGATCGAACCCAATGATCCCAAGATCTGGTTTGCACAGCTTTTGGGGATGTCTGACCACATTTCGTTCAACTTATCTCATGGAGGTTATAACGCAGCCAAATATCTTCCATATGGTCCAGTGAAAGCTGTTATGCCTTACCTGATGCGCAGGGCGCAGGAAAATACGGCCATTGCCGGGCAATCCAGCAGGGAGGTAGAACTTCTGAAAAAAGAGATGAAACGCAGGAAGCTCATCTAGCTCAGGCCAAAAATTCTTTTCCTGGATTATCTAAATAAAAAAACACAAACAAATTTCATTTTCCACATATCACTGGGTAATTTTTTTTCGTTTAAAAAGGCCATATGAGTTATATTTAGAAATAGTAGGAAATGGATGTTATCCTGAATACTCTCAGGAAACCTCCTGACCTGCCTTTCAACCAATGAATCCCGGAGAAAAGCTAAACGCTATTCCCCCTTCAGGAAAGAACCCTATGTCCAAAACATCCAGGAGAAAAATTTTTGTTCTTGATACTTCCGTCATCCTCCATGACCACGATGCCATCACCAATTTCGAAGAAAATGATGTTGCGATTCCCATCACCGTGTTGGAAGAACTTGATCACCTGAAACAGGGAAACACGACCAAAAGTTATGAAGCAAGGGAATTTATCCGCTTCATCGACTCTATGTCCTATAAGTTTACCCTTAGGGATTGGATCGATATCCCTGGCGAGGGCAAGGGAAGGTTCAAGGTTGTCATGCCAAATGGTGGACCTTCAGTTGACGCCATAAAGATTTTTGAAGACAACAAACCTGATCACAAAATCCTAAATGCAGCTATTTCCCTGCAAGACAAAGAGGCTGATGCGAGGGTAATACTGGTCTCCAAAGACATTAACCTTCGACTCAAGGCAAAGGCATTGAACCTTCCGGCAGAAGACTACGAGACGGGCAAGATCAAAGATCTTAATTACCATGGCAAGTCAACCGTAACCAATATTTCCTCTGAACTGATCAATAAGATTTTTGAAAAAGGAACTGTTAATTATCAGGATCTTTTCGAGGAAAAGCCTGTAGAGAACCATTACTTTATCCTAAAAAATGGCACACAGTCAACCTTGGCTTACTTCAATTCAGATCAGGATAGCATCGACAGGATTGAAAAGGCTTCTGCCTATGGTGTAAAGCCCAGAAATGCAGAGCAAACCTTTGCCTTACACGCCATTTTTAATCCCGAAGTTAAGCTGGTAACCATTCAGGGTGTTGCAGGGACAGGAAAAACCCTCCTAGCATTGGCAGGAGCACTGGAGCAACGTAGGGAGTTTCGCCAGATCCTGATTGCAAGGCCTGTGATCCCCTTGGGTAACAAGGACATCGGTTTTCTTCCCGGCAACATCAAAGATAAATTGAACCCTTACATGGAGCCCTTATGGGATAACCTGAGATTTGTCAAAAATCAATTTAAGCCTTCTGAGAAACGCTATAAAGCCATAGAGGAGATGGTAGATCAAGAAAAAATCATGATCACCCCATTGGCATATATCCGCGGGAGAAGCCTTGACAAGGTCATTTTTATTATTGATGAGGCACAAAACCTTACTCCACATGAAATAAAGACGATAATTACCCGGGCTGGAGAGGACACAAAGTTGATCTTTACTGGAGACATTCATCAGATTGACACCCCTTACTTGGATGCCCAATCAAATGGCCTTTCCTACATCATTGATAAATTAAAAGGAAATCACCTATACGCACATGTGACTTTGGAAAAGGGAGAACGGTCAGAATTGGCGAACCTTGCAACAGAATTGTTGTAACTTGCATATGAAAATTGGGGTGAAGGATCAGTGGGGTATTTGAACCTAAACAAAACAAAAAAACAACGCTGCTATGCCCATCAGAATGGAAGATGATCCCCAACAGGGGAATAACAACAACAACAACGACGGAGGTCGTGGAGGTGTCGGAGGACTTGGCAAACTCCTTCCCTTTTTACTCTTATTTTTATTCAAGAAACCCAAGTACATCATCCCGGTTTTGATCATTGGAGCCATCTGGTACTTCTTTTTTGGAGGTGCTCAGATGCTAAATGGGGGTGGGCAGAACAATGTCAATGATCCATTTTCACTAGGAGCGCAATTCAACGAAGAAAAATACCTCGAAACTGAAATCTTTGAGCCATTGGCTTATGGCAGCTCAGGTATTCCATCTTCATATTCGCTGCTAAAATATGCCCCTCCAAGGAAAAACCAGGGTCGCCAGGGTTCTTGTGTCGGCTGGGCTTCTGCTTACGCAGCTAGGTCTATACTTTACGCAAGAGAAACAGGAAAAAATCCTTCCCAGATACCTTTCAGTCCTTCATACCTATACAACCACATTGCCATCCCCAATTCCCAATGCCAGGGCTCTTACCTCCCTGATGCCATGGATTTCATGAAAAGAGTTGGAGCCATGCCTTTGTCTCAATTTCCATACGATCCAAGTAGCTGCCAGACGAGGTCTTCTCGCAACCAGCAGCAAGTAGCCTCTAACTTCCGAGTGCGTGGCTACCAAAGATTGACCAAAGGTGGAAACAGGCCTGATATGCAGGCCATCAAGCAATATATTGCCAAAGGAGGACCCGTAGTAATAGGCATGGAAGTAGGTGGAACCTTCATGAGAGCCATGGAAGGCCGCAGGCTATGGGAACCCAATCGCAGCGACCGCTCAAAATACGGCTACGGTGGACATGCCATGTGTGTGATTGGTTATGATGACAATCTTGCTGGCGGAGCTTTTGAGATCATGAACTCCTGGGGGCCTGAGTGGGGCCAGAATGGAGTTGCATGGGTGAAATACCGTGATTTCGACTATTATGTAATGGAAGCCTATGGACTCTACCCAATGGGCCAAACCATCCAGCAAAATAAAGACAGGCTCGCGGTGAAATTTGGACTATTCCTCAACAATCAGGGAAGAAGTATCCAACTCAGAAATACAGGAGGCAATACCTTCCAGACCATGCAAGCAGTCAAGAAAAAGGAGAGCTTTAAAATCCAGGTAGCCAATTCCGTGGAATGTTACACCTATGTATTTGGTATGGAGACAGACGGTTCGAGTTATGTATTGTTCCCCTACACCCCTCAACATTCTGCCTACTGCGGAATCACAGGTGTCCGTTTATTTCCAAGGGATAAATCTCTCGTTCCTGACGAAATCGGTAACAAGGATTACATGGCTGTGGTAGTTTCAAAAAGGGAATTGGACTATAAAGCGCTCAACAATTCCATAAATAATTCCAGAGGAAGCAGCTACGCTGAGAAGGTCAATAACGCCATTCGTTCTAGGGCCATTCCAGGAGTTAAGTTTCAAGGAGGAAATGCAGTTTCCTTTGATGGCAAAATCCAGGGAAATAAAGATGTAGTGGCTGTTATCATGGCCATTGACAAGCAATAAAAAACCAATAAAATCCTTCCATTCTACTAATGGAGGGATTTTACCTTAATATCACCTATGGAGCTTCAGGATTTTTTGGATCAAATTCCAGATTGGGTTGTAGAACTTGCTATTAACATTGGAAAAGCCCTTTTGATACTTTTGGTAGGCTTTTGGATTACCAAACGGCTTTCAAAAATATTAAGTAAATCCATCCAGGCCGTAGGCATTTCACCCGAAATTGGCCACTTTTTGATGTCATCGCTGGATGTAAGCCTCCGGTTGGTCGTCATACTGGTGGCAGGAAGTTTTGTCGGGTTAAAATTATCTGCCATCGTAGGGATGCTGGCAGCTGCGGGCTTTGCTGTTGGCCTTGCCTTGCAGGGATTCCTAGGCAATTTTGCTTCAGGCATTACCATCGTAGTGTTCAAACCCTATCGAGTCGGAGACTGGGTAGAAATATCTGAGAAATTTGGGAAGGTTCAATCTGTTCAGATCTTCAATACCATTATCATAACACCTGGCCAGAAAACCCTAGTCATCCCCAATGGGCAAGTTACCGACAACATCATCACGAACTTCTCAACCCAAGGCCATATCAAATTGGAACTTGAAGTTCCTATCCCGTATAAAGAGGATTTTCCCAAGGTCAAAAAAATCATCCTGGATGCCATTAAATCCTGTAAACATGTGATTCAAGACATGGAAACAGATATTGGGATACTTACCTTTGATAGCCATAGCATTTTGCTAAAGGTAAAGCCATGTATTTACCCTGATGACTTCTGGAAGGCCAGTTTTGAAGCTATGGAAGCCATAAAAAAGGCATTTCATGACAATGGAATCCCGGTCGCCTATTCCGAAGGAATCGAATTAGGTCCAATTGGCGAATAACTTAAAATTTCAACGAATACCCCATTAACCTAAATCCATGTCCAGCTTTTTAATACAAACACTCAGACAAACTAGAAAAAACTTCCTCAGGCTCATTGAAAATAGAAGCAATGAGGAACTCAATGTGATTCCTAAGGGTTTTTCAAATAACCTTATCTGGAACCTTGGCCATATGGTGGTTACCCAACAGCTGCTTTGCTATGCCAAAGCAGGACTTGAAACCGGGCTAACAGCAGATATGATTGCTGCCTACAGGAAAGGTAGCAAACCAGAAAACTTCATCCATGCCAAAGAAACAGAATTGATCAAGTCCCTCGCCTTGGAACTGGTAGACAAATTCGAAGCTGATTTGGATAAAGGAATTTTCCAACGATACGATCCATACCAAACCAGTTACGGACTACTTTTGAATAACATTGATGAGGCCATGAATTTTAATAATGTTCATGAAGGCATGCACCTGGGTACAGGGCTGGTGATCAATAAACATATTTGATCTCAGCCTAATGAAAAGGTAAAGGACACAAAAGATAGCTTTTGTGTCCTATTTTAATTTTAGAATTATGATTAATTCAAGGTAGTGGCTTTGGGTCTGATTCGATCCCACTTCCTGATTTTATTGGTTAATTCCGTCTCAATGCCTGACTCATTTGGATTCTCAGGTAAAGTAAAAAATACTGTTGTACCTGCCCCAGGCTCAGAGTCTATCCATATCCTGCCTTTGTGCTGTTCTACAATTTTTTTACAAATAGAAAGCCCTACTCCTGTTCCCTGATATTGCGAACGTTTGTTGTGCAGCCTCAAGAATAAACCGAATATCTTATCTTTGTACTCCTTCTCCATCCCGATCCCATTGTCCTCTACAGAAAAGAGGTATTTCCTTCCTCGTTTTTCAGCTCGAATCTCAATCCGAGGAGCTTCGTCTTTACGGAATTTCAAGGAATTATCGATAAGGTGATAAAACAATTGATTCAACTGGCTGGCATTCCCCTTTACCACCGGTAAGTCTGAGAGTTTGATTTTCACTCCCTGGGTAGCCTTCTCCTTGTGCAGGGTTCGAATGATGTTTTCAATGACAGCATTTACATTGACCTCCTCATATTCTGTATCAAAAACTCCTACAACAGAATAAGCCAGCAAGTCAGCGAGCAACTTATCCATCCTTTCGACTCCTTTCACAATAAAGTTTATAAACTCATTGGATTCATCATCGATTTTGTTGTAATACTTCATTTTCAATAAGGAAGCAAAAGATCCAATACTCCTAAGTGGCTCCCTCAAATCGTGTGAGGTTACATGAGCAAACTGCCGTAGGTCTTCATTGGAACTGGATAGGCGCTCATTCTGCCTTTTGATCTCTTCATTTTTCTCTTCCAGGACTTTATTCAAGGAGGCAAGTACATTGTTTCTTTGGTATCCCAGGTAGATGATTACAATTAGGAAGAACAGAACGATAGAAAGGACAACTGCAACCATCTGCCTTCGGCTACTCTTTTGTGCCTTTTCAAGGTCTGCGATTTTTTGCTCTTTTTCCTGAACTACGAATTGTTGCTCTACCTTGGCCAATTCAGAAAGTCCTTCCAGGTTCATGAGGGAATCCCTTAGGTTTACGTATTTCTTAAAGTAGCCATAGGCCAAAGAGACATTCTCTTCTTTTTCGTAAACCCTGGATTTGGATAGATATATATTCCTGAGAAGGTTGGGAGCCTCAAGGCTAATGGCGACTTCCTCAGCTTCCCTCAAGACCTTATCGGCTTTGCTGGGCTGCTCCATCATTAGGTAAAGGTCTGCTATTCTAATGGTAAAAATAACCCACTCTCTTTTCAGTTTGAGTTCATCGAATTGCTTTAAAGCCTCCTTGATATGAGACAGAGCCTCTTTGTACTCACCTTTTCTTTGAAAAAAATTACCGATCAAGGCCTCCGAATATGCTTTCCCATAGCCATGGTCCAAAGAGTCTGCAAGTTGACGAGACTGTTCAATATAGCTTCTTGCCAGGTCAAGCGAATCCGATAACAGCAGATAAGATGCTCCTATAGAGGCCAGAGTCGTATAATAGTTGATGCCATTTTCCCGAGCTTCTGCAGGGCTAAGTCTATTCGAGCGACCTAGTTCTTCATGGAAATTTAATGAGAGTTTGAAATTTCTGAGTGCCTGGCCATATTGGTTTTGCCCCCAATAGATAACCCCGAGGATTCGTGAAGCCAGGGCAAGACTAGCAGTGTCCTCTGCCTGCTCAGCCATACCATATGCAATCAAGTTGTAATCTAGGGCCTTATCAAAGTCCCCCATGGTATTGAATACTTCGGAAATCTTTACGTAGTTCCTTATGCGATCGGTTGTATCAACTTCTCCAAGCCTCTCCCCTATTCTTTCAGCTTTGATTAGAAAATTCAGGGATTTTTGATAATCATCGAGGGGATTGTAGTACATCGCCCCCAGAAAATGAAGGAAGAAAAACTCCTGCTTGTAATCTTCGAGTTTCTGAGACAACAACAATCCTTCATGGAAGCAAAATAAGGCATCGTCATAATTGTTGTTATCAAAATAAAACAAGCCAAGTTCCTTATATGACCCCATAAGCGGAAGAGGCCTTCTCTGCTCCACCTGGATAGCAATCTCCCTTTTCAGGCTGTCCACATCAATAGGCCCTCCCAGCATCACTCCAAAGAGGAATACCTGAGCAAAAAGCCAAATAATTAAAATCCTTTTATTCATACCCTTTCAATCCAGACTTTCACCTCCCAAAATACTCACTTAATTCCTAAGCACAAAAGTGGAACGTATATACAGAATATAAAATTTGGAATTCCTTATTGACAATTAGCGAAGAGTCAACAAAAATTAACCATTTCAAAAATATTTTCCAATTAGTAATAATTAAAATTACTGCTCGAAGTCACCATTTTGACAAATGAACCTATCCCTATTTGTGTATTGATGACAGATTTTCTATGTTCGACCTTTGAATTTCATATGAGTGTGAAATTTCAAGCCAATCTACTTTAATCATATACTACTTACCAACAAATTACAGTTCTATGAAGAATCTTGTTGCAAGCATCGTCCTGGTATTCAGCCTTGCTTTCGCTACGGCCCAGGTTTCTACTCCTGCACCTAGCCCATTCGTCAAAATGGAGCAAAGCATCGGAATGAGCAAAGTTACCCTTGAGTACTCTAGACCTGGGGTGAAAGGAAGAAGCATCTTTGGTGATCTGGTTCCTTACGACAAAATCTGGAGAACAGGAGCTAACCAAGCTACTAAAATCACTTTCGCTGATGATGTTGTTTTCAACGGAAGCAAATTGAAAAAAGGAACTTACGCCCTTTACACCATTCCTACCAAGGATAAGTGGACCATCATGCTTAATGATGATTTGACCATTGGCGGTAATGTAGCACGCTACAGCACTGATACTGAGGTACACCGCTCAACTGCAAAATCCATGCAAATGAGTGAGAAAATGGAGTCTTTTATGATCTTTTTTGACGACCTGCGTGATGGTTCTGCCAACCTTTACATTGGTTGGGACAAGACCATTGTTCAAATCCCCGTAGAGTTCTCTACTGATGATATGGTAATGGCAAACATCAAGCGTACCATGAATGGCCCCAGCGCAAACGATTACTACAGAGCTGCTGTATATTACTACAACAACGACAAAGATATGGATCAGGCTTATGAGTGGATCAACTCTGCTACAGAGAAAAATCCTGAAGCCTTCTGGATGGCTACCTGGAAAGCCCGTATCCTACAGAAAATGGGTAAGAAGAAAGATGCCCTGACTGCTGCAAGAATGGCTCTTGACCTTTCTAAAAAGGCAGGAAACGAGGATTACATGAAGATCAATAACGACATCATCAAGGCATTAAAGTAACAATGTCTTAAAGATTACAGAATGGAGGAAATGCGAATCATTTTCTCCATTTTTTTGTATAATAATCTACAGGTAAATCAATTTTAGCTATATGCCTCCGAAAATACTTGTAGCTTTTTTATCAATTGTTTTTAGCCTTTCTGTCGCACATGGGCAAAAACTGGAATGGCAATTTTCCTCAGAAAAGGAGGATTCAGAATTGCTGGATTCCTTTACCCTGGACAGCCTTGGCTCCAGGATAAGTGATTGGGCAAATGGATACCAGATTCTTCCAAAATTTGCACGTGAAAATCCTACTGGCTATACCTTTTTATGTAGACTGGAATTGAAAGGGGAAGATAAAATGAGGATTCCAGTCTGGATCAAAGTAGATGACAGCAATAGTTACTCAGCCCCCAGTTTTCCACATACTTATGTGAGATTCAAATTACTTCGTTTTTGATTTCTTCCCATACTTAAGCACCTCAACATGAAGAGGAACTACCTTTGTTTTTTCTCCTTCCCAAAGTTTCAAAAATTTCCTGGTTAACCGGGCTTTTTCCATTGTGGGATACCGACCAATGATCACCTGAATAGAATGATCCGCTCTGGGAGACAACCAAATCTCTTCGTTCCAGTTTTTCTCTAAAAAATGAATCAGTTCCATGGCCTCTGACCAGTTATCAGTAGTCCTGAACAACAAACCCAATTCCTTTTCAGGCTGCCTACCCAGTGTTTTTTCCTGAGAACGGACAGGAATTACGTCCATGGCATTGTGCTTCAATACCTGATTCAATGCCTGAGGAGCTTCTTCAATCAAGGATTTAAACGATAGTTTGCCTAGTAATTTCCCTTCAGGATCTGTAATGATAATTGTTGGATATTCTGTAATTCCATAAAGTTCTGCAATTTCCTTACCTCCAGAATAATGATCCCTTCCGTCTATTCGATAGGAACGAAAATTCTTTCTGATGTAGCCCTTCAGTTGAGGCTGTTGCGCTATCTGCTCCTCCAGTAGTTTACAGGGATAGCATTGCGGCAAGGTGAATAAGACAAAGGAGGATTTATCAGCATCATTATTTTCAAATGCGAGTTCATCTTCAAACTGAATTTGTTCATCAAGTCTGCTGTTTTGTTGGATGACGAATATCCCTGCAAGGCAAAAAGCCCCGACTAGGGTAAAAGACAATCGGGAAAGGAGTTTTTGTAGGGGACGCTGCGAATGCTGAAGACCTGCTTTGTTTGACATGCTCAAGTTCGAAATTACAACACAATTTCATGAATCTTTAGGTGAAGGTCTTATTCACATCCATGGAAATTTTACATGAGTAATATTGAGGAATGATTTAAGGAATAATGGCATGAATACATTCATTTTCAAAAAAAGAATGCACAAAGCATCAATTTAATCGGCATTTTATCTTATATGGTTAAATTGCGCCAAATTGGAGAAATTGAAAAACTCAGTCAAAGCGCCAAAAATTATCAATGATCCCGTCCATGGTTTCATAGAAATCCCCAGAGGCCTGATTTTAAACCTGATTGACAGCCCGACCTTTCAGCGACTCAGAAGAATCAAGCAACTTGGACAAAGTTCCCTTGTATATCCAGGAGCTGTTCACACACGCTTCAACCATGCCATGGGTGCCATGCACCTGATGCGCCAAGCACTTGATGTCCTAAAAAGGAAGAAGGTTGAAATCACCAAACAAGAATACAAGGCTGCCCAGGTAGCTATTTTACTTCACGATGTCGGTCATGGCCCATTTTCACATGCATTGGAGCACGTCATCATCCCCAACCTCCACCATGAGGACATGAGCCTTGCTTTGATGCACAACCTCAACAAACACTTCAGGGGGAAACTTGACCTGGCAATTGAGATTTTTGAAGGCAAATACCCAAGACCTTTTTTCCACCAGTTGGTATCAGGGCAATTGGACATGGACAGAATGGACTACCTCATTCGAGACAGCTTTTTTACCGGTGTAGCAGAAGGAATCGTAGGGATTGACAGGATCATCAAGATTCTGAATGTCCATGATGGAAACCTGGTCTGTGAAGACAAAGGGATATATTCTCTTGAGAAATTTGTACTCGCCAGAAGGCTTATGTATTGGCAGGTATACCTCCACAAAGCTGCTATGGCAGCTGAGTATATGATTGTAAATATCCTCAGAAGGGTGAGGATGTTGGTTGAAGCAGGTGAAAAAATTTACCTGGATGAAAACCTGGGCTTTTTCTTCAAAAACAACATCTCTCCTAAAGACCTTACCAAAAAAGTACTGAACAAGTTCATCCAACTCGATGACAATGATATAGAATTTGCCATTAAAAAATGGCAGTCAGAAAAAGATCCTGTCCTTTCAGATCTTTGCCAGCGAATCCAATCCAGGAAGCTCCTAAAAATTAGAATGAGCGACAAACCCTACGATGAAAAGAGAATTTTGATGGAAAGGGAGAAATATGCCAAGGCGAAGAACATCAGCATGGATGATGCTGCCTTCTACATTTTCAGTGGAACCGTCTCCAATCAACCCTATGTAGAAAACAGCCAGGAGCCTATTGTCATAAGATTCAAAAATGGTGAACTGAAAGATCTCTCTGAAGCTACAGACTTACCAAATATCCACGCATTGGCGACTCCTGTGGTCAAGTATTACTATTGCAGTCCAGCAGAAATGCAAGAGGAAGACAAAGAATGATTCAATACCTGAACGAAGTTTTTGATCTGGAACTACTGGACTGGGTCTTGCTTGGAGTAGCTGCTATGCTTATCGGTATGTCCAAGACCGGATTTGGAGCGGGCTATGCAGCCGTAGTCCTGATCATGGCCTATATATTTGGCGACAAAAGCTCTACTGGAGTCTTGGTTCCTCTACTCATATTTGCGGATATCATCGCGGTGGTTTACTATCGGCGGGAAGTAAACTGGAAGTACATCATTAAATTGCTCCCCTGGACTTTTTTAGGAGTTGGAATTGCCGTATGGATAGGCGACTCAGTCTCAGAGCAGATATTCGGTTTTATCATGGGTGGAATTATCCTACTGGGAGCCATCATCATGATCGTTCTGGAAATCCGAAAAAGTGAGGTCATTCCCGATTACCAATGGTTTGCAGCAATCATGGGTTTGCTGGGAGGCTTTTCCACGATGGTTGGAAACTTTGCCGGGCCGGTATTGACTGTTTATTTGCTATCCATGAGGCTTCCCAAAAATCTCTTCATTGGTACAGGAGCCTGGTTTTTCTTCATCATTAACTTGACTAAAGTGCCCTTCCACCTTTTTGTCTGGAAGACCATGAGTTGGGAAAGTTTCCAGCTTGACCTTTTCATGATCCCCTTGATTGTCCTCGGAGGAATATCAGGCATCTTCATTGTTAAGTTATTTTCAGACCTGGCCTATCGAAGGCTCATCATAGCTATTACAGTATTTTCGGCCTTCTTTATTTTATTCTAGGAATACCTTGCCGGAATCTAATCAGTCTTACTAAGTAGTCGAGCATATTGAATTCGGTATTTTTTGGAGTCAGTTTTTCCAAAAGACGAGGAAAAAAATGTAGATATAGTGGTGCTACATCGAGGCTTTTCGACGCTGGATTTTGGAAAAAATGGCCCAAAGGATGCCGAAATGAGATTGCTCGACTACTTAAGAAATTTTTAGAAAAAAATTGAAAGGAGACCATTGATAATGCCAAGCGCAAGCCCAAAAACCATCGCCCAGCCAAAATTCTTGACCTTAAACCCACTGAACATTTTGCTCACAATGACTATCATCAAGGCACTAACCAGCCATGAGATCAATCCAAGGGTGATAGCATTGAATGGGGAAAGGATAAAGTTCAGCAAGTTGCCGAGGGTAGCATTTGCAATACCCAATAGGAAGGCTGCCCCAACCGCTCCGCCAAAGCTTTTAACTTCTACTCCCTTCAGCAAGTAAGCTCCCAGCATGATGGAAACTGCCATCACCAGGGTATTGATAATCAATTGCCACATAAGTCTTGTATTTGATTAATGGTTA
Organism: Bacteroidia bacterium; assembly: GCA_022760475.1. Lineage (GTDB taxonomy): Bacteria > Bacteroidota > Bacteroidia > J057 > J057 > JALEFZ01. The sequence continues at coordinate 3,580 of JALEFZ010000048.1, read as the reverse complement.
ATATATGTCTTTTTAGAGATACGAAATCTCTGCCTGTGGTTTATAGCACAAGCCTGTCAATCTTGCTAGCTTATCTGTTATTTATTCATTTTTTCTCTCTTACCGAAAAATTCCTTGAGCCTTACCAATTCATCCGTATTTATCAGATCAACACCTGCCCTTAATAGTGTTTCCCATACTTTCTCATCTTCAACTGTGCCCCAAAGCCTTAATTTTTTACCCTCCTTATGTACTTGATCTGCGAGTGTCTTTAACTTTTCAAATTCTTTTTCGGGAATTTCACCCTTTCCATTCCAATTCACAACCTTAGCAAATCGCTGGCTTATAACGGGCATTTGCTCAGGCAAATACCCCTTCCCTAAGTGTTCAGGTCTTCCGTCAATGCTCACCCACCTTCTGATGTCAGCATTGATTTGCTCGAGATTTCGATTGCCCGAGAGGAATATTTTTACAGGAGGATTTTCCCCTTTAAGCATCCATTGGTATTTGTATAGTTTCTCCATGATGACTTTATAAGCAAAATCGGCGTCCTTGCCCTTCACATCTATCATAAGCCAAAATGCGTCCTTGTTGAATGGAAATACACGGCCATAATTTTCATAACATATTTTAGCCAATGGTTCCAGGTATAAACGCTCCAGGCTTTGGGCATCCAGCTTCTGAGAGGCCTGTCCCAGCTTCAGGGGTTTGTCGTGGTTCACAATCAGTTTCTTTCCCCCTTGCTCCTTCCAATCTGTCGCCCATACATCCGCCTCCACAGAGGCAAAACCCTGCCTTAAGGCATCAAAAAGTGGGTTTTCATGTTCGTAGTCATTATGGGCATGGGCATTTGGTAGATATGTTACAGGATTAACGATTAATTCAGCAGTCACCGGTAAATGATCAGACGGAAAAAGCCCATTCCATTGATCCGTAATGATCCCATGACTCAAAACACCTACATCACCCTTCACCAGTATGTGGTCAATCAGTTTTCCTTGCTCCCCTGCATATTTCCAGCCAGACCATGTAGAAGCTGGGCCATGGGGTTCTTTAATGGAAGTTTCAATTGCCTGTTGATAATTGCCCCTGGAGAGTAAAAATTGAATGGCATTGCTTTGAGGAAGCGCATTAAAATCACCCAACAATACCACCGGAATATTTCCCGAAGAAGTTTTGCTCAAACTATCCAGGACTTTGACCAAAAGCCTTGAACTTTCAAACCTGGCTTTTTCTCCTTTATGGTCAAAATGAGTATTTACAAACAAGAATTCGGATGAGTCCAGCTTGGAACGTAGCCTTACCCAGCTCGCAATCCGCGGTAAAGCGGCATCCCATCCTTTACTTTCTTTTCCTGGGGTCTGCGAAAGCCAAAATGTCCCATAACTGTTTTTGTCAAGCAGTTCAAACTTATGCCTGAGAAAAAAGATGGCACAATGTTCAGGTGAATTCTTGCTCCTTGGAACCCCATAATATTCATGGGCAGGAAGCAAATAACGCATCATTTCAATTTGTCGGGGCAAAGATTCCTGTATCCCCAATACATCGGGTTTATGGTAAAGCAGCACACTTTTGATCATTGACACCCGATTGGACCATGCATTAATTCCATCATTGATGTTGTCATATCTAATGTTGAAGGACATGACCTTTACCGGATCTTGAGCTTCAACATTTGCAATCAGGGAAAGGCCAATTAGGAGTAGTAGGAAGTTTCGCATGTATTTTTTGGGCAAATATCGTCAGTTTAGCCTATGTTTTGTTTATGTCAATGTAAAGAAATGGTGTGATGTGATATTTGGGAGTCAAGCCCCCTTAACTTAAATTTGAAAAAATCTTATTTCATGCTTAGAAAGATCTTCGTTGCCTTGCTGGCCATCATTTTTGGACTATTCGCTTATTGGCAGCTTAATGACAAAGACCCTCAGCTTTGGGTGCCCATTTATGGAGGTGTGGCAATTCTGATTGGTTTGAACTTATTTATAAATGTCCCCCGGATCATAGGCATTTTGGCGAGTGTAGGTCTTGGAATTGGAATGGCTTTTTATATTCCTGGAGTAATCGAGTGGTTTCAGGAAGGAATGCCCAGCATTACGGGTTCGATGAAGGCAGGATCTCCCTATATCGAAAACATGAGAGAGTTTCTTGGTTTATTCCTGGCTCTAGCTGCACTTCTGGCTGTGTATCTCACCAAAAAATGAAGCAACTTATTACCCTTGTAGGTCCCACTGCTGTTGGCAAAACCCGTCTCTCCATAAAGTTGGCTCAACATTTCGGCTGTCCCATCCTGTCTGCCGACTCCCGGCAATTCTACCGAGGGATGGATATTGGCACGGCCAAGGCAACCGCCTCCGAACAAGCTCAGGCCAAACATTATTTCATAGATAGCCTGGATATAGATGAAGACTTCAGTGCCGGAAAGTTTGAGACCTCAGCAGAGGCTTTGATGAAAGAATTATTTCTTGAACACGACCAATTGGTCATGGTTGGTGGATCAACCCTATACATGGACGCCATTTGGCATGGATTTGATGAAATGCCAAAACTTCCCTCAGAAGTCAGAGCCAAGCTCAAGCAAGAACTACAACTCAATGGACTTCCTCCACTGATCAATGAACTGGAAAGGGTAGACCCGGATACCTTTGAGGTGATAGATCGAAACAACCCGGCCAGGGTCATACGTGCCCTGGAAGTTTACCGTGGAACAGGAATCCCCATTTCAACATGGAGAAAAGGTAGAAAGACCAAAACTCATGCTTACCAATTGATCAAAATTGGATTACATGACGAGCGAGAAGTCCTCTACGACAGGATCAATAAACGGGTATTGGATATGATGGAGGAGGGTTTACTGGAAGAGGTAAAAGGCATATTGGCTAAAGGCCATTCCCCCGAACTTAATTCGCTTAAATCCATTGGATATCAGGAGTTGATTTCTTTCCTCCAAAATGAAATTACGCTGGAAGAGGCTATCCGCCTGATCCAGCGCAACTCGCGAAGATATGCCAAAAGGCAATTGACTTATTACCGGAAATTTGATGACATCAAGTGGTTTCTCCCCCATGAAATGGATCAAGTCATTAAGTGGATCGACCCGCAATGATTCCTATTTGCTTAACAGGCGGGAAAACAATCCCCCCCTTACCTCTTCGATCTTGAATCCTGCTTCCTTTACTATTTCCATGATTTCATCCTTGGATAGTGCCTTGCTTTCTACTGTAAGGACTTTTTGGGGGTCTTTGGTATCAACCTTCCAATCTTCTATTCCGGCTTTATCCATGAACGGACTCACCTTCTCAATACAGCCTCCGCAATTTATATTGGTTTTGAATTTATGCTTCATACAAGTTGTTGTTAAATCAAATTAATTTTTTGAACCGCAATCTGATTGAATTTCCAATTACAAAAACATCAGAAAATGCCATTGATAAAGCAGCCAAAATAGGCCTTAGGAAACCAAATGCTGCCAATGGGATCATCAGAGTATTATAGAAAAATGCCCAAAACAAGTTCTGACGAATGGTAATCAGGCTGTGTTTGCTGATATCAAACAACATGGGTAGGAGTTTGATTCTTCCATTCAACAAAATAACCTGGGCAT
>JALEFZ010000047.1 GCA_022760475.1 Bacteroidia bacterium | reverse complement strand
GTCAAATTCCTTTATGGCTCCGCAAGAGACGGCTTTGCCATCCAAATAGATGAGTACAACATGATTGATCTTGTCTAAGATATTGAATTGTGCATAGAAAGTTTGTTCGTCTCCATTCCGCTCCTCCAGTTCGGAGTCAAGCAAACTTACCAGTCCAATGAAGTCCTCGTTCTCAGAATCTGTTCGAGTCAGTTTGATCATCAACTTAATGGGTTATGTCCAGTTAGGCGTTCTTAATCTTCTTTTGATTTTGGAAGGGGTTTTGATTTGTATGTTGATTTTTTTTGCAGGAATAAAATCATCAAATCCAGAAGAATATTTTCCTGATTTGTCTTCGGCAGTTTTGATGACCTTGCACAATTGAATTCCCTTTTTGAGTCTCAACAAGGTATCAATTTTATCTTTTTTCTTTTTGTTGATCTCACGGATGTCCTTCAAAAAATCTCCTTCTACAAAGGCCAGACTTTGCCCTTCACTGATACCGATGATTTCATCAAAATCAGTGAATTCGCCATCATCGTCTTTGTCCTTGAAGGCAAAAATAAATCCAATACTCAACTTTGAATTTTTGAGTATGATACAGCTTGAGTCTTCGGGTGGCTTTTCAATTTTTAATCGGAACTTACCGTTTTTCACTATGCCGATTGCATTGCTGTAAGTGGCTTTGTAGGCCCAGTTGTCTTCCGAGTGCCATACCACACCTATGTAAATACTGTCAGTATTGCTGTTGAAGGGGGTATCTATGCTGCCTTTAAGGATGATGCCCTTGGAATGTACAGAAAAAGGGAAAGCCAAGAAGGCCAAAACCCATACCCAACAGGCGAATTTGGGAGGAAGAAGTTTCATGGTCAATTACATATTTAGTTTGCTATAAAATTCCTCTTTTTCAACATTTTCAGGCAGTCCTGCCACTTGACCGTCTCCCAATTCCACTATGATCCAACCGCCATCCTTTTTCTTGGCAATATCCATGGTAAAGAAATGACTTTTGATCCTGGGAATGACTTCCTCAAAGCCTTCCATGACAGGAACAACATGCTCATAATCTCCTTCGTCCCAATATTTAAAAATACTCATCACCTTGCCATGCTTCACAAAAACTCGGAACTCCTTGGTCAAGGGCATGCCACTTTTGGAGTGATGGGTCAGTTTCTCCAACTCAACAAACTCCCTGAATACCAATCCCTTATTTAAGTCTCTTCCTTGGAGTTCAAGAAATCTCCTCACCACAATTTCTACCTGTGTGTCATCCGAAGCGTTTGGAATGAAGCAAGCCTCCTCCCAATAATGCTTTTGCGATTTTACATAGTCCTTGATCACAATGGCTTTTGCTCCAAACTCACTTATTTCTGCTTGAAAATCGCTTAGTTTGAAGTCGGTTTTTAGTTCCTTAAAGGTTGTTTTGGGTGTAAAATCTTTGATACTCTCATAGTTTTCAGGCAGGTAATGACAAAATTTGTACGCTGCTGGATCGTTGATCAGTTGAATGTTTTTTTGAAGGAGGGCATCATAAAGTAGCTGGTACTGCTCCGGTTTTAGCATCCAGCCCCTGTAAATTCCCGTGATTTTTTCTTCGGATACCCTGACACGTTTTAAGGCTCTGTTGACATCTCCTCTGGTTAATTCCTCAAAGCTCATCAGTGAGGTCGGGATGGACAGATCTTTGGCTGCCTGGAATTCTTCCACAAACATATCATCAACCTCTTTGGGACTCAGGCCATTATCGCAAAATATGATTCTTATGCTCACTTTTCTATGGGATTACATTAAGTTGATTGAGCTTAAATGTCAGGAAATTTAGGCCAATAAAAAATCCTACAGCTTTTTTGTCAGGTGAAAAACCACCCCATCATCAATGGTAATGGTCTCTCCGTATTGGATTGGGCGAGCGTCCTTCATGATACCATTTCCATCCGGCAAATAGCCTCGCTTGATGTATAGAGTTTGAGCAGCGCCATAGTCCTGATATACGCCAAACCCAATCCCAGCATAGGCAGACACCATTTTGATGCGCCTTTCTGCCTCATCCATCAGTGCTGTACCAATGCCTAGCCTTTGAAATTTCTTCAGCACATTAAAATCAACGATTTCCGGGATTCCATTTGATTGGAATGGGGGATGTTGGGATGTCCAGTTGATGGTAAGGTAACCTGCGAATTCCTGATTCATTTCAGCAAGGATAATGTCGCGTTTGCCTTCTTCTTGTAGGTCAAAATAATGCTCATATTGGGCAACAGCTTTATTCCAGCCCTGCTTCTTAAATGCTTCACTGATTGCGATACAGTCTTCTTTTATGATTTTCCTCAGTTTCAGGCTGGTTTTCATATCATCCTAAATTTTAGACCAAACTTCCCTACATTTTGAAACCTAAATACCCCCTCTGAAATGATTATACGGAGGGGACGAATTTTGGCCTGAATTTTTAGGGTTATTCTCTAATATTTGTCCAGGCTTCGCTTTGGTTTACCATGACGCTGATCCATTGACTTACCATTACACCTCCCAATTGCACATTAAACTGCCTAATGATGAAGGTATGTGAATTGCTATCTCCAATCAATCTGTGGAATCGATCGGGAAATGCTACATTTAGCTCATCTGAAGCCTCAAGAAGTTCTCCTTCGAACACGGGGCTCTCACCAATTATAGCTGTAGAAATTGTTGCATCATGTTTGGAACTGATTAAAGCCTAATTCTTCTTGGTGGCAAGCCTTTTTCGAATTCTGCTTAAAGAAACAGGCGTAATGCCCAGGATATTTGCGATGTATTTGTCGGGCGCTCGGTTGATGACATTGGGATAGTCTTTGACATATTTTTGGTATCTCTCTTCAGGAGATAAAAAAACGAAGGATTCAACTCGTTTGAAGGCCAGTTTCATTGCTTTTTTACCTATGAACCTGTGGTTCATTTCAAATAACTCAGGATCTTTAGAGGCCATCTCCATGAAGGAATTATAATCTATGGTATATACCTTTGAGGGCTCAAGTGTTTGATAGTAAAACTGTGAAGGCTCGTCAAACAGCATGGCGTGGATATTGACCACCATGTGAAATTCTGGATATAACTGAAAGGTAATTTCTTCCTCTATGCCATTGGCGTAGTAACTTCTAACCATCCCCTTACGAATGAAGAAGATGTCTTTCGTGCTGGTACCTGGATGAATCAAGATTTCCCCTTTAGGAACGGACTTAATAGTAACCTTCCTAAGAATTGAAAGCAAATTTACAATCTTCATAATTCACCTGGCTAAACGTCATTGATCTGAAGGATAAGATATAGTACAAATGTTTACCTATCATTAATTGTTTATAATGACCTCAATTTAACTGGCGGAATTTGAAAGAAAATATGGCTAATCCATCATTCAATCATTTTTTAGGAAGTAGCCTTTATTTGATATCGCATCATCACTTACGTAGACATTGGCAGACTTGAACCAGACCTCAGCGAAATTGCCATCTGCATATTGCTTTTGAATATCCCCTTCATGTGTTTCTGCTCCTGAGCACCAGTTTTTATTTACTTCAGGTGATTTGCCATTGGTTTGATTGTAGGAACCCAGCTTGAAAAAGAGTCCTTCCTCTAAATAGGCATTCTTTCGCTCGACGCCATCCTGGCCAATGGGTACAAATAATTCCCTGGTTTGCTGGGGTAAATCATCGGAGGTAGCATATACTGATTCAATGAGATTTTTGGTGAATGTTTTGGTTTCATGGCCTTCACTTGTAAATGTCAGGTACATGATTCCTTCTTTTACTTCAACTTCATAACTGAATTCTTCCCCCAATTCTATTCCCTTACTTGGTTCCTCTGGATAGGTGTTTTCATCCTCACCGACTACTGAGAAGTCGTAGCCCCATACAGCAGTGGAAAAATCCCATCTACCCGAATTGTCCTCCCCTTTTGTATTGATTTCGTAATGCCAGAAAACAGAACCTTTGGTATGACCAGGAAATTTTTTGTAGAAAATCTTAAGCGGTTCATTTTCATGTCCGTCTGCACTGTGAATTTGCCCAACGACTACCGAATAAGAAGCTGCTACTCGGGCATCACCTGTACTTGATACATTCATCACTTTCAGCTTCGCAGACAATTTTGCATCGGTCATAGGAGACCATTTTTTTGTTTGAGCCAATTCAGTTCGGGTATTGTTTGAAGTGCCATGGGTGTCCCCAGCGTTGGGAGTTTTGTAGACCACCCAATTGCCTTTATCGTCATTTTTGGTGTAGAAAAAATCCTTGTTTTCATAGTTATTGGGGGGGCCGACATTGGAACCATCTCCCAAAATTAAATTCCAATGATCCTGGAATGAAATGACTTCACTTGGAAAGACAACCTGTTGGTTTTCTTCTGAGCCAGATTCCTGAGTAGCTTGGGTACATCCATTCAATAACAGAATAATGCTCCAGATGAAGGCCAAAGGGATAATTTTGGGTACGATTGCTTTCATAGTTAACAATATAATCCTTGTTTGAAATTGGTGAACCAATTTAGGAAATTGTTGTACCAAACACTAAAAAATAATGTTAACCTGAAGGCCATGACCCATCATCCCATATTTACCAGTCAAGTGAACTGCTTTTTCTTAGGCTAAGCTTACTGAGAAGCGTTATTGATGGGATGAAGCTAAGGTAGAGGTGTCACGTATAACTTTGTCCCAGGCTATTCTCCTGTTTTGAATTGTTTAGAAAAGCTAATTCCTGGATAGCTTGGTGAATTAGTCGGTAAATTTTTCACTAATTCCCTCTCTCTGAAAATACTTAATTCTCTAATCTCGATATTCCCATTCCCTTTTTTTGTACGAAGTTTAATATATTAGAAGTCTAATATACTATTCGCATTATTATCAGTCATTCGAAATGAAACATCACAATCTTGTTATCCAACATGTCATTCTCATATTCCTTTCCATCTCTTTGTTTGCTTGTAACAGCCCAAGTCCCAAAGAGCCCAAAAAGGAAATTTCAAAAACAGAGGTTCGTAAAACTGACGAGGGCTACCGTCTTTTTCTGAATGGAGAACCCTTTTTCATCAAAGGCGCAGGGCTTGAATTTGGCGATATAAAGGCATTGGCGAGCCATGGAGCCAATGCTTTCAGAACTTGGAGAACCGATAATGGCCAGCGTTCGGGCAAAGAAGTTCTGGATGAGGCCCATCAATACGGCCTGAAAGTAGCCATGGGGATTGACGTAGGTCGTGAGCGCTTGGGCTTTGATTATGACGACGAAGCAGCGGTAAAGGCTCAGTATGACCGAATTAAAAATGAGGTTATGGAGCTGAAAGACCATCCTGCCTTGATCATGTGGGGAATTGGCAATGAACTGAATCACCACTCTGAAAATCCCAAGGTTTGGGACGCAGTGAATGAGATTTCCAAAATGATCCACGAAATAGATCCCAACCACATTACTACGACCTCACTGGCTGGTATGAATAAAGAAACAGTAAATTTGGTGGTAGAAAGGGTCCCTGATTTGGATGTATTGAGTGTACAGATGTACGCCGAGATTGAGATTCTACCTCAGCGCATTGAAGAATCCGGCTATGAAGGACCTTTGTTGGTGACAGAATGGGGAGCTACAGGTTACTGGGAAGTCGCAAATACAGAGTGGGGGGCACCCTTGGAAAACAACAGCTCAGTTAAAGCGGACTTTTATCGCAGCCGTTATGAAAAAGCTATTGCGTCTCAGTCAGAGCAAGTTATTGGTTCTTTCGTATTCCTATGGGGACAAAAGCAGGAAAGGACACCTACATGGTTTGGCATGTTCATGCCTGATGGTAATGAAACCGAATCGGTGGATGCCATGCATTATATTTGGAATGGCGAGTGGCCTGGAAACCGTTCTCCTCGCTTGGGTGACTTCACCCTGGAAGGCAAAAGAGCTCCTGACAACGTTAAACTTAAGCCTGGAAAAGCCTACAATGCTGCGGTGGAAGTCTCTGACCCTGATAAGGATGAATTGACCTATGAGTGGGTAGTTATGGAAGAAAGCAAGACTCAGGCTACAGGCGGTGATCCAGAAAAAGTACCTCAAGCCATTGATGGGCTATTTCAAACGGATGCTGCTCCTACAGCTACTTTCAAGGCGCCTTCCGAGCCTGGGGCTTATCGGTTGTTCATCTATGTGATGGATGGAAATAAACACACCGCACACGCGAACATTCCATTTGCTGTGGAGTAGTTGCTGGCTGTGAGATCGACTTGATACTGAGAATTAATACGTGAAGGTGTATGGCTCACAAATGTGGGACATACACCTTTACTCATTTTAAAGTTATTTCTTCTTACAGAAAATCTTCCAAAGGGGATATTCGATGGTTTCTTTGGTATCCACCCATTCTCCTATCCACTTGAAACCCTTTTTGTCAATGTCGTAGAAAGTAATGCGGTAAAAACCTTCTTGGCCATTGGGAGCTTTGTTTGGGCGATATAGAATGATTTTGCCATCCTCCATTTTTCCTCCCTCCCATGTGGGCAGGCTATTTGGGGTACTTCCTGTCGTATAATAATGTACATACCACTTGGCGCTATCGGCGTTGAACTGGCGAATGCTGCCTGAGTGGGTGCCGTCGGCTTTAAGGGTCTCGTCTTGAACAGCCTTTCCATTCATGATATACTTGAATCTCCAAATCATGGCTGTGGTATCTCCCCATGACTGGTCTGCGCCTCTTGCAAGGGACTTACAATTACACTCACCTATGAGTGCTTGAAAATCCTTGATTTGTGCCGGTGTATTGGGATTTGGTAAGCCAAAAGGTGCATTAGGAGAGGCTTCATATGGATAGACTTGGGCATTTACTTCAAGGCAAATACCCAGCAGGAGAATTGAGATAATAAACTTCATGTTCTGGTACTTTGAATTCAATGAAAATCGGCTTATAGATAACCTTGCAGATCAGAAACAATGCTAAGTCATCAGGAGGAGGGGAGAAAGACTTTTGCAGCGAATAGGGGGGATTATGCAGGCAGGCTCTGATAGGATTTGAAGAACTCCTTTACCTTGGAAATACGTCCTGAAGCAATGGGTAGCTTTTGTCCATTTTTCAATTTGGCATGAGGATCGGGAGCATACACCAGGCTATCTACTTCATCCTTGTTCACAATGGCATTCCTGTGCAGGCGAATAAAACCTTTGGGTTCTAGTTCTTTTTCGAGCAATTTCATGGACTTTCTAAGATTATATGACCTGTTTGCAGTGTGGATTTTGACGCAGTAATCATCTGCTTGCACCCAGATGACCTCAGAAAGCAAGAGGTTTTTGATCTTGTTGCCAATTTTGATTTGTATCAAGGGGGTATCATCCTTTATCCTGCTTTTTAGCTCATCATAGACACTTTTGTAATCGCTTTTCAGGTCTGACAATTCCAGCAATTTAGATTCCAATAATTTGTTGCTCTGGTACAAGTTGATGAGTATAAACAATCCCAGATAGGCATTGACAAAAAGAGCTGACTTTTGATAAGTGAAGAAGGCCAGAAATTCTGAAAAATGCTCAATGGCCTGCTTCGCAATCCATAGGTCAACCAAACTGATGAGCAATAATGTGATGAACAGGGTAGTGAAAAGCGCGATGCCATATCTAAGAAGGAGCCTGGGTTGTAGCTGTTTTGCAGGATTCCTGTAAACATATCTCCCCAAAGGAATGGCAAGCAAAGACCAGATAAACCAGCGAATGGAGTGGATTTTTATGAGTCCAAGAAGTGTGACTTCATCTTTGCCCGCCAGGTTAAAATTACTCAGGTAGTAGTATTGTTGAGCTGCTTCGAAGGAAATCAGGGCTGCGAAATAAATCAGAGCTGCTAGGTATATCAGTTGTGGTTTCATTTCGGATACTTCTTGGTAAAGGTAAAAGTTAGCATATCTTTTTGTTGCGTTGCTGTTTTTACGCAATTCTATTTCTTTAAAACTTTAAGATGCTACTTTCTTGAAGTCTCTGTGAAATGGATGGCCTGAAAATGCCTTCCGCAAAACTTGATATTGCTGGTCTTGATACCTGTAGAGTCAAATGATGTCCACTTGTATTCAAAAAACTTTGGTTTGTCCTTCGCGAAAATCCTAGCTGAAAACTCAAAAACCTAAATTCCAACAGCTTCTAATAATTTTTATTTGCTCAGCTTACTGATTTCGGGGACGATGAAATCACTTAACAGGCTGGCTGTTTGCTTATGGGATGCCCTGCCTCCCCTGTAATAGGTGCTTGTTAATACCACCACCAGCTCTAGCTCTGGAAATACGGCTACCTTGTTGCCTCCTGTTCCTGTCATATAAAAGGCTTTCTCATTCCCGAATTTGGTAATCCACCACAAATATCCATAATCTATCCGTTCACCCATCTCAATATTTGCTTTTGGACTTGTGGATTTGGCAACCCATTCTTCTGAGACAACTTGCTCTGTTCCCCATTTGCCTTTGTTCAAGTATAATTGGCCGAATTTTAGCAAATCTCTGCTTTGTAGACCTAACCCACCACCCGTCATGGGTATACCTGAAGGGATCATTTGCCAGTGATAGTTGGTGATGCCCAGTTTATCGAATAATGCCTGCTTTGAGTATGCTTCCAAATCGCCAGAGATTTGGTGGATGATGTCTCCTAAGACCACGACGCCTGCGGTACAGTAACTAAAGCTCCTCCCATACTCTGAGTCCTCTGGTTTGGAAACCCATTCGGGAAAGCCCTTCATGGGCAGGTCCCAGTAGAATTTCACCCAATCCTCGACGAGGTACATCCTCTCTTCATTTCCTCTTGAAAATTCATTCCAGTCATCACATTCTAGCAGGGAAGACATGGTAAGCAAATCCTCTATGGTAATGCTGTCCTTCCTTTTGTCCGGGTTTTGAATATTTTTCGGATGAGAATACTTAGAGGCAAATTCCCGTTCGGAGCCCAGTTTTTGATCTTTGATCAAAGAGCCAATCAAAGTCCCTGCGACTGTTTTGGTAACGGATCTGGTATTATGGAGCGTGGAATAATCGCTTCCATTGTAGTAAGACTCATAAACGAGTCTATTCATTTAAGTGTGTCAAGTGAAAAATAATTACCTTCACTTTAAGACACAAAAAAATGTCCAAACAAGAAAAGTTCGATTTTGAAGCCTT
>JALEFZ010000003.1 GCA_022760475.1 Bacteroidia bacterium | reverse complement strand
GCATGTTCTCGTTGGAAGGGGCAATTGCCCTTAGAAATTCGAGTTTTTCCTCATACAAATCCTTGTCTACCTTTTGATCTAATTCGTTTAATTTTTTATTGAGCGTGGCATAGTGAGGGGTCTTTTCCAGGTCAATTTTACTGACTGTTCTAAATGACAAAGCTCTATTTCCATTTCTTTCATAAATAGTTGCCAGCAATAGGTCTATATAGGTGCTGTTAGGCATTTTCTTTTCCAACTCAACAAAAAACTTTTCTACCTCCCTGGTTTTCTTAGCTTTTACAGCATAACGAGCCAGGACATAATAGCTTGATAAATTGGTCCTGGACTCCTCTGATGAAGCTGTGAGCTTGTTGATCATGGCCTTAATAATATCCGTATCCAGTTGTTTATAGGTGAGTAATTGTCCTTCTGCCTGCTTTTGGGTGCCTTTTGGAAGAGCTAAAGGGGTACCATTCAGGTCTGTGAACCTGACATTGAAATTATAATTGTTGCCCCTGCCATAGCTATAAATGGAGGTAAAAGGAAATTTACCGCTGTAGGATTGCCAACCATCAAATTTGCTGAGTTTGACCAATATATCGTGTCTTCCTTTTGTGAGATCCAGTTCAAGGATTTCTCCGGATAGCACACTTCCAATGGGATTGGGATTGTCAAATACAAGTTTACCATCCACCCAAAGTTTCATTGGTAGTTCTCTCTTTATCCGTAATTGTAGCTTTTTTTCTTCTGGCAGGAATACTGATTTATGGGCATAGAATAAATTGGTATTTGTCTTTGTGGAGAGGAAATCTTTAATATTTATTTGCCCACTTGGTGCATGATATTTGGGGCGTATCCACTTCAATTTGAGTCCTACCTCATTGTCGTAGCTTGCATTCCAATCTGGGCTGCGACTCAGCTCCGGAGGATAGACTTCAAGGTGTGAGTACCCATTGATATTTTTAAATGGCCCAATAAATGCCCAACCATCATTTTGATAAATGGGGTCAAATTTCGATTTGGTCTCTTCATAGCTGATATGCTTGTCATATGGATCTTTAAAATAAAGGGCCACCATTCCGGCTATTTTACCCTCAGGAGTGTCCAGGTAGGGATGACTGATCAGTTTTTTCTTTTCTACAAGAGGAGTTGAAGAGGAAAGAAAGGCATTCCAAACCATGGGGTCATTGGAGTGCTTGAAAAGAAGGTTGCTGAGTTTGTGAAACCTGCTCCTGTCCTGGTAGATATCTGCAATAAATATAGCTCCCAGGAGGGATTGGATATTTGTACTGTCCTGTTCCAATTCTTTGGAGAAGCCTTCTTTTGCCTTTTCGAAATCATTTTCAAGAATATAATCCCAGGATGGCGTCTGGGCTATTGATAGGCTTGTACTAGCTATCAGGAAGAGGATAAATAGCTTAAGATTCATGTGAGTGGATATAATTAGGTTGTGCCGGCTTATAATTGGCAGTAGGAATAAGTTAGGAAAATTTAGCTTTATCTTAATATTTATATAAGGCCTTAGCAGCCTGAAAGTTACAATATTGGAAGAATTATTCTCCCCAATTGATGATAAGTCCGTCATAGGATAGGTATACCCCGTCTGGTAATTCTTTTGAAACATCAGCATGCCTTCCCATGAGGTGGCTGATATGAATAAGATAGGCTTCTTTAGGCTTCAACTCTTCAATAGCCTTCAGGGCAGCATCCAGATGAAAATGTGAATAATGTTCTGCTTTTCTAAGAGCGTCAATGACCAGAATTTCCACACCTTCCAGTAATTTTTTTGACTCATCCGGGATGAAATTGGTATCTGTCAGGTAGGCGAATTTCCCGCACCTGTATCCAAGTATCGGAAGTTTCCCATGCATCAGGGGAATGGGGGTGATTTTGAGGTCTCCAATGTTAAACTCCTTGGCTCCTTCCACCCTGCGGAATTCAAACTTTGGGAGCCCAGGGTAATCTGGCCGTTCGAATACGTAGTAATACTCTTTTCTTAGATGTTCTTCAACCGCCTCACTTACATACAGGGGCATATTTCGGTTTTGAAGATAATTGTAGGGACGAACATCATCCAGACCTGCTGTATGATCCTTGTGTTGGTGGGTAAAAAGTATGGCATCTATCCAGCGGATATTAAAACGGAGCATTTGGGTTCTAAAGTCTGGTCCTGTATCAAATACAAGGGTGGTCTTGTCAGACTGAAGCACACCAGAGGTCCTCAATCTTTTGTCCAGCGGGTCAGGGCTCAGACAAACTGGGCATGAACATGCCAGCATGGGAATTCCGGTAGAAGTACCTGTACCGGTAAATATAAATTTCACTCTGTTTCTTTTTGGGTTTGGGCCTCAAGGTAAGAGCTTTTGATCCTTTCTACCCACTTTACTTGATCCTCTGTCAAGGCTTCGGTTTCAAAATCTAACTGGCCAATTATTTCTGACAGGGTAGAGATCTTTGATTCCAGTGGATGAAATTTATTGATAATAATGACCTTTTGATCCTTTACCCAGCAGTAACCGCCTGCGAAATTTCCCTTTTCGTAGCGAATTTTGTAACCCTGAGACTTAAGGATGGTGGATAGTTTCTCTTGCGTATTTCTGGTAAACTTCATTGTATACAAATATAAAAAAAGCTGATCAAATGCTGCTGGATAGATTATTTGCCTTGTTCCAGGCTGGAATTTCGTAATATTAAACTATATTTATCCGAGAAAAGAAAAGACTATTTCTTGAAGATGATGTGGATAACCTCAATATTCAGGCACTTATAATTGTATAAATTTACCATTGGGGATTGTTTGATTCAGATCATTAGACACAAGAACAAAAAGCACATGAGTATTCGCATAAAAAAACCTGAGGCCTTGTACGAAGTTGGAGGGCGAGAATTGAACGAAGATTTTATCTTCCCTTTGCAAGGTGAGGCCAGTGCAGAAGAACGCATCTTTATTGTTGCAGATGGTGAAGGAGGACCTCAGGCTGGTGATGTGGGTTCCAAGTTACTTGCACTTACCATGGCCAAATATTTCCAGCATCCTGGCCCGAAGGGTGAGGTTACGCAGGAATTTTTGGATCAGGCACTTCGAATCTCAGAAGGGGCGCTTTCTGCGCATAAGGATGGACATCCTGAGGCCAAGCACATGGCCATGTCCATGGCCATGCTTCACCTGGGAGATACCAAGGCGACCATGGCCTGGATTGGAACCTCTCGTGTTTATTACTATGATTCCCAAAATGCAGTATTGGTCAATCCTGATAGCATGATTGAAGGGGCTAAGCCAGAAAACCAATATTTGATTAGCGGTGCCGAAAACCCCCAAAAATTAAACTCCCACTCCATTGCTAAAGATGATCTGAATCACGGTGACTTTTTCCTTTTGGTTACAGATGGGGTAAGAGACCAGCTAAATGAAAGAAATCTCGAAACCCTTTTCAAATCTTCGGCTGTCTCTGCCCAGCAGTACAACCCTCTTCGAGTTGGAACAGAAATAAATAACCTCATTCAGAACTTCACCAAAGACAACTATTCTGCATACATTATCCAGGTAGAGAAAGGGGAAAGCGAAGAAAAGAAAGCTGTTGTTGCTGCAACCCCAGGGCAGAAAGTTGCTCCTAAAAGGGAAGAAAAAGAGGAAAAGAAAACGGATGAACACGGAGCACCCTTGGACAGCACAAGGCAAAGCGACATCATTCGTGCCTTGACAGTGGCGGCTTTAGCTATTTTTGTCATAGCACTCTTGGGCTGGGGAGGATATAGATATTTCTCTAATCCATATCCCCGCTACATGAGTCAGGGCAACAAGGCGATGGAACAAAAGGATTATGAGAAAGCCAGGGAATACTTCACCAAGGCTTTGAAGACTAAGGATCCGGCAAAACGTCAAGAAGCAAGAAATAACCTTGAGAAACTTGACATTGCATTGATGAATACCCCTGATAGCCGAATTGAATCTGCGAATGGCTTTATTGAAGAAGGAAACTTTACCACAGGGATAGATCTCTACAAAAAAGTTCTGGATGTCCTTGACCAACAAGGGAATAAATTGCAAGCAGATCAAGTACGAATTCTTTTGGGAGAGGCTTATTTGAAGCAAGCGAATGAAATATATTCAAAAGCCGAAGCGGCAGATAAGTGTAAAGAAGCTCATCCGATTTATGAAAAAGGGCTTACCCTCCTCAACTTGGCTGGAAACAACTCTGTGGAGACTGATTTGATCGCTGAAGCGAATAAAAGAGCCATTGCATGTGGCAAAGAACTTGGCGTGAAACCTACCACTCCGGATGGCATCAATGCCAGAAAGGTAGCTACAAATACCAACACCAAGGGCAATGATGATGACAAGGTCGCCAAGATGGTGCCCAATGCCAGGGTTACCCAACCAGGGTCAAACGTAGAACTGAAAAAATGGCTGGCCTCCGGACAGCGTCTTTTTGTCAAGGCAAGATCCTCCGGTTCGGAGTACCAGTACAGGGAAGCTGCTCAAAACTTGCTCAACGCAGGTGCTGAAATTGATGGTTCGGGAGCTTATATGCTTTCATTTATGTACCACTCAGGTTTGGGAGTTCAAAAAGATGAGGCCAAGGCCTTGCAATACGCCCAAAAATCAGCCAATAAAGGATGGCCTTCGGGGCAATATTACTATGGACACTTGCTGCTGTTGAGAGAGTATCCAAGGGATACTGTGACTGCAGTCCAGTCCCTGAGAAAATCTGCAGATCAGAACTTCAAACTTGCGATGCAAAGGCTGCAGGAACTTGGAGTCAGGTATTAATATTATTTCAAAAATATAATCCTTGGAGGGGCCATGCTCCTCCTTTTTCTATTATGTCAAATACTTTTGGGAAACTTTTTACCATTACCACCTTTGGAGAATCACATGGTGAGGGAATCGGGCTTGTCATTGATGGATGCCCAGCAGGGGTAGAATTAGACCTCCCTTTTATCCAGTCTGAACTGGATCGCCGGAAACCAGGTACGTCCAGGATTACTACCCAAAGAAAGGAGTCAGACAGTTTTGAGCTGCTTTCAGGGCATATCGATGGAAAAACAACGGGTACGCCTCTTGGATTCTTTGTGAGGAATACCAATGCACGCTCAAAGGATTATTCCCATATCAAGGATATTTTTCGCCCCTCCCATGCGGACTTCACTTACCATGCCAAATACGGCATTAGGGATTACAAAGGTGGAGGAAGGTCTTCCGCAAGAGAAACCCTGGCAAGGGTGATAGGAGGAGCCATCGCCAAACTGGCCTTAAGGGCGGAGTTGGGTGTGGAGGTTGAAGCATGGGTCCAGCAAATCCATAAGGTAAAATTGCTGGAAGATCCCAAGGAGATCAAGCTGATAGATGAATACCAACAAGCCACAAGGTGTCCAAACCCTGCAATTGCCAAGCAAATGTATGAAGCTGTGGATGCAGCAAGAAGGAAAGGAGATTCGGTTGGGGGAATCGTTAAGTGTCGCATTAAAAATGCCCCAGCTGGGATCGGCGAGCCTATTTACAACAAACTCTCAGCTACACTTGGAGCTGCCATGCTAAGCATCAATGCAGTAAAGGGTTTTGAGCTTGGATCAGGTTTTGAAGGAACAGAAATGTTTGGGTCTGAGCACAATGACAGCTTCTACATGGAAGGTAGCCGCACCCGTACCCGAAGCAATCATGCGGGAGGAGTACTGGGAGGGATCAGTACCGGTGAAGAGATATATTTCAGGGTGGCATTCAAACCCACGGCCACCATTATGCAAGATCAGGCTACGGTAGATTCCCATGGCAATGAGGCTGTTGCTGAAGGAAAAGGTAGACATGATCCATGTGTAGTCCCGAGAGCCGTACCCATAGTGGAGGCCATGGCAGCCATGGTACTATTGGATCAATGGATGTTACACAAAGCAAGAATGGCCATGTAAGTCCTTGCTTATCCTCATATTTTTTTAAAATGTGGAAAGATTCTTCATTCTTTCGTATTATTTTTGTTTGAAGCCAGGAGTCAAAACACCCTAATCGAAATGAGTTATATCAAGCGTGGTAAGAAGGATAAGCATATCCATATCAATGAAAAGAAAGACCAGATCATTTACCTTTCGCAGGGAAAGGAAAGAAAGTGGAGCAATCCAGAGGAGAAGGTCCAGGCTGAGACATACCTGAAACTCATATATGATTACAAGTATCCCCCCGAATACCTTAGGGTGTGCCAGAAGGTACAAATTGGTTCTTCCACAAGAGAAGGGGATGTCATGGTATATAAAGATAAAGATGCCAAGGACCCATTTATTGTTGTAGAATGTAAGAAGAAGAAGGTTGGGAACTCTGTATTTGAAATGGCCATTGACCAGGGCTTTTCCTATGCCGCAGTTACCAATGCAGAGTATGTTTGGGCAACTTCTGGTGATAAAAACGCCATGTTTGAGGTAGACCACAGCAACATCAATGAAAGGGTAAAAAACAGGATTCCAGAACTTCCACGCTTTAGACAAAAATTTAGAAGGGGAGACCGTAACTTCGGTAAATGGCTTTTTCAGAATCCCATCATTTCTGATACACTGCTCTATGGGATCGTCTTACTGTTGATGACCTTGATTTTGAGTAAGGTCGCCGTAGAGTTCAATGATCAATGGAATGAGCTTTCGGATAAGACCTGGACCAAATGGAACTGGCGATGGGACTATAACTGGTATTACAACATTATTTTGGCCGTTTCCTCTACATTGACTCTTCTTTTGGGAATGGTCTTTATGAGGAGCCATGAGTTTTTCAGAACCACCATTGCCAAGAAGTGGCTGACACTTTTCTTGATTGGCTTAATTTTGATCATACCCTCATGGTATGTTGGGGTGAACCAGGATAACCTGACATTGACGAAAGTATTTGATTGGTGGTCATTTGTGAATTACCAAAGTTATGCATCCAAGGGCTATCCTATTATGATTTATCTTTGGCCTTACCTGAAGTCCTGGCCTGTGCAGATGCTCTTGATCGCAGCCTTGATTTGGTTGATGAATAGGAAATAAAAGGAGTGTTTATTGGTTCTTGGGTAGGATCAGGTTTAGTTGGGTAAATTCGCCCTCCTTAGCCTGTATTTCGACAGTTCCGTTATAAATCCTAAGGATTTTCCGAACTTTTGAGAGGCCTATACCTACGCCTTCCTTGTCTGAGTATGGATCTACCTGATAAAAGATCTGAAAGACTTTGTCTAAATACTTATCAGGGAGCCCAATTCCGTAATCTTTAAAAATAAACCTATGGGAATCCATGCCTTCCTGGTATTTGATTTCCAGTTTGAATTCTTTGTCTCCCTTGAATTTTACCGCATTATCCATGACCTCCGTAAATGCCTTACAGATTAGGTCCCTATGTGCCATTAATACAGGGAATTGTCCTTCAAAGGTGATGGAGTTGGGATCAATCTCATGGCTTTGAATCAATTCCTTTGCGATTTTCCTTAGGCTATAATCTGTATCAATTTCTTCAAAATCAGGAAGTTTACTGCCCAATTTGAAAAACTCACTTAGTTCAGCCATCAGCACGGTCAGTCTTTTTGCTGCTCTGCCAAGGAAACTGAGGTCTTCACTTTCTTCGGGAGAAAGTTTACTGCCCAATTTGTTTTGCAGCAGTCCGGCGTACGCGCCTACACCTCTGACAGGCTCTTTCAGGTAATGAGAGGTGGCATAAGCCATGTCCTCAAGCTCAGAAGCATATGCCTTCAATTGAGCGTTATGTTTTTGGATTCTCTCTTGCCTTTTGCTGATGAAATAGTTCCTTAAAATTGCTATGGCTAGGCCGGCAAGGAGCATGATGGCAATCAATACAAATGACAAAATCCTTCCTCGGAGCTTCTCATATTTCTTCTGGGATTCGAGTTGCTTGATCAGGATTGTGTTCTGGTGAAGGCTATCTTTCAGCAGGATCATATCAACCACGTTTTCTTGCCAGCCTTGATACACACTATCTTTGACCTGCGCCAGTTTCAAAATGTATGTATTGGCTTCCTGCCTTTTCCCAAGTTTGTTGTAAACCCTTGCAATGGCCAAATAAGACTCATCTATGCTGCCAAAACTGGTGGTAGGGGTCGCAGTCTGGAGAGAGGCTTTGAAAAAATCCAGTGCTTCAAGGTAGTTGCCTTGATTTTCAGCATATTTTCCTTTCAAAAGATACCCAAAACCATACAACTTGGATCTTTCAGCACCTTTTAACATGGGATCGCCAATTTCCAGATTTTTCAATGCTTCTTCCCAAAGATTCATTTCCTCTGCTGCATTGGCTAGAAGGTAGTATTGGTAGGCCTTGCCATACGTAAAGTTTAGGTCCTGAATATGGGGGAGGTCCTTTTTAATGGATTCGTAGGCTTGTTCAGGTTTGCCTATTTTTATCAGGCACAAATAGTAATTTCCTTTTGAAATCAGATAAAGTGAAGGAATCTTTTTCGGGTCAAGATCATTGACAAAGCCTTCGAATATCTCAATGGCTTCCTCAAATTTTCCTTGTCGAATAAGCTGGGCACAGGTATTATTTAGAAGAATTGGTTTATAATGATTAATCTCCTTTTTGGGGATATATCCAGTTGCAGTTTGTAAATAATTAATGGATGCCCGGCTCAATCCCTGATTGGAATAGACATAACCAATCCCTTCATAGGCCATCACCAAATAATTGCTATCCTTGGTTACTTCTGCATAAGCCCTTGCTCTGTTTGCTTGCTTGAGTTGGAGGCTATTGTCTAGCAATCGCAAGTAGGTTCTGGCCAGGGCATACGAGGCTCCGAAGAGCAGTTTGGGCTCTCCCAGCTTTTGAGCCAGGGAATCTGCCTTTATCAGGGTCAATTTGGCGGAATCAAAACGGTTTACCTGCTCATAGGTAAAACCAAGGGTCAAATATGCATATGTTTTTTGCCTTAGGTTGTTGTTAGACTCTGCAAGTATAATACTCCTTTTACTTGCAGTTAATATCTCAGGAGAGTTATTCCTTATGCTCAACCAATCACCAAGGGTATTTACAGGAACTTTTTCCCAGACTGGAAAGTAGGTATCAATGGTCGAATCTGAAGTTTGAGCAAATGAATAAATAGGAGCTACCATCCCAAGAGAGAAAACCAAAAGGCAGGTCAAAGCTATATGGAAAGGCAGTTTTATATCCCTAATATACATATGGGTTTAATGATCAAAAACGGGGGACACTAGTATATATCGTTCTTCCATCGACGATAGTGTAATTTACAAAAATTATCACAAAAATAACCTTTAACGGTTAGAGAAATCCCAGAATTCAAATAAAATATTGGATGATGTTAACGGTCTACTTCTCCCAAAACAATATCTATGCTGCCAATAATTGCAACAAGATCAGCTATCAAGATGCCGCGGCTTAACTCTGGAAGGACTGAAAGGTTACAAAAACTCGGACCTCTGCTTTTACACCTGAAAGGTCGGTCGGATTTGCCATCCGCTATGAAATAAAAACCCAATTCGCCTCGGGGATTTTCAGCGCGTACGTAGTATTCCTGGGCTTTAGGGCGAGCCTTTGGTGGGCAAAGGGCCCTTGGATCAAAATCTGGGCTACGCTTGTATTTCTTCTGAAGTTTGTCGAGGCATTGTTCAATTATTTTTAATGATTCCTCAACCTCATCGACCCTGACTTTGAATCGATCCCAGCAGTCCCCAACACTTCCCACCTCACCTTTCCCAATAGGAATATCAAATTCTAGTTCGTCGTACACACTGTAGCCATCGACCCTCCTCAAATCCCATTTTAGGCCTGAAGCCCTTAGGACAGGACCAGAGCAAGCAAAGTTAACTGCTACATCCAGTGGGAGAGTACCTACATTGGCTGTCCTCTTTACAAATATTTCATTATGGGTAATCAGGCGGTTTAACTCATCCATCTTAGGACGAAAATAATTCACGAATTCCCTGCACCTTTCTTCAAAGCCTACAGGTAAATCGTAAAAAAGTCCACCAATCCAGATATAATTGTAAAGCATCCTGGAGCCACTTACCCATTCCAGGAGGTTCATGATGTGTTCTCTATCCCTGAAAGTCCAAAGAAAAGGAGTGAAAGCTCCAATATCCAGCCCATAGGTTCCAAGGGCGATCATGTGTGAGGCAATTCTGTTAAGCTCGGCCACAAGTACCCTGATATACTCTACCCTGGGAGGAATTTGCTCATCTATACCCATCATCTTTTCCACTCCCATCGCAAATGCCATGTTGTTATTCATAGAGGAAAGGTAGTCCATCCGATCTGTGTAGGGTAGAATCTGAGGGTAGGAGAGGGCTTCGGCATGCTTTTCAAAGCAACGGTGGAGGTAGCCCAGGTGCGGAATAACCTCTACGATAAGTTCACCATCTGTAACCACTTCTAACCTCAGTACTCCATGTGTGGAAGGATGTTGAGGGCCAATGTTGAGGATCATTTCCTCGGTTTTGAGGTCTTCCAGACGGGTTTTGTTAGGAGCAGCTCTTTGAAGCAGCTCTTGGTATGGAATTTCGTTCTTCTCGCTATTGGGTAATTGGGGCATAAAGCTGGATCAATACTTTATTTTTATGCCGTGATAGGCTTCTGCTTCTTCATAATCTTTTCTGAGGGGATGACCTTCCCAGTCTTCTGGGAGGAGGATTCTTCGATGGTCGGGATGCCCTTCAAAGCGGATTCCGACCATGTCAAAGGCTTCTCTTTCGTGCCAATCAGCAGCTTTCCAAATCCCGGATACACTTGGAAGGCTCTCAGCTCCAGGTTCCCTGGAAATCTTGCATTTCAAAACAAGTCCGTGTTCATGAATCAGAGAGTACAGGTGATAAACGACACCCAATTGTCCTTCCTTTTCTCCATAATCTACACCGGAAAGGCAGGAAAGGAAGTCAAAGTGAAGGCGTTTATCCTCCTTCAGGAAAAGACAAATCTCATGTAGAGCCTCCCTGCCTAACTCAAGATAAGGCTGCGTGACTTCAAGTTCAGATTGTACGATGGCATTGGGAAATTTCTCCTCAATGATGGATTTGATTTCATCTATTTTCATGACCTGGGAGATTCTTTGGGCATTGCAGGAATGAGTAGACTTTCATTGCGTATTTTTTCTTGTAGCTTAATGATGCCACCTATCAAGGCTTCAGGGCGTGGTGGACAGCCTGGCACGTAGACATCCACGGGAATCACCCGATCTACCCCCTTGACCACATGATAGCCATGTTCCCAATATGGACCTCCACAGTTGGAGCAAGAGCCCATAGAGATCACGTAGCGAGGTTCTGGCATTTGTTCGTAAAGCCTGCGGACCCTGTCTGCCATTTTAAAGGTAACAGTCCCTGCAACGATCATGACGTCTGATTGCCTAGGTGAGGGGCGAGGAAAGACTCCCATTCTGTCCAAGTCATAGTGGCTGGCATTGGTTGCCATCATCTCAATCGCACAGCATGCCAGACCAAAACCCATTGGCCATAAGGAAGAAAGCCTTGCCCAGTTGAGCAAATCATCTACCTTACTGATGACAATTCTGCCATTTCCAGTCTTTGTATCCAATAATCCCATTCAGGCTACTTTTTCTTTTTGACTCTTATTTGGAGAAACTGTTCCCTCGTATTTGCGGTTGATTTTTTTATAAATTTCCATCTCTTTAGGTGGAGAATATTGGCTTTGAATAGGCGAGGGCTTTACCCAGGCAAGGTCTTTTTTTATCCATACATAAGCCAATCCCAATAAAAGTATTCCAACAAAAGCCAGCATCTCCACAAGGGCCAATATGCCCCATGAAGGGATAGATCCTATCAAGCCTTTGTCAGCAAAAACTGTTGCCCAGGGAAAGAGAAAAAGAATTTCTACTTCAAAAACAAGAAAAATCAAGGCCACCACGTAGAAGCGAATGTTAAACTGAATGCCACTTTCGCCAACTGGATCTTCTCCACATTCATAGCTGCTTAGTTTTTCTGGATTGGGTCTGTGGGGCCCTAACAAGCGGGCAACTGTAGTACCTAATACCACAAAAGATGTAGCGCCTAAGATGAAAACCAGGGCTTTTCCAAAACTCCCTGCTACTTCAATGCTAAATATGTCTGACAATAAATTCAATTCAATCCTGTGACTTAGTTTATGGGGTTGAGTCTGAATCAAGGCATTACCTTCTGAAAGGAAAAAAGCTAACTTGCATCAATAATCAACACATTCAAAGTACAACAAATCATTAATTAACGCCAAAGACATGAAAAAAGTCTTCTCTATCTTAATCGCCATGATGTTGTTGGGTGTTACATTCGCCCAGGAAAACGATACCACCTATTGGAAAAAAGGAGCTGTTGGAACCATTGGCTTTACAAATACTGGATATAGTACCTTTTGGCAAGCAGGTGCACTTCCGAGCCAGTCGATTCTGGTAAACTTCAATGCGAATGCTTACTACACCAAAGATAAAATCAGTTGGCAGAATGACCTGGCCCTTGCTTATGGATTGCTGCGCCAAGGTGAGGCAGATAACACTCCCTTCCTTAAGAATGCTGACCGCATCGAGTTCACCTCCAAATTGGGTTATAAGTTGGCTAAAAAGTTATTGCTTTCTACGCAGTTGAATTTTAGAAGCCAATTTGCACCAGGTTATGAGTTTGATCCTGCCTTCCCTACCAATGTAGACTCTGCAAACCTGATTTCTCGTTTCCTTTCACCAGCTTATCTCAACTTGGGTGTTGGTTTGGATTATCAGTACGATGAACACTTGAGTATCTACTATGCGCCTTTGAACGCCAAGGTTACCATTGTTTCAGACGAAAATCTTCGTGCATTATACATTCCTCAGGACATTACCACAGGACCGACAAGGTTTGAGCTTGGTTCTAACCTGACCGTGAAATACAACAGAGAAGTTTTTGAGAATGTACAATTCAAAACAGTCGCGAACTTCTTTGCTAACTACCTCCAAAATTTTGGAAATGTTGACGTTAACTGGGAGACGCTTACTACCGCCAAAGTAAATAGCTGGTTGGCCATTAACTTTGCCACCAACCTGATTTATGATGATGACATTAAATTTGTGATTGAGAGAGATGAGGAAGGGAATGCGACCAAAACCGGTCCCAGAACCCAGTTTCAGCATATCCTCTCTGTAGGATTGACATATACTTTTATAGAGTAATAAGGTATTCTGATGAAAAAAGGGAAGGGTGATTATTTACCCTTCCCTTTTTTTATATATGTAAATTTCTTAACCCCCGATCAATCCCATCCCAGCCAGGATAGCAATAATTCCAACAATTAGACAGTACAGGGCGAAATAATCGAGTTTTGCTTTCTTTACAATTCGGATCATCCAGGTACAGGCTACTAATCCGGAGATAAATGCTGCGAGAAAACCTGCGACAAGCACATCTGTCCCGAGTTCAACACTCTGCGCGGCTGATCCTGCTTCGAAGTAATCTTTCAACTCAAGAGCAGTTCCTCCAAGAATTACAGGTATGACCATCAAGAAGGAGAAGCGCGCGGCAGTCTCTCTATTGATGCCAAGCATCAGGGCTGTTGAGATGGTCGAACCAGAGCGAGATACCCCCGGTAGAAGGGCAAATGCTTGCGCCAAGCCGACTAAGAATGCCTTAAGGGGAGTTATTTCACCTGGTTTTGACTGCAACCTGGAGGAAGCCATCAACAGGCCTGCCGTAATCAACAGCATAAAACCTACCAGAAGAATTTTTCCAGAAAATAAAGCATCTAGGTAATCACCCAGAAAGACATAAACCAGTCCAGCAGGAACCATTGATATGAGAATGAAGACTACAAACTTGGTTGAGTCATTCCATTCAAACTTAAAAAGATCCGTAATAATTTTGAGAATGTCCTTGTAGTATACTACGATGGTACTCAGGGCGGTTGCTGCATGGACGACGGCTGAGTAAAGGACTGCATTTTCCTTAAATTGAATGCCTAATAATTCCTTTCCAAGCTCAAGGTGTCCGCTGCTACTTACGGGCAAAAATTCTGTGAGTCCCTGGATAATCCCAAGGACAATCGATTCTATCAGATCCATAAAATGAGAAAGAGATTAATGTTGGTGTGTAGCCCAAAGGTCGGAAAAGCTCTGATTTATGCCAGCCATGATTTCTCAATCTATTACATCGCTCTCCTAAATGGTTGGAATTCCCGTATAAATTGGAATCCAAAGGATCTAAATTGAGAATCAAGCCTGCGCTTCGCTGTTTTCTTTAGGCTTATACATGATGGCATAAATGATGCCAAGAAAACCAGCTACAACAATTGGAGGCGCAACGTATAAGGCGATAGAAAATTCAGTAGCGTCGATGAATTTCTCCAGGGACATAAGGAAGAATCCCAATACGATCAGTCCAACACAAACCAAAAGAAGGATGTAGTTCATTTTACCGAATGGGAGAACCGTAGTGGTTTCGGGCGCAGTAGATTGCTTGCGGATGTTTTCTTTGCTGAGCTCGGGCTCTGGAGAAGCACTAGCTGCTCTTACCACTTTTTTAGGGCTTCCAGATGTTTTTACAGTCTTTGTAGATCTGCGATTTTGATTTGATTTTCCCTTCTTTGTCTTAGCCATAATTATAGCAATTCGTCCAGATTTCGATTCAAATATTTGTTTAAGGCCCAGTAACTTCCGATAAAGCCGATTACCGAACCAAATAACACAATTCCTCCAAATAATACAATCCAACTACCTGCTTCAGGATTCCCCTGGATGACGTCCATGCGCCTTAGCAAGAAGAAGATTCCATAGAAGGTAGCAGTCAATAAAACCACTGCCAATAAGCCCCCTGTCATGCCTTGTAAGACCCCTCTCCACAAAAATGGCCTTCGAATAAAAGCCCGCGTGGCTCCCACGAGTTCCATACTCCTGATGCTTAAGCGCTTGGCATAGATACTCAGCCTGATAGTGGCATTGATCAATGCCACCCCCAACAAGGAAAGCCCTACTCCAAGGATCAAAAGTGCCCAACTAATCGAAGTCAGGTTTTTCTTCAGTTGAGGGAGTTGGTCGCCTTGGTAAATGACATCAGCTACAAAAGGCATCTTGTTCAACTCTTCTTTGAGTTTACTCAGTGCAGTTCCCTCCAGCAACTCTGGCACCAACTTGATTTGGAAAGATGCCCAATAAGGGTTTACACCCCCGAGGCTGTTTTTTACTTCTTCCCCCACAATCTCCGCCATCCGTTCGGATGCGGCCTCCTTGCTCAGGTATTCCATGCTATTGACAATCTGCATAGAATCCAGCTTGTTGGCCAGTTGGCTTTTCTGATCTTCACTGGTATAGTCATGGAGAAACACCTCCATAATAAGGTTTTCTTCAACCTGCTTCAGGATATCCAATCCCCAAATGCTTCCACCAATGATGAATCCCAGGAAAAAAAGAACTCCAGCAATGCTCAAAATCGTGGTCAAGGCACTGCTTCTGCTTCTTCTACGCCAAAATTTGCTGTTCCCGGATTTACTCATATCTGCAAATCTAAGCCTTATTGGCAAGAAATGAAGCAAGTAATCAAAGAATGATACACCTCTGTTAAAAATTGGTTCAAGCTCAGTAAAATTTCTTTTGTTGTGGTGCAGTGAGATCCCTCGCTTACGTACAAGAAGTCATGCTGAGGAATGAGTACACAAAGCCCGAATGACAAACTAAGCTAACTGACCAGAAAAACCATCATCAAAAAAACCTTCCTCACTTATGAGGAAGGTTTTTTCAAACTTCAAATTTATAATCTTTAGTCTAATTCGTGAACCACACGCTGAGGGAAAGGAATTTCGATTCCGGCCTCGTCCAGCGCAATCTTGGCATTCTCATAAGTTCCGAAGTACACATCCCAATAATCAGCGGGAGTTGCATACGGCCTTACCGCCAGATTCACAGAACTATCAGCAAGTTCAAGTACACTCACAGAAGGTGCAGGATCTTCCAGTACCTTTGGGTCACTTTTCATCGCGGCCATGATTACCTCTCTTGCTTTCTTGATATCCTCATTGTACCCAATTCCAATTACAAGGTCTACTCGAAGTTTTCCAAGAGATGAGAAGTTGGTAATGTCTCCATTTGAAAGCGGTCCATTAGGGATAATCACAAGCTTGTTGTCAGGTGTCATCAACTTCGTAACGAAGATGCTTATTTCCTGAACGTGGCCCACATGTCCCTGAGCCTGGATCAGGTCTCCAACCTTAAAAGGTTTGAAGATCAGGATCATCACTCCACCAGCAAAGTTGCTGAGAGATCCTTGAAGTGCCAGACCTACAGCCAAACCGGCAGCACCCAGTACCGCTACCAAAGAAGTAGTTTCGATTCCAACTATGCCCAATACGGCGATAATCAGAGCTGCTTTCAAAGCGAAATTTACCATGTCTCCCAAAAAGCCCTTCAGGCTTTCATCCAGTCCACGGTCATTGATGATCTTGCGGATCAGCTTTACAACACGATTGATGATTGCATTACCAATCACAAGAAGGAGAAGAGCAAGCAATATCTTCGGCACATAAGCAATTGCCGGCTTGATAAAGTCGCCGTAGGGTCCTTCGAGGAGTTCCTCCCATTTTTCCATGATGAGTCGTCTTTTTTGTTTGGTTAATTAGTTAGTAATGAAGAAACACCTATTTAACCCTGAGCCTTGTACAACTTTCCTTGTAAAGGTAATCTCTCAATATGGTCAATACTGTTTCTTTCTTACTACCTGTGACGCCCACGGATACCTCTTTGTCACTTTTTAATTCTACTACAAATAATTCACCTGTTGATGCACGCTTAAATATCACATCACCTACCTTGATCAACTGATCTTTTCCTGACATTTTGAATTCAAAGTTGTCAAACTTGGTATTGTAAGTCCTACCAACAGGTATTGTGGTTTTGGCAATTACTTCTCCATCTTCGCCTTCTGCAACAAACAATTCACAAAGGCAAGTACCTTTGAGTTTTTCATCTTCTACTTGAAGGATGGTATAATGAACAATTTTCCAATCCTCTTTAGACTTTTCAAGAGCCATCGAAACTGTTTCTTTTCCTTTGACCCAAATACCTTTGTCTTCTTTGGTTTCGTAGTCGACCGTATATACCAGTGTGGCAGTTTGGTCTGCAATATGTGTAAATGCAATGTTGTTGATGTTGTATTTGAGGTCAACCTTAGGTGCCCTCAATAGGCTGCTAAGGTATGCATCGAAGCCCTTAAGGCTGCTGTTGGTAACCCTGGACTTTCCGGATATGTTGAATACGAAAATGTTTGAGGTTACTTCGGGAGCAAAGTAGGAGAAAAGCGCTTCTTTGTCCTTGGATTTTGGAAAACTGACATAATCCTTTTCAAAGGATCTGATGAAGGTCTCCAATTCTTTTTTGATGGCAGACTTGTCATCATTGTCTTGAGCTTGTACACAGGGAGTAAGGAATAAAACCAGTGCAAAAGTCATCATTGATACATGATGCATGAATTTCATAATTCGTTTTGGTTGGAATACTTGGATTTTATCAAGCGTAAATATATGCAATCTGAAGTTGTCGAGTAAACCCTTGATCATAAATTCAGTTAAGCTCTTGGTTTCAGTTGCTTTGGATTTATCTTGGTATAATGAGGAGTCAATTCCCCGAATTTATAGGATTTAGCACACAAAGCAATATTTACCAAGAAGATTCTACCCAATTATCCGTACCAAAAGTTCATTAGGAATCGTATATTTCTGTCATGAGAAGTTCAAAACCCAGCATTTTTGCCCTATTGATTTCTATCCTTCTGTGCCTGGGAAGCTTTGATTTGTCAATTGCTCAGGAAATGGGCAAGCCAATCCTTCACAATTATTCCCCCAGGGATTATATGGCCAGCTCGGCAAATTACATGGCCGTTCAGGACCGCCGCGGCTTGATGTACTTTGCCAACCTGAGAGGAATTTTAGAATATGATGGTGCTGCATGGCGGATCATCAACCTCCCTAGCCGTTCCACAGTAAGGTCTTTGGCAACAGATAGCACTGGAAGGGTTTATGTGGGGGCCATCGGAGATTTTGGATACCTCAATCCCGATTCCGTAGGACGAATGAAATTTGTATCCCTGCTAGATAATGCAAGTGATATATCAGGATCCTTACTCAACAATCAGGTAGTTGTGCTTGGAACTGAAAAAGGAGCCTATTTCTACTTCAGTGGCGATAGTTCATATTATAAATGGAATGGAGATACCCTCAACAAATATCCCATCAGAGGGATTCGCAAGGGCTTTAGCCTATTTTACCTATCCGGAAAATTATGGATCTCATCCCAGGAATACGGACTGGCTCAATTGGATGATGGGGAGATCATTGTTCCCGAACAAAGCCTGTTTGAGAATAAGTATGTCCTCGAAATGGACGAATTCGATGAAGAGCACTACCTTCTCCTTACCAGCCTACATCGATTTTGGCTTGTAAATAAAAATACCCTTAAGGCCAAAAGGTTCAATACCTCCATAGACGACAACATTCACGAACTCTATGTATCGGGTTTCATTGTCCTTGATGATGGCAAGGTAATGGTCTCGACCATTAGAAGTGGTGCCATCCTCTTGGGACAAGATGGCAAGGAGATGATTCGGTTGAACGAGTCGAATGGCTTGCAGGATAGGTTGGTAATCAATGCATTCCAGGATAAGCAGGGGGGAGTGTGGTTGAGCCTTTCTAAAGGTATTACCTACCTGGGGATGTCTATTCCCCTTGCGCTTTGGGATGAGTCCAGTGGGCTAGAAGGACTTGTTTTTTCTGTAGTGCGATTCGATGGATATTTGTATGCCTCTACTGCTCAGGGTGTCTTTAGGCTTAATGGAAATACGTTTGAAAGGGTCAAGGGACTTGACATAGAAACCCTGGAACTACAAACTGTTGATTTGGGTAATGGTCGTAGCGTACTTTTGGCCAGTACCGTAAAAGGCTTATTTGAAATTAAAGGAAAAGTTGGAAGGCCTGCAGTAAAGAAGAAATCATATCCCTTTATGGGTACCATTGCAAGTAGTAAATTTCACAAAGGGGTCATTTTTGTAAATGATGCTGCTCAGCGATTCATGGTTATGAAAAGGATAAATGGCAATTGGGAGCAAATTGCCAACCTGGATAGCCTAAGGGGACGTTTTGAACAAATCGTCGAAGAAGCTCCAGGGGTAGTCTGGGCAATAGAAAGGTTTGGGAATCAAAGGGCAATCAGGATGCAACTCGATCCTGAAAATAACTTCAACCTGATAAACCATTTGGACTATAACTCATCCTCCAAAGGTGAGAACTATTTCCTGTCAGCTTTTGAAATGAACAATGAACCTGTCCTTGTTTCCAACTCAGGTTTTCATTCCGTAAAAAATGGTAAGGTCGCCTCTCTTGAAAAGGCAAACCTTCCTTCCAGTGGGGTCACATCCCTGGTTGAAGATAATAATGGGAGTTTATTTATCGGAAGGATGAAAGGGAACAGAAGGTGGATGGAAATTCTCAATCCCTCCCAGGAAGATATTCATACCTACAACGTAGATTCTTTAAGCCTCAAAGAATTGGATAACCTGGACATTTGGGGGAGTATTTTTCTGGAAGACAGCAAAGCATGGATAGGGACTTCTGAAGGCCTATATTGTTTCTACCAGAAAATGGATCACAAGATTCCAGATCTCCCACTTCCTGTAATAAGGAAGGTAGCTTTGGGTGAGGATTCGGTCTTGTTTCATGGCGCGGCTTCTTTTGAGTTTGGTGAAGGCATGCTTTTTCAACCCGAACCCAAACTCTCTCACAAAGATAATTTCATTACATTTTACTTCGCCGCTCCCTATTATGGTGCCCATTCCAAGACTGAGTATAGTTATAAGCTGGTGGGGCAGGATGATGAGTGGACGCCCTGGACTACAGAAAGGAAAAAAGATTATACCCTTTTGCCCCCCGGCAAATATGAATTCCAAATAAGGGCAAGAAACCAGTTCCATCAAGCCAGTGGCATAACAGCTTACCGTTTTGAGGTGGCTCCCCCCTGGTGGAAAAGTATATGGGCATTTATTTGCTATGGGCTTTTTGCCATATTCCTTGTCTATGGAACCGTAAAAATCAACACCCAGCGACTTTATCTACAAAATGAACACCTGGAAAGGTTGGTTTATGAGCGCACCAATGAAATCTGGGAACAGCATAAAGAGATTGTTAAAAAAACGGTGGCGCTGAAGCGGAAAAATGAAGAAATCGCTACCCAGCACGACCTCCTGGAAGATAAAAATACAGAGCTGGAAGATGCCATGAAGAAACTTCAGGCTGCTCAAACCCAACTGGTCGAATCTGAAAAGATGGCCTCATTGGGTCAGTTGACTGCCGGAATTGCCCATGAGATCAATAATCCTATCAACTACGTAAAGGGGAACATCAATCCATTGAAAAAGGACTTTGATGAAATCAAACAACTTTTCAGAAAGATCCTTCAGTTGAAAGATAAGTCAAACCTGGAACATTCAGTAAAGCAAATCGAGGATTACGCCGATGAAATTGATGCTGTTTATCTCTTTCAGGAAATGGAGCAATTGCTGAATGGAATTGAGGATGGTGCCAATAGAACCAAGCAGATTGTTGATGGTCTTAAAATATTTTCCAGGACAGAACACGACCTCTTCAAGCACATTGATATCCATAAGGGCATTGATTCTACCCTCACCTTGCTGAATAACCGCCTCAAAGACAGAATTAGCATTGAAAGGGATTATGCCGAATTGCCATTGATTGAGAGTTTGCCCGGTAAATTGAACCAGGTATTCATGAACATTATTGTCAATGGAATTCAGGCTATAGAAGATAGGGCGAGGATGGAGGGGAAAAATTTAAATGAGCACATAGGGCAGATCAATATCAAGACCAAGGCAAAGAAAAATTGCCTGCCGGGTAAAGAAGATTGCCTACAAGTTCATATCACTGACAGTGGTACAGGAATTCCCGAAAAAATTAGAAATAAAATATTTGACCCCTTCTTTACTACTAAAGATGTAGGGGAAGGAACTGGTCTGGGGCTATCCATTACCTTTGGAATCATCGAAAAGCATGGTGGTCGGATAAGGGTGGAAAGCAAAGAGGGAGAAGGAACAACATTTATCATTACTTTGCCATTCAAGCAGGAAGAAGAAAAAAAGGAAGTACAATAATCTCTTTTTGCTCAAACTAGCTTCAAAAATTAAATGATGGCCGAAGCCAAACCTACTATCCTATACGTCGACGACGAGCGCCATAACCTAGTAGCTTTTAAAGCATCTTTCCGAAGGTTTTTTAAGGTGCTGATTGCCCAGAGTGGAGAAGAAGCCCTGGATATACTGGCCAGCGAGGAGGTCAGTGTGATCATCAGCGATCAGCGAATGCCTGGAATGACCGGGGTCGAACTTTTTACCAAAATCCAGGAGATCTATCCCCTGCCTATAAGGATGGTACTGACAGCCTACAGCGATGTCGCAGATATCATTGATGCGATCAATAAGGGGAAAGTTTACTATTATGTAACAAAGCCTTGGAAGTTCGAAGACCTCAAAGTCCTCATTGACAATGCCCTGGAAGCATTCAGGCTAAAAAGTGAAAATCAGTCTCTCACAGTCGAGAAGCAAATGCTCGAGCTAGAAGCTGCTCAACAGGAGAAGGAAATCATCATAGCTCAGTTTGAGACCCTAAAAAATCAGGTAAATCCTCACTTCCTTTTCAACTCTCTCAACGTCCTTTCGTCTTTGGTTCATGAAGATCCCGATCTTGCTGAATCTTTTATTTCCAAATTGACCCGGATTTACAGATATGTACTGGATCTCAAAGAAGAAACCCTCGTTTCTCTTGAGAAGGAACTTAATTTTGCCAATTCCTATTTCTTCCTACAACAGATTCGTTTTGGCAACAACTTACAGTTATATATTGAGGTTCCTGAAATTAAAAAACAAAACATGCTCCCTCCGCTTAGTTTACAGTTGTTGATGGAGAATGCAGTGAAGCACAACATCATTTCCAAGGACAAACCCTTAAAAATAGAACTTTTCCTGGATGGAGAAGAATTGGTGGTAAAGAATAATTTTCAGGTCCGAACCGAAAAAGAGCATTCTACAGGCATTGGCTTGAGCAACCTCAGAGAAAGATATAGGTTGTTAACGGATAGAAAGCCCAGTTTTGAAAGAGAAGGGGAGAGTTATGTAGCAAGAATACCCTTGCTTTCACCAAATGGGTCGTATTAGAAAAGAAAATCCTATATTATTGCATCAAGACATTTCCTAAAGCTAAATCTGTTTAAACTAAATCAGTATTTAAATTTTTATGGCCAAGGACTTTTCCATATTGTATGTAGATGATGAGGAGCAAAATCTCATTTCCTTTAAGGCTACTTTTAGACGTGAATACAAGATTTTTACGGCAAAAGGTGGGACGGAAGGTATTGAGATTTTGAGGAAGGAAAATATAAAGTTGATTATTACGGATCAGCGAATGCCAGGCATGACCGGGGTGCAGTTTTTGGAAAGAACCCTGGCCGAATATCCGGATACCATCAGGGTGGTACTAACTGGATTCAGCGACATGGAAGCCATTATTGATGTAATCAACAGTGGCCGGATCTTCCGATATATCACCAAGCCTTGGGAGGAAGACGAACTCCGAATGACCATAGAGAATGCCAGACAACTCTATGAACTCCAGCAGAAAAACAAAAAACTCCTTCTTGAGCTACAATCCCAGGTTGAAGAGCAAGGGAGGGTCATAGAATTGTTCAAGAAGTATGTTCCAGAGACTGTGGTTGAAAAAGCCCTTACAGCGACCTCTTCTTCAATTTTCGATGGAGAGCTTAAAGAAATCGCAGTCCTTTTTTGCGACATAAGGGGCTTTACTCCCATGAGCGAGGAAATGTCTCCCTCTGAGGTGGTAGGATTTCTGAACGATTACTATGCCATGATGACCCAGGTTGTCCAAAGGCATGGAGGTACAGTAAACCAGTTTGTGGGAGACGAGGTCTTTGCCTGTTTCGGAGCACCCATGCCCAATAGCCATATTGAGCTAAGCGCCACAATGTGTGCAATCGAAATGATGGAAAAGCGGGTCCTTATCAACGAAAAGTATAAAGGTAAACTGGGTAGAGAGGTAGAAATCGGTATTGGAATCAATGCAGGTGAGGCAGTAGCAGGGAACTTGGGTTCTGAGGTAAAGATTTCCTATTCAGTTACAGGTGACACCGTCAATACGGGTAAAAGAATCGAGAGCCTGACCAAAAATAGGCCAAATACAATTTTGATGAGTGAAAGGGTCTTCTCCATGGTTGAGGATAAAATCCGAGCCAAAGCATGGGATAATATTGAACTTAGAGGGAAAAAGGAAAAAATCCAGATTTTTGAAGTACTGGGGCTCCGCTAAAATGGCCTTCCAGGCTTCAAAATACCTACAAATAGAAGAAATTGGATCTTTAATTAAATTTTTAAGATATTCAAATCTCGAATGAGGAAATAGGAATCATTACAATTTTCCTATTTTGAGGCGTAATTTCTGATAAAAAGTTAAGCTTTTTGTGATAATTCTTGTCAGAAATTTTAACACATTTGCTGTTACTTACACAGTAGATGTATAGATTTTGAAACAGTTTATTCTTCTACTACCTAAATTTAATGCACAAAAAGCGCTACTTTTTAGGGGGATGTAAGAAAAAATGTTCAATTTTGTACTAAATATTACATATGACCTTCTACGAAAGGTTTTAATTGTAAATTAGCTATCGAAAAGTGGATTGAAGGATCATTCAATTTTCTGATCCGGAAAGGCACTTTACTTTAACTCTTGTAACCTTGTATTTAGCCAGGATTTTTGGACAAGCCACGTGCTATGAAAAGTCTCCTCTTGCTTAACGTAACATTGTCCCTGCTGATTGCCTCATTCAATAGCTTATTTGCTGTTAATGAGTCAACATGGCAATATATGCCCGCAAATGACATGATCTCAAACGTTGAGGTATCATCCATTAGCGAGAAAAAGGTTCAGCTCAAATGGGAACTGATGGTCGATGCCAGTAACTACATCCTGTTAGTCCAAAAGTCCCATGATGGTATAAACTTCCAGACTTTTGGAGGACTTCGTGGATCATCAAGCAAATCTTATGCCTTTTTTGACCGAATCCCGGAAAAAAATAAAAGGGTGCATTATAGGATTAAAATAGTTGATGCCACAGCAAAAAATGTGGAATATCTTTCACCTTCTTTTTCCTTCATTCATAAATGGGATAGGCACCTCCTAAGTACCCAAAGTGATAACCATTGGAATGTGGTCATTCCTTCCCATATAGGAGAGAATGCAAGCCTTCAAGTGATCAACTCCATGGGACAGGTGATTCTTAAAGAGAGGGTGTACAATAACTTCTCCAATCATGTCCAGGTTCCAACCCGTGGCCTTTTGAAGGGAACATACCTCGTACAGGTAGTTTCTGGCGAGAACCGTTGGATCACCAGAATTCTCAAGAACTAGCTTTTTTGATCCCTGGATTGCAAATGCAAAGGTAGCTCTGTAAGTTCGCTTTGAGCATATAAACTTATCTAACTACCTCATGCAAGAATTATCCCTGGACACTTCATTTGCTAGGTCATTTTTCCCATCTCTTTCTTCGGGCTTTGTTTTTATGGACAATGCCGGTGGCTCCCAAACCCTGCGCCCTGTTGCAGAAAGGCTAAGTGACTACCTGCTTAATTCTAATGTTCAGCATGGCGCAAGCTATGAAATTTCGCAATTGGCAGGTGCAAGGGTGTATGAAGCTTCCCAACACACAAGGGACTATATACATGCCAATCAGCTTGAAGAGATCGTTCTGGGACCATCTACTTCCATGCAAATCAGGATTTTGTCTTTGGCCTTGTCCCATGCATGGAAGCCGGGAGACGAAATCATTGTAACAAATACAGATCATGAAGCCAATGTGAGCCCATGGACGGATCTTAAAAAGAAGGGGATAGAGATTAAAATCTGGGAATATAATCCCGAGACTTTCCAGTTGGAACTCGACGACCTAAAAGGACTCATCACCGATAAAACTAAATTGCTGGCCTTTACCCACGCTTCCAATGTTCTGGGAAGCATCAATCCTGTAAAGGAAATTACAAAATATGCACAAGCACAAGGCCTCTTGGTATGTGTGGATGGAGTGGCTTATGCTCCGCATCGATTGCCAGATGTTCAGGAACTAGGGGTAGATTTCTATATATTCAGCTGGTACAAGGTTTTTGGGCCACACTTTGCCTTGATGTATGTGAAGAAAGCACATTTGGAGAAAATGGAAGGGATTAACCATTACTTTATTCAAAGTTCCCCCTACAAGTTCCAGCCTGGAAATGTAAATTTCGAATTTGCATATAGTTTGATGGGGATTTTTGATTACCTCGAGGCCATTAACAACCACCATTTCGAACAGGCACCCAAAGGTCGCCTCACCTATCAGAAGGCTTTTGACCTCTTCACTCAACAGGAGGAGGAGCTTAGTGGGATCTTGCTGGATTTCCTTAACTCAAATTCTGATATAAAAATTATTGGAAACAAAAAGGCAGATAAATCGAAAAGGGTTTCTACGATTTCCTTTGTGCATGAAAAACTGGATTCCAAGGAGATTGTAGATCAGGTAGATCCATTCAGGATTGGTATTCGATATGGAGATTTTTATGCTAAAAAATTGATTGAAAAGCTGGGGATTGAGCAGAAGAACGGGGTTGTTCGTGTCAGTTTGTTGCATTACAATACCCATGAGGAAGTAAAAAGACTCATTTCTATTTTTGACGGAATATTTAAGTAAAAGCCCATGAGTAGAAATCTTTCCTTAATCATAGCCATAATCTTTGGAGGACTTTCCTTCTTTTTGATTCCGGTAACGGTGGAAATAGATCCAGTTATGTTTGGGTTAATCAAGGGAGCCATTGGGCTGGCTGTGTTTGCCATTTTGTTTTTCCTTTTGAAAAAATTTGGATACCTGACCCTGGCATTGACATTGGCTGCTATTATTGCATTTGCTCCAGCTCCATACGCATTGCCCATCGATGGTATAGCGAAGTTTATTGTGGCACTGGCTGTAATTGCTGGAGTCTTGGCTCTTGAAAAGCGTTTGAATCCAAATGATGAAGATGATGAAGAGGAAGGTGTATAATTTTTCTCCTGGCCCGGCTTTGTTACCTGCTGATGTCATGGAAATTGCCCAAAGAGAGTTTCTGGATTACAAAGGCAGTGGAATGTCTATCCTTGAAGTGAGTCATCGATCGGGGGTTTTTCAGGAAGTAATCGAAAACGCGGAGGCGAATTTGAGGCAGTTGATGGCCATACCTGAAAACTACGAAGTTCTATTTTTGCAAGGAGGAGCTTCTACCCAGTTTGCCATGGTTCCGCTGAATCTCATGAAAAATGGTAAAGCAGCCTTTTGGGATACAGGGCGTTGGTCAGAAAGGGCAATCGCAGAGGCAGAAAAATATGGCAATACTCAGGTGCTCTCATCTTCCAGGGATAGAAATTATTCTTACGTCCCACCACTAGACCTTGATAAAGTCTCCCCTGAAACTGATTACCTGCATATCACAACCAACAATACTATTTTTGGGACGAGGCTGAGTCAAATTCCAGATTCTAAAAAGATTCCTCTAGTGGCAGACATGTCCTCCAACATTCTTTCAGAAACTTATCAGGTCGAAGATTTTGGTTTGATCTATGCTGGAGCACAAAAAAATATTGGTCCGGCAGGAATGACTGTGGTGATCATTCGAAAAGACCTCATTGGCTCAGCTCATGAGCTATGTCCCAAGATGCTTAACTACCAAACACATTCGGAGAAAAACTCCCTCTACAATACTCCTCCTACCTTCGCAATTTACCTTACTGGACTGGTCTTCAAATGGACTTTAGATATGGGAGGGGTGAGTGCTTTGGAGGTTCAAAACAGGAAAAAAGCACAACTCCTCTACGATTTTATTGATAGCTCTTCCTTCTACTCTGCCAACATTTCAGAGCCTGACCGCTCATGGATGAACATCTGTTTCAAAACTCCAGATGGAGAAAGCGACCTTAAACTTGTGGGCTTTGCAGAGGAAAAAGGATGTATGTTTTTGAAAGGGCATCGAAGTGTAGGGGGACTAAGAGCCAGTCTGTACAATAGCATGAATCTGGAAGGAGTAGAATACCTGGTCGAGGTCCTGGATGAATTCCAAAAGTAGTAATTACAGAATTCGTTCTTGAATTTGTTCCCTTCCCAATAACCCACTAATATTGACTTAAAAATCTACTACTGTGGCTATAATAAAAGCATTCAAAGCATTTCGCCCCCTGCCAGAGAAAGCAAAAGAAGTTGCCTCAAGGCCTTATGACGTCCTGAATACCCAGGAAGCCAAAGTTGAGGCCGATGGCAATGATCTTTCATTTCTTCACATTGTGAAGCCGGAAATTGACTTTCCCGCCGATCAGGACCCTTACGCACCTGAGGTTTATCAAAAGGGTAAATCAAATTTTGCAGATCTAATTCAATCAGGGGTGTTTTTCCAGGATGAAAAGCCTGCGATTTATATTTATCGTCTGGAAATGGGAGAGGTTCAGCAGAGTGGGATTGTGGCTGCTGCGGCTGTTTCCGATTATTTCGACAACGTGATCAAAAAGCACGAGTTGACCCGACCCGTGAAGGAGGAGGATCGAAAAAACCATGTTCGTGTGCAAAGGATGAATCCTGAGCCAGTATTTTTTGCTTACAAACAAGTTCAAGACCTGGATCAGTTGGTAGAGGAGGTTGAGTCAGGAGAGCCAGAGTATGATTTTACGGCAGTGGATGGGATAAGGCATATACTTTGGAAGGTAGATGATGAGGCCAGAGTAGGGGAGTTCATCAGGCTATTTGCGGAGAAGGTTCCTGCGACCTACGTAGCGGATGGACACCATAGAACGGCTGCTGCCGCGCTTGTTGGGCAAGAAATCGCAGCGCAGAATCCTTCCCACACAGGATCTGAAGACTACAACTATTTTTTAGCTGTACATTTTCCTGATAACCAACTTAAAATTCTGGATTACAACAGGGTGGTCAGAGATTTGGGGGATTATTCAGATGAGGAGTTTCTCGAAAAACTAAAAGAATCTTTTGAACTTGAGCAGGTGGAGGCACAATACAAGCCTTCTCTTTTGCATGAGTTTTCACTGTACATGGGAGGAAATTGGTATAGGCTCCATGCAAAAGCGGGAACCTATGATGATTCTGATCCTATTGGGGTATTGGACGTAACGATACTCTCCAAGCAGGTGCTTGAGCCACTTTTGGGCATTGTAGACCTAAGGAGGGATTCAAGAATCGAATTTGTGGGGGGGATCAGAGGTCTCAACGAGCTTGAAAAGCGGGTAGATAGCGGTGAAATGGCAGCAGCTTTTGCCCTCTACCCTGTATCCATGCAGCAATTGATAGACATTGCAGACAATGACCTATTGATGCCACCAAAGGTAACCTGGTTTGAGCCTAAACTACGTTCGGGACTCTTTGTCTATAAGTTTTAGGATCAGCTCTGATCCTTTTGAACCGTATAAAATTTACCTCAATACACCATCAGCCTTGGATTGAAAAAATTTTTCAGTTCAAGGCTGATGGGTTCATGCTTTTTTCGACTATATGGAAAAAGCATCTATGCAAGACCCAATTGTCCCGACTCCTTCAGGATTCAAGGTCATTCGCCAGAATGGAAGCCTTGTTATGATCCGTAGATGGTGGAAGATTCATTATCTCCTTTTGACCTTTTTTACCATTGCTTGGGACTCCTTTATCATTTTTATCTACAGACAGGCATTTAAAGGGGGTAATCCAGACTGGGGAATGGCACTTGGGGCTATTTTTCATCTGATGGTGGCGGTTTTTCTCACCTATTATACCCTTGCCGGCTTCATCAACAAGACCATCATAGTCATTGGACAAGCTTCCTTGTCTATCACCCATGATCCCTTATGGTGGCCGGGGAGTAGAAGCTATTCTTCCCAAAATTTTCATAAAGTATTTGTAAAAACAGAAGAAAACAGAAGGTGGGATTCTGAGAGGGAGGAATATGAGTTTTACACTAGTCATTCCCTTCGCATGAGAGATAAGGAAGGAAAAGAACGAATTCTAATAGAAGGTTTTGATGACCTTCAGGATGCAATTTTTTTGGAAGATATGATCCGTAAAGAGCTGAAATTGAGTGAATAGTAAACCATGGATGAAAAAATGGGAGACACATTATTCTAAATGTTCCTTAAATACTTTTAAAAAAATAAACCGTGAATTACCCTGGATATAAGCCCCCAACCAATTTTAAGATATTTAGAGAGAATGGACATTTGGTTATGCTGAGGAGTTGGTGGGGCCTTCGATTTATTTTCCTTACTCTCTTTGTGATTTTTTGGGACTCTTTGATTTTGCAATGGTACAACCATCTTACTGGAAGGCCACTAGAAACAGATTTCGACTTTCTTTCAGTCATTTTTCCCATTTTCCATGTGGCCATGGGAATATGTCTTACCTACTACACCATTGCAGGCTACCTCAACAAAACCATTATGGTAGTCGGTAATGGATCACTTTCTATTACGCATGACCCCATGTGGTGGCCTGGCAATAGAAGCTATGCTATTGAAGGAATCAAACAATTATATGTAAAGCTGGATGAACATGATAAATCCTCGAGTTACTCAATTTGGATGGTTGATCATGAGAACTGTAGCAAAAAGCTAATTGATTTTATTGAAGACCTTCAGGAAGCCATATTTATAGAAGAATCATTGGAAAGAGAAATGGGAATCGAGGACATGCCAGTCAAAGGAGAGGCCAAGCATCGGCACAGAAACTAAAAAAGCCGCTCCTGGAGAGCGGCTTTCAACCATCAATTATATCAACTTTCAATTAATTCCTTACTCTTGTCCTGGACCTGCTGGGTACCACACAGCGTTGGGGGGCTACAATAACTGGCCTGCGATAGAATCCTCCATATGGATAAAATCCTCTAAAGGCCGGGTTGATCAAGCCATATGTGCCAAAAGCGTATGGGCTTCCGTACCTCCAGCGATAATCCATCTCCTGATTAAAACGAATTTTCTCCATTTCCTGAGCGATGATTCGTTTCTGTTGTTTTTTCTCCCATTTCCAGGCTTTCTTTTCTGATTTGGTCAATTGACCTTTGTCTACGGCCAATAACTCTACCAATCTATCTTCCGCTTTCTCCAGTCTTGCGGTATCAACTGCATATCCTTGGGCAAAACTCATGCTTGCAAATGCACTCATGATCATTACCATAACGCTTATTTTCCAATTCTTCATCATATTCTGTTCACTTAATATCATTTACATTTAAATAAACGCAGACCGAAATATGCAGTTCTATACCAATAAGCATCCGTGATACATCCATTTACATGCGTGTACGCTAGCTGGATATTGGACATAAAAAAAGGCCCCTATCTGATGATAGAAGCCTTATACTTTATTTGTTGACGTATCAAGCCAAAACTTCTTCCGAATTGAAGGTCTTATGGAGGTATTCAGCTACTTTTTCCAT
Organism: Bacteroidia bacterium; assembly: GCA_022760475.1. Lineage (GTDB taxonomy): Bacteria > Bacteroidota > Bacteroidia > J057 > J057 > JALEFZ01. Next base: position 24,269 of record JALEFZ010000003.1, on the reverse strand, counting down.
GAGCCACATGGGTGTGGAAGTCGCTCCACAAATTCCAATTGAATTTTTTCCTTTGAGGAGGGATAGGTCCAACTCATCGAGATCAGAAATGAAATATGAGTTAGCATTAATGGACTTTGTAGTTTGGTACAAGGCTTTGCCATTGGAGGACTTTTTTCCAGCCACGAAGACAATAGCATCATGCTTGGCCGCAAACTTCTTCAATTCTGGCTCGCGGTTGCTCACCTGCCTGCAAATGGTATCATTTGCCTTGAAGTCTTCAAATTTGCTGTTCATGGACTCCTGAACCTCATAAAGGAGTTTGGTACTCTTCGTGGTCTGGCTGTATAGCGAAACCGGACCGTCAATTTCCAAGGCTTCAGCTTCCTCTACTGAGCTAACGATGATGGCATCTTGTTGGGTTTGTCCTACGAGACCATTCACTTCTGCATGTCCCTTTTTGCCAAGGATAACGATTTGGCGGTCGTCATCATAGGCTTGCCTTACCCTGTTTTGCAGCTTAAGGACGACTGGGCAGGAGGCATCGATCAACTCGATGTTGTTTTCCATGGCGATGCGGTAGGTCTCAGGAGGTTCTCCATGAGCACGGATAAGCACTGTTGTATCCTTCATCCCCCTAAGGTCATCATGGGAAATGACTTTTAGCCCCAGGTTTTGGAGCCTTTCAACTTCCTTGTCATTATGGACAATGTCCCCAAGGCAATATAGTTCACCTGTCTCTTTGAGGCGGTCTTCTGCCATCTCAATGGCATATACTACCCCAAAACAAAAGCCAGAATGTTGATCTATCTCAATATGCATCATGTTCGATTTTTATATTGGGTATCTGGTATATTTTACGTGAATCAGCTGCTCAACTGTTTCAATTTATTTTCAACCATTTTGCAAACCAGCGAAACCTGGTCCTCAAATGTCATCTCACTTGTATCAATGACAACTGCATCTGCTGCTTTTTTGAGGGGAGCGATGGCCCTATTGGCATCGATATGATCCCTTTCGGCGAGGTTGTCCCTGATGGCTTCAAGACTCATGATATTGCCCTTGGCTTCCAGCTCGGCCTGTCTGCGGGCTGCTCTTACGTCCATGCTGGCAGTCATGAAGATTTTGAGTTCGGCATCCGGAAAAACCACAGTTCCTATGTCTCTGCCATCCATGACAATTCCACCTTCTTTACCCATGATCCTTTGCTCATTGACCAACTTTTCTCTTACTGGCCCGTGGACTGCTACTGGGCTGACGTGTGCTGAAATTCTTGGATGTCTGATCTCATTTGCAACGTTTTTTCCATTCAAAAACATACACAGATCCCCATTTTCATTAGGCTTAAAATTCAATCTGATGTCCGCAAGTGCTCCAATCAATTGCTCGTTAAGTTCTTCAAATGGGATGTTGTGATCCAGGAAATAGAGTGTTACTGCCCGGTACATGGCACCGGTATCAATATAGGTGTAGTCCAGTTTCTTTGCGACCATCCTTGCGGTCGTACTCTTCCCCGTGCCTGCGTAGCCGTCTATGGCAATTTTAATTGTATTCATTAATCAGGAAAAACTTTCTCGGTATTCACAGCGTGATGTACAGGTTTCATGAACTACAACACTATAAAGTCCAGGTAGAAGTGGATTTAATGTTTGAAAGAACCATTTGGCCAAGTTTTCTGAAGAAGGGTTTTTCAGGAGTTCGTCTCCATCTTGCTCTCCAATCTCGTTGATACACCAATGGTCCAGTTTATCTATAAAGGGCTTTACCACCTTCTTGATATCACCAAAATCCATCAAAAGGCCAGTGACTGGATCAATATCTCCCAGCAAGTTTACTTCTATTTTGAAGCTATGTCCGTGGAGCCTCCTACATTTATGGCCCTCAGGCATAGTAGGTAGGTAGTGGGCTGCTTCAAACTTGAATTTTTTTGTAATTAATACTGCCATACCTCGCGTCTCATGCAAAACAAACCTGAATTTTTTGGATAAGCAAATGAAGATTTTCACTATGTCATAGGAAAAAGCTAATATTTCCTCTCCTACGTTTTATGCCAGTTAGTTATTGTGCTGAATTACCTTCAACACAGGATTGAAGATTTAAATCACTGACAAACAAGCACATTTTTATAGAAATACTTTTTTTTTTGAAAAAATAATTGTAAGCGGCAACCTTTTTACGCCTGTTCGTATATAATCATGTACAGTAAATGATTTTAACGCCAATTAAAGGCTTAAGAGTATTCATAGTAGTAGTAGTTAGTTTCATGCCATTTCCCGCAGCTTTGCTGCGGGATTTTTTTTTGAAATAGTGAAAAGCTAATTTTTATCGCTTAACTGACAAAGGCAGTTTGGAATAATGTAGACATTTAGAAAAAATTAACATATTCCCAAGATAGAACCGTGAGTTTAAATCAAAATATACCCGCAGAAGTACTGAGTGATGAAATAAGTCAACTTCCAACACGAACTTATCACGCAGGAAGAAACTGGAACCTATTTGGCAGTTCAGATAATAAAGTCTATTGGTTAAAATCTGGAATCGTAAAAGTAGGGTGTTATACTTCTGAAGGAATTGAGGATCTGAGATTTTTGATCCAGGGCCAGACCATGCTAGGAGAGATGGCTGTTTTGGGAAATGGAAACCCGGATGACTTTGCCATTGCCATAACTGATTGCCAGATCTGCGAGATAGATGCCATAACCCTCTCAAAATTGCTGTCCTATAATCCTGACTTCCAGGTGTGGTTGATGGAATTGATGCGTACACGTCTGGCTCTCCTTGAAAAAAGGCTCCAAGCAATCCTTTTTCAACCTTCCAAAGATAGGGTCCTTAGTTTTTTACAGGATTATTTTCTGGAGTTTGGGCAGGTAGAGAATAATATGCTCAGGGTTCCTTCTTACTTGTCTCATACAGATATTGCTCAATTTACTTCCACCTCTCGCCAGACAGTAAATCGCGTCCTTAACCAACTCCGAAAAGAAGGTTTGCTGGATTATGACAAGGAAACTTTATGGATTGCCCAGGATAACCTAAGCCGTATGTTTGACTAATTTTCTTTCCTTTATTCACCTCTTGTTTTAAGATTCCGATCCATTTGCTAACTTTGATTAACAAAGTGCTTTTTATGGATCAATTCAAGCGTCAAATGGAGGATCTCAGTGAGATCCGAAGCATGATGGAACAGACTTCCAGATTTATCTCCTTGAGTGGTTTATCGGGGGTAAGTGCCGGTATAGTTGCCTTGCTTGGAGCCTGGATTACCTATATCTATCTCGAAAGTGTAGGGGTATATGGAACCATGAAGGCCAAGCGGATCGTATTGGTGGATTACAACCAATTGTGGATACTCATCCTGATTGCAGTATGTATTTTTATTGTTGCGGGAGCTTTTGCAACTTTTTTTACGGTAAGGCGAGCCAGGAAATTGGGGAAGGCCATTTGGTCGCCCATATCCCGAAGGGTCGCGATTAACCTCTTGTTGCCATTGATGGGTGGAGGTCTGTTTTGTGTGATTGTTGCTTACCATGGTTATGGTAGGTTGGTGAGCGGTGCAACGCTCATTTTTTATGGGCTTGCTTTACTTAATGCAGGGAAATTTACCTTTCGAGAAATCAGATATTTAGGGTATACCCTTGTCGTCCTTGGGCTCGTGGCTACATGGCTACTAGATTATGGCATCATCATGTGGGCAGTTGGTTTTGGGCTTTTTCACATTATTTATGGCATAGTGATGTACCTAAAGTATGAAAGGAAGGGGTGAAAGAAACATTAAACAAACTAAATAAAGCCTTCGAAAACAGGGTTCGTTTGGGTATCATGTCTATACTCTTGGTAGAGGAATGGGTAGCCTATTCATTCCTCAAAAAAACGCTTGAACAATCAGATGGTAACTTGGCTACTCATCTAAAAAACCTTCGCAAGCTCAATTATATACAGGAGAAGAAAGAATTTAAGGATAGAAAACCGCATACTACCTATCAGGTTACAGAAGAGGGGAAAAAGGCATTCGAAGACCACCTCAATGCCATCGAAGAGATCATGAGAAGTATGGGGCAGACAAATAAAGACTCAAAGGGTTAAACCATTCGTGATAGATACAGTCTAAGGATCAAATGGCAGTGATTCAAGAACAGGAACTTCTGCTCCAGCTTAAGCAGGAGGCGACACGCAAGCGTGCCTTTGATAGTCTTATCCGGAACTATCAGCAAATGCTCTATTACCACATTCGGAGAATGGTTATCTCTCACGAAGACGCTGATGACGTCCTTCAGAATACCTTATTGAAAGCTTGGAAGAACATAGAAAGATTCAGGGGAGATTCTGCACTGAAGACCTGGCTTTATAGAATTGCTACCAATGAATCACTCACTTTTCTGAATAAACGGAAAAAGATGAGTCAAACAGCTGTTGAAAACATTGAAAATGACATGAGGCATAGCCTTCATGGTGGAAGTTATGTAAGTGGGGATGAGATTGAGCGCAAACTACAGGCTGCTATTGGTACCTTGCCGGATCGACAGCGTCTGGTATTCAATATGCGTTACTTTGATGAAATGAAATATGATGAGATCTCTGAGGCCCTGGAAGTAAGTGTAGGGGCATTGAAGGCAAGTTTTCATCATGCTGTCAAAAAGATCGAAAAGTACCTAGAGGAAACAAATGATTGATTTTTGATAAGTTGGGTTAAACCTCTTTGTGTTTTTTTGGTCAAATTTTACAGATACTTGAGAATTAGGAATGATGAGCCATAATGATGATTTATTTGAAGAGCTTGAAGGTGCTCCCTTATTGAGGTCACTCAAAAGGAAAGAGGTCTTCAAAGTTCCTGAGGGCTATTTTGACCAATTGTCTTCAGATATCCAGGACAAGCTGGATGACGAAGAAGTCTTGATGGAAGCCCCTCTTCTCCAGAAAATTGGGAAAAGGAATATATGGGAGGTGCCGGCAAATTATTTTGCCGAATTGCCTGGTAGGGTCATGGCCAAATTACCCGTGGCAGGAAAGGTACGACCATTATTTGGGCGGCAAAGGACTCGTTTGTTCTCTGCCATAGCAGCAGGAATCGCTATTTTATTGTTGGTTTGGTTAGGGCTACGTCCAAGTACTCCAGTAGAAAAAGAATTGGCTAGTCTTGACAACATTAGTCAGGAGGAACTGCATGAGGTTTTGAGTGATGCTGGGGTTGATGAATATGATTTAATGGCGGTATTGAGCGAGGATGAGCAATTGCTAGACCAAATGGAGAATGACATCAACGATGATCTTATCCAAAAACTTGAGGAAGATGAGTTTATCGATGAACTTGAATTAGGCGATTTGGAAGACCTGATTTTTGATATGTAATTTTAAATTTTTTACCCCAAACTAAACCGAATTAAGAAGGCACTGACCAAACATTATTGAGAAAGGAATGATGAAACATATTTGGATTTTATTTTTGATGCTGTCGCTTGGGAGCAGCCTGGCCTTTGGTCAACGGAAGAGGCCATTCATGGACAACATGAATAGCGAACGCCTGGAGACCATGCGGATCGCTCACTATTCGAACTGGATGAAGCTGAAGACTTCTGAGGCGCAGGTATTCTGGCCATGGTTCAATGAGCGAGAGGAGAAGATGAAGCAAGTCCGTAAGCAAATGAAAATGAAGCAAAGACAAATGCAGCAGGCCATTTCAGAGGATGATGAAAAAGCCATTGAGAAAATCCTTGATTCATTTATCAATTACAAATTACAGGAAGTCCAGTTGGAATCAGAGTATCATACCAAGCTGAAGGAGATTTTACCAATTCGAAAGGTGGTCTTATTTTACAGGGCTGAGAGAGAATGGGAAAAGAAATTGATTGCCTATTTGAAGAAAAGGCGGGATGGGGATGAGTAGGAATAAGAAATAATACTGAAAGGCTGCTTTATTAAGTGGCCATTTTTTATGAACCAACAAAAAAAATAGCTATCCAATTGGATAGCTATTTTCATATTCTTAAAGAGCGTAGAACTTAATCCTTGGTCTCTGTCTCTTCTGTGCTTTCTTCTGATTCTTTGCTTTCATCCTCGCCTTCAGTGGCAGGGGCTTCTTCTTTTGGAGCTTCCTCTTCACTTCCTGCTTCTTCGCTAGCCGCAGCTTCCACTACTTCTTCTGTAGATTCTGCTGAGGCTTCCACTTCTTTTGGAGTGGCTTCAGTCTCAGTTTCCTGTGGAGCAACTTCTTTCTTAGGAGGATTCTTGGCCAATTCGTTTAGCTCTTTGATCTTGTCTTTCCATTCCTTGATTTGCTCCTTCTCCTTGTCAATCTGACCCTGAATCTGGTTTCTCAGGGCATCTCCACTTTTACCTTTTGAGATAAACTGGATGTTGGTGCTATACTGGTCGACATTTGACTGAGCTTGAGAGATTCTTCTTCTGATCTTTTTGATTCTCTCCTTGATGGCGCTATTGCGTTGCTTGTCATCAGTGATGTCATCTAGCTTCACATTCATGGCCATGTCCCGCATCTTGCTTCTCTTGGCAGAAAGGCCATTGAAAAACTCGTCTACCTGCTTGCGGAATACTTCCCAAATTTTATCTTTCTCTTTATAAGGAACCTTGCCGATGGACTTCCACTCAGCCTGAATGCCTTTGACACGTTCAATGGCTTCATCAATGTTTGGAGTATCCCCTTCAGTTAGCTTCTTAACCTCTTCGATTAGTACCTTCTTGGCATCGAGGTTGGCGTATTCTCCCTCGTGCATTTTCTGGTAATGAGACCTTCTCCCTTCGAAGAACGCATCACAGGCAGCACGGAAGCGGTTCCATAGTTTATTTGAATGCCTTTCAGGCACAGGCCCGATGGCTTTCCAGTCTTTTTGAAGTTGTTTCAGCTCTTTAGCTGATTTTTCCCATTCATTGGATTGAGCCAATTCTTCAGCTCTTTCGCATAGCTTACGCTTCTTCTCCAGGTTTTCTGCTCTGAACTCATCGAACTTCTTAAAGAACTCAGATTTATTTGAGAAAAAGGCATCACAGATGGCTCTGTAGCGGTTCCAAAGGTCATTGTTAATGGCATAAGCTGCCTGACCGATTTCTTTCCACTTGTCTTGGTACTCTTTCAACTCACGGGTTGCTTCATTCCAGCTTTTTGGCCTTTCAGCCTGGAATTCAGCGAATTTTGCCATTTCAATAAGAAGCGCCTCTTTTCTCTCAGCATTTTCTCCACGCTCTTCATCCAGTTTGCCTAGGAAGATGGATCTAACTTCGAAGAATTGGTCTATGGTGCTGCGGTAGTCATTATTGATTCGCTCCATTTCCTCTCGAGGGACATGACCGATGCTCTTCCATTTCTGTTGGATATCAGTCAGGATATCCATCTTTTCTTTCCAAAGGTTAGAATCCTCACGTTGATCCTCTGGTGGAATGAGAGTTTTGGCCTCTTGGATTAGACTCTCCTTATCCCGAAGGTTTTTCTTACGGTCGTAGTCAAGCATCTCAAAGTGAAGCTCTCTACGCTTATAAAAGTCATCCAGGTTGGACCTGTATGTTTTGTAGAGGGCATCCATTTGGTCACGAGGTACCTGACCAATTTCCCTCCATTTATCCTGAATCTCCCTTACCTCTTTGATCAGCATGGGATCTTCTTTTGCTACAATTTCTTTAAGGGTTTCAAGGAGATCAGACTTTAGTCGAGCATTTTCTTTTTTCTGATCTTCAACTACCTTTTGGGCTTCAACTCTGTTCTTGTTGAAGGCAGCCAATTTTTCCTGGAATGTATTGGCTTGGTCATCACTTAGTTCCTCCTTATATTTCAGGGCGTCAAAAGTTCTTTTGACAAGCCCTACACGGGGAATGTGTCTAAGGATGCGTGAATCAGCTGTGAAGTGATCCAATAACTTGTTTAGGTCTTCAAGTTTTGCCTCCGTCAGGATTTGCTGGTTGGATTTCTCACCTGCCAGGATTTCCTTCATCTTATTCCAAAGGTCTTCTTCTATGCCCTCTGGAACAGTCTCTACATGACTTACAGGCGCTTCTTCCTCTTTTTGCGGAGCCTCTTCCTTTCCTTCTTCGGCCGCAGCTACCACCTCTTCATCATTTGAAGAAGCACTTTCTGCTTCAGGAGCCTTTTCTTCGGTACCAGAATCTTCTGTAGGAGTTACGTCTTTTGCTTCAGTTTCCTCTACTTCAGTTTCCTCTACTTCAGTTTCCTCGGCCTGAACTTCTTCCTCTGTTTGAGGTGCTTCTTCCTCAGCAGCAGGGGTTGACTCTTCATTAGAAGTCTCCTCCTCATTTGCAGGAGTTACATCTTCTTGAGAGTCTTCATTTTTGGGAGGCACAGGAGTTGATGTTTCTTCCTCGGAATCCGGTTCTACAACCGTGTTCTCGTCTTCGGGTAAATCTGCAGAGTATTCCGGGAATTCGTACGCTGGTAACATGGGGCTCACCTTTAAGCTAAACATAGGGCTATTCTTAGCCCGGGTTCAAAAAAATCAAGTTAATTAATGCAAATAAGCGAATAATTTTGATTAATGCCTATTAAGCTTTAGAAGTAAATAAAATTTCAAACTATGATAAAATAGGGCAAAAACACATATACTTTTGCCCTAATTCAACTTATTCTTTTTCCTAATTTGTTGTCTTTACTTTCCTATTTTGTCCAGGATTCCACCTCTTCTTTGCTGGGATTCTTCTGACCCAACTTATATTTCTTATTGATGCCACAGACATCCTGGTGCAACTTGTTTGGGTTTGCTGATTTCAATGCAGCTACAGTGGTAACCCCGGATTTGATCACAGGTGCAATCCATTCTTCAGCTACGCCAGCTTGTTTGAATGCTTCTCTGCCATCCACTTGAGCACCTTGTTCAGGACGCATGTGAGGGAAGAACAAGACTTCCTGGATGGTTGGCTGATTAGACATGATCATGGAAAGTCGATCAATTCCTATTCCAAGACCTGAAGTTGGGGGCATGCCGAATTCAAGCGCACGAAGGAAATCTTCATCCAGCATCATGGCTTCTTGATCACCGCGCTTGCCCAGTTCCAACTGAGATTCGAATCTTTCGCGCTGATCAATAGGGTCATTCAACTCCGAATAGGCGTTACAGAATTCCTTTCCATTACAAATTCCTTCAAAACGCTCAACCAGGCCTTCTTTCGAACGGTGTTTTTTGGCTAATGGAGACATTTCCACAGGATAATCAGTGATGTAGGTGGGTTGAATCAATAATGGCTCAACTTTCTCACCGAATATCTCATCAATCAATTTACCTCTGCCCATGCTGTCGTCCACCTCAATTTCCAACTTGCCACAAAGTTCACGAAGCTGAGCTTCATCCATTTCAGAAATATCAATGCCTGTATACTCCTCGATGGATTCATACATGGTGTATCGCTTCCATGGTCTCTTAAAGTCGATGACGTTTTCGCCTACCTGAACCTTGGTGCCACCCGTAACATCAATGGCAACCCTTTCCACCATTTCCTCTACAAGATCCATCATCCAGTTGTAGTCCTTATAGGCTACATAGAGCTCCATCTGAGTAAACTCAGGGTTATGGAACCTCGACATTCCTTCATTCCTGAAGTCCTTTGAAAATTCATACACCCCATCATAACCTCCTACAATCAGCCTTTTCAGGTAAAGCTCATTGGCAATACGCAGATAAAGGGTCATGTCAAGCGTATTGTGGTGAGTCTTGAATGGTCTTGCCGCAGCACCTCCGTAAATGGGCTGAAGGATAGGTGTTTCTACTTCCAGATAATCCTTTTCATTCAAAAAATTACGCATGCTCTGCATGAGCAGGGTTCTCTTCTTGAAGTTTTCACGAACCTGTGGATGGACGATCAAGTCCAGGTAACGCATGCGGTAGCGCGTTTCGGTATCGGTAAGGGTATCGTAGACTTTTCCGTCCTCAGTTTCTTTTGGGAAAGAAATGGGGCGTAATATCTTGGTCAGGAGGGTAAACTCCGTAACGTGAATGGTCTTTTCACCAGTTTTGGTAATGAAGGCATGCCCTTTGATCCCAATGATGTCCCCAAGAGATATCAATTTCTTGAAAACTTCATTGTATAAGGTCTTGTCTTCACCTGGGCAAATTTCGTCCCTGGAAAAATATAGTTGAATGCTGCCAGAACTGTCCTGAAGTTGGGCAAAAGAGGCCTTCCCCATGATACGTTTGGAAACTATCCTACCCGCCATTGAGAGCTTTTCAAAGCCTTCCTTTCCTTCTTCAAATTCTTCCTGAACCTGCTTGGCGTGCATGTTCACCTCATAGGCCTCGGCAGGGTAGGGGTTGATTCCCAATTCCTGCAATCTTTTTAGTTCCGAACGTCTTTCCAGTTCCTGGTCGGTGAGAAATAATTCCTCGTGCATTTCTGTGTATCAATAGGTGTAAAAAGTGGTGAAAACAGTAGCTTCACCGTAATTATGCGGGCAAAAATAGACAATCCTTTTCAGCATGAAAAATGGGCTTGAATATTTCCATTGTCAATAAAATCAGATCGATTAAAAAAATGGCTCAATCCAACCTGATCTTGCGTGTAAATACCCTGCCTTTATGCTCAAGCTTGACGATGTACAGCCCTCTTAGCAAAGCTGAAGTAGATATTTCTACCTTTTTGGGATTTACAGAATAAGGTACATCCAGGCTTTTGCCATCCATGGAGACCAAAGTGATCTTCGGATCTAAAAATTGTCCCTCTGCCAACCTGATACTGATGAGGTCCAAATCTCTTGCTTGAATAAAACGGATATTTTTATCAAACTCATTCTGATATACTGAAGTCGCAACCGCTGAAGTATCGACCATTTTGTAAATCCTACCCTGATTCAAGGTCCCCACAAAAATGTCTCCGGCGAAATTCTCGCCAAAGGTTGAAATCTGATTTCTATTGAACCTTTGCCCCAATAAAGTAGACTGGTATTGACCATTTGAATCCTTATTTACTGTCCAGACATTGCCGCTGTTGTAATCTCCAACCACATAGTATCCCTGCATATTGGGGTATTCTTCTCCACGGTAAACAAAGCCTCCTGTGATCGAAGAGCCTAATTGGGTGAAATGGTCGTAAGAAAAAATGGGCTCTACATAGTTGGCCGGGGCTTGACATCCGCCCAAAATAAAATTGTTGGGACCCTCATAACACCTCCAGCCGTAGTTTTTGCCACCATCACCAGGAGCCTCCACATTGACTTCTTCAAATCTTCCTTGCCCTACATCTGCGATCCACAACTCATTGGTTTCTCTATCAAAACTGAATTTCCAGGGATTTCTCCAACCAATGCTCCAAATTTCATTAGCTACATCAGGATTGTTTACGAAGGGATTATCTATAGGTATTTTGTAGGATTTGGTGGTGTCTACATCTATTCGAAGGATTTTTCCCAATAGGTTAAGGCTGTCCTGCCCTCGGTTGCCTGGATCACTGCCTGCTCCACCGTCGCCCATGGTGATATACAGGTATCCGTCCACGCCAAATGCCATATCCCCTGCATTGTGGTTTTCAAAGGGCTGATTCACCGTCATGATGATTTCCTCGCTATTGGGATCGCCAATGTTCACATCGTTGACATCTACCTTGAAACGGGAAATGATCGTTTGATTATTGTTGTTGGTATAATTCAGGAAAAAGATTCCATTGGTGTTAAAGTCCGGGTGGAAGGCCAAACCCAATAATCCCATTTCAGAGGGAAGTGAGTTTACCCTTTGACGGATATCCAGAAAAGGAGTGCTTTGGAAGGAATAATCGGCATACATGATTCTGATTAGGCCAGCCTTATCCACGATAAATAGGCGGCTATCATTGGCGTGAGCCATGTCTACAATGCCACTTACACCAGTAGCTACTTGTTCAAATACAATTTGAGGTTGGCAAAAGCCAATGCTCCAAAGGCTTAGAAGGGTGATAAGAGAAGCAAGTTTTTTCATGCTAATAGAGTTCAATTTGTTGTATAGGAACTGTATATCAAGCCTTAAGCCAATGAGCTTGGTGGAAAGGCTGATTTACAGCTGATAACCTAAATATATGACCTCTGCATGAATAAATTGTTCAACTGGCTGCAAAACCCAAACTGGCAATCAAAAAAAAGGCCGCCCTTTAAAAGGCAGCCTCCTGTTTTCAGATAAATGTTGCGCTTAGAGAATTTGTGTTTTCATTTCGTTTAAGCATTCATGCTTAGCGGTAAGAAACGTCTTCGAATGTTCCCTTCTCTACCTTTATGGTATCTCCCGAGGCATTGACCAGGGTTCCACTAAAAGTCCCGTCTATAAACCTGTCGTCAGAATCATTGTTGGTAATTTCTATCTTACAGTCATCCAGGGACTTGTATTCCTCAGAATCCTTCAGCAGGATTAAAGTCGCCTTGGTATCCGCAGAGTTTTGGGTATAAAGACCAGTTGAAAAGTCTCTTCCGCTCCCCCCATCTACATTATTGGTTACGGAAATGGCAAGGGTCTCACGATCATCAGTAAAAAAAGCATTGATAGTCATGTTTTTGCTTCCTCCGTTCTGGTTGGTTCTGCTAAGAACTCCGCTTGCTGTGAATGTTTGTTTTGAGGTTCCATCAATGACTGCACTTACATTTCCGAGAATATCTGTCTGCTCACAAGCTACGGCCATCAAGGCGAAAAGGGGCACTAAAACGATTTTCAAAAAGGTTTTCATGATTAATTGTGTTTGAATTGTTGTAAATAAAGGAAAGATCAGCTGTGTTTGATTATTAGACGAAGGGAAATGTAAATGTGCTGAAAAAATTTAAAAAGCCTGTCTAAAGTTCATTAGACAGGCTTTTTAAGGGTAAGGTATTTTTTTTGCTAGTTCGATTCTTCTCCAGATATATCTCCATTCTGGCTGCGACAAACCATTGCCCAAATCGAGAACACGGCTAAAAGGGTAATTTTGAAGTTGTATTTCATGATATTGGTAGTTTGTGTTGTTGTAAAGTACTTGTAATCCCAGAATTAACTATTCTTTAACATAATAAACGGGATTTCAGGGGCAAAGATTTCAGGAAGCCTATAGAAAAGCCCCAAACTTAGCATTTGAGGCTTTTTATCTTTGATCCGTGTCGGATTCCTGTACAGCGGGTTCTATTGTACTGAGAAAACCACCTTGTCAAAAGATCCATTGCTGAATGAAATGGTATCTCCAGTCGTGGTAGCAACAGTTCCTTCAAAGGTTCCACTGATTGACTTATCGTCCTCTACACAATCCGAAATTGTAGCCGAGCAGCTAATTATGCTGGTATAAGCCAGACTTGATGTAGCATAAATCAACTGCGCATTATTGGTAATATTGCTTGCTTCATAGGTACCTGGTGTCAGGCAGTTGGTTGTGGTATCCGCAGCTACCTCAGACAGGGTGAGCGTTACCACCTTGCTACCGTTGGTACCTGTAATTACCAAAGTTTTGGTCTGTACATCATTGAGCTTTTGAAGCACCCCTGCAGAAATCAAGGAATTGAAATCTCCCTCTGTAGATTCTGCTTTTACATCTCCGCTAATAAGTTCTGTGTTGAAACATGCTGTTGTACCTATGGCAAGCAAGGCTGCCACAAAAAGCTGAAAAAAAGTTTTCATAATTAAGGTTAATGTGGTTTTGTAAAGTTATAGTCGATCAAATGCTAAATTTGACAACTCATATTTATAGCTATCGACTTTTTTATCGACAGTCAAAGTATGGCAGGGTTGCAAAAACTGGATCAATTACCTGATGCTAGAGGGTTTAACCTCCACAGGAAGTTTGATACTTTCAGGCTTTTCTACTTTGGGAACAAGCTTTCTGGAGGGAAACTTGATGAAGACATCTTTTTGAGTAAGGTTTTTCAACAAAGGGATAAGCGTCTTCTCTGCCCCCATTCTTGCACTATCCAGAATCCCGAAGTTCAAGGCCTCATCATTCATTCGATTTTCTGCAGCCTGGTAAGCATTTTCGTACAGCTTTTGAGTTTCGGGATAGATTTTAGTGTAATGGGTTTCAATGATCTTTGATTTGTCATGATTGACCTTGGCATAACAAATTTCCGGATCGGGTAAAGAAAGGATCAGTGTATCTCCTATGACCTTGATATCATTTGAATCCACCTTGGCAAAATCCACGCAAGCGACCACTTCACCATAAGCCTTCATGTCAATGATTGGGTCAGGCCAGTTGTCAATTTTGAATTGATATCTGAAGTCATCATTGAACACATATTTTGACAACTCCATTTTACTCAATCCCTGAACCTCTTCTAACACAATGGTATGAACCTGGATTATTTCCTTGGGTTTAAAGTCAGGCACAAAATTATCCTGCACCATTTTAGGCAGGACATATAGAAAAAATACGGAGCCTAATGCTGCGAGAACCAATAAGGAGGCCAAAAAGTAAATGATCTTCTTCATTGTGTTTGGGACGAACCGATTTGTGGGAAATTGTATAAATTTTTTAGAAAAGAAAAATTCCGTAGCCTCGTTATGCTTACGAAATTACTTGTACATCATGCTTTCCACGCCGTTCCATTGTTCTTCAACTCCATGTTCAATATAGTCTTTGACCTTACCGAGGTAAAAACGAGCAGCCAGGTCTTCTGTATTTTTTTCGACTACTGACTGAAAATGTTTGGCTGATTGGCCAAAGTCTTTTTCGAAGTAAGCCTTTAAGCCCTTTTCAAAATCGTCTAACGTCTGCAATTTTTGAAATCTTTCCTTGGGCTTACAGGCATCCAGACATTCGTAAATATCCAGGGGTTGGCGTCTACCTTTGACAAGTACCTTTCCCAAATACCTCAACTGAAATGGATGATCTTCATTCAGTAGGTCAACCACTGTTTCGCTGAGGATCATATCTGCTCCGTAGAATTTTGTGAGGCCTTCCATCCTTGAGGCAGTATTCACAGTATCAGAAACAACTGCTGCGTCCATCCTCAATTGATCCCCGATGATACCCATCATAAGTGGCCCTGTATGAAGACCTATACCAATCTTGATGGCCTTTCTGCCTTTTGTCTTTCTTTCTTCATTGTATTTGGATAGGGTTTCCTGTATTTCAATTGAGGCCTTAACTGAATCGGAAGGCTTTTTCATAAAAATGGCCATGATACCATCACCATAATACTGGTTGACGAAGCCATTTTCTGCCTTGATAATGGGGCCAACACGTCCCAGATACGCATTTAGGAAGCGAAAATTGTCGGCAGGAGACATACCTTCCGAAAGAGAAGTATAACCGCGGATATCTGAAAAAAATACGGTTACTTCCTTTTCGACTTGGTCTCCTAATTTTACTTGTGTAACTGTTTCATGCCCCAGGGAGTCCAGAAATTCGTAGGGCACAAAACGCCCAAAGGCTGTGTTGATTTTCGATAACTCCTTATTGAGCGCTTTCTCTGCTGTTAGCTTATCTTGTTGGTTTTTCCTGAATTTGTATCCCAAGCCCAGGGAGAATACCAGAATTTCAAGGATAACACCTATAAGGAAGTAGGCAAAGGTGTTGATGTCAAATATTTTCTGAATGATGAATCCCACAAAGCCAACCAAAAAGAGTAGGCTAGAACCAACTATGAAAAACTTTGCTACAGTTGACTTTGACTTGAATAAAGGGACAAAATAGCACAACATAAAAAGGGCCTCAATTCCCATGATGACCATGATGATGGTAAAGACCAGGTCAGGTGCTGAACGTGTCCGAGTGATGTAATAATGGCTGACTACATAGGTAAAGGCAATAAGGGCGAAAATTATTCGGATGCTCAGGAGGACTTTGATCCCCTTATCCCACCTTGGAGTAAGTTGAGCTGAGTTGATAAACTTCCTTCCAAATAATAAATAGGATACAGATATGAGGTTAAACAGAAGGAAGGAGGTATTCAGGTTCCACATAGGGTCGGGAAAACCCAATTTTGGGAAAAACGAAGTGATATTTTCCAGGTAAATCGTCCCACCAATGGAAAGCAGGTATAGGCAGTAGAAAAAATACAGAGCCTCTTTGGTCGAAAATCCAATAATGAGGTTATAAATGAGGATGATGGCAAGAATACTTAGAAAGCAGCTGATGATAAGGCTACCCCTGTAAGCTGAGGTGTAGAATCGCGTGGCGTAATTGCGATTGGTCATCAGGTAGGGAGAAAGGGTCTGCCTGATTTCATCCGTTTGGTGCTTTTTGAGGTAAAGTTCTCTCACTTCACCCGGCTTTATTTCGATATTGAAAGCATCTCCATTCCAGACTTTGATATTCCTGTCAGGCACATGGACCATTAAGCCGTTGTAACGGTGCCTAACCTCTTTGCCATCCTGGAATTGGTACAATTCCATGGAGTCGCCATGACCTGTACTCCAAATTAGCGATAAGCTGTCTGGACTTTGATTTTGAATTTTTAAATATGCCCAAACATTTACCTCCGGGCTGATGGCCTTATCCAGGCTATCGAAGGGAATAAAATTATTCCTTAAATCCATTACTTCCGTTAGAGTCAACTTCTGGCTGCTATCCAGAAAAACCCTTAGACTTGTATCCATCCTGAATAATTCATATCCAGGTGGTAAGGCCATGAACCCTTCTGGATTTTGGGCCTGGATTGATGCTCCCAGAAGCAGGAGGCAGAAAAATGATTGTAGGACTTTCATAACTTCCGCTTTGTATTGAAGTTAAGGAAATGGAGCAGTAATTCCTTTTTTACCTAAATTTGACGCTATGACAAAGATATTCCACCTCGCCACTTGTAGCACTTGCCAGCGCATTCTCAAAGAATTACAACCTGGCCCTGAAGTGCAACTTCGCGAAATTAAGTCAGAACCCATTACTGAGGAAGAAATAGACAGGATGAAGGAGCTGGCTGGCAGTTATGAGCAACTCTTTAGCCGAAGGGCCATGAAATACAGATCTATGGGCCTCAATGAAATGGAATTGGGAGAGGAAGATTACAGGAAATATATCCTGGAGGAATATACCTTTCTCAAAAGACCAGTGATTATCATAGACGACAAGATTTTCGTTGGGAATACCAAAAAGGTAGTGGCGGCAGCAAAGGAGTATTTTAATTAATCCTGATTCCAGGTAGACTTTTGAAGGGGAAAGCCATGTATGACTATTGATATTCAGTAGAATGAGCTTTGTTTCTTTATATTTCATTAATTTCATATATTTTTAAATTCCTAGAATATAAAGAAGCACCTCATTACCCGATGATTTCTCAAAGCCTGGCTACTAGAACCTCTGACTTCCTTCATCATTATCCTCCCTATGCCTACATTCCCAAAGAGAACCTTAGGACATTGGCTGAATCCATCCGGATGAAGTTTTTTGCGGAGAATGAATTCATTTTTCAGGAGGGGGAAGAAAATGAAGGAGTGGTATTTGTGCTTCAAAAAGGTCGTGTAGAGATTTTTAAGGAATATGAAGAAGATACCCGACTGATAGATGTATGTGATGTGGGAGATACCTTTGGGGTACGTTCAGTTCTCAGTGGAAGTCCCTATGTTTCCAGTGCGAAGGTGAGTGAAGAAGCCTTGCTGTATCTGATTCCTGCTGAGGAATTTAAAGCTACCCTATCCAAATTTCCTGAAGTAGCCATGTTCTTTGCCTCTGGCTTGGCTGCGGGTATGTCCATTATCCGTGAGCAGGGCAAAAAAATGAATCGGGCAAGGATCGAACTTGGGGAGAGCCGAAGCGCTTCTGTGCTTTTTCGTGAGGAAGATGTGATCGTGCTTAAGCACAAAGGCGAAGTTGCTTTCATCAAGCCCGAAAACACCATCAAGGATGCCGCCGATATCATGACCGAGATGGGCATAGGTTCGCTTGTGGTAGCCAATGATGAGCTCTTGCCCGTTGGGATTGTTACCAATGTCGATTTTACCCGAAAAATTGGAAATGGCCTTTTTGGAATCAATGCTCCTATTACCAAAATCATGAGCCGACCCGTGTTGACCGTACCACAAGGCGAAACCATGGCGGAAATCATCCTGACCATGATGAAACACAATGTAAGGCACCTGGTGGTTACAGAAGATGGGACTCCCCAAACCCGTTTTGTAGGAATCATCACCGAGCATGATGTGTTATTGTCCCAGGGGAATAACCCCGCAGTCCTTATCAAAAGGATCAGGCATGCCAAAAATCAAGAGAAACTCAGGCAAATCCGCGACAGAGCTGCCCAATTGATATATTCGTACCTCGAGCAGGAAATCAGCATCTTTTTCATTACCCAGGTGATGACCGAAATAAACGATGCCCTGATCAAGAAAGCAGTAGAATTAAGCCTGAGAAAAATGGACGAGGCAGGTGAAATAAGGCCTAAGGAAGCATTTTGCTTTATGTCGCTGGGCTCAGAGGGGAGGGGAGAGCAGTTGCTCCGCACCGATCAGGACAACGCCATCATTTATGAAGATCCTCCTGAAGAAATGAAGGAGGAAGTGGCCGCCTATTTCCTTAAACTTGGCACACACATTACAGATGTGATTGAAGCTTGTGGTTTTGCCCACTGTAAGGGAGAAATCATGGCCAGCAATCCTAAATGGAATGTGAGTCTGTCAGTATGGAAAGCCCATTTCAGGGATTGGATGTACACTCCTGATCCCGAGGCGTTGTTAAATTCATCCATATTTTTTGATTTCAGGGGAGCTTTTGGGAAGATCTCATTGGTTGAAGAATTAACTTCTTATCTACATGAGAGCATGGATACAGCCAGGGGCTTCATTAATTTCTTTGCAGCGAATGCTGTAAAAAATCCGCCTCCACTTAGCTTTTTTAGAAATTTCATTGTGGAGCGTGGAGGGAAGAATAAAGATGAGTTTGACATCAAAGCCAGAGGGATGATGCCCATTACAGATGCAGCAAGGGTTTTGATCCTTTCTTACAAGGTACCTGAAATTACCCATACCATGAAAAGGCTTGAAAAGCTGGCGGAACTGGAGCCCCAAAATGCGGAAGTCTACCAGGAAGCAGCCATGGCGTATGGCTTGATGATTCGATACAGGGCATTACACGGTTTCAGAAACAGGAATTCAGGGAGATTTATCCATCCAGACTCTTTAAATAAAATTGAGAAGCAAACCTTAAAATATGCTTTCAGAACCATAGAAAGCCTCCAAAGTATCCTGAAAACCCGCTTCAACCTCAATGTGTTTCTAAGTTAAGCACTTTCATGTTCGATAATGTCAACATAAATAGACTAAAGGGAAGGTGCAATAGAGGAGAGTTGCCTGACTTTGTGTGTGACTACTTGAAGGCTTTCAAGCAAAAAGCCAGTCCCCGCAGCAAGTGGGCAGATTTGAGGATGGTGGTTTTTGATACAGAAACGACAGGTCTTAACATTCAAAACGATAGAATTCTGGAGATTGGAGCGGTTGCCATTCGAAATGGGGAAATCTGGATCAAGGATTCCTTTGAATTGCTGGTTTCTGCAGAAAGAAAACCGGGCATGGAAAGTATTTCTGTCCATGGACTTCTGCCGGGAGAAGTCAGAATGGGGGGTGAGGATGAATTAGAAGCCATAAAAAAGTTGCTGAACTACATTCAAGCAGATGTACTTATTGCTCACCATATATATTTTGATGTAAGTATGGTTGAAATGGTACTTAGGAGACTGGGTATGGAGAAATTCTTCCTATTCAATCCCAAAATTGATACAGCATTCATGGCGCAAAAACTGGATCAGGCTTCCAGGCGAAATTATCCTCAAGAGGCTTCAAATTATGGACTGGATGAGCTTTGTAAGCGTTACAATATCAGCATGGAGGATCGACATCGAGCGTGGGGAGATGCCATGATTACCGCAAAATTATTTCTTAAACTTTCACATGAATTTTATCTTCGTGAGAAAAATCTACTCAAGCATATAACCGTCTAGGTAGACTAAGCATTCTCAGGATTCCTTAACCATACAAATCCTTCAATTAACTAAACCCTCATGAACAAGACTTTACGAAATGTACTTATTGGCATTGCCAGCTTGGTAGTAATTTTAATGCTGCTATTCTGGGGATTTCGAAACTATACCAAAAGCCATAGCCCAGAGGAAACAGCATCGTTTTCTGAAGGAGATCTTAAAATTGAGGTGTTCTACAACAGGCCTTCTAAAAAGGGAAGGATTATTTTTGGGGAACTGGTACCCTACGATGTGGTTTGGCGCACAGGAGCCAATGAAGCTACCACCTTCACCAGCAACAAAGATCTCACCATAGGAGGTGAAGTGCTGAAGGCTGGAACCTACACCCTTTGGACGATCCCAGGACAGAATGAATGGAAAGTCATTTTCAATAGCGAAATGTATCCATGGGGGGTAGACTTTAATGCTGACGCTTCCCGTAAGGCAGAATTTGATGTGCTTACTACCAGTGTGGCTGTTGAAAGCCTTTCCCAGTCCTTGGAGATGTTTACCATTGATTTTGCGTACCAGGAAGTCCTCAATATGACCCTGGCATGGGACCAAACCAAGGTTTCCGTCCCCATCACCTGGTAGAAAGTAAATATGTTCTGAACTTAATGTGTCCTTAACAGGATCATAATTTAGGCCACTTACCTTGTAAGTATGGCGAGGCCTTTATTTGTAATTATTCTTCATATTATCTTAGCCTTGAGTTTGATAACTTCTTCATGCTCAAAGGCTCCAAAAGGTTATTCCCTCTTACAACTAAAAGGCTCTGATACCGAAGTAAGTCTTGCTTTATCCCTCGCAGAGGCCTATATGGATAAAGATTCACTGGTTTCTATTGCAGTTACTGGGGGAGGGTCAGGAACCGGAATTGCCGCCATTATAAATGGCAAGACTGATATTGCCAATTCTTCTCGGCCCATGAAGGAGAAGGAAATTTCATTGGCAGAATCTCAAGGCGTTAAGGTTTTTACCACCCTTTTCGCAGTGGACGCCCTTGCCATCATTGTGAATGACCAAAACCCGCTTGATGGCCTTGGAACTTCACAGTTGGGAGAAATCTTCAGGGGTGAAAAAGATAATTGGAAAGCATTTGGTGGAGAAGACCTGGAGATTAACCTTTATGGGCGGCAAAACAATTCAGGTACCTACATCTTTTTTCGAGATAATTTTCTTAAGGCAGATTATTCTCCTGAAGCAAAGCAAATGAACGGCAACGCTCAAATTGTAGCTGGGGTTAGGGAAGATCCCTCTGCCATTGGTTATGTAGGGCTTGGCTACGTGGTAAAAAAGAATGGAAGCATAGTAGATGGACTAAAAATATTGAACATAGCTCAGGACAGCCTTTTTATCTCACCCTTGGAAAAGGATAACATCACCAGTGGAGCCTATCCCATCACCCGTCCTCTTTACCAATTCACAAATGGAAAGCCTTCAGGGAAAATCCTTGAATTCATACAGTTTGAGTTGAGTCGTGAAGGCCAGGAATTGGTATCGCGTGAGGGTTATTATCCCCTTTCTCCTGAACATGTAATGATTAATAAGCAAAACGGTCTTTATGAATAGAAACAGAACAGATCGTCTTTTCAGCTACCTTTTTTTAGGTGCAGGCATGCTTTCGGTACTCATCCTTCTGGGGATTTTCCTAATGTTGTTGATCAATGGAATCCGGACGTTTGCCGAGATAAATCCTTTGGAGTTTCTTTTTGGTTCTACCTGGAACCCCTCTGCCTACGAAAAGGCCTCCTATGGTATTGGTTCCATGTTGGTGTCTACCCTCATGGTAACCCTGGGAGCTATGATCATAGCAGTTCCGCTGGGAATTGGTAGCGCTGCCTATCTTTCAGAAATTGCCCCTGCCAGGGTCAGGGAGATCCTAAAACCGATCCTGGAGATGCTTGCTGGTATCCCTTCGGTTGTGATTGGTTTTTTGGGTATTGTCCTTTTAGGCCCAGCCATTGCCTCGACTTTTGGTCTGAATAATGGCCTCAATGCCCTGAATGGGTCTATTTTGTTGGCGGTTATGGCCTTGCCGACCATTGTCAGCGTAGCGGAAGATGCGATAAGGGCAGTGCCCAATTCTTTCAAAGAAGCTTCTTATGCGCTGGGAGCCAACAGGTGGATCACACTCACTCGTGTTACCCTGCCTGCTAGCTTTTCAGGCATCATAGCCGCTATGGTCTTGGGGATGGGACGTGCCATCGGTGAAACCATGACGGTTTTGATGGTAACGGGAAATAACCTATCGATGCCCAATAGCTATTTCGACTCTATAAGGACACTGACTGCTACTATTGCTATTGAACTGGGCGAAGTCGCTTATGGTACAACCCATTACTTCTCCTTGTTTGCAGTTGGGGCAGTGCTTTTTACAATAAGTTTGTTGGTTAATATTGTTGCAGAATGGGTAGCCTCCAAATTCAGATACTAAAGCATGAGAAAAGCCAAACAATGGATAGGAATTAACCTTATGTTGGTTTTCACACTTATTGTGGCAGCCTTTCTGGGGATAGTTGTATATGATTTGTTGTACAAGGGAAGCAGCGTTATTTCCTTTGAGTTTGTTTTCGATTTTCCCAGAAATGGAAATACGGAGGGGGGTATTTGGCCAGCCACCGTAGGAACTGCGCTGGTAACCCTGATTACGGCACTATTTTCCATTCCACTTGGGGTGGGCGCAGCCGTCTACCTGAATGAGTATGCCAAGGAAAATTGGATGACTCAACTTATTCGTGCATCAATCAGGAATCTTGCAGGTGTCCCATCTATCATTTATGGACTTTTTGGAGTGGCAATATTTGTCAATGGATTGGGATTCGGAGCATCCGTACTAGCCGCAGGGATGACATTGGGATTATTAACTTTACCCTACATCATCACTACCTCAGAAGAAGCCCTAAAGACTGTTCCAGATTCTTACCGTGAAGGTGCGTTGGCTCTGGGAGCTACGAAATGGCAAGCCATTCGAACCAATGTACTTCCCAATGCAGTTCCTGGTATCCTTACTGGAGCAATTTTGGGCTTGTCTAGAGCAGCAGGTGAAACTGCCCCAATTTTATTTACAGGGGCCTTATACTATCTCAGGTACCTTCCTCAATCGGTGTTTGATCCTTTCATGGTACTCCCATACCACCTCTACATCCTCTCCACCCAACACCATGCTATGGAGGAGGTAAGGCCCTTGGCTTATGGGACTGCCCTTGTATTGATTTCACTGATCCTTCTTTTGAATATTTCTGCCTTTATTCTTCGTTACAGATTCCGTAAAGCACAAATGAGATGAGCATGTCAGAAAACTTAGATGCTGCCAAATTAAAAGTGAGGGATCTCCGCCTTTCTTTTGGTGATAAAGAAGTATTGAAGGGAATTAGCATGGATATCCCTGAAAAAGAAATCGTCGCCCTTATAGGCCCTTCAGGTTGTGGGAAATCTACGCTTCTGAGGGCGATAAACAGGATGCATGACCTGGTTCCCATAGCAAGGGTGAGTGGGGAGATATTCCTGGATGGGAAAAACATTTATGACAAAGAGCTTGATGTGGTTGATATCCGAAGAAGAATTGGTATGGTTTTTCAAAAGCCTAATCCTTTTCCCAAATCCATCGCTGAAAATGTAGCCTACGGATTAAAAATTGCTGGCGGAACCTCAGGGAAGAACTTGCAAGATGTAATTAAAACATCGCTTGAAGGGGCAGCGCTATGGGATGAAGTAAAAGACAGCCTTGATAAATCTGGCTTGGCCTTGTCAGGGGGGCAACAGCAACGCTTATGTATTGCAAGGGCCATAGCCGTAAAGCCTGAAATCATACTGATGGATGAACCGACTTCAGCCCTTGATCCCATTAGTGCGAATAAGGTTGAGAAACTCATGCTTGAACTCAAGAAAGACTATACCATTATCGTGGTTACCCATAACATGCAGCAAGCCCAAAGGGTCGCTGATCGAACTGCTTTCATGTACCTTGGGGAAGTGATTGAATATAGGCCAACCAGAGAACTATTTGAAAGCCCTATTCACGATTTAACTAAAAATTATATAAGTGGGGATTTTGGATGAGTAGGATTAATCATCCATTCCAAATTTTTCAGCAAATTTCCTCATAAACTCCTCTCTCCTCCCGGCAGAAAGGGTGAGTACTGTGCCATCCTTTAGTTCAATTTGGTGCGATTTTGCTTTTCTGAACTTCAGGATATAGTCCATGTTGATCAGGTGAGACCTGTGGGTACGAACAAAACCGTATGGCTCCAGCTTTTGTACAAACTCCTTTAAGGTTTTGGATACTACCCAATTTTTGCCGTTGGCCATGTAAAAAATTGAATAATTGCTCTCTGCCTGGCATCGAACTATTTGATCTACTTCCAGAATTTCTATCGCCTCAGCCGTATGGATAGCAATTCTGCCTGTTTTATTCTGATCTTGAATTTGGAGCTGACGAAGAAATTTGTTGAGGTTGGCCTGATTTTCTTTGTTGTTG
>JALEFZ010000046.1 GCA_022760475.1 Bacteroidia bacterium | reverse complement strand
TCCAAATACTTTGAGTCTGAGGCTGAAGCTGAGGAAGCCAAAGGGTGGTTCATGAAAAATGCACATAAGTCTGCAGCAGATCATGGAGTTGAACTTGAGGTTCCGGCACACTTGATGGCTGCACCATTGGCAAAAGGATTTGCCTCCTCCAGCAATGATGACGATTATGATCTGGATCAAGCAGGAACTACTACTGATACAGGATTTGATTCCTTCCATAGCGAAAAGCATGGCCAGCATTATTTCCACTTCAACGGAGCAGATGGCCAGCCATTATTTTACTCTGAAGGCTACCAAAATGATAAATCCAGAGACAATGGAATTCGTTCGGTGATCAAAAACTCGATTGTAGATGAGCATTTTGCAATCAAGGAAGATGAAAACGGAAAGTACTTCACCCTAAGGGCTGGGAACTACCAGGAGATTGGAAGGTCCAAATACTTTGAGTCTGAGACTGAAGCTGAGGAAGCCAAAGGGTGGTTCATGCAAAATGCGCATAAGTCTGCAGAAATCTTTGGGGTAAGTGGTTTGGCAATTCCTGCCATATTGGGTGGATTGGGAGGAAGTCTAGACTCAAAGAAAGGAGAAGCTGTTGAAGATACCCAAGGGGAATCCATAGTTGATTACAATAAGGACGGAATTCCTGATCGGATCGAACATAAAACTGAGAAAGGACCAGAATTAAAGAGTTCGGGTTCCGAGGAGACAGCAGAAGAATCGAAGGGAAGGCCTTGGTGGCTATGGCTTCTTTTACTCTTACTTTTATTGTTGCTATTGTTCTTCCTACTAAGGGGGTGTGAAGGATCACCTTTTGCTTCTAAAGTATCACCTGCGGATAAAGCCAAGCAAGAAATGGTCGATGCTGCGGCAAGTATTGAATTGGGTAAGATGGGAGATTTAAACAATGCCCTGGCAAAAGGCTATCTCGATCAGGCCACTTATGAGAAACTTGCATTGGGAAAGGTAGCGAAAAACGACATTGACTGGGCAACTACACTGAACGGAGGTAAATTGGTTGCTGGGGGCTTACTCACTCAATCTCAGTTAGATGGAATTAAGTCAGGAGACTTGAAGTGGGATTGGATGCAAATGAAGCCGCAAGCCGAAGTATTTGGTGGTTTAGGTGGTTTAATAGAGGCAAAGAATTCCAATTACCTTGACTTAAAATCATATGATTCGCTAAGATTAGGTGAACTTCTTCTGGAGAATGTTGACTTGGGACAGAAATTATCTGCAGAGGATCTGGAAAGACTTGTACAAGAAGGGATTTTGACGGCGGAAAACAAGAGTCAGTTAAATGTAGGTGAAGCTGGTTGGAATGCGATTATGTCTGCAGGTGAGGGGGGAAAAACCAGTATCAGTCTGGGAGCATGGGGTAATATTGATGATTTGTTGAAGAGTGGAGTCATTTCTCAAGCGATTTATGATTCGCTAAGTAGGGTAGGAGAAATAGATCTTGGAAAGTTTGACTGGGAAGGAAATATAAACTTGTCAGCCGCTGCTAAAGCTGGATTGATTACACCAACTTTAGCCGAAAGGATCAAAAGTGGAAAAGTGAAACTGGATTGGCCAAACCTGAAAGAGATAGTTTCAGATCTTTCTGATCGCAATTCTAGTTCTAATGATCTTACCCCGATTCCAACATTTGGCCCTTTCCAATTCCCTAAAAATTCGTCAGTAATGAGACCTGGGGATGTTGCCAACTTCAATAAATTGGTAGCCTACCTGAAAAAGAATGAGAGTTTTACTATTAAAATCGTTGGCCATACGGACAGCGATGGCTCGAAAGACTTGAATATGACTTTGGGAAAAGAAAGGGCATTGGATGCTTTAAAGATATTGACATCAATGGGGGTGGATAACTCTAGGGTGGAAACAGAGAGTGCCGGTGAATCCGATCTGAAGGTAGCAGAAACCAGTAGGTCAGCCAAGGCCAAAAACAGGAGGGTTGAAATCCTGATCAACAGGAATTAATATTCTTTTCCAAGGAAAAATAGGAGGTCATGCGTAAGCATGGCCTTTCTTATTTGGGAAATTGCAGGGTAAAGGTACTCCCAACGTTCAGGGTAGATTCTACGGTAACGCGACCACCTTGATAATCCATCACCTTTTTGACCAGGGCAAGCCCAATTCCTGTTCCCTCGGACTCTTGGCTAACCCTTTGGAACAGACCAAAAATTGCTTGTTGATACTGAGGTTTGATGCCCATTCCATTATCGCTTATTGAGATAAAATGAAAGGAATTGTTGTACTCATAGCGAATGTTTATTTCTGGGGTTCTTTCAGCTGGGGTAAACTTGAGGGCATTTTGAATCAGGTTTTGAAACAACATGTAGATGTCCGAATATAATCCCCAAATAACGGGTAACTCATCGACAGCGTAAAACAGCTCGTCATATTTTGGATCTTCCCTTAGGCTATTAAACACTTTTTTAACGACCTTATTCAAATTGATAAACTCATGATCGGTATGGGATTTCCCTACTCTGGTATAGGCCAAAAGTCCCTCCAGAAGTAGGCTTAGGTTGACACTATTTTCCAATGCTGTATCCAGGTGATGTATTACCTTTTGTGAGCCAGCCTTAATGCTTCTCTTGGCAAGCTGAATATAAGAACGGACTGCATTTACCGGGAGTTTCAAATCATGGGAAACACTATGGGCAAACTGTTGCAATTCGCTGTTTTTAACTTCCAGTTGGGTATTTTTTTCATTTATCTCAGCAACATGGAGCAACATTTTTCTGTTAGAATCCCTTTTGAGTTTATAATTCCTAAACATGATAAAAGCTGTGGAAGCTAAAGCAAGTAATAGAAATGCACCGATAAGCTTTATTTTCCTGTCTGATTCTTGTTGCCTTTTGAGGCTTTGAATCTCCAATTCTTTTTCACGGGTTTCATACTTTGCAATCATATCCCTTAGGTTGCGGTCTTTTTGGGCACTTAAGAGTGTATCCTGGATGCTTTGGTATTTTTGGGTTGTGAGGAGGGCAGATTTGTAATCGCCACTTTTTTCGTAGGCTTGGGAGAGTTGTTTAAGGTATTCAACTTGTAGGATAATATTGTTTGCTTCTTTGCAGGATTTATATGCTTTTTTATAATATTTGACTGCCTTGGAATATTCACTTTCCTGGTAGAAATGATTTCCAAGAATCCCAAATATTTCAGGCCTGCTTTCATATTCACTATAGCCATGAAGAAGATTAAAGAATTGATTTCTAAGAGACTCTTTTTTTAATTTGGCAGCACAATTATAACCACCAGAAATTGCCTTTAACCGTATCTCATCAATATTGGGTCCATTTGAATCTAAAATTTTACTATAAAAAGTTATCGCATCTTCATATTTCTTCATCTCTTCATATGCAATTCCAAGATGTAACCAAAAAATCTGACTTGAAAACGCTTTTTGCGATTCTTTTATTGATGGACTCTCTAAAACATCCAGAGCTTCCTCTGTTATGGAAATTACTTTTTGATGAATTCCAAAATCGAGGAATAAGGATGCCATATTACTCAATGTCACAACTTGGTTTTTTGGAGAGTTCTTTATTTTAAAGATCTTTAAAGATTCTAAATAGTATTTTAAACTATTTTCAAAATCTCCCCTGCTGGATTCTAATAGGCCGAAACTATTATAAATTTTACCAAGTGGTATTGTAAGGGTTGTTGAATCTAAGTGCTTTAATGCTCTTTTTAAGTAAAACTCTGACGAATCATATAATCCAATATCCAAATAATAAGTACTTATTAAATCACAAAATCTAATTGAATAAATGTTGTTTGATCTGGGTTCTGCTAGGCCTAGACCGTACTTCATACAATTTAAATCTTTTTCTTCAAACTCGTTATTTCTTACTTTGGAGTTTGCTTGCCTTAAGATAGATTTCAAAATTTTATCCTTCCTACCAATAAGAGAATCAGGATAACAATTCGAGAAGCCTAAACCGGGGGCTAGAATTAGTATTACATAAACAAGGCGCATAAATTAATATGCAAAATTTAGCACTTATTGCAAAGACTTTTTTAGTTTAATATGAAAAATTGTTCCTTGGCCGATCTCCGATTCTACTGCAACCTCTCCATTGTGATATTCAATTATTTTTTTCACAATAGCTAATCCAATTCCCGTGCCTTCTAATTCTTTATCAATCCTTTTGAATATTTTGAATATCTGGTTCAGATGTTCATTTTTAATTCCTACCCCATTGTCTCTTATGGAAACAATATGAAATTTAGGAGTCGTTTCACTTGAAATATATATTTCTGGATTTCTATCAGGATGTTTAAATTTTATTGAATTATGAACTAAGTTTTGAAATAGAAGATATAGATCAGCAGAAAAACCATTAACAACTGGAAGTTCTTCAATAACTACTTTAGAGTTCGACTTGTGGATCTGGTAGTCGAGGTTCTTAACTACTTTCTGAAAAATTTCATTTAAATCTACTAGGACAGGCCTAATTTCAGACCTACCTAACCTTGTATAAATCAGTAAATCATCCAATAAATTTGCGAGAAGTTGACTGTTGTCTTGCGCAATTTGAAGATACTCGTGAACTATTTCTGGGTTATTAATATTTTTTTGAATTAAGAATAAAAATGAATTTATCGATCTTATAGGAGCCTTAAGATCATGAGAAACACTATATGCAAATTGCTCTAGGTCAAGATTATACCGTTGCAGTTCTCTATTTTGATGGTCAATTTTACCTGAATGAAGGGCTAATAATTCATTTTTTTCTTCGATCTCCAAGTTCTTCTTTTTTAATAATTTTTCTCTGGCCTTGATTTGATTGTTTTGGAAAACAAGTTTTTCATTTTGAGTCTGTAATTTTTCAGAGGTATTTTTCTTTAACATATACCTTGAATATGCATTGATCAAGAGAATTATTAATGCGATAATTAATATGAAAGTAACTACTTTAATTATTGCATCACTCTTTCTTTGCTTTTCCAAAGCAAGAATCTGCATCTCCTTTTTCTGTTGCTCGTACTTTGAAACAATTTTATTTAGGTTTATCCTCCTCTCCTCACTTCTTAGAGTATCATTGATTTGTTTATGTAGCTCATAGTAATTCCATGCACTCTTATAGTCATTAATTGTCCTATATTCTTTAGAAATCTTCCTATAAATTTGGGACAAAAGGTAATTATCGTTTAGGTCGTTAGCAAAGTTTACAGCGATTTGATATTTACTTATTGCACTTCGATTCAGTCCCATAGAAGATAGGCCATCACCCCATGAAATATGAAGATCTAGCTTTTCTCTATTGTTATTAACATTTACAGCTAGACCAAAATAGTATTCCGCCTTAATTACATTTTTTAGTCTTAAATGGATTTTACTTCCATAAACTAATGCCTTGTGAAGAATTGGCTGGGGTATTTCATCGTGAGGTTGTTTGATTATTTCTTCAATGTATTCTAGACTTTTCTCAAAGTTTCCGATATTCTCATGTAACACTCCTAAGTTTATGTAACAAAGATTTTTCAAATAATCTTTCTTTAATTCTATTGCTTTTTGGAGGCATTTCTCAAAAAGGAGTGTCGCTTCATCATAATTTTCTTGGTTGAGGTGTAATGTTGCAATATTTATCTCGAGACCAAGGACTTTCGACTTAGCATTTTTCTTTTCCCATGCCTGCTTGGATTTTAGGTAGTATTCAATAGCTAATTCGACATTGCCTGATTCACTTTCAATGTTTCCTAGAGAATTCAGCAATCTAGCTTGACATTTTATATTTTGAATACTGTCTGAAACTGCCAAGCCATATATCACATATTTTTTTGCTAAATCGAAATCTCCTTTTAACAAATAATATTGACCTAAAAGGTCATATGACTTTACAAGGGAAATGCCCATACCTTTTTTTCTAGAAAATTTAATAGCCAAATCCATACACGGCAAAAGAGAGCTAGAGGATTCATCGCCCTTCCTTATAGCAGCCATAAACCTGTTGGAAACCTCATTTATTTCAGACTTGGTTGGATCAGAAACAGAAGAAAGTTCACAAATTTTTGATCCAAAGGAATTTGATGTAAGGATATTTATACAAAAAAGGAATACAATAAATGGCTTGTAGTTTGTAATCATTTCCATTGATTTAATTATATAAATATAAAAAATACTTTAAGAAAATTCAGTAATATTTAACGCCTTGTAAATTGCTGAAAATGAGTAGGTAATGATTTGAGTTTTATCACAAGTAAGAAAAGACAATATTCAATTTTCTAGTAAAACTTCTTGAACAAATAAATTATTTCTTTCAAAAATGAGTGATTTTTTCAAAATCCGACAAAATGCAATTTATTTGAAATAAAATATATTTTTATCAATTGTATTATTATTTTTTTGGTAATTAAGAATAAATGTACAATATTTGAATTGCAATATGAATAATTAAAATCACATTTTTCTATGAACCGTTTATTTATTTTTACACTACTAGCTCTCTTTTTTGGCATTAACAATTCCATTGGCCAAGTTGTTAATTCTGATGTAATCAAGTATCAAAATCAATGGGATGACGATGATGGCGACAACACACCTGAAATTGATGACATTATCCTAAAAGTAACGCCAAATCCTGCCGGACAGGAAGCTGAAGTAGTATTCAAAAATTTGCCTGGAGATGGTGAGGCTACTATGAGACTTTTGGACTTGACAGGTAAGGTTTATCAGCAAGTGAAAGTGGGTGGAGTGGATGCCAGATCAGGTTCCATAAGGCTTGCTACCGAGCGATTGACGACAGGTCTCTATATCGTTCACCTGACCACTGCTTGGGGAGACATAGCCAAAAGGGTCCTTATCAAATAATTAAAATCAATTCGATGAAAACTTCTAAAAAATCCCGCCATAGGAGCGGGATTTTTTTTATTTGGAGAGACTTTTAGAATTTCTGTACTGGAAACAAAAATATGCTAATTTTGTGGTGCAGAACCCAAAAATGTATTCTCAATGAAGAATTTTGTTTGCCTGATTTTGAGTCTGGCTTTTCTCCTAAGCAATAGCCAAGTTGCCTATTCACAAGCTTATATCAAAGACCTTAGCCTTCGAATGGATACTTCTGCCTATTCATGGTCTTTGGATAAAATAAATTTTCAGAATAGGGAAGTGCTTCCCATTGTTTATGCCTCAAATAATCCAACCATAGAGCTTCAAATCGATGTCCCAAAGCCTGAGGACATAAGTAAAATCATCCTGCTTTCTCAAAGTGGATTTGCACTTGTAGATAGTCTGGAAATTTTCAACAACGCCTATTTCGTAGGAAAAATACAGCTCGAAAACTCT
This sequence comes from Bacteroidia bacterium, assembly GCA_022760475.1. Classification (GTDB taxonomy): domain Bacteria; phylum Bacteroidota; class Bacteroidia; order J057; family J057; genus JALEFZ01. The sequence goes on along the minus strand of JALEFZ010000046.1, from coordinate 23,856 downwards.
GCTGAAGCTGGGATAAAAAACATTGCACTTAGGGTGATCAATAAGCAAAACGATTCAATCAACCTTATTTACCCCATTCTTCCAACCATTCCTGCCAACATCAGCATTCCACCCAAAGATTATCTACTATTGGTAGGGGAGGTGAGTCAAATTCCACTTTTGACTGATTTTCCAGCTAATATCAAGTCCTTCAATACTTGGAAGAGGAACTCAAACTATGCTTATAGAATCATCAAAAAAGATGGTCAAAATTCCCTTGAAATCATTCCCTTCGAGGCCAAAACTTTTGAGGTGAGGCTAAACATTGAATGTGTTTTCCCTCACTTGGTAAATAATAAGGTACGGTTCTATCAAAGACTGGAAACAATGACCATCATCGCAAAGAGGGGAAGCCTTAAGTTTCTTGATCTTGATCTCGATGATGTTTTGGTCGGTAGGAATGAAAAAAGTACTACAACAGCCTTATCTTTCAAACGGCCTTTAGAACTGGATATCAATAAGGTTTACAGACTGGAGGCAGGGGAGGAGAGTGGATCAAAATTGATTGCTGAATTTTTTACAAAAAAACTTCTTCCCAATGGTAAAATTCAGGGGACATTGACCGCTTACGATTATCATAACCGTGAGGCCGGACCTTTGTACATAAAGAATGGTAATAAGGCTGTGTTTCAAACCAATGTCAACATTATTCCGAAAGCTACTATTTCTTCTATTTTGGTAGATGGGAAAAAATCTCCTATGAAATATTGGGTAGGAAGACCTGGTGAAAAAATCAAATTGAGCTGGGAAGGAGAAAGTATCGATAAAGCAAATTGGACCATTGAAGGAAAGGATTCTAAACTGGATTTCAAGCAGATAAAAATGGAACCAACCAAAGCTGAGATTGAGGTTTCTGTTCCTAAAAATATTAAAGCTAAAGTCCTTCAATTAAAGATTAACGATAAAAATTCAGGCTATTATATTAAAGTCGAGGAGTGGAATAGGCCTCAAGAGCTAAGTTTCATTTCTCTGGGATTTCCAGGAAAAAGCACAAAGATGTATGGCAACAAAATGATCAAAAGGCCATACTATTTTGATCAACTTGAGGATGCTGATATTACGTTTTACCCTCAAAATATAGAAAAACAAGAGCTCCTATTTGGGCCTCAGTATATGAATATTGAATTCACCCTTCTTGATCCTGAAAACAGGGTTTTGGAGAGGAAAAACTATCAGCAAATCGGAATAAAGCCTGGCAAACACTCTGCAAGACACGCTTATTACAATGATAAGCAATTGTGGGAAGATACCACCTTGAAGGTAGAAAAGGTATTTAAGTACTCAATTGAGGAATTGCCGGCATGGTCAAAAATTCAAATTGATATTGCCCATGATACAGCAAAATACGACACGGGGCTTAAGAAAATTCAATTTAACCTGATTCTTAGGAGAAAGCTGCAGTTCAATGTTGAGTTGGGAATTCCTGTTGGGGTTATGTCAAACAATCCAGATCATGAAAATGGAACCCAAATTGATGGAGCCAGTATTTTCCTAATGGGACAATTGGGCTTTTACCAGAGAAACAAGATCAACAAGCTTCAAAAATTCCGCTTAGGAGCAGGTATTGTAGCGCTTAACGCTCTAAATTTTCGAAGGAGCAATAGGGTAGACCTGGGAGTCGGTACTATGTTGCAGCTTTATCCTACAAGTCAAAACTCAAAAATATCTGTTCCCCTATATGTCGGGGGGGGATATGCGATTACCAGAAATTATTGGTTTTTTTATTCTGGGGCAGGAGTGTCAGTCAGGTTAAACTAGTGCATGTATATGGAGGCAAATACTTTGATACAATTTTTTCCTAAAATAAGGATGTATCCAGAACTTATGGAGGAGTTGTTGGGCTCCTGTAGGGAAGGAAATTTTGATCAGGGTGATGTCTTGTTGAATGGAGGAGAATATGTACAGGTCATTCCTTTGTTGATCGATGGCCTTGTGAAGGTCTATAAAGAAGAAGAAGAAGGGAACGAGGTATTGCTATATTACATAAAAGCAGGAGAAAGCTGTATCATGTCAGTTACCACCTGTATGAAGAATGAAAAAAGTAAGGTGAAGGCTGTTGTAGAAGAATCCTCCAGAATTATCCTGGTTCCGGCTGAAGTCAATCGCAAACTCACTCAATCTTATCCCCAATGGAATGAATTCTTCTTTGAACTTTTCAACTCTAAATACGAAGAATTGCTCCATTTTATCAGCATCTTGACCTTTTCAAACAAGGACATTAGGCTAAAAGAATACCTTATTAGAGAAGTTGAACTAAAAAAAGAGAAGATTCTTAAAATTACCCACCAAAAAATTGCTTACGACCTGGGATCTTCTAGAGAAGTGATCTCCCGATTGCTTAAAAAACTGGAAAAAGAGTCCTTTCTTTCCCTCGGCCATGGGACCATTGAGGTGTTGGATTGATAAAAATCATGGAGCTTGTAACAGATGTCACAGATTTTAAGCAGTCTGTTGAGATATCTTTGGTATATGAAAAAGAATAAAGCCCTACGATTTGTACTTGCCTGCTTGACTTGTATGGCATTTATCATTGGGCTGGGATTCTTGATCGAAACATTCAATGCTTAATGTCAAAGGGTAGGGTAGTGGCTTAGAGAAAGGGCTATTATTTCTTGACTACCAAAACTTTAGACCGTGGCAGCTAATGCTTTGATTGCTACATTCAAGCAAAAATTAATCATCACCAAATAACAAAAAATATGAAAAAGAACATGTCAAACGTGGATCGCATTGTAAGGATCCTGATCGTTGCTATTTTGGCAGCTCTATATTTCACTGGGACAGTCACGGGTACAGTAGGGATCATTCTATTGGTAGCAGGAGGAATCTTCACCCTGACGAGCCTGGTTAGCTTTTGCCCGATCTATGCCATATTTGGAATAAGTACATGCAAGGTTAAAAATGCTTGATGAATAAGCAGGCATACTATCGCTGTTTAGAACCCGGGCTTTTTGTCCGGGTTTATTTTGTTTTTAACGTTCAAAGTCGAAAGCAGCATAAAGTTTGCCATAAGCACAGATGAGATTCTATACCTATGGCAAACTTCAAAGAGAATTTGTAGATGGAGAATTAATTTTTGACGATTTTCTCCACAATCATTTCATCGCCAAGCTGAATTTTCAATAAATAAACTCCGGGTAAAAGCTGTGAGGTATTCAATTTGAAGGTATTTTCTCCAATTTGCTCCCCTTCAGTAATCACCAGAACTTCTTTACCCAATAGGTCCATTATTCTCAATTGCACTGAAGCCATTCTGGAAATCTCAATGTTTACCTTTAAGGATTCTTTGACAGGATTAGGAAAAATCTTGATCGATTCTGGCCTGAAGGCAGATTCCAGATGGGTTGCTATGCTAACCATGTCTGTGCCAACTTCAAAGTCCTTTCCTGAGACCGAAGGATTATTTGCGTCGATGGTAACGTTTATGTCTTGTGAAGGAATGCCTAGAACCTCTACGTGAATGATGTAATCTCCATAAGCAAGATTGGAAAACTCGTACTCTCCATTAGCATCGGTGTAGGTATAGGCAACTGGGCTGCCATCAGCATTTAGGAGATTTACCTGTATTCCTTCAAGAACTGGCCCAGTTGTTTTGTTGGCTCCCTGGCTAACCAGACCACCTATAAAGCCTGGCCCACCTGGGTTGATTCCGCTTATTAAAAGGATATTGGCAGAAGCCCGTGAGATATATTTTTGAACACTGATTGCAGAATCCCATGTTAGAAACGAGCTGTGGTAGGTCGGTAAATTATCCGCATAATAGGGGGAGTTGGGTTTTAGGGCTGCCTTGACCAAGTATGAACCGCCAGCGACATCTGTGAAGAGATAGGAATTTTGAGTAATGTCCACACTATCTATGAGGTTTAGGCTAAGACCCGCAGGAGTGGAATCCACCTTGATTAGGTAGGCGGTACCGTGGTTGATCACCTGATTAGAGTCTGTGGTTGAAACCCATCCACCTAGTTTTGAATTAATTACGATAGACTTGGAAAGGGAATCTGTACAGCCTGAAGAGTCAGTGGATACAATATTAACCAAATAAGTTCCATCTGCTGCATAGACATGGACAGGGTTATTGGAGTTAGAGCTATTGCCATCTCCGAAATCCCATGAATAAGTAACTGGCGCTATCCCCCAGCTTGTGGGTGTAAAACTAAGCTCTCTGAGGCCTGTCAGCGAATAAGAAAAATCTGAAGAACAACCAGCATTTACGGTTACAGATGCCTGATCTGTTGAAACACAGCCCACGGAGTCTGTAATTGTTAAATTTACCTGGAAGGTACCATTGGATGAGTAGTAATGGGTCGGGGACTGCAAGTTGGATGTATTTCCATCACCGAAATCCCAGGAAAATGTATAAGGAGGGATTCCACTGAGTCTGGGATTAAAGTCAACTCTTGCACCATTTTGACCCCACTGCCCATATCCAATTCCAGCCGAGCAGCTTACATTGTTGATGTTTGTAGAATAAAAGGCTGTATCTGAACAACCATATTGGTCAGTAGAAACTACACTGGCAACATAATTACCGTTGGTTGTATAGGTATGAACAGGACTAGCCTGGGTTGAGGTGTTTCCATCACCAAAATCCCAATTATAGGTAAATGGAGCCGCTCCGTAGCTAATTGCACCAAAGTAATAGTCTCCTCCGAAACGGGTAACTCGCATTGTCACTCCACAGCTGTATCCACCTCCAGTTTGGCAGTAGACCAGGTCGGTAGTCAATGTATCTCCAAGAGGAAGCGCTGTAGGTATTGTTCTTACCCAGTTGGAATCGCAATTGAACATGTCAATTCGACATAAAACTGAGTCTGGGAGATAATTGCCAGTGTAAGAATAATTGCCATTCTGGTCTGTTGTACTACCAATTATTCCACTCCCTCCTGAAAGGTAATCGAGTTGAATATTAATTTGGACATTGGGTACTGGTAAGCCGGTTGTTCCATCTGTTACAGTCCCATTAATGGTTGTTGTGTAAACTCTATTTACAGTTTTGCTATGGGTAGTTGTACATCCTGTTGCATCCGTAATGGTAAGGCTTACCGAATAAGGATAGTTTCCCGGGTTTGGATAGGTATGATCAGGGTTTGCTAGGGCAGAAGTATTCCCATCTCCAAAGTCCCAATTGTAGCTAAAGGGTGCTGTACCAGAAACGTTTGAGGTAAAACTTACGGTGTTGTTATTTGTACTATGGGTGAAGTTGGCAGAGCAATTCACAGTGGAAATACTGACCCAATTAAAAGCAGTGTCTGTACATCCAGTGGCATCTGTGGAAATTAAGGTGACATTGTAACTTCCTGCAGCAGAATAAGCATGGGTTGGATTCGCTAGTGTGGAAGTATTTCCGTCCCCAAAGTCCCATGTATAAGTAAATGGAGCCACACCGTTCAGCTGGTTTGCTATAAAATCGACCGTAGCATTGGTTCTGTTATAGGAGATATAAGCGCGGCAACCGATTCCATTTTGGCAATAATCGAAATTAGTAACCAAGGTGTCCCCAGCAGAAAAGGAAAATAGGGGTGGGGTGATTTGCATAGAGTCACAATCTCCATATCGGGTTTCAAGTAAATAATTTCCAGGTGATAGACTTTCGACAATCTCATAATCACCATTAGCATCGGAGAAAACCGATAAGCCTAATTGTCCACCACCTCCGTTGCTATTCCGGATGATATAATAGAGCTTAACCCCAGTTACAGGCTGTCCAGTGGTTGCATGGCTAAAATTACCTTTCAGAATGGTGGTTAGGTTTTGTGCCTGAAGGCTTGCTCCAAGGCATAGGAGGGCCATCAGAAAAAGGATGTGCTTTTTCATAATAAAGAGATTTGGTAAGAAAAAAGAATGAAAAGAGGTGTTCGAACAATCAGGTAGACGCAAAAAAGGGGTCTGATGGTTGGGTAAAGGAGAAATTACAGGGTAAAATAATTTCCATCTTATATTTTCAACCTGATAGAGAGCTTATTATGTAGATTTTTTTTACAATAGAATAGGGGAGAGGTAGTTAAAAATGCTGCTGTCAGCATGAAATTGCTTTCTACGAACAAAGAAATCACACTTTGATTTTAAGGATTATTTAATGGTCATTTCCAAAATCAAAGGAAGTAAATTTGGTGAAATATTCTAGCATATGAATTTAGTTGCTTGCTTAATAAAGCATATAGTTGTTGTAAATAATTTTATGTTTAGGTAGAACTCTGGGCTAGAAGCACTTCAATTACATGCAATGCTTACTGTATATTATTTTCCCATAATTTATATTATGTTAAATAGTGTGTGGTAATAGAACCCTCAGAAAATTGAGGGTTCATCGCTACTTTATTTCAAGTTCCGTCTTCCATGAGTTTAGGGCTTGCTCTACCTTTTCATATTCCTTCTGCAAGGACTCATATATAGGAGCAGCCTTGGTTAAGTCTTGGGACTTTCCTATGCTTTCCATCTCCAGGCACAGATCTGCGAAGTCAAGAGCGCCTAGCTGTGCATTAGATGATTTAAGTGTATGCGCTGCATTCTTTACCATAGAACTATCTCCCTTTTCCAAGCCCTCTCTCAGATCACTCAAAAGTTCCGGAGAACTCTCCATGAGCGATTCTATCAAATCAATGATCATCTCTGCATCTCCCTCCATCAGATCTAGGATATCTTCCCTTGTGGTGCTGTCAAGATATTCAAGTGTTATGCCAGTCATACCAATAATACCGGAATTAAATATTTCAAATAAATAACTTTTTAAAGTTAGCGAGTAGATTCTTCTTTTTAAATCAAATATTAACTTGATTCTATCATAGCAAGCTGGCATTTTGCTTACCGGATTTAATCAATTCAGAAAATGAAAGAGGAAGAACACAACAATTCTCCCGAAAGAGAGGTTAAAGGGAATATGAAAGAAAATCCCATTGATCCTGATAAGGTAGCTGAAAATCCTTTCCTCCTCCCCTACCCTCACACTGTAGGTGGCGCTGTCATTAAACCTATTGACAAGGGGAAAGTGAAGGGAAAGGCCATGCTTGCAATGCGCGAACAGACTGATACTCAGATGGATCAGATACGTGAACAAATAGAATTGCTAGCAAGGCAGGCCAAAGCATTGAAAAGAAGGGTTGAAATCTCCGAAAAAATATACCAGGCCGAACTCAATTTTGAGCCAGTCTACAATAAGAATTATCACCTATACGAGAAAAAAAATGGGAGTTGGCAGTTGTCCATGGTAGCACCTGATGAGTGGGGACGGGTTATACCCTTTCAGGCACATCTTGCTACTGTACGTTTGATGGCTGATAGTACCTGGGAATTACAAGACAAGGAAGACCTGGAAGAAGAACCACCTGGATATTAATCTATTATAATAAAAAACAAAAAAGGCATCTTGATTATTCAGATGCCTTTTTTGTTGTATTTATACTTTTATCAAGAACCAAAGAGTTCTTTCAATTTGGCCTCAAGGCTTGCACCACGAAGGCGTTCTGCAATGATTTTTCCGTCCTTGTCCAGCAATACTGTATAAGGAATTGACGTTACTCCGTAAGATTTTGCAGCAGCGCTATTCCAGAATTGCAGGTCGCTCACATGTGGCCACTCTAGTCCATCCTGATCAATGGCTTTTAGCCATGCGTCCTTATTTCTATCAAGGCTAACTCCGAAGATTTCAAAACCTTTGCCTCTATACTCGTTGTAAACCCTTACTACATTTGGATTTTCTGCGCGACAAGGCTTGCACCAGCTGGCCCAAAAGTCAATCAAAACATACTTACCGCGAAGGTCAGACAGGTTCATTGTTTTTCCTTCGGGAGTCTGAAGGCTAATTTCAGGAGCTTCCATTCCAACTTTTACCTTGGATTGAGCTTTCAGTTGAGCTTCTCTCTGCTTCTTCATAGCAGCCATCTGCTTTTCTCTTGCCTGGTTCTGGAAAGCCTGAACCATTCTAAAAATTTCTTCATCGCTAAGATCTCCTTCTCCTTTCTGACCTGCCTCCAAACCAGCGCGGAAAACTTCAGGATTTATTTCAAGCTCTTGGGCAACCAAACTCTTCCCTATATCCATTCCATAAGCATAAGACATGCTATCTGTAGGAGTGGCACCAACTGAATTTCCTTTACTTCCAACTTTTCCGGTATTGCAGCCCCATGATAGGCTTGCAATTATCACCATTACAAAAATTCCAAATCTCATGAGTATATTTTTAGTGTCTGGATCAAAGATACACAAGTAATGTTAATTAAACAGATTCCTGAAGAAATCTCCTATCTTTTTAGAGAAACGACGTAATGGAGATAGTTTTGGTTCTTGGGGATTTGGTGTGGTTTCATCATTTTCTTCTTTTTTCTGAGTTAGCCTAGAATCTTTCTGTCCCAGACCATCAGAAAGCGGGACAGAATGTTTGATTTCCCTTCCCAGCACTTTCCCAATTTTATCTATTTGACTCAATGTTGCTTGGTAGCCAATGTCGTGGATCTCTTGTGCCTTGCTAAGTTCAAAAAAAGCAAAATCAGTTGCGCCAGGCTCAATTACTACATCACATTTTTCTAGACGGGGTTCTACATTGCTCCAAGTAACCAGGTCTAATGTTCTGAAACCCAGTTCCATCAAGTTATCAAAGGTCTTTATTTCCCTTATTGGCGATACATTCACCCCAATAAGCACATCTGAAATAGGCCGTATCGGTTCTATAGGCAGGTTATTCAAAACCCCACCATCTACATACAAATGCTCTCCAATAGATTGAGCTTTAAACAAAATAGGGATACTCGAGGATGCTACCACAACTTGAGCAAGTTCCCCCTCCCCTATCACTTCAAAGTCGCCAGTAGTAAGATTGGTAACAGAAGCAAAAAATGGCTTTTTCAAAGACTCAAAAGTATTTTCAGGTATCAATTCCTTTACCCTTTTGTCTATATAGGAAAGGTCGGTTATTCCCAATTTTGGAGCTCCAACAGAAAAAAGGCTAAATATGGATGTGTCCTTAAATACTTCCAGAATCTCTTTAGGAGAATAGCCTGCGGCATATAAACAACCCACCAAAGAACCTGCTGATGCCCCTGCTACATAGTCAGGGCTTATGCCATGCTCCTCCAGGGCTTTGAGTACGCCAATGTGAGCTACGCCTCTAATGGCTCCTCCAGATAGTGTGATGCCAATTTTCTTATCCATAGATTATTGTTGGTGTTTGAGTGGGATTTAGATAACAAAAAAAAGGAGAAGTAACCATTACTCCCCCTTTTAACTATTTTTTAAATTGTTTTATCTCAATACAGTAACCGTCCCACTATTGGTAATGACTTGTTCTTCTCCTTCTCCGAGATAGTTGTATTGGTAAACCCAAACATATACCCCCTCCTGAACCAGATTTCCCTGTCGGTTTGTTCCATCCCAGCGGTCAGTGATGTTCTCACTTTCATATAATTTGTTACCCCACCTATCAAATATGGACCATGTACCCTGTCTCAAATCACAATTGGGGAAGAACCTGAAGGAATCATTTATTCCATCATCATTTGGCGTAAATGCAGTTGGAGCTTCTATGATACATTCGCAGAATCTACTGATCACCCTAACCGAATCAGTAGCCGAAGAGCAGTCATTGGAAATGGTTACAAAGTACAAGCCTGTATCACTGACCAGAAATGTTGATTCTCCTGATCCGTTTTGCCAGAGATAATCAACATCATCAATGGTAGACCTTGCAAGCAAGGTTAATTCTTCTGTACTGCCATTACACAACACGGAATCACCAATGATTTCGGCAGTAGCACTTTGGGTAAATGTAAAGGTAGCATTGTCTGTTGACTCTCCACATTCATTGGAAACAACTACACTGATATCCTGAGTTCTTTCCACTTTATAAATAGGAGCTTCCGTTCCATCTTGCCATCTGAAAAACACAGGAGGGAAGGTAGTTGGCTGAGATGCATCCAGGATAATGGAATCTCCTTCACAAAGGGTCAAGTCCTGCCCCAAGTCAACTGCTTCAGGTGGAAAAAGGTGAGTAACCCTTACCTCATCGCTTACAGTCCCACATTCATTGCTAACATTTACAGAAAATATTCCTTCCTCATTGATCTCTCTATTAGATGTCGTTACGCCATCTGTCCACTGATAGGTAGCTCCAGGCCAGAAGGCATCAAGGAAGATCGTCTGATCATTACATACTTCGAAATCATCGCCTAGATCCACAAGGGGAGAAATTGAAGCCGTAACTACAGTTTGGTCTTCCGCTGACCCACATTCATTGAAGACCCTGACCGAATAAGTGCCTGCATCAGATACCAAGAGTATGCTATCAGTACTTAGGTCATTCCATTCATGAGAGAAGATGGGATCGCTATATCCAGTTCGTAGTGTATCTTCCATGCCATCACATAAGAGGCTTGAGTCTTGCAAGAAGCCAGGAACAGGAGCTTCAATAACTGTGATTAGCAAGGAATCTCTATCAAATCCACAGCCATTGAATACAATGACTTCATAAAGTGAAGAGACAGTGGCTGTAATTACTGAGCTTGTATCTCCATTTTGCCAAATATAGCTTGAACCCGGAGTCCATGTAACATCAAGGGTTAGTGTATTTCCTTCACAGAAAGAGGTATCATTCCCCAACTCAACTACGGGTCTTTGGTCAAAAGTCAGGTTAATGGTATCGCTGACTGATCCACAAAGATTAGTTGCGCTTACAGAGTACTCACCAGATTGGGTAGCTGTAAATGTGGGCATGGTAGACATATCCTGCCACATATAGGTAGCGTTTGAGACGGTGGTGGCATCCAGAACAAAGTCTGTCTGATCACAAATAGTAGTATCAGCTCCAAGGTCAACGGAAGGAGAGATACCTTCAAAAAATTCTATGGTATCCGTTCCTGCACCACAGCTATTAACCACCACTACTGTATAGACCCCAGCTTGATTAACAAGGAAGGTTGAATCATTGAACATGGGATTGTCCTGCCAAGTAAATGCAGCATTAGGAATAGGAAGGTCAAGAAGCCTGGTAGTTCCTTGACATAGGGTATCATCTGGACCCAGATCCACTGTAGGTGGAAATAAAAGGGTCGCAGTAACTGAGTCCCTTTGGGTACCACAAATGTTGGTCAACTCGACCCAGAAGATCCCAGCTGTATCCACAGTAAATGTAGGAAGCATGGAACTGTCCTGCCACAAATATTGGCTTACCTCAGGTCGGGAGACATCATATGAAAATGAACTTCCATCACAGAATGAAATGTCATTGCCAAGATTTGGGTCAATGGTAGCAGGATCGGTGGTGATCACCGTAAACAGCCTCCTTGAAGGGAAACCACAGCTATCAGTGGCAACGACCAGATAGGTTGTGTCCACAGTAGGCCATACTTCTGTAAGCCTTGTGTTGTTACTGGAGATATTGTAAGTGCTGGCCCAGTTGTATGCAGTACCAGGGCCTGCATCCAGGCTAATGGTATCACCTGCACAAGTGTAAAGGGTGTCCAGGTTATAAAGGACATCTTTTAGGCAGAATCTATGCTGATTCCTTGCACCGCCAGTTGCACCTGCTGCACCTACATATACCATAGGATTTCCGCCAAACACATTTGCGACGAAATCATATTGCAATTCAAGCCTCAGGTTACAGTCGACATAGATCCTCATGCTGTCTACAAGGGGATTCCAAATGATATTGACATCATGCATCATACCATCTTCCGCATTGGGACTTGTAGCGAGGATGTCCACAGGGCCTGCCAGGTTGCCAGCTCCATTGGTGTGGTCCTGGATTCCATTGATCATAACGGCCAGGTGATCTGCTGTACCTGCGGGAGAATCCCACCCATTGGTAAAGGTGTCAAACTCAAGAGCTACAGAATTATTGATCCCCTGATAGCCAATTCCACCTGCCCCTTGTCCAGTGGCGGTCGTTCCGATTTGCTGAAAAATGAAGGATACACCATCTGCACCTCCATCATTGAATCCGAAAAATAGCTCACAGGATATTTCAAATGGCTGGCTCAAATCAATCTGGTTGGTAACCCAAACATAGCCCAACTGGTTTTCTACATCAGGATTCAACCTAAAACAGCCCAATGGGGCAATAGGAGTTGCAGGGCCAATAGTTACAAATTGTCCAAAAGATGCTGTGCACATCAGCATTAGGCAGACAGTAATAAATTGTCTCATACGCATGGGAGGCTTTGGGTTTTTCTCTTAAATACTACAAAGAAAGATACCAATTACCCTAACGATAATGAAGGGTAAGATCTTGTAGAAGCTGCAATTTCCCTAATTTTACCAAGGATTCAAGCATCTCTTGTCCACAGAGTGATTATTTTATTTAAGGAAAGTACTTAATTCGAAAAGCTGCATCAATGTATCAAGGAAAAATTTTGATGGTAGTGAACTCCATTCATTTCAACTCTAAGGGCATAGATGCCATCAGGAAGATCTGAAAGGTCTATTTTATAGACTTTTCTACCCCTGAAGTGCTGAGACAAGAGCAATTTATCCATATGGAATACAGATACCTTAATTGAACCCAGGTAATCATCTGTTTGTAAATTCAATCTTCCCTTGCTTGGGATTGGGAACAATGAAAATGGTTGAATTTCTTTTTTCAGGCTAGTCGAAGAAGCTATTACCTGAACACAGGCGGAAGTCATGTAACAGCCCAGGTCATTCAGCTCGACTGCATAATTTCCGGCACTATCAGGCTTAAAGCCTTGTCCATTTGCTCCGGCTATGGGAGCATTGCCTTTATCACAATCAACCCACTGATAAGCTACGTTGGCCATATTGGCAAAGAGGCTGTCCCCTATTTGTATAACACTATTATCTATTGTACAGGTTTCAAAGAAGTACATGGAGCCTGAATTAGAAATACTATCCATTTCCATTGCATTTTCATCATCCTGATTGGAGGTAATTAAAAGATAGTTCTCAGTCATGCCTAGAGCAAAGCCAAAGGAATCAAACTCCTCTCTGTCATTGGCAAGCAGTCTCTGAACTTCTGTCCAGTTTCCCATGCCATCCTTTTCAAATAAATATGCTGCCCCAGCAAAACTACTGGTATTTAGGTTGATCCCTCCCACTTTTTCGCTTTCTCCGGGTGCTCCCACCAATATTTTATCACCAGCTATGGCCACTTTTTGACCAAAGGAAGCGTCCTCTTCTCTATCGGAAGCTACAATTTTTTGGACTTGGGTAAACATACCCGACATGTCTTTTTCATAAATGTGAACTGCACCTGCTCCAAATACCACATTTTGAAGGTTTTCATCTACGGCATCTCCATCGGCACCCACTACAAGGGTATTTCCTTGTAAGGCTACCGTCCCCCCAAATAGATCTCCTGTTACCCAGTCCGTGCTGTCTGGGGTAATTCTTTGAATGTGAGACCACTGCCCACTCATGTTATCCTTATTGAAAATGTGCACTGCTCCTGCATTGCTGGCATTTGTTGAGGGCATGTTATTTTTGGTCAGCCATGCGCCAACCGCTAGGTAATTGCTGTCAACCGCTACTGAAGAACCAAAGGAGGCTCCCTGAGCTATGGGTTGCCCGGTAAGAACACCTGCCGAAACCCAATTGCCATTTCCATTTAACTCATAAATATGTGCACGACCAGCATCCTTGGTTCCACCAGGATCTGCAAAAGCTGCCCCTATGATTACCTTATCCCCACTTATTTCTACTGAATTTCCAAAATTATCAAAGGCTTCCCCTAAGTTATAATCGAGCTTTTGGACTTCGATCCAATCACCATTTGATTGGCGCTCAAAAATGTAAGCCGCCCCCTGGGCGTTATTACCTCCTATGGCTTTATTGGGGGCTCCGATGACAGCCCTTTCTCCATCGATGGCAACAGAAAATCCAAACCTGTCTTGAGCAGCCCTATCTGATGGAACAAGTTTTTGAACCTCTGTCCAGTTACCCCCCAGTCCACGGCCAAAGATGTAGGCTGAACCCGCGGAAGGAAGGGAATCCTGCCCCAAGGCATTTTGGTCTTCAAGACTCGCCCCTATGATGGCGAAGCCACCCGATATATCAGCTGCCATGCCCAGTCTGTCTCCAAAACCCCTGTCGGAGGCAGTTCTTTTTATGATTCTATTGAAATCCTGCGAAACCCCAATTCCAGTGGATAGCAAATAGATTAATGATAGTAGGAAAGTTCTCATGAGTCCGATTGTATTGTGTTTTAAGATTTTCCAAGGGTAAACTAACTGGATCTTTTATCAATTAGAAATAATCCTTGAAGCTCATCCTTATATGGGTCTGTGTTTTTTGCCAATAATCAACACTGACTTTCCAATTTATTAAAAAACACAAAGTCCAAGACGTATAGCTCGTTATTCCATTCTGTACAATGACTTCATTTTGTGATGTTTATGACAAAATGGTCGCTATGAAAAACATCTCACTCCTAGGCATTATTCGGTGGATTTACTATCCCCTTCTGGTTCTTGGCTCGATGGTCCTATTCATAATTTTAATTGACCTAATGCCCCGGAAATACTTCCTAAGCATTCCTTTGATAATAAATGCCTTGGTAATAGTTCTTCTTTTATTGGGAGAAAATGTTCTTCCTTACAAGCAAGAATGGCAGGAAGAGAAGGGAGATTTAAAAACAGACCTATTTCAAACCTTCATTGGCTTGCCACTCGCGTCTAAGCTGGCAGAGTACAGCCTTCCCCTCTTGCTATATTTTCCAATTATGTGGGGAAAGGAAAAGCTGGCACTAGACACTTGGCCAGATGGGACATCCTTGTTTCTGCAATTTGTGGTCATTCTCCTGATCAGTGAGTTTCTTTATTACTGGATACATAGGTTTAGCCACCACAACCCATTTCTTTGGAGGTTTCATGCGGTTCATCATGGTGCTGAGAGGGTTTACTGGTTGAATTCGGGAAGATTCCACTTTGTGGACGCATTGCTTGACAATCTATTTTACCTTTTGCCTTTGATTATCCTGCCTTGTCCGGAAGAAGTCCTAATAGGTATTTTGAGTCTGAACCTGGTAACAGGTTACCTTGAGCATGCCAATGTGGACTTTCGAACAGGAATTCTTAAAAGAATATTTAATACAGCAGAGCTTCACAGGTGGCACCATTCTGATAAGATGGAAGAAGGCAACACCAATTTTGGGAAAGTCCTAAGCATTTGGGATCAAGTATTTGGGACTTATTATTGCCCGGAAGGAAAAAAGGTGGAGAAAGTTGGTTTAAGTGACGGGAAAAAGGTTCCCAACGATCTATGGAAACAGATTACCTATCCTTTTGAGTCCTGATTTTTTCCTTTCCCCAATAAATAAAGGAAAGCTGGGAAAATGATAAAATCACCTGCCCATCCCAATACGATTGCCAAGGAAACCAACTGCCCAAACACCTTCAAAGAACCTATTCCACTGGCAATGAGGACCAAGAAGCCTGTCGCAAACATAATTGAAGTGGAAGTAGAGGGATAAAGGATGTTCTGGAATACTTTGGACAGCATCATTGGCTGTCCTTTTTTTCTTTCTTTCTTAAAATTCCAAATGATGTGAAGGGTATCATCTACAACAAGACCGATAACCACCGAGCCGATGATAGATGTGGCTATGTCAAGAGGGATCTGTGCAAGGTGCATGAAGATGGCCAAACCGAAAACTGGAAATGTATTAGGAATCAAGGCCACCAATCCAAGCTTGATATCACCCACCATTAAAATCATGGAAAAAGCGATCAACAAAATGGCCCAAGCTAGGCTTTTGGTCATTCCATCTACAATTAGGTCAACATGCTCGATGTAAATGGGAAGATATCCAACGGCTTTCATTTCTAACCTGGACCCTACCAATTCCTCTTGGATGATTCCTTCAATAATTTCCAAGTCAGCCTTCATGGATTGGACGGAACCCAAAGGAATTCTCATTGACAGCCTACTTCTTCGTTTGTCATGAGTAAGGTAAGTCTCTTCAATGGAGCTAGCCAAGGTAGGATCTGTATTTGCTGCCATTCGTAAAATGCTTCTCCATGCATTAAAGCCTATGACACCATTTACCTGAGGCAGCTCCCCTACCCTTTTCTCGATCTCACTCAACTTTCTAAAATCTTTATTTGAAATGGGACTTGAATCACTCTTGGCAACCAAGAAATCTACTGTATTGAATGCCCCAAATTCACTCTGGATATAGTTCGTTGAAAGTCGGAGACTATCCTGAGGAGGAAGAAAATTCACACTGTTGGTATCAACATCTATCTTTTGTCCCCAGAAAATACCCATACCAATTATAGTCAGTGCGAAAAGCACAAGCCCCCATGACCTTGTAGTGTTTAGGGAGTTCAGGTAATTGTCAAAAAGTTGAGATTCCTGACTTTTAGGAGACTCAGGTGATGAAATGATGAGTAAAATGGGTATACCTGCCAAAAGGAGTACCAAGAGCCCGATCATTATACCCCCGAAGGTCAATAAGCCAAAATGCTGGATTACCTGGATTTTACTTAACATGAGTGAGCCAAATCCAATCATCGTAGTCAATGCAGAGTAGATAATTGGTGCCAGCTTGGTTAAAACGTACTCTTTTTTATCCGCTTGTCCGCGATGGTTTAAGTGGAGGAGGTAGGCAAAAAAGTTTATGATTAGCAGCAAGGGAACCACCATAGTGATTAGGCTTACAGAAATCCCCAGCCAGCCAAAAAGGGAAAATGCAGGAATAAATAACAAGAAAAATAAGCCAAGGGAAATGCCCATCTTCTTAACTTTCCTGAGCCTAAAACCAAGAATAAGAAAGATCAGTGCGAAACATAAACCAAACAAAAGCCCGGAATCTCTATTCGTTAACTCCTCAATTCTAGTAAATACTACTCCCGAGCCAGTTAAATTGACTTTGATTTTTTCATCAAGGACTCGGAATGAAGCATTGACTGAATCGAGTAATACAGGTCGGTATTTGTCAAACTCTTCCTTCAGGACAGGCCTGAGATATACCATCTCAGTATTTGGATTTTTGGCTTCAAAAAAGAGTTTTTCCAGTCTTCGTATACGTCCTCCTAAGCCAGGCAGCCCATTGATTTGCAATTGATTCCGATATAGAACCTGGTCAAGCCCATTAATTTTCCCAAACTCATCTGCCAACTTTTCAAGGCTAGCTCTTTTGGTAGAATCAGGAAAATTTTCGGGAAAAGTTAGCAGGACAAAAATCAGTTCATCATTTCCAAAATCCTTTATAAACTGATTTTTAGCGATTAGCTGGGGAGAGTCCGATGGGAACCATTCTTCCATGTTGTTGTTGACATTCGTTTGAAGCACAGGGAAAGAAAGCAGAAGAATGGCTATGACTACCAGCGCCAAAAACCAAGGCTTTCGGCTGGTATAGTCCAGGTATTTTAGGTAAATGCTTTGCATAGGGAATGGGTTCTGCTCAAAAAGCAGGATGAAATTACACGATAAATTGGATTCTTTTTGCTAGTGTCTTTTTGCTAATAATGCATGAACATCAAGTTTAGATTGGTGACGGGGATCTCTTGGCAGGCTCCCCTTAAAAAAGATCACATCGTCCAGGGGGTAATTTGCTTGCTTGGCAGCTTCCATGATGCTTGCTTTTGAGACTTTTCTCTTCCCAATAAATAATAGGATCTTGTTGTTTTTATCCTGAATGTAACCGATATCCCTCAAGCCCAGTTTTCTTTCCAGGAAAAATTCAAAAGGAAAAGGATGGTACTCTTTTCCGTTGTGGTTAATGACTCGATGTAGTCTCCCTACCAGAAATAATGCTCCTTGATTGTCAAAATATCCCATATCCCCCATTCTATGCCAGATTTGGCCATTTTCGTCGACTACTTTATTCTTCTTAAAAGCTTCAGGATTTTCGAAATAGGACTTGTTTACATGTTGGCCTGAGACCAATAGTTCTCCAATCTCTCCAGGACCACATTCGTTATTTTTGAAATAGCAAGTGTCAATGGGAGCTTCAGTTCCTCTGAGCAGTTTACACTGGGTAATTTTTTCAGGAATCCCTGCATAAACTCCCTTCAAGGGGTCTTCCATTTTTTTCTGCATTTCACTGAATGTAGTCAAGGCCACAGGTTCAGCTTCTGTAGATCCAAAAATTGCTTCTACCTGCAATTCTGGATACTGAGACATACATGACTGTAGCAGCGAAAAGGGTATGGGAGCTCCTCCTGTAAAAACCTCTTCAACTTCATCCATAGCATTGGGAGAAGCCAAAACCCTGGTGAGCAAAGAGGGGGATACGATCAATCTGCTGGCTTTTGTATCCTTTAGATTTGATTTTAATGATCTGGAGGAGGCTTTATGGATCTTCATCAGGTTTATCCTGGGAACAATTACTGTATTGCCGACTCCCAAATTGGCAAGGCCAACTATTGGGAAATTGGTAAAATCTCTTTGAGGAGTTGGTCTCTGAAGGTGATCTCTCAATGCATTTATTTGCGCTGAAAGAAAACCAAACGTACGATCAGCGCCTTTGGGTTTGCCACTTGTTCCACTGGTAAATGTAATCAATGCTGTATCTTCGTCATTTACTCCAGTAAAATTGAGCTGCAGGTTTGAAGTTGGAATCTCCTTAACTGTCCACCAATCAGGAATTTTTCGGGTTCCAGGAATAAGATAGGCGAGAAACCTAAGCCTGGGTGAAATGAGCATCAAATCAGGCTTGGTATCACCAATCACCTCACCCATCTTCTTTCCCTTCATCCATGGGTCAAGAAATACTGCTATTGCCCCCAGGGAAAATAGTGCCAATAAAAGGGCATATAAATGAACAGACATTGGAATCGCCACCAACACCCTACTTCCTTTTTTTATGTTCCTGCTTTTTAATTCAGCTTGTGCACCACTTACCATTCTCCAAAGCTCTCCATAGGTATAACTAACTCCGCTTTTATCAATCACAGCCTCCCTCTGAGGGTATAGCCATACCAGTTCAGTAAGCTGCTCCAGCAGGGGATGTACTTTTTTATCCAACTGTTTCATATTCCTTTTTCCATTAGTGCATAAGTCCTGCAAGTATTGGCTGCAAACTTTTTTTGACTGGCTTTGAAAGAAACATTGTGATGGAACATGGTCGCATGAATAGCCTCTTCCATTCCCATCTCTTTGCCTTTTGTATGAAGGTAGAATACCGCATTGCTGGATATTTGTTGGTTTTGCCAATCTGGATGGGCGACAGCAGTTTTTACAATCAACCTTGGCCTAGTCACAAATGCATCTGAAAGGCCCTGGGTTTTTCTTAATTGACTATACACATCTGGATAAGAAACATATAAGCCCATGATCTGCCTATGATTGTCCTTTAGAAGAAATGAAAGTCCTTTCGGTAAGGTAGCGATAAGGGGATCATATATGCCCTTGAATTCCTCCATTTCAATAGGGTGAAAGAGGGGATTTACCTTAAAACAGCTATTCAGCAATTCCAGAATTTGAGTTTTGTATTTGGAATAGCAATCCATACTGAGATATTCAATTGATAAACCTTTGCTATCAAGGAAGTTGTGGAACTCCAATTCTCCTACCTTGCTGTTATGCGCATTGACGGTGGCACTATGGTAATAGACATTAGGCTCAAAACCGAAATTCTCCCATTGCTTTACGTAATAACTAGGCTGAAAAGGTTCTCCGGGAAACAATGGGTATTCATTGTCCAAATTAAACCTGTACGCATACCAACTGGAGCCATTTACAGGCCCCACTACCACACTACATCCTTTTTCTTTTAACCATTGGCAGGCATGTTTGAGCATTTCTTTAGCCAAGAGATCGTTGTCAATGCACTCATACCATCCTATATAGCCCCTATCTTTTTCAGGAGACAGACAAGCCCCTAGCCTGGCTTTGGACTCAACCATCCAAAAGTTTGCATCAGAAAACCACGCTAAACTTGAGAAATCTCGCCAAAAAGGAGCAGCATCTGTTTGGCTCCGAACCACCTTGCCTACCTCCATGAACTTTTCTTTTTCATGGAGAAGGCTCATTCTGTTTAAGTTAATGACAGACATGGCTAAATGCTAAGAAGGTCTATATGTTCTGCAAATGCTAATAAGACCATTCCAACAATTGGAATGCTGAGGTTATCATATCCGTTCTGACTTATGGCCTCTGAGAGGGTGCATCCAAAAGCCAGAACAAGGGATAAGAGTAGCAGGTTTGGTCCGGAGAGGCCTACCATGAGCATTAACAAGAACAACGATATCAAAAAGGCACTCAGGAAAAACACTGAGGAACCCAAGAGGGTTTTTTGATCTTTGATAATGACATATTTACCAATGGGGTATTTCTTTCCGAAAAGGGCAGCTAATGGATCTGAGATAGCTAAAATAAGAATGGGGATATAGAAGAATATATATGCTTCATAATGGCTCTGCACCAAAAATGCCAGATATACCACTATGGGATAAAGGATTGAACCTCTTGAAACCCTATCAATGGCATTAATAGACTGAAGCATATTGAGTTTAAGGCTCAAAGTCAGTATCATCAAAAAACTTCCGCATAGCAGCAGCACAAGCCAATGAGAGCTAAGCAAGACAGGAAAAAGTAGGGTAATGACTCCTGTCGCAAAATGCACGTACTTCCTGCTAACCTCACACCTTACCTTGTATCGGTGGTACATGAGTTCAGCGCTACCAAACAGTGCCAAAAAGCCACCTGCCAGGTAAAATGTATTCAAGATTGCTGGATTCATAGCTTTTGATCAATTAAAAATTTGCGATAGAAAAAGCCCTTATCCTTCAAGCTAAGAGATTCGGAATCACTCTGTCTCAAAGAAAAATCATCGGGTAGTATGTGGGATATCTCACGTGGTACCATCAGGTTCCAATAGGCAATACGAGAATTAGGAGCAGAATGATCCCTTAGTTGCTCTGCCACCGATTTGAACAAATCTTCATCCATGTACTCAAAAATGTCAGATAAGTTCATGTGGGAGATTCCTCCAAACTCCTTCAAAGCTCTTTCAGCTGTACCCTCAAATAATTTTAAGCGAGATAAATTAGCCTGGACCAACTCATAATTCCCCTCCTGGACATAGTGTGGAAGGTACTCACCGAATTTCCCGTTCAAGGTATAAAACAGGATGAAATTTTCTTGAGCCTTGGTATGGCTCAATTCACGTTCTGCCATCTGGAAGATAAATTGCGAAACTGGTATATTAACCTGTCTAAGAAATTCCGGGTCACGCCCTACCCTACCCATAATTCTTTTGCTGAAGAAAATTTTAAATAGCAATCTCCACCTTAGGTTGTTCCACTTCTTGTAGTAAAAAGATTGCTGCTCTTCCATGTTCTTGGGGGCAAAGAGTGCTTCTACCCTATTCCGGGAGTGAATCAGTGGCAGGATCCTATTGACAAATAACTGGAAGTATTTTTCAAATTTCCCTTGATTGATTACCCCTAATTGTATCAACTCCTGGTGATGTTCCCAATACTCAACAGCTTCCTTGGAAAGATGACTTTTAAGGCTTTGAAATACCTCCATCCGGCTATCAGATGGAAGGAAGCCAATGAATTCAAGGTATTCTTTCCTCTTAAGTATTGTTATTGCAGCCTTTTTCAGCTCAACCAAATTCAGTTGAACCTTACTCAAGTCTACCGCAACTACCAATTCTGGTTCTCTGGTTAATAAGGAGAAAGAGTTATCCCCGGCAGAGGCAATGGAAAGAATTCTGGAGTTTTTCCCTGGATCAAGCCCTTCCAGGAGGATTTCCGGGTCTTCCCAACAGTTGGCGTACCTGATTAGGTCGAAATTTACTTTTTGAAGTTGTTGTGTCATGGCTTAAGGACTTTAATTTTTCCTGAGCTTCCGTCCATTTCTACCCAATCTCCTGTTTGGAGATTGGCTAATAAGCCATCTACGCCTACTACACATGGGATGCCCATTTCCCTAGATACAATGGCTGAGTGGCTTAAAAGACTTCCACGCTCCACCAGAATAGCAGAAGCCGTTGGGAAGAGTGTAACCCAACCTGGATCTGTACTGGAAGTAACCAAAATGTCACCACCCAGGGTGTTGGTTTCTTTGGGGTCTCTAATTACCCTCACCTGTCCTTTTACTCGTCCTGGACAACAACCTATACCATTCAAGTCTCCCTCAAATTCTCCTGTTACGGCTTTGGGGTAAAAATCATTGGCATGGTAAACCACTCCAAAGGTACTGATCCTGTCGGAGGGTTGATCCATTTTTTTATAAGCCGCATATTCTTCCTTCCTTAAAGCAATTGTTTCCTTGAGTTTTGTGGAAATGGCTGTTCCTGATATATAGGAGAATATTTCTTCCTTGCTAAGGTAGAAGATGTCTCTATCATGCTCGATTATTCCCTCAGCATAGAATTGTTTTCCTATGGCTGAAAAAATGCTCCTGACCATTCCAAATCCTCTCGTTCGTTCATAGCGTAGGTTTTCCCTACTGCTAACCAGTGACCTGGACATCCTTAGAACATAATTAAAAATTTGCCTTTTCAACCATTTCCCTTTTAGTGAAGTTGAAACCTCTGTTTCTGCCTCCATTCGTAGTCTTTCTTCAAGTTTATCCTCAGTCAAGCTCTGTGTAACACCCTGCTCTACATAGGACTTTAAAATACTGATAAGAACTTCGGGCTTTTGTTTGTATGAAATGGTTTCCAATTTCAGTTCGCCTACACAGCGTTCTCCGAACTTGTGGATATAATCGTCAATCAAGGCCTTTATCGATGAAAGTTCATCAGAATTTTTTGAAGTCAAATTATCCCAAATCCCTTCCGGAGAGGAGTTTTTGAACAATGATAGAACGATTGAGTTTTCATTAATGGCCTGAGTAAGGGCAAAGAGCCTCTTGATCGGCTCTGTAGAAATGATGTCCTGAGATCCACAGTGGAGGTCATTGTGAAGGTTGGGATTGGTACCCACACCCCATTTTTTGATGAGCTTCTCGAGGCTTCCAAAATAAATCATGGCAAAAAGATCATTGACAAGTGGAGCTTTCCATTCTTTAACCAGGATTCTTTCAAAATTCAAATACAGCTGCATCAATTCATGTGGCTGTTTCGCTTCAAAATCTATAGCTTCATACTCCGCAATTACTTTATCAAGAAAGGCCTTGAATTTTTTTCTTTCAGAGGGAAGTTTCCGAAGGCTTTTTAGCATTTTTCTACCTGTGGAAAGCAGCCTTAGCCATGCCTGAGATTTGCTTAATTGGGAGTACTCCCCCTCTTCCAACGTGAAGCTCTCCTTTACTCCCATCATCTTTTCCATGTAACCCGAGTTCAAGGAGTAGGCCGGCAACAATGCTAGGAGCTTAAACCAGTTCTTCAAATTGTAATAAACCCTGCCATTCAGTATGCCCAACATATTGGCCAAGGTTTCTTGATGGGGCTCCAGCTCCTTTTCCTTGATCCCTAGCAACAAGGCAAACTGTGAATATACCGCTTCGTACATTTTAATGATAAAGGAGAAGGTCAGGGGGGTGCTTACTCCAGGATAGGACTCAATGATGTTTGAGTTATCCCAAACGATTTTTGTGCCCTGCTTGTCAATTGCCTTATCGAGGCCAGTGATTGCCCTGCTTTGTAAGAGGTATAATTGATTGCCTACATAGGCAAACTCTATATCCTGGGCTTTTCCATAATGTTTCCTAAGCTCTTGTAATAGATTGGCAATTTCTTTTATCTGGGTTCTATCCAGACTTGGCTGATCAGAAAGCTCGGGCTTCAACAATCGAATTTCGGTACCTCCCAGGCTTTGCTTATGCCTAACTTCGTGTTTCTTGTTAGCAATTTCAGATTGAATAACGCCTTCATTATAGGTAAATACATCAGCATTAAGCTCTCCAGAGACCAAACCTTCCCCCAACCCAAATACGGAAGAAATGAGTTGCTCATTTCGGTTGCCATTTACG
>JALEFZ010000045.1 GCA_022760475.1 Bacteroidia bacterium | reverse complement strand
AACCAACACGACCGCTTCCACATGGCTGCCCGTTATGGTTACGGACATCAGCACATGGCATCCTTCTTGATTCCCTTGTGCCACACCTCATAACGATCAAGCCTTGAGGAGTCGCTATGGATGAAGTCATAATCAGTCCCAACGAATTTCACATCCATGCCATCGATAGGCTGAGCGATGTTTTCGTATTTCTTGGCTTCTGCTTCAACCTCAGCTTTGTATGCCTTGAAAGCATCAATATTCAATGGATACATGGTCCTGTCATAGCGCTTCTTGTAACGCTTGGCATTCTCCTCAATCATCGTAAAGGTGTTGTTGCTGTTCACCCTTTCCTGACTCTTCTCAAGGATTCCCTCCAACTGCTTGGAAACTGGCTGCTCCCATACGCTGTAAGAAGCAGGTACAATCTCATCCCATGGCATAGCTTGGTCCTGATCTTTCTCACCTGTATCGATTAGGTTGTATACGTCTGGAAGGATTACATCAGGAGTTACCCCCTTGAGCTGGGTAGCTCCACCATTAATCCTGTAGTACTTTTGAGTTGTAAGTTTGATTTCACCCAATGGCTTGATATCATCACCACCGCGAATAAAGTCATCCAGATTCAAGAAACGTTGAACAGTTCCTTTTCCGAAAGTAGATTTACTACCTACGATAAGTCCGCGGTCATAATCCTGAACTGCTGCGGCAAGAATCTCTGAAGCTGAGGCACTGGATGAGTTAACCAACACAATCAGTTTACCATCATATGTGATGGCAGGGTTGCGATCCTTCATCACCCTGATATCACCTTCCCTGGACTTCACTTGCACCACTGGTCCTTTCTCAACAAAAAGTCCCACCATTTCAATCACTTCTGCCAGAGAACCTCCACCATTATTTCTAAGGTCAAGTATGATCCCTTCAACTTCTTCCTTATTCAGTTTTTCAAGCTCTTTTGCTACGTCCTCAGCAGAATTTCTACCTCCTGAACGGGTGAAGTCTGCATAAAATCCGGGAAGGTGAATGAAGCCAATCTTGCTACCCTCTTCCTTGTCTAGGATTACGGAAGACTTGGCGTAAGTCTCTTCAAGAACAACTACGTCCCTTGTGATGGGGATAATTTTTTCTGAGCCATCAGGCTTTCTTACAGTAAGGCGAACTTCAGTCCCTTTAGGTCCTTTGATCAGCTTAATTGCATCCTGAAGATCCATCCCCACTACATCTACTGCCTCTTCGACATTTTGGCCAACCTTTAGAATTCTGTCATTGGCCTGGAGATCTCCCTGACGAGAGGAAGCAGAACCGGGAATGATTTGAACCACTCTTATCAGTCCTTCATCATCCACATTCAGTGAAGCACCAATACCTTCAAACCTTCCTGTGATGTTCTGGTTGAACCGTTCTTTTTCTCTAGGTGGATAATAGTTTGTATGGGGATCAAAGGTTGAGGTGATTGCATTGATGTAATCAGCCTGACGATCTGATTCCTTTATTTTTTGAACCCTGTCAAAGTATCTTTTATATTCTTTCTGGACTTTTTCCCTGGCCTCTTTTTCCAATTCTTCAAATGATTTTTTATCGAATTCTTCGCCTTTTTCTTTTGCAGTGGCGATATTTTTGTCCTGTCTTTCGGCAGCAGAAACTAGCCTTCCCAGGACTTTATATTTTATTTCTTTGCGCCAGCGGTCTTTGATCTCTTTTTCATTCGTGGCGTAGGGCTTATTCTCTACATCGGTGTCATACTCCTCATTCAAGCTAAAGTCGAACGGCTTGGACAAAATCTCCATGCAGTATTCTTCAGCCATGTCAATCCTATGAGTAAGGATTCCTGAAGTAAGCTCGAAGAACTCAAAGCTCTCGTTTTGAAGTTCATCATCGATTTTTGAACGGTAAAGACTTAGGTTATCTATCTCACTTTGAAGAAAGAATCTTTTACTATAATCGAGCCTTTCAATGTACTTGTCAAATACCTTTTCAGAAAAATTATCATCGATTTCCTGGGGTTGGTAGTGATAATACATCATGATTCGCATCATCGATTTTACCAGGATCTGCCCTTTGTCTCCACCTACAAAGGTGTATGAACTAAATAGGATCAGGGCGCTTACAGCCAAGCTGTACAAAAATATTTTAGCTTTCATAAATAAAGGCTTCTTACATTATCAAGTTCGGGAATACACTAGTTGCCCAATCTTTCAGAAATGTAATAATTAAAGTAAACAATAAATTAAAGGTAACATAATCAGATAGGCAGTTTTTTTAAGCTTGTAGGGAGATTGGCAATAAAGACTTTTATTGAAAGTAAATGGGAAGTGTGGTTCAAAAGCCTATCCAAAAGGATACCTCCTTTTTCTCTACGGAGAGCCTATCTGATAAGTTTCTGCCTTTAATTTATAATATTGCTGTAACCAAGTGAAAAAACAGGGTTATAGATGTAACAAAGAAAATTGCTCTCTGTTTTATTATTCTGTGTCAAAAAATATACCGATTATTAGAATTCGGTCAATTCAAATTTGATCTCTTACATATTTTTTCCAAATGAAGCTATACCAAAGCCTGAATTTTACCATCGAAGGTGCAGTGGCAACCCTTGTATTAAATCGCCCTGAGACAGGCAATCGCCTCAACCAACTTGTTCTTTCCGAACTCAAAGATGCCATTCTTTCGGTCAATGATGACGATTCCATTAAAATTCTTTTGATCAAAGCCGCAGGAGAGCACTTTTGTCAAGGGCTAGACCCTGATTTTGTCCAGCAAATCAGGCATTATACCTTTGACCAGCAGGTAGCTGACTCAGCCTTTCTTTCTGACATATTCCTTACGCTTTATAGGTCTACCAAAGTGGTAATTGCCCAAGTCGAAGGCCATGCAACCGGTTTGGGAGCAGCACTGGTGGCTGTATGCGACATGGTATGGGCTACTCCTGAAACGCTGATGACTTTCCATGAAGTCAAATATGGGATGATTCCCGCCATCGCAATTAATTTCCTCCTGAGAAAAATCGGGGAAACAAGGACAAAAGAAATTCTTCTTTCAGGAGAACCCATTTCCTCCCAACAAGCAGTGGACTACAACATTATAAATGAGGTAATACCCGCTGAAAAAATAGCAGCATATGTCAATCAAAAGATCACAAAAATGGCAATCGAAAACTCAGGTGCCTCCATGCAATTGATCAAAAAAATGATTGCAGATATACAGGAATTCCCCCTAAACAAAGCCATAGATTTTTCAGCAAGAATGAATGCTTATTCCCGAACCACTGAGGATGGTAAGAAAGGCTTGATGGAACTGGGAAATGGCTGAAATATGATAAAACATTGAAATCAGAAATAAGCCTAGCTTCCGATTACAGGAGGGTGCTTGGGATTTGAGACATACTTCCCCTTGTCTCTTTCTTTCTTGGTTATAACTTTTAAAGGTTCATTCAAGGGCATAGCCAAAATGACTAACCACCACAATACAGGTAGAACCCAAACCAGGAATACGTTAACCCTTTTTTGCCTTGAATCCAGCAGATTGGTTCTATTTAGCCTTAGGCTCAGAACTGCCGAAATTATTATATAAATGATGGAAAAAAGGATCATGGCTTTTTGCTTTATTAAATGATCCCATTCTATCAAAAAGGTTGAAAAAAAGCCACGACATCTGAAGATGTCATGGCTTTTTTTGTCATCAACAATATCCTTAGATGAATGGGAACAAGCTACCTGCATAAATAGCAGCATCACCCAATTCTTCTTCGATACGTAGCAATTGGTTATACTTTGCGATTCTATCAGAACGGGAAGCTGATCCAGTTTTGATTTGTCCGGTATTCAGAGCCACCGCCAAGTCCGCAATGGTTGTATCTTCTGTTTCCCCTGAACGGTGAGACATAATAGAAGTGTAAGCATTTTTAGTGGCCAACTGAACCGCTTCGATGGTCTCAGTCAAAGAACCAATTTGGTTTACCTTGATCAGAATAGAGTTTCCGACGTTGTTGTCGATACCACGCTGCAGGAAGGAAGTATTGGTTACAAATAGGTCATCCCCTACCAACTGTACCTTATCTCCGATTTTAGAAGTCAATTTAGCCCAACCGTTCCAGTCATTTTCATCCAATCCATCTTCGATAGAGACGATGGGGAATTTGCTACACCAATCAGCCCAGTAGTCAACCATTTCTTCGGAAGTTCTCTCTTCTCCGGTAGAGTGGCTGAATACATATTTTCCTTTTTCCTTGTCATAAAACTCGGAAGAAGCAGCATCAAGAGCCAGGTAAATATCCTCTCCTGGCTTATAACCTGCCTTTTCAATGGCTTCAAGTATGATCGTTACAGCTTCTTCATTTGAACCTAGGTTCGGAGCAAAACCTCCTTCGTCACCTACATTGGTAGAAAGGCCTTTAGACTTCAATACCTTTTTCAGGTGGTGGAAAGTTTCAGCCCCCATTCTAAGGGCTTCTCTGAAGCTTGGTGCCTTAACAGGCATAATCATGAATTCCTGAATATCTACAGAGTTGTCAGCATGGCTACCTCCATTGATGATGTTCATCAATGGAACGGGCAGGTAACGTCCATTCACACCACCTACGTATCTGTATAATGGAAGGCCATGAGTAGCAGCAGCAGCTTTTGCAACTGCAAGAGAAACTCCCAATATGGCATTGGCTCCAAGGTTGCCCTTGTTCGCAGTACCATCCATGCTAAGAAGCATCTTATCAATCGCAGCTTGCTCAACTACAGGAAATCCTTCGATTTCAGGAGCGATAACATCATTTACGTTTGCAACGGCCTTGGTTACACCTTTACCAAGGAAACGATCCTCACCATCCCTCAATTCAACTGCCTCATGCATACCGGTACTCGCTCCTGAAGGAACTGCAGCACGACCAACAACACCATCTATGGTAGTGATTTCTACCTCTACAGTTGGATTGCCTCTTGAGTCAAGGATTTCTCGGGCATTGATTTCAGCAATGTAACTCATGTGTTCTTTTTTAATATTTGCCGCCAATATATTAAGAAAGTAATAAGTAGGAAGAGAAATGGGCTAATAATTATTGATTTGATAATATTGAATGGCAATTTTCAATTTGAGCTCTTTCAAAAGCAATAAATTCCTTATTCTTGTAGAAATATACTCCCTTGTCTATGCAGTCCTTACGTATAAGCCTGCTTCAGATGGATTTGGCCTGGGAAAACGCGGAACAAAACCGCAAGCAGGTCGACACCATGCTGAGAGGCTTCAAAGAAGAGACAGATCTGATTCTACTTCCAGAAATGTTTACCACAGGTTTCACCATGAATGTGGAACAAAATTTCGAAGAAATGGAAGGCCCCACCATCCAGTGGATGCAAAAGCTTGCAGCCCGAAAGAAATGTTGGATAGGTGGAAGCCTGATCATAAAGGAAGATGGTTCCTATTACAATCGTTTCGTTTTTGTAAATAAGGATGGTCTGGTGGGTGAATATGACAAAAGACACCTTTTCAGACTTGCCAAAGAGGACGATTACATCATGGAAGGAAGGGAATTCTTGAGGGTACAGTTAAAAGGATGGAACATAGCCCCATTGATTTGCTACGACCTTCGCTTCCCTGTTTGGAGCAGAAACCGCAAAGCCAAGGAAGGGCTGGCCTTCGACCTGCTCATCTACGTAGCCAGTTGGCCTTCTAAAAGGATCAATCATTGGGATGCACTCTTGAAAGCCAGGGCAATTGAAAACCAGTGCTTTGTAGCAGGTCTAAACCGAGTAGGAAACGATGGCAATAGCATACCCTACAATGGTTCATCAGCCATCATCAATCACATGGGAGAAATCCTGGAGCATCAAGTAGACACAGCCAAAATACTTCACCAGACTCTGGATCCGGCCATGATGCTCAAATACAGGGAAAAATTTCCCTTCTGGATGGATGGAGATATTTTTGAGATCTTGATTTAGTCCTTCCTTAGTTTATCAAACAAAATATTCAAATAGGACTTTAGCAGTTCCAAACCCCTGCTTTCCAGAAGACTGTACTGATCGAGGGGTAAAAAATGGCTTATTTTAAGAAACTTTCTCTTTCTAAGTTCTTCGCGAATCATTTCAGGTTTGAGCTTCCCCTTTTCAATCCAATTCTCATCAGATTGATGCCAAATCCAGGGATTATCATGCAAGGAAAGGAAGGCCCCTTCGGGTACGCTTTCCCATCCATCGATCAAATTCAGCCCAAAGGCCTCCAGGTACTTACCAGCCAGGATTAAATGCCAACTGAAAGCATCTCCCCATAGCATCATAGTTCTGAAAAGAAACATATCGTCCTTACCCAAAACACTTGGGTAATCCAGAACCCTGTATGCCAAGGATCTATAATTTTCTCCTTTGGAAATTCTGTAATTGCCCATCAACAATTCTGGAAAGTTATCAGATTTCCATTCCTGAAGCTCGGATTGATAAGTATTTCCTAACTGAAGCAGATTATTCTCCACCCTTTGACATACGATCGCCTTGAGCGGAAGAAATTCTGCATCCATTAAGATCTCTAGTTCTTCCTTGCTTAACCTCATGAATCATTATGCTGTTTTTCTTCCCATTCTGCCTTTGTTCTCCTTACTACTGCATCTCCAAAAACGGATAGTCCGCTGTTAAAAATTACCAAGCCCAGGGTTCCCATAGCCACCCATTGGTACCAGACTTCACCCTGCATTTTTAATATGATGGCTTCACCCGTAAAACTAAATCCCAGCCCCACAAGGCTTAAACCAAGGGGTGCCAACCATTTCCATTTAGAATTAGACTTTTCCATAACTCAAATAATATTTCATTTTCTGGAGCATAAAATTCCAGATTTCTGCTTCGTTGCTAGCTAAGACTACCTATCAAAATCAGTTTTTGAAGAAGAAAGTTCCAATATTTTTCAAATTCTTTCGCCCCCTTTTGGATGACCTTCTCTAAAAAATCCTTCTAAATAGAAAATATTACTGATTGGGAAGATTAATTCTCGGCTAACTATCCCAAATATTACATGAGTTTGTTCTTGGAAGGATTTTGCTTTCAATCAAGGACTTAAGCTCGCATTTTTGATATGAAAAGTGATGGTTACCAATTTGACAATCAAAAAGTACACATAGGAATTTAGGTTAATTTGGGTTGTGTTTTTGTTTGTGTTGGCCCCCTCAATAGAGGGGGTTCTTTTTTCCATCCACAGATTAATCTTTACCATTCCCCCTTTTTTGCCTACCTACTATCACAGCTTTTTCATACATTTAAGCCATGCGAAATCGATTACGGGGATACCTAGAGTTTATGCAAGCTACTGCCAGGATAGCTGGTGCAATCATGCGCAACCACTGGAAGAAGCCCGTTGCCATCAAAAGGAAAGCTGACAATACCCTGGTCAGTGAGGTGGATCTTCGCATAAGTAATTTTTTGTTGCAGCGAGTTGCAGATGCTTATCCCAAGCATGGCTTGCTCACAGAGGAGAGTTTCCAACAATACCGTCCTTCAGGAAGGGGCTTCATTGTAGATGAGCTGGATGGAACCAAAGCATACCTCAGTGGAAAACCTGGTTTTACTTTCCAAATGGCCTATTTTGAAGATTATGATAAAATTCTGATAGGCTTGATTTACGATCCCATCAAGGATCTGATGATATGGAGCATATTGGGGGGAGAAGTTTATAAATCCTCCAATGGCTTTGTAGAAAAAGTTCAAGTACCTGTATCTCGGCCCTTTCATCAACTGCGATATGGCCATCATAGACACAGGTATAATCCTACTCTCTGGAATATTTATCAACAATTATCGGTACAGCCCAATCAAATCGTGCCATCTGGAAGCATAGGGTCTAAAGCTATGAATCTTGTTTTGGGTGAATTCGATGTCATTCTAGGCCCCCACAGGCATATTCCGGTATGGGATTGGGCAGCAGGGAAAGTATTTGCAGATAACCTGGGAATCGCCATATGCCATTTCGACGGTTCTGACTTGCAAATGGATGAATTAACCACTCCACACCCATTTGGTTACCTGATATGCCCTGCCATCCACAAAAGTAAGTTCACAAGTGAGCTATCTAACCTCACGGCTAAAAAAAAGAAGACAAAAAGGGAAATTAATGTAATGTGCTAGCTTATTCAGCTTCGCTGGGTTCATCAGCGCCATTCTTTCCTTCCATCTTTTCCAACTTGGCTTCAAGTTCAGCAACTCTTGCCTTCAATTGATCAACTTCGGCAAGGCTTGCAAAGTTGAACCTGTCCTTCATTTGGTCGGCAATTTCTTTAAGTTTGGATTCAAACTCATCTTTCTTGGCTTCAGTAGAATCGTAAAAATTATTGAGGATCTTTTTTCCCTCCTTCTCCGAAAGTTTTCCCTTCCCTACAAGATCATCTATTGACTCTTGAAGTTTCTCCGCAGTCAATGAAGCAAGGCCAACGCCAGTATATAAAAATTTCTTAAAAAAGTCTTCCATCTTAAAATCTGTTATTCCTTGACGGATATCAATGAAATATATTCTTCCGTCCAGTACCATGTATTTATAAAAATTACCATAAAAGTTGAAAAAAAGTTAGATTTTTTCTCAAGCTCTTCTTTTTTTCAACTCAAAATGGGCCCATATGAGCTATAAGGTCAACCTGACAACAGAGGAATCCTACATTTTGGCAGACAAAATGAAGGAAACTCAAAACAAAAAGTTATCGAGAAGGCTATTGGCAATCTCCTTGAGGCATTTTGGGTATAAGGTAAAAGACATCAGTCTCATTGTTGGGGTAAGTGAAAAAACCATCACCAGTTGGATCAAAATGTTTTTAGAAGGTGGGTTTGACCAATTGTTAGGGCTTAATTATCCAAAAGAGCGACAGTCTATGTTGGCTCCTTATAAAGAAAAAATCAGGACATACCGCCAGGAAAAGCCTGAATCCAAGCTTGAAGATCTGCAAAAATGGCTGGAAGAAGAACACCAAATTAAGGTTGATTACAGTTGGCTCTACCGCTACATCGAATTGCATAAGCTCTAGTTAATACGATGGCTGAAAAGCATTCGCTGCATCCAATTTTATGCTAAAATTTCTCCTCACAATTGCTGAATGAAAACGCTTTTATTAGGAGAGATTTAATATCTATAAGCCATGAAAAACACTTACATACTACTTTTTAGCATGCTGATTATCAGTCCATTTTTTGCAAATGCACAGGATATGTTCAAAGATAATCCTTCATGGACATTCCGGCACAACAGCTTCTGTAGAGGTGGATTTATTTTCTGGGAAAGCCTGGCAGATACTCAAATCCAGGGAGTCGATTTCAAACATATAAGAAGGCGTTACCGCCTTTATGACCAGTGCCTAAATCAGGAGAGAGAGATTGCAAGTTCTCCGGCATTTTTAAGAGAAGAAGGGGGCGTAGTACTTGCCTACACTATGTTCTTGATGTCATATGATACCCTTTATAATTTCAATCTTGATTCGGGGGAATATTACACCTACGAGGATGAATATGTAGCCACGATAAAAGGCAAGGGTGTCGATAGCTCCAATACGCTCTTTCCCGATTGGCAGATTGTTGAGTATAAATTCGAAAATGGATTTACCTATACGGATACTGTCCTTAAGAATTTGGGAAACTCCAAACAGTATATCCTTCCAACAGACCTCTTCCGTTCACAAGTAGATGGGCAGCAAGGGGGTGAGTTTGTTTGTTATGCCAACGATCTGGGAGAATTTTCTCCAGGGCTTTCAGGCACAAATTGTGGAGCATTGATCACAAAACTGGATGATCTGACGACCATTGATAAACCGAATTTGTACTACTTAAATCAATCAAAGCGAATTTTGATCACCAATCCATTAGAAATTCCTACCGAACTATATATCTACGATTTCAAAGGTACATTAGCCTTCAGAGGAAGTAATATCAAGGAAAAATCGCTTGATCACTTTAGCCCAGGTCTGTACTCTGCAGTACTGGAATACTCAACCTCAGGGGAGAAAAATCGTATCTTCTGGAAATTTATCAGATAAATTACATGCCTCTTAACGGTTCCGAAGCTTACGATAAGGATGATTTTTTTCAATTATACCTTCAAAAAAGGAAGAACTCACAATCTCCCAATGATACCCTTGAAAAGCCATACCTCAATGAGTTGATTGGCCGAGTTGAAGGATTGAATTTTCTTGATTTGGGCTGTGGAGATGGAGAGTATGGATTGGAGCTTTTGGGGAAAGGGGCAACCCATTACCACGGAGTCGACAATTCGACTAACATGCTTAGGCTTGCTGAAGCAGCTTTGAAGGGAAAAGATGCGACATTACATAAGTCTCCCATCGAAACCCTTAATCTCTCGAATCATTCCTTTGACAGGATTATTTCAAGGCTTGCGTTCCACTATATCAGTGATTTGGAAGCCTTGGCCAGGAAAATTCATTCCTACCTCAATTCGAGTGGCAAACTGATATTCTCAATTGAGCATCCAGTGATCACATCCTCCTACAAAAATTATAACAAAGGAATAAAAAGAGGCAGTTGGGAAGTAGATGATTATTTCCAATCAGGGAAAAGAATCAATCATTGGATGGGGGAAGAAGTAGTTAAGTATCATAGGACACTGGAAGAGTATTTCAACATCTTCCAGGAAAATGGCTTTAAGTTTGAGACCCTGAAGGAGTCAAAGCCAAAACTTGAATTATTTGAGGACAAGGAATTGTATGAGCGGAGAGCCAGAATCCCCTTATTCTTAATTTTCAAGTGGGAAAAAGCTGGTCAGGAAGCCTTGCGAATTTGATTCTCTGTATACCTGTTTTCCTTCCTAGCAAAGGTCTTCATACAGAACATACCAATTTTATTGATTGCCTCCTGTGATTCGGGCACATATTTCCAGAACAGGTGCCAGACATGTAAGAGGCCTTCAAAAATTTCCAGGCTTGACTCCCCACCATCCTGCTGGATCTTATGATGGAGGTTGATGGCATCATCACGAAGGACTTCTGAATCACTGGCCTGAATCATGATGGGAGCCAGATTGGATAGGTCTGCATGCAAGGGTGAGATCATGGGATGATCGATGGCATATTTCCCTGCGTATAGGATGCCCCAGTCTTTGACTTGCTCGACTGTTACGATGGGATCATGCACCTGGTTTACCTCTGCCGATTGACTAGAGAAGCTCAAATCTACCCAAGGACACATCAGAACTGCCCCTCCGGGTTGTGGGCTTTCCAGTTTACGAAGGGTAATGAGTGTGGACATAATCAAGCCACCTCCTGCAGAATCTCCCGCCATGATGATATCCGCTGGATCATAACCGTGAAGGATCAGCCATTCATAGGCATGAACCACATCTTCAAGTGCTGCAGGGAAAGGATGCTCGGGAGAAAGGCGATACTCAATACTGAGGGCTACACAATTGCTCATCTCTGCCATTCTTGCGACAAGGGCGCGATGTGTTTGGATGGAGCCTATGGAATAGCCACCACCATGAACGAAAAGGATAACCTTGGTAATGTCTGCATTGGGAGGAAAGTACCATTCGGCTGGCATCTCACCAATTTGAATCATCTCAGTCTTTACTCCTTTAGGTATGCTGAAAGGAAAGGCACTAACATCCAGCAATCTCCTTAGAGTTTGCACCTGTCCGATATCTTTATTTACTGCCCGTGCGACGTTATTGGCAGAGAGCTTGATTAGTTGATGTTGTAAACTAGGCATGCGATCTCTTCAAATATTTCCACCCCTCTATCATAGTCCTTAGTATACCAATTTAACAAAAAAATAGCCTCAGACCAATAGAATCGACGATATGTTGCCAAATCCCGGAAAATTTAAGCTATACAAATATTAGCATGCCTGCTATTGAGGCAGTTAGAAAGGCAGCAAAAGTTCCACCAAGCAATGCGCGCATGCTCAACTCCGAAAGGTTTTTCCTTTGTTTGGGAGAAAGTGCCCCGATCCCTCCAATCTGGATACCAATAGAAGCAAAGTTGGCAAAGCCACAAAGTGCATAAGTGGCAACTACCACAGATTTATAGTTCGAGATGGCTCCCTGTTCCATCAGGCTACCTAAACTTGCATAAGAGTAAAACTCATTCAGAATGGTTTTTTCTCCCAGCAATTGTCCAATAAGTAAGATGTCTTCATTAGGAACCCCCATCAGCCAGGCAAAGGGTGCTCCAACCAGACCCAATATAAATGTGAGGTCAAAGTTTTGATATCTCCCATTGGTCCAGCTTTCTACCCATGAATTCAGGCCAGTCCATTCGCCAATTACATTTCCGAAGAAAGAATTCAGCAAGGCCATCACTGCGGTAAAGACCATCAGCATTACCCCGACATTCACAGCAAGTTTCAAACCATCCGTAATCCCGTTGGAGAGGGCATCAAGAATATTGGTTCCAATTTTTTCCTTGGGGACATTCAGATCCTGATCAAACTCTTCGGTCTCAGGAACCAATATTTTGGCCATAACAATAGCTGCTGGCGCAGACATCACAGAGGCGGTAATGAGGTGCTTGGCGATATCTGCAGTCTGCTGAGGGTCCCCTCCACCCAAAAACTTAACATAAGCCGCAAATACCCCTCCGGCAATGGTGGCAAACCCGCCAGTCATCAAAGCCATGATTTCCGACCTCGTCATCCTGTCCAGGTAGGGTTTTACAAGTAGCGGCGCCTCCGTCTGCCCAACAAAGATGTTACCGGCGGCAGCAAGGCTTTCTGCCCCAGATAGCCGCATGGTCTTACTCATGATCCATGCAAAAGCATAGACGATGCGCTGCAAAACCCCCAGATAATACAAGACCGACATGATGGCGGAGAAGAAAACAATGGTAGGTAAAATCTGAAAGGCAAATAAACCTGGAAAACTTTCGGTATCGGCAAGATCACCAAACATGAATTTTGCACCTGCTTCACTGTAATTTAATAGGGTTACCATGCCCTTGGAAGCTGCCTGTATGGCCAGACCTACACTTGGAACTTGCAGTACAAGAATTGCGATTACCAGTTGGAGACTCATACCGATGCCTACCAATCGCCATTTTATGGCCTTCCTGTTGGTACTGAAGAGGTAGGCTATTCCAATCATGACCATGATACCGAATATCCCCCTTAAAATGTCCCAAAATGAAAATTCGCTTTCTTTAAGTATTTGCCTTTTGAGGTATAAGGTTCTTTCTTTTCCCTTTAGAACCAGAAATCCTTCTTCGATGTCCATTTCCATGAAATCTCCTCCACGTTGGGACTCAATGATTCCCTGCCCCTCTGCCCAATAAGCTATTACCTGGCTACTGTCAATCAATTCAATGCGGCTTTTTCCGCCTTTTACTATATATCGGAGAGAATCAATCGAGAAAGAACTGTCTAATTTCGCCCCAAGCAAGTAAAGCCCATCGAATTCCGGGTAACTTGTTCCTGTTTCATGAATGGTATCCCCCTGAGCATTATTGATTAGAATTTCATATTTGAACGGATAATTAAGGGTATCTATGGATAGGAAAGATTGGCTTTGATTATCCAATTCGTACGTCTTTCCATCTTCAGTATACTTAACAATGCGCCAGTTATTAGCCAAAGTATCTATATCGAAGGGCATTCCATATGAAACATGGCTACAAAAGAGGAAGCTCAACAGAAGCAATGCCAAGCCTTTCAAAAGGTTTTTCATGAATGGGATTTAGTAAACGGATAAAATTAGGGCTAAATAGCCTTAATAGCAATTGGGCTTATTTTTCCTCCTCTTCTTCAGGTTCCTGTCCCGTATTTACCGTCACAAGATATGCCTTCCCCCGAACGCCTTCTAAAATTACGACCGAAAGTAGGTCATTATTGAGCCATTCTGCGAATGCTTTTAAAAAATACTGATCTCTCCTCTTGCCTGCATAGACCATTTTCCTTTCAGAGCTGACTCCTTTTTCAAGGTCTATCTCTCGAAGGTAAAGCCTATCCGGACCCCGCAATTTGTCTCCAGAAGCCTCCCGTGTCAACATTCGCATGAGTTTCTTCTCTTCATCTACTTCGGTATGGTAAAAGTATCCCTTGCGGTCAAGTATGCCGGTCGATCGCTGAAAGCTGGGTATGACCAAGGCCTTTTGTATTTCTCCCACAGGGCTAAACTCAAACATGATCAGTTCTTCCGCAAATTCTTCATAGCGTCCCCGCCTGGGAAAATCGACCATAGACACGCTGGAATTGTTCAAACCATAACTCTGGACCATTAACCATAAACTCTGGTCTGAAAGTTCGATTAAATCAGTAATTAAATAATTATCAAAACGGCGATTTGCTTTTAGGCCAAACTCCTCTCTCACTTTTCCGACTTGTACCTTTAATGCAGAACTGATATCCACCCTTCTTTTCAAGTCCACATTCATTTCTTTAAAATCGAAACTAATGACCTGAAAGTTTTGAATCCCTCTTAGCTTGCCAGAACTTATTCGATTCGTCTGAGTGACATAGACCTTACTGTCCATACCTACCTGGATATTTCTAAAGCCACTATACAGGTTCAATAAGTCTTTCCAGACCGGAAATTCATCATATATCAATCTCTCTTGTTTAGCTTTCTCAACATTCCATCCATGAACATGAAATTCTTTTTTCCGGTCATAGATTCCTGCGTATACATTCCCATTGTTGTCTACCCCGGAGCCAAAAAATATCCATTTCTTCTTGTTGTCCCACTTTAGGGTATCATTGACCAGTTTTTTATTATTTTCAAGGTCAAAGACCGAAAAAACCACGCCTCCGGTTCGGGTGTGGATGGGCTGAACATTTTCATAATTAAAAACTACGTCCTCCAGGTAGTAGCTTTTGCTCCCCAATTTGTAGCCAATGGGTTGGTATAAAAGGAGAAACCTCTTGTCTGGAGAAAGTTTATGAGAAACCAGTTCACCGTACTTCCCATAGCTCATCCAGACGCTTTCTGTATCCAGAATTTCAGCACTTGAAATGCCGATTTTTCTATGTCTAATGTGGTGTCTTGCCGAACCAAAATCATATTCGTAGGTAAATAAATGCAGCACCGTATCCTCCGGATGGCTGTAAAGTATGTCCTCTTGTCGTTCGAGTTTTAATTCCCCACTGCTAATTTCCTCCAAAAACAGGTCATAATGAGTCAGTTCCCTATATCCATGTCTTGACCATGATTTTTCCCAGATGTGTACAAAACTTCCATCTGATAGCCGAATACTCGGATCATGTTGCACATAGACCTCTTCACTTCCTACACTGGGAGTTTGATAGGGATAGATAACAGGTTCATTGACAGGAAACTTCTTTAATTTTATAGAACTAATGATCCTTTGTCCAAAATTTGAGTTAGGGAGGATCAACAGCCATACAAACCCTAATACCGAAACAATTTTCAACTTCATACTCCTAGAAAATACTAGCCTTTTGACAGGAAAGCAACCAATTGGAGGCTGTCTTTCAAAATTAATAAGACAGCATATGTTTACGAATTGCATAAAAAAAGGCAGGGGATTCCTGCCTTTTAATAAAATTTATGTGTTTTTCACCTGTTTTTGAGATGGTCTCTCAGCTTTGTCAAATTTTGAACTTTGGCTTCATAGAGAGAGAGAACCTGTCTGGCTCTAGCTGAGTCATACCTGAAAGGCATCATTTTCTCCTTTACTTTATCCAGTTGGAGATTGATTTGGCTGACCTCAATAAGGATTTTCTGTGCTTCAAAGTCTTCTTCGATGGGGTATGCCTGAATTTCGGCCAGGAGGCCATTGATTTGAGCCTGATATTCCTTTTCTGCCTTTCTCCAGTCTGCCTTTGAGGCTGGGAGTTCAACCTTTGGGAGGTCTGCTACTGAGGAATCCATTGTGTTTGAAAAGGAATCCTGAAAGTTAAAAAACAAGGCAGATGTTAGCGTAATGATGATGATTGCGGCAGCAATCTTCCAGAGTGTATTTGCAGACCAAAGGGGTCGTGTTTTTTTCTCGAGACTATGGTTGATTTTGTTCCACAATTGATCTGGTGGGGTTTCAACATCCAACTGCTCTCGATGGTCTCTGATATATTCTTCTACTTTTTGGTACATGTTTACTTGTCTAAGAGAGATTGAAAAATGAAATTATTGGGTTTCCAATTGTTTAGAGAGTCGCTCCCTCAATAATTTCCTTGCTCTGTGGTATTGAGACTTGGAAGTTGAGACGGAGACACCCAAAATTTCACCTATTTCCTGATGATCGTATCCTTCCAGTTGATAGAGGTTAAATATAACCCTACAACCTTGGGGTAAATTTTTGATTTCTTGATGCACCTTAGCCGGGGAAATATCAGACCAAATGTAGGTCTCATCTGAATTTTCCTCTTCAAGGTCCATCACACGCTCATCGATGCTTTCGAAAAACATCTTCCTTTTCTGTAAGATACTGAGGCACTTGTTTACCACAATCCGTTTGAGCCATGCCCCAAATGAGGATCTCCCCTCGAAGCGGTGGATGTTGTTGAAGGCATTCAGGAAGGCCTCTTGCAAGGCATCTTCCGCGGTAGCCTGATCTCCAAGCATCCTGACGCTCAGGTTATACATGGCACGACTGTACAGTTGGTAAACCCTAAACTGCGCCGTTCTGTCTCCTTTTTTGCAGGCTTCTATCAAGTCTGCATGAATGTTGAATTGTGTGGTGCTCAATGCCGTAATCAGCTGTTAGATGTCTTTTGTTTCCAAGCTAAAGATTGGAAGCAATGAAAAGGGTTGGAAAAATATAACAAAAATTGCTTGAGGGGTCAATCTTAGTGTTGTCAGTTTTAAATTCAAGTTTACCATAGACCTATAGGAAATAGCCGTTCCAATCCATCTCTATTTCATTAGGTAGCTAGAGAAATAAGATCCTCTGATTCTCCTTGGCTTGGTTATGAAGTAAATACAGTAATTTATCACCAAGGAAAAAAGTGTATCTGGACCAGAAACTCCTTCAAAAACTCCGTAGCAGCCTGTTCTCATCAATGTTGATATGAAAACTTCAAACCAGTTTGACAGAGCAGGGTTGTGAATTGTAATTGGTAATTTTTTCTATTATACCTTAAATCCAAATCTTGTAGGTCACGCCATGGACCTAAGTCAGAAGGTAGGTATGAATTATTGATCCTTATTTTTTTTCCAACCAAGGGCTTGCTGGATCTTGTTGAATATTTCTGTGTTGTCGTAGATCCCTCCAAAATATTCTGCCCCTGGCCCATAGGCAAATACAGGAATCATGGTTCCAGTATGGCCTCCTGAACTGAATTTCAGGTTGAGATTGTGCAGTTCAGAACCTCTTTTGATGGCTAGGCCTCCTGTCTCGTGGTCTGCTGTAACCACCACCAGGGTATGGCCATCTTTCTCGGCAAAGTCAAAGATTTTTTTCAGGGTTTCGTTGAAATCCAGCATTTCATCTATCACATATTGGCCATTGTTGGCGTGGCCACCCCAGTCGATCTGCGATCCTTCAACCATGAGCATAAAGCCTGATTTGCTTCTTTCCTGTAGAAAATTCATGGCAAACTCTGTGGCTTTGGGTAGGTAAACCCTTCCTTTGGACCTTCTTTTAGGCTGATCGAGGGCAGTGAAGTAAATCAATTTTTGATCCTGAGGCACTTGCAGCTTATGAAATTCGGTTTGCCAATTTCTAATCAAATAACCTTTCTTTTCCAGCTTAGGAAGGAGATTCTTTTTATCTCTGCGATCCCTGAAATACTTAAGCCCCCCTCCAATGGCAATATCCATATCTGAGGAGAGGAAATCCTGAGCGATATTTTCGTAGTTAAGTCTATAGTCTTCATGTGCAAAAAATGCAGCAGGGGTTGCATGGGTAATTTCAGAAGTAACAACCACTCCTGTTCCCATGTCCTTTTTCTTGGCTTTGTCAAAGATATTCTTAACAGAAAGGGTATCACTGTTGACACCAATGGCTCCCAGGTAGGTTTTCTTTCCAGTGGCAAATGCAGTAGCTCCAGCAGCTGAGTCAGTAATCAGGTCATCTGCCGCATGAGTTTTGATAAGGCCAATGGTGGTGCATTTTTCCAGCTCAATCTTGTTAAAATTGTTCAGCATCCCGGCAGTTACCTGGGTGAGTCCCATTCCATCACCAATTACAAAAATTACATTGATGGGCTTCTTGGATGATCTGCTGGTTCCATTTTCAAAGTCGACCTTGGATGACCTGCAACTCCCAAATAGGAAAAACACTAATAGGACTGCTGCTATTTTATTCATATAAATTGATTGAGACTTCAAATTTAATAAATAATGACCTAATGGTGAAAAATGCTCAATCATAAAGGCTAGAAAGACAAATTTTTCAATTTAAAGCAAGGTTTGGATGGAAGTCCGCTCTCTTATCGCCGCCTGACCACAGTTTTCCACTCATCATCGCCTTTTTCTTTTTCTATTTGTGCTTGTCGACGAGATCTCTCCCTCTCCAACATAACTTGCCTTCTTACTCTTTCTTCTGGTGTGCGAAAGGCTTCAGGAGTATTGGATCGCCGTAATGTAGGCCTCCCATGGTTTCTACGGGCTGCATCAGCAACTCTACTAAACATCACATTATGATCTACC
The DNA here is from genome assembly GCA_022760475.1 of Bacteroidia bacterium. Lineage (GTDB taxonomy): Bacteria > Bacteroidota > Bacteroidia > J057 > J057 > JALEFZ01. The sequence continues at coordinate 112,594 of JALEFZ010000045.1, read as the reverse complement.
CCGGGTACTCCTCCAGCCCTTCGAAGGCCATCCACAACATCCCTTACACTTTCATCACTTTCATCATCATGGACTATACGTGGCTTCTCTCTAGCGTCATCCCATCTACCCATATGCCTTTCAGCCAGTGCCTCATGAGCTGCATTCCAGTCATAATCACTTCCTTTGGCTTCTCCTGCTTGCCTGGGACCAAAAGGTCGAGGAGGCCTATCTCCCTCTGGACCTGTAGTTGCTCCCCTATGACCTGTTACAGAACTTCCTGCCAGGGTAATAACAGGTTCGACAAAGGGTTCGTCCGGTCCTGCAGCCCGAAGATGTTCCCTGAATGCAGCCTCCCTAATGGCTCGGGCCATTGGCCTGGTTTGTTCCTGAAATTCATCCCATGAGTCATAACCCATATGTGCAGGAGGTCGAGCTGGTCTTTGAGCCCTACCTCTACCTCGGCCTCTACCTCGGCCTCTACCTCGACCTCTACCTCGACCTCTACCTCTACCTCTACCTCGACCTCTTTGAGGGGCTGGACCTCCTCTTCTGGTATCGCTATGTCGTGGAACTCTTTCTATAAAAGATCTTTCTGTAAAATGGCATGGATATAGAATCAAATAGCAAATATGGGAGCAAAAGGAAGAAAGTTTTTCTTCCTTCCGCCTCTAAGAATTCTTCTTGGCCCAGTTGTCACGAAGGGTTACCGTCTGGTTGAAAACCAGCTTGTCAGCGGAAGCTTCTTCGTCCTTTATGTAATATCCTTTACGAATAAACTGGAAGTGATCTTCTGAACTGGCCTCTTTGAGGCTAGGCTCCACATAGGCCTCTTCAATGATTTTTAAGGATTCAGGATTTAGGAATTCGAGGTAATCCTTTTCTTTATGTCCTGCCGGATCAGGGTCCAAAAACAACCTGTCGTACTGCCTGACCTCTACCTTTAGGGCATGTTGGGCAGATACCCAGTGCATGGTCCCTTTGACTTTGATCCCAGATGTGTCGTTACCTGATCTGGATTCAGGGAAATAGGTTGCGTAAATTTCCTCAATCTCCCCTGTTTCTTCATTCTTTTTAAACCCGGTCCCCTCAATGATGTATGCACCTTTGAGTCTGGCCTTTCTTTCAGGACCAAGGCGATACCATTTTTTGGGAGAAGGGGGATTCTCCTTAAAATCATCTCTTTCAATCCAAAGCTCACGAGAGAAAGGCACCTTACGGACGCCTCCATTGGGATCTTCAGGATTGTTTTCGATCTCCATTTCTTCCACCTGATCTTCGGGGTAGTTGGTAATGATCAATTTAACTGGATTCAATACTCCCATTACCCTTGAGGCCACCTTATTCAGATCTTCACGAACATAGAATTCCAGAAGGCTGAGGTCAATGACATTTTCCCTACGTGCAATACCTACACCTGTCGCGAAATTCTTGATGGCTAGAGCGGTGTAGCCTCTACGCCTCATCCCTGAAATAGTTGGCATTCGGGGATCATCCCAGCCGCTTACAAAGTTTTCCTCTACAAGTCTACTTAGTTTACTTTTAGAGGTAATGGTATAGCTAAGGTTCAGTCTGGCAAATTCGATTTGCTGTGGTCTGGGCTTAAAATCACTCAATTGATCCAGGAACCAGTTATAGAGCGGTCTATGAACTTCAAACTCAAGTGTACAGATGGAGTGGGTAATTCCTTCCAATGCATCGCTTTGCCCATGCGCCCAGTCGTACATTGGGTAGATGTTCCAGTTTGTGCCAGTACGATGGTGTGGAGTCTTGAGGATGCGGTACATGATCGGATCTCTCATGTGCATATTGGGCGAAGCCATATCTATTTTTGCCCTCAAAACCCTTGAGCCCTCATCAAACTCACCATCTTTCATCTTCTCTAATAAGTCCAGATTTTCCTCTACGCTGCGGCTACGGTATGGACTTTCCTGTCCTGGAGAGGTAGGAACCCCGCGCATCTCACGCATTTCTTCTACAGAACTATCATCGACATAAGCCTTCCCCTTTTTTATCAGTTCTACTGCCCAGTCATAAAGCTGTTTATAATAATCGGATGCATATCTCACCTCGCCTTCCCAGTCAAAGCCTAGCCATTTGATGTCTCTTTCAATGGCTTCTACAAACTCTGTACTTTCCTTTGTAGGGTTGGTGTCATCAAATCGAAGATTAGTCTTTCCACCAAATTGTTGAGCAAGGGTAAAATTCAGGACGATGGATTTGGCATGCCCGATGTGCAGGTAGCCATTCGGCTCGGGCGGGAACCTGGTATAGACGGTATACCCATCCCCGGCATTTCGTAGGTCTTCCTCGACAATGTGTTCGATGAAGTTCTTCGAAGCTGTTGTTTCCTTTGTACTCATAATTGAATAATACCTTGCTAATAATAATACCTTGCTAATTTTGGGTTCAAGATACAAGAAAGCCTTATTCTTGCCCAATGCTTGAAAACGATTTTTTTGACATTTAGGTTGGCCAAATTGAGGAAAGATCCCAATCATGACTAGCAGAAAAGGGATTTAATTTAAAAATCATAATTCTAGAAGTAAATCGTGGCAATGTTTTCAACTAATAGGCCTTCCTTTTGCCGATCAGGATAATATTAATTAGATTTAATAATTAAGAAACATATCCAATCTGTGTCTTGGATTTAGGACTGATCGTTATGAGACCAATTGGACTTTTGAGATAGAAAAAATTATTTCGATTGCTATGGCTACACTCACAAAAACCAAGGAGACTGTTGATACCTTGACCACCAGTTTGGAGAAGTTTTATCGATGCGAGTCTAAACTTGCTGATAAGGTATTTCTTCACCAACCAATCGCTGGACAATGGTATACCTGGACTTATAAGCAGGCAGGGCAGGAAATCCGAAAAATGGCTGCTTATTTGAAGGAAAACTTTAGCCCAGGAGCTAAAATTGCCCTTCTTTCCAGGAACTGTGCCCACTGGATTATGGCCGACCTGGCCATCAATATGGCAGGATGTATCAACGTCCCTCTCTATCCTAACACCAATAGGGGTACTGTTTCATATGTGCTTGATCACAGTGAATCGGAAGCCCTACTTGTAGGCAAAATGCTAGATTCCGATTGGCAGGAAATGAGAAATGGGGTACCAGAAAATCTTGCTACCATTAAAATGGGTGGTTATGGCCTGGATGCTGACTACAAAACCTGGGAATCTATATGTGAAACACAGGCTCCACTGGAAGAAAGCCCAAAGGGAGATATCAATGGAGATCAAACCATTATATACACCTCTGGTACTACTGGGAAGCCTAAAGGTGTGGTAATCGGCGCTTCTTCACTATCCTTTTCTATTGCCCAGTTTGATTTGATTTTCGACCTGAATGAAAATGATAGATTTTTCTCCTACCTTCCTCTTTCACATATTGCTGAGAGAATGTTGATCACACAGGGAGTACTTATTGGAGGATCTTCCATTCACTTCGCTGAATCCTTGGATACCTTTGCCGACAACTTAAAGTATGCTCGACCAACCATTTTCCTCGCGGTACCAAGAATCTGGACCAAGTTCCAAATGGGTGTCCTTGCCAAGTTTCCACCAAGCAGGTTGAAGCTGTTGACCTCTCTTCCAATACTAGGGAATGTCATCAAGAAGAAAATCAAAGAGGCCCTAGGTCTTGATGCAGCAAGAGTTACCCTCACAGGTGCAGCTCCCATGCCGGTATCTATGCTCGAGTGGTATAAGAAATTGGGCATTCAGATCTTTGATGTATACGGAATGACCGAAAATTCTGCACTTTCTCACGCAAACAGACCTGGAAATTGTAAGTTTGGAACCGTAGGGAAGGTAATGCTTGGAGTGGAGATGAAACTTACAGAGGATGGCGAAATCTGTGTAAAATCTCCAGCCAATATGAAAGGCTATTATAAGATGCCCGAGAAAACTGCAGATACCCTCAAAGACGGTTGGCTACATACAGGAGATAAGGGTGTGATTGACTCCGAAGGTTATGTTAAAATTACCGGAAGGGTTAAGGACTTGTTTAAGACATCCAAAGCGAAGTATGTCGCACCTAACCCAATCGAACAAAAACTATCTGCCAATCCATTCATTGAGCAGGTTTGTGTGGTTGGAAATGGAATTCCTCAGCCCATAGCCCTGGTGGTTCTTTCTGAAGCTGCAGGAGAAAAAGAGCAGGAGGAAGTGAAGGAGAGCCTTGCAGAAACACTTAAGGATGTAAACGCTACCCTTGAGCACCACGAGATTCTTCAAAAAATTGTAGTTATGAAGGAGGATTGGACAGTAGAAAATGGTGTCCTCACCCCTACCCTTAAAATCAAGAGAAACGAAGTTGATCAACGCTTTGAATCGGATTACGAAAACTGGTACGCTGGTGGTAAAGGAGTTGTTTATCAATAAATAATCCCAAAAATCAATTGAAAAAGGGTGGCCTTCCTTCGGCCACCCTTTTTATTTAGGGACTGTAAACGCCTTCTTTTTTCTCTTTAATGAAGTAGTAAACCGCGATTCCAAAAAATATCATTGCCAGTACTAAAAACCCTCCCCCAAAAAGGATCAATGCTTCAATCGTGGTCATGGTTAAACTGGAAAGGATGGAAAGTCCACTACAGATTACACTTAACCTTGAAAAGAAAACTGATTTCCTGGCTTTTTGGATTCCCTTTTTGATTTTATTGAATGGCTTAAAGCCTTTTTTCTTTTCAGCTTTAAGAGGTGCATTTCCCTGGAATTCCTTTATGCCATGATTATGCATCAGGGGAGCTGCCTGACCTGCATAGGCATGGTGAAACGAAAGACCAAGAAGAATAAGGATTGACAGGATAATGTTTTTCATTTTTCTAATATTTGATTCAGTTATTCTGTCGTTAATCCTCTCTTCCTTATCACCTTAAATTATTATTTAATCCAGGTTTCCTGTTTAACGCACTCAAAGGGTAAATGCCATTTCGATCCAAGTCCAGCTGCCGCTTCGTATGGAACATGTCCTCTCGAACCTTAGTGGTAGATCTATGCCGTACGGTTAGTAGATTTCTCGCATAAGTTCGAAATAACAACCTGGGTCCACGGACTGATACCCTAGCTTGTCTGGTGATGACAACCTTTTCTTTAACAAATAAAAGCATGTAGCACAAATGGGACCTTGAGTTAGTCAGGAGAATAAACTTTTACAGCAGCCTTCAATACACTTTCCTTATCCAGGGTCATCCTACGTAGTTTTTGACTAACAAAATTATCCATTTGATCATCGTAATGAGGACTTTTAGGATCGGCAGAAGCACCATAGGCATTGATGCTATAAATTTCTGGCCCTGCATCCGTAAAGCGAACCATCTCTATGTAAGAGTCTCCTGCATAAGGCTTTAGGGTGCCATCCTTTCGGAATCGACTGCCTACTGCAGCCAATACATCAGGTCCTCCCGCATAAGGAATTCTTTTGTCGCCCCGGCTCAATTGTTGCAAATCTCCCAGCTTAACCTTGCTGCTGCCAAAATTCTTAATGAGGTGATCTTGAGCCCATTCGAATGCTTCGATCAACTTGGCCTCTGTCAATTCCTTCCCTTCACGAAGGCTATTTTTTCCCTTTAGAATTTTATTGAGCCTGTATACTGTTAAAATAAAGAGAGATGCTTCCGTACTTTCCAGATCCGCTTCTCCATCCCAGGTTTGGAGGAAATGTAGGTTCTCGGAGACTTGGGGATATTTTTCAGGATCAATGGTGAACAATGGAACCAATTTGGGGTAGGATACGGGTGGAATGGCATAGCTTTGATCGTACTTAATCTCCACAAATTCCTTCCATGAAATCTTTTCCTTCTCAGTAAGCAGCTTTTCCAGTCTTACAGCTCGGTTGGTCAATTGATCAGGCTTCTGGTACCCCATGGTCAGGGGCACAGCTTCGAAGTCCGGATTGTCCTTTTCTCCAGTAGAAACAAAGGGCGTATTGTTACAATTATATACAAAGCCTGAAGCCGGGTTTTGAACCTGCACACAACTGTCATATGGATAAAATCTAGACCATAAGGTAGCCGAGGTATCTCCTGGAAGAACAGATTTCCAATTGTAAGCCTTATTCCTAATTGGGAAATAACCATTTGAAATGTAGTATATGTTATCCTCCTTATCTGCATAGACAACATTGGTAGAGATGATCCCCTGCATAGAAAGGGCCTCTTTGAACTCCTCAAGATTGGTGGCTTTGTTCATGTTGTACCATTGTTCAGCAGCTTTTACGGTAAAATTCGCAGGGAAGCGCAGGGCAAAAACACCTTCATCCGTCCTCATGGTAACTCCATACTTACTTTTATAAAATTTTTGTTTCAGAGCAATTGGAAGAAATCCCAATAATTTAATCCTCGCCTTGGTATGGTATGGCTCCAGTGTTAGCCATTCGCCATCAAAACGGTATTCCATTTTATTTTCTGGATTCATGTTCAATTCGTAGATATCCGCCAGGTCTGGATGATTCACAGTATGCCCCCAACCAAGGTTTTCATTGGTACCCACGAAGATGCTAGCGCCACCTGCAAAAGTTGCTCCAAGGATGTTCCATCCCTCTTCACTACAAAGATGGGCTTCATACCAGGAGTTTAGCCCTTCCAGGGGTTGGTGAGAGTTGATGGCCAGAAAGGTATGGCCATCCGCTGTTTTCTTGCTACTAAGGGCAAAGGCATTGGAGCCCCTGCTTTCGGCCTCTTTGAAGGCAGCCACCTCTTCATTTAGAATGGTCGTCAACGATTTATCCACCCCTGACAGGAGCGCCATACCTACTATGTAGCCCTTAATGACATCTTTCTCATTTATTGGGAAAAGATCCTTATGCAGAACTCTCTTGGGGTACTTTTGTGCAAATGCATTAGCTCCAGCGGCATAGCCTTTCAATATCTTCTTGTAACTCTCCGAAATGTCATGCTCGAAGCGTTCTTCTACAATGGTATGGGGATCCAGAATGTGGACAGCCACATCAAAAAAGGCTCCTTGTTTCCCATTTACTTGGCCCATGAGCCCCCTGACCGCCAACAATTGCATTTGCATTGTCTCAAAGTCGTCCTCGGCTGTAGCCCAAGCAAATCCATATGCCACCTCGGCATCTGTAGGAGCAAAGATATGCGGCGTTCCAAAGCTATCCCTGGCAATTTGTATGTTTGCAGGATTAATTTGACAAAATGAATACTGGATACCTGAAAGTAGCAGGATGAGGACAAACTTTTTCATGATTTTGGATTAAGATTACTCAATTTAAAACCTGAGAGTTAGGAAATGGATTAAAACCCGTAATTTTTTCAGGATTTTGATAGCCTATCCATAAAAAAATGAAGAAAGAGACCCTAAAAGTTGCCCTTTGCCAAATGGCGTCAGTATTCTTGGACAAAAAAGCCACCCTTGAGAAGGTTTCCACTTATGTGGAAAAGGCAGCAAGGCAAGGCGCAGAATTAGCTGTTTTTGGGGAGGCCTTGGTCCCAGCCTATCCTTTTTGGACAGAATGGACTGATGGCGCGAGCTTCAATTCAGAAATTCAAAAGGATATTTATGCCACTTACCTTCATGAAGGAGTGCAAATTCATCGTGGCGACCTGGACGGTCTTTGCCAATTGGCAGCAGATAAAAAAATTGCCATTTACCTTGGAACAATGGAACGCCCAGCCAGCAGGGGAAATCACAGCCTGTATTGTAGCCTTGTTTACATTGATCAGAAGGGCAATATTGGCTCTGTTCACCGGAAGCTGATGCCAACCTATGAGGAAAGGCTGGTTTGGGCAACTGGTGATGGACATGGATTGAGGGTTCATGACCTGGGTCCATTCACAGTCGGAGGCTTGAATTGTTGGGAAAACTGGATGCCACTTCCCAGGGCTAGTCTATATGGTCAAGGAGAAAACCTTCACGTAGCCGTTTGGCCTGGTAACATTCGAAATACAGAAGGAATTACAAGATTCATTGCTGAAGAAAGTCGATCATTTGTACTTTCTGTCTGCGGCATCATGCGAAAATCTGATATCCCCAACCATATGCCCCAGCATGAACTGTGGTCATCCAAAGCTCCAGACTGGATGGCAAATGGTGGCTCTTGTATCGCAGGGCCAGATGGCAAATGGATCATTGAGCCCCAAGCTGAAAAGGAGGATGTTTTCCTAGCAGAGCTTGATTACAGAATGGTTAGAAAAGAACGTCAAAATTTTGACCCTTCAGGTCATTATTCCAGACCCGATGTGGTCGAATTGCACCTCAACCGAAAAAGGCAATCCATTCTTTCCATTGAAGATTAAGCAAGCAAAACCTTAGGCAGGACTTGTCTCAAAGTAACTTTCAATCACTTCCTTCAGTTTTTTAAGGCTTACAGGTTTTGTGATGAAGTCCTTCATTCCAGCTTGTATACATATTTCTCGATCCTCCCTCGAAGAATTGGCTGTCATTGCAATAATGGTTGGAATGGGATATTTTTTCTCCCTGCAGAATTCAATGATCTTCTCAGTGGATTCCAGGCCATTCATAACAGGCATCTGCATATCCATAAGTATCAAGTCGTACCTGAATTGCATCGCTAATTCAAGGGCTTCCTGACCATTACCTGCTACATCTGCCTCTATCTTGAGCTTTTTGAGCATGTGGCTGGCTACCTTTTGGTTGACAGAGTTGTCTTCTGCAAGCAAGGTTCTGATTTGGGTTTCTGAACCAGCTACGGTTTCATCCTCCTCGGCAACATCCTCATTTTTCTTCCAACCAAGAATCCTTGCCAATGCATTAAACAATTGCTCATTTTTAGCCGGTTTGCTAAGTACATAATCAAAAAGCGCCCTTCCTTCTTCAAGTATGCTGTTATCAATTGAAGAAAGAAGAATAATGGGGGGACACTTTATTAAATTCTTTCTAAGGTTTTTGGAGAGACCCAAACCATCCAGTTCTGGCATTTGCATATCTGTGATACACAAATCGAAAGCTTCAAAGGGCTCCTGAGTCATGGCAAAATGAAGCGCTTCTTTTGAATTAATGAATGATTTTACTTCAAAGCCCCAGTTGCGGCACTGTCTCTCAAGGATATTCAAGTTAGTTTGGTTGTCATCCACCAACAATATCCTTTTGCCCTTGAAAATGGTAATGGCATCAAGCATTTCAAACCTTCTCACCTCTGCTTTACGGGCTTTTACCGTAAAGAAAAAGCTGGATCCTTTACCCAATTGGCTTGTTACCCAAATTTTTCCCTCCATGGCCTCCACAATTTTTTTGCAAATGGCCAAACCAAGTCCAGTGCCTCCATACTTACGGGTAGTAGAAGCGTCCACTTGTGAAAAAGATTTGAAGAGACGACCAATTTTTTCCTTTGGAATGCCTATTCCGGTATCCTTTACTTCAAACTGGATTATCTCCTTGCCCTCCTCGCTTCCCAGTGTGGTAATTCTAATCTGAATTTCTCCCTCCTCGGTAAACTTAACAGCATTACCAACAAGGTTGACAAGCACCTGTCTCAGCCTGGTCAAGTCAGAGTAAATGGCGGCCGGAACGCCTTCAGCTATGTCATAAACAAATTCTAAACCTCTCTGGTGAACTTTTCCTGCGAGTAAGTCTGCAACATCCTCGATGGGATCAAGGGTGTTAAATGCCTGTTCCTCAAGCTCGAGCATTCCTGCCTCAATCTTGGAATAATCGAGTATATCATTGATTACAGAAAGCAGGCTTTCCCCACCCACCTTTATGGTTCTCACAAAATCGACTTGCTGTCCTGACAATTTAGTATCCAAAAGAAGGCCAGTCATCCCAATAACCGCGTTCAAAGGGGTTCGAATCTCATGACTCATGGTTGACAAAAACTCTGTTTTCGCCCTGGATGCATCTTCTGCCTTCTTTACAGCAACTTTTAATTGATTTTCTGTGTGGATGTGATCTTCAACTTCAGACTGAAGTTTCGTGTTGGATTGAGCAAGCTCTTTGATTTGAGAATCAAGTTCATTTTTCAGGTTAGCATTCAAGTGATTAAGTTCATCCTGCTTTCTCCCAATGATATATGCCAATACTCCCAAAAATAAAGGGGCAGTATCGATCACCCATATCAGGGGTTCGGATTGCTGAAGTGAGAAAAATGTTCCCAGACTCAAGGGAAGACTTAATTTTAAGACCTGAAATATAAAACCAAGTATTGGAAAGAAGCATCCGAGAAGAATTCCAAGTAGCGCATACTTCATCCCAAAATAAGCATTGTGATCTACTTTGTTCATTCATTGAAATATTTGACACCATAAATGAATGAATATTTAATTTAATTTCAAGTTCATTAGCCACAGATACCTTACGGGCATTACAATTTAGGAATCTGATATATTTTAAATACAGGAAATAAAAATCTTTAAGTATTCGTAATGGGTTTAGGATCTTTTCCGCAGTTCCCAAATAAATCCATACAAAAGTAAAAGAATGAGGATACTTGTAGCAACCCAGATAAGTATGGTTGCGAATCGAAAAGGAATCTTTTGGTCTGGAGAAGCTTTCTCAAAGGCATCTCTATAAAAATTATCTAATGCATTAACTTCTACGATTTGGGGAATATCTTTTCCTACAATTTTGATGGGTATTTGTTTAATGCTTACGGAGTCAAAGCGGAAATTCTGTGGACTGAAATAATACAGGCTTATAGGTCCCAGGTTAAAGTCTCCCTGATAGGCTCCTGCCATTTCATAGGTAAAATCTTTGCTTCCTATCAACTCATCATTTTTGATTTCAAGGCTGAGTTCTGACTTGGGATCATAAACCAGGAACTTCCCTTTTACAGGAATCTGAGGTGGCGGGATAGAAGCCAATCCTCCCTTTCCTTCAAAACTTATGGTCAAAATTATAGGTTCTCCTGTGAGGTATCTTTTTTTATTCAGCTCGTATTTCATTTTAAAATCTCCGACACTCCATGCTTTGGGCAACACAGTTTCGGGCAAATCATTGATTCTAATGGCTTGTGGGACAAAGCGTACTTCTATATTTTGCTTGTTTTGACCAGAATCCAAGCTCAACTCCATGTCCATTTCCAAGGCTTTTCCAAGTATAAAAGAGCCAGAATCAGGGTGGAATACAGCCCCCTCCCAGACTAGAGATGAAAAGACATTCCCATTGCGTTCAATGAGGGGTTCTTCGACGGAATTAGGTACTGCGATCAGAAAGCCTAATTTTCTGAATTGGTTGTCTACAAAATTCGAGATTTCAATTTGATTGGAAGGCATACCTTCTGGTTCTTCAGAAAAGAAGACCCTTAGTTCAACTATGAGTGGCTGGCCTGCAAAAATTTGCTTTTCGCTTAGTTTCCATCTTGCCACTGATACCTGGGCAAACATCTGAGATGTCGCCAAAATAAAACATATGGGTATCAAAATTTGTCTTAGCATCTGGGGATGCAAATGTTTTGTTATTCAATGGGTCGAGAATTTATGAAAAAATTCACCAAGCCCGAACTATTAGATTAAGAGATTTATGAAAAAGATCGTAGTTGCCATTACCGGAGCCAGTGGAAGTATCTATGCACAGCGTTTTCTGCATTATCTTACTCAAGTTTCTGACATTGAAGTTGGTGTAGTTATGTCAAAAAATGCGCCAGATGTTTGGCAACATGAACTTGATGAAGTAGCGAACTTACCCTTTCCGATTTATGACAGGACTGACTATAGGGCACCTTTCGCTTCTGGTTCCGCTAGATACGAACACATGATCATCATTCCTTGCTCAATGGGAACTCTTGGGAGAATTGCACATGGATTTTCCGATGACCTGATTACTCGTGCAGCTGATGTGATCTTAAAAGAACGTAGGCAGTTGATTTGTGTCGTTCGTGATACCCCCTTCAACCTGATACACATAGAAAATATGCAAAAGCTGACCATGGCTGGTGGAATGATCTTGCCTGCTATTCCGTCATTCTACAGCAAACCTAAAAGCATAGAGGAAGTTGTAGATACAGTTGTTCACAGGGCATTGGATCAAATAGGGGTCTCCATTAAGTCATACCGATGGGGTGAATCGAAAGAAAATGCTAACGGAAAACAACATTAATTTCTGAAGACCTTGTCTGTCCGGTCCATACATTAAATTCCTCTGAAAGCAGGTCAGGCTTGTTTTGGTATAGGGCAAACATGCTTGCAGGAATCCGTTCTCCATAGAGATCCGGGAACCCATCCCATTCTCCCGAACTCATATCAATTTCCAAAACGACTGATTCGCCTGGATTAAGTGTCCAAAAGTCGGGAAAATCGCCATCTAGGTAAGCTGGCCTTATATGTCGGATAATCTGAGGTTTTCCTCCACCTATGCTCCAAACCAGTGTCAAGTTTTCCCATCCCCATGAGTTCCAATCCTTCCAGAGCCTTAGGCTTTCCTTGGATTTATTCTCTAACAAAACATGAATCCTGGGATAGCGGGCCAAAAAAATCTCCCTCGTACCTTCAGGAGTTGCTTTGGGTACAATAAGGGTCAATCCAAGTCCTTGAGCTTGAGAGTTAGCTGTAAAGCATATAAATAGCAGGCCTAAAAAGGCAATTTTCTTCATCTTAACGCCAGTTTTGCAAACGATCCTCCATGTAAGAAGGAATCTTATATCCCATCTCACGTGCTACATCGAAATTGGATTTGGCTTTTTCCTTATCTCCTTTTCTGAAGTAGCAGAGCCCCAAATAATAATGAAAATAGGGCTTTTCTTCCAATTGTCTTTTACAGGCCTTGATGTACTTCAAAGCGGAATTGAAATCACCAGCTTCCATGTATGCACGGCCTGCTAGTAGACGAACGTCAGCAGCACGTTTGTTATTTTCAGTGCGGAGAAAGAGTCTCATGGCCATATCTGAAGCCTTTACGCATGCAATATAAGCATGAATTGCCTCAGTGGAAGAAGTATTCGACCTGTCCTCACCTAAACTGAAATAGGTTTTAGCCAGACCTACATACCCTTCTGCATATGCTGGATGATGAGTTAAAAGCTGTTTGTAAACATTGACTGCATCTTCAAGTCGTCCCATTTCCTGATAAAGAAGCGCTAACTGTTCATGCGCAACCAGGGATCGAGGATACAAACTGATGACCTTGTTGAAGGATTTTAATGCCTGGGTGTTTTGATAAAGCTGCCGACAGGATATACCATGTGCCAGGAGGGCATCAATATAACTGCTATCAGCGTCTACAGCCTGATTGAATGAATCGATGGCTTTGCCCCAAGTTGCAGATTCCATGTGACTAATGCCCTGGTCGTAATATTTTTGAGCAGGTCTGGAGTAGGTTCCGGTGAAGAATTGTTGGGCAGGCAAGGAATAACTGCCTATCAGTGGGATTAGGCACAATAAAAACAGCTGTCTCATTGATGGTTTAGGTTTGCCTTAAATTTCGACAAAATTGAACCTTCCTCTTCCAACAAATGAGTAGCATGTCAAAATACATGTACCAATCATCATTTTTTCGAGATTAAGCTGTGAAAGGTCAAACAGCATCTTTACTTGATACTGGATCTTTTGATCAAATAATCTGTCAAGACCTTGTCATATGGCTGTCGGATATCCACTTCAACAAAATCAATGCTGTACTCATAACAACGCTGCTTGAACTTCGCTTTATGCTGCTTCATCATTTCCTGGTACTGATCTCGAATCTGATTGGGCTGAACCTCTATTCGTTCTCCTGTTTCAAGGTCCTTAAGGATTAGGGGTCTGTTGGGAAAGGCAAATTCTTCTTCTGTTTCCTTATCTAATAAATGAAAAACAATGATTTCATTCTTCTGGTGCCTTAAATGCTGCAAGGCCTTAAAAAGAGCATCCATGTCTTCCCCCTGGTTAAACAAATCAGTTACCAAAACCACGAAAGACCTGCGGTGAAATTTAAGCGCAACCTGATGCAAGACTTTGGCAGTTGCTGTTTTATGGGTGAAGTAATCTTTGTTGGCCAATACTTCTTCCAATTGGGCATACATAGGCACCAACCACGAATTCTTGGATTTGGGTGGAAGGGAAAATCGGATTTCCTCATCAAAAAGGGTCATTCCAACCGCATCTCGCTGACGGATCATCATGTATTGCAGGGCAGCAGACAGGTAAGCACCATATTCCAGCTTGGAAATTCCCTTTTGGGGGTACTTCATGGAATCTGACACATCAAAGACGACTTCGCAGCGCAAGTTTGTTTCCTCTTCAAATTTTTTGGAGAATAGTTTATTGGTCTTCCCAAATACCTTCCAGTCTACATTCTTGAGAGATTCACCTGGATTATAGGGCCTGTGCTCTGCAAATTCTACCGAAAACCCATGATAAGGACTCTTGTGCATCCCTGTGATAAAGCCTTCTACGATCAGTTTAGCCTTCACTTCTATGTTCTTCAGCTTCGAAACGACGATTGGATCAAGGTATTTTATGGAAGGATTTGCCATTTATACTTTTTGAGATTGATGCTTTGGTTAATTACAAGCTTTACTACTAAACTAAGTACGTCATAAAATAGTAAAGGGCTTATTTTTTGAGGGAATTAGCTATTTTTTGCATGAACTTTTCCATGTCAGGTGGATTCAGCCACCTCGTAACCACGACCATGTCATTCTTCTGGTCAATGACAATAAAGTTGCCCCCGAAGCCTGCTGCATAATAATAGTAAGAGGGAACTCCTTCCCAAGTACGATTTCCCCTATTGAGCCACCACATGAAGCCATAAGATTCATTAGCTGGTGAAGATTCCTGGACAGCTTTTACCCAACTTTCAGATAGGACTTCCTTTCCATTCCATTTGCCATTCCTACAAAAGAGCAAGCCAAAACGAGCATGATCAAGGGTATTGATAAAGACTCCTCCTCCGGAATGTCCTCCCCCACTGACTGATTGGGTCATTACGCCATCTACATTGGTGAAAGAAGTATTATAACCGTACCATCTCCATGTAGTTGAAGCCCCAATGGGGTCCATAACATGCTCTTTCAGGACGCTAGGCAAGGACTTTCGCCATACCTGAAGCAGGCTATAGGCCAACACATTTACCCTCACATCATTGTATTCGAAGAAAGTACCCGGTTCTTTAAGTTCGCGGTATTTCCATTCGTCAATTCCTCCTTCACGGGGAGGGCGATCCGCCCAATCCTTCACTCCAAACAACTCCCCAGACCAATCTGAAGACTGGGTTAATAGGTGCTTCCACTGTACCTTGGCATTGTACTCCCCATCAAAAGTACCGTCCCAAACATAGTTGGCCACCGGGTCATCCACCGACTGAATCAGTCCTTCATCCACAGCTAGTCCTGCAACTGTCGACAAATAAGACTTGGTAACACTGAAGGTCATGTCAACCCTGCTTACATCTCCCCAGGAGGCGACTATGTAACCATCTTTGATGATCAGTCCGGCAGGGCCTCCACGCTTTTTGGTAGGACCAAGGATTTGGTGGAAGGGTTCACGGGCGAATCCCTTGAGGATTGCAATTCGCAGGTCCCTGGAGCCAGTATATTCATGGGCCATGGCGAAGTCAACTGCTGCCTTGACAGAATCGGCAATGAAGCCATGGTCTTTGGGAGCCTGAATCTCCCACTGATTGCGTTGAGGGAAATACTGCTGAGCATGGATTAGGGAGAATACTAAATTAAAAAAAATCAGAAGGAGGTACCTCATAAGGGAATGATTTGATGAGGTAATTTGCTGAAAAAGGGGATGGGATGCAATAGTCTGATTAGACATAAAAAAAGCCTGACAAAGCTAGCTAGCTTGCCAGGCCCTTTGTTTTATTTATGTATCAATGCCCAACCATCAATTTAAAGGTTTCATTGGAACGGGCACCTTTGAGTCTTACAGTATACATCCCCGAAGGTAGGCTCGCTGTCTCGATGACTTCGTTGACCTCTTGCCCTGAATAGATCCAACCCTCAAAGATTGAAGTTACTTTTTGCCCTAAAGGTGAGTACAACTCAACCTTCACGAAGTCATCCTTCATGGCTTGCAGTTTGATGTTGGCGTTTTCTCTGGCAGGATTTGGGAACAAATCCACCAGTATATCTGAAGACCTGACAAGAACAGCTATGGTATTGCTCAAGTCGCTACGGCCATTGAAGTCAACTTGCTTTAGGCGGAAATAATGCTTTCCAAGGCCGAGTTTGTTGGTTACGAATTGGTAGGAGTTGATCTCGGTTGTGGTTCCCTGCCCTTCCACAAATCCCATTTGTTCGTAGGCTCTATTGTCAAGGGAATGTTGGATTTCAAATCCGCGGTTATCCGTTTCACTGAAAGTCTCCCACTTCAGGGTGGCTCTGCGCTGATCTACAGATCCGGTCAGCAGTCCCATTTCTACAGGGAAAGTGGCATCACAAGAATCAATGATGCTGATCACCTGACTGGCATTGGCGCAGCTTATCGTAGGGTCTGTATCTGTGTAGGTAATCAATTGATAGTCCCCAAAATATGTACCATCAACACCAACAGGAGTAACAAAGCCTGGAATCTCGTCTCCAATAGCAAGAGAACCAGAATCGATTACTACTTGATTTTTTGTCCATTCGTAATATCTCCAGCCAGATCTCTGGGTAGCTTGGTTAGCGCGAAACTCTACCGCTTTTATATTTCCCAATTGATCACACTGGGGAACATTGGTATTCAGCGTCAACTCAATTGACTTACCACAAAGCCCAAAGAAAAGACCGTCGAGTGCCAGGTCATTTCCATCCTTACCCTGCACAAGATTTCTGATAACCAAGGTTACAGAATCTGTTCCTGAAGGAGTGGTGTATACACCGGAGATTTGGTACCAGCGTCGGAGAAGTGAAAAACTATCCTGTGGAAGCTCATAACTTCCATTTTGTCCAGGTATACCATCTACAAAATAGTTGGTAATGGGACTCCCATTGATAGAAAGCTCAAAGTCTGGTTGCACTCCTGCGCCTGGCCACTGATAGGCATCAGATGCATAAATATTTTTTGCAAATACCGAAAAGGCGTAGTCTTCACCGGGACAAACTGCGATTGTTTGCTGCCAGATTCTTCCATCAGTTGGGTCGGCAGCACTACATGAGTCTGTGAGTGAATTACCCAATGGATCACAAGGGTCAACAATCATGAATAGGCCATCGCCAGGGAATTGATTTCCAGCTGAGTCCAGCCTGTTTTTCACCGCCCAGATATGGGTCAAGTTAAAGGGAACCCCGGCAGGGCGGTAGGAAGGGAAATCATTAGAGGGAATATAAGTAGCTGGAACATCATAACAATTGTTCTGAGGCTGTCTTACTGTGCTGTCAATGGTGTAATCACCCCAATAGCAAACTCCGTCTGGCCGAAACAAGAAGCTGGAAAGGAATTCAACATTCCCTTCTTCAAACTCAGGGTTACGGATGAGGTTGGGTCCGATATCATCACAGCCCGCGGGTACTGGCAGGTAGTCTCTGGAGCTTAATTGTGCAAGCCCCTCACTTGAGATCGTGAGCAAAAACGCGACAACAATGATAGAAACTAGGGGTTTCATGCTACTGTGAGGTTTAGGTAATAGTTTGGATATTTTACAAGGACATCAATCCTTTACAAATATAAGAAAATATCTCATTATTTTAACACATGGAATGTAAAAGCAGAATATATTTTGAATATTGATAATATCTCAAAAACAAACATTCAAACAATCACAAACCAAGCAGCCAATTCCACAACGTCAGTCTATATAAAATATTGTCTTATTGTAGATATTTACTTTTAGTGAAATATCTAATCACCCCCTGCAAATCCCCTTCCAAAAGCGGGATAAAGGCTTTTAATTCAATATTTTTTTGATGAAAAACATCTTATTTATCAGAAAAGTGTTTTCAGAATCAGCAGGCTGAATATAATTTGAATAAAAACTTAGTCTAATTTTTAAAGTTCCTTCTTGCTTGTTCTTTTTGACTGCTAAGTAGTTGAGCATGACTCCTAAACGGATATATCGCTATTTCCACATATTACCATGTCCAACTATTGCTGAATTTTCGTTTCTTTGATTTATCACATCTTCCAAATTGGAAAGCTCATTAACTATGGAAAATTTAATGGAATCCCTTCAAGAAATCCCGAACCTCAATTTAATTATCATGGTTGCCGCTGGGGTAATCATAGGAATTATACTTTTTCGGGTAGCACAACGAATCTTAAAAACAATACTAATTGTTGCAGTAATTGGACTTGCTTACTTCTTTTGGCAAGGCGGAACGGTAGACGAGCTTGGGCAGAAAGGCATCGATCTTTTCTTCAAGGAGTCTAGAATTGATAACATGGTGGATGTTAATTGTCCTGACCAAAAAGCAGAAAAAGCCAAGTGTGATTGTGTTGTTATTCCTACCCAAAAGGACTTGAGAAATAAATTTAGCATCAGCGAATTGGCTATGCTGGATAAAGATTGGGAATCTTTGAGGAGAGAGATTGGGAAATCCATGCAAGAGAACGAAAAGGAAATCAGACAATGTCTCCTGAATAACCATGGAAAAAAATACATTGAAAATATTTCAGGCATTTTTGAGAACCTGAAAGAGGGAACGAAATCCAATTAAGCAGCCTATCATAAGCAAAAAACCCATCTACTTTCGTAGATGGGTTTTATTTGTTTGACTTATATCGTTACTGACCTGGATTCGGAGCTGTCGGTGCGAGAATCGGATTGTTGATCACATCTTCAATCTTGGGAGCCTGAACAACTTCAGTACCGGAAGAGGCAGATACGTTGGCTACGAAAGCAAAAACTACAATACCTATGGCCAGGTACCAGGTGAGTTTCTCGATGAATTCATCACCTCTCCTTGCACCTAGCATTTGAGTAGCACTGCCACCGAATGTAGAAGAAAGACCTCCACCCTTGCTATTTTGCACGATTACAACAAGAATCATGGCGATAGCCAGCACAATACTTAGAGTTCCGAACAGGATATACATTATTCCTTTAATTTTTTAATTTGGGCTTCAAAATAAGCACTTTTTTCAGGGAAACGCAAACTTAAGATCTCGTAAATCCGCAAGGCCTCAGCTTTGTTTTTTTGCTTGATGTGGAGCTTTGCCAAAGTTTCGGTAACAAACTCCTCCTCATGGTCTTCAAGGCTTTTTTTGGCAGCCAGGTGCTCCTCTTGCTGACTGAGGTCATCTGGCAAACGAGGTGGGGCAATTTGCGGTAAATGTTCCAAAAATTGATTGACAAGCCCATCTGCTTCAACTGTCTTTTTGAATTTCCAAGCTTCCTTCTCCAATCTTTGTCTCAATTGCCCTTGAATATCTTCAACCAGGCCTTTATACCTGAAAACTTTCTCTTCAATGATATTTTGTAAAAAGGCCAGCTCCTTTTTGTTGGAGAATTGACCTGAGATAGATAGCGGACTGGTAGGTTCCAACGAAAATGAATCTGTCCCAATCCCTTCCAAAATTCCAAAATGGTCGAATGGATTAGGTGGAAAGAGTACGTGATAGCTTTTTCGTCCAGATTGTTCTGACATCAAGGGATCAATTTCTATTTCAGCGAAGTACAATTTACCCCTTAGAAAGTCTCGAAGCAATTTTCTGTTGGCAGAGTGTACCGCAGCTTCCTGCAGAGCCCCCTCCTTTCCACCTTTGGCTGAAAGCAATTTTGGCAGAACGAAATATGGATCTTTCTCCGATACCTCCTGAAGTTCTTTTAGCTCGTCCTCACTGAGATCCCGAAGAAAACTTTCCTTAAACAACTGATATAGTCTTTCTTTCTCCAAATTATTTAACAATGCTTTTACCTAATCTACCACTTTCCAATGGAAGCAGAAAATACATCTTGCGTGATTTGTTCCAATACTTCATTGATCAGTTCTTCCTCCTGGCTGGCAAAGTCTTCGTCTGCACTCACATCTACAAAGGCGGAAAATCGTTTATCACTGGTCCAACTCTCCTTTGGATTCACAAAGTTCTCAAATGAGACCGAAATGGCGATGGTAAGTCTATTTTGAGCTGCTGATTCATCCCCTTGAATCGCCACTGGCTGGAGGTCATACCTTACAATAGTTCCTCCAATACGAATATCTGCGGCCCCAGTAGTGAGGGTTAGCCTAGATTGACGCTGAAACCTATCTTGCATTTGATTGGTAAGTTCCTGAGCCAAATAAGGCACCACAATAGCTGCCTGGTTGGTAAAGTCATCAATCGTGATCGTCTTCAGATTCGGGTCTCCCCCTTCTGTACCGGTAGAATTGAACTTGATCCTGCAAGAAGATAATGACAACAAAAGTCCAAGTACAAGAACTCCTGTAATTGAAAAAAGACGATAAGTACTGCCTCTGCCTTTCATAATGAAGCTGTTTAAAGGTTGATGTCGTAGTTTTTGATCTTCCGATAGAGCGTTCTCTCAGAGATCCCCAACTCCGTAGCGGCCTTCTTTCTGTTGTTGTTGTGTTTGGTAAGGGCCTTGATGATCAATTCTTTCTCCTTTTTTTCCAAAGAAAGGGACTCTTCCAATAGTGGGGTTACAGGCCTTCCAGGTTGGTAATGCTCTACAATTTGGGCTTCCTGAAGGGTTTCTGCATAAAGTTCATCATAGCCAGGAGACCTTTGGGGAATGTTTCGCATGGGTAAATCATCATCCAGATCCACCGGTCTTCCTTCGAGTACGCTCCTGAACATATGTTTTAACTCCGCCACTTCTTTCCCAAGGGTAGAAATCATCCTGAAAAGCATGTCCTTATCAGGATCTTCTAATGGAGTTGAATCAGTTTGCTGTTTTGCACCATTGAAATTGATGATGGCAGGCAGGTATGAATCAGGTATAAGCAGATTTTTCTGCAATACGGTGGCTGTAACCATGTCTCCTTTGACAAGTACCGTCAGCTTCTCTACCAGATTCCTCAACTCCCTTACATTTCCAGGCCACCTGTATTTATAGAGTAATGGAATCGCGTCTTCAGCAAGAAATACTGGCTCCCTTTGGTATTTCTCACCAAAATGAAGGGCAAAATAGTTGAAAAGGAGCTCAATGTCCTCTCCCCTTTCTCTCAAAGGAGGAATGTGGATGTTAACCGTGTTTAGCCTGAAGAACAAGTCTTCACGGAAACGGCCATTTCTGATCATATCCACAAGGTTCTTATTTGTAGCGGCAATGACACGCACATCAGCATTTCTGACATTGCTCGAACCTACGCGAAGGTATTCACCATTTTCCAACATCCTCAGAAGCCTGGCCTGGGTAGCAAGGGGCATTTCCCCTACTTCATCCATGAAAATGGTTCCATCCTCTACTTCCTCAAAATATCCTTTCCTAGAATCAATGGCAGAGGTAAAAGAGCCCTTCTCATGACCAAACAACTCAGAATCAAGGGTTCCCTCAGGTATTGCTCCTGTATTTATGGCCATAAATTTCTTATGGCGGCGTTTGCTATACTGGTGAACGATACGAGGAAATATGTCCTTACCCGTTCCATTCTCCCCCGTGATCAAAACCGTAACTTCCGTAGGGGCTACCTGGGTAGCAATTTCCACGGCGGTATTGATAGCAGGGCTATTTCCGATTATTCCATATCTTTGTTTTACTTGCTGGATCGTCATTCAAGGGTGTTTCTGGGTATTTTTCAATTAATAGTCAACCATTTCTCCTTTGAGGGTTGCACTGGTAGCTTCCCTTACCTTCACATACACATAATCACCGGCTTTGAAGTCTCCAGATTTGGGGAATACCAACATTTTATTGTGGTCGTTCCTTCCACACCAATCCTGATCAGAACGACGGCTGTTTCCTTCAATCAATACTTTGAAGGTTTTACCGATGTCATTCTGGTTTATTTTATGTGAAATCTCATTTTGCATAGCGATTACCTCTTGAAGTCTCCTCTTTTTCACTTCCTCGGGCACATCGTCTTCGAATTTCTTCGCAGCAGGGGTTCCTGGCCTTTCGCTATAGGCAAACATGTAGGAATGTGCATATTGAGAATACTCAACTACTTCCAGGGTTTTATGATGGTCCTCTTCTGTCTCAGTACAAAATCCTGTAATGATGTCTGAAGATATGGCACAATCAGGAATGATTTCGCGGATGCGGTCTACCTTGGCTTTGTACCATTCATTGGTATAGCCCCTGTTCATCAGTTCAAGCACACGACTAGAACCGGATTGGACTGGCAGGTGGATATAGTTACAGATGTTGTCGTACTTCGCCATGGCATGAAGGACATCATCTGTAATGTCTTTGGGATGTGAAGTAGAAAACCTAACCCTTAAGTCAGGATGGATCTGAGCTACCCTTTCTAAAAGCCCGGCAAAATCTACCAATTCCAAATCTTCTCCTGATCTAATGGCCTTGTCAATTTGAGCTTTCCCCTTCAAGTCTTCCCTGGCTGACCATTTGTAAGAATCAACATTCTGCCCAAGCAGGGTTACTTCTCTATATCCTTGCTGAAATAAATTTTTTGCCTCCTCTACGATGGATTGTGGGTCGCGGCTTCTCTCTCTTCCCCTTGTAAAAGGAACTACGCAGAATGTACACATGTTGTCGCAACCCCGCATGATGGTAATGAAGGCTGAAACACCATTTGTATTGAGTCTAACTGGAGATATATTGGCATAGGTCTCCTCCCTGGAAAGCAATACATTCACAGCCTTCTGCCCTGTTTCTACCTCACTGACCAATCTTGGCAAATCCCTGTATGCATCCGGTCCCACAACCAGGTCTACCAATTTCTCTTTTTCCAACAGCTTGCTCTTCATCCTTTCAGCCATACATCCCAGGACCCCCACCATCAAATGTGGCTTTTCTTTCTTTTTCTTACGGAATTGCTTCAGGCGATTCCAAACCTTGGATTCAGCATTTTCACGAATCGAACAAGTATTGATAAAGACTAGGTCTGCTTCCTCAATATTTGAAGTAAAGCCATACTGCATCTCGCTCAATACAGAGGCCACAATCTCTGTATCTGAAAAGTTCATCTGGCAGCCATAAGTCTCAATGTATGCCAATCTCCCTTCTGTCCTTACTTGCCCCTCCAACTCGTAGGCGCTTCCCTGCACTGATTCATCGATGGTTTTGGTCAATGATGCAGGCGTAAATGTTTTCTGAGTTATCTTATCTCGCATATTGCTATTTGCCTCTGCTAATTTTAAGGACGTAAAAGTAATCAATTTTTCTGAAGGCTGCCATTTTGTCAGGAGATATTTTTCATAGCTCCCAACCAACCTCTTCGTAGAATTCAAGCTCTAATATTTGTTAATTTGTAGGTATATGAAAGCTGTTAAACTTACACTATTTGTATTGTGCGTATTTTGGGGAATGGAATTGGAGGCGCAGATCATCCAAAAACCCATTGCTAAGGATGATACAGCTGCGATGAAACGTGTTCGCATTTTGAATGCGGACTCCCTTGTTTTTCGAAAGGATGAGGCGGGGGCCATCCAGCGTTTGATAGGCAACGTGAAGATGAAGCAGGATTCAAGCTTGTTTTTCTGCGACTCTGCTTATTTCTATGAAGACAAAAACCTGATAGAGGCTTTTTCAAATGTAAAGGTAATCATGAGTGACAGCGTAAGCATGTACTCTGATCGCCTTACCTATGATGGGAACACACGTATCGCAGAAGTTTATGACAACATTCTTCTAACTGACCTTAAATCCAAACTGAAAACCGATCGAATGACTTATTACAGAAATGAGTCATATGGCAAATTTATCAATGGCGGTACCTTAAAAGATGATGAAAGCACCCTGACTAGCGATCGGGGGTATTATTATCCTGACCTTGATAAGTCCTATTTCAAGGGGAATGTAAAATTGGTCCATCCCGATTATGTACTGGAAACAGATACCATGGGCTATGATACCGACAGCAAGATTGCCAACTTCCTCACCTACACCATCATTACCAGTGATGATGGAATCATCGAGACTACCAGTGGCAGTTACAATACCGATGAGCAAAAAATCAATTTGATAGAAAGGTCAACCCTCAAAGATTCCTCTTACACCCTGGATGCCAACACGATTCGGTATAATGAAGCAGATAACATTGGAATCGCGACAGGGGATGTTCTGGTAAGCCAGGAGGACTCCTCCTTAGAATTGAGGGGTCAATTTGGGATTTTTAATAGAGATACGGACGAAAGTACCCTGACTCAAGATCCGGTTGCGATCCAATATATGGACAACGACACCCTTTATATTTTCGCCGATACCCTTGAGGCGTATAAGGAAAAGATTCCTGTCGCAGCTTCTTCTACCCGCAAAAAGCCTAAAATCGAAAAAGCAAGGCCTGACAGCATCCCGGGTCAAGCCAGACCTCCACTGGACTCAGGAAAAGTTTCTCAGGCTTCCCCAATCTTGGAATCGCTTGACAATGATTCTTCAAAAATCGAGTCCATTGCAGTTGATTCAACAAGCAAAGATTCTTTACCTAAAGAAATAGTCTTGGATGACATCCCCATGGATAGCATAGAACGTCGGATATTCAAAGGGCATTATCAGGTAAGGTTTTTCATGAATGAAATGCAGGGGCGTTGTGATTCAATGGTTTACCTCTATGACGACTCTACCATTTACCTATACAAAAATCCTGTCTTATGGTCCGAACAAGGACAAATAAGTGGAGATTTGATAAAGATTTGGATGGTGAATAATAAGATTGACTCGATGTGGGTAGGCCCAAACGCCTTTCTGGTCTCGGAAGCTGATACCGTAGGCTTCGACCAGATCAAAGGCTTGGAATTCAGGGCCAAGTTTAAAAATAATGAAATCGAGTATCTCCATGTCATTGGGCAAGCGGAGAGCATGTACTATGTAAAGGAGGAAGATTCTACTGGTGGGGGTACTTATCAAGGGATGAATGAAGCAAGTTCACAAGAGATGACCCTCTTCTTCTCTGAGAATGAACTGACCAAAATCCTTTTTGAAGCTCAACCACAGGGAGTTTACTACCCCATCCATGAAGTGATTTTTAAGAACAAAACACTGGCCGGGATGGAATGGAGGATCGACGAAAAGCCTGACCGTCCTCAGATCCTGGCTGAAAGCAAAGCCATTAAGGAAGATGGGATAGAAGAAATAGATTTATTGGAAATGGAAGATGAGGAAGATCCTGAAAACGAGAGATGATCACTCAACAATGGTATACCATTTCTTCACGCTGTCCCTGGGGAAGGCATTGAAGTGCCACCATTCGCTCAGGATTCCATGAAATCCTGCTTGAATCATTGCCCAACGCAGTACCCTTCTATTATCGACCTGAGCCTGAGTCAGTTCTCCTGTTTTTACGAAGCCATCTTCATATCTTGGCTGGGCAAGTTTACCAAAGAAATCAAAAGGAGTTCCCATGTCAACTACTCCAGTATCTTTGTGAATTAGACTCAAGTCAACAGCAGCTCCATAATTGTGCATAGAGCCTGAACCTCCTGGTGCGGCGACATATTTTTGTTGATCTGTTCCCTTTACGATCTCCCACATTTGATATTGAACTGACCTTGGCCTCACACAATCATGGATCAGCAGGCGAAGGTCCGGGTGCTCGGCCTTTAGAAAAGAGTCTGCCCTAAGAAGTTGTTCGGCTACTTCTTTTTGTAAATAGCATGCATCATAATCACCATAGACATCTTCATTGAGGAAGTTATCATCAGTGCTGTACTTGATATCTAATCGCACGCTGCTGTCCACTGTTAATATGTCTACAAGCCCTTGCTGTTCTAATTTCCAGGCAAGAGAAGAAGTATCGGGTTCGACTATTTGGTTGATTTTACTTAAGCTATCCTGCAACTTTTTTTCATTGTCAGGACTGTTTTTGGATTCACTACCCTCAGAACATGCTGTCATCAGCAACATCAATAGTGGGTATAACCAAAAGAAAATTCTCATTTGCTTGGGTTAAAATTAGGCATCAAATATAGCGAACTTTCTTTTCTTCCAGAAAAATAAAAATTGTAGCAAAAGAACATATCATTGACTGATTATGTTGAAGATAGTCAAAAAGAAACCATCCATTGACCTCTAACAAGCCAATGGATGATCCAATATTTTATCTAGTCGAGATATTAAGAGTTCTCTTTCATTCTGAGAACTTCCTGCTGAAGGTCCATAACAATAGAAGATAATTTTTCGATTGACATTTCGGGATCGGGGAAATCGGCGCTCATGTACATTTTTGCCCTCCATATTTCCCTTACATCGTCTAAGGGAATTTCATAAGGAGAATATGCCAGGTTATCTGATTTCAACACCAAACTTTTCTCCTCTCCGATTCCGTCTTTCAAAAAGACTCTTTTGTATACAACTCCTTCTCTTTCAGAAATTACCACATAGGTATGTCCATCTTTGATATCCAACCAATTGTCAAGATATTCTCCAATGATGATGCTTCCAGATCTAAGGGGAAGCATGGAATCTCCTTTGATCTCAAAGGCTCTGAAGGTACCTCCGCCCAACATGGGTAGTTGGAACTTTGGCAAATCCTCGATGTATTCGGTGTCAGCATAGCCATTCAGATAGCCTGCTGAGGCTTTTTGATTGACCAGTTCAATGTTCTCTCTGCCATCGGCATCAAGTGTAATGGGTAGAATTCGGAGCTTTCTCCCGGTTGGATCAGGGCCTCCGAGGTCTTTGCTATTGAGTTCCTCTTCTGTATAATTGGAAAGATCTTCTTTCAACAGCATATCAATGGAGATCCCAAAAAAATTGGAGATGCTTTCAAGTGCAGGATATTTGGGCGCTGCACGGCATTCTTCGTATGCTCCTATGGATGACCGTTGGATTCCAAGTTCGTTAGCAAGTTCCTGTTGGGTAAGGTTTTTGAGTTTCCTTAGGTATTTGAGGTTGGAACCTATGATATGTGTTTCTTTATCGCCCATAACTCAGTCTTTTTTCAATTCTAATTAGCTTAGCAGCTAACTCAAACTTCTAGCAAAGTATAAAACAATTAGTAAAAAAGCTAAAATCCATACATTTTTATTTAGGATTTTTTTACTAATGCCAATTTCTTACACAGAAAAAGGCCACCACAAGGGTGACCTTTTTTTAAGTTTGGTAATTAGGCTATTTAATTCAAAGAATCATCTTAACAGCTGTTGCGAAGCCTACTGCTCGTTGACTTTGATAGCCTTAGCCTTATTAATTGTCAGTCGGCACTATTTAGTTAAACAGCCTGGTATAATATTCATCAGCCATTCTGTTGGAATCGAAGAAGGGCACAACTTCCTTCATAGAGTTTTTAACGATGGTCCACCACTCAGATGGGCGATCATAGTAGGTTGGAAGAATCTCCTCGGTAAGGATTCTCATCATGTGCTGGTAGTCATGCTCATCCTGGATATCCACAGGAGCTGTCTCATCTGCCTGAGGGATTACAAATGCGTTGTGCATATGCTTTCCAAACTCAGGAATCCAGCCATCATTAATAGACAGGTTCACACAGGCATTCATGGCAGCAGTCATTCCCGAAGTTCCCGAAGCCTCTTTCGGACGACGTGGGGTATTCAACCAAATGTCTGAACCTTTCTTAAGAAGCGCAGAAGCGTCCATTTCGTATCCGGTTACCACAGTAGCGTTTTTCGCAAGATGGGTATTCTTAACCAGGCGATTGAACAAATCTACAGCGAACTCGTCCAGTGGGTATGGCTTCCCTGCCCAAATAATCTGGATTGGATATTTGGTCTGGCTAAGTAGCTCATAGAAGTACTGGTGATTACGCATGATAAGGTCAGCACGCTTATATCCCGCAAAGCGCCTTGCCCATACGATGGTCAGTACATCAGGATCCAATAAGTTACCAGTTTGGTTTGCTACAAACTTGAACAATTCTTCCTTGAGTTTTCTCTTTCTGGCTTTCAGGGCTTCATTGTCATCAGCATCTAATGCTTCTTTTAGCTCCTGATCCTGCCAGTATTTTTGATTCTGGGCATTTGTAATTCCAATGATTTCTGGCCTTCCATCTATTCCTTCCCACATTTTATTGGATACTTCGGCATGCAGCTGAGATACTCCATTGGCTTTCTTGGAAAGACGCAGTGCAGCAGGAGTATAACCAAAGCTATCGGTATGTTCATGCCCAGTGATTTTCCTTACATCATTGAGATCTACACCTGCGAAGAATCCCATTTTATTCAACATGTTGATATCTCTTTCCTCATTACCTGCTTTTACAGGGGTGTGAGTTGTGAATACCAATTGTTCTTTCACCTTTTCTACATCACCATGCTTATTGTACAAATGAAAGGCCAGGGGAAGTGCATGAGCTTCGTTCATATGGTAAACTTCTGCTCCACCAATTGCCTCCATTACCTTAACTCCGCCCACACCAAGAATGATGCTTTGTGCGATTCGGGCAGCTGCATTGGAATCATATAAGTGATGTGTAATGGTCTGGGAAAGGTAATCATTGACTCCTTCTATATCAGTAGTCAGGAAGTACATCGGTACAGTCCCAAATACACTAGGATCCAGGTACCATGCCTGTACCTTTACGACATTGCCTCCAATATTTACATCTACAATGATGTCAGTCTGTTGAAGAAAGGTATAAAAGCGCTCACGGAAAAGAGATTTCATAGAGCTATTGGAATCTCTCACCTGGTCATAGTAACCATATTTCCAGAGCATACCTACACCTACCATGTTTTGCTTGAGGTCAAATGCAGAACGCATATGAGAACCTGCAAGATAACCGAGTCCTCCAGAGTAGATCCTGAAAATGGAGTCAATTCCAAATTCCATGCTGAAGTAGGCGACTCTTTTGCTGTACTGAGCAGGGGGAGTATAAGGATGTTCCCAAGTGTTATTGGTCTTCATTGGATGAATAGATCTTAGGGTTTACCGAAAATTTTCGGAGGGCAATTTAGACATGATTTAGACATTCACAAGCATTTATTTGTTGCAAATCCTACCAAAAAAAAGGAAGCGCCAAAAGACGCTTCCCCGATAATCACAAACATGACTATCGTCATGCAGCTAACCCAAAGGTATTCTAAGTACGTAAAAGCGACATTTTTATTACATTTCTAACCTATCAAACGCCAGATATAACCATTCAACACAATTTCCAAAAAATGTAATATATTAAAGCTAAATTGCATATGTGATTATGAGAAACAGTTAATTTATACTTCCCTAAATCCTAAGCTAACTTCTTACTCTCAGCCTTGGGTACCTAAAAAACATTGATTCAAGGCATTCAAGAGAGAATACAATCAAAAATCAGGGATTCTTTAAGAGTTTTTAGCAGGAACCTAAGTTGAAAGCTGCCATGTTAGAATGACCCGATTTTATCAACAAGAACTTTCATTTGCTCAAAAAAAATAACATCGCCAGGATACTATGAAAAATTGGGAAGAGTTTCAGTCCATCCACCCTACACTTCAAAGAATTGAGAACACCTACATACAGCTTGTAGAATTTTTGCAGGAATATTCTCCTTCTGAAAGTCATATCCATGGACTGACCGAGGAAGATATCGTAGAAACCAGGGCTTCTATCCTTGAAGTTATGGCCAAGGATGCAAATAAAATCACAGGTAGAATTTACTATTGGCTATATCCTTTTTATGAAGGCAATTTCCTCAAACTTGTAGCAGCCCTTGGAGCTTGCAACAGCATGGAAAAACAGGAAGATGATGACGAGTCTCGTAAAGCTTTTTATAGGTTCTTCAGAACAGTTCCCGTCGAGGAAAGATTAAAAATCGGAGATCGCCTAAATGACCCTGGCCTAACACAGCAAGCCATCAAGATCCAGGATAAGATCAAAACCAGAAAAGCACAGATCAAAATCAAGTTGGACAAGTTCCACTCAAACTGAAATTGGCAATCTACTGCCCTATCGCTGAGCGCAACTCCTTTGATGACCTAAAGAAACTAACCTAGACTACTTTATTATAGCTGACACCCGCCTCTAGCTAATGCAAGCCAATCCTTTCCGAGGATTGGCTTTTATCTTTTCGTCCCCTACTCTTGCTTAATGCCAGTCAATGGGTTGCTTTTTCAACCTCAAAAAGATAAATTACGTATAGAAGTTGTATGGATATCGTATCCGCGGAGAAAGAAATGAAGCAAATGTCCAAAAAAATAATTTTTGTTCCCATAGAATGGGAATCCTTAGACAACCCACCTGAAGCTCCGTCGCTCATTCCACCCATAGTGGAAATTCCCATTAGTGCCGCTTCAGCAGCCCTAATTACGGGGGTGCAAGCCATGATGCAGGAAGCAGGAAAAAGTTTTCAGGATTGGCAAAACGGAAAAATTGACGAGACTCAGTTTACATACCGAATCATTCATAAAGGTTCTAAAGGAGCAGTTAAGGGAGGTGTCCGTACGGCGGGCGCCCTGGGACTTTCACAAGGAATCAAATTTGCAGTTGCGAAAAAGTGGGGCGAAGAAATCGCCAAGCGGCTTACAAGGCATAACCTTTTGGGTTCCATCTGTTTTGGACTTGTAGACCAGACCACAGATACTGTAAACTGGATGAATGGTAAACTCGATGTTCGTGATTACAAGGTAAAGTCTGTTGAGAATGTAGGAAGCACCGGAGGTGCGATTGGGGGTGCAGCAGTAGGTTCCGTGCTGGGGTCAGTGGTACCTGGACTGGGTACAGGAGCTGGCGCTCTCATCGGAGGCATGTTATCTATGATGGGGGCCATGAGCGGAGCTTCGATCGCAAAATCTCTGGGTGAAGAATGGTTTCCAAAAGAAGAAGCTACACCCAAAAAAGAAAAATAAATTAAAGCTGGTTTTTTAAAAGAATTAAAAATCAAAGCTTCTAAAACATACTATGCTGATCACAAGTTTTCAATAGCTTGTGATCAGTTCCTTTTTAGGCCCATTCAATACTCATTTTTTCATCTGAATAAGCCTGGATTTGATTTTCGAGATTTTTCTGCTGAAAAGTTTCAAATTTCTACCTGAAAAATCATACTGATTCAATAGCAATCAACAACCTCCTTAATTCGGTCATGCTTCAAACCTATATTCTTCCCATTGCCAAAAAAAACCAGCAAACAAAGGATGCTGTAAGCCTACATTTCAGCCAACCCAAGGTAGACAGGATTCCATACTATGCAGGTCAATACCTCACCCTAAAGGTTGAAATTGAAGGTAAAATACACTTCAGGTCTTATTCTATGAGTTCATCCCCCCAATTGGACGATGATTTGATAGTTACCATTAAGCGGGTAAATGGCGGGTTGGTATCCAATTATATCCATGACAATTGGCAGGAAGGCAGCTTGGTAGAGTTCTTAAGACCAGCGGGTAGTTTTGTAACAGAGTTTGCTACCAGGAACCGAAGACAATTGTTAATGATTGCAGGCGGAAGTGGGATTACCCCAATCTATTCTCTTTTGAGAGGTATTTTATTTCAGGAACCTTACAGCAGGGTCAGTCTATTGTACTCGAACCAGGGGCCTAATGATGCTATCTTTTTGGAAGAATTAGAAGATTTGAAAAGAAAATTTGATGCAAGATTTGATTTGATCCATGTCTTCACAAGGTCTGTAGAGGGCTATGAAGGTTCTTATATCAATGGAAGGTTGGATGAGGCTGCGGTCAGCAATTGGCTTGTCCAACAAAGCCAAGATACAAACAAGGAGTATTATCTCTGTGGGCCAGAGGGGCTGATGAAGACAGCAGAGTCTGCCCTTCTTTACTCAGGAGTTAGTTATCATCAGATTCGCAAGGAAGCCTTTCTCTCTAATTCTGACATGGAGCAACGGCAAAACCGTACCCTCCAACCTGCCAGGGAGGTAAAGGTAAATGTCTCTGGCACTGTCCACCAATTCTGGGTACCTTCCGGTGCGACCATACTCGAGGCAGCCATCTCTCAAGGCATTGAACTCCCCTACTCTTGCAAACGCGGAGTCTGTGCCAGTTGTATGGGAAAACTGATCCAGGGAAAAGTAGACATGAATGACCCTTCCGCTTTATTGGACTTTGAAGTTGAAGCCGGAAAGGTGCTTACTTGCCAGGCCATTCCGGTGGAAGAAGGCATTGAAATACAAATCGGTACTCAATGACCAAGTTATGTTAGTTAAGGATGAATCATTGTCTTAATATTTCAAAAATAAAAATCTAATATTAAGAAAAATTACGATAATGAAAGGAATTGTATTTACCGAACTCCTCGAAATGGTAGAGGATAAGTTTGGTTTCGAGCTTGCTGACCAAGTGATCACCGAAACAGATCTTCCCTCAAAAGGTATCTACACGGCAGTTGGAACCTACGAATTCTCCGAATTGGTAGCCATCCTTGTCAAACTAAATGAACTCACCGGTGTCTCTATCGGCGACCTTCAAAGGGTCTATGGAAACCATTTATTTACTCGTTTTAGTCAATTGTATAGCCACTTCTTCGCTGATGCGAAAGATGCCTTTTCCTTTCTTTCAAAAATTGAGGACTACATCCATGTAGAAGTAAGAAAGTTATATCCTGACGCAGAGTTGCCATCATTTGACATCAAACAGCTCAATCCTTCTACCCTTGAAATGAATTATAGCTCAGAAAGAGGCATGGCTGACTTTGCCCATGGCTTGATAGAGGGGTGTCTGAACCATTTTGGAGAGGAAATGAAGGTAGATAGAATTGATCTTAATGAACAAAAAACAAAAAGCCAATTTACCCTTACCAGAGTGCTCTCTGACGTGAAATGAGTAAAATAGATAGCCTAAAAAATATCATTAAAAGGGAACGTGCTGCTCGAAAGGCAGCCGAACAAGTCATTGAGCAAAAGTCTTTGGAGTTATACCTGGCCAACAAAGAACTCCAACAATTAAATTCCGACCTTGAGGAGAAAATCAATCGCAGAACTTCGGAGTTGCTTAAGCAGAAAGAATTGGCAGAAAAAGCCACCAAGGCGAAATCCCAATTCCTTTCCAACATGAGTCATGAAATTCGTACTCCTTTGAATGCCATTATCGGGCTTACTAATTTTTTGGAGGAGGAGATTGGTCAATATACTTCTAATGATAGTGTACAATCTATCAAGATTGCAGCCAATTCGCTTTTGGCCATCATCAATGATGTACTTGATTTTTCAAAGATTGAGGCTGGGGAAGCTACTTTCGAGGCGATCCCATTCCGAATAGATGATCTTCTTCATACACTTGATAAAAGTTTTCGGCGGCAGGCTGAAGGCAAGAAACTGGAATTTCAAATTCAGAAAAGTGGCAACCTGCCTGTAAGCTTGATTGGAGATTCAACAAAGATCCTCCAAATCCTCAATAACCTGGTCAGCAATGCCATCAAATTTACCAACCTAGGCAAGGTCAGGGTCTCACTTTCAGGAGAAATGGTAGAAAAAGACAGCTTCCGGCTTCAGGTAGACGTCAAAGATACAGGAATTGGACTTTCCCAAGAGGAAATGGACATTATCTTTGAAAGTTTCAAGCAAGCGCATTCTGGTATGAGCAGGAAATTTGGGGGTACTGGTCTTGGATTAAGCATCTCAAAACGGCTGGTGCAACTCCAGGGAGGCAGGATCTGGATCAATAGCCGGAAGGGGCATGGTTCGACATTTTCATTCAACCTTACCTTAAAGGTAGATTCCATGCCTCACCAAAATCAAGAGGTAAATGAAGACCTGAATTTTAAGAACCTAAAAAACCTAAAGGTCTTATTGGTAGAAGATGTCAAGATGAACCAATTCATGATGAAAAAGATTTTTCAGCGCTATGACATCAAGTTTGAGATTGCTGAAAATGGCCTGGAAGCATTAGAATTGTTAAGGAAAAACCTGTACGACTTGGTATTGATGGATCTGTATATGCCCGAGATGGATGGACGCAAAGCGACCAAATTGATTCGGGACAAGGAAACTGATGTATTGAACCACCAGGTGCCAATCATTGGCCTTACTGCAGATGTTTCTATTGAAATTAAGGAGGAGATGCTGGCCTTGGGTATGAATGACTATCTGACCAAACCCGTGGACCTGGATGAATTTTATAAAAAACTCATCCCATTGGCGTCACAAAAAGCGATCTAGGAGACTCATTGATATAAATCACCCAAAAGAAGGCATTTGTTCTTCTTTTTTGGGTTCAATTTGATTTCAATAATGAGTACAAATTCCTTAATCATTTCAAATATGGAAGATCGTCAGCAAATTTTTTCACTTTACTTCGACAAATCCACCTTCATCAATGGTCCTGTTGATATAACTGCGGAACTATTTAAGCAGATCGATAAAGAGAAAATCGAAAGCATTAAGTATGTCATGCATACCGCTACTCAGGATGGTATTTACTACACTGTAGTGGCTATGAAAAAGAAAGAAGACGTCCAGAAGGGTAAAGTTGGCTTCCTGAATAACTAGATTGATCCCACTCTTGGTACTTCTTCGCCAATCACAATTGTTGCCGATCATTTTTAGCAAAACGGGGCATGATTGCATGTCCTTGGCAAAGCTCAAAAGTGATGTCATTCAGTTTCACAAGAGGATCGTACTGGATCAATCCAGTACGCGAATCATCTCTCCGCTGTAGCCTTCATTTACACCTTGCAGATAGGTTTCACCAGACTTATTTTGAATCGAAGGATTCGCGCCACTGGCTACCAGAACTTTGATCACTCTTACCTGCCCGTTGAAGGCGGCAAAATGGAGGGCAGTATTGCCATCCTCATTTACGGCATCAATCTCGGCTCCTAGGTCTATCAGGCTGAGGGCAATTTCTGACTGTCCATACCACGCTGCCAGGTGAAGAGGGTTCATGTCCTTTTCCATGGTAGCGTGTATATCTGCACCAGCATCCAGCAAAATGCTGACACTCAGTCTGCGGCCATGGATAGAAGCAATGTGCAGAGGGGTCTTTCCACGGTTGTTTCTTGCCTCCAATTCAGCTCCGTGTTTTATCAATAAGCGCATCATGTCTTCAAGGCCATCTTTAGCTGCAATGTGCAGAGGTGCCCAATAGACATAATTCCTGCTGTTAACTTCTGCCTCTCCGATCAATAATAATTCTGCAATTTCCAGGTGATTATACCTGGCTGCCAAATGAAGTAGGTTATCCCCATTTTTATTTTTGAGGGAAGGATCTCCTCCCATCTGTAGGTATTCTGATACTGCAGGCAAATCATCTTTGATGATGGAAGTATGAATTGGGAAATTGCCATCAGGTCCTTCTGGATTCCCTGGATTGAACCTTCTGCTTTGTTCAGGTTCTGGATTTTGGGTATAGCTAGGCTTTTTTAGAGGCTCCTTGTAAGGGATGGCAATGCCGTTGACGGAGGTGGATACCTTGCTAGCCTGATCTACTTTTTTGTTCAATACCAACGTTCTCTCATTCGCTACGACTCCCATTGCGATCTCCTTCTTGTTCAGCTTGGCAATCAGGTCATTTAAACTGTCATCAGAAACATTCCCCAAGAGGCCTTCCACATCAAGCTCAAGAACTTGTTGGTCTTCCATTCCTGGATTTTCACCCATAAAATATGCCAATGCTTCCTTTTGACTCTCATCCAAGCGGTAAGCAATACAACAAACATCTTGTTTGTCCATGACAACCCAATCTTCTATTTTTTCTTTGGGTTTTGTCTTTTTTGAATGAATAATCAAGTCAATGAAGGGGGATACTTCTTCTCCTGAGATCAAGTGTCCAGAAGAAAAAGAGAAACCGGGTGTGATCAGTTTTTGCAGGGTCTTTTTCAAAGCTGGTAGTACAGCCTGTGAGGGGGTCAGATGGTAAAGATTTTGAAGCTGGGACAGATGGATCTGGAAATCAGAACCTGATGAATGTTGATAATGAACGGTCATTGCCTGCTTTTTGCCTTAGGTGAAATAGCTGATTGAATGAAGTAGAATAATCTTTCTATACGGCCAATCCGTAATTTTCAGTTTACCTATATAATGTAAGCAGATTTGATGCCTAATTTTCGTCTTTAGGAAAAAATGGGAATATTAAAGGGTCGGATAGTCAAAAGAGGAGAATGAATTGAATTAGCAAAATAAAAATATCAGAATATTGGTATAATTCAATTCAAATACTATAAGCAAAAAGTATTTTCTAAAAAGCTAAAGCTCAAAGCCTTTACCAATTGAGTAGAATTGCTGCCATTCCTAGTACCAGCATGAGTACCCCGAGACTACCCATAATCACCAACATTCGTAAAAACATTATTTTACTTGGATTGACGGGCTTTGGAATGTGAGTAAGGTCAGGCTGAACGTCTTCGAATGCCTTCAGATTAATGGGCAACTCATCTGGAAGCTCATCTTTCTTTAGGTTGAATTGACGTGGCTCATAAATTGGCATAATAACACCCTTTTCCTTTTCACAATTGTACGAGTAAATCAGAAAAATAGCTCAGGCAATGCTGGTATTTTCGCTGTATAGCCTACACTTTGAGACCAAATGCAGATTTGGACAGACATAAATGGGACCTCTTCGACAAAAAGGCACTTTTGCCACATCATCTACTCATCTTCCAGTTTTGCCTCCTCTTGATCTTTATTTCTACGGTTTATAAGGTAAAGTTTGATGTCATCAAAAAAGCGTTGTGGATTGGCTTTTGCTTCTCTGAGAAGACTGTTTATTTCAAGGGTGGTTACCACAAGTGAGTCATAGAGGGACTTATCATTGATCAAGGCACCAAGGGTATTGGTGTTGGTATCCAGTTTTGTATCGAGCTTTCCTACCATATCTGTGATGGTCTCCACGGTCGTGGATGCATCGGTAAGCAGCTCTGTAATTTCATCAGAAGCGGCTTCCAGAGAATCTGTGGTATTCTTTACGTTTTCAAAAATTGTGGAAATGTTTTCATTATTTCCTTTAAAATTCTGAACCACGCTACCAGCATCTACTGAGATGGTATTAAGCTGCTTGGCGATGCTATCTACTTCTTTGGAGATACTGGTCAGGTACTCAGTGGTTTCACGGATATTATATATCGAGGCGGTTAGCGAATTGGTATTATTTTGATCGGTAATCAGGGCTTGCGTTTGCTGGGTTATTTGCCTCAACTCTGTGGCCAGTTTGGCAACCTCAATCAGAATATTCGCACCTTTTGATTCCACCAGGTTGGTCATGTTATCAATGATACCTGTTTCTAGCGTACCAGGAATATCGTCTCCTGTTTCATAGAATCCTGGCACCATTCTTCTTGCAGAGTCTTCAAGACCAATGATTCGAATGGATTTTTCTCCGAGCACAGAACGGCTCGCAATCATGGCCATGGAGGAGCGCGGAATCTTCATCTTTTCGAAAAACTCCAACTCAATGGTAACATCTCCAGACTCTAAATTGAGGTCAAAGTTTTTTGCTCTTCCTACCCTCATGCCATTGATCATGATGGGATCGCCTTCAAGAAGGCCATCTAGGTTGGTGTATTTTGCCTTTAGTTTCAAAGGAGGACCGAAAAAAGAAGATCCTGAAAGGAAATTCAGTCCATATATGATGGCTGCGGTAGCCAGGGTGGCAAAAATGCCGAATTTTAATTCGTTGCTAAATTTCAAAATCCAAGGTATTTAGATTCAGAGACTGTTTAAGTTTAGAATTTTAAGATTCCAAGCAGATCTTTAGGGTTCTGAGGAAGGAATTTTTTTGGGCTTTAGTGGGACTATAGCTCAAAAAAATTTCGAACTCAGGTTCTTGAAGGACAACTGTAATCCAGAAGAATAAATCTTAAACAGTCTCTCAAATAAAATTAACCCAAAAAGGCCTTACATCAAAACGATGGCTCCCTACAAAAGGTGGTCTTGTTCCAGTTCGTCCACCTTTTGGTTTACATTCAAGAGCTAATATTAGTAAGCCAATAGCTTATCCACCTTTTCCCTTAACCTACTTTGAGGTAGGTATTGCTTCTCTAATTCTTTATGAAAAGGAATTGGGGTATCAAGAGAGCTCAGTCTTTGCACTGGGCCATCAAGGTATTGAAAACACTCCTCCGATATGGAGGCGGCCAGTTCAGCCCCAAAAGAACCCGTGTGGCTATCCTCCACTAGGACCAGGCATTTTCCTGTTTTCCTAACTGAATCAAAGACCGTTTCCTTATCCCATGGAACCAAAGAACGAAGGTCTATCAATTCTATTTCCCCCTTATGGTCTTCTAAAATTTCCTTTACCCAATGCACCCCCAGGCCATAGCTTACAATAGTCAAGTCCTCACCTTTATTGACTATAGATGCCTTTCCCAGAGGTAACTGGTACCAGTCTTCAGGCACCTCCTCCGTCAATGACCTGTAAAGAGCTTTGTGTTCGAAAAACAGCACAGGATTTGGGTCTTCAATCGCTGCATTCAACAAACCCTTGGCATCACTGGGACTGGAGGGATACAATACCTTAAGGCCGGGAACCTGGGTAAACCATGCCTCATTTGATTGGGAGTGATATGGCCCTGCGCCCACTCCGGCTCCTGTAGGCATTCTTACTACCACTGAAAGGGCTTCTCCCCAGCGGTAGTGGGTCTTGGCAAGGTTGTTCACAATCTGATTGAAGCCACAGGATACAAAATCGGCAAATTGCATTTCCATGACTGCTTTGCGACCAGCCAGGGCAAGGCCCATTGCCGCTCCGACAATGGCAGATTCACAAATAGGGGTATTCCTGACCCTCTCCTTGCCAAATTTTTCTACAAAACCTTCTGTGATTTTAAATACCCCGCCATAATCTGCAATGTCCTGTCCCATGATAACCATTCCCTGATGCCTCTCCATGGATTGATCCAGGGATTCCTGAATGGCATCTACAAAACGAAGTTCTTTTTTCTTTTCAGAAGGCAATTGAATTTCGGGCTGAAAAGCCCTAAACACTTCCCCCATTTCCAACTCAGTTTTCGGAGACACTTCAGGGCTGTGAAACGCCTCCTCGACAGCCTCATTGATGGAGACTTTCATTTCCTTTCTGATGTCCTCGATCAAATTATCGTCCAGTATTTCTTCTTCCTTAAGCCAATTCTCAAAATTCAGTATGGGGTCTTTTTTACCCCACTCCTCCATCAATTCTTTAGGGACATATTTGGTGCCTGAAGCCTCTTCATGTCCCCTCATTCTGAAGGTTTGACATTCCAGTAAAACTGGCTTTGGATTTTTACCCATCTGCTTTCGAAGACGCTGCACGGTATGGAATACCTCCAGCACATTGTTGCCATCTATGGTCAGGCCTTTCATCCCATAGCCTCGGGCTCTGTCTGCTAATTTTGCTGCTCGATACTGCTCATGTGAGGGGGTAGAAAGTCCATAACCATTGTTTTCTATCACAAAAATCACAGGCAAATCCCAAACAGCCGCTACATTAAGGGCTTCATGAAAATCTCCTTCACTTGTTCCCCCATCCCCTGAAAAAGCAACTGCAATTTGATCCTTTCCGTCGAGTCTGGATGCCAGTGCTAATCCATCTGCTACGGGAAGCATGGCCCCAAGGTGAGAAATCATACCAATGACGTGATGTGACATACTTCCAAAATGAAAAGAGCGATCTCTCCCACTGGTAAAGCCATCTGGTTTACCGAGCCATTGACAAATCAGTTTTTTCAATGGAATGTCTCTTGTGGTAAAAACGCCAAGGTTACGGTGAAGTGGCAAAATGTAATCATCAGGCTGTAAGGCCTGGGTAAGACCTACAGAGATGGCTTCCTGACCTATGCCTGAAAACCATTTGCTGATGCGACCTTGACGAAGCAGGATGAGCATTTTTTCTTCAATCAATCGAGGCCATAACAACTTATGATAAAGTTGAAGGAGCTCCTTGTCGCTGATCCTTTTTCTTTTGAATTCCATGTCCGATTTGTAGTTAGTAGACCAATTATTTATGAGGCGATTTAGAAAGATTTCAAATGTAATGAGATTTTCAAAGTAAAAATCTACATGTGTCCATTTATTTTTATTTCTCCCTTCCAGCTCGGCATTTAAAGGAAGAATTCACATTTTTTTATCAAATTGCATATTACTCCAAGCTGATAAAACGATGTACAATTCACAGAATTCTCCCCTAGCACCCAGCCTTGATGAAATGGAGCAGGCTTCCAAAGCTATTGCGCCATATATCACCAATACCCCGGTCAGTCAATGGCTGGGACCCGCAAAAGATGAACTGTTAGGACCCAAAACAGAAGTTTTTGTCAAACTGGAATTGCTTCAAAGGGGAGGGAGTTTTAAGGCGAGGGGTGCATTGATCAATATGCTTACCCTTACTGATGAACAAAAACGGAGAGGAGTAACTGCTGTCAGTGCCGGGAATCATGCGATTGCAGTCAGTTTTGCAGCAAAAATGCTGGGAACACCTGCCAAGGTTGTTATGCCCAGGTCTGCCAATTCTTTCAGGATAAATCGCTGCGAAGAACTGGGTACCGAGCTTGTATTGGTAGATAATGTAGGACAGGCTTTTGAGGAAGCAGAGCGGATACAAAATGAAGAGGGCAGGATCTTTATCCATCCTTTTGAGGGCAGAGGGGTGGCCACAGGAACAGGAACCCTAGGCTTGGAGTTTGCCAGGCAGGTTGCAGGATTAGATGCGGTGATCATTCCTATTGGCGGGGGTGGTCTGGCTGCTGGTATGGCTACTGCTATAAAATATCTTCAGCCTTCATGTAATATCTATGGAGTTGAACCAACAGGTGCAGATAGCATGTCCAGGAGCCTCGATTCCGGAACGCCTGAAAAAATAGATGCTGTAAGAACCATTGCCGATAGTTTGGGTGCTCCTTTTGCCATGCCATACAGTTTTGCATTGGTTCAAAAAGCCCTGGAAAGAATCGTATTGGTAGAAGATCATCAATTGAGGTCATCAATGAAATTGATGTTTGAGGAACTCAAACTCGCTGTAGAGCCTGCAGGGGCTGCATCCATGGCCGCATTGTTGGGGCCTTTGAAGGAGGAACTCCAGGGCAAGCGGATCGGATTGATTGCCTGTGGATCAAATATTGATTTGGCCAGTTTTTATCGTTTGCTGAGGTTGTAAAAAAACGGTCAGCTTTCATTGACCGTTCTAATTAATAAATTCTCATTATTATCCACAGGCCAATTACTTCTTCCTCCAAATAGAATCTACATACCAGGCTTTTTCATCATTGAGATGGGTTTCGACTTCAAAACCACTCTCCCTTGCCAGGCTTTCAATCATCCCAAAGTCATACTTTTGAGAAAGTTCTGTCCAAATGGCCTCCCATGGATAGAAGTCTACTTCCAGTTTTAGATTTTCAAAGTAGACCCGCTGTGCCTCCTTGCTGACAATGAAACTTTTGGTTTCACCAGTCATCGGGTCATAGCTAGGTGCGTGCATGAACTTATCCAGATCAAAATTGGCTCCCAACTCTCTGTTCATCCTTCGGAGGAGGTTCAGGTTAAACTCACGGGTGATTCCCTCTGGGTCGTTGTAGGCAGCAAGAATGACATTGGGGTCTTTCTTTAAATCAAACCCAATCAACAATTTATCTCCAGAATTCAGCTCTGCCCCCAGGCTAGAAAGAAAATGAATGGCCTGCGTTTCTGTAAAATTTCCAATGTTAGAACCCAGGAAAAGAACCGCTTTCCGCTTTTTACTTTTCTGAGAAAACTCATGCAAAGCCTTGAAATAGTCTCCGATGAAGGGATTCAGAATCAGATTTGGAAATTCCTTTTCCAGATCCTCTGTGAGATTTTCTACGGCAGAACCTGAGATATCTATAGGAGAATAGGAAAACTGGACCTTCTCCTTTAGAAAATGTGATAGGAGAATTTTGGTTTTTAAGCCATCTCCAGCACCAAACTCAATCATCTGGAAGGCTTCACTTCCTTCTGCAAAATGCTTCAAAATCCTGGCTTTCTGGTTTTGGAAGATTTCAAACTCCAGATCCGTAGGGTAATACGAAGGCATTCGCATGATTTGCCGGAATAATTCACTGCCCCGCTCGTCATAGAAATATTTGGAAGAAATATGCTTAGGGTTATCAATAAGCCCTTCTCTTACATCTTTCGAAAATGCTGTTTCAGTTTTGGAGATGGTATCCATCTGGTTTTGGTTTCTTGGTTTTTTGAAAAATGAACGCTTATGTAGCATGGATATTTATTCAGTTTCACGCACTACTTAGGCGTTTTTAGCTAGCCTAAAGCCATTGAACAGCCATTGGAGATGGGGATGAAAAAAGTTTCGGTAACTCAACCTGACATGATCCCTTGGAGTCGCACAGCTTCCTCCGCGGAGTACCATTTGGTTGATCATGAACTTCCCATTATACTCACCCAGTGTTGAATCTTCAGCCTTGTAAAATGGATATGGCAGGTAAGCTGAATTCGTCCATTCCCAGACATCACCCCAAAATTGATGATCTGATCCCTGTCTTGGAACAGGTCTGTAATTCTCGGTATCCACAAAATTTGCAACCTCAGGCATTACAGGAG
Organism: Bacteroidia bacterium; assembly: GCA_022760475.1. GTDB lineage: Bacteria > Bacteroidota > Bacteroidia > J057 > J057 > JALEFZ01. The sequence continues at coordinate 70,428 of JALEFZ010000045.1, read as the reverse complement.
CATAAAGCCTTGCCGCAGCCTCCCATTCGAATTCAGTTGGCAAGCGCATGCCTTTCCACTTGGCAAAGGCATCTGCCTCGTAAAAATTGACGTGGGTCATTGGCGCATCCAGGTTCAACTTCTCCAGTCCGTGATGGGTGAAGTGATGCCATTCTCGGTCTATATTAAACCAGTAAAATGGCGTATCAACCTGATTGGTATTTATCCACTTCCAGCCTTCTTCTAACCAATATTTGTAATTGGAATAACCACCAGCCTCTACAAATTCCTTGAACTCTCCAACCGTAACCAGCCTGTCCATGATTTCGAAGGCATGTAAAAATACCTTGTGTTCTCCCTCCTCATTGTCAAAATGGAATTCCTCACCCTGAAATCCCATCTCATAGATTCCTTCTTCAACATCCAAAAAGTTCATGGGGCCTACATTTCCGGAAATTGGCCCGGGGAATGCTGTTTCTCTATAGGCAGGAAAAAGTGGGTTATGCCCGAGTATATATTTTATATCATAGACCAAAAGCTCCTGATGCTGTTGCTCATGGTTCAACCCAACTTCCAGGATGTAGAGCGCCCTATCATCGATCTGGCTTTCAGGATCTTTCAAGTATTCAATGACTTGCGCAGTTACATACTTGCGGTACTCCAGAATTTCATCTTTGGTAGGACGGGTCATGTTCCCGCGATAGGCCCTTTGTACACGATCTCCTGCTCCTTCATAGTAGCTGTTGAACAGGTAATTATACCTTGGATGGAAACGCTGGTAATCATCTACATATTCATTCAACAAAAACTCCTCAAAAAACCAAGTAGTATGCCCCAGGTGCCATTTTGGGGGACTAACATCTATCACAGGCTGGACAACCGTATCTTCAGGCTTTAATGGGGCAGCCAGGAATTCAGATTGTGCGCGTACATTTTCAAATTTTTGTGTGAGACTTTCTAATCGAGAAGTAACAGAAGTAAGCATAGGTGATGCGGTGTTTTTTTTATTAACCAATGGAATATTCTCGGGTTGCTGATATGTAAAATAGTCTATCTATTTATACGTAAAAGCCAAGTTATTGGATTTCTTTCATATAAATGTCCTGAGATTGACAAATAGCTGAATTAGACCAATTGGTTTAATACTAATAAAAAAAATTAAAAGTGAAGGTAGGGTGACCCATTCTTTTCCGATTGTAACGATCAACTAAGCTAATGCCGCCACCAATGATCTAATGAAATGAAAAATATTTATCTAACAATCACGCTCATACTGGCCTGCTACCATACTCAGGCGCAGTTGTATGGAGACTACCTGGGTAATGGCCACAACAGTGGCATAAGTATTACCAGCAGCCATGAGTCGTCCACCACCAACAAAGCGAATAATACCCTGGATGGATTTGCTTCTTCTGAAAAAGAAGTGCGAGAAGATGTTTCCCGTTTCCTTGCTCAAGCTACCTTCGGTGCAGATTTCGCTGAGATAGAACGTGTAACGGAAATGGGCTTTGAAGCATGGATGCAGGAGCAGTTCGAATTAGAGCCAAACTTTATGCTACCCATTTCCAGAGAAATTTATGATTTCCTGGTCGAAGAAAATGAAATAGAGGAAGGAGAAGTACTCGACGCTTACATCAATCGTCTATCCTGGTGGGAATTGGTACTAAATGCGCAGGATCAATTGCGTCAAAGGGTTGCTTTTGCCTTGAGTGAAATCCTGGTAACATCTGCCATCACAGATGAATTACTGGATGCCGGAGATGGCATGGCTGATTATTATGATTTGCTGATCCGACACTCCTTTGGGAATTACCGAGACTTGTTAATGGACGTCAGCCTTCATCCCGTCATGGGGATTTACCTCTCTCACTTCAACAATCCAAAAGCAGATACAGTAAATAATGTCTTTCCTGATGAAAACTATGCCCGAGAGATCATGCAGCTTTTCAGTATGGGTTTGTATGAACTTAATATGAATGGAAGCAGGAAAACAGATTCTAATGGTGAATTTATTCCTACTTACAGCAATAAAGACATCAAGGAGTTTGCCAAGGTATTCACAGGCCTGGGACCTGGGGCTGTCCGTACAGAGATTGATGAGGACCTTCCTGAAGATCCCTTTTTCGGATTAAGTTTTTTTGTAAGTGATGCCATAGTACCCATGAAAATGTATGATTATTTTCATGAACCAGGACCCAAATATCTGCTGAATGGTCAGGTAGTACCAGCAGGGCAAACCGGAATGCAGGACATAGAGGATGCCATTGACAATGTATTCAACCATCCTTCTACCCCACCCTTTATTTCACGCTTATTGATCCAAAGACTGGTAACATCCAATCCACGACCTGAGTACATAGAGCGGGTTGCAAATGTATTTGTAAACAATGGCAAAGGGGTTCGTGGAGACCTGAAGGCCGTTGTAAGAGCGATTCTGACAGATAATGATGCCCGTGAATGTGGAGACAGGACTGAAAATATCCATAAGGCCATGCTCAGGGAACCCATCGTCAGATACGCCCACTTCATGAGGGCAACCGAAGTAAGCAATCCTGATGAAAACCTCCCTGCCTACATCAATATTTCCAGTAGATTTTACTATATCACCGGCCAAATGGCACAGTTGTCTCCTTCGGTTTTCAACTTCTTTCTGCCAGATTATCAACCCAATGGAATCATATCAGACCTGGGACTCGTAGCTCCTGAATTTCAAATTCACAATTCCAATACCTCAGTTGGCTACCTCAATGAGGTGGATTTCTGGACATTCAGGCAAAGCATGATGCCCTATTATGACCCTCGAGAATTGGCAGAGGAGGGAGAAGATTTGCCTTTGGAATTTGATCCTGAGCTTGGCTTTCCAGCCTTTATCGATCTGGAATCATTCCTTGAGGTGGCATCTCAAGGAGATGAGGCCTTGATGAATAGGGTAGATCTCCTGTTCACCCATGGTGAACTTTCTTCTCCTGCCAGAAGCATCATACTAAATGCCATCCAGCAGATTCAAGACCCTGAATCCAAGGTTTACATGGCCCTTTACCTTATCATGATTTCACCGGACTACGTCATTTTAAACTAGAAAACCCATGTCAAAAAATTCATATTCAAGAAGAAAATTTCTCGGAACCCTTAGTTGTGCTGCCCTTGGAGGTACAACTATGCTTAATACAGTTTTGAACCTGAAGGCAGTAGGGGGGCTTGCATCCCCTTCCTATAAAATGCTTTCCAGCCCTCAAAATGACTACAAGGCCCTGGTCTGCCTCCTGCTTTCCGGTGGAAACGACTCCTTCAACATGGTGGTCCCGAGGGAGGAGAATGCCCATAAGATCTATAAAAAGACCAGGTCTAACCAGGCCTTGAAAAAGGAAGATCTCCTTGCCATAAGTCCAAAATCCGGAGGCCAATATGGCTTCCACCCTTCCATGCCTGAGGCACAAAAACTCTTCAACGATGGCAATCTTGCTGTCGTCGCCAACGTAGGTACCCTGGTTGAGCCTGTAAGTAGCCTGGAAGATGCCATAAATGGACTTGTCAAAGTTCCTTTGGGGCTTTTTTCTCACTCTGACCAGATTCAACAGTGGCAAACCTCTGTTCCCAATGAGCGAAATTCTATCGGATGGGGAGGCAAATTGGCAGACCTCTTAAAATCCTCCAATACCAATCAGGACCTTTCCATGGGTATCTCCTTGTCAGGCAATAATGTATTCCAATCAGGAAACAATAGTACCCAATTCACCATCAATCCATATAGCGGCAGCAGTGGGATAAGGGGCTATGGTGGTACTGAAAACCTGGATGAGATCCGAACTACTGCAGTCAAAAGTCTTCTGGAAATGCAATATCAGGACATTTTTAAGCAGACTTATGCAGATGTGGTCAACAGTTCCCAAGCCAATCATGAGCTATTTAGTACAGCAGTAAATGCTGTCAAGCTCAATACCATATTTTCTCCTAACCAGATATCGCAAAGTATGGCGATGATCGCCAAGACAATAGGTGCAAGAAACACACTGGGCATGAGCCGTCAGGTCTTTTTTGTTGATTTCCCAGGTTGGGATCATCACGATGAATTGCTGAACAATCAGGCTGCCATGCTGGAAATAGTCAGCAAGGCAATGAGTGAATTTTATGCAGCCTTGGGAGAACTGGGATTGACGAAGGAGGTAACAACCTTTACCATTTCGGACTTCGCCAGAACTTTGAATTCCAATGGGAATGGAACCGATCATGCCTGGGGTGGCAATGCCCTTGTGATGGGAGGTGATGTCAAAGGAGGCACCTTCTACGGCGATTATCCCAGTCTCGATCTTGGAGATAATCAGGACATCGGTGGCGGGGTTCTTATACCCAAAATTTCTACGGATGAATATTTTGCTGAATTGGCGCTTTGGTTTGGTGTCTCAAGGTCAGACCTCGGCCTGGTTTTCCCCAACATCGCCAATTTCTACCAAACCAATACCAATACTGCCCCCCTTGGATTTCTTTTGTAAACCATCAAGACGAAAAGCTATGTCTATTTTTTATATAAAATTAAATGTTTCTCTCGTTGTCCTCTTCTATTTGTGCAACATTCAACTTCAAGGACAATGCAAAGACAAAAGTGTCTTTGAAAAAGCCTGGATTTCATGTGAGACCCGTCCAAACCCCAATGGTTCAAGGGGCGAAGGCCATTGGATTCGTTATGACCTGGGATATAATTATCAATTGACCTCCCTCCAGATTTGGAACAACAACAAGTCTGAAACCCTCGACATGGGGGTAAGAAAGCTCATCATGGATGTTTCTGAAGATGGGATCAATTGGATGACCGTCGACTCTTTTGAAGTGAGTAAGGGGACGGGAGTCAGTTATTATTCGGGGGAAGTTGTAGGCCAATTAAATGAGTTACAGACCAGGTATGTACTTCTCACACTCAAGGAAAACTGGGGTCATCCCAGTTGTACAAGTTTGGATGAGGTTTCTTTTCGAATAAAACAATCCTCACTTCCTCAAACTGAAGTCCTTTGGGTCTATCCCAATCCGGCCATTGACCACGCGACAGTTTCTTTCGAGATGTCCGAAGGGGAACTCGTGGAAGTAAGGGTTTTGGATTTACTTGGGAAAGCAGTCCTGATACACGAACATGAAGCAATAAGTGGGCGTCAGGCGATCAGGCTGAATACAGAAAGGGTACGACCAGGGGTTTATGTTGTTCATGTCATCACTGGAGAAGGAGATATTATCGGAAGTAAAAAACTGGTAATTGGAAAATAATATAAGGATGTGATTTCATTTGCTTATAAAACTCTCTCCATTTCTCCTAATTAACCCAAGTTGCCAGGGCAAAAGCACTCAATGGGTAAATACCATTTCGATCCAGGCCCAACTGTCGTTTCGAATGAAACGAACCATCTCGAACTTTAATGAGAGATCTATTTAGTACAGTGAGTAGATTTCTCGCCTAAGCTAGAAATGACACCTGGGGTTGCCTGGACTGACACCCTAGCTTGTCTGGTAAGGCCAACTTTGTCTTTATGCCAATAAAACATGTAGCACAAATAACAACTTGGGTTAATTATTGGGCTTTAGTAGAGAGGTGTTGGAGGACCTTCTTTCTTGGGGGTAGGAAGGTTCCTCCTTCATCCTTATCTTAGCCATACGCTTGATTATCACCTATGCAAACAAAAAATGATGCCTCTGTATGTAAGGAAAAAGTGTTTGATAACGTCTTTGAATTACACGGAGAAAGCCTGCGAAATTTTTGTTATTACAAATGTGGAGACCGTGAAGAGGCCGAAGATTATGCACAAGAAGCCTTTGTCAGACTTTGGGAAAACTGTGCCAAAGTTCCTTTTCAGAAGGCAAGGGGTTTTCTGTTTACTGTAGCACAAAACTTATTCTATAAAAAAGTGGAGCATCAGAAAGTAGTATTAAAATTTATTCGAAGGCAAAACAAGCGCAGCGACAAAGAAACACCAGAGTTTCTGCAAGAGGAAAAAGAGTTTCTCAACCGCCTCGAAACCGCCATCTCATCTCTTTCTGAAAAGCAGAGAGAAGTTTTCCTACTCAACAGGATGGACGGAAAGTCCTACAAGGAAATAGCAGCCATGCTTGACATCAGTGTCAAAGCTGTCGAAAAAAGGATGCACAATGCATTGATCACCCTAAGAAAACTCAGTCCTCAGATATGAACAATTATCCAGATAATACCTTTTTGGCTCGCTGGCTCAATGGAGAACTGAGTGAGGAAGAAATTCGTGCCTTTGAAGGGACAGAAGATCATGCCGAACTGGAGAGGCTCATGAAAGGTGTAGACAAACTGGCTCCCCAGCCCTTTGAAGGACAAGCACTTTTGTCAAAAATCAAGGATGCCATCCAGCAGAAGAAGGCTAGAAAAACCCGCATCCGTAGGTTGAATTTCATCCTAATGGCTGCTGCAGCTTCAATTGTGATTCTGATGCTGGCCTATTTCGTTTTCCCATTTGAAAACAATGGAAAAGAAGAGGTATTAGCTGCCTACGAAGTCAAGATGGATGAAAAGCCCATCGCAGGAAACTTCCCTGATGGTTCTACCTTTGCCTTAAACAAGTCCTCAAAACTGGAATATGATGGGGCTGAATGGGGAACAAACCGGGCTGTAAAACTTGAGGGTGAAGCATATTTTGAAGTAAAAAAAGGCAAGGATTTTATTGTAAATTCGGATAAGGGTAAGGTGAAGGTTCTGGGTACTAAGTTTAATGTTGTAGCCCGTGATGACTTTTTCCAGGTGGAATGTTTTGAAGGAAAGGTCGAGGTTTCGGGGAAAGGATTTGAGAAGAAAATCCTGACTGCAGGTACATGGTATCGTCCTATTCCACAGAGGCAAATCCCGATAGATTCTGCCCTACGAAAGGTACCTTCAGAAAATACGGGACAAGAATGGCTCCTGGGTGCGACCAAGCTCGATTCCATGACGTTGAAACAAATTGTAAATGAGTTTGAAAAACATTATGATGTTGACATAATTCTTCACGATGGGCTTGAGAATGACCGTGGCGAACAGGTTACCTCTATCCCTCATGAGAGTTCTATCCCTGATGCCCTGAAAATCACCTTCGGCTCCCTCTATGTAGGACGAAATTTCAACCAGAGTTTGAGGATAGATAGTTCAGACTTAGGGAAAAACAATAACATTCACATTTATAAAAAGTAGAGCATTTGGAAGAATAACTACCCACTATGAACAAAAGGATACCCATATTCCTTTGCTTGGTATTTGTCATAAACTGGGGACTCTCAAAAGGAGTCCTTCAGCTATATGATGACTTGATCATCAATGAGTCATTTGAAGAGGTGTCCCTGGAGCAGGTGTTCAAAAAAATGCACAAGAAATATAGGATCTTCTTTTCCTATACAAGAGAAATTGTTGCTGCTCATAAGGTCAGTGTGGTCATTGACAAGCAACCACTTGAAGAAGCCATGGACTTGATCCTTGCCGAGACTGACCTCAGCTACGAAATTCTTCAAGGTAAATTTGTACTTATAAAAAAGAAGGTCGTAGCCATTGAAAAGGCTCCCTTCATTTGTGGTTGGATCATAGACAAAAAAAGTGGAGACCATTTGCCCTATGCTACCTTGAGGCTTCGTGGTACGCCCTTTGGCACTGTCTGCAAAAAAGATGGCTCATTCTACCTCCAGGGTAATTACCCCAAGGACAGCATTGTTGAGATTTCTTATTTGGGATTTGAAAAAAGACTTGTCCCTTTTGGACAACTGACGAGTCGCCCTTGTGAACCCATCCAACTGGAAAGGGCGGAAACCTCCATCGAGGCAATAACCATTTCAGAATACCTGACAGATGGCATCAGTCAGCAGGGCCAAGCCATTAAACTTCAGCCGAAAAAGATCCGTACGCTTCCAGGTCTAACTGAAACAGATTTGTTTCAACTGACCCAGTATATTCCTGGAATCAGCAGTTCGGAAGGTAGTGCCTCCGGCATACAGGTCAGAGGAGGAAATACCGACCAAACGCTGGTTACCCTGGATGGCATTCCTCTTTTCAAACTTGGGCACTTCTTCGATATGATTTCAGCATTGAATCCTTCCGGTATCGCAGAAGCTCAAATTTTCAGGTCTGGATACGACGCCACCGAATCAGGAAGGGTCTCCGGACTGATCCAATTATCACAAGGTGAAAAGATCCCGGAAAAGGTAGAGAGAGGCCTTAGTCTGAACCTGACCCATGCAGGATTTTTCTTCAAAAGTCCCATGAACAAAGGCAAAACAGGCATCTTTCTCTCAGGCCGATCTTCCATTGTGGACCACATCAACTCCCCCACTTTTCGGGGTTTGGAACAAAGAGTCTTTCAAAGTACCCGAATTGGTGAGCAAATAGATGCAGCGGAGGAAGAAGAAGATCCCGATTTTTTCTTTGAAAACACTTTCAATTTTTCTGACTTCAATGGAAAACTCCTTCACAAAGCAGGGAAGAAAAATACCTTTTCACTGATCCATCATTTCTCCAGAAATGAAATCACTTACCTGAGCGAATTACCTTCTGAAGAATTGGGTGCTTGGGACAGTGTCTTCCAAAGAAATTTTGGTTTGGGAATCCATTGGGACTATGACGATGGGAAGAAGCTAAAAGTTCATACAGGGCTAACATTGTCAGATTATCAGTCATATTACAATTTTGAGCTCTATAGGCCTGAAGACAGCCTGGACTTCACAAGTATCGAAGTTCAGAACTCATTGGTCGACCTGAGGCTGACACATGAATACATTTGGAAGAAAAATGAACGCACAGAATGGAAATTAGGAGGTCAGGCTGCCATTCAGGAAGTCAGGTACCGCATGGCCTACGATCACCTTGATTTTGAGGAGCCTGATGTAGAGCAATTTACCCAGCCGTCTATCCTCGCAAGTGTATTTGCTTACCGAAGGCACACAAGGGATAGATGGTGGTTGGAGACAAGTTTCCGAACGACTATTCATACCTTTACCAATGACCTTTACTTTGATCCAAGGGTCAGCTTTGATTATTTGATCACTCCGCACCTCCACCTCAAAGCTCATTCGGGCATCTACCATCAATTTGTCAATCAAATCATCCAGTGGGACTTCACAGAAGAATTTATCAACCAACAAATATGGGTCATTGCAGATGGCGGGACTGTACCCGCAATTACAGGCTTTCAGAGTAGCATTGGCCTGAAGTATGACAAAAAGGGATGGCTCGTTGACATTGAAGCCTATCGAAAGAGAAATACTGGACTTACGGCAAGAAATACCTCCTTCGTTTCAGCTGAAGAGGAATATTTCATCAATGGAGATTCCTACATTACTGGCCTGGATGTCCTGGTGAAGAAAAGATGGAGGAAATTCAGAACATGGGCTTCTTATACCCTAAGCAGCAACAACTACGAATTTGACGAATTCCTGGACGAAAGATTCCCCTCCCCCATTGACCAACGCCACCGCCTGACCCTCACAGGGCTTCTAGACCTTGATCCTGTACACATTTCCCTATCATGGAATTTCAGAACTGGAAGGCCCTATACTGATGTAATCGGACGTACAGATAGCCTCATTGAGGAACCTGATAATAATTTTTGGGTAAGTATTCCACAATATGGGCCTCCAATGGAAGAAAGACTGGCTCCATACCACAGGGTGGACTTGAGTCTCTTCTACGAATGGGTTTCCAAGAAGCATAGCAATCGAAAAATTAGCATGGGCCTCTCCATACTCAATATTTTCAACAGAGAAAATCAATTATCCAGGCAGTTTTTCAGGGATTACTGGGATGAAGATGTCCCCGAAGATGAACGTGGTCTGTATTTGGTAGACAAAGTCATGCTATCCCGCATTCCCAATTTTTCGGTCAAGTTTACTTGGTGATTTTTTTTTGGATTCAAATTTTATTGCATGGATTGAAAGAGAATCCAAAGCTACATTTGGGAAACACCATTTAAATGCAGGTACGAATCACCATTTTTCTTCTACAGTTTTTGTGGCTTTCCCCTTTTTGCCTCAAAGCACAGGATTTTTTTCCAATTAATTTCGCAGGACAGGATTTAAGTCAGGAGGCGATTTACACAGCCGCTTCTTTCCTGATGATCCCCACAGGCGCAGCACACACCGCCATGGGCAATACCGGTGTAGCGACTGCTAATGACGCCCTTGCCTCCTATTATAACCCTTCAGGTCTTGCCTTTGCAGATGAAAAATTCGGCACCTCATTTACCTTTTCTCCCTGGCTACGGTCAACGATTATTCCTGGTATCAATTTTTTATATTTTTCAACCTATACCCGCATAGACTCTCAATTTTCCCTTGGTCTATCCCTCAGGGGGCTTGATCGTGGAGAACTGGATGCCATCCAAGCAGTTTTGTTGGACATGGATAAAGACCTTCGAGTGGCCAGTGATGTGAGCCTTGCATATCGAGTTCACAACAACCTGAGCATTGGAGCAAGTGTACGATTCCTGGGCGCATGGAGAATTGTTTCAAATGGAGTCAGATGGGAAAGGGGATTCACACGGACATTGGCGGGAGACCTTTCCATGAGGTACAAAAAAGATTTTGTAGTCAAAAAAATCCCTTCTGTTCCCCTAAACTTCTCTGCTGGCCTTCACATTTCCAACATGGGGCCTCGGATGGTTTACAGCGTTTTGGATACTATCAGGGATTACTTACCAACAAACCTAAGGCTGGGTTGGGCACTTCAATGTGACTTTGGTTCTAAAAATAGCCTCACAATTACCAATGAAATTCAAAAGCTATTGGTTCCCTCAGAAGGACGTCAGTCAGACTTGTCTCCGGTTGAAGGCATGTTTAGCGAATTCTCAGATGGGGATAATGCTCCTTTCGGCCAAAGAGAAGAATTCATACTGAGTGCTGGTTTGGAGTTTAACTTCAGAGATGCCTTTTTTATTCGCCAGGGGTATTTTGGAGAGAGCGTATCCAGGGGAGCACGTCAGCTGCTCACCTTTGGCGCAGGGGCAAAGTTTGATGGTATTTCACTTGACATGTCCTATTGGCTACCCATAATGGACAACCATCCCTTGGAAAATACTTTCATGTTTAGCATTGGATATGATTTTTCTTCCATGGATCAGGAAGAGTTAGGGAAAGAATAGACCAACTCCACCAACACATTAGCATTCGAAGGAAATATCAGGTCTACTTTTGAAATGGCAACATTATGGGATTTTTCGCAGCTTGACATTCCATTATAATCAGTAAAATAAAGCTAAATGAAGCCCCAATACAGATTTATTCCTGTTCTACTGGCCATTCTTTTTTTAAACAAACTTTCTGCACAACCATCTTCCAACATAAACTTTGCAGGTCAGATTCTGAAACAGGAAAGCATCTACACTGCAGCTTCTTACCTGCTGATCCCACCTGGTGCAGCAAATACAGGCATGGGCAATGCTGGAGTAGCGACCGCAAACGATGCCCTGGCTTCCTATTATAATCCAGCGGGATTGGCTTTTTCAAGCGAAGAATTTGGTGTCTCACTGACCTATTCTCCATGGCTTAGGGCTTTGGCTATCCCTCAAGTCAATTTTCTCTACTTTTCAACCTACACCAGACTGGATTCTCAGTTTACTTTGGGGACTTCATTTAGAAGTTTGGACAATGGAGACTTCCAATTCGGTCTCCCTGATAATGTCCTTGACCTGGATAAAAACCTTCGCCTTGCCAGCGACCTAAGCCTTGCTTATAAGATAAACCGTCATTTTGGAGTTGGCGCCAGTCTCAGGTGGATTTCCGTCCGAAGGGTTCCTTCATTTGGGGTCCAGTGGGATAGGGAATTTACCAGGAATTGGGCAGGAGACATTTCCATGAGGTATCAAAAAGACATTAACCTTAAGAAATTTCCTAGGGTACCACTTAATTTTTCAGGTGGTATCCACCTCTCAAACCTGGGTACACGCATGGTTTATAGTACCCGCGATAGCATCAAGGATTACCTCCCCACAAACCTCCGTTTGGGCTGGGCGCTTAAAATTCAATTAGGGGCTCAAAACAGCATTCGCTTAACCCATGAAATTCAAAAATTATTGGTACCCTCAAATGGGCGTAGATCAAGGCTCTCCCCCCTTCAAGCAACTTTTATCAGCTTTACTGACAGCAAGCTCTTTGAAGAAAGGGCAGAGTACATTCATAACTTTGGTATGGAGTATAGCATCAAAGACATCGTCTTTTTGCGTCAAGGCTTCTTTAGAGAAAGTCATTCACAAGGGCAACGGCAAATCGCAACCTATGGTATAGGTACAAAGCACAAAGGCTTGAGCATGGACATGTCTTATTGGCTGCCGATTGTCTTCAACCACCCTCTCAAAAATACCTTTATCTTCAGCCTGGCTTATGAATTTACCTCTGAAAAGGAATAAGAAGCTGTTTAATTTTAGATTTTGGAGTTTATAGGCAGGATCTTAAGGTTATTGGCTTACTTCTTCTCTTTCAACATCCTGTAAATGGTTGAGTGGCCAATATCCAGTTTTTCTGCGACCAATTTGATGTTGTTGTCATATTTCTGAAGAAACAATTCCACGATTCGGTGTTTGTACTCCTCCATGGTCATTTCCTCTGCAATGACATTCGCCATGGGGTCAAAATTTGAGAAACTGATGGCATCCGCAGGGATTTCAGCCTCGCTGGCCATGACTGCCGCCAGTTCAACTACAGATTTCAACTCACGGATATTTCCTGGGTAAGGGTAGGCCAATAGCTTCTGCTGGGCATCCAGGCTGAAAGTCATCTGAGGTAAGTCGTTTTCCTTGGAAAAGTTGTTGAGGAAGAATTTCGCCAATAGGATGATGTCATTGCCCCTATTCCTCAAGGGAGGTAGCTCTATCGGCAAACCGAAGAGTCGGTAATACAAGTCTTCCCTGAAATTTCCATTTTTGACCTCTTCCAGAAGGTTTCTATTCGTAGCAACGATGATCCGTGCATCAAATTTCACAGGTTTGTTAGAACCAATTCGTACGACCTCCCTTTCTTGCAATGCCCTAAGCAATTTTGCCTGGAAGGTAATGTCCATCTCCCCGATCTCATCAAGAAAGAGGGTCCCTTGATTCGCTTCTTCGAATTTCCCTATTCTACGCTGGTTTGCTCCTGTAAAGGCTCCCTTTTCATGGCCAAAAAGCTCACTCTCGATCAATTCACTAGGAATAGCGGCCATATTCACTGCAACGAAAGGCTGCTTGGCACGCTTGGAATTGAAGTGAATAGCCTTGGCTACAACCTCTTTACCAGTTCCTGTTTCACCCGTTACGGTAACCGTAATATTGGTCTTTATGGCCTTCTCTATCATGGAAAAAACCCGTTTAATCGCAGGGCTTTGACCGATAATGGTCGTTTCGAAGTCGTATTTCTGCTCTACCTCCTCCTGCAAACTGGTAATTCTAGTCTGAAGGGACTGGTTTTTCCTAATGTGATTGACTGTATTGAGCAGCTTATCCCGAATGTCATCTGCCTTTGCGATGTAATCATATGCTCCCTCCTTCAATAACTGAACCGCCGTTTCGATATCCCCTTGCTCAGAAATGACAATCACTTCAATTTCAGGATTGTATTCTTTGATCTTTTTCAAGACTTCAACCCCTTCCATATCAGGAAGTTTGTAATCCAGGGTAATGATGCCAGGACCCTTGTGCAGGTTTCCCAGGACTGATTTGGCGTCAGGAAATTGTTCAATCTGGTTGTCAGGATTCATCTCCAAATGATAGCCAAGCAAACCGCGGTACCATTCATCGTCCTCTACCACATAGATCAAATTTTTGTCAGTCGTCATTTATTCGGGTAATTCGTAGAAATATATAAAAATCGAATGGAATTAAATGGATTCCTCCAACACCTTGTTTACTTTTTCCTTGCTTGAATCCAGCCAGGACTCCAATTCTCCAAGCAGTTGATCCAATTCAGGGGTAAACAATTCTTTTTCTCCCAATTCTTCTATGCGCTTGAGGTTGTTGACTATGGAATGAAAGCCCAGATGCCTATTGGCGGGGATCATCCTGTGTGAAATAAGCGCCAGTTTCTTGGAATCTTTTTCCTCATAAGCCTCCATCAAACCCTTGTAATTGGATTGGCTCAGGCTCAGGTATTGCTCAAGCATTTTCCTCATCATTCCCTTATCACCTCGGGTAACTTTATAAAGATCTGGGAATGGATTTTCATCAGATTTATTAAGTTTGGGAATACCTGGGATAATTTTTTTCTTTCTTGCCTGGATGTTCATGAGACTCAAAAGCACATCATGCAATTCCTGGGCTTTGAATGGTTTGAGCATCACCTTTTGCATTCCAGCCTCAATGGCCTTTTGTTGCTCCCTGGGTGATGAAGTAGCTGTTAGAGCCAAAATAGGAATATCCAATCCCATTTCTTCTCTAATTTTTCGACTTGCTCCTACCCCATCCAGTTCGGGCATTTGTAAATCCATCAACAATACTGAATATAATTCAGGAGGCTGTAAAGCTTCCAATACCTCTTTCCCATTCACAGCGGAGGTAACTTCCATTTTCCAGCTCTCAAGGATTCCCCTTACCAACATCCTGTTATAAGGTTCATCATCTGCCAAAAGAACCCGCTTCCCGGCCAGTTCGGGATGGGCTAAAACAGGATTCTCATCCTTTTCGTAGATTTTGGCAGGATCTCCTCCATCATAATTCAATAATAGCATTACCTTGGTCCCCTTGCCTTCCTTGCTCTCCAATTGGATCTCCCCTCCATGAAGTTCGGCCAGTTTTTTGGTAATAGAAAGCCCCAGACCTGTTCCGCCATATCTGCGGGTATTGCTGCTATCTACCTGGATAAAATCCTTGAATATGCGATCCTGTTGCTCCATCGGTATCCCAATACCCGTGTCGATCACCTGAAATAGAACCTGATGTGGACGGGCATCCTTATTGAGCGACTCAACCCTGATGGTAACGCTTCCACGGTCTGTAAACTTGACGGCATTTCCACCCAGATTCATCAACATTTGCTTGAGCTTCAGCTCATCTCCAACGACAACCTCAGGAACATTATCAGCTATATCTATGATCAGCTCAATGCCTTTTTCATTAGACTTGGGCAGAAACAATTGCCCAACCTCATTGACGACACGCTTCAACCTGAAATGCTCACTACCCAGTTCCAGTTTCCCTGCTTCCAACTTGGAATAGTCCAAAATATCATTGATGAGGGCAAGCAAAAAATCCGCCGAATGTCTGATTGGCTTCAAAAGAGAATCCTGCTTGGTGTTCAATGAGGTCTCAGCTAGTTGGCTGGAAAATCCAATGATGGCATTCATTGGAGTTCGCATTTCATGGCTCATATTGGCCAGAAATTCCTCCTTGGCCTTGGCCAACTCTTCTGCTCGGAGCTTTTGGCGCTTTAACTCTTCTTCCAACTGACGGTTTCTTTCTACATCCCGAATAATCTTTATGAGGATCGCTATACAAAATACGATTACCAAGACACTGGAAAAGCCAATAGCCGTACTGACATTCCCCGCATTGTTAAAAGCATTGTTTGACTTTCCTTTGCTTGTTTTGTTGAGATAGGTTTCCAGCCCTGACTTTATCTGATTGTCTGTGGCTTCTAGTATTTTTTCCTTTTTAAACAATTCGGCAATCCTCTGGGATCGCTCCGCTGCCAGTTGGGTGTAGCTTAGCAATTCAGGAAAAACCCCTTCATAGGAGGTACTATCCAATCCCAGGTCTTCTTCAGGATCCAAGGGATCAAATTTGTCCATTCTTAGAGACTGAAACAGCTCTTGAAGTTTGGCCTGATCTTCCCAATTGATTTTATCCTTTAACCTGGCTGCAGAAGGTTCACCAATGGGCTCGGCCAACTTTTGAACTTCCTCGAGGATATTATAGCGCTGATAAAGGTCATTTTTCAGTATGACAATTTTTTTGACGATGGAATCCGATGTTCCCTTCGGGACACTATCCAATCGCACAAGCTCCTGCCTTACTTGGCTCAGTTCTACCCATGAGGCAAGGTCCCTTTTTTCTGCAAATAATGCCTCATTCTTCAGCGCCATAGACGCCTTATCATAGGTTTCAAATACAAAATTTACATAGTTGATATACTTGTAGGAGGCATCAGGATTTTTTTCGACATCAATGAGAGACCAGACTTGTCTGTATGACATCACAGAAAAGATGATCACAAAAAGACTAGCCAAGGCAAATCCTCCAATGATTAGCCATTCTATAGGCCTCCTACTTGAGCTATCTCCTTCATTTTTCACCTCTGAATTCATATAGACTAGTTTACAAAAAATGGAGTGAAATAGGAGATTTTTGTCTCTTTTTGAATGTTTTTAGCTCAAATAGGGCAACAAAGCAGAAAAAAGAAAAACAAACAGGAGGGCAGGAAAAAGATTCATGACCCTTAGTTGCTTGATTTCAAGAATATTTATCCCGATACCTATTAGCATCACTCCCCCCACAGAAGATAATTGATCCAAAACCTGACTGTCCTCAGAGAGGAAAGGAGCCAGTTGCTCCGCCAACAAAGAGGTTCCCCCTTGAAGAATCAGCAGGGGAATAATCGAAAATATCACCCCTGGCCCAAAAGCCGCGGATAAAACCATAGATGAGATTCCATCCAGGGTAGATTTGGTCATCAGGAGGTCTCTGGATATACCCAAACCATCATCCAATGCCCCAAGGGTAGACATGGGTCCGATACAAAACAATAGCAAAGCCGTCGCAAATCCTTTTGTAAAACCTTCAGAACCAAGATTAAGTCTTTCAGAGATAAGTGTACCTATGTTCCTTACCCGCTCGTCCAACTTCATGGCCTCCCCCATTACTGCCCCAAATACCAACGATAAAATAACCACCAATACTTCCGTTCCTTTCAGGCCAAGTTTTACACCTAGCAAGATCGTAAACAGCCCCAAGGCCTGAAACACGATCTCGGTGTAGCGTTTTTGGAGGCTATTTTTTATCAAAAGCCCTAGCAGTCCTCCCAAAAGGATGCTTGCTGCATTGATCCAGGTTCCTATCATTGTTATCTTTTTACCAGCCCCAGGTTCCGGCTCCTCCTTTGAATGGCCCAACAACCTTACTTGTTATCCATCCTCCATAGAAATCACCCTCTTGGGCTTGTACCTTTTCATCACCTACCCAGCATTCATCCACCTTCGAGGCGTAAATTGCCAAATAATCCTTGATTGCTGCAAATTCTTGACTTGGGTTGGGATAACTCCAAGCGAATTTCAAAATCCTTGTATTTCCAATTTCCAAGTTATGATATACAGCCCTTCCTTTGAATTCGCAAAAGCTGGATGCCCCAGGATGTAAATGAATAAATTCCTTCTTCATATCCTCCGAGGAAATATAGTAAACCGGCGGGTGAGAGGTTTCTAGTACCCGATAGGCCCTATTGGTATCTGCAATGATTTCACCCTGGTGAATCACCCTGAGATGGGTGCTGACAGGCTCAAGGCGAGGAGGTCTTGGATAATCCCAGACAGACTCTTGTCCTGGGCCTGGAGGAATTCTTTTGATTGATTTGGCCATTTTTTATCCCTGAAACAAAATTGGGGAGCGGCTTGTTTGCCAACTCCCCAATTTTATGAATCAACTTCGTTTTTCATTAGTCAACAATCTCAACCCCTCTCCAAAAAGCTACATGATCTTTGATTTTCTGGGCGGCAACTGAAGGAGTTTTATAATGCCACATGGCATCCTGGTTTACCTTACCATCAACCTTTAGGTGATGATAATTGGCAGTCCCTTTCCATGGGCAAACAGTTTGAAGTTCGCTTTCAACAAGAAAATCTTTATTTACAGAGTCTACTGGAAAGTAATGGTTGTTTTCTACCACGACTGTATTATCACTTTCTGCGATAACTTTTCCATTCCAAATTGCTTTCATACCAGTTATAATTTATTGATACAAATTTAGTCCTGTCTTCAAGGGAAAAATGTCTGAATATTGACAAGATCGCATTTTTAGATCTTGACTTTTAATTGCTCCATCATCCTCAAAAATGGGCTTGTATTACTCATGATGTAGAAATGCAAGTAAGGGAATCCTGCCTCCAACAACTGGACGGATTGCTTGATAGCCCAATCAATGCCCACCTGAATCTCATCTTTTCTATCCTTTGCCGCAAACATCCTTTCGGTTAGTTCCATCGGAATGTCAACGTGGAATACCGAAGGCAATTTCGTCAATTGACGTTTGCTGGTCATGATTTTCATACCTGGAATGATTGGCATTTTAATGCCGTAATCCCTTGCAGCCTGGACGTATTCTATGAATTTGTTGGTGTCATAAAACATTTGAGATACCGCATAATGGGCACCCGCATCTTCCTTTTCCTTCAGAATTTTCAGGCCAAACTCGGGGTTGGGACACTCAAAATGCTTTTCGGGATAACAAGCCACCCCAACGCAAAAGTTAGTTTTGGCTGCATCTATAAGTTCATCCAGGTAATAGCCATGATTCATTCCATCAATTTGCTTTACCAGATCCAGTGCGTAGGAGTTGGTAGACCGGTCATTAGGAATCTGACGAATGTTGTTTTTATCCCCGCGGATGGCCAAGACATTTTCAATACCCAGGTAATTTAATTCAATGAGGGCATCTTCCGTTTCCTCGCGGGTAAAGCCCCCACAGAGCATATGCGGTACCGGCTCCAGGTTATACTTGTACTTGATCGCTGCACAAAGCCCAAAGGTGCCGGGGCTTTTTCTCTTTACCTTCTTTTTAAATGAGCCGTCTGGCATTTCTTCCCAAATCACTTCCGCAGCATGACTGGTGACGTCAATGAATGGAGGATTAAATGGAATGACAGATTCTATGGCATCGTGAAGTTTCTGGATATTTCGACCTCTTTTGGGAGGAATGATTTCCAGGCTTACAGTTGGATTTTTGGAATTAATCAGGTGTTCAACTACGTGCATGTAAGTTGATTATTATGATATGTTAGGATTGACGAATGGCAACAACCGGATCGAGGCGGGCAGCCATAGAGGCTGGAACCAAACCTGCAACCAGACCGATAATAAAAGCGACAAATAGGCCAATACCAAGATCTTTTAAGGCAAAACTTACTTCAAAGGCCAAATCAGTCTGTGAAAGGCCTATTTGAATCAATGTGCCCAACCCCAGGGTAATGAGAATACCTATCAATCCTCCGATCATACAGAGCATGATGGCTTCCATCAAAAACTGGAATAGAACAAAGTCCCGGCTAGACCCCAGCGCCATCTGGACTCCGATTTCATTGGTCCGTTCTTTCACTGAGATATACATGATGTTTCCAATGCTGAAACCACCAATCAAAATGGAGAAAATACTTATTACCCAGCCTCCAGTTTCGAGATAACCGAAGATTGACTCAAAGCGATTCATCAGGGCTTCCTGCTTATTTATGGCAAAATTATCCTCCATTCTGGGTTTCAAGCCCCTGGATGCCCTCATCAAGGCAATGGTTGACTCCTCCACCTGAGGCAGGTCTTCGTATTGTCGGGCTTTGATTACAATGACTTTATCTATACCACGCTTATTCAAATTGTACATATTCCGCATAGCATTATATGGGACATATACCCTGTCATCTTCCGAAGGCATACCGGGAAAAAAGCTTCCACCTTGTTTTTCCTGAACCCCAATTACCATCAGCCTGCGCTTGCCCACTCGGACATATTTGCCCACAGCAGGCTGCTTTGGGTACAGGGCTTCTGCAATGCTGGAACCAAGAATACATACATTTTTTCCCAGGTGGGTTTCCAGATCAGTAAAAAACCTGCCCTCATTGAAACTAAGGTCTTTAACCTTGCCTTGATCCTTTGTGATACCTACCACATTAATCATCGAAGCAGATCTGCCTTCAGCCTGGATGGTCTGGCCCCTGGCACTTACCTCATAGCCTACTGCCTGTACATTTTCCAGCTTAGAACTCAATTTTTGGAAATCCCTATAACTCACTTTGGGTCTTCCAATAAATTTATACCAGTCATTCCTGTTTTCAGCCCAAGGCCAATGATGGACGAAGATGGTGGTATTCCCTAGTGCAGAGAGATTTGATGTAATTGAGTTTTGAAGGGAATTTACCATGGTAAGGATGCCAGTGATAGCAAAAATACCTGTGGCTACCCCCATCATGGTAAGTACCGCCCTCAAACTGTTAGAACCGATCGCCTTGAATGACATTTTTAGGCCTTCAAGGATATATTTGATGGTATTCATGGAGACAAATTAATAAAGAAGCAACAAATCACCACTCAATTTAACAAGATTCAAATCGTTTGGGACTGCTTACTTTTACGAAAATAATTATATTAAGCCTAACCTATAAGCGCAAAATTAGGTTTAATAAAATATATAGGATTAAGGCCCAATCGGGCAAAAAGTAAATTATTCTCTATGAAAAGATGGATGTTGTTTTTGAGTCTGATGGGATCTTTTTTCATCAGCAGGGCGGATTACCTTCTTATTCCGATGGATTACAGCCAATCTGAGCACCTAAAAGCATACGGGATCGCCTATTGGGTACTGGAATATCAGGTGGATGTAGACTGGTTGCTAAATTATAGAGGAGGAAGTTTTATGTTTAAATATACCTCCATTTTTGAGACTGAACTACAAATCAGAAATGTAAAATACGAAAGAATCAGCGATGCCAAATCTTCGGAGATCCTGGCTTATGTAAGCTCAGAATCCGTGAATATGGATGCAGTCAAATTAGAAAAGGCTCCTAAAGTGGCAGTCTATTCTCCGAAAAATAAACAACCCTGGGACGATGCCGTAACCATGGCCCTTACCTATGCGCAAATCCCCTACGAAGTGGTTTATGACCCAGAAGTACTGGATGGCAAACTGAGCGATTACGACTGGTTACACCTTCACCATGAAGACTTTACAGGGCAGTACGGAAAGTTTTATGGGACCTACCGAAATGCCCAGTGGTTCAAGGATGATGTAAAATCCCAAGAAGCAACCGCTCAGGTATACGGCTTCAAAAAAGTAAGTCAAATGAAGCTGGCCGTTTCCAAAACTATCAAGGAATTTTGCTCTAAAGGAGGTTTCCTCTTCGCCATGTGTTCAGCCACGGACTCCTATGATATCGCCCTAGCAGCTGAAGGTGTAGATATCTGTGATCATATGTACGATGGAGACCCATCTGACCCCAGCGCACAGTCCAAACTAGACTATGAAAAATCCTTGGCCTTCGAAAAATTCCAGTTGGTCAGAAATCCCTATACCTATGAGTTTTCCAACATCGACTCCAATGAAGGAGGACGCCGTGTCCCGGAGTCTATGGATTACTTTACACTTTTCGAGTTTTCAGCTAAATGGGACCCTGTTCCAACCATGCTTTGCCAAAACCATACGAAAACCGTAAAGGGCTTTATGGGGCAAACCACTTCATTCAAAAAGTCGGTTTTGAAAAAGGATGTATTGATCATGGGCCAACTCAAGGCCTTTGATGAGGCGAGATATATCCACGGCAACCTTGGACAAGGCATGTGGACCTTCTATGGAGGCCATGACCCAGAAGACTACAGGCATTTTGTAGGAGAAGATCCAACAGACCTATCCTTGCACCCAAGTTCTCCAGGATATAGGCTAATATTAAATAACATCCTTTTCCCAGCTGCTAGAAAGAAAAAGAGAAAAACCTGATTTTCTCTCAGGGACTCAAAAGTTTAACCTACCCAGCCAAAGTGGTTTCCTACCCACTTTGGCTTTTTCAATTTATAGATCAGGGCTAGAATGGGCTCAGTAAACATGAAATCAAAAAATCCCATGAGAATTAAAATTGGAATAGCAGCCCTTCTTTGTTTGATCTGTACCCTCAGCGCAGAAGCCCAGAGCCTTGGAAATGCCAACTACCAAGCCAGATCTATCAACAGAAAACCCGAATTGCCAAAGATCGTCCGAGTAAGTAACGACAAGGAAATCACACTGAGCGTAAATGCCATGTACAACACCACAGCAAGCAGTTATGTGGCTGTATTCAGTCTGACCCAGGTGGGTGAAAGCATCGAAGAGACAGATAAATTGATGAATGACAGGATCAATAAAATCAAAGATGGAATCCAAAAGCTAGAACTCTCAAAGACCCGGGTTTATGTAGACATGATTTCACTGGTACCTGTTTATGAATATGAGGTTTCTAAAAAAATATTCAGCAAAAATACCTATACAGAAGTCCCAAGAGGTTTTGAACTAAAAAAGAACCTTCACATTAGGTATATCGATCATGAAGCCTTGGACAAAATCCTGAGCATTTGTGCCAAAAATGAAGTTTATGACCTTGTCAAGGTAGACTACTTCGTAGAAAATACTGAAGCCATTTACGACACCCTCAGAAGTCGAGCAGCAGGTCTAATCAAAGAAAAAATAAAGTTCTACCAGGACCTTGGAGTAGATCTAAGTGAGAAAAGAAGGATTATTTCGGAGGGTGATCAGGCCTTCTTTCCAGTAGAAAGATATACTTCCTACCAGGCCTTTGCGAATTATTCGCTGGAAGCAAGGGCGAAATCTGAGATCAAAAAGGTCACCAAATCTACAGCCCAATATTACCGCCCGGTTCCAAGCAGAAAGTATGACATTGTGATCAATCCTGAAATCGTAGAGCCGGTTATTCAATATACCTATAGCCTGAATGTGAGGTTTTTCCTTGAGGATAAGAAACCCAAGCCTCAACCGATTATCAAGGCAGAGCCAAAGAAGGAGGTCTTCTTGATCTTGCCAAATGGCGGCATGAAAAAACTTGAGTTTTAAGTTACAAGGCGGATTTATAAAGGGGTGAAAAAATTTTCATCCCTTTATAAATCATCATCAGACCTACTCCATCTCCAAGACGGCATCTTCCGGCTCGACCATGATTCCCTCTTCGAGGATGATCTTTTTGACCTTTCCGGCTTTGCTTGCCGTAATTGTAGACTCCATCTTCATCGCTTCCAGGACAAAGAGAGCTTGATTCTTCTTGACCTCTTCTCCTTCTTCAACCATGATTCTAGTTAGTTTTCCCTGAATCGGTGCTCCAATGTCATTGGGTTCAGATACTTTCCGGTTCACCACGCGCTGAACTTCGATATTATTGTCGCGGATCGAGACCGAACGGGTCTGGCCATTCAAGCGGAAATACACAATTCGCATCCCATTTTCATCGGGTTCAAGCATGTACAGGTACTCTACCAATAATTTCTTTCCAGGATCAATCCTGATGAGGATTTCCTCATCTGACTTGAGTGGGTAGAAGAAGGCATGGGTGGGTAACTTCATGACCTCATCAAAGTTCTGAAGGTGATCATAGTATGCCTGGAAGACCTTGGGATACAGCTTCGATGAGAGGAAATCGGTAAACTTCATCCTTGAATCAGGGAAATCCTGCTTGAAGACCTCAAATTCTCTGTCAAAATCTACTGGTGCCAGATGTGCATTTGGCCTGTCTGTATAAGGTGTTTCGTCTTTAAGGACGATCTTCTGCAATTCCTTCGGAAAGCCCTGATAAGGCTGCCCAAGATCCCCGCGGAAAAAGGCTTTGACGGAGTCAGGGAAGGAGATGGAATCTCCCTTTTCCATGATGTCCTGCTCAGTATATCCATTTGACGTCATGAACAAAGCCATATCTCCTACTACCTTGGAAGAAGGCGTAACCTTCACAATCTCACCAAACATCTTATTGACAATGGCGTAATTCTTTTTGATCTGCTCAAATTTATCTTCAAGACCAAGAGACCTGGCCTGTGGCAACAAGTTGGAATACTGCCCTCCAGGAATTTCGTTTTGATAAATTTCTGCCGTACTCGCCTTCAATTCTGACTCAAAGGGGTAATAATACTCCCTCACCACTTCCCAATAGTTAGCAAACTCATTCAGGCTTTCAAGATTCACTCCGCTTTCCCTTTCATGGCCTTCGATCATCGCCACGAACGAGTTCATGTTGGGTTGAGAGGTCAATCCTGACATGGAAGAAATAGCCAGGTCAACCACATCTACATTGGCCTCCAGGGCTTTTAGGTAGGTAGTCAACTGGTTTCCGGATGTATCATGAGAATGCAAATGAATGGGCATGTCCACCACTTGCTTGAGTTCTCCAATGAGTTTTTCCGCAGCCAAAGGTTTCAACAAACCAGCCATGTCCTTGATGGCAAGAATATGCGCGCCCTCATCTTCCAGTCTCCTGGCAAGGTCAAGGTAATATTGCAGGTCGTATTTGCTCTTGGAAGGATCAAGGATATCCCCTGTATAGCATATACAGGCCTCTGCCAGTGAATTGGTGCGCTCACGGACAGTCCTGATAGACACTTTCATGGCTTCCAGCCAATTGAGAGAGTCGAATATCCTAAAGACATCTATACCAGTTTCCGCCGCTTTTTCTATGAATTTCTCTACGAGGTTGTCAGGATAAGCCGTATAACCTACCGCATTTGATCCTCGAAGGAGCATTTGAAGTAGTATATTGGGGATTTTCTTTCTAAAAATCGCAAGGCGCTCCCACGGATCTTCCTTCAAAAATCGAAGACAAACATCAAACGTTGCTCCTCCCCAAACTTCCATCGAAAATAACCCAGGATGCCTACGGGCGAAGGTTTCGGAAATGTTATACATGTCAATGGTACGCATGCGTGTCGCCAACAAAGACTGGTGGCTGTCTCTAAATGTGGTATCTGTCAAAAGAATTCTTTTTTCGTTCTTCATCCATTCCACAAATTTCTCCCGCCCCATCTCATTCAGCAGGTCTTTGGTTCCTTTGGGATAAGGTGGGTTCCTGTCTTCAAATGGAATGACAGGCTTACGAAATTCCTTTTTGGGATCAAATTTATTTTTTACGCTGCGATTGCCATTTACAGCCACGTTGCCCAAATACCGTAGGGTCTTGGTAGCCCGGTCCCTGCTACGTCTAATCTCTAGTAATTCAGGATGATTCTGGATAAATCCTACTGTAGCATCTCCTCTGACAAACTTATCATGATTCATTACATTGAGCAGGAAGGGAATGTTGTCCTTCACACCTCTGATTCGAAACTCCCTTAATGTCCTCCTCATGCGCTGAGAAGCACCCTTCAATGTTCTCCCCCATGCTGACACTTTTACCAACATGGAGTCAAAAAATGGAGATATTTTGGCACCTGGATAAGAAGAACCTTCATCGAGACGAATCCCGAATCCACCTGCATTCCTATATGCGAGGATAGTTCCATAGTCCGGCTGGAAATTATTCGCAGGGTCCTCAGTGGTAATGCGACATTGGACGGCAAAGCCATTGATTTCTATATCTTCTTGAGACCTGATGAAAATAGAAGGCGCAGGTAGTTCTACTCCTGCAGCAATAAGGATCTGGCTTCTTACAATATCGATCCCGGTAATTTCTTCTGTGATGGTATGTTCAACCTGTATCCTTGGGTTAACCTCAATGAAGTAGATGTTGTGGTACTTATCTACCAGAAATTCGGCAGTACCTGCATTATTGTATGAGACATGACGGGCAAGGCTCATGGCATATCCATGGATCTTGGTCTTTACTTCCTCCGGAAGTGTAGAGGGTGCCACCTCCACAACTTTTTGGAATCGTCGCTGCACTGAACAATCTCGTTCGTGAAGGTGAACGATATTTCCATGGTTGTCTCCTAGTATTTGCACCTCAATGTGCTTCGGATCTTCAATAAATTTTTCCAGGAAAACGGTGTCATCTCCAAAGGCAGTTTTTGCCTCATTTCTGGCTTCAAAAAATGACTTACTCATTTCTTCCTCATTGCGGATGACCCGCATTCCCCTACCCCCACCTCCAGCTGCCGCCTTGAGCATGACGGGATATCCAATTCTTCCGGCTTCTGTAAGTGCAACGGTAAGGGAGTCTAAACTTGCCTGACTGTCCGGAATCAAGGGTACGCCGACTTCCTTGGCTACTTCTTTGGCTCGTACCTTATCGCCCAACCTTTCCATCACCTCAGGTTTTGGACCAATAAAAACCAAACCTTCCTCCTTACACCTTCGAGCGAATTGGACATTCTCTGAAAGAAAACCATACCCTGGGTGAATGGCATCTACATCCTTTCTCTTAGCCACCGCAATAATGCCTTCAATGTCCAAATAGGGTTTTAATGGCTCAGACTCATCACCAATCATGTAGGCTTCGTCCGCCTTGTATCGGTGTAGGGAGTACCTGTCTTCGTAAGAATAAACCGCAACGGTCTGGATTCTCAATTCAGACAAGGCACGTAAAATTCGTATAGCTATTTCACCACGATTAGCTACCAATACTTTTTTGAACTTTTTCATAGAGAGATGATATCAGCTCAATAGAATAGTAATTTTCTTAGAGATATGCAGGGTCATTTGGGCATTTTTTCAATTTTTTTAAATCTCACAGGCTTCTCTTTCACAAAACCACGGAATGCCGCGGTTTTCTTTATGGAAATATCCATTTCATGCCTTCTTTAATATGATAAACTTTTTGTTCCATGAGCCGTTTTCCAGGTAGTCGGCGTACCACTATCCACCATTAGCTTCAATCTATTTTGTCGCAAGCTTAACATCTCTGCACAGAAGTATTGAGATATTTTAACATCTATCGTATATTGTTTTAATAGTTGATGAGATGCGAAGAATTTTAACCAGCCTTTCCTTATGCCTTGGTCTTGTACTGCTTTTTGCAGCCTGCAACAGGGAACCTCTATTTCCGGTTGAACCAAGAATAGAAGTAATCAGTATATCCCCAGGTACAGTAAAAAACCTCAGGGATTCAATCATTGTACAATTCAGATTTGAAGATGGAGATGGAAATATAGGAGCTACCCCTGAAGATGATCCTAATATTGTAAACCTCACCCTTATTGATTCGCGCATCAACGACTTCCCCAATCAGGATTCTTCGAAATTCATCTACAATTACCGTATCCCGAACCTAACCCAGGATACCAGAAACCCTTCTATCCAAGGAGAGGTAACAGTCAAAATTGATTTCACAACATTGTTTTCCGTTTTTGCCAGTTCAGAACAAGTCCGATACCAAATTAAATTTTACGATAGGGATGGGAATTTAGCAACCCCTATCAACGGCAATGAGGAGGCTGTATTTACAGACTACATTGAAGTCCTTAGATAATTTTTTTTACAAATCACTTTTTACATTTTTCTTCATTATCATTTGTATGGGAGCAGTTCCTCTCTGAAAGGAAGCTGTATGCATCTTGGAGGCTTTTAAAGCATGTTGGATAAATGTTGCGGCTGATTCAAGTTTGGAGGTATCTCCGCAAGTAAAAATATCTACAGCTGCATAGGCGTGTTCAGGCCATGTATGTATGCTAAGGTGGCTTTCGGCTATAGCTAAAATTCCTGTAATTCCCTGAGGATAAAAGCGGTGAAAGTGTTGATGCAAGATCGTAGCATGGATCATTTCGGCTGCCTCCACCATCATATTTCTGATTACTTCCTCGTCATTTAGCCTTTCTTTGTCTGCCCCGACAAATTCTAACAACATGTGTCTTCCTAGTTCCATCTTAGTGTTTCGCTTCTATTTCAAATAAAAGGAGAGAACAAATAAGACCAAGTTTGAATGGATTCCCAAAAAATAAAATTTGGCTCAAACAAGTTAATAATCAAAAGGTCGGATTTTTCGCACCAAGAGCTGAAAGGAATTTATTAGATTTGGAAGTAATTTACTAGGGAAAGCTCTGCTTTAGGACATATAAGAGAGGAAAGACGGGTCAAATGCCTTCGTCAAGCATGTAGGGAATAACCTGTCTGGTCATTATAGCAAACTTGGATCCCGGAGAACATAAACTGAGTATGAGATACGCTACACTATTAAGCCTCATCCTGGGCATTTTCTTAAATATCAACTTTACACAAGCCAATCACGTTGAGGACAAAACCCCAATGTCCCCTGATAAGGTAAATTGTGTTTCGGCAGCCACCATCACCCTGCTTCAGGCAGATACATGTGGTAAGGGTGGTGTTGCCTTTGTAAACCACAACGGTACAGGTCCCCTGACATTTATTTGGTCAGCAGATCCAACCATCAACAACGATACCATTACAGGATTGAATGGAGGACAGATTTATACTGTTCAGGTTCGTGATACCAATGGATGTCTTGCAAGTGATGCGATTTTTGTTCCCTTCATCTCAACTTTTGAAGGGACAGGTTTTACGACTCCTGATACTTGTCTTAATGGCAATGGTACGGCAGGCTTATTGGTAGGCAATATCACCGGTGGGGTTCCACCATTCAGCTACCAATGGGATGCCAATACGGGTAATCAAACAGGCCAAATCGCCACGGGGCTTTCTACAGGAAGCTATTTGCTTACCATTACAGATGATGAAGGCTGCCAGTTTAATTGGCTGGCAATAGTAGATTCCACCAATAATGGATTCAATGTAGGCTTTGACTTTGATAATGTCAGTTGCTTTGGACAAAACGATGCCCAGGCAGTCGTGAGACCGAGAGGAGGTAATTCGAATTACTCTATATCCTGGCTGGATTCAGATTCCACTGTCCTGGGTATGGATACCCTTGTAACAGGTTTGCAGCAAGGAACTTACTTCGTAAGGGTTGAGGACGGCGGAGGTCCTGGATGTATTTACCTGAATTCATTTACTGTAACTGAACCTGACACACTTACAGCAGGTTTCCTTACCACTCCAGCCGAAGGTTGTACCTCGCCTGATGGAACCCTGACCGGAACAGCTCTAGGAGGTACCCAGCCTTACAGGTACATTTGGGAGACGGGAGATTCCACCCGCACCATTGATAGCCTCGCCGCAGGTACTTATTTGCTTACCGTCCTGGATACCAATGGTTGTACCGCCATGATCAATGGACTGGTAACGTCAAGGCCTGGCCCTATTTTTACGGTAGATATCCTACAACAAGATAACTGTGGCCTTGGAGAAGGAATAGCGAGGGTAAACGTAAGTCAGGGGACTGCCCCTTTCTTATATGACTGGTCAGTAAACCCACCACTCTTCAATGATACATCTCAATATGCCTACAATCTACTGAGAGGATCAAGCTATAACGTAATTGTAACCGATGCAGACTCTTGTGTACAGATCAGAACATTTGACATGCCTGGGAACGAGCCTTTGAGCATTGCAGACCTAAGTGTCAGAGACAGTTACTGCGAGCTTAACAACGGTCAGGCAAGCATTAGCATCCAGGGAGGAAGCCAGCCTTACATTTATTCCTGGACAACCAATCCACAACAATCCTCATCCATCGCCCAAAATCTTGGAGAAGGAGTTTATACCATTAATGTAAGAGACAGCTTTAACTGCGTGATCACAGATACCATCAGGGTCATTGATGAGCCGGGATTCACCCTTGAGGTAACTCATACAGATGAAAGCTGCTTTGGTAGAGAAGATGGTACGGCTGAAGCTATTGTTTCTGGGGCAAGGGGCAATGTTTCTTATACCTGGGAAACTGATCCCATTCAAAGAGGCCCATCAGTAAGTAGACTTAGTGAAGGGGTGTATAACCTGGAAGTGATTGATGAAGAGGGATGTCTCCGAAGGAGTTTTGTGGTCATAGAATCAGAAGACTTCATCCGAGCCAACTTCCGAGCTACTCCCGATACCCTTGATCCGGTTGTATTGAGCAGTGCGACCTTCCGCTTTCTGAATAATTCCGAAGGCGGTGCTTCCTATTTCTGGGACTTTGGAGATGGAAACCAATCTGGAGAATTCAACCCTAGCCACACCTATGCAGATACAGGAAGTTACTTCGTCCAACTTAAGGCAATCAATGCTGACAGCAGTTGTATTGACTCACTTCTGCTAGGGCCATATGTGGTTACGGCTGATGGACAGAGCTTTGCTGCCAGTGCTTTCACGCCTAACCAGGATGGATTCAATGATTTCTTTGAAATCAAAGGGACTTCACTACAAAATTTCACCCTGGCCATTTATAACAAATGGGGTGTTTCAATTTTTGAATCCAATGACCCTTCGAATTCCTGGGATGGAAATCTGAGAAGTGGTAGCCCTGCCCCTGAAGGTGTATATATCTACCGACTGGAAGCAGATTTACCGGGAGGGAAAAAGATAGAGGAACTTGGTACGGTTACCCTTGTGAGGTAATTCTGACCACTTAAGTTCAAAGTTTTTTTGCGAATGCTGCAACCTTTTTTATTGTTGCAGCATTTTGCTATATAAAGCCACCTGATTGAGTTAACACGAATACCACCAATCCTACGTTATATGAAGTAGGATTTCAAATTGAGAAAGAGGCACAACATTCCGAATATTGTAAAAGAACGAATACTTCATGCCAAGATTCATATTTCCTGTCCTAATTCTTTCAGCTACCTTGCTATTTATGGCCTGTAACAGGTCTCAATCCATTATCCCTGAACATACTTATCGCATTTTCCCAAATGAAAAAGGCAAATTTAGAATCATGTATGTTGAGGATACTACCTTTACCACCGATGGCATTAACTTTCCCATTGTAGACAAATTTTTCAAAAAAGAAGAAATTGGAGATACCACAACAGATCTTCGGGGAAGAACTGTTGTAAGGGTAGAAAGCTATACTTCGCCAGAAGAATTTGGAACAGAATACCAATTCACCCCTTCACAGGTATTCACCCAATTTGTAGAGCCCTTGGACGGGACAAGCTATTTTGCGGAGAGAATCGAAGACAATAATAGGACCATGGTCTTGCGCTTTCCTGTATTTACATCTGTAGTTTGGAATGGTAATCTGTTCAATAATCTTGACGACCAGTTATTTACTTATCAGAGCATTGATACCACAGTTTCCATTCGAGGGAAGAGCTATGAGCAATGTGTCATGGTACTACGCGAAAGACGGGAAGGAATTTTCAATATTTACTCTTATGAAATCTATGCCCCTGATATAGGCTTGATAAAAAAATACGACAGGAGGCTTATCTTTAACTCAGGAGGAGGTGATCCATTCAATGACTCTGAGAGCATGATTCATTATGAAGAGATCGTAGAACATAACTAAACCCAGCCAAACCCAAAAATCCTATGCTAATTTCCAGAGTCTTCTCTACCGGACTACTTCTTATAGTCATGTTGGCCTTTACCTTTTGCCCTGTCATGGGTCAACAGACAGAAATGTTGAAAAACAAGAAGGTTGGTTTTTATATCTCCGGTAAAAATTTCTCATTAGACCCTGTATTTAACCTGAAATATGCCCAATTTCTAAAGCAAGGTGATGAGGATAGGTCATACACGGGTAAATTCAAAAATGAAATCATTATCCAATTGGGTATTTTGCTGGAAAAGGAACTTCCTAACATTTTGAATACCGATACGGCATATTTCATGAATGCCATCCCTAAATACGGCTTGATTTTTAGAGCAGCCTATGATAGCAGTGAGCAAAAACTCTATGGGGATTATGAAGAATTGAAGAACCTGGACTATGTATTGTACCTGGAAAAGTACCAACTCAAAAGCAGGATACATAGATCTGTCTACATCCAGTCAAACAGGATGGTTACAGAAAGGATTCCCATTGAAGTCGCAAATTTTGACTTTCTGATCATTTCTCCCAAGGACAATAAGGTCCTACACAGATCCCACATTTGTCTAGATAAAATAAATGACAAAGTCAGCAAAAAGTATTTTGATTTCTACTCTGCCAAATCAGGTACAGGCAAGTTTCTGGCAAGTAGCTTTTCAGCCTGGTGGATGGACCTCGGGAAAGAAGGTAATTTTTCCTGCGGAAGAAATTAATTGAAGACCCACTTCATGTCATGGCTCCCTCCTGCCCTGTCAATGGATAAAATTCCATCCAGGTGGTCAATCTCATGTTGAAGAAGTTCTGAATCATCTCCATCCAGGGTAACCTCCTTTAGGTTCCAGGTAATGTCCCTATATGACATTTTAATCCATTTGCTCCTTTCTAATTTTACGTAGAGGTTAGGAAACGACATACAATTGTCCCACAATTCCATCCTTTCTTTGCTAAAGCCTGTGATCCTGGGGTTAAAATAAACCTGAGCAATGTCACCCGGCAAGTTTTTAACGATCATTCGTTTAAGGACACCAATTTGAGGAGCAGCTATGGCCCTCCCAAAGCCATAAACTTTCCTGAATTCCAGAATAAGGCCATGCATTTTTTTGATCACGGGCAACAAGGAAGGAAGCTCTTCCTCTTTAACCTCTGAGCAGGCCTCATGAAGACGAGTGTCTCCTAGAAGAATGATTTCACTAAGGGGATTCATTCAAGCAAGTGGTATGGATGGATAATAATCTCAATATAATTCTCAAAAATGAAATTTGCCTCCAAATCCAATTTTGTTAACTATTGCTTAATAATGACCTTGGAACGAGTCCAGGATTTTCCTTCAAGTTTCATTATATACACACCCTTCTGAAATTTGGTCAAATCAAGGATATTTTCCACCCCATTCAGGCTACGGCTTATGTGCAACTTCCCTTGAAGGTCGTACAGACTAAGTTTGAATTCTCCCAAGTTGTTTTCAAACGAGATCCTCAGTTGATCTTGGAATGGATTAGGAAAAATATTAATTCCATCGCTCAACTCTTCCTCAATTCCAACGGTGTAATTTACTGTTGTACAGACGGTATCCATACAACCAGCCGCATCCGTTACAGTAAGGCAAGCCATAAATTCCTGGGTCTCTTCATAGACATGAGCAGGGTTTTGCAAGCTGCTTGTACTCCCATCTCCAAAATCCCATGACCAACTCACTGCTGTAGAATCTGACAAGTCCCGAAAATATACTGTATCATTGGGGCGGGTAAAAGAAAGATCACCCATAATTCCATTGCTCAACAAATCAAGCCTAAAGGTGTCCTGAACTCGGCAAAGCGCAGAATCGGTTATAAGTACAGAATAAGTCCCGGAATCCAACATGGTAAGGTCCTCCATTCCAGAACCGATGTTCCACGAATAAGCATAAGGGCTTAAGCCTCCGGTGAGGGTTAGGTCAATTTCACCATTTGCCAAACCTGGGCAGGAAGGATTGGTAACATTTGCAGACAAAGTTCCAGGTTCAATGGCTGTAAGGGTCTCCGAAGCAGTATCTCTACATGCCCCCTCTATGGCTATCAAGCGCATTTCATAAACTCCTGCGCTGTCGTAGGCAACCCTCAGGTCTCTCAAGACCGAAAGCAAAGCTCCATTTTGGTACCATTGGAAACTGTTTCCTCCACTACTAAGGTTGGTCAGGTCAAGGGAATCGTCTATACATAGGACAAATCTGTCTTTGAAGGAGAAATCGGCTGTTACACCATTGCCTGTGCCGACGACAAAAGTATCTCTACTGGCACAGCCGTAGTTGTCCCTCACTTCTACCCAGATGGGACCTCCAGGTGCAAGGGTTTGATTCTGAAGCAAGACCCCATTTTCCCACTGAAAGCTATAAGGGGGGATGCCTCCTGATACAGATATATTTACTTTCCCATTATTGGCAGCCGCACAGTCTTCGTCTATGATTGAATCCAAAACAATGCTGGGATAATCACCCACATTGACATTCACAGAAGAAGAATCATCACAGGTTCCGTCAGAGGTAATCAAGGTAACGGTATATTGGCCGGAAGGGGAAAAAGTATAATTCAATTCGGTGGTAGCTCCTACAGAATCGCCATTCACCTTCCATCTATATGAGTTTTGGGTAAGAGATGAGGCAGAAAACATGATACTGTCCCCATTACAAATATTTCCACTTATGTTTTGTGTAAAGCTCGGATCAGCAGGGCAGCAGCTTCCTACGACAAGGGATCTGGTAATTGTATTGGTAACGCTTCCCCCTCTCACATAGTTGACATTCAGGGTATAGGTTCCTGCAGTAACCGTGAGGTTTTGACTTTCGCTAAAGAAGGTAATGGCTCCCAAACAAATGGGCAAAGGCGTTACGCTGATGTCCATGGTAATAGTACTCCCTGAAACGGAAATGGTAGAACCGTTGATTACACTGTTGATGCAGCCCTCTGTACAGTGGGCAGTAACTGTGAAGGGAACACAGTCTAATAGGTTTGTAGGAGTAAGCCTGACGGAGTCAATCCACTGTGCTTGAGCAGCAATTACACAAAGAGAAAGGAGGCAATAGGTAAGGAGGTTTTTCATTTTATTGGGCTTAGAACTTATACCAATATATGAATTAATCTAAATATCAATGAAATTGGCCAACTCTGGCTTTAAGGGTGAATGTCCATATGTGATTCTTAGTGGTTTGCTTTTGCTCTCTTAAATCCCTCTTTTTATAAGTTTGCCTTCCTGCTAATGAAAAAAATAGCCTTTCTTCCAGCGGAATGCTCCGCCAAAAGAAAGGCATATAAATTTCAATCGAGAACGCAAAAAACGCTAGCCCAGTTCTTCCAGACTTTTACGGAGTAAGCTCAACTTTTCCTCTGCGTCAGATTGTTTTTTCTTCTCCAGGTTAACAACCTTCTCAGGTGCATTTGAAACGAAACGCTCATTAGACAGCTTTTTCATGACTGACTTCAAAAAGCCTTCTGTATACTCAATTTCTTTCAGGATTTTATCCTTTTCTGCCTCCACATCTACATTCAATAAAGGAATATAGAACTCGTGATTCTTAACCCTGATGGAACCCGCTCCGGAAACTTTCTCACTTACGAATTCAATCTTTGAAGTATTGAGTAGCTGTACCAGAATTTCGGAATAGGTCTCGAAGACTTTTTCTTCTGGTGTACTGATATACAGCTCAATGCTTTCCTTGGGAGAAATCTGTTTGGAGGCCCTGAAGTTCCTCACAGCACTAATAACTTCCTTGATCAGTTCCATCTCCTGAAGTATGGATTTAGCTTCAAACTGGAAATCAGGCATCTGAGTCACACAGATAAAGTCCTCTTCTTCCCTATCTCTAACCTCATGATACAACTCCTCAGTCAGGAATGGCATAAACGGATGAAGGATTTTCAGAAGATCTTCGAAGATATCGATGGCACTGTCTAATACCTTTTTGGAAATTGGATCGCCATAATTGGGTTTGATCATTTCAAGAAACCAGGAACAATAGTCATCCCAGATCAGCTTGTAAATGCTCCTCAGGGCGTCAGACAAACGGAACTTGTCATAGTATTCCTCTATCTCTACCCCTACTTCCAGCACCCTATTTTTCAGCCATTCGATGGCCAAGGCTTCTCTGCGGCTTGGTTCGGCTTCGGATAGCTCCAATGATTTAAGGAAGCGGAAGGCATTCCAGATCTTATTGGCGAAGTTTCTCCCTTGCTCGACCTGACTCTCGTCAAATAAGAGGTCATTCCCAGCGGGAGAGGAAAATAGCATGCCGAATCGAACACCATCTGCGCCGTTTTCTGCAATCAGATCCAGGGGATCAGGAGAGTTGCCCAATGACTTGGACATCTTCCTACGCTGCTTATCCCTTACAATACCCGTAAGGTAAACATGCTTGAATGGACGCTCTCCCATGTATTCCATACCCGAAATGATCATCCTGGCTACCCAGAAAAACAGGATCTCAGGAGCCGTAACCAGTACATCAGTCGGATAGTAATACTTGATATCCTCGTTTTCAGGCTGAGTAAGTCCCTTGAATACAGATATCGGCCAAAGCCAGGAAGAAGCCCAGGTATCCAGGACATCTTCATCCTGCTTCAAGTCCGCCATCGTCAGTGACTTTTTCCCTGTTTTGGCCTTTGCCAACTCCAGGGCAGCCTCTGCGCTCTCTGCAACTACGTGTTCATTGGTACCTTTGATGTAATAAGCCGGGATTTGATGCCCCCACCACAACTGACGGGAGAGACACCAGTCCTTTACATTTTCCATCCAATGGCGGTAGGTATTGATAAACTTGGCAGGAACCAATTCAACATCCCCATTGTTAACCGCATCTAGTGCCGGGCCTGAAACCTTCTTCATATCCAGCCACCACTGCAAGGATAACCTTGGCTCAATGACTGCATCAGTTCTTTCTGAGTGCCCCACTGAATTTTTGTACTGCTTCTTCTCCACCAAGTGTCCTGAGGCATCCAGGTCTTTGGCAATCTGTTTACGTACCTTAAACCTGTCCATGCCTTTGTAGGAAGGAAAGTTGTCAGAGATGGTTCCATCATCGTTCAGACATTCGATTACCTCTAACTCATGCCTCTGACCAATTTCATAGTCATTTACATCATGTGCTGGGGTAACTTTCAAGGCACCCGTTCCAAATTCCATCTCCACATAATCATCCGTAATGATGGGAACCGCTCTATTTACAATGGGTATAATGGCTTTTTTACCGTGTAAGTGCTTATAGCGCTCATCATCCGGATGGACAGCAACTGCTGTATCTGCCAGTATGGTTTCAGGTCTGGTAGTTGCAATGGTCAGGTACTCTCCTTCCATTCCCTCTACCTCATACCTGACATGGTACAAGAGTCCATCTTTCTCTTTAAAGATTACTTCCTCATCTGAAAGCGCAGTTTTGGCAACAGGATCCCAGTTTACCATGCGATTGGCACGGTATATATACCCCTTGTTGTACAAGTCGACGAATACCTGGATTACAGACTTGGAATATTCAGGGTCCATGGTAAAAGACGTGCGATCCCAATCGCAACTGGCACCTAACTTTCTAAGTTGTTTCAGGATGATTCCACCGTACTTTTCTTTCCACTCAAAGGCATGTCCAAGGAATTCATCTCGGCTTAGGTCAGATTTTTTGATCCCTTGCTCTCGCAGCATCCTTACGACTTTTGCCTCAGTAGCAATAGACGCATGATCAGTTCCAGGTACCCAGCAAGCATTAAAGCCTTTCATCCGTGCACGACGGATAAGGACATCCTGGATGGTATTATTAAGCATATGTCCCATGTGAAGGACTCCGGTTACATTTGGAGGAGGTATCACGATGGTGTATGACTCTCTTTCGTCGGGAGTCGATTTAAAGACCTTGGCATTTATCCATGCCTCATACCACTTGTCTTCAATGTCTTTAGGGGAATACTTTTTTGCAATCTCCATGTTTTGGGATCAATCATTTTGGGTAAAAATAAGACCATGTTTTGAACAGAAAAAATTGAGGGGAAAATTTCATAGCAGACGAAGCTTGCGCCTGCTGCTCGATAAGCGAATTGGTCTTTTTTGAAGAAGAAATGGAGGATAAAATGACCCTAATCCTGGTGGATCGTTAATTTTTCGATGTATTTCAGCAATAAATCTTTTTAACTATTTTGATCATTCAGAGGCAAAATCAGTCTTTCACAAAACTGATCCAGCAAGATCTATTGTATTCATGGGAATATCATCTTTTTTCTATGACCATACCATCTGACTTAAGTAAAATTTCACTCCATTTCTCCAGTATTCTACCTACGCTATTTAGTGAAATGGGTTTGGTTAAAAAGTCATCCATACCAGCATTGAGGCATTTTTCCTTGTCCTGGACAGAGGTATTGGCAGTCATGGCAATGATGGTTGGCTGATGGACATTTTCACCTCTTGCACGAATCTTTTTAGTAGCACCTACTCCATCAAGTACAGGCATCTGCATGTCCATAAACACAAGATCGAAATACCTTCGGTTCACGGATTCACAGCCCTCTACTCCATTGCCTGCAACCTCAACCTGTACATTATATTTTTCCAGGATCTTTCTGGCAACCTTTTGATTTACCAGATTATCCTCCACCAATAAAACAGATAAGGTAGAGAAATCTCCTATTTGACTGGAAGTATGTGGAGACTTGAGCTCTGACCTTGTGGCAAGGCCAGTTTTAAGAATTCTTGTAAGGTGATGGTTCAAGCCTTCCGGCTTAACCGGCTTTCTCAGCACTCCACCTACTTTCATCAACTGACCATTACCTCGTTGTTTTTCTTCCGATGTCATCAAAAGAAAAGGAAGAGCTTCCAGACCTTCTTTTTTCTGTAAATTTTGGATGAGCTTTTCTCCACTCATCTCGGGCATACAGGAATCTATAATGGCCAAATCCCAGGCCAATGTTTTTTCTTTTTGTAGATTCTCCAACAATTCCGAGGACTTGTGAAAGGCAGATACTGTAAAGCCCATCATTTCAAATTTTGATTTCAGGATGGCTAAACTTGTCTTATTGTCATCAACTAGTAGCAACTTTTTGCCCTTGTAAGCCTCATGGATGGCAAGTTTTCTCTCAGAACTCCCCACTTTCTCCAGTAATACATCAAAGAAAAACGAAGTCCCCTTTCCGACCTCACTTTCTACACGCACATCACCTCCCATGAGATTGACTAACTTCTTGACTATGGCAAGCCCAAGCCCTGTTCCACCATATTCCCTGGTAGTCGATGCATCCACCTGGCTAAAGGCACGAAATAGTCGATTCAATTTGTTTTCAGGAATACCTATTCCAGAATCCCTGACTTCAAACTCCGCACGTAAGAAACCTGCCTCATCTTCTATGCATTTTGTATAAATGATAACCTCTCCCTCTGAGGTAAATTTAATTGCATTGCCAACCAGATTCATCAATATCTGTCTCAAACGACCTATATCCCCTCTTACCTTATATTCGCATTCTGGCTCAATTTCATACAACAATTCAAGCCTTTTCGAAAAGGCCTGATTACGTAATAGATCCATCACATCCTCTACGGGCGATGCCAGGTCAAACTCGATCTCCTCCAGTTCAATTTTACCTGCTTCAATCTTTGAAAAATCAAGAACTTCGTTGATCACCGACAAAAGCGTCTCCCCACCTTGACGTATGGTTTTCACCAAATCTTTCTGCTCAAAATCAAGTTTAGTGGTGGTATCCAGTAAGCCACAGACACCTATTACTGCATTAAGTGGTGTCCTGATCTCATGGCTCATTACGGAAAGGAATTCAGACTTGGCACGGGAGGCCTCCTCAGCGAGTTCCTTGGCTTTGACCAATTCCAACTCTGCATTCTTCTTGTCTGTAACATCCCTTTGAATGGAAACCAGGTGAGTAACCTCATTTTGTTCATTTCGAACATAGGTAAATATCATATTGATCCAGAATGGTTCACCGGATTTCCTATAGTTAAGCAACTCGACCTCTATCATCTCTCTCTTCTTCACGGCTTCCTCGATCCGGTCCAACTCAGTTTTTGAGGTCGATGGACCTGAAAACATTCTTGGATCTTTTCCAAAAATCTCCTCTGCACTATATCCAGTCACCTTTTCATGAGCTGGGTTGGAATATAAAATTCTATGATCCTCTAAGGAGGGACTGGTAATTAGAATTGCATCTGCAGCAGACTCCACCACAGAATGTAGAAGTGACAATTCGCCAATTTGCTTCTTCTTCTCAGTAATATCATAATTGACACCAATCATCCTGATGGCCTCTCCTTTCTCATTGCGCTTGATGACCGCCTCAGCACCAATTATTTTAGTTCCTCCATTGGGCAGCATAATTGAAAACTCAGTACTAAAGTCTTTTACCCCACTTAAAGCCAATCCTAGCTCCTCCTGGGCTTTGGTCAGAGATTCAGGATGCAAGCTTGTCGCCCATGCTTCATAGGCGCCCGAAAAGTCAGACTTTTTAACCTCGTAGAGTTCGTACATCGTCTCATCCCATATCAACTCATTTCTTTGTGGATAGAAATCCCAAACTCCCATATC
The DNA here is from genome assembly GCA_022760475.1 of Bacteroidia bacterium. Classification (GTDB taxonomy): domain Bacteria; phylum Bacteroidota; class Bacteroidia; order J057; family J057; genus JALEFZ01. Next base: position 30,961 of record JALEFZ010000045.1, on the reverse strand, counting down.
CGCTGCCTTAGCTGCAAGCTGAAAGCGTTCCGTCATATTTTTCAGCTCTTCCTCTATCTTATATTGCTTGGAAACATCCTGGAAAATACCAATTAGCTTGCTAACCTTTCCTTCCTCCATAATGGGGTGTCCCGTTACCCTCACCCTTAACAGTTTCCCTTTTGCTGTGATAAATCTGAGAACCACATCAAACCTGGTCTTTTGGGCAATCGAATTCTCAAGGGCAGCGATCAAGAGGGGTTTATCTTCATGATGATAAAACTCAATGCCATTTTCTTTGTTATGATCAAAATCCAAGGGAACCTCATGGATGTGGTACACTTCTTCTGTCCAGATGGTATGTCCAGTATTTACATCCAACTCCCACCCCCCAGCTTTTGTAATCTTTTGGGTTTCTTCCAGTAAAAATTCTCTCCTTTTTAGTTCTGCCTGGCTTACCTCAACCACTTTATTGGAGTCAGAGAGGTGCTTCAGATCGGGATTTAACTCTTTTACTATTTCCAAACTTAGGATGAAGACTTCCTTTTCTTTATACCTTTCATTTTGATAAGCTGCCTCAATTTGTACAATCCTTTTATCTGACTCCCCCCCCAAGGCTATTCTTTGATAAAAATTTTCCTTTTGATCTAAATTGGATTTGAACCTGGCAAACTCTGTCAAATCTTCATTGCACATTACCTGCTTAAGGCAGTTGAGTATATTATTTCCTGAAATTACCTTGTGGAATATTTCCTCAAACCCCCTATTATGACGAAGTAGATTCCCCTCTAAATCAATCAGGACAAATGGCTTGGAAAAAGAGCCAATGGTATCAAAAAATGAATTTATCATGTAGCTGAAAATTATTGTAGCTGCTTTCTTTTGATCAGCTCGGGTAGGAATGATACAAAAGGACGCTTAAACCTATACCTAAGTTTTTTGAGCATAAGGAACATCCAAATGTACATTCTTGCCAGATTAAAAATAGATTAATGCAACTCAAAAAAAAAGACAAAGATAATGTCTAACATACAAACATTTCGAATAATAGAATTTATATATACATAAGTATTTACAGTATATTTACAGATAAAAAAAGCCCTGCACAGCAGAGCCGATGCAAGGCTTTAACAGATATAAGTCTAATGTTAATTTCTAATGAATAGCCACTTTACCCCTTTGTATAAACCTACAAAGATATAGCCCAATGGGCCAGGCTTGGGTTGCTCCTCCAGGTCAATGAAGTTAACTGTAATGGTGGCGAAACTACTTAGGTTAGAAAGGCGGTTGATTTTCCCTTTTAGCAGATCAATTTCTCTATTTAAACGCTCCAGTTCCTTCTCGACCTTCAATGCCTCTTCCACATTTTGAGCCTTGTCGAGCAGTTCCAAATACCGCTTTCTAGCCTTCTGAGCATTTTCCAAACGGATTTCAAGATCTAAAAAATCTTCCGTAACATCCTGTCCTTTTACTACCTTGTCTTCGATTTCTCCAAGTTTATTAACTTCTTCAAGGGCATTTTCAAATTTTTCGAAGGGTATGCGAATGACAACTCGCCTATTACCCGTGCTGGCAACATAGCCCTTATAAGAATTTGCAATTACACCTAGCTTCTCAGAAATCATTTCTGGTTCCTTCACTTCCATACTTAGAAAAGCAGAATAAACAATCTTCCTTGGATTTAACTTCTCATGTAGGCCTTGGCCATATAAAGATCCATCTGCTTCAGATACGCCTAATTCGGTTTTGATTGTAGAGCTTGAAACTGCCTCATCATATGATTTGAAAGTTCCACAAGCAGAAAGGGAAAAGAAAACTGAAAGCAGAAGGATTGGTTTGATGTTGAATTTCATATTGCTGTTGTTGAATGGAAGAAATTATAGCAAAGGATATTTGAATTCAATGAAAAAATCTTTCAAACTTGTATTAGTTTCGCCTGAAAATCTTTGCGCTGTCTATGGTAAATATTGGGGTTCTTGGAGCAGGTCATCTGGGAAAAATACACATTAAACTACTGAAAGGGATACCATCATTTAATTTGGTTGGTTTCTATGATGTAAATCGTGAAACTTCTGCAAAAGTGTCCAATGAATTCGGGCTGAAGGCCTTTTCTTCTATGGAAAGTCTCCTGGAAGAAGTCGATGCATTGGATATCGTGGTTCCCACCATAGACCATTATGCTTCAGCTATCAAGGCTTTGAAAGCTGGAAAACATATTTTCATAGAAAAACCTTTAACTGAAAACCTTCAAGAAGGGTTGGAGCTTCTCAGGTTTGCAGTAAAGCACCCCCATTTAGTCATTCAAGTAGGCCATGTTGAGCGTTTTAATCCTGCTTTTTTAGCTATATCCGAGAGGAAACTTTCCCCCATGTTCATAGAGGGACATCGACTTGCGGTGTATAATCCCCGTGGAACCGATGTATCCGTAGTGCTCGATTTGATGATTCATGACCTTGATATCGTTTTGAGTTTGATTTCTTCTCCTGTAAAAAGAATATCTGCTTCAGGAGTAGCTGTCGTGAGTGATAGCCCTGACATTACCAATGCCAGAATAGAGTTTGAAAACAATGCAGTTGCCAACCTTACGGCAAGCCGAGTTTCTATGAAAAACATGCGAAAACTCAGGATGTTCCAGAAAGATGCCTATCTCTCGGTCGACTTCCTGGAAAAGAGGGTCGAGGCATATGAAATTTCTACCGAAGCTCAAGAAGGATTGCCATTTCCCTCCATTCCCATTGCAAATGGCCAGGGAACAAGGTATGTCAACATTGCACATCCAGTAGTAAGCCCCGTTAACTCTATCGAACTGGAACTAAAAGAATTCGCAGCTTCGGTTCTTTATGGAGGCCCTATACGTGTGGGCATTAAGGATGCCTACAGGGCATTGGAGGTGGCGCATCTGATTGTGGAAGAGATAAGTACCACAAAACCTACACATACATAAAAAAAGGCCTACCAAAGTTGGCAGGCCTCATTTTGAGGGGCTATTAAATTTCTTTAAAATCAAAGCTGATCTTTTTTCATCAGATTTTCAATTCCAGTCCTGACGTCTTCCAATCCTTCGTTTATCTTTACAGGCTCCCATTGTAAAGAAGGATCCTGTACTGCCGGAGTGATTTTCTGGCTAACATTATTCCTGTCAGGGCTAAGGTTTTGCGAACGCTTAACCTTATAAACTGAACCTGCCACACCTGCCAGGACAAAAACCAGCATAGCTGCTGCAAGCATGCCATGCAAATTGGCTCCTGAAAAAAGACTGCTCAGCCATCCTTTGTGTTTGTCTTGTTGCTTTGATGCTTGTTTATTAGGATTCGTCTCTTCTACGAAAGCCATGATTTTGTTGAGCGAAGCTTCAGAAGGGCCAGCTTCTGCTTCTTTCATCTCATCAATGGCTCCTTCCCATTCCTCGTACTTATCCCATAATTCGTCATCAGAACAGAGCTCAGATAAAAAGTTGCTTGCTTCGATTTCTTGCATTTCATCGAAAACAAAGCGTAAGATATTTTTTTCCTTATTTGGTTTCCTCATATGCCCGGGACTTTCCAGACTCCTGAGCGAGCTTTTTTAGGTTGAGTAAGGCATAACGCATCCTACCCAGCGCTGTATTAATGCTCACATCAGTGATATCCGCTATTTCCTTAAAGCTAAGTTCCCCATATGTACGCATAACGAGAACCTCTCGTTGCTTGTCGGGGAGCTCCTGAATTAAGCTACGAATATAACGAGCATTTTCCTCTTTTATTATCTGCTCTTCCGAACTTGGCTCAGCTCTCTGAATGGAGTTGAAAATGTCGTAGTCTGCAGATTCGTTTTGGATAGGGTTACGTTGAACTTTTCTGAAGTGGTCAATTGCAAGATTTCGAGCGATTCTGACTACCCAGGGCAGGAATTTACCTTCTTCATTGTATTTTCCTGAGCGTATCATACGAACGACCTTGATCATTACCTCCTGGAAGAGGTCTTCAGCGATCTCTCTGTCTTTGACAATCAAATAAATGGTGGTGAAAACCTTTGATTTGTAGCGAGTCAGCAATTCATTAAAACAACAGTCATTACCTGACATAAAAGCTTTGATGAGGTCCCTGTCTTGCGCTTTTTTCATGAGCGAATTATCCATACAAATTTTTTTGAGGGTGTACCAAACCCAGCGAGAAATAAATGAGTGAGTGAGTGGCTTAAGGAAATGGTACCAAAAAGCTACAAGTAATCGTATCGTATCTGTATAGACCTCAGTGTGGACCTAAGTTAAATTATTGCATGTTTAATTACAAATAACTTACACAAAGGCCATCTGCCCTTATAGGAAGCATAAAAAGTGCCAAAGTCATGATTTTACCTGCTCGAATCGTAATTATTTATGTTTTAACCGTTAATGGGTAGGATTAAATGGTCGAATTAAATTGAGCAGTTATACAACATATTCCTAAAAAGTTCGTGAAAACGAAAAATAAATTTTGTTATTGTGTAAGGTAAGAAGGAATCAACACCGAACTAAATAATTGATTTTCAACGAAATAAATATATTTCTTCATTTATCATAAAAATGACAAAGCAAAGATTCAAAGACCTGATTGCCTTGCAGAATTAAAGGGGAGCTGTTTTTTTGAATTTCCAGACACTTGTACCTAAAATTAGACAAACTGTCCTATTATGTAAGGCACATCATATCAGACAAAGGACATATCCACACTTAAAGCTCGGATGAAATTTTTCCTTACCTTTGATGCGTTTCAATTATTTTCTAATCTGATCGATAAATCTACCGGGCAACAATGGAGCAGTAGACAAAGATGGGTTTGCCAAGGACTGATTTCATTTTCACTAATCTTCCGGACATCCCCTACAGCGGTTAAACCCGTTTTTTAAAACTATCTCTATTCCATACTGTTAGTCTGTACATATTTTTAGTTAAATAGATGGGGCACATTTACATCAAAAATGCCAGGGTCAATAACCTCAAAAATGTCTCGGTAAAAATAGAACGAGACAAACTGGTAGTAGTAACAGGAGTCAGTGGGTCAGGAAAATCCTCTCTCGCCTTCGATACCTTGTATGCAGAGGGGCAAAGAAGATACGTAGAAAGTCTGAGTTCTTATGCCAGGCAATTTTTAGAGCGGATGGATAAACCCGAGGTAGATTACATCCAGGGCATTGCTCCTGCTATTGCCATCCAACAAAAGGTAAGCACTTCCAACCCTAGATCCACAGTAGGCACCACTACAGAGATTTATGATTTCCTGAAATTGCTGTTTGCGAGGGCAGGAAAGACCTACTCTCCTGTTTCGGGAAAATTGGTAACTCGAGATAGTGTCACAGACATAGTTGACTTCATTCTGGATCAGGAAGAAGGGAGTAAGATCAATATCCTTTCAGAAATAAAGGTAAGGTCTAAGGGATACAGAGCGGAATTGGAGATTACCCTACAAAAGGGCTTCTCCAGGATTTGGAAGGATGGTGAGATTACGGATATCGAAGATGAACTCGCCAGTAAGAAGCTTCCTAAAGCCCAAACAATGGTTTTGCTTATCGATAGAACCATTGTAAGAAAAGATGATGTCCAAAATCTCAGGAGCAGATTGGCTGATTCCATTCAAACAGCATATCAAGAAGGCCAGGGCAATTGCCTGATCGTGGTCAATGATAATCCTCCGAAGCACTTTTCAGAAAAATTTGAAGCAGATGGCATGGTCTTCGAACCGCCATCTGTCAACTTATTCAGTTTCAACAATCCTTATGGTGCTTGCAAAACCTGTGAAGGATTTGGAAGGGTACTTGGGATTGATCAAAACCTAGTCATCCCAGATCCAGGTATGTCTGTATTTGAAGGTGCAGTCGCTCCCTGGCGTGGGGAGGTCATGAATGAGTACCTTCAAAACTGGCTCAAAGCCGCCAGAAAAACAGACTTCCCCATTCATAGAAGCTACGAACACCTCAGCGAAGAGGAAAAGGATATGCTTTGGAATGGAATCGGTTCTACCTGGGGTATCAATCGTTTCTTCAAATTTCTTGAGACTCAAAAACACAAAATTCAGTATCGGGTCATGATTGCCCGATTCAGAGGATACACGACCTGCCCTGATTGTAAAGGGAGTAGGATAAGGAAGGATGCCAACTACGTAAGAATTGATGGTTACTCTATATCAGATTTCCTTTTCCTTCAACTAAATGAACTGGCAGATGTCATTTCCAGCCTAAAGCTGGATGATGTAGATCAATTGATAGCAGGAAGGCTGATAGACGAAATCTCTTCAAGGTTGAATTATTTGGTGAAAGTAGGAGTAGAATACCTGACGCTGAATCGCAAGATCAATACCCTTTCTGGTGGGGAAATGCAACGAATCAGGCTGGCAACCTCTTTAGGTAGTGGCCTCGTAGGCTCGATGTATATCCTGGATGAACCCAGCATTGGACTACACTCTAGAGATACAGATCGACTTATTTCAATCCTGACATCTCTTAGAGATCAGGGAAATACGGTAGTCGTGGTAGAGCATGACGAGGCTGTGATGAAAGCTGCGGATCAACTCATTGATATGGGACCGGGCGCAGGAGAACTGGGTGGGGAAGTAACCTTCAATGGAGACTTTAAGAAAATCCTGAAGGCGGATACCAAAACGGGAAAATACCTTTCAGGTAGGGACGAAATTTCACTTCCCAAACAAAGAAGACCTATTCGAAACCGTATTGAGCTTCGAGGGGCAAGGATGCACAACTTACAGGGAGTCGATGTTGACATTCCACTTTATGGCTTGACACTGGTCACTGGTGTGAGTGGTTCGGGAAAGAGTACCCTAATTCAAAGGATTCTTTTTCCAGCACTCAAAAGACATTTGGGAGACTTTTCAGATAAAGGTGGGGCATTGAAGGAATTGGCAGGAGATATCGACCAGATCAAACGTGTAGAAATGGTCGACCAAAGCCCTGTGGGACGCTCTGCGAGATCAAATCCCGTAACTTATATCAAGGCCTACGATCACATTCGTGAACTATATTCCAAGCAGCAGCTATCTGTTATCAAAGGCCTTAAGCCTGGACATTTCTCATTCAATATTGATGGAGGCCGCTGCGACAATTGCCTGGGCGAGGGCTATGTAACTGTTGAAATGCAATTTCTTCCTGATGTCAAGTTGCTGTGCGAGGTTTGTCACGGAAAAAGGTTCAAGAAGCATGTTTTGGAAGTTGAATACAATGGAAAAAACATTGATGACGTATTAAATATGACCATCGCTGAGGGCATTGACTTTTTCAAGAACGAAAAGAAAATCGTCAATAAACTTGAGATCCTTGACAGGGTGGGTTTGGGATACCTGAGAATGGGGCAATCTACTTCTACCCTATCTGGCGGTGAAGCCCAAAGGATGAAGTTGGCATTCTTCCTTGCGCAAGGCTCTCAAGCAGAAAATGCTTTTTATATATTTGACGAACCTACAACCGGACTTCATTTTGAGGATATCAAGAAGCTACTTGCTGCGATAAATGAACTGATTGAAAGGGGCAATACAGTGCTAGTTATTGAGCATAATCTGGATGTAATCAAATGTGCAGACTACCTCATTGACATGGGACCCGAAGGGGGTAAAGGGGGTGGGCGCCTGCTTTATCAGGGCGTACCCGAAGGATTGCTAGATGTCAAAGAATCCTACACAGCCAAATATTTGAAGGAAAAACTTGGAGAAGGAATTAAAAACTCCTGAAAGATGGCAAGTCCTGAATAGAGGAATTCACCCAAATTCCTTATTTTTATTTAATTCAAAAGACATTATGAAAAAAGTAGCGCTTTTTATAATTCTACTTGGGGGACTTGTTTTTGGTCAAAACCCCAACGGAGGGCCTGGGCTTTTCCTGGATGTATGCAGGTTTAATTTCCCATTTATCGAAGCTGGCTCGAATTCTGGAAATGACAATACACTCTCTGGATCTCCTTTTGTTGAGATTCAAATTGCTGTCGCTGGAAATAGCCTCTCTTTCATTGAGGAAGCTCCAAATTCCTATCAGGCAAAGGTCCATATTGATCTCAGGCTCTTCAAACTCGAAAATGGAGATACCATACAGGTAGACCGAGACAGGTACAACCTTCAGCTGCCACCTGAAAGAAAAATCCAGGATACTACTTTGAATTCAAGACAAAAGGCAAACCTTTTAAATGTTCATACACTTAGAGTTGAAGCAGGGAAATACCTAATCAATGCTACAGCTGTAGATAGTTTCTCGCTCTCCTTGATCAAATCTCAGGCAATCAGAGAGTTTAATGTGGAAGCCCTGGTTTCTGAGAAGCTGGCCTTCTCTGATGTGAAATGGTCAGCTGGTGAAATTCAACCTAACAGTACCAAAAAGCGTGTGGCTACGGCTCGTAGGGCTAATATCATCCCTATGGTTACCAATCAGACCTTCATCAATGAAAAGGCGCTCTCATTCTACATGGAAATATACAACGCCAATCAGGTATTTGGGGAAAAGGCTAACATCACCATGCGAAGTGTAATTTACCAAGGAGACAACCGCCTTTTCAATTATCAAAGCAAGGATAAGCCTAGCGTGGCAGGAATTATCAATGTTTTCAAAGAAGAAATCCCCATAGAAAATCTTCCATCCAATATTTACTACCTGCAAATTGAAGTATTTGCTCAGGGTAGGCCAATGAAAACTTTTAGGCAAAAGTTCTATGTCTACAACTCAAGCATCGCATCTACCTATGATCGCAATACCATAGCTTCCAATTCAGATGTAGATGTATTTAATTCTTATACTGAAGAAGAACTGGAATATTACCTTCAAACACTGAGGTATCAGGCTACCATAGATGAAAGAAACTTTATAAAAGTTCTGGAAAACTATCAGCAAAAGAAAAACTTCATTTTCAGCTATTTTGAGAGGAGAAAATCTTCAGACAAAACAGTAAGGGCACTATGGAACGGCCACTTGATGGCATTAAAGTATGTCAACCAGGAGTTTAAATCTGCCTTGAAAGAAGGCTGGCAAACCGACAGGGGACGAGTGTTGTTGACCCATGGCATTCCCAACCACGTAGATCGCCATCCCTCCCAATCCGGGATGATCCCCTACGAAATCTGGCGTTACAATAAATTGGGACCTCAGAATAGCGTCCTTTTTGTATTCTATGATCCTGATCTTGCTACGAATGAGTACCAATTGTTGCACTCAAACAAGTATGGTGAGATCAATAACCCCAGGTGGCGAACCCTTCTGGATAGCAGAAACAAGGGACAAACTTCTGACCTCCTGGACTACGAGAGTGATCGAACCATCTATAATCCCAAACTTGATCTTGACGACAATTGAGCAGGGCTAAGGTTTCGAGCCTTTCCAGACTCTGGAAAGGCATAAAGTATTACACCTTATTTGGGTTCCTTTATCTTATCAGCTTGCTACCATTCCCAATATGGTATCTGATTAGTGATGGATTGTACCTATTGTTTTTCCATTTGATTAAATACAGACGGAAGGTGGTTTGGAAGAATATTTCAACATCATTTCCTGAAAACACTCAAGAGGAAAATGAGGCCATCATGAGTTCATTTTATCGGCACCTCTGCGATGTGCTGGTAGAGACCATCAAGGCTGTTAGTTTGAGCAATAAACAGGTCGAGAAGCGCGTCAGCATTGAAAATCCAGAGGTCTGGCAGGAGTTTATCGAGTTGGAAGGAGGAGCCTTCCTACTTGCAGGACATTATGGAAATTTTGAATTGTGGGGAGCCAGAATGGACATCATGGCAGCTGGTGTCAAACAAGGCCACTGCGTTTACACCCCTCAAAAAAGTGATACCCTAAATCGGCTGATTCACTATAGCCGAGCAAGGAGGGGGGGCTTGTTACTCGCTCGAAAGGACTACGTCCGCAACATTCGTAAATATACTTCCAAGGGCAATTTCATTGTCGTCTTAGCAGATCAATCCCCACAAAAATCTCAACGTGCTTACTTCACAAAGTTTTTGGGAAAGCCTACTGCATTTTTTACCAGTACTGCCAAATATAGCCTGGAACTAGAATTACCAGTATTCTTTATTGAGGTAAAAAAAGTTCGCCGTGGCCACTACTCCTTGACCTACCATCAATTACCTCTGGAAGAGTTTCTCCCATTTTCTCAGGAAAATGTTTACAGGTATACCGATCTACAGGTTGGTTACTTTGAGCGAATGATCAAACAAGACCCAGCTTATTGGCTCTGGACGCATAAACGTTGGAAAAGACCTCCTGCGCCTAAAGACAAGCTATCACCAAGTCTAACAAAGAAGGCCTAAATTGGTTCCTTAGCTTACATTCTATTATATTCATTGCCAGATTTATCAAAGAAAAAAGTATATGTTTAACCTACCGGATATGATGGGAAAGTTCCAGGAGATGCAAAATCGCCTGAAGGAAGTGAGGGAATCTCTTGACCAGGTTGTTGTGGAAGCTGAAGCTGGCGGGGGTATGGTCAGGGTCAAGGCAAATGGCAATCGAAAGGTCATGAAAATTGAAATTGACCCCATCATCATTGATAAGGACGATCCGGAAATCATGGCAGACCTCATCACAGCTGCCGTAAACAAGGCACTGGATAAAGCAGAGGAAGCGGGACGCCAGAAAATGGAGAATGCCACCAAGGGAATGCTACCTAATATTCCTGGTATGGACCTAAGCAAATTTGGTCTTGGCTAATCACAAATTCCTTACAATTGAATAAAACAAGCAAGCGATCCATTAATTGATGAAGCAGGTAAGCATCGTTATCCTGAACTGGAACGGCAGGTCGTACCTGGATCAGTTTCTTCCTTCAGTCATAAAATCTACCTATCAAGACAAGAGAATCCTGGTTGTAGACAATGGTTCAACCGATGATAGTGTATCCTTTACCAAAGAAAAATTTCCTGAGGTAGAAGTGCTTGAATTGCCAGAAAACTATGGATTTGCTGAAGGCAATAACCAAGCCCTGCCGCATATTGACAGTCCATACCTAATTTTGCTGAATAGTGATGTAGAAGTAGCGCCTGACTGGATTGAACCATTGGTTGAAATGATGGAGGCCAATCCCAATATGGCTGCATGTCAGCCCAAGATCAGGGCATTCCACCAAAAAGATCATTTCGAATATGCAGGCGCATCAGGTGGCTTCCTGGATAAGTATGGGTATCCATTTTGCAGGGGTAGGATCTTTGATACACTTGAGTTGGATGAAGGCCAATATGAAGAACCCATGGAGGTGTTTTGGGCTACTGGCGCTGCCATGATGCTACGCAAATCCGTTGTAGATCAAATCGGATTGTTCGAAGCTGCTTTCTTTGCGCATATGGAAGAAATAGACTTCTGCTGGAGAGCATTGAACCATGGCTACGATATAGGTTGTCATCCCGGGAGCATTGTTTACCACGTGGGGGGAGGAACCTTGCCACAAGGTAATCCACGCAAAACTTTTCTCAATGTAAGGAATGGCTTAACACTCCTGTTTAAAAACCTCCCAAAAGGAAAGGTATTTTCACACCTCTTTATAAGAATGGTACTGGATGGGATATGGGGACTTTCTACCCTGCTAAAAGGAGATTTTAAGACCATTGGAGCCATTTTGAAGGGGCATTTTGCCTTTTATGGGAAATTGGGTTTCTGGCGAAAAAGGCGTAGAGAGATTTATCCCGTCGCTCCGAAAGCCTTTCCTAAAAAAGGATTCCTCAATCAAAGCATCGTTTGGCAATATTTTGGTAAAGGAAAAAAGACATGGTCTGAGGTCTGGAAAAAATAACTCCTATCAAGGATTCTCACGCCATACAGGATGTATTTCTTTTACATAAGATAGCTTGGCAATCTTTTCAAGATGTGCGATGTGCGCAGGCTGGACTGGATGGAATTGGCAGTAATAATGGGTAGAGTCACAGGTTTTCTCCGGATGATCCACCACCTCGAGATCTGTGTGAATTTGCCTTAATTGCTCTACAAGAACAGGTTGGTTTGGAATACAAAAGCCATACCCCAACAAACTTCTTTCAGTAGCGTTTTCACTCATGAGCTCTAGGTTGAATTTTACCTTGGTCTTCCAGTCATCACTTTGAGTTTGGGCTTGACAAGCAGATAAAAAAATCAATAAAGCTATTCCCAAATTCCATTTCATATCAGATTCCGAAATTAATACCCTAGCATAGATGCACGTACAGAGCTATGCTCTATAAGCTAGAAACATGAAACCTGCCACTTAGTTTTGGCTTTTTATAATTAATGTCAGCAGATAATCTAATAGCTAAATATAATATTCCCCATATATAAAAACAATGCAATATTAAATTTGGCGACTTGCAATGATGCGCGCATTGGATTTGTCAAGGCTAATCAATCTTTGTTGGACCAAGGGAGCTTCTCCATCGTTTTTTACCCAAACTTCCAGTTTAAAAACCCAATAATCTGTTTCCTGCTCCTTCCATGAACCATAAAGCCCTACCTTTTGGCTAAGGACAGTATCTCCTTCGAGATTATTTTTGTAATTGTAAAGGTTAACCAGTTCTTCAATTTGAAAAGAAGGAGTCTGTGAGGATAAGTATGGGAAAGTTTGAAGCAGCATTTTCCCTAATGTCCTGTCTATCTCTCTGTTTACTCGCTTTTGGAGGTCTACGGGTCCAAACAGCATCTCTGGATAACAGCTTTCAATCTCAATACACACCCCTTCTTCTTCTAACTTACACCCTTCTGATTGAAAATGAATTTTCCTTAATAAAAACTGACTCTCTTCTGGGTGTTTCTCTTTTAATGCGTCTTTGTGCTTGATACATGAAAACGAGGTAGAAGCTAAAATTAAAAGTACTAAATATTTTAATTTCATAATATTGCTGTTTTTCGAAAAATAACGATCTATTATCATATAGTCAGATCGATCAAAACAGGATTCTTACAGGGAATGAATCATCTTATAGGAAGATTTTGTTAGATTTGTAAAAAGAGGAGAAGTGACAAAGGGACAATCGGGCACAAACAATACCATACACCGGATAAAGGGCTTCTGCCAGCGACGTCCCCTTATATCTGGATTCCTGGCTTCACTCTTATTTTGCCTCTTTGGAATAGCCATTTTGGATTTGGGAATTCGTTTCAATCTGATAGGCTCAATGCCCGATAAAGCCGATTTGGCCTCCCATACTTATGCAGCTGCTTCTGAGGTATACAGCATAGACGGCATTCTTTTGGGAAAATACTTCATCGAAGACAGGGTTCCCATTACAGAAAAAGACATTCCCCTTTCACTAAAACAAGCACTCATTGCCACAGAAGATGTAAGATTTTACTCACATCGCGGGGTCGATGAAAGAAGTTTATTTCGGGTATTCTTCAAGGGTTTCCTGGGTGGAGATGCTTCAGCAGGGGGAGGTAGTACCCTTTCCCAACAATTGGCCAAGCAATGGTTTCCCAGAAAATCCTTCCCCTTACTATCTCTGATGCTCAATAAATTCAGGGAAATGGAAATTGCCCGAAGATTAGAACGGGTATATTCCAAGGAAGAAATTCTTACTCATTACCTCAATACGGTCTTTTTAGGAGATCATTCATATGGAATAGAAACTGCTTCTAAGCGATATTTTAGCAAAGGCTGTGCACAACTGAGCCTTGAAGAAGCATGTACACTTGTCGGGATGCTCAAAGCACCCACCTCATACAACCCCAGGACCAATGCCCAGGCTTCCAGAGGGCGAAGGAATACGGTGATAAGGCAGATGCAAAAATACGGCTACCTTTCATCTCAGTTGGCAGACTCCCTGGTGAATACTCCGCTAATCCTTAAGTATCAAGCTTACTCACATCACGAAGGACTTGCTCCTTACTTCAGGTCTTACCTAAGGCAATATCTCGAAGCCTGGATAGCTGCTAACCCCAAAGTGGATAGCAGTCATTGGAACCTGTACCGAGATGGGCTTAAGATTATTACCCCCATCCATAGCAAACTTCAATCCTATGCAGAGAAGGCGGTCGAGGATGAAATGCAAAAGATACAGTCCAAATTTGACAAGGAATGGCGAGGAAAGCAGAAACACAGACTCGCTCAAAAAGTATATCTCCAGAAGAGAAAAAACACCCATTACTATAAAAGATGGATTCAGGAAGGACTCGATGAAGCAACAATTGACTCTCTTTTTGAAAAAAAACGTCCTTTGAGTTTATTCTCGTTCCAAGGACCTTTAGATACCCTGATGAGCCTCAAGGACTCCATGACTTACAGCCACTTTTTACTCCAGGCTGGTTTTTGTGCCATGGACCCTGCAAGTGGCTTCATTCGTGCGTGGGTAGGAGGAATAGATCATAGCCATTATCAATTTGATCATGTGCGGGCACTCAGGCAAGCTGGCTCAGCTTTCAAGCCTATAGTCTATGCCACAGCTCTTGAAGCCGGAGTAGATCCTTGTGAATTTACGTCAAATGAACAAAAGACCTATGCCCGTTATGAGAATTGGTCTCCCTCAAATTCAGACAAATTGTATGGAGGGGAGTATTCTATGGCTGGAGCACTCACTCACTCAGTGAATGTGGTGGCGGTAAAGATAGTAATGGAAATTGGAGCCTCTGCAGTTTGCAGAATGGCCAAACAGTTAGGAATTCCCAATGAACTTCCGGAAGTACCTTCTATTGCCCTTGGTTCTGCAGAAATTGCCCTTCAAGATTTGATTGGAGCGTACTGTACCATCTCCAATCGAGGGAAAAAGGTAAGGCCGCAAGCCCTCGTCAGAATTGAATCCAGTTCGGGAGAAATCCTGTATGATGCGACACAAGCATTGCCTCAGACTCAGGTCATCCAGAGGGAAAATTCAGATATGCTTCTATCTATGATGAAAGGGGTAATTGATAGAGGTACTGGCAAAAGCCTCCGAAGGAGGTACAAATTGAGCATGGATATGGCTGGAAAAACCGGTACCACTCAGAAACAGACCGATGGCTGGTTCATTGGTCTTACTCCCAACCTCGCTGCTGGAGCCTGGGTTGGTGCCGATGATCAGCGAATTCACTTCAGGACGATGGCTGGGCAGGGAGCCACAACTGCACTTCCAATTTATGGCAGTTTTATGCGAATGCTTCTCAAAGACGAAGAATTCAAATCTCTTAGAAATAGCCGCTTCCCTGCTCTAAGTCCATCCCTTCAGGAAAAACTGGACTGTCCTGCCTTCACATTCCCCTTAAATATGGAAGATTTTAGGGAATGGTGGCAATCCAAATATGGCAAGGAGGATGAACCTGATTTCGATGGCATAATGGAGGTACCACAGGGAGGGCAAAATTAAAAATTGCCCCAGGAAGACCAAGGGCAATTAAGTATCGAGACTTGTTGTCTTATTTTTCAAAATAAATCCATGAACCCTTCTTAGTCATTGATTTATATTTTGCTTGTGCAGATTTCACATCATTTTTCACGGCAGATCGAGCCACAGAAACACGGTAAGTGGTACTCACCCCAGGTTTAGGAAAAATGATAATTGCCTTGAAACCCTTTCCAATCATTTCCTGCTTGTAGGCATCCGCCTCGTCAAATTTGTTGTAGCTCCCTCCGATCAAGTGATACATACCGCCCACAACTCTGCTGCCAGTTCCTGTGCTGACACTTGTAGAAGCACCGCTTTCATGAATCCATGCATTGGGAACCTTTCCAGATCTTACCAATTGTCTTTGATAGGTTTCGACTTCTTTTCTATTGGAAGATCTATATACAGCCAGTCTGTAGGTACTGTTTCCATCGGCAGGCTCAAGGATATAAGCATTAAAACCCTGGTTTTGTCTGGCACCTTGAGACCTTAAAGCTGCATCACGGCTTGGAAAACTACCGATCACCACATGGTAATTATTACTAAAAATGCTGCGGTCATTTTCAAAGGATGGATTGCCAGATACTGAAGAGCGCGATTGCGTCCCATCTACGGCCAGTGTCCAGTATTTTGCCCCTCCTGATACCTGAGACTTATAACTTTTAACAGTATTGCGGTCTACAGAATTAAAAATTGATACCCTGTAATAGGAAGATTTTTCTGATGGGAAAATGATCTGAGGAGAAAATCCTTTCATACTCAATACATCTACTAATTCGTTGGCTGGTTTTAGTGTTTTAAAACTACCGGCAATTAGGTGATAAGAAGTATTTTGAGCCATCGACAAGGTGGCTAATGACAATAACAGCCATAGGAAAAAGAAGGTAATATACTTTTTGGTTTCTGGCATTTGGCGACTCTTGCTAACTGCAATTGCTTTGGGCTTTCTAAATAGGTGCATAAATAGAGTTAATATTTGGCTGATTATCAAAGATATGAATTTTCAAAACTCAAACAATCCTTGCTCAGGTTTATTTTCCCGTCAAAAGGACTTAGTTCCATAATAATTTACATAGATACCAAACTTCTTCGAGCTGATATTTTCAATGGAGGGATAAAAGTCCGGGAATTCCTCCAAACATACGAACTATAAGCATTTTGGTTAAAAAAAAGGAAGCCAAAAAGGCTTCCTAGTTCTGCGATGGCAATGCAAAAAGGTTATTTTTCTTCAAGAATCCAGCCCTCTACTCCTCTTTGTTCTTTGAGGGTTCCTTGGAAAATCTTCACTTCCTCCGGCGAGTTAGAACTGAAAACAGACACCCTGTATTTTTTAATATCAGGTGCATGCAATATTTCTACTTGCTTGTATCCTTGCTTTAGCAATTTGCTTTTATAGACTTCTGCAGTTTTGGCTTGACCAAAACTACCTGTAATGAGATGAAAAGTCGATGCAGGTTTAGCTAGCCTTGCGGTAGTTTTGTCGACCTTAAGATCATTGATATTTCCATCATCTCCTTTTCCTCTAGGAAGCCCCAATCCTCCACCCTGAAGATCTCTGGTGGTTTGTTTGTCTGCCTGTGCGATGAATTTATCTGCGTCAACCTTCTTTTCTGTGCTTTCCTTGGCCTTTTTACCTTCCGTGGATGTTGCTTCTTTCTTATCAGAATTGCCCTTTGAGTTTTCTCCGCTTAATCTGGAGGTTGAATTGGTACCCGGTTGATTGGGTTCCTTGTCAAATGCTTTACTTCCCTTATTATCGGCTAGAAATTTATCCAACTTGGGCTCAGCAGGAATTACTGAAAGAAATTGTTGGTCTTGAAGGCTTGAACGAGTCAGGGACTGATTCTGCCATACAAAGACAGCTCCTGTTCCAGCAATTAGCAATGCCAGTAACACAGCGAGCGTAGGAAATCCTGATCTTTTGTTTTTTGGGGGAGTTTGTTCTTTAGGAATGGGTTGGTTCATGCTAGTTTCTTCGTGTTCTAGGGATACATATTCTTCAGTTACAACAGGTAAATTGGTCAGTGTCACAGGTTCCAGTCCAAAAAGATCTCCAGAGAAAACTTCCTGAGATTTCTGATCAGCCATAAAATGGTATCTTCCATTTTGGCTTTTGACTAGGGTGCCTATCTCAGGCAACTGAAATTGACCTTCTTCATTTACAATACGTTCAATATCCCAGCAAATGTCTCTGACAATCCGATCTGCCTCATCTTGTGGCATCTGGATTTGCTGGGTCAAATACCTCGAAAAATTCAAACGGGTGTCAACCTGGGGCGAAAACTCAATCTCAATGCGGGGAGGAAAAACCTTCTGAAGGTTTTCATCCATCCTGGCAGAAAGGTGGACCTTTCTAAAGGTGCCTATTTCCGGTAAAGAAAAGGCATCCAGCTCCTTAAAGGCATTTCGCAAATATATATCGATGTTGACTCCCATAACCCAGAGATATGCTTATCCTCTATAACGAAGCAGATGCAAAATTCTTTCATTTTAAAAGAAATTTTGCATCCAATTTCATTTACAAATATACGGATTATGCAAAAGTTAATAAAACATTAAGGCTATCTTTTCTATCAAGATGGGGCTAAAGTATGAAAATTTTATTAACTCAAGATATTCCAAGCCTTAAAATGAGAGCGTTAGCCCTCCCATAAAGTCGATTCCTCTTTCAGGATAATTGAACCAGCGTTGGTATCTACCATTCAGAAGGTTGTTTACTCCAACATAAACTGAAAGCGCAGGAATGGGGCGAAAGTCAACCTTAGCCCCCAAATTCAGGAATGCATTACGAGAAAGAATTTCTCCATTTTCATCCACTGAGAAGGGAGTTGGACCATAAAAGTTCATGTCCGCCCTCGCGGTAAGTTTATCCTCCAGTGTCTTATACTGTGCAAAAGCATCTATCCTGAATGGTACTGCATGGAAGAATCTTTGAGTCATAGAATCCTGATTGGAAGTCGTATAGACATTGATGTTCAGGGCAGCTCCAGCTACTATGTGGCTGGAAATGTCATGGTTCAGTTCTGCATGGAGACCAGAAATGGTGGTGAAGGAGTCATAAAGCGCCTCAAAATAAACACTGTCAACACTTCTATAAATCAATTGATTTTCACGTCTTTTATGAAATGCCTGGATACTATAATCCACAGCCTGATTTAGGTTTCCCTTTATGCCACCATAAAAATGAAGTCTTTCCAGGGTAGGTTGAATAGGAATTTCTCTGGCCAAATAAGGGTTCTCATAGAACATGTCGTAGAGGTTGTTGTTGACCATACCGGCAGTTACTCCTACAAGAGCTGTCAAGCTATTGGGTAAGATCTGGTAGGCAACCTCAATGTCTGGACCCAGGTTGGTGAAGCCCATCGAGTCAGCACTGTTCGTGAAATAAGCAAAATCGACACCTGCCTTAAGGGAGAGTTTATCTTTCTGATAAATAAAACTCGGATTCAGATGTACGAAAAATCTGTTCTGCCCTGCATCTGCGATGTTGGCTCGGATGTAAGTAACCTCACTTTCAAGATTCAGGTCTCCATCCTCCCCAAAGTAGAATCCTCCAGTAGGAGTCAGGTTGACGTGAAATTCATTGTTACCTCTTCTACTCCCCAAGCCCTTGATTCCTGCCCCCACATCATAGTGATAACCTCTATCTCTGTCGTAGACAGAAGCCACCTGACCATCAAGTGCAAAACGGGTAAATGACATTCTCAGGCTGTCTTCTCTCGGCTGAGCTTCTCCTGGGAATAGTGTCGTATCATCCCCGGCGTAATTCCAATAAGCTGTGTTGTAGACGTACAACTTTGCTTTGAACTCGTTGTCATCCCTGATTCCTTTTGCTGTAAGCGTCCCCTGATCTTGACGGAAATTTCGCAAAGGCACAATATCGTTGTGGGCAGAAAGGTGTTTAAACAAGAACCCGTAGTCTACCGTCTTATCCTGGCCATTGTTGATGTATAAATCTACTGCAGGAGTCAGGAACCTTCCCACCCCTACCCGTAGGTAGTTGTTGGTAAAGTCTTCTTTGCTACGGGTTTCAATAGGCAGAATCTTTGGCTCGATGGGTTCGAAGTCAACTTCTACCTTATAAGGTTTGGAATTGAATTCCACTTGCTGATCCTTTCCTTGCTTAATCTCCTGGTACTTGATTTTGATCGTTGGCTTGTTGCTGTCGATTACATCCTCGATCCTTTCATTTTCAAGTACAAGTGAATCTTTTCCTTGTAGTGGGTTGTTGTCTCCCTGGGCAAATGAACTTGAAAAGCCAAGCCCAAGAAACAGAACAAATGCTGTGATATATATTGAGAATTTCATTGAAGGCGATTTTTTGTGATAAAGGCTCACGTTAAACGACATTGAGTTGTTTGAGTGTTGTTGAATGTTAGTTATTTTCATTTTTGGCCTCTTCCGCTTCAATTTCCTCTAACCTCTTTTGGGCCTGCTCTTTGATATCTGGGAATGCTGCTTCACGTATGATGGATCCCAGTGTTCCCTTCGCCTGGAATACCTTGCCCATTTGATAATAGGCTTCAGCTGCAATCAAAAAGACCTTAGCCTTCCTGTAATTATAAGTGGTGTATTGGTTAGCAAAATACTTAACAGCATCAATCACCTGGCTAAATTTACCCTTGGCCAACTCTTCCTGACCAGATTTCTTAAGAGCGATTCCTTGATCGAGGAAAATTTGTGCAATCATCAACTGGCTCTCAGCACCATATTCATTCTTGAAATCTTGTTCTACCAGAGCAAATGTTTCCATTGCCGCCTGATAATCCTTGCTTGCGTATTGCGCCTTACCCTTTTCAACATATGCCTGAGTCTTGGACTCTACAGCCGCCTCATTGTTGTCAATGATTTTATCCAAAGCTGCAATGGCCTGACTATATTTCTTAAGATTCATCTGAGAGCTCGCAATTCCGAACAAAGCCTGAACCCTGTTGGGAACCGCACTGGAATTTTGTTCAAGACGCTCATATAGGCTAAGGCTTTCGCTGAAGTTTTTCTCCTCAAAACTTAATTCTGCAGCTTCCAAAAGAGCCTCAAGGGTAAAATTATTTTTTACAGTCGCATCATAAATCGTCTTGTAATCAGCCAGGGCTTTTTTGCTTTCGTTTAACTCTCTGTATGACCTTGCTCGGTACAGAAGGGCCTCCATATAACCAGGACCATTTTTATAATCCTTGATGTAGGTAGAGAACTGGCTGGCTGCAGAAGAATAATTCCCTGAGAAAAATCTCTCCTTTCCGGTATTGAGAACCAACTCGGCAAGATTTTCATTCATGTTAGGGTTTGACTTCCTGTAATCTTTCAGGATTTTGTCGAATTCATTCGCACTTACCAAACCTTTAAGGTTATCCAACGCCAATTGCGCATTTTCCTTGTCTGCCCCATAATCGGTCAAGACCTTTTTGTAGTACCTAACAGCATTTGGCTTGTCATTGAGCTTGAAGGACGCATAGCCCATTCTGTTATAGGCAACAGCCGCCAGTGGGCTTCTGGGATAGTCCTTAACCAGCCTGCTTGAGGCCTTTAGAGAATTCTGATAATCACTCAACCAGTTGGCATAGATATCAGACATCCTGTCAAGGGCGTTGTCCCTGAAAGGGCTTTTTCTGAAGCTACTTACCAACTTACCAAAATTCGTCACAGAACTTTTGTAACTGCGAAGTCTGTAGTAAGCCTGTCCTTTCTGGAAATAGGCATAATCTCCATAGGCATACCTGAAGTCAATCACTTTCTGATAATAAGTATTGGCAGATTTGTAGTTTTTCTTCAGGAAATAGCAATCCCCTACCCTTGTATGGGCATCCACAATCAGTTTTCTGCTTTCATTATCGCCAGCCTTGTCGATAAAACTCTTGAAGTTGTTCAAGGCTGAGGTATAGGATTTCTGCTTGAAATAAGTCCATCCCAAGCCATAAAAACCTCTGGCGTAGTATTCATCTGAGCTAACTCCAGAAAGGTTTAGGTATTTTTTAAATGCGGCTTCCGCCTTTGCATAGGCTTTGCCACGGAAATAGGTTTCTCCTTTCCAATAGTGTGCACCTCTGGTAAATTCTGTTTTGGCAGGATTGTCAATGGCTTTCTGGAAGTTGAAAGCTGCCTGCTTCAATTTTTTCTTCTCAAACAGATCCAGTCCATAGTAATAAAGGACTGTCTGGTAGGATAGTTTGGCTCTTGATGAGGTTCTTTGGATACCTTCGAAGTAATCAATCGCCGCAGGATAGTTGCGGGTAAATAGGTAAACCTCCCCAATCATGGTTTTGACTTCTTCTTTGTAAGTCGCGTTGGGATAGTTTTTGATCAGCTTTTGTAAAGCCTTCAAGGCGTCGTCATAAGACTCAGTGGCAAAAGAAACCTTGGCGTACTGGTAAAGTCCGTCTTGAGTAATGGTTGGAATGGTATTTTTGCCTTCTCTGGCAGAACTGGCAAAAGCAAGTTTGGCCGCATCCTGGTTATTTTCTTCAAGGAGAGAGAACCCAAGGTAATAGGAAGAAACTTGTGAAAGGGTGTCTGTGGCAGTTTGCTTGATCACCTTTTGAAATAGAGGAATGGCATCCTTGTAGTTTTTACCTTTGTAATAGGCGTAACCATACCTATAGTTGTCGATCCTGCCAAGTTTGCCTTTATTCTTTTTGTACTCTCCATAGTAGGAAACGGCTTTCGGGAAATCTTCCTTCTCAAAGGAAGCGTTTGCTACCACATAATAAATCTGAGCTTCTTCTTTTCTGATCTTAGGTCCTCTTACCAATTCGTCAGCAAGGGTATACAACTCGTCCAGTTTTTTCAGTTTGAGGAGGGTATTCGCTAGATAAACCCTGGTTTCTCTGCCATACTTCTTGGATTCCTTTAAGGGGGAGAAGGCCTCATAAGCCTTATTGAAATCTTTCTGCTTGTAATACAAAATCGCTCTGTAGTACTGCGCATCCTCTTGATACTTATTCTCTTTTTCAGCCCCCATGTCAAAGTAGCGCAAGGCCTGAGGATAGTTTTCGACTTTGAAGTAGGAATATCCAAGTAGGTAAACCACCTCATTAAAAATGTCAACATTCAAGGCACTACTTTGTACGGCTGCCTGAAAGGGAGGTACAGCTTGGGAATACAGTTTTTGTTCAAAATAATATTTCCCAAGGTAGTATTGAGCGAGGGAGACTTTGGTGTTTTCGGGGAACTCCCTTACAAACTTATCCAGCAGTTCAATGGCATCTTCCCTCTCGAGCTTATATGCACATACTGCTTGTAGGTAACGTGCATTGGCATGGAGGTCGTTCTCCTCTTTAGCTCTAAGGTCTTCTTCAAACTCAAGGAATGCATCTAGCCTCTTCTGCGCGGCCCCATACTTTTCTATTTCGAACAGCTCCACAGCTTCCTGATAAAGAGGCAGATAGGCTTGATAAGGTGAAAGTTGAGCCCATATGCCTGATTGTATTGCTGCAAGCAGAAAGATTAAAATCAGGATCTTTTTCATTATGAATGTGTTTTTGAGAAAAAAGTCAAGAGAGAAATAAATTACTCGAATACGAAAATTTGACAAAGTCCGAATAAATTGCCTTTTCTGCGCTTACGCATTCAGAGAATTTGGGTTACATAAAACAAATTTGTAGAAAAATCAGCTAATATTGGTACAAACGGTAGGTAAAATTGATATAATCCTGCTTAGAGATCATTGGTTTGGGGACAATGTAATATTTATTGACAATAGAACTTTTTTGCTAAAGACTAGCCTGAACTTTTAGGGATGCGTGGCCCAAGCAATAAATCCAAACATTGTTACCTTTTCTCCAAAAGGAGTTTTTAACATCTATGGTGGAAAAATACTGAAAATTTGATTAAACCTTGATACAGTAATTTTCGTCAAATATCCACTGGCCTAAATAAAGCAATGCCACAAAAGCCATCCCTGAGCTTATTTAAGCGGTTGTATTTTTTTTGTCAGGGTAAAAGCCTCTAAAACAAGCCTTTATTTGAATTCCAACAGCTTCTTGGCTATAATTTTTACCAAAGCTGAAATATCTAGCATAAAATTTGGGTAGGGTATAGTAAGATTCAGAGGTTCTATGAATGTGATTAGAGGAATGTAATTTCGTATTTAGAGGTAATTTAATTGTTGGATTATGTATTACATAAGAAAGTCGGCACAAAAATGGGCAGTTCACAACAATTTCACAGGAAAAAGCAGGTCTCTAAACGATGAGGAAGTTCGTTCAATTCTCAACGAATTCCCCAACCTCAAAAATGGGGTAGAAAAAAGCAGCAGCCTTACCTTTTTCAGAAATCGTATTAAGTCCATTTCAGATCTCCCTTGAATTTAATTTGTATTTGGATTACCACAAAAAATGATGGGGCTGTCATGTAAGACAGCCCCAATTCTTTTGTCCCTATTTCACTAAAGATCAAGATATTCCAGTACCTCCAAGGTGAATATCCTTCCTCTTTACAGGTGGCAAGAGGTCAAAGAGCTGATTGATGACTACCCTTAGTTGATCATAGTTTTCATCAGCAATGGCTCTATTTCCTTCTTCAATGAGATTATTGGCTCTGTTAGGATCTGTAAAAGGCCCAAAGCGCCCGTAAGACAATCCGGCAAACAAATCCTTGATGTACCTGCTATTCTTCCATCGGATCTGGAAATTGAGCCTTCGAACTTGTCCAATAAAATCTTTGATCCTCAAAGAAGAGTTTGTAGCCAGGATCACCTTTTCTTCCTCGAGCAGCTTGTTGTACTTATCAATCTCCGATTGGGGAGCTTCGTAGTGTTCGATTACAAATTCGATGTCTCTTTTGGCCTCGAAGTATTCGTTTTTGACTGCAATAATGAATTTATCTCGGGTAAGTTCGTCTACTTTTTGAGCCAATTTCCGTTTGACATCTTCAATCTGGAACTTCTCATCAGTTGAGTCATTCTCCTGAAGTTTCTTTGACCTATCTACCAATGCAAGGATGTCATATTCAAGATCCACCAGATTTTGGGCACCTTCATAATTGCCTTGACTCTCCTGGTCTGCAATTTCTTTACGAACCTTTTCGGCGAGGGCCAATAACTCATCGCGCAACCTGAATACATTGACCTTTCTGACTGAAGGTGTAAAAACATCTTCAAATTCCTGATCTGTCATCATCAGATATGCCGCAATTTTAAGGTCTCGTGATTCTGATATATCGAGGGTGACCTCCACATCAGACCCTCTTACGAGGTCTCGTGTCAAGTCCTTTCCGGATATACTGATAAATCCTATAGGTTGGGTCGCAGCTGGTAAAGCCGTATTTGGTCCTTCTACAATAGAAATGGTCAGGCGCTCCTCTGAACCTTTGGCGATGGTGCGGCTCATCTGCTTGACAATGGTCTTACGAAGGGGCAGGATGGCATTTTTTTCAAATACTACCTCTAATACTGTAGTTTCATTTTCCACGTCGTCAATTTCCATGCAAATGTCCTGAGGAAGGGGCTGCCCTACCACAGCATATTTTCCCTGGGTAATCCCAATAGGATCTATTGCGAACTGAACCTGATTGTTGTGATGGTCATAGATCTTCAGCTCAAACTCATTGTAGGCATCCTTCAACAAAGGGAGGAACTCGGAAATTTTAGCTGAAAGAGGTTTTAGGCCTGAATCGAACCCTCCATCCAATCTGGTGATTCGATAACTAAGCCCGGAGAGCTCTCCTTCAAATCTCGCTGCGAAGTATTCCTTCTCCTCCTGAGTTGCCTTCTGGAAAGCCATTTTGACCTTAACTTTAGGCGTACTTTCATCTTCCTTTACTGTTTCAGAAGCAGACTCAGCATTGCGTTTGAGGGATTTGGTACCTGCATAGTAAGCAGCACCGGCTGCAACCGCTGTAGTAGGGTCGACCTCAGTATTCACCTCAATTTGAAGGGCTTCTCCTACTTTCTCTCGAACGTAAGGGATGTAGGTAGAACCGCCGACCATCAGAACAAAGTTTAATTCATTAGGCTTGAGCTTATTTCTTTCAAGCATCTGGGCAATCATCTCTACCGTTTTGCCTACAAAGGGCTGCAACATGGAATCAAATTGCTCACGGGTGATGGTAATAAACCCTTCAATCATCTCACCTGCATCATCTCTGGTCTCGAATTCGATCTCCGCACTGGGTTCTACTGAAAGTTCAATTTTGGCATTTTCGGCTTTTAAAAGCAGGGATTGGTACAATTGATTGTATTTGCCATCGGAAGCCCTGGACTGATCCAGCAGATTGTTGAATGTTCCCTGACTCTCCAAATAAGGCAAGACAAAGGCTTCTACGATTTGCCTGTCAAAGTCATTTCCCCCCAGGAAGTTATCCCCCTCGTGGTCGATGACACGCATCTCTCCATCCTGGATGCTCACCAAAGCCACATCGAAGGTTCCTCCTCCAAGGTCATAGACCAACCATTTTCCATCCTGGAAATCTGACTTGTCATCCTGATTGGCATAGGCAAGGCTGGCAGCAATCGGCTCCTGCAGGAGGACTACCTGATCAAAACCAGCCATGTAGCCTGCTTCCTTGGTGGCATTTGATTGTATCGTGTCGAAAGAAGCCGGGATGGTAATGATGGCCGCTTCTACTTGCTCTCCGCTATGGACAAAGTTTTTCAGCTCCTTGAGTACAAATGAAGAAAGCTCCACAGGGCTCAATACCTCATCTCCAACTTTAAAGTTTTCTGAGGTCCCCATTTTTCTTTTAAAGGAGGCTGCAACCTGATCCGGGGCCTGCATCAAATATTCTCTGGCCTTTTCTCCCACCAATCTCCTACCCTTTCTGGTTCCTACGACTGAGGGAAGGGTTTGCTTTTGTCCTATTGGATTTCTAAAAATAATGACTTTTCCCTGCTCATATTTGGCAATGGCAGAATTGGTCGTTCCAAGGTCTATTCCAAAATTTATGGTCATGAATTCTCTTTTGTTCTAATAAAATGATTTGAATTTGTGGGCAATGTTTGAAGGATAAGCGCTATCAACTACCTATTCTTGTTTTTCGCCTACGATCACAACACCACGTTGGATGATTTGCTGAACTCCATTTTCTTCCCACCTGAGAATGGGTTTGATCACCTCAACGATTTTCAGGTTATCTACGGATGCTCCACTGATGCTGGCTTCACAATCGGTACGGGTTTCGGACCACTCTTCTCCCAAAGGGTCATGGGTACGAATCCCGGCATTTTCAAGTGCCTGCTTCATCCTTCTTAGGTTCCTGTTGAGTCGCTCAGTGCCACTTATTTTTGCAAGTTTGTGTTCGATTTCAAAAAGCTGATTGGCTAGTTCAATGAATGAATTTAGCAACTTGGTATCTAACATATTCATAATTCGATTTGCTCCATGGATGCATGGAAATAATCATCCCTTGTATGACGAAGGAACCCTTACCTGTATTGCCCCGGGAATGAGTTCGAATCTCGCCGGGGTAGTCCCCAAAAGTTCTCCGTCTGCCTCCAGGAGGATTGGTTCCTTTCCAATGATATTTACGACACCCGCACGATAATGATGGGCTTTTTTGTGTTTATAGAGGTTCCCATTATAAAGTTTGATAAGGTTGAGCAGGACTTGGGGTAATTTCAAACCTTCCATGAAGGTCACATCAAAGAGGCCGTCGTGTGGCATGGCTTTGGGAACCAGTCTCATGCCTCCCCCACTATACTTGCACAGGCCTACATTTGTAAATAGTGCTCGACCCTCCTTCTCAAAATTTGAAGAAAAGACGCGTGTGTGTTGAGGCTCATACTCACTCAAGCAGTTGAGTGCGGTTGTCAGGTACACCAACTGTGCCCAAGTTCCTGACCTGTCCTGATCTTTGGTTTGCTCAACGACAAAGGCATCATAGCCCAAACCTGCGACATTGATAAAGTACCTGCTTTTTTCAGTCCCATCCTTCTGATAGGTAACAAGGCCTATGTCCTGGGGGACAGATTTTCCTCCCAGGAGCATTTGGGTGGCAGATTCGGCATTCCTTTTGATACCGTACATTTTAGACCAATCGCAGCCAGAGCCAACAGGAAAACTTGTAATGGTAAGTGCAGTAGAAGGGACCTCAGCTTGGTCTAAAAGACCATTCAGCACATCATGTAAGGTTCCATCTCCACCTACAGCAAGAAAATTTCTGTATCCCCTGTAAATTGCGTCTTTAACAAGGTGGTAAATATGTTCTTTCGCTTCAGATGTTGCTGCTTCATGCGAGATGCCAAGCCTTTCTAAATTTTCAATGACCCCATTCCATTCGTTGAGGTTCAGGCCGCCACCTGCTACTGGGTTTACCACAAGGAACCAGGCGTTTTTCATCCAATAAGTTGTTTTAATTGAAAATAAAGCTTTCGCATGTCAAGGCATTCCTCTGCCTACACAATATTTATCTACAGATTACATTATTTGTATAGAACTTCAAACTTATCAAATGAAAATTGGGTCAATTTCCCGCTACCTTGCCTCTATTTTATTCTTCTTTTTATCTCTGATTTTTCTTTCTGGATGTCAGTACTTTGATAAAAAGAGCGAAAAAGTCATACTTAGAACCCAGTTAGACTCTACCAAAGTACAATTTCAAAGGCTTCGTCAGGAGCACAATAGACTCCTTGCTGAGGCTGGACAGGCAATCGAAGTGGGTTTTGAAGTTCAAATCGGCGCTTTCAGACACTTCAAACTTGATGATTACTCTGAAAGTCTCATTAGCATGAAAATTCGGAAAGCAGGGGACATGAACCGTTATGTGCTAGGCTCTTTTACCACGCTTGAAGAAGCCAAGGCTTTCCTTAAAGACATCAAAATGATGGGAGTTGAAGATGCTTTTATCGCGGGTGTAGTGGACGGCAAAAGGGTTAGCGTAAAAGAAGCTGAGGAAGCAGCCAAAAGTTTTTATGGGGAGTGGTAGGCATTTCCATTAATTTGCCCGTATGAAAAAGGCATATGGACAGCTTCAAATCATTCCTACAACAATTTCCCGGATATCGGCCTGATCATTTTGAGCAGCTATCCCCTGTTTTAAAAATCCAATCCATAAGGGCAGGTGAATACTTCCTTGGCCAGGGAAAGGTTTGCAAACAAATTGCCTTTATTGAAGAGGGCCTATTCAGACATTTTTATCTTCATGATGGCAAAGAAGTTACTACCTGTTTTTGCAGAGAACATACCTTCCTAGCCTCCTATTCCAGTTTCTTGTCCCAATCTCCTTCAGATATAGCCATTCAAGCGATCGAAAACTCAAAGCTGTTTCTAATTTCCTTTGAAGCAATTCAGAATTTGTACAAAAGCGATCCATTCTGGCAGCAACTTGGGCGTATAGCAAGTGAGAATGAGTTTTTAAGTTCCTCAAACCATCAACGGTTCATCCACGACCTCTCTGCAACAGACAGGTACTTGCAGTTTCTAGCATCCAACAAAGGGCTATTTAATAGAATCCCACTCCAATACCTGGCCTCCTACCTTCAAATCAGCCCCGAAACCCTCAGTCGAATCAGAAAAAAAATCGCGCAAAACTGATACTTGACCCAAGTCAATTTTTAGAGCAAGCAGAATGTGAATCTTGAAGTCATTGTTTAATTAATCATTCTATTATGACACAAGAATCACTTAAAGAATCAGTAGTAAAAAACTATGGAAAATTGGCACGGATATCGGCAAAGGGTTTAGCGCAGACTCTTTTTCCTTGCTGCAAGACTGCCGAGGTCAAAACACTCATAGGTAAAAAAATAGGTTATTCGGAGGACGAGATCAATGAGGCGCCTGATGGGGCAAATCTCGGGGTAGGTTGTGGCAATCCTGCCTCTTTCGGTGCGATCAATAAGGGAGAAACAGTAGTTGACCTGGGTTCAGGAGCGGGTTTTGACGCATTCATTCTGTCTCCACTAGTGGGAGAAAAGGGGGCAGTATTGGGCATCGACCTTGCAGATGAGATGCTTGATTTGGCGAGAAAAAATGCATCCAAAGGAAATTTTTCAAATGTGCGCTTCATTAAAGGAGATATAGAACAAATCCCCCTTGAAAATGAAATCGCTGACCATGTCATTTCTAACTGCGTCATCAACCTTTCTCAACATAAGGCTAAGGTTTTCCGTGAGGCATACAGAATCCTAAAGCCTGGAGGACGCCTTGCTGTGAGTGATGTCCTACTGGAAACAGAATTGCCAGCCATCATCAAAAACTCCCTGGGAGGACATCTGGCTTGTATTTCCGGGGCTGAGAAAATTGATCAGTACCTGAACTATATCAAGGATGCTGGATTCAGCAGAATTGAAATAGTGAAGAAAGGAGAATTTCCGTTGGAATTGATGTTGGCAGACCCACAACTGAAGCAGTTGGCCAAAGAATTGGGGATAAACCCTACTGGAAGAAAAGCCGCAAAGCTGGCGAAAAAGGTAAAAAGTGTGGGGATTGTGGCTGTGAAAGAATAAAAAGTAAAGGGGCCCAAAGCCCCTTTAATATGTTTATACCTAATCCTCAATGGGATAGAACTCATAAGCCCCTATGTCAATCGGAAGGGTTCGAGGGAACATGGCTCCACGGAAATCGCCAAATAAAATCCGCTGCTGAATCACAGGCTCATACTCTCTGCCTGCGTCAATCAGGGGACTTCCTTCCTGAGGTCTGTAATCTCTTTCAAATGAACTGTTGAAGCCTGGGTTGAGGTTTACCAGACAATCCACTAGGTGAGGCCTGATCAGGCTGTCGTTTTCTTCAGAAAGTGGCAACAAGCAATGATCCAATATCAACCTGTCAAAAGGACCTCCTTCAAGGGTATCAATCACAAACTCATCATCCTCAGATCCATAAATAGCGCAGTTGGTGAAGGTTGTAAATGTTGGGTAAAGGACTGCTGTGCCGGGATTGAAGAAGTCTTCGAACCAGTTTCTGACCAGGATCTGTGGCGTTCGTCTGGAGAAGCCAATGCCATAGTTTGCGAAGGTACAATTGTTAAATTCATGTTTGCCTCCAGCAATGATGAAGAGGTTCCGCTCCTTGGCGGTATTAAACAGACAGTTTTCTGCCAGGACGGTGGGTGTGCTGAACTGATTGATAGAATTGCTGAAGTCAAATCCCAGGCAATAGAGCCCGTACACACCTGAATTGCGAATTTCTGACCTTCGCAAAAGCAATTTGGGATTGTTATTCACCGCATGGGAATCCACCTGGACACTTATCAAGGCATTTTTCACTTGGCAATGCTCCATAACATTGTCCCTACTAGAGGGAGTGAATCGAATTCCTCTCCATTGTGCAGGTTTTTCCTGGAAGGCGGAGTCAAATCGTGCCCCCTGAAAAACAATTGGATCATTTTCGCTACCAACTGCATTTAAAGTACCTCCTACAATTAAGGTTGAAAAGAAGGCGAAGGTATCCGGAGGTAGGGTATCCTGGGTCGCAAGGATTTTGTGAGAGGTAAATGAAATTTGTGTACCTGGAAGTATCGTCAAATTAAAGCCATCCGGGACGATGATAGGTCCATCGAAGACGATAGGCTTCTCGGGAGTCAAAACTGTATCGCGTACACCTGATTTCCCAAAGAAATATCCCCTGATGGAGTCCGGAACTGTTGCAGAGAAGGTTCGAATGAACCTCGCCCTAAAGAGATAAGCATCTATCACTTTGGCAAAGAGTAAGACCTTCTGCACCTCATCACCTATTTGGAAGTTGAGATATTCTTCGGCAAAATCGTCCCGAAGTTCTGATTTAAGGTTTACAAAAAGATGTATGCTATCCCCATTTGGAATAACTATGTCTGTTACTTCATTGCTCTTT